>NZ_JBSNCF010000002.1:2500-332500 GCF_058780535.1 Azospirillum sp. UENF 211521
GGGTCAGCGACTTACAGTAAGCAGCGAGCTTAAGGCGATAGCCGGAGGCGCAGCGAAAGCGAGTCTGAACAGGGCGCTTGAGTTGCTTGCTGTAGACCCGAAACCCGGTGATCTAGCCATGGGCAGGTTGAAGGTGCGGTAACACGCACTGGAGGACCGAACTCACGCCTGTTGAAAAAGTCGGAGATGACCTGTGGCTAGGGGTGAAAGGCCAATCAAACCGGGAAATAGCTGGTTCTCCGCGAAAGCTATTTAGGTAGCGCGTCGGGCGATTGCCCACGGGGGTAGAGCACTGGATGGGCTAGGGGGCCTCGCGGCTTACCAAACCTAACCAAACTCCGAATACCGTGGAGCACAGCCCGGCAGACAGACGGTGGGTGCTAAGGTCCATCGTCGAGAGGGAAACAGCCCAGACCGCCAGCTAAGGTCCCCAAATCACGGCTAAGTGGGAAAGGATGTGGGAAGGCCATGACAACCAGGAGGTTGGCTTAGAAGCAGCCATCCTTTAAAGAAAGCGTAATAGCTCACTGGTCTAGTTAAGCCGGCCTGCGCCGAAAATGTATCGGGGCTCAAGCCGTGTACCGAAGCTGCGGATGTGTCTTTGACACGTGGTAGCGGAGCGTTCCGTAAGCCTGCGAAGGGTGTCCGTGAGGCCGCCTGGAGGTATCGGAAGTGAGAATGCTGACATGAGTAGCGACAAACAGTGTGAGAAACACTGTCGCCGAAAGTCCAAGGGTTCCTGCGCAAGGTTAATCCACGCAGGGTGAGCCGGCCCCTAAGGCGAGGCCGAAAGGCGTAGTCGATGGGAACCACGTTAATATTCGTGGGCCAGCGGGTGTGTGACGAATGGGAAAGCGTGTCGGGCCTTATCGGATTGGCCCGGCTGGGGACCCGTTCCAGGAAACAGCCCCCGCATCAGACCGTACCCCAAACCGACACAGGTGGACTGGTAGAGTATACCCAGGCGCTTGAGAGAATGGTGTTGAAGGAACTCGGCAAATTGCCCTCGTAACTTCGGAAGAAGAGGGCCCCGTTGTGGCGCAAGCCATGGCGGGGGGCACAGACCAGGGGGTGGCGACTGTTTACTAAAAACACAGGGCTCTGCGAAGCCGTACAAGGCGACGTATAGGGTCTGACGCCTGCCCGGTGCCGGAAGGTTAAGAGGAGGGGTTCACGCTCCGAATTGAAGCCCCGGTAAACGGCGGCCGTAACTATAACGGTCCTAAGGTAGCGAAATTCCTTGTCGGGTAAGTTCCGACCTGCACGAATGGCGTAACGACTTCCCCGCTGTCTCCAACACCAACTCAGCGAAATTGAACTCTCCGTGAAGATGCGGAGTACCCGCGGTCAGACGGAAAGACCCCGTGCACCTTTACTACAGCTTTGCAGTGGTGCTAGGGATCTCATGTGTAGGATAGGTGGGAGGCTAGGAAGCCCGGGCGCCAGCTCGGGTGAAGCCATCCTTGAAATACCACCCTTGAGGTCTCTGGCATCTAACCGCGCTCCGTTGATCCGGAGCCGGGACCCTGCATGGCGGGTAGTTTGACTGGGGCGGTCGCCTCCCAAAGTGTAACGGAGGCGCGCGATGGTGGGCTCAGAGCGGTCGGAAATCGCTCGACGAGTGCAATGGCATAAGCCCGCCTGACTGCAAGACAGACAAGTCGAGCAGAGACGAAAGTCGGCCATAGTGATCCGGTGGTTCCATGTGGACGGGCCATCGCTCAACGGATAAAAGGTACGCCGGGGATAACAGGCTGATGACTCCCAAGAGTCCATATCGACGGAGTCGTTTGGCACCTCGATGTCGGCTCATCACATCCTGGGGCTGGAGCAGGTCCCAAGGGTTCGGCTGTTCGCCGATTAAAGTGGTACGTGAGCTGGGTTTAGAACGTCGTGAGACAGTTCGGTCCCTATCTGCCGTGGGTGTCGGAGTTTTGCGAGGATCTGTCCCTAGTACGAGAGGACCGGGATGGACATACCTCTGGTGCACCGGTTGTCACGCCAGTGGCATGGCCGGGTAGCTAAGTATGGACGGGATAACCGCTGAAAGCATCTAAGCGGGAAACCCACCTCAAAACCAGAACTCCCTTGAGAGCCGTGACAGACCATCACGTCGATAGGAGGCATGTGGACGGGCGGCAACGCCTGAAGCTGAGCCTTACTAATCGCTCGAATGGCTTGATCCTTCATGAACGTCGTGTGCAGCGGCAAACCGCTCATGCGCTCGGATTATGCATCCTCACAGTCTCGACTTTATGCACGACCCAACGAAAAGGGCGCCCGCAGCCATGCGGGCGCCCTTTTCGTTTCTGGCGGAGCTGCTTACCCGCCGAGATCCTTGAAGCCCATGTCGCTGTCGGCGGCGGTGACGAACCAGTTCTTCGGGTCGCCGATCAGCGGGGTCAGCTCCGGGCGGTCGGCGGCGGGGCGGGCCATCATCCGGGTCGGCTGGCGCAGACCGTTCTTCAGGCACAGGAAGCCCATCATCGACAGGGGACGAGCCGCCTGCGCGTTCAACGTGCGGCAGAGCAGGGCGACCAGCCGGTCCCGCCGGGCGCGCTCGACCAGCAGGGCGAAGGCGGGCATCAGCCAGCCCGGACGGGCCAGATAATCGCAGACCACCCCGACACTCTCGCCGCGCCAGCGGTCCACCCGCAGGACCACATAGGCCACCACCGTCTCACCGCGCATGACGAGGAAGCGGCGGTGCCGCGCCGCGTTGGGGATCTTGTCGAAGCGCCACTGGAGATAGGCGTGGTCGCGCCGGGCGGCACAGAGATGCTGCGGCGCCGCGGCCTCCCACAGCCCGTCCATCCGCTCGTCGAAGCGCTCGACCTCGACCAGCCGGGCGCCGAAGGTCCGGGCGGCCGCGTGGCCGACCAGCGAAGCGGCGCTCATCGCCGGCTTGCCCAGCCGCGCCATCAGGCGGGCCAGTCCGCCGTCATAGGGGCTGACGCGCAGGCAGCGTGGCGGATCGATCACGCGCAGATAGGTCGGGACGTTGCCGAGATCGAGCCAGCCCGCCCGCTTGTAGGATTTGTAGGCGGCGTCGGTCATCGACAGGGAGACGCTCACCTCGCTGGCGGCGGCGTGGGTCTCCGACAGGCCCGGCCCGACGCCGCGCAGCCGCCATTCCGGAGCGACCATCAGGTCGATCGCCCAGGAGGCACGGCGCAGCCGCTGCCCCACCTTCAACGCGAAGGGAATGCCCGCCTGCTGGCCGACGATCCCCCCGTTCCGCTTGCAGACCCAGAGCTGCATCCCCTCCGGATCGGGGGTCGGCGGCTCCTCGAACAGCCAATTGAAATGGGTGTCGTCCAGCAGCGGGGAGTCCGCGCCGAAGTGGTCGCGCTGGAAGGACTCCAGCGCGACGCGATCCTCGGACATGAACCGTTCCACACCCCGCTGAAGCCAGGGCATTGCGGTCATGCGTCGCTCCCATCCACCTCGACCGGCTGCACCAGCGCGGCGTTGCGCAGGATGCGGCCCGACGTGCGGCGCTTCAGGACGATGTCCTTGTAGACGCGGCGGACCTGCTCGACCGACAGGTTGAGGGCGCGGGCCGCCTCGTCCTCCGGCACGCCGCGGCCGTAGGCGCAGAGCGCCAGGTCCAGCTTGTCGTAGGGGATGGCGTAGTAGAACTCCTCCTGCGACTGCGGCAGGGTGTAGGTGTCGGTGCTCGGCGACTGGCTCTGGATGTCATCGGGCAGGCCGAGATAGGCGGCCATCTGGTAGACCTGTGTCTTGAACAGATGGGCGATCGGCTTGAGGTCGGCCAGACCGTCGCCGCCGCGCACGAAGAAGCCCAGTTCATACTCCAGCCGGTTCGGCGTGCCGAGGACCGCGTAGTTCAGCCGGTCGGCGTGGGTGTATTCCATGGTCTTGCGGACGCGCTGCTTCAGGTTGGTGGCGGCGACCACCGACAGATAGACGTCCACCGGCATGCGGCTGGTTTGGCGGTCGCCTTCCGGCGATTCCACCGTCATGGTGAAGTAATTGACGCGGTCGGCGTCGAGCAGGCCGGCGGCCAAGCCGATCTTCTGCTTCCAGCCCGGACCGTATTCCGGGAAGAGACGGCGGATGGCGCTGTCGCGGCGGTCGTAGCAGCCGAGCGCGGTCAGCGGAGCGGTCAGGTTCTCCATGATTGGCTCGATGCCCAGGCTCTCGCAGAGCAACCGGCCGCGGCGGGTGCTGTCCGGCGAGGATTCCTTCTCCGGCATCAGGATGGCCAGGACGCGCTCCGGCCCCAGCGCGCGGACGGCCAACGCCGCGCAGACCGAGCTGTCGATGCCGCCGGACACGCCGAGCACGATGCCCTGGCGCTTCAGGTCATGGGCGACGGTGCGCTGGATGAACTGTTCGATCTCCCGGGCAGCCGCCGCGCAGTCGAGCGAGAGGGCGTTGGCGTCGAAGGGATGCAGGGCGTTCAGCATGGTGTCGGTTTTCCCGGTTGGCGTTGTTGCATCGACTGTGAGAAGGGGACTGTGAGAAGGACTGTGCCTTGGGGACCGCGCCGGGCCGCCGGATCAGGCGGCGGCGGCGCGGTCCAAATGCTCTTCGAGAATGTGGATGGGCGCGGCGTCCAAGCGGGCGCGGAGCGTCGAGGCCCGGCCCGGAAGCTCGTCCAGCACGTTCCGGGCGAGCATCTGGAGGGTGAGAACGCCGACCAGGGCCATCTCCTCGCGCTCGCCGGCCATGCGGCCGTCGGTGCGGTGGGCCTTGGCGGCGAGCGCGGCGACGCCGGCGGCGTCGACCAGCCCGTAGCGGTTCAGCGACTCCTCGGACAGCAGGTCCTGGACATAGGCCGGGGCCCGGGCGCCGAAGAGGGCGGTGGTCATCGGGGCGCGGTAAGGGCGCTTCGGGCGGTGGAAGATCTCCGCCGGCAGCAGGCGCGAGGCGACGCGGCGCAGCGCCAGCTTGTCGCGCAGCCCCAGCATCTTGACCCGGTCGGGCAGGGCGGCGCAGAGGTCGTCCACCTCCGGATCGAGGAAGGGATAGCGGACCTCGATGCTGTTGGCCATCGCCACCCGGTCGCCCTGGCTGGTCAGCAGGTAGGGCGACATGAAGGCGGCGATCTCCGTCCACTGGGTGCGGGCGAGCGGGCTCCAGCGCGACCAGCCGGCGGGCAGATGGGCGGCGACGGCCTCGTCGAAGGCCTGCGCGTTGGCGGCGGAGCGCACGTTCGGCGCCAGCAGGCGCTGGGTCCAGGCGGTGTTCTGCCAGCGGATGCGGTGGGCGTAGAAGGGATCGTCCGTCTCCGTCATGCCGCGCTTCCAGAAGGCCTGCCAAAGCGGGCTGTCCTTCTGGCCGCTGGTGGCGGCGTAGGGATGGATGCGGCTGAGCAGCTTCGGGCGCGCCGTGGAGTGCGGCTGCCGCGCCCAGAAGCGGCGGACCTTGTCCTCCTTGAAGATGTCGTAGCCGGCCAGCCACTCGTCGGCGCCCTCACCGGACAGCACGACGCGGATACCGCTGTCGCGGACGAGGCGGGAGAGCAGGAAGAGCGGCGCCGGGGCGGTGCGGACCAGCGGCGATTCGCCGTGCCAGATCACGTCGGGCAGGGCCGCCTGGATGTCCTCCGCCGTGCAGAGAATGTCGTGATGCTCCGTCCCGACATGGCCGGCGACCAGCCGCTGCTGCGGCGTCTCGTCGAAGGCGTTGTCGGCGAAGCGCACGCCGAAGCTGTGCATCTGCGTGGTGTCGAGCTTGCGGGCCAGCGCCGCGATGACCGAGCTGTCCAGCCCGCCGCTGATGTAGACGCCCACCGGCACGTCGGCGCGCAGCCGCAGGCGGATGGCGTCGAGCAGCTTCTCCTCCAGCCGGTCCGCCGCCTCGTCCAGCGTGATGCGGGACAGGGCGGGGTCGCCGGCCATGTCCGGCTCCCAATAGCGGTCCTCGTGCAGGCGCAGGTCGGCGTCGATGCGGATGGCGGTGGCCGGCGGCACGCTCTGCACCCCGGCGAAGACGCTGCCCTGGGGGGCGACGCTCCAGTGGGTGAAAACTTGGGCGAGGCGGGCGGCGTCGAAGCGCGGCTCGATGCGGCCGCCGCCGAACAGGGCCTTGGCCTCCGACGCGAAGGCGAGATGGTCGCCGCTGCGGGCGTAGAACAGCGGCAGGATGCCCAGCCGGTCGCGGACCAGCCACAGCTCGCGCTTCACCGCGTCCCACAGCCCGATGGCGAACTGGCCGTTCAGCTTGGCCCAGGCGGCGGGGCCGTACTCCTCGAAGGCGTGGACGATCACCTCGGTGTCGGTGCGGGTGTAGAAGCGGTGCCCGCGCGCCTCCAGGTCACGCCGCAGCTCGACGTGGTTGAAGATCTCGCCGTTGAAGGTGATCCAGAGAGTCCGCTCCTCGTTGTGGATCGGCTGGAAGCCGCCGGCCAAGCCGACGATGCTGAGGCGCGCATGGGCGAGCCCGATCCGCCCGTCGCGGTAGAAGCCGTAGCCGTCCGGGCCGCGATGCCCGATCATGGCGATCATGCGCTTCAGTTCGTCGAGTCCGGCGGGCTCGGCACGCGGCCCGGCGAGAACTCCGGCGACACCACACATCGCACGCTCTCCTGTGTGTCGTGATCAGCGGAAAAGGATCAGGCGGTTTCGGCGAGCGTCGCGCGCCGGATCTTGCCGGAGTCGGTCTTCGGCAACTCGTCGCGGATCTCGATGAATTTGGGCACCAGATGGCTTTCCAGGCGGCCCCGGCAGTGCTGGCGGATCGCCATCTCGGTCAGGGTGGCGCCGGGGCGGACGACCAGATAGGCCTTCACCGCCATGCCGTCGGCGGCGTCGGGCACACCGAGAACGGCGGCCTCGACCACGGCTTCCAGCTCGTAGAGGGCGTTCTCGACCTCCTTGGGGCTGACCTTCTCGCCGCGGCACTTGAACACGTCGTCCTTGCGGCTGACGAAGTAGAGGCAACCGTCGGCGTCCATGGTGAAGAGGTCGCCGGTGTAGAGCAGGGTCTCGCCCTGCGGCCCGCTGCGCAGGCGCTTGGCGGTTTCCTCCGGGCGGTTCCAGTAGCCGCGCATCACGTTGGCGCCGCGGACCACCAGCTCGCCAACCTCACCGGGGGCGGCGCGGTTGCCCAGCTCGTCCACCACATAGGCTTCGCAGTTGGGGATGGCCCGGCCCACCGAGGCGGTCTTGGTGCCGAGGTCGCGCGGATCGAGGTAGCAGATGCGGGTGCAGCATTCCGTCATGCCGTACATCGAGTAGAAGGCGGCATCCGGAAAGCGCTCGCGCAGGCGGTCGATGTGGGCGGTCGGCAGCGGGGCCGCCGCGTTGGTCAGATAGCGCAGCGAGGACAGATCGGCGGTCTTCATCGCCTCCATCCCCAGCAGCGTGGAGAAGAAGGTGGGCACGCCGGGCAGGCCGGTGATGCGGTGCTTCACCATGCGCGCCAGCGTTTCCGCCGGGAAGGCGAAGGAGCGTTCCAGGACCACCGTGAAGCCGAACTCGCGCCCCGGTCAGGATCTGCGACAGGCCGTACCCGAAGGTCAGCGGCAGGACGCACATCACGATGTCGTCGGGGGTGTTCTCCAGATAGGTGGAGATCGACCAGGTGGTGTTCACCAGCGCGGCGTGGCTGAGCATGACGCCCTTGGGCCGCCCGGTGGTTCCCGAGGTGTAGAGGATGGCGGCAAGATCCTGGTCGATCAGGCCGCGGTCCTGCGGTTTGAACCCTCCGGACTGGGGGTCCGGGTGGGTGGCCACGATGTCCGTGAAGGAGAGCCCGCCGGCCCCGGCCGGCACGGCGGGCCCAACCCACAGCGTGGTGGCGAGGTGAGGCGCCTCGCCAGCCGCCGGCACAACCTGCCGGGCGAGCGCGGCGGGAGCGATCAGCGCCCGCACGCCGGCGTCGGTCAGGATGTAGGCCAGCTTGTCCGCCTTGGTGGACGGGTTGACGGGGACATAGACGGCCCCGGCCTTCAGCGCGCCGAACAGGCCGGCGACATACTCGATCGAGTTCTCCAGCATGACCGCCACGCGGTCGCCGCGCACCACCCCGGCGGACTGGAGCGCGCAGGCGACGGCGTCGCTCTGGCGGTCCAGCTCGGCGAAGGTGACGGCGTTCTCTCCCGCGATCAGCGCGGTGTGGTGCGGCCGGCTTGCGGCGGTCTCGCTGAGGAACTGATGAAGCAGGTGCGCCATGACGCTGTTCCCTTGCCTGGCTTCGGTGACTGTCCCGATGACCCGTTCCGTCCTGGCGGAAGGATCAGGCCGCGTCCTTCAGGGTCCGCTTGCGCTCGACGTAGGCGGCGATGCGGCTGACCGACTCGAGGTTGTCGGCGACCATGTCCTCGTCCTCGACGATGATGCCGAAGTGCTCCTCGAGGAAGGCCACGACGTGCATGATGCCGGTCGAGTCGATGATGCCGGTCTCCAGCAGGGATTCGGCGTTGTCGAAGCCGGAGTCGCTGCCGAGCAGGAAGTTCTCCACGATGAAGGCGCGGATCTCCTGGGTGGCGGGTGCGCTCAGGGTCGTCGTATCGGTGGTCATGGTGGCGGTCCGCATGTCGCTGGCAACTCCTGTGGGTGTGGTCGTCGATCCTTGGCCGGCAGATCGGGACGGAGGGTCGGCGTCGTTGGGGGATTAATCCAAAGGGCCGATCCGTTCCTTTCGGTGCTACCGCCTCGTTGCGTGGGATTGGGAAAGGGGTTTCCCGTTCCTTGCAGCGAGGTTTCGGCAACGCCGCCGAGTACGTCATTCTTTATTGCATTCGAATGCGGTGTTTTCGAGAGTGCAAAGGATGATCGGACGGTGAAGACAGTGGCTAACCACTCAGGGTCATTGCAATTGAGCAGGGAATACCTTCTCGTACTCTTGGGGAACCCTCTCTGACTTGCGGCGTAGGCGGGCCTATCGCTCTCGTCATGGTTGCTGAGGGGGCGGCGCCCTAATTCCCTCTCCCGTCCCGGGAGAGGGTGGCGCCGAAGGCGCCGGGTGAGGGTGAAAACAAGGATCAAGCACTTGGCCGTTGCCGTACCCTCACCCTTCCCACGCTGCGCGCGGGCCCCTTCCCTCTCCCGGGGCGGGAGAGGGAAAATTAAAAAATCACGCCGCCGGCAGCGGATCGCCGTGCGTCGGGGTGGGGGCCTGCGTGACGCCGCCGTTCTTGCGCTTGCGCAGCCAGGCCGGGATGCCGGTCACCTGCACCGACAGCCAGTCGACCGAGGCGTCGTCGGAAATCGGCACGGCGTGCAGGCGCAGCGGGTCAGCCTTCGGGCCGTTCCAGCCCGGATCGATGGTGCGCGCGGTTCGGTAGCCGGCCTGCCGGATGATCGCCACCTCGCGGTCGCTGAAATCGCCATTGGGGAAGGCGAAATGGCGGCAGGGCAGGCCGGTGGCCTCCTCCAGCTCGGTCTTGCACAGAGCGATCTCCTCGGCGCAGCGCTGGTCGTCGCATTGCAGGAGGATCGGGTGGGTGCGGGTGTGGGCTCCGTAGTCGGTGACGGTGGCCAGACGCCGGACCTCGTCCCAGGTCAGCGACTGGCGGTCGGCGCCGTCCCGGTCGGGATCGTCGCCGGCCTCGGCAAGCCGGCGGCGCCGCTCCGGGTCGGGGAGGCGCTTCAAAGTCTCGGCGCCGATTCGCCCGGCGGCGGCGGTCTTCCACCAATAGGGGCGGGCGGTGCCGACCACGCGGCTGCACAGGTAGATGGTCGGGCGCACCCCGAATTCCGTGAACAGGGATTCCAGGCGGGCGTTGTTGCGGTGGCCGTCGTCGAAGGTGATGACAAGCGGATAGGGCGGCAGGTCACCCCACCGCCCGCTTTCCAGCGCATCGGCCACCGCGTCCAGCGTGGTGAAACTGTAGCGTTCGGCGTACCAGGCGAGATGCGCGCGCATCACCTCCGGGTCCGGATCGTGATACACGACGATCGTCACGTTCCGGCGCGCGAACAGATTTCGGAACAGGGCACCGACTCCCGTCCAGCGCACGATTCCGGCCGCGATGGCTTGCTTCATGGGGATTGGACCTCTGCTGTGTGTCCGGTCCTTCGTTCTGTCTGGCGAGGCGGTTGCGGACCGGTTGAAAGGCAGGACGGGCCCGGTTCTGAACCGGGCCCGGATCGGTGGGATCGTCAGCCGGAGCGCGCCCGGCGCGGCCCGATCGACGCCGCGGGCGCCGATTCGGACAGCCAGCCGCGGGCGTTGCGGCGGTAGATCTCGACGATGCGCTCCCGGTAGACGGCGATGTCGAACTGCCGTTCGAAGCGGCGGCGGGCGCCCTGGCCCAGCCGGCGGCGCAGCTCCGCGTCGTCGATCACGCGGGCCAGCGCCTCGGCCAGGGCCGCCCGGTCGCCCGGCGGCACCAGCAGGCCGGTCTCGTCGTCGGCGATGGCGTCGCCCACGCTGCCGACCGGGGTGGCGACGATGGTCAGGCCGTTGGCCATGGCCTCCAGCACTGACATCGGCAGCCCCTCGAACATCGAGGGCTGGACCAGCACATGGGCCTGCACCAGCTCCTTGCGGCAGCCGGTCTGGTCGAGCCAGCCGGTGAAGCGCACGTGCTCCTCAAGCCCGAGCGCCTTGGCCTGGGCGCGGTAGGTCTCCAGGTCGCCGTCGCCGGCGATGGTCAGCTGCCAGGAGCGGCTGCGGCAGGCCTCCGACGCCAGGGCGTCGAGCAGCACGTCGATGCCCTTCAGCTTGATCAGGCGGCCGAGGAACAGCAGGCGCACCGGCCCGTCCTCCGCGCGCTCCGGGATGGTTTCCGGCCCCGGCACGGCGTTGTGCAGCAGGGTCGTGCGGCGCACCGCCGGGAAGGTGGTGACCACCCAGTTGCGCCAGTATTCGCCCAGCACCACCACCTCGCTGGTCATCTCCATCATGTGGCGGATGGCCCAGCGGGACAGCGGCTTGGCGTCCTCGTAATGCTTCGGGAAACGCCCGCCGTGCAGATGCAGGACGACCGGCACCCGGAACAGCGAAGCCATGGCGACAATCAGCCCCTTGCGCAGGACGCTGCCATACTCCGCCATGTGGATGTGCACGAGCTGGGCCTTGCCGGTCGCGAAGCAGCCGAACAGGCGCAGCAGCGCGGCGGCGAAGTAGAAAGGCATCAGGTGGAATTTCGCGTCCGGCCCGTAGCTGTCGATCACCTCGAACTTCACGTCGGGACGGTTCTCCCGCAGGTCCGTCGTGAAGTTGTCGACGATTCGCCCCATGCCGCCCTTTTCGAGCGTGCCGCCGGGTGAAACGATGTAGATCATATCCGCTCCTGACTGTCGCGCTCCCCTCGCGAAGCTTCAGGGAGGAAGGAATTAAAGGACCCCGCGGAGAAAATGGGTTCTTACTGTCGGCCCGCGCGGGTCAGCGATGGCTTGGCCGCCGCGGCGTCGGGCAGCGCTCCCAATGAGGGGCGCCGGACGGCGTCGGGGCGGTTCAGCTCCGCATAGATGTCCTGAAGGCTGCGGCCATAGGACTCGATGACGAATTTCTCCAGGAACAGCCGGCGCCCCTGCGCCGACAGGCGCGCGTAGAGCGCCGGCTGGGCGGCGAGGTCGCGGACGGCGTGGGCCAGCGCCTCCGGGTCGTTGACCGGGACGATGCGCGCCGTCTCCCCGTCGGTCAGCACCTCCGGGATCGAACCGACCGGAGTGGTGACCACCGGCATGCCGGTGGACAGCGCCTCCAGGATCACCATGGGCAACCCCTCATGGGTCGAGGGCAGCAGCAGCATGTCGTGGTCGCGCAGATGGGCGTGCGCCTGCTCGCGGGAGATCCAGCCCTCGAAGCGGCATTCGCCGTCCACGCCCAGCTCCGCCGCCATGCGGCGGTAGCCCTCGACGTCGCCGCCGCCGCCGATGGTCACGCGGAAGCGGAAGCCCCGGTCCTTCATCAGCCGGCAGGAGCGCAGCAGCGTGCCGATGCCCTTGCGCTCCGACAGGTTGGCGAGCACGAGGAGCGACACGATCGCCCCCTCCGGCGGGGCCGCGCGGACCGGCAGGTCGGCGCCGATGTCCGGCACGGCGTTGTAGAGCACGCGCACCTTGTGCGGGTCCGTCCCGACCGATTGCACCAGGAAGTTCCGCCAGCTCTCGCCGAGCACCAGGGCGATGCCGCAGCGGTCGAACAGCCAGCGGCTGATCGCGCGGGACACCGGCCCCTTGTCGAAATACTCCATGAAGGACGCGCCGTGCAGATGCACGACCGTGGGGCATGAGAACAGACCGGCGAAGAGCTGGACCACCGCCTTGCGCCAGACGCTGGCGTTCTCCGACACGTTGATGTGCACGACCGTCGGGCGGCGGCGCAGCATCAGGGCGCCCAGCCGCGCGAGCGTGCCGGCCAGATAGACCGGCGACAGCAGGGCGCTGCCGGTGCCGCGGGTGTCGAGCACCACGGTGTCCGGGGCGGCCGGGCTGTTCTGGAAGGCGTCGACGATGTAGCCCGTCATCCGCCCAATCCCCCCGCCGCCGTCCAGCGCGCCGGGGGTGGCGAAGACAATGCAGGCGCGGGCCGCCTTCTTGCGCCGGAAACCCATGTCCATCAAACCCATTCTGCCCTCACGCCGCGCCGGGAGCCGAGAAGATGGCCTGACGCAGCCGGCGCCGCAGCCCGACCGGCATCAGCGAATGCATCAGGAAGGTGGTCAGCGCCATCGGGGTCGGCGCGCCGTCGCGCAGCGCCGATTTCAGGATGCGCTTGCGCACCGCCGGGGTCCGCGCCGCCTGCTCCCCGCCGGTCGCCTGGAGCAGCAGGCTGGCGTAGGCGCGCGGCGACAGCCGGGGCCGCACCGACTCCGCCCAGTTCAGGGCCATGTCGATGTTGTGGCAGGTGGACAGGGTGATGCGGTCGGATTCCGTATAATGGATCGCCAGCACCTCGGGCACCGTCACCAGGGCGCAGCTTTCGATCTGCCCGCAGGAGATCAGCCACTCCCAGTCGTCGAAGGCCGACTTCGGGATCGGCTGGCGCTGGAGCAGCGCCTTCGGGGCGAGCAGGGTGGTGGTGGGGGCGAAGGTCTCGCCCTTGAACAGCCCGTGGCGGACGAACAGGTAGTCGCCGATCCGGTCCCGCGGGGTGCACAGGCGCCGCGGCCATTCGAAGTCGCCGCGGGCGGTGACCACCTTGCAGCGGCAGCTCATGATCGGGTAGCGCACGCCGGGCGGGCGGGCGGCCATCTGCAGGGCGATCTTGCCCGGCATCCATTCGTCGTCGTCGTCGAGGAAGGCGATCCAGGCGCCTTCCGCGCGTTCCACGCCCAGATTGCGGGCACCGGCGGCGCCGCGGTTCTGTTCCAGCGCGATCACGGTCAGGCGCGGATCGCCGAACGCCCTCAGACGCTCCTCGGTGGCGGGGTCGGGGCCGTCGATGACGACGACGACTTCGAGCGGGGCGTAGGTCTGGGCCAGGGCGCTCTCCACGGCCCGCGCGACCATGTCCGGCCGGTTGCGGGTGGGGATGACGACGGTGACCATCTCTTGCGGGGGCGTCATGACACTACCTTCTGTCGCGACGGAGATTTCGGGGGATGGAACATGCGGGGGCCTCCGTATCCGTCAGCCGGGCCGGGCCGGACCGCTCCAGCCGGCGGCCGACGGCCCGCCGTAGGAGGTTCCGTAGGGGGAGGAGCTGGCGAAGCCGGCGTGGGCGGCCTGCTGCTGGTCGTGCATCCGGGCCTGCATCTTCGCCCAGCGACGGCGCTGCACGAGACGGGTCACCGCGATCACCAGCACGATCCAGTTCAGGGAATGGCGTTCCAGGAACACGCTCTCCGACACCGAGATCAGCAGCAGCGCGCAGCCGACGGTGAAGATCCAGGCGGGCTCGGCGCGGTTCTCGCTGTAGCGGATGGCGCCGAAGCCCTGGATCAGCAGGCGGCCCATCAGCATCGCCGTCAGGATCACGCCGGGCAGGCCGAGGTCGAGCCACGCCTCCATCCACCCGTTGTGGGCGGAGTTGATGCCCCAGCCCTGGGTGAAGGTGCTGCCCGGACCGTAGGCTCCGTACCAGTAGGCGCCGTAGCCCCAGCCGAGCAGGAAGCGGTCCTGGATCGACATCAGCGTGTGTTCCCACAGCACCGTGCGTCCGGTCAGCGTCGGGTCGCGGCCCAGCATGTAGAGGATGTCGTGCCAGAAAGTCGTGCCGCTGGTGATGCCGACCACCGCGACCAGCAGGACGAAGGCCATGGCCGGGGCGAAGCTGCGGATGCCGCCGCGCACGAAGCCGCTGGCCAGCAGCAGGCCGGCGACCAGGATCGAGGTCACCAGGCCGGTGCCCGACCGGCTCATCACGATCAGCAGCAGGGCCATCAGCAGCAGCGGCCGGACCACCCAGCGCTTGCCCTCGCGCGTCCAATCGAGCCAGAGCAGGCAGAGCACCAGCCAGACCATCATGCGGCCGGTCACGTTCTTCTGCCAGAAGATGCCCTTCCAGGCGCCGACATGCTGCTCGTGGTCGAGCCCGACCGCCGGCATGGCGAAGACCGAGGCGTAGGACAGCACCATCAGGATCGACAGGCCGGTCGCCAGCATCCGGATGATTTCCGGGAAGGTGTAGCGCAGCGCCAGATAGACGGCGAAGGCGGTGGTGAACAGGAAGGCCACCGCGCGGCGCAGCGTCACGTCCGGGTAGATCGACCACAGGGCCGACAGGAAGGCCAGCGCCACGATCAGCGACACCGCCGGGCTTCCCGTCGGGATGCGGAAGGCCAGGCTGGGCCGCAGCGCGATCAGGCCCAGGATCATGACGTAGACGGCCATGAAGTAGATCACCGCGCCCGGCGCGTCCGGATCGGTCGTTCCGCCGCCGGTCAGCAGCGCCGGGAGCACCGAGCCGCCGAACGAGACGATGCAGAAGACGGTGATGCTCTTTTCCAGAACTTCGAGGACTTTCATGGGGCCGCTGTTCCGGTGAAAAGGGCTGCTATGGCAGTGAACGCCCATGGCGGGCGCACCGCATCGTTTTCTGAAGATGCCAACCCGATGCCCGGACCTGTAGCCGGGCGGAGGCATTAGGCCTAAGGAGGCCGTCCCCATCGGGGCTACCTCCGGTTGGGCCATCCACCCCGATCTTGCGGGTCCCGCAGGGCCTATGACGGCCGGTCCCGGCGGCGTCGGAGCGGAGCCCAGAAAAGGGAAAGCCCCTCTCCCGGGTGGGAAGAGGGGCCTGGATGAAGCGCTGCGGGGTCATGACCCTTCGCCCTTGAGGACGATCACCGCCGTCTTGCACAGGATGTAGAAGTCGAACAGCAGGCCGCAGTTGCGGACATAGAAGACGTCCATCGCGACGCGTTCCTGGAAGGTGGTGCGGTGGCGCCCCGACACCTGCCAGTAGCCGGTCAGGCCCGGACGGACGGAGCCGATGACCTCGGCCGAGGCGCCGACCTCCGGCAGTTCCTTGGGCATGTAGGCGCGCGGGCCGATCAGGCTCATGTCGCCCATCAGGATGTTCACCAGCTGCGGCAGCTCGTCGAGCGAGGTCTTGCGCAGGAAGCGGCCGATCGGGGTGATGCGCGGATCGTAGGTCAGCTTGTGGTAGGTCATGTACTCTTCGCGCATCTTCGGATCGTTCTCCAGCAGGCGCTGGAGATGCTCCTCCGCATTGATGTGCATCGAGCGGAACTTCAGCACGTCGAAGGTCTTGTCGCCGCCGGCCCAGCGCTTCTGGCGGAACATCACCGGACCGGGGCTGTCCAGACGGATCGCCGCGGCGATGCCGAGCATCAGCGGCGCCACCGCCACCAGCAGGAGGCCCGACAGCAGGATGTCGAGCGCGCGGCGGATGCGCAGGTAGCTGGTCGGCGGACGGACCGAGACGCGGAGCGCCAGCGAACCGTGCAGGTTGTGGTAGGTGGCGTCGACGGCGCTGACGTTGCCCTCGCCCAGCAGGCAATAGACCTGCTTGAAGGGCAGCCGGCCGACCAGAGTCGTCAGGTCAGCGCCATGGCGCCCGATGTCGGCGACAATGGCCGCCTGGGCCTGCTGGGCGTAGGCCGGGGACTTGGCGAGCAGGTCGGTCGAGCCGACCACCGGCAGGTTGGCGACGCGGGTCTGCCACAGCGTGTCGTCGTCGTCGAAGAAGCAGACCGGGCGCATCCCCAGCCAGGGCAGGCGCTGCAGCTTCTCCGCGATGGCGGCACCCTGCGGGCCGGCGCCGACGATCACCACCGGGGTGCGCCAGTTCAGCGCGCTGGCCATCAGCCCGTGCACCAGCAGCAGGTCGGCGGCGTAGGTGATCGCGAAGCCGATCAGGGCGACCGACAGCGCCTCGACGAAGAAGGAGCGGAAGCCGTCCATCACGATGAAGGGCACGGCCAGCACGGCGACCGACAGCAGGGCCGCCTGGAACGTGCGGCGGGTGCGCTCCAGGTAATCGAAGCGGCCCAGCGAATAAATTCCGAAAACCGATTTCACCAGCGGCACCAGCATGAGGCCGGTGACCAGGGCGCGCTGCGACAGGTCCGCTTCCGGAGTCAGGGTGTCGCTTCCGAACAGCTGGATGAGCGTCCAGCCGAGCAGGGCGAGCATGAAGCCGTCGGACAGAGCCAACAGCAGCCCGGGTCCCACCGTCGGCATGGCCGTCTTCTTCACCGGGGCCAGATTGATGACCGCTTCTGGGTCGAGTTTGCTCATCGCAGGTCCCATTTATGTGTGAAACGGAATGTCATCCGCCTCGCGCCTGACCTAACGCGCCGCAGCGTAAGACGGTCTCTCATCAGCTTTTTCTTTGAGTCTTTCTGTGTTTCGAAAGACACACAAATATCAGCGCGTGCCTTGGCTCTGTGCAGACAGATCAGGAGGTTGCGCTGTTCTCCACGAATTAGGATAAAGGCCGCCGTCAATCAACAAATCACAAGAGGCTTCCTCCGCCAGCGGCGATACCCCTTACATCCAGAGTGGATTCCCTTGGATGAGTGTGAAGAGATTAAGGAAAGTGGGTGACTTCGTCCGGATCATCCGGATCGGTGGCGGCGCTGCCACCGCCGCTCCCCGGCTACTCCTTTCCTCCCCGCAAATTGGGGGTATTCGAGGGATGTTCCCGCTCCCCTATGGTCGGGTGCGCCACCGGGCGGCGGTGCGTTTCCCCCAGGTTGGCCTGCCCGTCCCGCCGAGGTGGAGGCACGGACGTATCCCATAAGACTCCGTTGGGCGATTCCGGATGAGGGGGTGTCTCCAACGCCCCGTTGATCGCGGTGGAGTGCCCTCGCAGGCTGGGCCGGTTGTCTGCCTGACTGGTGAACCGTGTTGCCCCCACCCTGACCCTCCCCCGCTAGCGCAGGGGAGGGGACTGCCGCCGCTCCGCGATCATCTCCCTCCCCTGCGAAAGCGGGGGAGAGCCGGGGTGGGGGGACGGGTTGCCATCGGGATACGTCCGAAGAGGACGACGACGGCACCAACGCGAAATTGAAACGTCCCGGTCCGGTTCCAATCATCGGAATTGCGTTCGCGGGTGCGGCAGCGCCGCCCCACCGGAGTTCTAGGCGGAGTTCCTGATGGCGTCCGAAGCAGCGACGATCTTGAAACACGGTTGGCTGTTCATGCTGGCCAACGTGGTGAACCGGGCTGCCGGGCTTTTGCTCCTGCCGCTCTACACACGGCTTCTCAGCCCTTCCGAATTCGGCGTCTACGCGCTGGTGGTGGTGGTCGCCGACCTGCTGGCGGTCATGCTGATGATCGGCATGAACAACGCCTTCACCGCCGTCTATTTCGAGCACGCGGAGGAGGGCGACCGGCGCCGCGTCGCCAGCACCTGCCTGCTGGCGGTGGTCGGCACCTCGGTGGCGATGGTCGGGCTGGCCTGGCCGCTGGGCATGGCGGGAAGCTGGGCGATGTTCGGCGACACCGGCCACGCGGCGGTGATGGCGATCGCGCTCGCCGGGGTCGCCCTGACCACCCTGTTCGAGCTGGCGCTGGCCTATTACCGGGCGCGCAAGCGCTCGGGCCTGTGCCTGCTGGTGTCGCTGGCCAAAGTCGTCGCCCTGCTGGCCTTCAACCTGCTGTTCCTGTGGGCGCTCGGCCTCGGGGTGGAGGGCATCTTCCTGGCGAACGGCGCGTCCTTCCTGGCGCTCGGCCTCCTGCTGGTGGTGGCGATCCTGAAGGACACGGGCTTCTCCTTCTCCCTGCCGATCCTGAAGCGGGTGGCGGCGCTGGGGCTGCCTTACGCGCCGCAGTCGCTGCTCGACATCGCCAACAACTTCGTCTCGCGCTGGCTGCTGAACATCCTGCTGTCCACCGCGGCGGTCGGGCTGTTCGCCTTCGGGATGCGGCTGTCGCAGATCCTCTTCATGTTCCTCACCGCCTCCTTCCTGCAGATCTGGTCGGTCAGCCGGCTGGAGTCCCAGCACGGCGCGGCGGACCACGGCCAGGCGGACTTCGTCTTCCACCTGTTCGTCGTCCTATTGACCGGGGCCGGGCTGGGGCTGGCGCTGACCGCGCCGGAGATCCTCTGGCTGATCGCGTCGGCTGACTACACGCCGGTGCTGACCAGCATGCCTTTCCTGGTGCTGGCCTATGTGCTGCACGGGGTGCGGATGAATCCGGAGGTGGCGATCCTGAAGGCCAAGCGCGTCGGCGTGCTGCCCTGGATCTCCGCGGCCAGCCTCGCGGTGGGGTCGGCGCTGGCGCTGGCGCTGGTCTGGCAGTGGGGCCTGCTCGGCGCCGCTCTGGCCAATCTCGGACGCGAGGTCTTCCAGATCCTCCTGACCGAGACGGTGCGCCGGCGCATCTGCCGCGACGAGGTGCCGCTGAACGCCGTGCGCATCGGCTGGATCCTGGTGCCGGCGGCCTTCGCCTACGCGGCGGGCTGGTACCTGTTCGGCACCGAGGTCGACCCGGCCTTCACCGCCGAGAAGGTGCTGCTGGTGCTGGTGTTCCTGGCGGCGGCGGTGTTCGGTCCGGGCATGGGATCGACGGGCCGGGCGATGCTGGGCAAGCTGCTGCTGGGCCGCGTCCGCCGCCTGCAATCGGCGTCCTGAGATTTTCCCTCTCCCGCCCCGGGAGAGGGAAGGGGCCCACGCGTCAGCGTGGGAAGGGTGAGGGTGCCGCCAAGGATCGGTGCCTGATCCTCGTACGACCCTCACCCGCCCGCTACGCGGGCACCCTCTCCCGGGGCGGGAGAGGGGACCTTCACCGCTTCCGCGGTCGTTACGCGGCCTGATGCTCGAGCATCAGGCTCACGGCCTCCACCGTCATCATGTGCGAGAAGTCGACCGACGACAGGTCGAGCGTGGACTGCACGCCCACCGACTGCACCGTCGCCGTGTCCTGGGCCAGGCTGTGGGCCAGCAGGTCCGCCGACAGGGCCTGGGCGGTGCCAGGCGGGTTGATGGTGCCGATGCCGGTCCCGTCGGCGATGGTCGCCTGCGTCGGGTTGGAGAGCTTCAGGTTGAAGGTCTCGACACCCTCGACCACGTCGTCGCTCAGCACCTTGACGGCGACCGTCTTGGTGGTCTCGCCGGCGGCGAAGGTCAGCTTGCCGCTGGTCGCCAGATAGTCCGAACCGGCCTTGGCCGTGCCGTCCGCCGTGGCGTAGTCCACCGTCACCGTCTGGTTGTAGGCCTGGGACAGCTTCACCGTGAACACGGCGTCGGTGGTGACCGGGCTGGCGGCAGTGCTGCTGTACAGGCCCGCCTTGATGGCGTTGTACTTGTTGTAGTCCACCTTCCAGCTGTCGTTCATGATTCCGCCGGTGTCGCCCGAACCGGGGCTCCAGGCCCAGTAGGTCCAGCTCGCCCCCTGGTCGCCCGCGGCGAGGTCGATCTTGCCGTCGCCGTTCCAGTCGCCGTTCATGTACTGGATCAGCTTGGGCATCCACGCCTTGTCGATGGCGGTTTCCATGCGGCTGCCGAACTCGCCGACCAGGATCGGGGTCTCGTCGTTCTGGATGAAGTGGCCCCACATCTGGTCCCACTTCGCCGGCATGTTGTTCGGGAAGTTGTTGGCCTTGAACCAGTCCATCATGTAGAGCGACGGGCCGTAGTCGTGGACCGAATAGACCAGCTTGCCCGGCTCGTTGAACTTGACCTCGTAGTTCTTCTCGCCCAGCAGGTTGCCGCCCCACCAGTACCACTGGTTCTGATAGGTCTCGACGCCCTCGACGATCAGCAGCCAGTCCTTGTTGACCGACTGGATGGCGTTGCCGATGCGCTCCGCGGCGCGGGCCCAGTCGTTCGGGCCGCCGTCGCCCCAGGTCGCCGGGTTGTGTGGCTCGTTGTGCAGGTCGGCGCCGATGACGGCGTCGTTGCCCTTGTAACGGGTCGCCAGCATCTTCCAGTTTTCGATCATCTTCGATTCCGGGTACTGGCTGGTGTACCAGAGCCCGTTCTCGTTGGCCGACGCGCCATCGCCGGAGCGGTGGTGGTCGAGGATGATCTTCATGCCGATCTTGTCGGCGTAGTCGATGATCTTGTCGAAGACCTCCAGCGAGGTCTTGCCGCGCAGGTCGGGGTTCTTCGAATAGTCGATGCCGGTCGGCATGCGGCCGTTGTCGAGCATCGCGTCGGAGTAGGGCAGGCGGATGGTGTTGAAGCCCAGATCCTTCATCTGGTTCATGTGGCTCTGGTAGCTGTCCATCCACAGCCCCTGCGGCGCGAAGGCGTAGCCCTCGGCCCCGAACCAGTTCACGCCGGTCAGCTTCACGGCCTTGCCGCTGCTGTCCATGATCTGGCCGCCCTCGGTGTGCAGGAAGCCCGGCGCGATGCCGGTGGTCTTGCCGGTCGGCTCCGTCACCGAGACGTCGCTGACCGACAGGGTCGGCTTGGTCGGGGTGGGGGCCGGCGGGTTGGTCGGGGTGGTGGGGTTGTTCGGGTTCGAGGAGCCGGCGAAGAAGCTCTTGTCAGCGTCGACGACCAGCGTGCCGTTCCACCACATGCCGGACTGGCCCTTGACCACGTCCTTGCCGTCCAAGGCGCCCTTGTCATAGGTGACGATGCTGTCGGTGGGCAGGACCGACTTGCCGTTGATGGTGATCTTGTTGACCAGCAGGTTGCGGTCCTGGCCGTTGATCGTGGCGTCGTTGTCGTACTGGATCTGGACCTTGTGCGCCTGATCCGCCGTGGCGTTGATCGAGAAGGCGTAGTCCTTGGCCGAGGTGCCGGCCATGCCCTCGCCGACCTTCTTGCCGTCGATCAGCAGGTTGAAATGCGCGTTGACGCCGGCTGCGGCGTTGCCCTGCAGGTTCAGGATGACCTGGGTGTTGCCGGCGGGGGCCGGCGGCGTCGGGACCGGGAAATAATCCTTGGTCAGAGCGAAATCGAGCGAACCGTCCCACCACATGCCTTCCTGGCCGGGAATCACGTCCTTGCCATCGGAGGCGCCGCGGTCGTAGCTGACCAGCGAGCTGGTGGAGGCGACGGACTTGCCGTTCACTTCCAGCGACTTGACGAGCAGGTTGCGGTCCTGCCCGTTCACAAAGCCGTCGTTGAAGTAGACGATCTGCAGCTTGTGCGCCTGATCCGGTGCGACCTGGGCCTTGAAGGTGTAGCGGCCGTCGCTGGTCGAGCTGACCGTCGCCTGGCCGAGGTTGACACCATCCAGGAGCAGCCGGAACTGCGGCCAGATCCCGCCGGCAGCCTGCCCCGAGGCGTTGACGACGAAGGTCGTGTCGACGAGACCCGTGGTGGTCGTTGCCATTGGAAGTAACCTCTCTCCATTTTCGGTGGAGCAAAGGTGAGGCCCAATTGGTTAACGAGGTATTTCGGATTTTAGGGAAATGCGGCTCAAAAGCCACGCTGGGCTGTGAAAAGAATGAGGCGCGAGAAACCGCCTTCGCTGCGGTTTCCGCGCCACAGTGGGGCCTTGCGGCCACGGGGAGGGAGAAGTGTAAAGTCTTGTTACAGAATGGTTTCCGAAATCCGCCGCCTCAGCCCTCGTGACTTTTGTGAGCCACCATGAAGACCTCCGGCCGGAACAGGTAGAGCTGGCCGAGCTTGCCGAGCTTGCGCCGTAGGGTTAACGGCATCGCTCCCATGAAGGATTCCACGGCCTTCACATAGGCGAGGTATGCGCGACCGGACCCATGGATGTGCATGCGCCGGCGGACCGCCATCGGGGCGATGTAGACGGCCTCCATCCGGGTGAAGCCGGCCTCGCGCAGCGCGCGCTCGGTCTCGCTCCAGGTGTATTCGCGCAGATGCATGCAGATCGGCTCATCCAGCCCGAAGACCTCCGACAGGTCCATCGGCCCGGCGTGCTTGTGCGGCATGCTGAGCACGTAGCGGCCGCCCGGCTTGAGGATGGCGTGCACGTTGGACAGGTGCACGGACACGTCCTCGGGGTGGAGATGCTCGATGACGTGGGTGGAGACGACGGCGTCGTAATGGCCGCGCGGCTCGAACTCGGCGAGGTTCACGCCGTCGCAGCAGCGCCACGTCACGTTGGAGCGCTCGTCGGTCCAGCGCTCGCCGCGCTCGCGGGTGATCTCGGTGGCGACGCAGCGGTGGCCGTGGCGGGCCAGATAACTGAGCAGCCGGCCCTTGCCCGACCCGACCTCGTAGACGTCCCGCGCGCCTTTGAGCAGCGTCAGGAAATGGCGGAAGTCCAACTCGTCGTTCTGCGCCGCCGTGTCGACCGCGTCGTTCAGCCAGGGGCACGCGCTGTAGAGGGTGGTGTAGTTCCGCTCGAACACCGTCCAGCGCTCTTCGCGCCGGGAATCCAGCAGCTCGCGGGCGAGCTGGCGTTCCAGGTCCCAATGCTGGCGGACCATGGTTTCGCTGAGGGGGTAGTTCGGGGCCAGACCGAACTTCCGCTTGTAGCGGGCGACCAGCTCATCCGACGTCAACGTGTCCACAGATCACCTCGTTGGGAGAAACGCCGCTGTTCCGATAATCTAAGGTCGTTGTCGGAAATCCTTACAGGCGCGGACGGCGGAACGGGCCGCGCGATCGGGCGGGGTAACGGGGCCGGAAGGGGTACCGCGCCGCCTCCCGGCCGGAGTCACCCCGACTGGCCTCACCCCGACCGGTTGCGCCCGCGCAGCGCCTGCACCGACGCCTCGTACAGCGGCAGCGGGCGCGACGCCGCGTCGTAGGGGGAGGGGTGGGGCTTCAACTCCGGCATCTCGCGGGAGATGTAGTTCAGGTCGGAGCGCAGGTGCCACCAGCACAGCTCGGCCAGCCGCGCGTTGCCGGCGATGTCGCCCAGATACTGCCCGGCCAGGAAGGCCATGGCGCGGTCCTTCTCCGCCCGCGACCAGGAGCGCGGCAAATGCTTCTCGTTCACGTCGAACTCGGTGATGTGGATGGGCAGGCCCAGCCGGTCCATGGCCCGCAGGAAACCCTTCATGCCCTCGCGGTCGTAGGGCTTGCCGGCCATCAGATGGCTCTGCAGCCCCACCCCGTCGATCGGCACGCCGCGATTGACCGCGTCGGTCAGCCAAGTCTGGAAATAGGCGCGCTTGCGCTGCTGCCAGCCCTCGTCGATCTCGATGCCGAATTCGTTGATGACCAGCTTGGCGGAGGGGAATTCCTTGCGGATGTGGTGGAAGAAGGGGTCGAGCCACTCCGGTCCCTTGGCGCCGCCGGCCACCACCCACCACATGCCCTTGCGGAAGCCGTAGCGGTCCTGCTCCTGCGGGTGGCTGCGCTCGGTTTCCCAGAAGAAGGCCTCGTTCATCACGTCGATGCGGTAGAAATTGTCGCCGTAGCGCTGCTTGACCGCCGCGACCATGGCGGTGAAGCGCGGCCAGTAATTGTCCTCGGACAGCGTGCCGTCGGCCGAGAAATAGGCGCTCTCCGCGATGCCCAGCGCGTGCTGGCGGCTGGCCGGCAGCGTCATGTAGTCGGGCATGCCCATGTGCTGCCACAGGGCGCAGTGCCAATTGGGCTTGGCGCCGATGCGGCGGGCCAGCTCCACCCCGGCATCGAAGCGACCCCAGTCGAAATTGCCCTCCTGCGGCTGGAAGACGGCCCATTTGCCGCCGTTCTCGGGCGTCACCACGTCGCATTCCCGCGCCATCAGCGTGTCGAGCATGGGGTCTTCCGGCTCGATCAGATGGTCGCGGGCGGCGCCGTGCAGAATGCCGGCGGCCCGGCAGGCGTCGCGCAGGGTGGGGTTGGGCACCGCGGCAACGGACGCCGCCTCGGCGACGGCGGGGCCGGCGGCGGCCTTGCAGCTTGCCAGCACCGCGGCGGCTGCGGCGGCGCGCAAGGCGTCCCGGCGCGTGAAGGAGAGGGATTTCGGCGAGGTGGCTTTCGGCGAGGTCTGGGCCATGGGCGTCGGGCCTCGTGTGGTTTGCGATGAAATGAAAATTCCCTCTCCCCCCTGGGGAGAGGGTTAGGGTGAGGGGGTTGTGCGTGTCGGAACGTCCCTCACAAGCACAACCCCCTCACCGGCCCTCCGGGCCACCCTCTCCCCGGAGGGGAGAGGGCTATACAGGCAGAGGCAAAGGAGACGTCGCTTACGGCGCGGCGCGCAGGGTCTGGTCGCCGTAGTATTTCCGCGTGGCGACGTAGCTGTTGTACGGACCCTGGTAGCCCTTGCTGGCCGCCTTCTTCAGGTTCACGTCGGTCATCACGCAGACGAACTTGCTGTGGTCGATCGGACCCAGGTCGGCCACCGCGTCCAGGTCGCTCGCCGTGGTGTGGCCCCAGCGGGTGACGAAGAGAACCTTGGAGGCGGCGCCGCAGACGATGCGGGCATCCGACACGGCCAGCGCCGGGGCGGTGTCGAACACCACCAGATCGAAGCTGGGGGACAGGCCGGCCATCAGCTGCACCAGGCTGTCGACGTTGAAGCGGTCCAGCGTCATCGGGTTCAGCTTGCCCGCCGGAACCATGGCGAAGGGCACGTCGTCGGAGGTGTGGACGATCTCGTCCAGCGTGGCGTCACCGGCGATCCAGTCCGACAGGCCCTTCTTGGTGGACAGGTCGAACAGACCCTCCATGCGGGAGCGGCGGAAGTCGGTGTCCACCACCACCACCCGGCGGCCGGCCTGGCTGGCGACCTGGGCGACGGCGAGCGTCAGCGAGGTCTTGCCGTCCTGCGGGCGGGCCGAGGTCACCGCCAGAGCGCCGACCGGACCGAGATCCGACAGGTGGTTGCGGAACAGGGCGCGCAGGGATTCGCTGAACAGCGAGAAGGGGTGGCGCTGGAAGATCTTGTAGAGCCGGCCCTTGGCCCCGCGGTCGCTGTGGTGCGGCACGATGTGGACGGTGCCGACGCCCAGGATGCGGCGCACGGCGTCCGGGGTGTGGATGCGGCGCTGGAGAAGCTCCAGACCGAAGACGCTGAAGATGGCGAGCGCGAGGGCGGCGACGAAGCCGGCCAGCAGCAGGAGGACGCGGAAGGGACCCGACGGCTCGTGCGGCACCTGCGGCGCGGAGACCAGCTTGACGGCGGCCGGGAAGGCGCGGCTGTCCTTCTGGGCCTCGACCTCTTCCAGACGGCCCAGCAGGCTGTCGAGAAGCTGGCGCTTGGCGGTCGCCTCGGATTCCAGGGTGCGCAGCGGGATGGCCTGCTCCTGCATGGTGGCGTAGCTGCCCTCCATGCGGGTGATCATGGAGCGGAGCGCGGTCTCCTGCTCGACCGCGACCTGGGCGGCTTCGCGGACGCCGTTGATCTCGCGGCGGATTTCCTGCTGGAGCGAAGAGTTGGCTTCGTTCAGGCGGCCCTGCAGCTCGACGATGCGCGGGTGCTTCGGACCGTACTGGCGGGAGAGCTGGGCCATTTCCGTGGAGATGGCGGCGACCGTGGCGCGGAGCTGGGCGACGACCGGCGAGGCGATGCTGCCGCCGATGGCGTTCCAGTTGCCGGCCTTCAGGTTGCGCTCCAGCGTGTCGGCCTGGGCGACCGAGCGGGCGCGGATGGCCGAGGCCTCGCTCAGGCGCAGGCGGGTCTGCTCAAGCTCGTTCTGGGCCATCAGGCCGGTGCCGCCCTTCAGCAGGCCGCCCTTGACGCGGGCCTCCTCGACCCGGGCGTCGGCCTCGGCCACCTCCTTGCGCAGCAGGACGATGCGGTCCTGCAGCCAGGAGATCGCGCTGGTCGACAGGTCGCGGTCCATCTGCTGGCGGGTTTCCATGTAGCGGCGGACGATGCCGTCCACCACGTCGCGGCTCAGCTGCGGCTCCTTGGAGGTGAAGCGCACCTGGATCACGCGCGACCGGCCGACGATGGCGACGTCCAGCTTGCGGTGGATGCGCGCGATGATCTGGTCGTTGCCCAGCGCCGCGTGCGCCTCGCGCGCCCGGATGTCCTGCGCCACCTCGTCACCGTGGCTCAGCAGCCAGGCGACCGGGGCCGGCGGGGTGCCCTCCCAGAAGCGCGAGGCGAGGTCGCGGCCGTAGGCCACCGCGCGCTCGACGAGCGGGAGCGTCTCGTCCTCCTGCGCCGGCGGGTTGAATTCCGGATGCTGGGCGAGCTGGAGATCGTTCACCACCTGGTTCAGCACCTGCGGCGACTTCAGGATCTCGATCTCGCTCAGGATCGCCGCGTCCTCGGTGGGGATCGCGCCCACCACCTGCTCGACCTCGCGGACGACGCGGACCTGCCGGTTGTCGACCAGCAGAAGGGCTTCGGAGGTGTACTGGTCCTTGAGCGTGGAGACGCCCAGGGCCGACAGGCCGGTCAGCACCACCACGATGGCCGCGATCAGCCACTTGTGGCTGGCCAGCACGCGCAGGATGAAGCGGAAGTCGGGACCCATGGACGGGGTCTGGGATTCGAACTCGCTGCGCCGGGACGGGCCGGGGGCGGCGGGCCATGCCGGAACCGGAGCCGGCGGACCGCCGTGATGGCCGCCATGATTGACTTGGGGCAGATTTTCCACGACTCAAAGCTCCTTATGCATGGGCGCGGGTGCTGGGGCGCTGGACGAACGCATGGCGGCACGGCGCATAAGCATGACGGTGTGGGCGAAGCCGAAAGCGCCGACGCAATAGCGGCGAAACAGGCGGCGGGGCTCCTGGACCAGCCGGAACGCCCATTCCAGCCCGATGCGCTGGAGGGCGGCGGGGGCCCGGGTGAAGCGCCCGGCGAGGAAATCGATGATGGCGCCGCCGTTGACGATCAGCACCTTATGATCCAGCGCGCGCTTGAGCTGGGCCGCGACCTCCTCCTGGCGGGGCATGCCCATGGCCAGGATGATGACGTCGGGCTCAACCTCCCGCGCACGGGCGATGTAATGCTCCACGGAATGGAACCCGTGCTGGGCATCGACATAGTCGTGCGGGGTCCGCTCCTTCAGCCGCTCGATCCCCTCGTCCAGCCAGGGCGCCGCGGTGCCGTAGACGGCGACCCGGCGGGGCGACAGGTGGCGAAGGAGAAGCGGGATGAAATCGGTCCCGTTCATGTTCAGCCCGACCGGCTGGTCGAGCCACGGCAGGGCGGTCTCCAGCGCCACCCCGTCCCGCAACAGGACATCGGAGGCGCGGAAGGCCGACCACGCGGCGGAGGACCCCGCGCAGAGGTTCACGCCGTGAGCGTTGAGGAACGACAGGATGGTCGGTCGCTCGACGGCTGACAATGTCTTTATCAATGCATGGCGCTCGTCCTCGCAAGAAATACACCGTATTCTCTCGATCAGTGCCAGGACGTCACGAGGGGTCGGCATGCACATCTCCTAACCAAATCTGCGAAGCGACGACGGTTACGTTGTCTCTGGAACGATGATGCCCGACGGTTTGCGGTGCAGTAAGACGATATTGCTTGCTAACACTTTCGATTGGTGGCAGCCGGCTTGACCGTTACCGGGTACCCCTTTCGACGCGACCGCCAGACAACAGGGAATGATGTGGCCGGCACCGCCCCTTTTTCGCAGCGGTGGGATGGGAGAGGGGGAAGTTCAGGCGAATTAGCCCGGCCACGCCGGGGGAGCCCCTGAATCGGCTTGCCCTATCCTATGGCTCCGACCATATAGGTACGCCCGTGGGGCACCGGTGTGCGGAAGAGGGGGTGGGCGTCCGCCCCGCGGTGCGGCACTGTTCGAGGTCCGGCGAAGCCCCCCAAGACCGTCGGATCAAGACCGCCGGACCACACCAGCCCCCGACCAGTCCCTTGATTTCTCAGGCCGATCTCTCCGGGGCCGGCGATGGAAGAAGACCAGTTCATGAGCAACGACGAGACCACCCCCCGCCAAGCCGGCACCGCCGACGAGTTCGATCGCCGCGACGCGCTGCGCGCCATCGCCGCGGTGGTGCGCGGCGACGGGATCGAGGTGGACGCCGACAGCACCCCGGCCCGCTGGTCGGTCGCCGTCGTCCACGAGGTGGTCGTTCCCGGAACCGACCGGAAGCTGAAGCTGCGGTTCCGCGTGGCGCTCGGCCCGCTGCCCGACATCGAGGCGGAGCTGTGGGGGCTGATGACCGCGGAGGAGGGCTTCGGCCGTCCCCAGGCGAAGACCCTGGGCAAGCGGGTCAAGGCGGCCTGCCTGTCCTCCGCCGCCATCGAGAAGGCGCGCGGGCGGGTGGACGGCTGGTTCGCCTCGATGGCGCAGCGCGCCAACGGCTTCGGCGAGGCGTGGCGGCCCAAGGGCTTCGCCGACGAGCTGGGCCGGGTGATCGGCTTCGGCGGCCGCATCCCGCGCCTGCAGACCCTGCTCGACGCGCTGGAGGAGGCCTTCTCCACCGCCGCCGCCCGCGCCGGTCTGAAGGTCCGGCGGGAGCGGCTGGAGAACGCCTCCGGCCTCGGCGTCTATCTCGACAGCTTCGCCACGGCGCGCGCCATGGTGCGCAAGCTGCGGCTGTTCGTCGGCCCGACCAACTCCGGCAAGACCCACGCCGCCATGGACCGGCTGGCCGAGGCGCCGAGCGGCTGCTACCTCGCCCCGCTGCGCCTGTTGGCGCTGGAGGGGCAGGAGGCGCTGGAGACGCGCGGGCGGGCCTGCAGCCTGGTGACCGGCGAGGAGCGCGATGTGCGGCCCGGCGCCTCCTTCACCTCCTCGACCATCGAGATGGTCAACACCTCCAAGGTCTGGGGCGCCTGCGTCATCGACGAGATCCAGATGATCGGCGATCCCGACCGCGGCTGGGCCTGGACCCAGGCGGTGGCCGGCGTGGCCGCTCCGGAAATCCTGATGACCGGCTCCGCCGACGCCATCCCCTACGTGCAGCGCCTCGCCACCGCGCTGGGGGAGGAGTTGGAGGTCGTGGAGTTCACCCGCAAGTCGCCGCTGCGCGTGCAGGAGGAGCGGGTGGCGCTGGAGAATGTCCGCCGCGGCGACGCGGTGATCGCCTTCTCGCGCAAGGACGTGATGGGGCTGCGGCGCGAGCTGCTGGCCCGCGACCACACGGTGGCGGTGATCTACGGCGCCCTGTCGCCGGAGGTGCGGCGGGCCGAGGCGCGTCGTTTCCGCGACGGCACGGCGGACGTGCTCGTGGCGACCGACGCCATCGGCATGGGGCTGAACCTGCCGGTCGCCCGCGTCGTCCTGTCGACCACCCGCAAGTATGACGGGCGGGAGGAGCGCGACCTGAACTCCTCCGAAATCCGCCAGATCGGCGGGCGGGCCGGGCGCTTCGGCATGCACGAGGAAGGCCGCGTCGCGGTGCTGGAGGGGGAGAACATCAACCCGGTGCGCCGGGCGCTGACCACCCCGCCGGTGCCGCCGGAGGACCCGCGGGCCTGGATCAGCCCCAACCTGACCCACGTCGAGGCCATCGCGCGCGAGTTGGACACCGACAGCCTCGCCAAGGTGCTGCGCACGGCGGGGCAGGAGCTGCTGCGCGCCAACCAGACCTTCCGCATGACCGACCTGGAGCAGCGCATCCAGGCCGCCACGGCCGTGGACCGGGCGAAGCTGCCGCTGGCGGAGCGCGACATGCTGGCGCGCTGCCCGATCGACGTGCGCGACCAGAACAACCTGCGCCTGCTGGCGCTGTGGGCGACCAACCAGGGCAAGGGGATCCGCAATTCCGCCCCCGACGCCGCTGAACGCTTCCACCACCGCGTCGGCACCGACGTGGAGCTGGAGAAGGCCGAGCGCGCGGTGAAGGAGCTGACCGCCTACGCGTGGCTGGCCTACCGCTTCCCCGACGCCTATCCGGACATGGACCTGTGCCAGGAGCGCCGGGCGATGCTCAACGCCTTCATCGAGCGGACCCTGGCTGAACGCTCTCTGGCCCGCGCCTGCCCGGTCTGCGGCACGCGGCTGAAGGCCAACCACCGCTTCCGGGTCTGCGACAGCTGCTACGCCGGGCGGGTCGAGGAGCGCCAGGGCGAGCGTCATGGCGAGCGGCGCGGGCGCCGTCCCGACGGGGCGCGCGGCTCGGACAAGGGAGCGCCTCCGGCGGAGGGCGGCCATCCGCAATTCCACCACCCGCTGCCCGGCCGCAAGCGCGGCAAGGGCGGGGCGGGGCACCGGGGGCGCCGTCCCGCCGGCGGGTGAGGTCGTTCCCTCGCCCCTCTGGGGAGAGGGTGGCCCGAAGGGCCGGGTGAGGGGGTTGTGCGTGGCGGAGCGTCCGGCACAAGCGCAACCCCCTCACCCTAACCCTCTCCCCGGAGGGGAGAGGGAATGAAGGAAAGGGCTCATCGTATCACGCCGCCACGACCCCGCTCTGGCCGGTGTCGTCCCGGCGGGTCCAGGTGATCTCCTCGGTGCCGCCGCCGTCGGTCAGGAAGTACCGGCGCAGCGGCACCAGATCGGCGCCCAGCTCGTAGACCAGCGGGCGGCTGGTCGGGATTTCGAACAGCGGGATGTCCTGGTCGGGCACCTTGTCGAGATGCTTGACGAGGCCGCGCAGGCTGTTGCCGTGGGCCGACACCAGAACCCGCGCGCCCAGCCGCAGGGCCGGGCAGATGCCCTCCTCCCAGAAGGGGATCACCCGCTCGGTAGTGTCCTTCAGGCTTTCGCCGCGGGGCAGATTCGGGCGCCCGAGGCCGGCGTAGCGCCGGTCCGACACCGCGGAGCACGGGTCCTCCGGCTCGACCGGCGGCGGCGGGACGTCCCAGCTCCGCCGCCACAGGAAGACCTGATCGGCGCCGTGGCGGGCCGCCGTCTCCGTCTTGTTCAACCCCTGGAGCGCGCCGTAATGGCGCTCGTTCAGGCGCCAGTGCTTGTGCACCGGCAGCCACATCCGGTCCATCTCCTCCAGCACGATGTCGAGCGTCTTGATCGCCCGCTTCAGGACGGAGGTGAAGGCCACGTCGAAATCGAATCCGGCCTGCTTCAGCAGGCCGGCGGCGTGACGGGTCTCGGCCACCCCCTGTTCGGTCAGATCGACGTCGGTCCAGCCGGTGAACAGGTCCGAGCGGTTCCAGACGCTCTGACCATGCCGCAGCAGCACGAGCCGATGCATGGGTTCCCTCCTCCTCACGTGACGGTTGCTCCTTCCGGGAACGGGGGGACGGAGGAAGGGTTCCGGCCAAGGCGTCACAAATGGCCCGGCTTTGTGTCAATTTCGAAACGCACGAGACACATTCGGACAACAAATGCGGGGTAACCTGCGGAGCAGGCGAAATTATCCGCCCGGCGCGTTGCGCAGCCGGACTGCGACGCCGAGCCAACTTGCGTTCCGAGGCCGCCATGCAGCATCATGACCTCCTCTCCAGGACCGTTTCGACCGATCGGGACATCACCCTGGAGGCGCTTCGTGTGTTCACCTACCTGAGCCGGCGGCTCCATTTCGACCGTCCCGTGCCGGTGCTCCAGTCCGAACTGGCTGATGCGCTCGGCATGCAGCGGCCCAATGTCAACCGGGCCATCAAGCTGCTGGAGACCAAGCAGATCCTTCTGCGGGACTCCAAACTGGGGCGTGCGATCACGTTCCGGTTGAACCCGGAACTGGAGGGCGGCCGGGCCTGAAACTGGTCCGGAATGATTTTCGAAACGCGTCATCTTGTCTTCACGAACTCGGCCCTCAAGAAAGCCTTCGGCTGGTACCAGAAGGTGCCGAATCAGACCGATCTCCCCTTGGGCCTGATCGCCTCCGTCGTTCCGAAATCGGACGGAGGCGTGGTGGTCATGGTGCAGCAGGGTGCCGCGAAGGTGCGGGACGTCGCCTTCATGCCCAGCAAGACGCTCGGCATCCTCCTGCTGTTCTGCCGCCGTCAGAAAATTCCCATTCCGCGCGACGCCGAGAAGGACATCTTCCCGTCCGACGACGGGCTCATGATGACGGTCCGCGGCAGTTGCAACACCACGGCCCCGCCGCCGTGACCGTATCCGGCTGGATCAATCGGCTCCGCAGCCCACGGGCTGCGCCGCGGCCAGGGGAATGTCCGCCTCGGTGAAGCGGTAGCCGTGGCCAGCGGCGAAATCGACCAGATCGCCCAATGTCAGAAGCCCACGCGACGCCCGCCGCAGCGCTTTGCGCAGGGCGGGGTCGGCCTCGACCGCGACCAGGAACCGGATGTAGTCGCCATGACACATGCCCAGACCTCCTGATGTCGTTGCGGCGTTGCCGACACAAGCAATGGAACAACGCGGACAGTCCGTCGTCTTGATATCGTCTATTTGCCTAAAATTGTATATAAAAATCCGGACCGACGGTGCGGCGTCCTGCCGCACCGTCGGTCATCACCAGCCTAGATGGATCGGGCGATCACTCGCCCGGCTGCTGCACCGTCTCGGCCGGGCTGGCGCCCGACGCGATGCTGTCCGGCGTGATCGCCGCGACCGGTTCGCCCGGACCGGAGGCAGCGCGCAGGGCCCGCGCGGCGGCCTTCAGCCCCATGTCGGAGCGGCGGTCGGGCATCAGCTCAAACAGCAGCAGGGAGCGGCCGTTGACCGGGATCTCGTCGCCGGTCTGGGCGGTGGCAACCTCGAGGCGTTCGGGCTCCGTGGTGTCCACCAGGGTCAGCCAGCGGCTGCCGCCGGCGACCTCCGGCAGCTTGAACGGCACCACGTCGTGGTAGGCGTTGATGATGAGCAGCAGCGTGGCGTCGGACGCCACCTTCTTGATGCCGGTGGCCTGCGCCCGCCCGTCGAGCAGCATGCCCAGGCAGCGGGCCATCGGGTCCTGCCACTGCTCGGTCGTCTTCTCCTCGCCGGCGGGGGTGATCCAGGTGAGGTCCTTCACCTCCAGGTCGGGGTTGTAGGCCCCGGTGAAGAAGCGCCCGCGGCGCAGCAGCGGGTGGCTCTGCCGCAGCCCGATCAGATGGCGGACGAAGTCGGTCAGCGCCCAGCCCTCGTCGCTGACGCCCTCCCAGTCGATCCAGCTGATCTCGTTGTCCTGGCAGTAGGCGTTGTTGTTGCCGTTCTGGCTGCGCGCGAACTCGTCCCCGGCCAGGATCATCGGCGTGCCCTGGGACAGCAGCAGCGTGGCCAGCAGGTTGCGCATCTGGCGGAAGCGCAGGGCGTTGATCTCCGGATCGTCGGTCGGCCCCTCCGCCCCGTGGTTCCAGGAGATGTTGTGCGAATGGCCGTCGCGGTTGTCCTCGCCGTTCGCGTCGTTGTGCTTGTCGTTGTAGGCGACGAGGTCGTGCAGCGTGAAGCCGTCGTGGGCGGTGACGAAGTTGACGCTGGCCCAGGGCTTGCGGCCCCGGCGGTTGAACACGTCGGCCGAAGCGGCCATGCGGGTCGCCAGTTCGGGCAGCTTGCCCTCATCGCCCTTCCAGTAGGAGCGCACGGTGTCACGGAACTTGTCGTTCCACTCCGCCCAGCCCGGCGGGAAGCCGCCCACCTGATAGCCGCCGGGGCCGCAGTCCCACGGCTCGGCGATCAGCTTGACGCGCGACAGCACCGGGTCCTGGCGGCAGGCGTCGAGGAAGCCGCCGCTGTGGTCGAAGCCGTAGGTCTCCCGCGCCAGGATGGTGGCGAGGTCGAAGCGGAAGCCGTCGACATGCATCTCGGTCACCCAGTAGCGCAGGCTGTCGGTGACCATCTGCAGGACGCGCGAATGCACGAGGTTCAGCGTGTTGCCCGTGCCGGTGTCGTTGATGTAGTAGCGCGGGTCCGGCGCCAGCCGGTAGTAGGAGGCGTTGTCGATGCCCTTGAAGGACAGCGTCGGCCCCATCTCGTTGCCTTCGGCGGTGTGGTTGTAGACGACGTCGAGGATCACCTCGATCCCGGCGTCGTGCAGGCGGGCGACCATCTCCTTGAACTCATGGATCGCGCCGGTCGCCATGTAGCGCGGGTCGGGCGCGAAGAAGGAGATGCTGTTGTAGCCCCAGTAGTTGCGCAGCCCCTTTTCCAGCAGATAGCGGTCGTCCACGAAGGCGTGGACCGGCAGAAGCTCCACCGCGGTGACGCCCAGCGAGCGGATGTACTCCACCACCTCCTGCTGGGCAAAGCCGGCAAAGGTGCCGCGGTACTGCGGCGGCACCGCCGGATGCCGCATGGTGTAGCCGCGCACGTGGGTCTCGTAGAAGATCGACTTCTCCCAGGGGATCGCCGGGTGGCGGTCGTGGCCCCAGGTGAAGGCCGGGTCGATCACCACGCATTTCGGCATGCCGGGAGCGCTGTCGCGCCGGTCGAAGGACAGGTCGCCGCGCGGCGAGCCGACGCGGTAGCCGAAATGCGCGTCCGACCAGCGCAGCGGCCCGACCATGTGCTTGGCGTAGGGGTCGAGCAGCAGCTTGTTCGGGTTGAAGCGGTGGCCGGCCTTGGGCTCGTACGGCCCGTGCACGCGGTAGCCGTAGACAGTGCCCGGCCGGGCGTCCGGCAGATAGCCGTGCCACACCTCGTCGGTGTATTCGGGCAGCTCGATCCGTTCCAGCTCGCGGCGCCCCTCCTGGTCGAACAGGCACAACTCCACCTTGGTGGCGTTGGCGGAAAACAGCGCGAAGTTGACGCCCAGCCCGTCCCATGTGGCGCCGAGAGGGTAGGGAAGACCTTCCCGGATGCGGGACTGGCGGAAAACTTTAGGAGCGAACGGCGGCTTCTTCACGGTTGAACCTCGTGTGGGCGCGTTGCGGCATGAAGCAGCACAGGAACGCGCAGACCGCCCGGGTGATCCCGTCATCGGCACAATTTCCGATGAATGCCGGAGCTTCAACTCCTGGCCGAAGCAATTGGTGCTCCCTCACCCAAAGAGTGGGTCCGGTATGAGTATGGTCATAGTCGCCATGGCGAGTCGCGCCGATAACTATCGCATGCTATCATCGGTTCCAGACAATAAAGGCAAATAAACTTCTGGGGGATGTCCGGGGGCTTTCCGACAAAGGGCTGAGGAAGCGGGTGTAACGCAAATGACAACTTTCGCCTTTCCATGCCGTCTCCGGGTCTTCGGATGTGAAGACGTGGAAAGATCAATGATGGGCGGCGTTGGCGGCCATTCCTCTGCCGCTCTTTCAACCCACGCGCGATGCGCTGTCCGGCGATCCGCGAACCCTTGAGTCCGCTTCCCATCCATCGATCATCGCCCCGGACACAGGCTTCGCCGGTGATCCACGGCATCGTGCATCCGGCGGATCGGCGACGCCGTCTCCGCCCCGCCTCACCAAGACGCGCCCGCCCATGATCCGGCTCCCGGTCAACGCCTTGCTGAACTTCCACCCGAAAGCCATCCTGGCCGCCATCGTCCTGGTGATGACGCTGCTCGGCGGCGTGGCCTGGGGGGGGCTGTCGCTGGTCGATTACGTCAGCACGCTCGACCGCGCCGAACGCGGCACCCGGCAGGCCGCGGCCTTCCTCGAAGGGCACGCGGACGCGGTGCTGGACGGCGGGGCCGCGGCCCTGGCGCGGGTCGCCGACCGGCTGGAGGAGGGCGGCTTCGCGTCGCTCGCCGACCGGGCCCTGGGCGAGGCGCTGGCGGCGTCGCGGTTCGGCGCGCTGTCCATCCTGGACGCCGGCGGCCGGACGGTGTTCGGCCCCTCCATCCATCCCGACGGCGGCACCGCCAGCCTGTTCCAGGGGGCGGACGGCGCTCTCGAGCTTCTGCACGGGCAGGTGGACGGGCTGGATTCCATCCTGATGGTCCGCCGCATCCTGGGGCGCGAGGGCATTCTGGAGGGGGCGGTCCTGCTGGCGCTTCCTTCGTCCAGCCTGCACACGGTGCTCGACGTGTTCAGCGACGGGCGGCACAACGTGGCCGGGCTGTTCCGCCTGGACGGCACGCGGCTGGCCGGCATCGGGGGCGCCGGGATCGGTCCGCTGCCGGCGCTGGGGCCGGGGGAGGATGCCGGCGAGAGCGATTGGACGGTCGGCGGAGAGGGCGCCGTCATCGGCCTGAAGCGGATGCGCGACTTCCCGGCGGTCGCCGCGGTCGCCCTGCCGCGCGGCATCGTCCTGGAGCCGTGGAGCAACCGCCTGCAGCACGGCTTCATGATGGTCGGCGTCAGCGTCCTCGCTTTGTTCGGGCTGGCCGCCCTCGGCTGGGCCAGCCTGCGGCGCGAGGCGGCGGCCCGCGACGCCCTGCGCGACGCCAACGCCCGGCTGGAGCAGCGGGTCGAGGAGCGCACCGCCGACCTGCGCTCCCTCAACCAGAAGCTCGTCCGCGCCCTGGCCGAGAAGGAGCGCGCCAACCAGGCCAAGGCCCGTTTCCTGTCGGCGGCCAACCACGACCTGCGCCAGCCTTTCCAGGCGCTGCGCCTGTTCCATCATCTGCTGATGGAGCGGCTGAAGGAGCCGCGCGAGCGGTCGATCGCCGAGAAGATGGGCGAGGCGCTGGACAGCGGGGAGAAGCTGCTGCACGCGCTGCTGGAGGTCGCCACCCTGGACGCCGGGGTGGTCCGTCCGAACATCGCCGACGTGCCGGTCGCCACGGTGCTGGACAGCGTGGCCACGGAATTCCGCGGGCTGGCGGCGGACAAGGCGCTGGACCTGCGGGTGCGCGGCTTCCCCGCGATGGTGCGCACCGACGCCACGCTGCTGACGCGGATGCTGGGAGACCTGCTGCGCAACGCCATCGCCTACACCCCGTCGGGCGGTGTCGTGGTCGGTTGCCGGCGGCGCGGCCAATGGCTGCGCATCGAGGTGTGGGACACCGGCTCCGGCATCGCGGCGGAGCATCTGGACGCCATCTTCGAAGACTTCGTGCAGCTCGGCAACCCGGAGCGCGACCGCCGCCGCGGCCTGGGGCTGGGGCTTCCCAAGGTGCGCCGCAAGGCTGCGCTGCTGGGCCACGCGGTGGAGGTCCGCTCGCGCCCCGGCCATGGCTCCGTCTTCTCCATCATGGTCCCGCTGGCGGCCAGCGAATCGCGGACGGACGCGGTGGTTCCGGTGGCCGCCGGGCGGGCGGAGGATTCCGACACCCGCCTGATTCTGATCGTGGAGGACGACCCGGTGCAGAGCGCCGGGATGCAACTCCTTCTGGAAAGCTGGGGCCACGACGTTCTGATGGCGGCGGACGGGCCGGCGGCGCTGGCGGCGCTGCGCGCTGCCCCGCGCTGCCCGGACGTGATCCTGTCCGACTTCCGCCTGCCGGGACCGCTGACCGGCGCCGAGACGGTCACCCGCGCGGCGGAGCAGGAGGGGCGGCCGATCCCCGGCATCATCCTGACCGGCGACACCGCCCCCGAACGCATTCGCGAGGCGGTGGCCGCCGGCTGCCGGCTGCTGCACAAGCCCGTCACCCCCGACGTGCTGCGCGACGCTCTGAACGCCCTGGGAACGGACCGCCAGCCGGTCCGCCACAGCCGGTCGTCCGCGGCCTGACCGCCGGAAGGCCTCGTCCTCGACAGGAAGAGCCTCCTATCGAGGGCTGCATTAATGATTCGTGAAGGCCGCAAAAGGTACTCTGAAACCGTGATCGGAGGCGAACACGGCCATGCAGCAGCGTCCTCTCACCCGTCTGGATCAGGTCCAGCTCGACGCGGTGGTGCGCCGGCACGAGATGTTTCGGAACGCCCGCATCGGCGGGGCGCGGGCGACGTTGTCCTTTTTCGACCTGAACGGGCTGGACCTCGCCGGGCGTGACCTCGCCCACGCCGACTTCGCCGGGGCCAGCCTGCGCGGGGCCAACCTGGCCGGGGCGCGGCTCGACTGCGCGTCGATGTTCGCCGCCGACCTGCGGCTGGCCAACCTGGAGAACGCCAGCCTGATCAAGGCGGACCTGCGCGGCGCCTGCCTGCGCGGCTCCATCCTGATCGGCGCCAACCTGTTCGAGGCCGACCTGCGCGACGGCTCGCTGGCGGAAAAGGACCGCGACGGCAGCCTGCGCATCCTCAAGGTGGACTCTCAGCCGACGGAGGCGTCGGGGGCCGACCTGTCGGGCGCCAACCTGACCAACGCCCGGCTGTCCGGCGCCATGGCCATCCACACCGACTTCACCGACGCGCTGATGCGCGGGTGCAAGCTGGTGCGCGCCACCATGCGCGGGGCCAACTTCACCGGATCGGACCTGTCGGGAGCGGATCTGCGCGGCGCCTGCCTGCGCGGCGCGGTGCTGACCGGCGCCACCATGGTCATGACCGAACTGGCCGACGCCGACATGGAGGACGCCCTGACCGACGATCCGGTGGGCCGCGTCGTCGCCGAACTCGGGCGCCCGCTGGACGAACTGCTGCACGACCACATCCGCTGGGTCGGGTCGAGCGGGGCGGAGGGGACGGCGCTCGACCTCTCGGGATTCGACCTGCGGCACGCTCCGTCGCTGGCCCACACCTGCCTGACCATGCTGCGGGCGGTGGGGGCGACGCTCTACGGGCTGGACCTGACGAGCGTGCAGCTTCAGGCGGCGGTCCTGGAGAAGGGCGATCTGCGGCTCGCCAAGCTGATCGGCGGCGACCTGCGCGGCGTCAATCTGCGGCTGGCCAAGCTGAACAACGCCGACCTGCGCAAGGCCAACCTGCGCCCGCTCTATTTCGACGAGAAGCGGTCGATGCAATCCGACCTGACGGGCGCCCGGCTGCGCTACGCCGACCTGCGCGGCGCCTGTCTGCGCGAGGTGAGTTTCGCGGGGGCCGACCTGTCCTTCGCCAACCTGTCCGGCTGCGACCTGACCAAGACGGACCTGACCAACGCCCGCATGTTCGGGGCGAAGCTGGACCGGCGCTCGCTGTCCGACGGCGCCATTCTCGACGGTGTGGCGGGGCTCAAGCTTTAGGACTATATCTGTTGCGGATTTCCTGCAGGAGTGCTGTCCCATGTCCGGGCGCGTCGGTGCGGTTCGCGGTGGCGTTGTGTTCGGCGGCGTGGTCTTCGGTTTGGCGCTCGCGGTCGGGCTGACGGCCCTGTCCGGTCCGGCGCAGGCGCGGTCGTCGGTGTTCCTGTCCTTCGGTGGGCCGGTCTATCCCGACTATCCGCCGCCCTACCGGCATTTTCACGGCTATCCGCCGCCGGTCTATGGGCCTCCGGTCTATGTGGTGCCGGCCCCGCCGCCGGTGGTGTATGTGCAGCCGGCGCCGGTCCCGTCCCCGCCGCCCGCGGTGGTTTTCACCGAACCCGCGCCGGCCCCCATCGCCGCCACCCCGGCCGGCCCGGCCTACATGGCCCGCAACGGTCAGCTCTGCCGGGAGTACCAGACGACGGTGATGATCGGCGGTCTGGCGCAGCCCGGCTACGGCACCGCCTGCCGGCAGCCCGACGGAAGCTGGCGGGTGGTCAACTGAGCGGCCGTTGCCGTTTCAGCGCCGGGCAACGCCGTTCTGCGCCGCACTATGCCTCCTAAGACCGTGACGGCGGCGCGGAATGTGGTATATCCGGGCAGCGGTTCAGCCCGAGGAGAGTTCTTTGCCCGCCGATACCCGTGCTCTTGGCGTGCCGGCGCCCAGCGCGTTGGCCGATGAGTCGTCGACTGTGCCGGCCGATCAGCCGCTGGTTCTGGCCCTGCCCAAGGGACGCATCCTGAAGGAGCTGCGCCCGTTGCTCGCCCACGCCGGCATCGAGCCGGAAGCGGCGTTCGACGATGCGGACAGCCGGCTCCTGCGCTTTGCGACCAACATCCCGAACCTCAGCATCATCCGCGTCCGCTCCTTCGACGTGGCGACCTTCGTGGCCTTCGGCGCCGCCCATCTGGGCGTGGCCGGCAACGACGTGCTGATGGAGTTCGACTATCCGGAAATCTACGCGCCGCTCGACCTCGGCATCGGAAAGTGCCGCCTGTCGGTCGCCGAACCGGTCGAACTGGGGGAGAGCGACGATCCGTCGCGTTGGAGCCACGTGCGTGTCGCGACCAAATACCCGGAGGTCACCAGGAAGCATTTCGCGGCGCGCGGGGTGCAGGCGGAGTGCGTGAAACTGAACGGTGCCATGGAACTTGCCCCGACCCTCGGCCTGTGCCGCCGCATCGTCGATCTGGTGTCCACCGGCTCGACGCTGAAGGCGAACGGTCTGGTGGAGATCGAGCACATCGCCGACGTCACCTCCCGCCTCATCGTCAACCGGGCCGCCTTCAAGACGCGGCCCGAAGAAATCTCCGGCTGGATCGACCGCTTCCGGGAGGCTGTGAATGCCCGTCAGGCTTGATGCCCAGGACCCCCGCTTCGCCGACGGCTTCGCCAAAGGTTTCGAGGGTCTGCTGCACGCCAAGCGCGAGACCAGCGAGGACGTCCAGGCGCTGGTCGCCGGCGTCATCGACGCGGTGCGCAAGCGCGGCGACGCGGCGCTGATCGACTACACCGCCCGCTGGGACCGCCAGACGCTGACGCCCGAAACCCTGCGCATCTCCCAGGAGGAGGTGGACGCGGCGGTGGGCAAGTGCAGCGACGACCTGCTGCGCGCGCTCGACACCGCGGCGGAGCGCATCGAGAGCTTCCACCGGCTCCAGGTGCCGGAGACCACCGACTACCGCGACGCCCAGGGCGTGCGGCTGGGCGCCCGCTGGACGGCGGTCGGCGCCGCCGGCCTCTATGTGCCGGGCGGCACGGCGTCCTACCCCAGCTCCGTCCTGATGAACGCGCTGCCGGCCAAGGTCGCCGGGGTGGAGCGCATCGTCATGGTGGTGCCGACTCCAGACGGGGCGATCAACCCGCTGGTCCTGGCCGCTGCCAAGCGCTGCGGCATCACCGAGATCTACCGCATCGGCGGCGCCCAGGCCGTGGCCGCCCTGGCCTACGGCACGGCGACCATCGCTCCGGTGGACAAGATCGTCGGCCCCGGCAACGCCTTCGTCGCCGCCGCCAAGCGTCTGGTCTACGGCACGGTCGGCATCGACAGCATCGCCGGCCCGTCGGAGATCCTGGTGGTCGCTGACAACCGGAACGATCCGGCCTGGATCGCCATGGACCTGCTGTCCCAGGCGGAGCACGACACCTCGGCCCAGTCGATCCTCATCACCGACGACCCGGCTTTCGCCGACGCGGTGGCGGCGGCGGTCGACACGCATCTGGAGACGCTGCCGCGCGCCGCCATCGCCGGCGAGAGCTGGCGGGAGCACGGCGCGATCATCGTGGTGCGCGACCTGCTGGCCGAGTCGCCGGCCCTGATCGACCGTCTGGCGCCGGAGCATCTGGAACTGGCGGTGGAGGACCCCGACGCGCTGGCCGCGAAGGTGCGCAACGCCGGAGCCATCTTCCTCGGCCGCCACACGCCGGAAGCCATCGGCGATTACGTCGCCGGCCCGAACCACGTCCTGCCGACGGCGCGCTCCGCGCGCTTCTCGTCGGGCCTGAACGTGCTGGATTTCATGAAGCGGACGACCTTCGTCGCCTGCGACGCGGAGAGCGTGAAGGCGATCGGCCCGGCGGCGGTGACGCTGGCCCGGTCGGAGGGTCTGGACGCGCACGCGCTGTCGGTGGCGCTGCGCCTGCCGGGGGGAGGTCAAGGGTGAGCACGAAGGGCAACCGGCGCATCGTCCATGTGACGCTCGATGAGAAGACCGTGATCCGGCGCAAGCCGGAGGTGGAGCACGAGCGCGCGGTTGCCATCTTCGACCTGCTCGAAGACAACGAGTTCTGCCCCTGCGACCATGCGGACGACGGCCCCTACCACCTGCATCTGTCGATCGAGGACAACCGGTTGGTCTTCGACGTCCGCCGTGACGACGACAGCGCGCTGGACAAGATCACCCTGCCGGTGACCGGCTTCCGGTCCATCGTCCGGGACTATTTCCTGATCTGCGAAAGCTACTATCAGGCGATCAAGCGCTCCACGCCGTCGCAGATCGAGGCGATCGACATGGGGCGCCGCGGCTTGCACAACGAAGGATCGGAGATGCTGCGCGAACGGCTGGCCGGAAAGGTCGAGATGGATCTCCAGACGGCGCGGCGGCTGTTCACGCTGATCTGCGTCCTCCACATCCGCGGCTGACGGGGTCGGGCGGCGCATGGCCCCGGTGCTGCAACCGCTCCCCGTGACGAGCGTGTTGTTCGCCTGCACCTACAACATGATCCGCTCCCCGATGGCGGCGGCGATCATGCGGCATTTCCACGGCACGCGCGTCTATGTCGACTCGGTCGGCGTGCGCGAGGGGGATGAGGTGGATCCCTTCGCCGTGGCGGTGATGGAGGAGATGGGCATCGATCTGTCCCGCCACCGCTGCCGCAGCTTCGAGGATCTGGAGGACACCAACTTCGACCTGATCGTGTCGCTGTCGCCGGAGGCGCAGCACCGCGCCATCGAGATGACCCGCACGATGGCCTGCGAGGTGGAGTTCTGGAACACCTTCGACCCCACGCTGGTGGACGGCAACCGCGAGGCCATGCTGGACGCCTACCGCAAGGTGCGCGACGGCCTGCTGGGCAAGATCAAGGAGCGCTTCCCGCTGTCCCGCGGCCCGACGGTGTGATCATCGGCGGGCGCGGCGACGGCTTTCGGGGAAGTCCTTTTTCAAGGTTGGGTTGAGGTGCTATTGAGATGAATCATCGAATGACGTGCGTCCCCCCGCCTAGACTCTAGCGGTCCCTGAGAGGTCCTCCGCCTGATGCCCGCCGGTTTGCCGTCCCGCCTGATTCGTGCCACCGGCCTGCGGAGTCTCCGGCTGCGTCTGATGGTCGTCGTTCTGACGTCCCTGGCCCTGCCGCTGGCCGGGGCGCTGTACTTCTTCGACCAGCAGCTCAACCAGCGCCTGAGCAGCGCCCGCGAGTTGGCGCGTCACCTGACCGAGGATGGGGTGGAGCGCCAGCGCGACCTGATCGGCGAGGCGCGGAACCTGCTGAGCGTCCTCGCCCTGGTGCCGTCGGTCCGCGACGCCGCCCACGGCAACACCGACGCCTGCGTCGCCACGCTGGCGCCGATGCCGCGGCAGCACCGCTGGACGACCGGCGTGTGGGTGACCGACCCGAACGGCCTCCTCATCTGCGACACGACCGGTCCCGGCTCCGGGATCAGCCTGCGCGAGCGTGAGTATTTCCAGCGGGCGCTCGACACCAAGTCCTTCGTGCTGAGCGAGGTGGTGGTCGGCAAGCGGTCGGGAAAGCCGCTGATCCTGGCGGTGCAGCCGGTGCTGGTGAACGGCGAGGTCGAGCGGGTGCTGGGCGTCGCCATCGATCTGGCTTGGCTGACCGATCTCGTGAAGGTGACGCGGCAGGACGACGCGCGCATCCTGGTGCTGGACCGCCGCGGCGTGGTGATCGCGCGCCAGCCCGATCCGGAAGGCTGGGTCGGGCGCAGCCTGGCGGACTTCCCGCACATCCGGCGCATGCTGGCCGAGGACAGCGGCGCGTTCGAGGGCGAAAGCGCCGACGGGCTGAACCGCATCTGGGCCTTCCGCCATTCCGGGGAAACCGACACCGTCTTCGCCGTGGGCATGCCGACCGGGCCGATCGTGGCGGACGCCCAGCGCGACCTGCTGCGCGGGCTGGTCCTGCTCGGCATTGCCGGGCTGCTCAGCGTGGCGGCGCTCTGGTCGCTGCTCCACGCCTCGGTCCTGCGCTGGATGCGCGTTCTGAGCCAAGCGGCGACCCGGATCGGGGCCGGCGACGTCGGGACCGTGGTGGAGGCGCGCGGCGCGCCCGACGAGATCGGGCTGGTCGCCAACGCCTTCAACGACATGTCGGGCCGGCTGAAGCGGCGCGAGCAGGAGTTGCGCGCCGCCATGGAGGAGGCCCGCGCCGGCAGCCGCGCCAAGGAGGACTTCCTGGCGACCATGAGCCACGAGATCCGCACGCCGATGAACGGCGTGATCGGCTTCGCCGACATGCTCCTGGAAACGCCCCTGACGGCGGAGCAGCGGCGCTACGCCTCGCAGGTCCGCGAGGCCGGGCGCTCCCTGCTGACCGTCATCAACGACGTGCTGGACCTGTCGAAGCTGGAGGCGGGCAAGCTCGATCTGGTCTGCGTGCCGTTCCGGCTGGACGATCTGGCCGACCGCTGCGAGGCCATCGTGCGGCTGGCCGCCGATCAGAAGGGGCTGGAGATCCACACCTCGGTCTCCGCGGCGGCGCGCGGCTATGTGATGGGCGACCCCGACCGGGTGCGCCAGATCCTGCTGAACCTGCTGGGCAACGCGGTGAAATTCACCGACACCGGCAGCGTCCGCCTGACCGTCAAGGCGATGGGCGACGAGTCGGGCCCCCGCCGCTACACCGTCACCGTCAGCGACACCGGCATCGGCGTGCCCGAGGACCGCCAGCGCGAGCTGTTCCAGCGCTTCAGCCAGCTCGACCGCGGGCGCGGCGGCACCGGGCTGGGGCTGGCCATCTGCCGCCGTCTGGTCGAGCTGATGGGCGGCGAGATCGGCGTGGAAAGCCGCCCCGGCGTCGGCAGCACCTTCTGGTTCAGCCTGCCGCTGAAGCCCGCCAGCGCCCCGGAACGGGACGACCATGACGGCGGCGCGCTGACCCACCACCAGCCGTCCAGCCGCGGCGCGCGCATCCTGCTGGCCGAGGATCTGGCGATGAACCGCGATCTGGTCATCGCCATGCTGACCCGGGCCGGGCACCATGTGGACGCCGTGTCCGACGGCGCCGCCGCCGTGACCGCGGTGCAGGAGCGGGCCTACGACCTGGTCCTGATGGACGTCCAGATGCCGGTGATGGATGGTCTGGAGGCGACGCGCCGCATCCGGGCGCTTCCCGGCGCGCCGGGCCGCGTCCCGATCCTTGCCCTGTCGGCGGGCGTGCTGGCCGTGGAGGTGGAGCGCTGCCGGCAGGCCGGGATGGACGACCATCTGGCCAAGCCCTTGGAGAAGAGCAAGCTTCTGGCCGCCGTCGATCATTGGAACGGCGATGGGCGGCGGACGGCGGTCGATCCCCGGGCGGTCCGGACGGTCGATACGCCCGTGGATTGATCCGGTCCCGCCGATTCCGGCAATGATTAAGAAAAATTAAGGCTTTTGTGCTAAAGCTGCGACGAAGGGTTCCGCGCCAGCGGTTCCGGTCTGACGGTTCCGGTGTTCCATGAAGGTCGCGCTGCCACCATTCGCCCCGCTTCCCGAGCGCAAGCCGGATGTTCCCGCGTCGCCGTCCGCCACCGGCGCCGCGCCGGGCGGATCGTTCCAAAGCGCGCTGGCGGACGCCCAGCCGCTTCCCCGCGGGCGGCTGGCCAACGGACAGAAGGTGCCGCCTCTGCCGGCGGCGAAGCCGGAGGCGCCGATCCAGCTTGCCGACGGGACCCGAGTGCCGTTTCCCGCCCGCAAGCCCGAGGCCGCCCCCGGCGCCGTTGCGACGGCCGCCGCCGCGGCGGCCACCCAGTCGACGGTGATCGGCGCCGCCCTGGCGAACAGCCCGGCCGCCGGGCAGGTGGTTCTGGCGGCCCAGCAGGTCGCCGGCCTGTCGGGCCACAGCTTCACCGCCATCCTCGCCCAGGCGACCCAGGAGAGCGGGCTCGACCCGGCGGCCCGCAACCGCTCCAGCTCCGCCGCCGGTCCCTTCCAGTTCCTGGAGCGCACTTGGCTGGACCTGTTCCGCCGCCACGGCTCCGCCTACGGCCAGGGCGAGCTGGCGAGCGCGATCCAGAGCCGCAACGGCATTCCCTCGGTCAAGGACCCGGCGGTGCGCCGCCAGATCCTGGCGCTGCGCCACGACGTCGACCTGTCCGCCGGCATGGCCGCGCGCTACCTGTCCGAGGGCCGCGACCGGCTGGAGGAGCGGCTGAAGCGCCCGGTGTCGGAGACCGAGAGCCGCATCGCCTATGTGCTGGGCGTCGGCGGGGCCGCCAAGCTGATCCGCGCCGCCGAGTCGTCGCCCAGGGCCGCCGCCGCGGAGCTTCTGCCCGCCGCGGCGCGGAGCAACCGGGGCCTGTTCTACGACCGTGCCACGGGCCGGGAACTCACCGCGTCGGAGACCGTCGCGCGGCTGACGCGCCGCATGGACACCGACCAGAAGGAGATGTTCGAGCGCATCGCGCAGGCCGCGGAACCCCGCTTGCGGCTCGACGGCGGCCCGTCGCCGCTCAGTTCTTTCCAGTCGGCGGCGCTTGGCGGCACCGCGGGCATGGACGCGGACGGCGCGGGGGAGTATGAAAACGGCGACGGAAACCCGTTCGGCTGAACCGCCGGCTGTTTCCGTCCCATCTGGAAGGCTTTGGCCAACCCCCACGCCGGAGGCTCACCGCCCCCGGTGGAATCCCCCTTGACCGGGCGGCTTCGGGAGGTCAGTTATTGCCTCGAAACTGTTACGGACTTAAGGGGCTATGGCTAAGGAAGATCTGATCGAGTTCTCCGGAACCGTCGTCGAGCTGCTGCCGAACGCGATGTTCCGTGTGAAGCTCGACAACGAGCATGAAGTGCTGGCGCACACCTCCGGCAAGATGCGCAAGAACCGCATCCGCGTGCTGGCCGGTGACCGCGTCAACGTCGAGATGACGCCCTACGACCTGACCAAGGGCCGGATCACGTTCCGGTTCAAGTGATTGAACCGGTTTCCCGCGTTGAACCGGTTTCCACCGTCGGCCATCCTCCCCGCGTTATGAGCACCGAAACCACCCACCGGCTCGTGCTGGCGTCCGCCTCGCCCCGCCGGCTCGACCTGTTGCGCCAGATCGGCGTGGTGCCCGACGCGGTCGACCCCGCAGACATCGACGAGTCGCCCCTGCCGCAGGAGCTTCCGCCCCAGCACGCGCTGCGTCTGGCCGGCGAGAAGGCCGCTGCGGTGGCCGCGCGCCATCCCGGCGCCTTCGTGCTGGCCGCCGACACGGTGGTCGCCTGCGGCCGCCGCATCCTGCCCAAGGCGGAGGAAGAGAAGCAGGCGCGCGCCTGCCTCGGCCTGCTGTCCGGGCGGCGGCACCGGGTGTTCGGCGGGGTCGTGCTGCTGTCGCCCACCGGCGATGGCGAGGCGTTGCGCCGGTCGGACCGGCTGGTGCGCACCGACGTGACCTTCAAGTCGCTGTCCCACGAGGAGACCGAGTCCTACATCGCCTGCGGCGAATGGCAGGGCAAGGCCGGCGGCTACGCGATCCAGGGGCGGGCGGCGGCCCATGTCCGCTGGATCGGCGGCTCCTACAGCAACGTGGTCGGGTTGCCCCTGTTCGAAGTGGCGGCGCTGCTGCGCGGCGCGGGGTTCCCGCTGCCGTGACGGGAGGCACCGTCGGCGCCGCATCGGAAATCCTGATCGACCGCGACGGTCCGCTGACGCGGGCCGCCGTGCTGACCGGCGGGCGGCTGACCGACCTCTACATCGACCATGCCGAGCGTCCGTCCCTGCTGGGCCATGTGTTCCTCGGCCGGGTGGAGCGCATCGCGACGGGGCTGGACGGCGCCTTCGTTGATCTCGGCACCGGCAAGTCGGGCCTGCTCTCGGCGCTCGATGCCCGCGGGCCGAAGGGGCGCCCGAAGGCCAAGGGCGAGCGGATTGGCAATTTGCTGCGCACCGGCCAGACCGTGCTGGTGCAGGTGAAGGCCGACGCCACCGGGGCCAAGGGGCCGTCCCTGACCATGGACATCACCCTGCCGGGCCGTTTCCTGGTGCACGCGCCGCTGGGACGCGACGTCGCGGTGTCGAAGCGGCTGGGCAGCGGGCCGGAGCGCACCGAACTGGCCCGCCGCATCCAGGACATCGCCCCCGGCACCGGCTGGATCGTCCGGGCGGGCGCCGCCACGGCGCCGGACGGGCTGCTGGTCGCGGAGTCGGACGCGCTGCATCTGGCGTGGCGGTCCATCCGCGACGCGGCGGAGCGCGGCGGCGGACCCACATTGCTGCTGACCGGTCCTGACGCACCGCGCCGCGCCCTGATCGAGCATGGGGCGGCCGTTCCGTCGCGGATCATTGTGGACGACGCGGCGCTGGCCCGTGACCTCGCCGGCTGGTGCGCCGACCGCGCGCCGGATCTGGAGGAGCGGGTGGAGGCGTTCGACGCCCGCCTGATCGCCGCGCCCTCCGACGGCCGGCAACGGCTGTTCGACCTGCGCGATCTCGACGCTGAAATCGAAACGCTGCTCGGCACGCGGGTGCCGCTGTCCGGTGGCGGGTCGCTGGTCATCGAGCGGACGGAGGCGATGACCGTCGTCGACGTCAACGCGGGGGAGCGCGGCAACCCGCTGGACGTCAATCTGGAGGCGGCGGCGGAGATCGCCCGGCAACTGCGCCTGCGCAACGCCGGGGGAATCGTCGTCGTCGATTTCGTCAACATGCGGAACCGGGGCGACGCCGAACGGCTGTTGAACGCCCTGTCCCGCGCGGTGGAGGATGACCCGGCGCAGACCCAGGTCTATGGCCTGTCCAAGCTGGGTCTGGTGGAGATGACCCGCGCCCGGCGCGGCACGGCCCTGGCCGAATTGCTGGGAACCGTCCGCACGGCCGCGGCGGAGGATTGAGCGATGAACGACAACCAGAAGCCATCTGAGAAAGCCTGCCCGATCTGCGGCCGTCCGGCGGTGGAGGAGACCAAGCCCTTCTGCTCCAAGCGCTGCGCCGACGTGGATTTGTCGCGCTGGCTGGGCGGCGTCTACCGCATCGAAAGCCCCGACCGCCCGGACGTCGAAGAGGCGGACGAGCGCGAGTGACGGGGCGGCGGATTTCTGCATTTTAGGGCTGGACAGGCCCGGCGAATTTGCCTACAAAGCGCGCCTCGACGCGCCGCGGTCTCCACCGCGGCCTCGGTGCCCAGGTAGCTCAGTTGGTAGAGCAGGGGACTGAAAATCCCCGTGTCGGCGGTTCGACTCCGTCCCTGGGCACCATTTCTTCCCCTCAAGGGATTGTGGTGTTGCAAACGCTCCGTCATCCGCGGGGCGTTTTTTGTTGTCCGCGCTGCGTCACCCGGACCGGCGAGCGCGCGGAAGGGGTGGCGTTCGCGTCGCGGCGACCGTATCGTGCGTCGCGCAACGATCCGGCACGGATGACGGGATGCTCGATCAGCGGACAAGCGCGTTTCTGGCGGAATTCCTCTCGAAGCCCGACGGCGATCCGGAACGGCTCGACCGCTTCCTGCTGCACGGCCCCTACCGTGGGCGGCGCGGCGGTCGGCCCCGGCTGAAGCTGGCCTTCCACGACTTCTGGCCGGAGTTCGACAAGGGCACGAATTTCTTCATCGAGATCCTGTCCAGCCGTTTCGACCTGTCGGTGGTCGAGGACGACAGCGACCTTGCCATCGTGTCGGTCTTCGGCGGGCGGCACCGCGAGGCGCGCAGCCGGCGCACCCTGTTCTTCACCGGGGAAAACGTGCGCCCGCCGCTGGACGGCTTCGACATGGCGGTGTCCTTCGACCGCGTCGACGATCCGCGCCATTACCGCCTGCCGCTCTACGTCATGCACGCCTACGAGCACATGCGGGAGGGGGCGGTGCCGCATTTCTGCTCCCCGGTGCTGCCGCCGGTGCCGCCGACGCGCGCGGCCTTCGCGGAGCGCGGCTTCTGCGCCTTCCTCTACAAGAACCCGAACGGGGAGCGCCGCAACCGCTTCTTCCCGGCGCTGGACGGGCGGCGGCGCGTCGATTCGGTGGGCTGGCACCTGAACAACACCGGCAGCGTCGTCAAGATGGGCTGGCTGGCGAAGATCCGCGTCTTCGAACGCTACCGCTTCGCCTTCGCCTTCGAGAACGCCAGCCACCCCGGCTATCTGACGGAAAAGATCCTCGACGTCTTCCAGGCCGGGGCGGTGCCGCTCTATTGGGGCGATCCCGACCTGGAGCGGGAGGTGGCGGCGGGCAGCTTCATCGACGTGTCGCGCTTCGCCACGGACGAGGAGGCGGTGGACCACATCCTGGCGGTGGACGGTGATTACGACGCCTATTGCGCCCACCGCGCCGTGGCGCCTTTCCTGGGGACGGAGGAGTTCCATTTCGACGCCTACCGCCTCGCCGACTGGATCGAGAGCCGGCTGTAAGGAGCGGAGGGGGACGGAATGGCGCGGGTGCTTCTGAATTACGCGGACGGGGCCTTTCTGGCGGCGCAGAAACGCAACGCCCGCAGCGGGATGGACATCGGCGGCTTCGATTCGGTGGCCATGCTGGGGCGGAGCCACATCGACCCGGCCTTCGCCGAGCGCAACCGCTTCATCCTCGACCAGCCGCGCGGGGCGGGCTACTGGCTGTGGAAGCCCTGGGCCATCTGGACCCTGCTGCGCGACCATCTGAAGGACGGCGACGTCCTGTTCTACTGCGACAGCGGCGCCCATTTCGTGCACCGCGCCGACCCGGTGATCGACCTGTGCCGGGAACGGCGCGACCTGCCCATCCTGTTGTTCACGTTGCAGGACGAATTCAAGAACCGCGGCTGGACCAAGCGCGACTGCTTCCATTTCATGCGGCTGGACCGTCCCGAATACACCGACGCCACCCAGATCCTGGCGAGTTTCATCGTCTGCGAGCGGACGCCGGAGACCATCGCCTTCGTCTCCGAATGGCTGCGCTTCGCCCAGGACGAGCGCATCCTCACCGACGCGCCGAACGAGTGCGGCAAGCCGAACTACCCGGAGTTCCGCGACCACCGCCACGACCAGAGCATCCTCAGCCTGCTTGCCCGCCGCCGCGGGGTCAGCACCATCCCCGACATCTCGCAATGGGGCGATGACCGCCGACTGCCGGAGATTCCGCGCATCCTGCTGCACACCCGCCAGCGGGACTGAGGGGGGCGCCCATGGACCGTCCCGACACCGCCGAACAGGCCGCCGCGTTGCATCGGCAGGCCGTTGCCGCCCAGCGCGAGGGCCGTGTCCGCGAGGCCGTGGCGCTGTTCCAGCAGGCGCTGGCGCTGCGCAAGGACGCCGACATCTATCTGGATTTCGGCAGCCTGCTGGCGGGTCTGTCGCAATGGGGGCCGGCGGGGGCGGTCTACGCCGCGGCGCTGAAGCTGGCGCCCGACTCCCTCGACGCTCATTACGGGGTGGCGCTGTCCCTCCACGCCCAGGGGCGCCCGGCGGAGGCCGAGCCGCATTACCGCACCGTCCTGGCGGCCTGCCCCGACGTTGGCGACGTGTGGAACAACCTGGGCGTGGCGCTCCAGGAGCTGGGCCGGCCGGCCGAGGCCGAGGCCGCCTACCGCGAGTCCCTGCGCCACCGGCCGGAGGACGTCGGCACCTGGAAGAATCTGGCGGTCGCGCTGGACGCTCTGGGCCGGACCGCCGAGGCCGAATCCGCCTACCGCGCGGCGCTGGCGCGCAACCCGGAGCACACGGTGTCCCTGAACAACCTCGGCGGCCTCGTTTCGGCCGCCGGGCGCCCGGACGAGGCGTGGCGGATCGGCGGACGCATGGCGGCGCTGAACCCGGCGGACCGTCACGGCTGGATGCTGCTGGGCAACGCCGCCCACGCGGCAGGCCGTTGGGGCGAGGCGGTGCGGGCGAACGCGGTGGCGGTGCGGCTGGCCCCGGACGATCCCGGCCCGCGCCGCAACCTCGCCAACGCGCTCGCAGCCGCCGGCCGGCGCGAGGAGGCGGTGGCCGAATACCGGGCGGTTCTCGAACTCCAGCCCGACTCCGTGGTGACGGCGGTCGATCTGGCGGTGGAATTGCTCGGCCTGCACGACACGGTGGGCGCGCTGGCGGTGCTGCGCGGCGCGATCGGGCGGCATCCGGAGCATGGCGCGGCGTGGCGGGTTCTTGGGCAGACATTGACCGGCGCCTTGCGGCCGGACGCCGCGCTCGACGCGCTGCGCCGGGCGGTGGCCCTCGATCCCGGCGAGCCGGCGGGGTGGGAGGATCTGGCCGCCGCCGCGACTCTGGCCGACCGGGTCGCGCCGTCCATCGAGGCCCTCCGCCGCGTTCGCCGGCTTTCCCCCGCCTACAACCCGGCGCTGGCGCAGCTCGTGCAGCAACAGCGTCACGCCTGCGACTGGCGTGACCTGCCGACCCTGGAGCGCGACCTGATTGGGCGGCTGCGCGCCGGGGCGCTGGGCGTGCCGCCCTTCGGCCTGCTGGCGGTGGACACGACCCCGGCGGACCAGCGGGCGGCGGCGGAGCGCTGGGCGCGGCAGAAGGCACGCGGCGTGCCGGTGGTGGCGCGCGCCGCCGGTCCCGGGGATGGGCGCCTGCGCATCGGCTATCTTTCCGCCGACTTCCACGAGCACGCCACCGCCTATCTGATGGCGGAGCTGCTGGAGCGGCACGACCGCACCCGCTTCGCCGTCACCGCCTATTCCACCGGCATCGACGACGGCAGCCCGATGCGCCGCCGCCTGACCGCCGCGGTCGAGCGCTTCGTGGATCTGCGCGACCGTTCCGACCGCGACGCCGCGCAGGCCATCGCCGCCGACGGCATCGACATCCTGGTGGACCTGAAGGGCTACACGGCCTTCGCCCGCACGGCGATCCTGGCGGCGCGGCCCGCCCCGGTGCAGGTGAATTGGCTGGGCTATCCCGGCACCCTGGGGGCGGACTTCATCGACGTCATCCTGGCCGACGCGGCGACCATCCCGCCGGGCGAAGAGGCGTTCTACCGCGAGGCGGTGGTTCGGCTCCCCCACTGCTACCAGCCCAACGACCGCCACCGCGCCATCGCCGAGCGCACCCCGTCGCGCGCCGATTGCGGGTTGCCGGAGGACGGCTTCGTCTTCTGCTGCTTCAACAGCCCCTACAAGCTGACGCCCGCTCTGTTCGACGTCTGGGCGCGGCTGCTGCGCGTCGTTCCGGGGAGCGTGCTGTGGCTCTACGCCGGCAATCCGCTGGTCGCCGGCAACCTGCGGCGCGAGGCGGCGGCCCGCGGGGTGGCGGCGGAGCGTCTCGTCTTCGCGCCGCCGCGCCCGCTGGCGGAGCATCTGGCGCGCCACCGGCTGGCCGACCTGTTCCTCGACACGCTGCCCTACAACGCCCACACCACGGCCAGCGACGCGCTGTGGACCGGGCTTCCGGTGGTGACATGCCGTGGTGCGACCTTCGCCGGGCGGGTGGCCGCCAGCCTGCTCGACACGGTGGGGCTGCCGGAGCTGGTAACCGACTCGCTGGAGTCCTACGAGGCGCTGGCCCTGGACCTCGCCCGCGATCCGGCACGGCTGGCCGGGCTGAAGGCGCGGCTGACGGCGGCGCGGACGGCCAGCCCGCTGTTCGACGGCGACCGCTTCGCCCGCGATCTGGAGGACGCCTATCGCGCCATCTGGCAACGATTCACAGCGGCGGGAGACCCGCGATGACGATCACGGACCGGCGGCTTCACATCGTCGTGCCCTACCGCGACCGCGCGGCGCATCTGCGGGACTTCGTGCCGCGGGTCGGCGCTTACTTCGCAACGCTCGCCGATCCCATCGACTACCGCGTCACCATCGTGGAGCAGGAGGCCGGGCTGCCCTTCAACCGGGGCGCCATCAAGAATGTCGGCTTCCTGCTGGGCGAGGCGGAGAGCGGCTACACCTGCCTGCACGACATCGACTATCTGCCCATCGACGCCGATTACGCCTGGGTCGACCGGCCGACCCCCATCCTGTCCTTCGGGGCGGAGCAGCGGCCGGTGGCGCCGGGGCGCTCGGACCAGACGGTGACCACCGACCTGGAGAGCACGATGGGCGGCGTCCTGCTGATGCCCAACGACGTGTTCCGGCGGATCGACGGCTATTCCAACGCCTACTGGGGCTGGGGCTACGAGGATTTCGACCTGTCGCTGCGCATCCGCTCCCGCCGCATCCCGACCGCGCGGCGGCCCGGCCGGTTCGAGCCGCTGGACCACGACAACGAGGGCTTCAACCCCGACGCCTCGGCCTCGCCCATCTCGCGGGTCAACAAGCGGGTGTTCCAGGCCAACTGGTCCGGCGGCACGATCCCGGAGGAGGACGGCCTGTCCAGCCTGTCCTTCGAGATTCTCGACCGCCGCCCCTGCGATGGCATCCATCCCGGCGCCGCGGGACGGTGGGAGATCGTGCGCGTCCGCCTGACCATGGCGCCGCTGCCCGGCCAACTGGCGGCCTTCAAGGCACGCTGACGCTGTTACCTTTCGGGACACCCGCGCATCTGCGGGAAGACATCGGCCCGCAGGCTTGGCTATAGTGCGCCGCTTTCGGCGGCTCTTGGCCCGCAGGACGAACACCCGCGAAACGACGAAGCGGAATGGACATGACCAGCCACGAAGACGTCTTCGACGCGCCGGAGACGCGGCAGCCGACCATCCTGGCGGTGTACAATCAGAAGGGCGGCGTCGGCAAGACGACCACCTCCGTCAACCTCGCCCTGGCGCTGGCCGCGCTGGGCAAGAGCGTCGTCCTGATCGACTTCGACCCGCAGAGCAGCGCCACCAGCAACTTCCTGCTGCGGGAGAAGGCGCGCGTCGGCATCAACGACCTGCTGAGCCAGGACACCTTCGTCGAGGACGCCATCACCCCGACCAGCTTCGACGGGCTGTCGATGATCGTCGGCGCGCGCAAGCTCTATTCGCTGGAGCACGCGCTGGACGCCCGCGGCGGCTCGCAGCGCGGCCTGCGCAAGGCGCTGCACTTCTCGCGCAACCCGCCGGACTATGTGGTGATCGACTGCCCGCCGGCGCTCGGCCATCTGGCGGCGGGCGCGCTGGCGGCGTCGGACCGGCTGGTGCTTCCGGTCTTTCCGGGGCGCTACGCGCTGGACGGGCTGAAGCGCACCCTGTCGGTGGTCGAGCACATCCAGAAGGGCATGAACCCCAACCTGTCGGTGGCCGGCATCCTGATGCTGTCGATCACCAACGACGAGGTTGGGCGCGAATCGCTGACCCTGCTGCGCTCCGAATTCCCGGATCTGATGTTCCGCACGGCGATCCCCTACGACGTGGATGTGGTGAAGGCGACCTACCGCCGGATGCCCGCGGCGATCTTCAGCCCGGAAGGGCGGACGACCACGCGTTTCCTGGCGCTGGGCTGGGAAATCGTCCACGGCCGCGGTTCCTCCCCGACCGACGAGCAGTTGAAGCCGGCGCAGGACCGCATCCGCGCGTGGCACGCCGACACCGACTCCTCCTACAGCGCCCGCCGCGCGGCGGCGCCGGACGAGGGTGACGACTCCACGGGCGGCGGCAATGGGCGCGGTGCGTCGGCGGAGGCGCCGAAGGGCGGCGGCGGCCGGGCGCTGGTCGCCGCGGCGGTCGGGCTGATCGTCGGCTTCGCCCTGGGCGCGCTGTTCGGGCAACCGCTTCTGGGCGGCGTGCTGGCGGGGCTCGGCGGCTGACCTACAGCACCGCCTTGCGGGCGGAAAGCAGGATGCTGGTCTCGGTGGAGGCGATGCCGGCGATCTGCCGGACGCGGCGCAGCGTGTCGTCGAAGGCCTCCAGCGACTCCGTTTCGATTTCAGCGACGACGTCCCAGCGCCCGTTGGTGGTGTAGACCGTCCGCACCTCCGGAAAGCCGTGCAGGCGGGCGATGACCGTCTCGGCGGCGCGGCCCTCGACCTCGATCATCGTGATGGCCCGGACCATGGCGGGCCGCAAATCCTTGCGCAGCAGCACCGTGAAGCCGGCGATCACCCCGCTCTCGACCAGACGGTCGATGCGGGCGCGCACGGTCGCGCGCGACACCTTCAGCGCGGCGGCGAGGCCGGCGACGGGCTGGCGCGCGTCGGCGCGCAGCAGACCCAGCAGGCGGTGGTCCAGGTCATCCATGCCAAAATGATAAGCTGCGCTTGGCAAACTGTCAAAAACGCCGCCGTTCGTTGGCACTTTTCCGTCTTTCTGTCGCCTGCTCGGCCCCCGATAGTCATGGGAGACAGTTTCACACCGGGAGAGGGACGGCATGGCGTCGGGGAATCGGGACGATCAGCGCTTCGTGGAGATCATCGGCGTTCCCATCGAGGCGGGGGCCGGCCATCCCGGCGCCCTGATGGGGCCGGCGGCGCTGCGCACGGCGGGGCTGGTCCGCGCCCTGCGCGATCTCGGGCACGAGGTCCGCGACCTGGGTGACCTGGCTCCCAATCCCTGGAGCGAGGGCGACGCCGCCACCGCCCGTCTGGCGGAGATCACCGCCTGGTCGCGGGCGCTGGCCGACCGCTCCTACGCCATGATGCAGGCGGGCGGCGTGCCGGTCTTCCTGGGCGGCGACCACAGCCTGTCCATGGGCTCGGTCACCGGGGTGGCCCGCCATTGCCGGGAGACGGGTACGCCGCTGTTCGTGCTGTGGCTGGACGCCCACGGTGACTTCAACACCCCCCACACCTCGCCGTCCGGCAACATGCACGGGATGCCGGTGGCCCTGCTGTGCGGGGAGGACGGTTTCGACGACGTGTTTCCGCCGGAGCAGCGGGCCACCGTGAACCCGGCCCATGTGCATCTGTTCGGCATCCGCTCCCTCGACCCCGGCGAGCGGCGCCTGCTGCGCGCCCGCGGGGTGGACGTGGTGGACATGCGTCTGATCGACGAGCATGGGGTCGGCGTCCACATGCGCCGCATCATCGAGCGGGTGCGGCAGGCCGGCGGCCATCTGCACGTCAGCCTGGACGTGGACTTCCTCGACCCCGCCATCGCGCCGGCGGTGGGGACGGCGGTGCTGGGCGGGGCGACCTACCGCGAGGCGCACCTCATCATGGAGATGCTTCACGACGCCGGCGTCGTCGGCTCGCTCGACGTGGTGGAGCTGAACCCCTTCCTGGACGAGCGGGGCAAGAGCGCGCTCCTGCTGGTCGATCTGGTCGCGAGCCTGTTCGGGCGCCGCATCATCGACCCCGCCGTCACCCAGTCGCAGATCGGCGGCCAAGCCGTTTGAAACAAGCCGTCTGAAGAAGAAACAACTCCCGGAGAGAACGCCATGCTTCAGCACGCCGCCGACCTGATCGGGACCGAACACCGCCTGGGCGCCCACAATTACAAGCCGCTGGACGTCGTGCTGGCGCGCGGCGAGGGCGTCTATGTCTGGGACACCGAAGGCAACCGCTATCTCGACTGCCTCTCGGCCTACTCCGCCGTCAACCAGGGCCATTGCCACCCGAAGATTCTGGAGGCGATGGTGCAACAGGCGTCCAAGCTGACCCTGACCTCCCGCGCCTTCCGCAACGACCAGCTCGCGCTGTTCTACGAAGAGCTGGCGGCGCTGACCGGCTCCCACAAGATCCTGCCGATGAACAGCGGGGCGGAGGCGGTGGAATTGGCGATCAAGACGGTGCGCAAGTGGGGCTACGAGGTGCGCGGCGTGCCGGAGAACCAGGCGGAGATCATCGTCTGTTCGGACAATTTTCACGGCCGCACCATCTCCATCGTCAGCTTCAGCACCGACCCGGACGCCCGCGGCGGCTTCGGCCCCTTCACGCCGGGCTTCCGCACCGTGCCCTTCGGCGACGCGGCGGCGCTGGAGGCGGCGCTGACCCCCAACACGGTGGCCGTCCTGCTGGAGCCGATCCAGGGCGAGGCCGGGGTGGTCATCCCGCCCGCCGGCTATCTGCGCCGGGTGCGCGACCTGTGCACGGAGCGCAACGTCGTGATGATCCTGGACGAGATCCAGACCGGGCTGGGCCGCACCGGCAAGCTGCTGGCCGAGGAGCACGAGGGGGTGGAGGCCGACGTCACCCTGATCGGCAAGGCGCTGTCCGGCGGCTTCTACCCGGTGTCGGCGGTGCTGTCGAACTCCGAGGTGCTGGGCGTGCTGAAGCCCGGCCAGCACGGCAGCACCTTCGGCGGCAACCCGCTGGCCTGCGCCGTCGCCCGCGCCGCCATGCGGGTGCTGGTGGAGGAGGGCATGATCGACAACGCCGCCGCCCAGGGCGCCTACTTCCTGGAGCAACTCGGCGCCATCCGCAGCAACGTGATCCGCGAGGCGCGCGGGCGCGGCCTGATGCTGGCGGTGGAACTGCACCCGGAGGCGGGCGGCGCGCGCCGCTATTGCGAGGCGCTGCGGGCGCGCGGCGTCCTGGCGAAGGACACCCACGACCACACCATCCGCATCGCCCCGCCGCTGGTCATCACCCGCGAGCAGGTCGATTGGGCGCTGGAGCAGTTCGACGCCGTCCTGACGGGAACCGCCGTTCCGTAAAAGGCCAGGGTCATCGCATTCGCCCCTTTTAACCCTCTCCCCTCCGGGGAGAGGGTGGCCCGGAGGGCCGGTGAGGGGGGTGCGCTTGTGCCGGACGTCCCGCCAAGCGCAACCCCCTCACCCTAACCCTCTCCTCAGGGGGAGAGGGGACTTAATCGAGACAGCCCAGCGCAAAAGGCGCTTGCGGCCCGCCCCGGCCTTCGCCACGGTGGGGCGGGCTTCTCCTTTATCCAGCAGCGATCCGCCATGCACAGCGCCATCATCGACCTCCCGTCCGCCACCCCCGGCACCCGGCGGACCCTGACCGTCCAGCGCTTCGGCACGGCGGGCGCTCGGCCCTGCGCCTACATCCAGGCGTCGCTGCACGCCGATGAGATCCCGGCGATGCTGGTGGCCGACAAGCTGCGCCGCATCCTGACCGCGCTGGAGGCCGAGGGGCGGATCGCCGGCGAGGTGATCCTCGTCCCGGTCGCCAACCCGGTGGGTCTGGGCCAGTCGCTGATGGACCATCACCTGGGCCGCTTCGACCAGGACGACGGCAAGAACTTCAACCGCGACTACCCCCACCTGACCGAGGCGGTGGCCGAGCGCGTGGCCGACCGGCTGACCGACGACGGCGAGGCCAACAAGGCCGCCATCCGCGCCGCCTTGGCCGACGCGCTGGCCGAACGCACCCCGCGCACCGAGACGGAGCACATGAAGCACCGTCTTCTGGAACTGGCGCTCCAGGCCGATTGGGTGCTGGACCTGCATTGCGACCTGGAAGCGGTGATGCACCTCTACACCCTGACGCCCTCGGCGGAGGCCTTCGCCCCGTTGCAGCGGCTTCTGGGCGCGCAGGCGGTCTTCCTGGCCGAGGAATCCGGCGGCGACCCCTTCGACGAGGCGGTCAGCCGCCCCTGGAACGAGCTTGCCAAGCGCTGGCCCGACCGCCCGATCCCCTTCGGCTGCCATTCCGTGACCGTGGAGCTGCGCGGGCAGGCCGACGTGGAGCACGCCCAGGGCGAAGCGGACGCCCGGGCCATCGCTGGCTTCCTCACCCACGTCGGCGTCCTGTCCGGCGAGCCGCCGGCCCTGCCGGAGCCGCTGTGCGCCCCGACCCCGCTGGAATCTTCCGAGCCGCTGACCGCGCCGGTGGGCGGCGTGGTGGTTTTCCATCACAAGGCGGGCGACCGCGTCGAGGCCGGCGCCGTGGTCGCCGACATCCTCGACCCGCTGACCGGCGAGGTGACCCCAGTGCGCAGCGAGTTGGCGGGCGTGCTCTACGCCCACAGCGCGACCCGCTTCACCCTGGCGGGCAAGCGGATCGCCAAGGTGGCGGGGACGACGCTGCGGCGGACGGGGCCGTTGCTGAGCGCGTAATCCAGTTGCACGATGATGCCCTCATCGTTGTTCAGCCGCGACATTCGGCCGATCAAAGCGCTGGCGCTGATTGAGGGGGCCACGTCGGCAGAGCCATGCGGCGCTGCCGGCAAGAGGTGGCAATCCTGGCCATGCTCGCTCTCTCGATCCGTCTCACGACGCTGATCCGGATTTGATTTTATCAAGGATCTTTTCGTTTTCCTTCGCGTGATTGTTCACGTCCGCTTCGGCCAACATCTTGATGGCGGATTCGAATTTTTCCGATTTGAAGCCAAGTTCGTTCAAGCGCTGTCCGGCTTGGCGCTCTTCGTCACTCTGCACGTAGCGTTCATCGCCAGCGCTCATAAAATACGGCGTGCTGACATTTCCAAAGGATCTTTTGGCGGCTTCGAATTCCGCGGACCCCTCGACATTCTTGCCGAAGACCTCGCTTTGCATTTGCTGCATCGCGGCGATTTCCTGAGCGCCGGTCATGCCGCTGCTTTTGATCGCGCTGCGCCGCGCGGCGGTTTGACTCATCTGTTCTGCCGAAATGTCGAGTGGGCCGGGCGTCCCGGATGCACGGCCCGAAAGGGACTCAACGGCATCGGATGCCTTGCCCCAGAATGTGTTGGCGCGTTGCTGCTTCAAATGACTGGACAGAGCAAGTCCCAGATCCCGCGCGCTCATCGCTCCGGAGGAAACCAAGTTTCCGAGTTTGCTGCGATCCTCGGTTGAAAGCTGTGAGAAGACCTTAAGGGAGTCTCCCTTCAATTCCGAGGCGAGAGGGCTGAGGACAACCGAGTCCTGTTGAGAGCCGGCGCGGCTGGAGGCCTGAGCGCCATCGCTTTTCGTCGATGCAGCGCCGGGCGGGGGCGTGGCCGGGATTGTCTTTGCTGCGCTGGCGGCTCCCGATAAATCGGAGACAATCATATCGATCTCCTTCGTCTGCGAAATTGCCAAATGGCGTTTCGGGGGCGTCTCTTCGATATCTAAGTATTAGATTTCGAATGATCGCGTCGTCTGCCTTGTATGTTCTCATTGCGCTGTTAATAAAAACTTAAAATGGTCGAATACTGTAGTATTCTCATGATTTGAATTCTAAGCAATGCAAACGTATTAATAAAAATATGTTGCCGATTTATAATTTTTGTGGGATAGGTGCGTCGCTGTATTATTCGTCTATAACTATGATGATGGGGGTTGTTATGGGTGTTTATGTTCTTCCGTCTACGCAGTACAACTGGAGCGCAACCAACGTCAGTGAGTCGTGGTCTGTGTACGGAAATAACCTTGATAACTATATTATTGGCGGTAATCTTGGTGATTACATTGACGGTGGTGCCGGGAATGACAAGATAGACGGTAATCCCGGTAATGATACGCTCAATGGTGGCACCGGCAACGATACACTGCTTGGCTGGACCGGCGATGACAATCTCATCGGGGGCAGTGGCGAGGATTGGCTTGAAGGGGAGGCCGGCAACGACACGCTCAACGGTGGGGCCTCGGGATTTCGTGATGTTCTCCTCGGTGGCGACGGAAATGATACATACATTCACTATTACAACGATACCGGCCTCTCTTGGATCGCTGACAGCAGTGGGTCAAGTGACAAGATCGTAATCAACGATGTTTCATCCATCTACGATCTCCGTTTCGCTCTGGATTCGAGCAATGCCAACAACTTGGTTATATACACCGATGCGGACGCGGTTAACGGTATCGGCGATGGCGTGGTGATTCAGGATTACTTTAGCGGCGGCGGGCATGGCGCCGGAGAGGTCGAGTATATTCAGGTGGGCAGCTACACCACTTCCCTCTGGGGCTTCCTCGGTCTGCCGTAAGCTTGGTATGCATTTGCGGTCGAAGAAGCTGGCGAAGGGAATCCTCGCCAGCTTCTTTGAATTGATCCGAACGCCCAAACATGTTTGACAGGCATACCAACCGTTCGGTATGTTTCAGGCTATGCCGAGACCTGCCAAACATCACCCCGAACGCGGCGATGCCCGCACCCGGCTCCTCAATGCAGCGCGGGACGTCATCCGGGCCAAGGGCTTCGCGGCGACCTCCGTCGATGATCTCTGCAAGGCGGCGGGGGTCACCAAGGGCGCGTTCTTCCATCATTTCGAGACCAAGGAAGCGCTCGGCGTCGCCGCCGCCGCCTATTGGGCGGAAACCACCTCGGCCTTCTTCGCGAACGCGCCGTACCACCGGCTCGACGATCCGCTCGACCGCCTGTTCGGCTATGTCGAATTCCGCAAGGCGATCATCGACGGCGATCCCGCCGAGTTCACCTGCCTCGTCGGGACCATGACTCAGGAGGTCTACGGGTCGCACCCGGCGATCCGCGACGCCTGCGCCGCCAGCATCTTCGGCCACGCGGCGACGCTCGAACCGGACATCGCGGCGGCCATGGCGGCGCGCGGCATCGAGGCCGACTGGACCCCGGCGAGCCTCGCGCGGCACACCCAGGCCGTGCTCCAGGGCGCCTTCATCCTCGCCAAGGCGACGGGCGGGCGCGAGGACGCGCTGGACAGCGTCGATCACCTGAAACGCTACCTCACGCTGCTCTTTTCACAGCCCCGCTCGAAAGGGAATCCCCATGACGGAAGGTGAGCGCGACCTCGTTCTGACCCGCAGCCTCGACGCGCCGCGCGGCGCGCTGTGGCGCTGCTGGACCAAACCCGAGTTGCTGAAACAGTGGTTCTGCCCCAAGCCCTGGTTCGTGTCCGAGGCGCGGATGGACCTGCGGCCGGGCGGCGAGTTCTTCACTCTGATGAACGGTCCGAACGGCGAATCCTTCGGCGAGCCCGGCGTCTTCCTCGACGTGGAGGAGGGGCGGCGTCTGGTCTTCACCGACGCCTTCCGCCCCGGCTGGCGGCCGTCGGGCCGGGCCTTCATGACCGCCGACGTGCGGTTCGAGGACGCGGGCGACGGCCGGACCCTCTACACCGCCCGCGCCATGCACTGGAGCGCCGAGGCGCGCGACGAGCACGAGAAGATGGGCTTCCACGAAGGTTGGGGCAAAGCGACCGACCAGCTCGAAGCCCTCGCCAAGACGCTCTGACCCCAGAACAATCCGACCGGGAGGAAACGACACCATGGAACCGACGATCTACCTGTTCTTCAACGGGACCTGCCTGGAGGCGATGACCCACTACGCCGAGACCCTCGGCGGCGAGGTCGTCTATGTGTTCCGCAACGGCGACGCCCCGGATGCGGACAGCCGGATGCCCGGCGGCGATCACCTCGTGATGAACATGATGGTGAAGCTGGGGGCGACCACGGTGATGGCGTCCGACTCGCCGGACAGCATGTACAGCAAGCCGCAGGGCTTCCGGGTGCAGATCGCCCCGCCGTCGCTCGCCGAGTTCGACCGCATCTTCGCCGTGCTGGCGAAGGACGCCCGCGCCGTGGAGATGCCGCCGGGCGAGACCTTCTGGGCCGAGCGCTTCGCCATGTTTACCGACCGCTTCGGCACGCCCTGGATGTTGAACCACACCGGCGCGAAGTGCCCGGACGCGGCGGCGTCCTGACGGACGGGGCCGAAGCTTCAAACAAACAATGGGAGGAAGGACATGGCGTACATCGACGGGTTCGTCATCGCGGTTCCGACGGCCAACAAGCAGGCCTTCATCGACCACGCCAACAAGATCGACGTCCTATTCAAGGAGCTCGGCGCGACGCGCGTCATCGAATGCTGGGGCGACGACGTGCCAAACGGCAAGCTCACCGACTTCCGCCGGGCGGTGCAGGCGACGGAGGACGAGACGGTCGCCTTCTCCTGGATCGAATGGCCGGACAAAGCGACGCGGGACGCCGCGATGGGGCGGATCGAGGAGCTGATGAAGACCGACGAGCGGTTCAGCCCGGAGAAAAACCCGATGCCCTTCGACGGCAAGCGGATGATCTTCGGCGGCTTCACGCCGGTCGTCGAGGTGTGAGCGGGCGCGTCAGGAGCCGGTGAGCGCGCCGGGCTCAGCGAGGGAAAGACCGAGGTCCGCGGCGGCGTTGCGCATCAGCGCCGCCACGTCCCGGTCCCTCATGCGCCGGTGTCCCGCCTCAGCCAGCGCCGCCCGACGCGCATCGTCGGCGACCAGCGCGCAGGCGGCCTCGACCAGCCCGTCGTAAGGGGCGAAGGCCATGGCGTCCAGAAGGTCGGGGTCGATCTCGCTGCCGGGGTGGCGCTCGGCCAGCACCGCCTTGCGGTTCGACAGCAGGTGCGAGACGCGGACGATCTCGAAGATGCCCGCCTCGTGGTAATGCAGGTTCAGCACCAGCTTGGCGTCGGCGACGAAGCGGTCGCGCAGCGCCCCGTAATAATGCTGGAGGCTGACCACGGTCAGCCCGCACTCGCCCAGCGTGTCGAGGACGGCGCGGCGCCGCGGGTTCACGGCGCCGTAGAACAGCACGTCGATGCCGGGGGATGGGCTGTTGGGGATGCGGGTCATCTCGTCCACATGCCCGATGGGAACGAGGCGCGCCCGGATGCCCTGGCCGGCCAGATCGGCGATGTTGCGCGGGCTGTAGTCCCACACCCGGCAGCGGCGCAACAGGTCCAGATAATGGGCGTTGCGCGGGTGGAGCGTGGCGATCTGCTCCAGATTGTAGAGGATGGTGCCGCTGGGCAGGCGGTCGCCTTCCTCCGGCGTCAGGTCATGCCCGCCGAGGACGATGGCGCGGCGCCGGCGGCCGACGCGGTTCCACACGATCTCCGCGTCGATGCCCAGGCGGCGCAGCGCGAAACGCAGGGTTTCCGCGACCTCCGAAAAGACGCTGGCCCCAGCGTCGCCCAGCCCGTTCTTCTTGATGATGACGATGTCGATCCCGTCGGCCATGCGATCGCCCCTCCGCCCCGCGCGCCCATCCTAAAGCGCGGGCAGGCGGACGCACAAAAAGAAACCCTCCTTCCCTTGCGGGAAGGAGGGCGTGCAGTCAGGGGACTTCACTGATAAATCGGGACTGACGGATCAGGCCCCAGCCTTACGCAGAGACCAGCTCCTCCAGGGAGCGCTCGATGATGTCCAGGCCCTCGTCCACCAGCGCGTCCGACGCGGTCAGCGGAACCAGGATGCGGATCACGTTGCCGTAGGTGCCGCAGGACAGCAGGACGAGGCCCTTCTCCGCCGCCTTGGCGACCAGCGCCTTGGTCAGCTCCGGCGCCGGCTCCTTGGTGCCGCGGTCCTTCACCAGCTCCATGGCGATCATGCCGCCCAGGTTGCGCACGTCGCCGATCACCGACAGCGTGTTGCGCTGGGCCATGGTGCGGAAGCGGCCGGCGATGCGCTCGCCCAGGTCGTTGGAGCGCTGGATCAGCTTCTCCTCCTCGATGACGTCCAGCACGGCCAGCGCCGCGGTGGTCGCCAGCGGGCTGCCGGCGTAGGTGCCGCCGATGCCGCCGGGGATCGGGGCGTCCATGATCTCCGCCTTGCCGGTGACCGCCGACAGCGGGAAACCGCCGGCCAGGCTCTTCGCCATGGTCATCAGGTCGGGCTCGACGCCGGAATGCTCGATGGCGAACATCTTGCCGGTGCGGGCGAAGCCGGTCTGGATCTCGTCGATGATCAGCAGGATGCCGTTGTCGTCGCAAATCTTGCGCAGGGCCTGCAGGAACTCCGGCGGGGCGATGTTGAAGCCGCCCTCACCCTGCACCGGCTCCACGATGATCGCGGCGACGCGGGTGGCGTCGACGTCCGACTTGAAGAGCTGCTCCAGCGCCTTCAGGCTGTCCTGGACGCTGACCCCGCGGTAGGCGTTGGGGAAGGGCGCGTGGTAGACCTCGGCCGGGAAGGGGCCGAAGCCGACCTTGTAGGGCACGACCTTGCCGGTCAGCGCCATCGCCAGCAGCGTGCGGCCGTGGAAGGCGCCGGAGAAGGCGATCACGCCCGGACGGCCGGTGTGGGCGCGGGCGATCTTCACGGCGTTCTCGACGGCTTCCGCACCGGTGGTGAAGAAGGCGGTCTTCTTCGGCGTGGCGCCCGGAACCAGCGCGTTCAGCCGCTCTGCCAGGGTCACGAAGGACTCGTAGGGCGTGACCATCGCGCAGGTGTGGGTGAAGCGGTCGAGCTGGGCCTTCACCGCCTCGATGATCTTCGGATGGCGGTGGCCGGTGTTCAGCACCGCGATGCCGCCCGCGAAGTCGATGAAGCGGTTGCCCTCGACGTCCCACAGCTCGGCGTTCTCGGCGCGGTCGACATAGACCGGCATGGCGTTGGCGAGGCCGCGCGGAACGGCGGCGTTGCGACGATCCTGGAAGGACTGGTTGCTCATCTCAAACCCCCGATTGGAAAGGATGGCGTCAGGCGCCCAGGCCGACGCACAGGTACTTGATCTCCAGGAAGTCCTCCACACCGTACTTGGAGCCTTCCCGCCCGATGCCCGACTGCTTGATGCCGCCGAACGGCGCGACCTCGGTCGACAGGATGCCTTCGTTGATGCCGACCATCCCGTATTCGAGCTGCTCGGCGACGCGCCACACCCGGCCGATGTCCCGGCTGTAGAAATAGGCGGCCAGACCGAACTCGGTGTCGTTGGCCATGCGGATGGCGTCGGCCTCGGTCTCGAACTTGAACAGCGGGGCCACCGGGCCGAAGATCTCCTCGCGGGCCACGCGCATCTCGGTGGTGACGCCGGTCAGGATCGTCGGCTCGAAGAAGGTGCCGCCCAGGCCATGGCGCTTGCCGCCGAGCGCGACCGTGGCGCCCTTGGCCAGCGCGTCGCCCATCAGCTCCTCGACCTTCTCGACGGCCTGGCCGTTGATCATCGGGCCCTGGGTGATCCCGGCCTCCATGCCGTTGCCGACGCGGATCTGCTTCACCGCCTCGGCCAGCTTGGCGGCGAAGGCGTCGTAGACGCCGGCCTGGACCAGCAGGCGGTTGGCGCAGACGCAGGTCTGGCCGGAGTTGCGGTACTTGGACGCCAAGGCACCCTTGACCGCCTCGTCCAGGTCGGCGTCGTCGAACACGATGAAGGGCGCGTTGCCGCCCAGTTCCAGCGACACCTTCTTCACCGTGTCGGCGGACTGGCGCATCAGGATCTTGCCGACCTCGGTCGAGCCGGTGAAGGACAGCTTGCGCACGATCGGGCTGGCGGTCAGCTCGCCGCCGATGGCGACCGGGTCGGACCCGGTGACGATGTTAAACACCCCGGCCGGGACGCCGGCGCGCTCGGCCAGCTCGGCCAGCGCCAGGGCGGACAGCGGGGTGTCCTCGGCCGGCTTGACGACGATGGTGCAGCCGGCGGCCAGCGCCGGGCCGACCTTGCGGGTGATCATCGCGTTGGGGAAGTTCCACGGGGTGATCGCCGCGACGACGCCGATCGGCTCCTTCAGGACGACGATGCGCTTGTTGCCGGCGAAGCTGGGGATCACGTCGCCGTAGACCCGCTTGCCCTCCTCGGCGAACCACTCGATGAAGCTGGCGCCGTAGGCGACCTCGCCACGGGCTTCGGCCAGCGGCTTGCCCTGCTCCAGGGTCATCAGGACGGCCAGATCCTCCTGCGCCGCCATGATCAGCTCGAACCAGCGGCGCAGGATCGCCGCGCGCTCCTTCGCGGTCTTGGCGCGCCAGGCGGGCAGGGCGGCGTCGGCGGCATTGATGGCCTGCCGCGTCTCTTCCGCGCCGACGTCGGCGACCCGGGCCAGTTCCTCGCCCGTCGCCGGGTTGGTCACCGCGAAGGTCTTGCCGGAGAAGGCGTCGCGCCACGCGCCGTTCACATAGGCTTGCGTCCGAAGAAGGCTCTGGTCGTTCAGCGACAGCATGGGAATCAGCCTCGATTTGCAATGTGAAGGGAGCGTACCCATGTTTAATAAATTAAACAACCCTAATCGGGTGTTGAGTTTTTGATGACGCACACACGCGAATCCGGTATGCCTTCCGGTCAGGAGCGAGGAACCGATCCATGGATGTGGACGCTGTCGATTTCAACGTGGGCGCGCGCCTGAAGCAGGTTCGCGAAGCGCACGCCCTGTCCCAGCGCCAGTTGGCGCAACGGGCGGGCGTGACCAACGGCACCATCTCGCTCATTGAACAGAATCGGTGCAGCCCGTCCGTCTCCTCGCTGCGCAAGGTGCTCCAGGGCATTCCGATGACCCTGGCGGAGTTCTTCTCGTCCGACGACCTGCCGCCGCGCGAGCAGATCTTCTTCAAGGGCGGCGAACTCGTCGAGCTGACCGGGCTGGTGAAGAGCCGGGTCGGTTCCATCTCCTTCCGGCAGGTGGGCGACCTGCGCGGCCGCAACCTCCAGGTCCTGCACGAGAAGTACGCCCCCGGCGCCGACACCGGCGGCCGCACCATGCTCCAGCACGAATCGGAGGAGGGCGGCATCGTCATCAAGGGCCGGATCGAGCTGACGGTCGGCGACCGCAAGGAAATCCTCGGCCCCGGCGACGCCTATCTGTTCGACAGCCGCATCCCGCACCGCTTCCGCAACCTCGGCGACGAGGAATGCGAAATCATCAGCGCCTGCACCCCGCCGTACCTGTAATTCCCTCTTCATAGTCCGTTCCCTCTCCCCTCTGGGGAGAGGGGTAGGGTGAGGGGGTTGCGCTGTTGCCGGACGTACCGCCACGCGCACCCCCCTCACCGGCCCTTCGGGCCACCCTCTCCCCAGAGGGGAGAGGGTTGAATTCCCCAGAATGAGGCTCAGCGCAGGTTGCCCTTCAGCCGCTCGTTGCGGCGGCGCAGCGCCTCCAGCGTGGCGAGCAGGATGACCGAGATGGTCGTCAGGATCACCGCCGCCGCCGTGATGGTCGGGCTGATGTTCTCGCGGATGCCGCTGAACATTTCGCGGGGCAGGGTGCGCTGCTCCGGTCCCGCCATGAACAGCACCACCACCACCTCGTCGAAGCTGGTGGCGAAGGCGAACAGGGCGCCCGAGGCCAAGCCCGGCAGGATCAGCGGCAGGATCACCCGGCGGAAAGCGTAGATCGGCGAGGCGCCGAGCGAGGCCGCGGCCCGCGCCAGATTCATGTCGAAGCTCTGCAGCGTCGCGCTGACCGTGATGACCACGAAGGGCGTGGACAGCGCGGTGTGCGCCAGGATCAGCCCGGCGTAGCTGCCGGTCAGGCCCAGCGGCGCGAAGAAGAAGTACAGGCCGACCGCGGTGATGACGCCCGGCACGACCACCGGCGACAGCACGATGGCCAGCACCAGCGGCTTGAACTTGCTCTTCCACTGGGCGAGGCCGAGCGAGGCGAGGGTGCCCAGCACCATCGACAGGATGGTCGAGGCCACCCCGATGATGACGCTGTTCTTCAGCGACGACACCCAGCGCGGGGAGTTCAGGAAATCCTCGTACCAGCGCAGCGAGAAGCCGGGCAGCGGGTAGGTCAGGTAGGAGCCGGAGCTGAAGGACAGCGGCATGATCGCCAGGATCGGCGCCATCAGGAAGACCAGCACCAGCGAGGCGACGACCACGGTGGTGATCCAGGCGACGCGCTGGCTGGCGGTGCGGGGGGCGTGGTTGTCGCTCAATTCTTCATCCCTCCCGTGACCTGCTGGCCGTGGACCAGCTTTCCATAGACGACGGCGAGCAGCAGCGTGGCGAGCAGGAGCACCGCGCCCAGCGCCGAGGCCAGACCCCAGTTGACGGTTTCCGTCGTGTAGAAGGCGATGAAGTAGCTGATCATCTGGTCGGCGGCCCCGCCCACCAGGGCCGGCGTGATGTAGTAGCCGATGGCCAGGATGAAGACGAGCAGGCTGCCCGCCCCGATGCCGGGCACGGTCTGCGGCAGGTAGATGCGCAGGAAGGCGGTGACCGGCGAGGCGCCGAGCGACGCCGCGGCCCGCATGTAGGCCGGGGAGATCGAGCGCATGCTGCTGTAGAGCGGCAGGATCATGAAGGGCAGCAGCACATGCGTCATCGCCACATAGACGCCGAAGCGGTTGTAGATCAGCCGCAGCGGCTCGTCGATCAGGCCGATCCAGCGCAGGCTGTCGTTGACGATGCCCTCGCTCTGCAACACGACGATCCAGGCGCAGGTGCGCACCAGAAGCGAGGTCCAGAAGGGCAGCAGCACGAAGATCATCAGGACGTTCGACTGGCCCGTGGGCAGCGTCGCCAGCATGTAGGCGACCGGAAAGCCCAGGATGAGGCAGAGGACCGTGACGCCCAGGCTGATGGTGAAGGTGCGCCCGAAGACGTCGCGGTAGATCGCCTGCTCCTCGGGGGCGGCAACGATGGCGCCGTCCACGTTGCGCGTCAGATCCAGCGCGCCCAGCAGGTAGAAGCTGGTGAGCGGCCCGCTGGCGCCCTTGATCGCCGCCCAGGTGGCGCGTTCGCCCCAGGCCGGGTTGATGCCGATCAGCGTGTCCTTGGCGGTGCCGGGTTCCGGCAGGGCCTTCAGGTTGCGCGCCGTGCCCGACATGATGGTGCGGAAGCCGTTCAGCGCGTAGTTCAGCCGCTTGGACGCGATGGCGACGGTTCCGGCGTCGCGCGCCGTGCGGATGTCGCCGGCCAGCGCGGCGAAGGCCGGCTCGCCCGGAACGTCCTTGCCGTCCCAGTCGGCCAGGGCCGCGACGGTGTGGGGCATGACCTGACGCACCTCCCAGTCGTCGACCGACCGCCAGAGCATGCCGGCGATGGGACCGAGGAAGGTGAACAGCAGGAAGAGGAGGAGCGGCAGGATCAGCGCCAGGGCCTTGAGCCGGCGCGTCCGCTCCGCCCGTTTCAGGCGGCGCTTGAGAGGCACCTCGGACGACGCATCGGCGCCGGCGACGAACGCGGCTGTCATGGGCGGCCTATTTCGAAAAATGCGGTAGAGACGTGTGCGGGGTGGTCGAGGTGGGCCCCCACCCTAACCCTCCCCCGCTTCGCAGGGGAGGGGACCAATCTCCCTCCCCTGCGTCAGCGGGGGAGGGCCGGGATGGGGGCCCGTCGCAACCACTCAGAGACGGAAGCGGCTTACTTCGCCGCCCACTTGTTGAAGCGCTCGGTCAGGCGGTCGATGTTCTCCAGCCAGAAGGGAACGCTGATCTCGACCGCGTTCTTCATGTTGTCCGGAGCGGTCGGCAGGTCCTTCAGGACGGCGGGCGCCAGCTTGGACGGGGCGTCCTTGTTGGAGGTGCCGTAGGCGATGTTCTCGGACAGCTTGGCCTGGTTCTCCGCCTTGCCGACGAAGTCGAGGAACTTGTAGGCGGCGTCCTTGTTCGGGCTGCCCTTCAGGATCACCCAGCTGTCGATGGTGTAGAGCGCGCCGTTCCACACCATGCCGAAGTTCTTCTTCTCGGCCTTGTTGGCGGCGTCGATGCGGCCGTTGTAGACCGAGGTCATCGCCACCTCGCCCGAGGCGAGGAGCTGCGGCGGCTGGGCGCCGGCCTTCCACCAGAACGATGTCGTTCTTGATGGTGTCCAGCTTCTTGAAGGCGCGCTCCAGTCCCTCTTCGGTGCCCAGGACCTTGTAGACGTCCTTCGGCGCGACGCCGTCGGCCATCAGGGCGATTTCCAGCGTGGTCTTGGCGCCCTGGCGCAGGCCGCGCTTGCCCGGATACTTGGTGGTGTCGAAGAAGTCGGCCCAGCTCTTCGGCGCGTCCTTCAGCTTGTCCTTGTCGTAGCCGAGCACGAAGTCGTACACGATCGCGCCGACGCCGCAGGCATCGACGGTCTGCGGCAGGTAGGCCTGCTCGCCGCCGATCTTGCTGAACTCCATCGTCTCGAACAGGCCCTCTTCGCAACCGACGGCCAGTTCCTCGCTCTCCACCTGGACGACGTCCCAGGTCGCCGCACCGCCCTGGACCTTGGCGCGCAGCACGCCGATGCCGCCGTCCCAGGACTCGTCGTTCATCGGGGTGCCGGCCTTCTTGAACGGCTCGAAATAGACCTTCTTCTGGGCTTCCTGATAGGCGCCGCCCCAGGACACGACCGTCAGGTCGCGGGCCTGCGCGGCGGTGGCCAGCGCCACACCGGCGGTGAACGTCGCAAGGAACCCAACTGCCACCTTAAGCTTCGACATCGTCCCCGTTCCTTCATTATGTGTGGTTGCGTCAGGAGGTGGTGCGCGCCCCCGGCCCCCCCTCCCGGAGAGACCGGACGGACGGGTTGCTGCCGATCACACGGGATCGAGCGCCCGGCAGTCCTCGGGGCGGAAGCCGATGGACACGCTCTGGCCGTGGCTAAGGCCCGCGTGGGCGCCCGGCGGCAGCTTGACCATGAATTCCCCGTTGCCGGCGACCTTCAGCACGGCCAGCGCGTGGTCGCCGAGATAGATGGTGTCCTGGACATGGGCGGGCAGGGCGTTCATGCCGTCCGGGGCCTGCCCGTCGGTCAGGATGCTGATGCGCTCCGGCCGGACCGACAGCGCGGTGGCAGCTCCGGCACCGGCGACGTTGATCGCCTGGGCCACGACCGAGCCGCCCGACGCCAGGGCCACGCGGCAGAAGCCCTGTTCGATATTCTCGACGGTGCCGCTCAGCACGTTGTTCTCGCCGATGAAGTTGGCGACGAAGCTGTTGACCGGGCGTTCGTACAGCGCGTCCGGCTTGTCGATCTGCTGCACGATGCCATCGTTGAACACAGCGATGCGGTCCGACATGGTCAGCGCCTCGCTCTGGTCGTGCGTGACGTAGACGACGGTGATGCCCATCGTCTCGTGCAGCTGCTTGATCTCGAGCTGCATGTGCTCGCGCAGCCGCTTGTCCAGCGCGCCCAGCGGTTCGTCCATGAGGACGAGCTGCGGGTTGAAGACCAGCGCGCGGGCGAGCGCCACGCGCTGCTGCTGGCCGCCCGACAGCTGGCCGGGATGGCGGTGCGCCAGATTCTCCAGCTTGATCATGCGCAGCGCCGAGCGCACCCGCTCCTTCACCTCCGACCGCGGCATCTTGCGCACGGTCAGCGGAAAGGCGACGTTCTCTTCGATCGTCAGGTGGGGGAACAGCGCGTAGTTCTGGAAGACCATGCCGATGTCGCGCTTGTGCGGCGGCATGTTCTTGATCGGCCGGTCGGCGAGATAGATATCGCCGTGGGTGGGGACCTCGAAGCCGGCCAGCATCATCAGCGTGGTCGTCTTGCCCGATCCCGAAGGGCCGAGCAGGGTGACGAACTCGCCCTTCTTGATGTCGAGGTCGAGGTTCTTCACCACGAGGTGTTCGCCGTCATAGGTCTTCTGGACCCCGACGAAGCGCACCAGTGCCTGTGCGGTCGTGACCATGCCGCCGTCCATCATCCTCCCCCCGTCCGAGGTGTCCCGAGCGCGGTCCGGGGTCAGGGTTGCGTTCCCGACACAGGACCTATGCAATGGGTCAGACGGTATACCCGTTTAATAAATTCGACAAGCCCGACGCTCGCATTGTGATCAATTCAACGGTTCGGCGTCGGTCTGACGAAATTTTGTGCATCTGCGAAGGCCGTGCACGCGGTTTGAACGGGAGTTTGCTCCTTCCTTGACCGCTTGAAAACCCAGACTTTGGGAGGTTCGGGGTCCGGACGGGCGATTTTTCCCGAGTCGCCGGTCAGGTGTCGGGGATCGGTGGAACAAACGGAACGATCCGTTCGACGAGACCGGTGAATTTTTTCACCAGGGGCGAACTTTCGTTGCTCCGTTGGGCCAGTTGCAGGGTGGTGACGGCGTCCGGCGTGTCGAGCGGCCGGTACACCACTCCCTCCAGCGCCACCTGCCGAAGCTGGCCGGGAAGAATCGACACGCCCAGCCCGGCGGCGATCAGCCCGATGATGGTGAAGGCCTCGCGCGCGTCCTGGGTCACGTTGGGGCGGAATCCGGCGGCGGCGCACAGGGCGAAGACCTGCTCGTGCGTGCTGGTGCCGAAATCGGCGGGGTAGAAGACGAAGGGCTCGTCGCGCAGCGCGGCCAGCGGCACCACCTCCCGCCCGGCCAGCGGATGGTCGGCGCGCATCACCGCCAGCAGCGGTTCCCGCACCACGTCGTGGAAGCGAAAGGAACTCGGGCTCGGGGACGAAGCGCGGCTCCCGGATGAAGCCGACGTCGAGCCGGCGGTCGGCCAGCGCCGTCAACTGCTGCTTGGACGGCAGCTCGACCAGAGTCAGATGCACGTCGGGATGGGCCCGGCGGTAGGCGTCGATGATCCGCGGCACAATCGGCAGGAAGGGGGCCGCCGCGGTGAAGCCGACGCGCAGTTCGCCGACCTCGCCCTTGGCGGCGCGGCGGGTCAGCACGGCGGCGCGCTCCGCCCGCGCCAGGATCTCCCGCGCCTCGCCGAGAAGGAGTTGCCCCGGCTCGGTCAGCTCGACCCGGCGTTTGGTACGCTCGAACAGGCGGGCGCCCAGTTCGGCCTCAAGCGCCTGGATCGACTGGCTGAGCGGCGGCTGGCCGATGCCCAGCCGGGCGGCGGCGCGGCTGAAATGCAGCTCCTCGGCGACGGCCACGAAATGGCGGAGATGGCGCAGGTCCATGGCAGTGTCTTATATGAGGATCATATTAAAGTCCCCTGATAAATGTATTTGAACCATGAAAGCGACCGCGCCATGTTGGGCGCATCGGACCTAGGGAGATTTTAAACATGGCCGCCAAGACCGGAGCCGCCTCCGCCAAGCTCGCTTCCTTCGCCTGGGAAGACCCGCTGCTCCTCGACGAGCAGCTGACCGAGGACGAGCGGATGATCCGCGACGCCGCGCGCAGCTATTGCCAGGACAAGCTGCTGCCGCGCGTGACCGAGGCCAACCGGCACGAGATCTTCCACCGCGAGATCATGAACGAGATGGGCGAGCTGGGCTTCCTCGGCTCGACGATCGACGGCTACGGCTGCGCCGGCGTCAACTACGTCTCTTACGGTCTGGTCGCCCGCGAGGTCGAGCGGGTGGACAGCGGCTACCGCTCCGCCATGTCGGTGCAGTCCTCGCTGGTCATGCACCCGATCTACGCCTACGGCAGCGAGGCGCAGCGCGAGAAGTACCTGCCGAAGCTCGCCACCGGCGAATGGATCGGCTGCTTCGGCCTGACCGAGCCGGACGCCGGCTCCGACCCCGCCGGCATGAAGACCCGCGCCAAGAAGGTCGCGGACGGCTACATCCTCAGCGGCGCGAAGATGTGGATCACCAACTCGCCGGTCGCCGACGTCTTCGTCGTCTGGGCGAAGACCGACGAGGGCAAGATGAACGGCTTCGTGCTCGAAAAGGGCATGAAGGGCCTGTCGGCGCCGAAGATCGAAGGCAAGTTCTCGCTGCGCGCCTCGGCCACCGGCGAGATCGTCATGGACGAGGTGTTCGTGCCGGAGGAGAACCGCCTGCCGAACATCGAGGGCATCGTCGGCCCGTTCGGCTGCCTGAACCGCGCCCGCTACGGCATCGCCTGGGGCGCCATGGGCGCCGCGGAGTTCTGCTTCCACGCCGCCCGCCAGTACCAGATCGACCGCAAGCAGTTCGGCCGCCCGCTGGCCGCGAACCAGATCCCGCAGCTCAAGCTCGCCAACATGCAGACGGAGATCGCGCTCGGCCTGCAGGCCGCGCTGCAGGTCGGCCGTCTGCTCGACGCCGGCAAGGCGGCGCCGGAGATGATCTCGCTCATCAAGCGCAACAACTGCGGCAAGGCCCTGGACATCGCCCGCGTCGCCCGTGACATGCACGGCGGCAACGGCATCGCCGACGAGTTCCACGTCATCCGCCACGTGATGAACCTGGAGGCGGTGAACACCTACGAGGGCACGCACGACATCCACGCCCTGATCCTGGGCCGCGCCATCACCGGCATCCAGGCCTTCGCGTGAGGTGATGTTGCCCCTCTCCCGCCTCGGGAGAGGGAAGGGGCCCACGCCAGTGGCGTGGGAAGGGTGAGGGTGCCGCCAAGGATCAGCGCGACGATCCTCGTACGACCCTCACCCGCCCGCTGACGCGGGCACCCTCTCCCGGGGCGGGAGAGGGGAATCAGGCGCTTTTCCATAAGGACCCCACCATGCCCGGCCCGCTTTCCCATGTCCGTGTTCTGGAACTCTCCCGCGTGCTCGCCGGGCCGTGGGCGGCGCAGACGCTGGCCGATCTCGGCGCGGACGTCATCAAGGTCGAACGGCCCGGCGCCGGGGACGACACGCGCGCCTGGGGCCCCCCCTGGGCCGGGGAGGAGTCGGCCTATTTCCTCTCCACCAACCGCGGCAAGCGGTCGATCACCATCGACTTCGAGCGACCGGAAGGCCAGGAGCTGGTCCGCAAGCTGGCTGCCCAGGCCGACGTCGTCATCGAGAACTTCAAGGTCGGCGGGCTGGTCAAGTACGGGCTGGACTATGACAGCCTGAAGGCGATCAACCCGGGTCTCGTCTACTGCTCGATCACCGGATTCGGGCAGGACGGCCCCTACGCCAAGCGCGCCGGCTACGACTTCATGATCCAGGGCATGGGCGGGCTGATGAGCATCACCGGCCAGCCCGACGCCGAAGCGGGCGGCGGTCCGGTCAAGGTCGGCGTCGCGGTGACCGACGTCTTCACCGGCCTCTACGCCACCATCGGCGTGCTCGGCGCGCTGGCCCACCGCGACCGGACGGGGGAGGGGCAGTGGGTGAACCTCGCCCTGCTCGACGTGCAGGTGGCGGTGCTGGCGAACCAGGCGATGAATTATCTGGTCGGCGGCAAGGCGCCGCAGCGGCTGGGCAACGCCCACCCGAACATCGTGCCCTATCAGGCCTTCGCCACGCTGGACGGCCACATCATCCTGGCGGTCGGCAACGACGGGCAGTTCACCAAGTTCTGTCAGGTTGCCGGCCGTCCGGAGCTGGCGCAGGACCCGCGCTACGCCACCAACCCGGCCCGCGTCGCCAACCGCAAGGAGCTGGTGCCGATCCTGGAGCGGCTGCTGGAGCAGCGGACCAGCCGCGACTGGCTGTCGGCTCTGGAAGCGGTGGGCGTGCCCTGCGGGCCGATCAACGACGTGTCCCAGGTCTTTGCCGACCCCCACGTCCAGGCCCGCCACATCCACCAGGACCTGCCGCACCCGACCGCCGGGACGGTGCCGACGGTGGCGAGCCCGATCCGCTACTCCGCGACCCCCATCGAGCATACGGTCGCCCCACCGACGCTCGGCCAGCACACCGACGCCGTGCTGGAGGAGGCGCTGGGCCTATGCGCGGCGGACATCGCCGCCCTGCGGGAGAAGGGCGTGGTCTGAACCGCGCGCACCCGTCATTTTGCCGCCCCGATCCCATCCCTTCCCCCGCCGTGCGCGGGGGGAGGGATTTTTTGCGTGAACCGAGATGATCGCCTCCAGCACCCCGTCCTCCGCCGCCACCGACACCCGCCTGGGCATCCTGCTGATGCTGCTGGGCATGTCGCTGTTCACCGTCAACGACGCGCTCGGCAAATGGCTGGTCGCCGACTATCCGGTGGCGATGCTGCTGGCCATCCGCAGCCTGTTCGGCGCGATGCTGCTGGCCCCGCTGATCCTGCGCGAGGGGGTGCGGTCGGTCTTCGCGGTGAAGCGGCTGCCGTTGCATCTTCTGCGCGTCGGCTGCGTGGCGGGCGAGGTCGCCTGCTTCTACTGGGCGGTGCGGTCGCTGCCGCTCGCCAACGTCATGACCATCTACATGGCCGCCCCGCTGATCGTCACCGCCCTGTCGGTGCCGCTGCTCGGCGAGAAGGTGGGCTGGCGCCGCTGGGCGGCGGTGGTGGTCGGCTTCGCCGGGGTGGTGATCGTGCTGAACCCGACGGGCCAGTTCGACGCGGTGCCGTCGCTGGTCGCCCTGTTCGGCACGCTGGTCTTCTCCACGGGCCTGATCTCCACCCGGCTGCTGCGCGATTCGAGCAACCTGTCTCTGGTCAGCTTCCAGACCTTCGGCACCGGCCTGCTCGGCAGTGCGGCGCTGCCGCTGGTCTGGGTGCCGCCGCCGGGGTTGGACTTCCTGCTGCTGGGCGCGCTCGGCGTCACGGCGCTGGTCGGGCACGCGGCGATGAACCGTTCGCTCCAGCTCAGCCCGGCGGCGGTCGTCGTGCCGTTCCAGTATGTCTCGATCATCTGGGCGGTGGTGCTCGACCTGCTGGTCTGGGGCACGGCGCCGACCCTGCGCATCATCGTCGGTGCGCTGCTCATCATCGGCAGCGGCCTGTTCGTCTTCCACCGCGAGCAGGCGTTGAACCGCGGTGCCGCGGCCGAGGCCAACGCCAGCGGCGGCCCCGGCGCTTAAAAACGGCGCCTAAAGCGGGAAGAAGCGCGGCTCAAGCCGGACGGCGACGGGCTCCACCGGGGTCCAGCCGAGGCGCGCGATCACCGCGTTCGACTCCACCGCCCGGCGCCCCGGTCCCAGCGACCATGTGATGTGGTAGATGCCGCCGCCGGGCCGGCCGGTCGTCCCGGCGATGGCGACGACCAGCGCCTGAACGCCTTCGCCGTCGTCGGCTAGCCCGAGGACCGTTCCCTCACGTTCCGTGGGCAGCGGATGTCCCGCTCCGACGCCGTGGGCCAACGTGATGTGATGGGCGACGGTGCGGGCGTAGCGCGCCGGGAACCGCGCCAGCAGGCGGGCGCGCTCCGCCTCCGGCAGCGCCCAGCCGACATAGCCTCCGCGGCGCGTCATGCGATCTCCCCGGTGCCCTCAGCGGCGTCCACCCCGCAGGATGTCGTCCATAACCTGGTTGGCCTCCGCCGGTCCGGCAATCAGCTCGATCATGCGGATGGCGGTGTAGCCTGTCCGTGCGTCGCCGACCCCGTCCGCCAGCGACTGCCGTGCCGTGCCGGTCAGCGAGGCGGTGGCCTGCTGGGTCACGCTCTTCAGCTCGCCGCGCAGGCCCAGCGTGTCGACGATGGTCGAGCATTTGCGCAGGGCGCGCGCCTGATTCTCGGCCTGCGCCATCCGCGCCGTGTCGGTGCCGGGGACCAGCGTCTCCACCGCGGTAAGGATTTCGGTGTCCGCGCCGTCGAGCACCTGGGTGCGCACCAGCTCGTGCACCGAGTTCCGGATGGTCTTCAGCCGCTGGTCGAAGTCCTTGTTGCGGCTGTGCTCCATGGCGTTGCGCGTGGCCTCCAGGCTGGCCACCAGATCGACCGCGAGGGTGGCGGCGGCCATGCGGTCCACCGTGCCGCCGGAGGTCGAGGCGACGCCGCGCGACCGTTCCTCGATCTGCGCCACCACCGTGCCGCCGAGGTCCAGGAACAGGGCGGCCCGGTCGCTGGACTTCTGGCCCAGGTCCATGTCCCACAGGCTGCCCAGCAGGATCGATGGGTCGGACAGGCGGGCAGCGGCCAGAAGGATGAACAGTTTCAGCGCCTCCGGGCGGGAGCGCGCGACCTGCCGCCCGATGGCCTGGATGCCGTCCAGATGATCCTTGTGCAGCTTCTGGATCGGCTTGGGCGACAGGACGGCCTTCAGCTCCGCCACCGGCTGGGCGATGGTCAGGATGCGGGCGATGTCCTCAAGGGTCCGGATGCGGTCGGGGTTCAGCCGCAGCCCCAGCTCGTCGGCGAAGCGCCCCGTCTCCGTCTGCTCCAGAATGCCGGCCACGGCGGCGGAGGCCATGGACCAGAAGGCGCGGGCCGGCTCTGCCCGCGACGCGCCGTCGCCCAGCGCGCCCGTGACGCCGCGCAGCCGCTCCTTGCCGATCTGACCCTCCACCAGCGGCCACAGGGCGTTGACGGCGTCGCGGTCCACCTTGTTCAGCGGAGCCGGCTGGTTGCCGGTGGGAAGCTGGAACAAGTCCTCGAACGGTTCGCAGAACAGCCGCTTGAAGGTCGCGCGCCGCCTGGGCCGCACCTCGGCCAGACGGGGGCGGATCAGCGAGAAGGTGTGCCGGACCTCCGGATGGTCGCCGATCTGCTGGAGCAGGTCGACCACCTGCCGGAACCGGGCCTCGTCGATGTCCAGCAGCTTGGTGCCGAGGCTGAGAAGGGCCTTGGGATCGGTGGTCATGGGTCAGGCCGCCTTCGCCTTGATCGCCTCGATCCGCATCACGAGGTCCATGTCGAGCTGGCCGCTGCGCCAGTCCACATAGGCGCGCACCGTGCGGCGGTTCGAGGCGAGAAGCCGGTCGGCCAGCAGCGCGTGGTCGGACTTCTCCTCGTCCTTGGGCAGCAGGGGCAGGACGCGGAACAGCTCGTGCACGGTCATGTCCTGCTCGTGCTTGCTCCGGGTCTGGGCCTCCGCCCAGCTCGTGATGATGAAGTCCCAGCCGTCGAGCAGCCAGGACAGCCGGGTGGTCGACCTGCGCACCAGCGTGCGCTTGGTGTCCCACTGGCGCAGCAGCGTTTCAAAAGCGGCGACCGACTGGTCGAGCTGGTTCACCACGTTGCGGACCTGGTTGAGCGTGTGCTCCGCCACCTCCGCGCAGAAGGTGCCGATGGGGGCGGCCTCCGACACGCTGCCGTTCGCCCAGTCGGTCAAGCTGTCGCGGAACTGCAGCAGGTCGCGGGCCAGACGGCGCAGCCGCGCCGGCTTCGGCGAGGTGGCGATGCCCACCGGCTCCATGAAGGTCGCCAGCTCGGCCACGCGCGCGTAGAGTTCGGTCGGCTCCAGGGCGAGGCTCTGGGCCGCCTTGGTCATGTAGCTGCGGGTCAGCTGCTCGCCCTTTTCCGAGCCGAGGCCGGCGCGCAGGATGTCGGTCGATTCCAGCCCGACCGCCTTCAGCACCTCGACGATGAGCTGGTAGTTGATGAGCAGCCGCTGCTCGTCCTCGTCGCGCAGCGCCGCCTCCGCCGCCTCGACGGCCAGCGGTCCGGCGAGGCCGCAGCGCGCCGCCTGGAGCACCGCCTTGCGGATGTCGTCCGGCGAGCAGCCGTCCGCCTTGCGGATCAGGTCCTGCAGCATGCGGTCGTGGACGGTCATCGGGAAGGCGAGCGGCAGACCCTTCCACGGCACCACATAGACGCCGTGCCCGTCCGACAGGTTGGGAATCAGAACCTCCAGCTTGTCCCGGTCGTCCTTGCGCACCCGCGTCTGCGCCAGCACCGGGGTGGTGAAGGCCACGGCGGCGCCGCGCTCCTCGAAGGTGGAGGGAGCAAAATTCGTAAGTGAACGCATGGTTCTCGGGTCGGGAGGGAAGTGGAACGCCGTGCGGTACCACCCCTAGCATGATTCGCTCAATTTTTCGTTAAATCCGCACAAGATCATCCTTTCCTCAGCCCTTTGGAGGTAAGGCGCCACACCGGCGGTCATTTGCCCGTTATTCAGCCAGAGGGTGCGGTGCGGACAGGCAAGGGGGCGTGGCGGATGGCCGTGGTGAAATGGATCGGCTACGGCCTGTTGGGGCTGGTGGTGACGGTGGCGGCGGGCGTCGGCATCGCCTTGGCCGTCCTCGACTGGAACGACGCCCGCGGCTTCATCGCCCGGCAGGCGTCCAAGGCGCTGAACCGCGAGGTCGCCATCGACGGCGATCTCAACGTCCGGTTGGGGGACCCGCTGCGCATCCGCGTCGAGGGGCTTCGGGTCGCCAACGCGGAGTGGAGCGACGACAAGACGATGGCGGAGCTGCGGGTGCTGGATCTTCAACTCCGCCCCTGGCCGCTGCTGCGCGGCGATTTCGAGTTTCCGGAAATCCGCCTCACCGGTCCCAGGCTGCTTCTGGAGAAGAACCGGGAAGGGGCCGCCAATTGGGACTTCGGCGGGCCGGACCCGCGCAAGGAGGCGGCGAAGGAGACGGTGAAGCCGGAAGACCGCACCGACCTGCCGATCATCGAGACGCTGGTGGTCGAGGAGGGGCGCCTGCGCTTCCGCGACCCGACCCGCAAGATCGACATCGACAGCGGCGTCAACACGGCGGTCGGCGGCAACGGCGATCAGGAGGTCCGGCTGGAGGGCAAGGGCGACTTCGCCGGCAAGCCCTTCACCCTGACGGCGGCCGGCGGCTCGCTGGAGTATCTGCGCGACGATCCCAAGCCCTATCCGCTGCGCGTCGAGACCGCCATCGGCAAGACGCGCGGCAAGATCGAGGGCTCGATCGCCGAGCCGGTGCTGCTCCAGGGCGTCGACCTGTCGGTGGAACTGCGCGGCGACGATCTGGCCGACGTCTTCCCGATCCTGGGCATTCCGGTGCCGACGACGCGGCCCTACGCCATTTCCGGCCATCTCGGGCGCGAGGGCGACGTCTGGCGGTTCGAGGGGATGAAGGGCAAGGTCGGCGAAAGCGACCTGTCCGGACAGGTGGCGGTCGATCTGGGTGGCGAGCGTCCGCGGATCACCGGCGACCTCACGTCGCGCAAGCTGGCGGCGATCGATCTGGCGGGCTTCATCGGCGCCTCGCCGGAAGGCCGCGGCGACTACCCGACCAAGGGGCGGGAGCGGATCATCCCGGCCACCGAGGTGCCGCTGGAGAAGCTGCGCACCGCCGACATGGACGTGAAGTTCCGTGGCGAGCATGTGGAGGCGCCCTTCTCCACGCTGGACGCGCTCGACGCGCGGGCGAAGCTGGAGAACGGGCGGCTGGTGCTCGACCCGCTGTCGCTCGGCGTCGGCGGCGGGCGGGTGGCCGGGACGGCGGTGCTCGACGGCGGGCGGAAGACCCCGGCGTTGGACGTGAACCTGGACGTTCGGCAGATCAAGCTGGCCCGCCTGTTCCGCGAGACGGCCTTCGCGCAGGAGATGGGCGGCACGGCCAGCGGACGCATCCAGCTGAAGGGGCAGGGGACCACGGTCGCCAACATCCTGGGGTCCTCCGACGGCAAGCTGGGCGTCGCCGTGGACGGCGGCCGGATCACCAGCTACGCCGTCAAGGGGCTGAAGACCAACATCCTGGAAACGCTGGGCGTCGTCCTGTCCGGCGACAAACCCTTGCCCTTCAACTGTCTGGTCGCCGACGTGACGGTGAAGGACGGGCTGGTGGAAAGCCGCGCGTTGGTGCTCGACACGCCGGAAACGCTGGTGACGGCGGACGGCACGATCAACCTGCGCAGCGAGGCGATGGACCTGACCGTGCTGGGGCGGGCCAAGAGCCCCCAGATCTTCGCCACCCACGTCCCGGTCCATGTCCGCGGCACCCTGGGGGCGCCGGACATCGGGGTGAACGCGGCGGAGTCGGCGGCGCGCGGCGCCGCTGCGGTGGCGCTGGGCGTCCTGCTGACTCCGCTCGCCAGCGTCCTGCCTTTTCTTGACCCAGGCAGTGACGAGCAGCCACACTGCGGCGAACTTGTCCGGAACGCCCGGTCGCCGTCGAACGCCAACACCGGCTCCAGCGGGGCCGGCAAGGGGCGCGACGCGGCGCCATCGGGCTCATCCTCCGGCAAATCCCAGTAACGACGCACCAACAATTCCCCAAAAAAGGGCTGCATGACGCTCGACCAGGGACTCGCCTTCGGCATCATCGGCGCGGTGATCGCGCTGCTGATCTGGGACAAGCTGCGCTACGATCTCGTCGCCATGTTGGCGCTGCTGGCGGCGGTGGCCGTCGGGATCGTCAAGCCAAAGGACGCTTTCGCCGGCTTTTCCGACGACATCGTCATCATCGTCGGCTCCGCGCTGGTGGTCAGCGCGGCGGTCGGCCGCTCCGGCATCGTCGAGGAGGTGATGCGCCCGCTCAGCGCCCGCATGAAGACCGTGCCGGCGCAGATCATCGTGTTGACGGGGGCGGTGACGCTGCTCTCCGCGGTGGTCAAGAACATCGGGGCGCTCGCCATCTTCATGCCCATCGCCATGCAAGTGGCGCGGCGCAACGGGACGAAGGTGTCGTCGCTGCTGATGCCGATGGCCTTCGGCTCGCTTCTCGGCGGGCTGATGACGCTGGTCGGCACCTCCCCCAACATCATCGTCAGCCGCCTGCGCAACGAGATGGTCGGGGAACCCTTCGGCATGTTCGACTTCACGCCGGTCGGCCTGACCGTCGCGGTGGCGGGGGTGGCCTTTCTGACGGTCGGCTACCGCCTTCTGCCCACCGGCCGGCAGGCGGCGTCGGGCAGCGCCGGGGGCTTCTCCATCGACGACTACACGGCGGAGGCGCTGCTGCCGGAGAAGTCGCCCTTCGTCGGCAAGACGGTGGCCGACCTGGAGGCCTATGGCGAGGGCGACGTGACGGTGGCGGCGATCATCCGCGGCCGGCACCGCCGCCACATCCCGTCCGGCCACTGGGTGCTGCTCGCGGGCGACGTGCTGGTGCTGGAGGCCGACACCCAGGCGCTGGGCGACCTCGTGAAGCACGCCGGCCTGGAGCTGATGCACGAGAAGGAGCTGGAGGGGGTGGAAAGCGACGAGGATCTGGCGGTCCTCGAAGCGGTGGTGGAGCCGCGCTCCCCCCTGATCGGCAGCAACGTCGAGGATGTCGAGCTGCGCGAGCGCTACGGCGCCAACCTGCTGGCGCTCAGCCGGCGCGGCCGGCCGATCCGCCAGAGGCTGCGCCGCGTCCGCTTCCAGCCGGGCGATCTGGTCGTTCTCCAGGCGCGGGCGGCGGGGTTGTCGGACACGCTGAACGAACTGGGCTGCCTGCCGCTGGCGGAGCGCAACCTGTCCATCGGGCGGCGGCGCAAGCGGCGGATCGCGCTGGCCGTGATGGCGGTGACCATCGGTCTGGTGGCGACCAGCCTCGTCCCGGTGACGCTCGCCTTCTTCGGTGCGGCGGTCGCCATGACGGCGCTGCGGGTGATCACGCTGAAAGAGGCCTACGAGTCGATCGAGTGGCCGATCCTGGTGCTGCTGGGCGCCCTGATCCCGGTCAGCGAAGCGTTGCGCACCACCGGCGGGACGGAGCTGATCGCCGGCTGGCTGTCCATCGCGGCGCAGGGGATGCCGCCCATCGGCGCGCTGGCGATGATGCTGGTGGCGGCGATGGCGGTGACGCCCTTCCTGAACAACGCGGCCACCGTGCTGGTGATGGCCCCCATCGCGGCCAGCCTCGCCAACCATCTGGGCCTGCGGCCCGACGCCTTCCTGATGGCGGTGGCCGTGGGGGCTGGCTGCGACTTCCTCACCCCCATCGGGCACCAGTGCAACACGCTGGTCATGGGGCCGGGCGGCTACCGCTTCAGCGACTACGCGCGCCTCGGCCTGCCGCTGTCGCTGATCGTGATCGTGCTGGGCACCGGTGCGATCGCGCTGTTCTGGCCCATGGTGCCGCATTAGGCGCCCTCTCCCTCTCCCGCCCCGGGAGAGGAAGAGGAATGCTCCCTCAATCCCAGGCGGGGGCCAGACCGTCCGGGCTGACGATCCGCCCGTCGGGGCGGGCGAGGCCGTGGATGGCCGCCATGTCCGCCTCCGACAGTTCGAAGTCGAAGACGGCAAGGTTCTCGGCGGCACGCTTCTCGCCGACCGTCTTCGACAGGGCGATCACCCCCTCCTGCTGCACCAGCCAGCGCAGGACCACCTGGGCGGGGCTCCGGCCCAGCCGGGCGGCGATGTCGGTCAGCACCGGGTCCTTGAAAACCTTGCCGTCGGCCATGGCGTAATAGGCGGTGACCGACTGGCCATGGCGGCGCGCCGCCTCCAGCATCACCGACTGGTCGAGATAGGGGTGATACTCGATCTGGTTGGTCACGATCGGCGCTTTGCTGAGGCGCACGGACTCGTCCAGCAGCGCCCGGTTGAAGTTGCTGACGCCGATGTGGCGGGTCTTGCCGGCGGCCTGGACGGCGTTCAGCGCCTCGATCTGCTCGGCGAGCGGAACGGCCTCGTTCGGCCAGTGGAGCAGCAGCAGGTCCACGCAGTCGGTCCGCAGCTTCGCCAGAACTCTCGTCCACCGAGCGGCGGAAGTCGTCGGCCTTGTAGTTGCTGACCCAGACCTTGGTGGTCAGGAAGATCTCGCCGCGCGGCAGGCCGGACGCCTTGATGGCCTCGCCGACCTCGCTCTCGTTGCCGTAGATCTGCGCGGTGTCGATGTGGCGGAAGCCGAGCTTCAGGACCTCCGGCACCATGCGCAGCACGTCGGGGCCGCTCATGCGGAAGGTGCCGAAGCCGAGGGCGGGGATGGAGGCGCCGTTGGCGCTTACGGTGTGCATTGGTCTCGATCCTCTCGAGGGCTGTGTTTTTGTCAGTGTATCAGGCGGATTGCGCAATGGCGGCGCCGTGGCGCCCGTCCTTGCGGTCGAGCGCGCCGCTGAGCAGGGTCAGCGCCAGCCCACCCAGGACGAACAGCCCACCCACCCACGGTGTTGCCGCGAGGCCGAGCGCGCTGTCCACCACCCGCCCGCCGAAGAAGGCGCCGGCGGCGATGCCCAGGTTGAAGGCGGCGATGTTCAGGGCCGAGGCGACGTCCACCGCGCCCGGCGCGTGGCGCTGCGCCAACTGCACGACGTAGAGCTGGAGCCCCGGCACGTTGGCGAAGGCCAACGCGCCCATGCCGGCCAGCGTCACCAGCGCCGGAACCGGGCTGGAGGCGGTGAAGGTGAAGACGATCAGCACCACCGCCTGGAGGGCGAACAGCCACGCCAGCGCGCGGACCGGGTTGCGGTTGGCGAGCTTGCCGCCCACCATGTTGCCGACCGCGATGGCCGCCCCGTAGAGCACCAGGACGAGGCTGACCGTGCCGCTGGAGAAGCCGGTGATCGTCTCCAGGATCGGCGCCAAGTAGGTGAAGGCGACGAAGGTCCCGCCATAACCCAGCGCCGTGATGGCGAAGGCCAGCAGCAGGCGCGGCTTGGCCAGCACGCGGACCTGCGTGCCGAGGCCGGCGGCGGGCGGCTGGCTGAGCTTCGCCGGGACCAGAGCCGCGACGCCCAGCGCGCCGATCACGCCTAGCGCGGAGACCGCCAGGAAGGTGGCGCGCCAGCCGAAATTCTGGCCGATCCAGGTGCCCATCGGCACGCCGGTGACGATGGCGATGGTCAGGCCGGAGAACATCATGGCGATGGCCGAGGCGCGCTTGTCCTCCGGCACCAGATCGGCGGCGATGGTCGCGCCGACCGAGAAGAAGACGCCGTGCGCGAAGGCGCTGAACACCCGGGCGGCCAGCAGCGTCTCGTAGTTGGGGCTGACCCCGGCCAGCAGGTTGCCGGCGATGAAGAGGCCCATCAGGCCGAGCAGCAGCGGCTTGCGCCGCAGCCGGCCGGTCAGCGCGGTCAGGACCGGGGCGCCGACGGTGACCCCCAGGGCGTAGACGCTGACCACCATGCCGGCCATCGGCAGGCTGACGTTCAGATCGGTGGCGACGGTCGGCAGCAGGCCGACGATGACGAACTCCGTCGTCCCGATGGCGTAGGCGCTGATCGCCAGCGCCAGCAGTGCGAGTGGCATGACTGAAGGCTCCATCCATGCGAGCTGTGCAGGACACATCAGATGAGCCAAAAAGCCAGGATGCGGAATGCCGTCCGTTTTCGCATGATCGTGTCATTCAATGACAAGATCGGCGAAAGGGCACACCCGATGAGCGACAGCCGGGCCTGGGACATGAGGGTCTTCCTGCGCGTCGCCGCACTCGGCAGCTTCAGCGCCGCCGGGCGCGAGGTCGGCATGACCCCGTCCTCAACCGCCAAGCTGGTGACCCGGCTGGAGGAGCGGCTCGGCGTGCGGCTGATTGAGCGCTCCACCCGCCGGCTGCGCCTGACCGCGGAGGGCGAGCTGTACCGCGAGCGGGCCGAAAGCCTGCTGGGCGACCTCGACGCCATGGAGGCGGAGGTGGCGGGCGGCGCCCGCTCGCCCACCGGCCTGATCCGCATCAGCGTGTCGGTGCCCTTCGGGCGGCATTGCCTGCTGCCGCTGCTGCCCGACTTCACGCGGGACTATCCCGGCATCCGCCTGGACCTGACCCTGACCGACGAGGTGGTGGACCTCTACGCGGCGCGGACCGACGTGGCCTTCCGCGCCGGTCGGCTGTCCAACTCGGCGCTGCTGGCGGTGCGGCTGGGCGACGTGCGGCGGCGCATCGTGGCGTCGTCGGACTATCTGGAGCGCAAGGGGAGGCCGGAGAGCGCCGCCGATCTGGAGCGTCACGACTGCCTGGGCTTCAACTTCCGCCGCGCCGCCGCGGTGTGGCCGCTGAAGTCCGGCGGGCGGCTGGTCGACCGCGAGATCGACACGCGCATCGTCGCCAACAACGGCGAGACGGTGCGCCACATGGCCCTGCTCGGCCTCGGTCTGGCCCGGCTGGCCGAGTACCACATCCGCAACGACCTCGCCGTCGGGCGGCTGGTCAGCGTGCTCGACGACGTGCTGGTCGACCGCGAGGAGATCCACGCCGTCTACACCGGGCGGGAACGGGTGCCGCACCGGGTCCGCGCCTTCCTCGACCATATGACGCCGCGGATGCGCGCATGCCTGCAATGACCGAGTGGCGGGGTAGGGCGTCTTGCCGAAAATAGATAGCAAAGCTATTAAATAGGCATGCAATCGAACGGCCCGCCCACCCCCGCTCCCACTCCCGCCCCGGACTTTCCGTCCAACTTCGGCATCCACCTGTTCCGCGCCGCCCATCTGTGGCGGCGGGAGGCGAACAAGGTGCTGGCGGAGAGCGGCTTCTCCTCTTCCGTCATCTCGCCGCTGATGCTCCTCAACGAACTGGGTGACGGGATGCGCCAGCGCGAGCTGGCCGAGGAGATGGGGGTGGAGGGGCCGTCGCTGGTCCGGCTGCTCGACAGCCTGGAGGCCGCGAAGCTGGTCGAGCGTCGGGAGGCGCCGGACGACCGGCGGGCCAAGACCCTGCACCTGACCGACGAGGGCCGCGACCTGCTGGTCCGCGTGAACGCCGCGCTGAACGACGTGCGCCGCCGCCTGCTCCAGGGCGCCTCCGGCCCCGAGATCGCCGGCGCCATGCGGGCCATGGCGGCGATTGAGTCGAACGCCCGAGCCATGAAGGGCTGACGGGGGTTTATGGCAATGGAATTCCCCTCTCCCGCCCCGGGAGAGGGAAGGGGCCCGCGCCGCAGGCGTGGGAAGGGTGAGGGGGCCGCCAAGGATCAGCGCCACGATCCTCGTGCGACCCTCACCCGCCCGCTTCGCGGGTACCCTCTCCCGGGGCTCTCGGCGGCCATAGGCCGCCTGACGCCGTCAGCGCCCGCAAGCGGGCGCGAGAGGCGGGAGAGGGTTGGATTCGCAAACATCGCTCCCGGCCGCGCCGGTCGAGCGCAAGGACGAACCACGGTGAAACTCTTCTCCCTCCTCATTCGGATCACGGTCACGCTGGTCGTCACGCTCGGCGCCGGCGGCGGCGGCTGGTGGCTGTGGGACTACTACATGAACGAGCCCTGGACCCGCGACGGGCGGGTGCGGGCCGACGTGGTGCAGGTGTCCTCCGACGTCGCCGGTCTGGTGACCGAGGTGCGGGTCATCGACAACCAGGCGGTTCGCAAGGGCGACGTCCTGTTCGTCGTCGATCCCAGCCGCTACCGCCTCGCCGTCGATCAGGCCGACGCCAACCTGGAAAGCGCCCGCGCCGAGCTGTCCTTCCGCAAGGCCGAGGCCGACCGTTACGCGCAGCTCGGCAACAACGTCGTCTCCACCGCCCAGCGGCAGGAGGTCGCCTCCGCCCAGGCCAAGGCCGCCGCCGCCGCCCGCCAGATGGAGGCGGCGCTCGACCTCGCCCGCTTCAACCTGGAGCGGACGGAGGTGCGGGCGACGGTGGACGGCTTCGTCACCAACCTCCAGCTCAAGGCCGGCAACTACGTGACGGCGGGCCAGCCGGTGGTCGCGGTGATCGACCGCCATTCCTTCTACGTCGTCGGCTATTTCGAAGAGACCAAGCTGCCGCGCATCCGCGTCGGCGACCCGGTCCGCGTCACCATCATGGGCGAGCCGGAGCGGCTGGCCGGCCGGGTGGACAGCGTGACCCACGCCATCGTCGACCGCGACCGTACCGAAGGCACCGGCCTGCTGCCCAACGTCAACCCCACCTTCAACTGGGTCCGTCTGGCCCAGCGCATCCCCGTGCGCGTCGCGCTGGAGCAGGTCCCCGACCCGCGCGACCTCGTCGCCGGGCGCACCGTCACCGTCGAGGTGGTGCGGGGGGCGGAGCAGGAGGCGCCCGCCGAGCGGGTGGCCGGGCAATGAAGACGCCCGTCCTGAAACTGGTCTCGCTGAAACTGCTCTCACTCAACGAGGCGCTGTTCTCGGTCAAGGCCTTCGCGGCGGCCATGGCGGCGCTCTACATCGCCTTTTCCATGGGACTGCCGCGGCCCTTCTGGGCGATGGCGACCGCCTACATCGTCTCCGGCCCGCTTTCGGGCGCCGTGCGCTCGAAAGCGGTCTTCCGCGTCGTCGGGACGGCGCTGGGCTGCGCCGGGGCCATCGCCCTGGTGCCGGCTTTGGCTGATTCGCCGGAGCTGCTGACTTTGGCGCTGGGGCTGTGGGTCGCGGTCTGCCTGTTCATCTCGCTGCTCGACCGCACGCCGCGCAGCTATCTGTTCATGCTGGCCGGCTACACCATCGGCCTGATCGGCTTTCCCGCGGTGACCGACCCGTCGACCATCTTCGACACCGGTCTGGCCCGCGTCGAGGAGATTCTGATCGGCATCCTCTGCGCCACCGTGGTGCACAGCGTGGTCTTCCCGCAGAGCGTCGGGCCGGCGCTGCTCGGCCGGCTGGACGCCACGCTGCGCGACGCGGAGCGCTGGACCCGGGAAGCCCTGTCGCGCGAGACGGCGCCGGAGGGCGCGGCCAACGCGCAGGAGCGCCAGAAGCTGGCCCGCGACATCACCGAACTGCGCGTCATGGCGACCCATCTGCCCTACGACACGTCGGAGGTGCGCTGGATGACGCGGGCGGTGCGGGCGATGCAGGACCGCATGGCCTATCTGCTGCCGCTGACCGCGGGCATCGAGGACCGGCTGGACGCCCTGCGCGGCCAACTGCCCGCCGAGGTCTCCGCCCTGCTGGCCGATCTCGACCGCTGGGTGGCCAGCGAATCAGCCGGCGGTGACGATGAGGAGGGCGGCGCCGACCTCCTGCGCGCCGAGATCGCCCGGCTGTCCCCGGCCATCGGCGAGGGCACCGGCTGGAAGGAGGCGACCCTTCTCAACCTGCTGACCCGGCTGCGCTCGCTGGTGGACATCCACCAGGATTGCCGCGATCTGCGGGCGCACATCCGCGACGGCAAGGGCAGCCTGCCGGAGCGTCTCGATCCGCTGACCCGCCGCCGCTCGCGCGACGTCTTCCATCTCGACGCCGGCATGGCGCTGTGGTCGGGCTTCGCGGCGCTGCTCGGGATCGCGGTGGTCTGCGCCTTCTGGATCGGCACCGGCTGGTCGTCGGGATCGACGGCGGCGATGATGACGGCGGTCTTCTGCTGCTTCTTCGCTTCGCTGGACGATCCGGCGCCGGGCATCCGGCTGTTCCTGGTCTTCACCCTGCTGTCGGTGCCGCTGGCCGCCTTCTACCTGCTGGTGGTGCTGCCGTCCTTCGACAGCTTCCCCATGCTGGTGCTGGGCCTCGCCCCGACCTTCCTGACGCTGGGGGTCTTCATCGCCCGCCCGGCGACCATGGGCAAGGCGATGGCCCTGCTGATGGGGGTGGTCGGCTCGCTCAGCCTGCTCGACCTCGGGTCGGGGGACTTCGCGTCCTTCCTGAACAGCAACGTGGCCCAGGTGGTCGGAATCACCACGGCGCTTCTGGTCACCCAACTCTGCCGCTCGGTCGGCGCGGCGTGGAGCGCCCGCCGCCTGCTCCGCGCCGGCTGGCGGGAGATCGCGGCGATGACCGCCGCCCGCTCCGGCATTCCGGTGGGCAGCTTCGAGAACCGGATGCTCGACCGCGTCGGGCTGCTCTCCTCCCGTCTGGCGCTGGCCGGTCCGCAGCAGGACCTCGCCGCCGCGGACGCGGTGAACGACCTGCGCGTCGGGCTGAACCTCGCGGAGCTGCAGCGCGCCCGCCGTGCGCTGGGCGGCCCGGCGGCGCCCCATGTGGCGCGGCTCCTGGGGGCGGTGGGGCAGCATTTCCGCGGCCTGTCCAGCCGCCGCCTCGGCACCCCCCCGGCGGAGGTCCTGCCGATGATGGACGCCGCCCTGTCCAACCTGTCGGCCGAGCCGCGGTCGGCGGAGCGCGACCGGGCGGTGATCGCGCTGGCCGGCCTGCGCCGCGCCCTGTTCCCGCATCTGACCTTCGCCGCGCCTGAATCCTCCAGCGAATCGCTTCGCGAACCGGTGACCGCATGATCGGCGAAATCGACATCTACGGGCTGTTCATCCCGCCACTGCTGATCCTGGCGATCGCCGCGTGGTTCATCTCGGGCCTGCTGCGGCGCGGCCTGCGGGCGGTGGGCTTCTACGGCTGGGTCTGGCACCCGCCGCTGTTCGATCTGGCGCTCTACGTGCTGGTGCTGAGCGCGCTGACGGCGCTGACCGCGTGGTTGCGCTGAGCGGCAGCGGCGGCGCTGGCTGAGGAAAGGCGGGTCGGGGCGCTTATTGTTATGGACTTCCCTCCGACGCCCCGAACCACCTATACCCATCCAAACCGTAAGGTTTAGAGACGTATCGGTTACCGCTGATATAACAGTTTGTCAAGCGATGGGGCGGTTGAGGTCAGTTCCCTCTCCCGTCCCGGGAGAGGGTGGCCGCAAAGCGGCCGGGTGAGGGTCGTGCGAGGGTCAAACCACCGATCCTTGGCAGCACGCTCACCCTTCCCACGTTTCGCGCGGGTTCCTTCCCTCTCCGGGGCTGGAGAGGGCTATCAATGCCGCCGCGCTTCCTCGCTTCCGCGCGCGACAACGGTTGGACGGAACCGCCTCCGCCTTGCCGGTGGGGTGCTGGTTGCGGTACATAACGGGCATGGTTGAAACGCGACGCACCGGTGACCGCTCCAACGAACCGATCCGCTCCGAGGTCGGGGGCGGGCGAGTCGCGTCGCCGGGCGCGGTCGGCGTCCGCAACCGGGCGGAGCAGGTCGGCGGCGGGCGCCAGCGCATCCCCAGCGTCCGCGAACTGGCCAGCCTTCTGGTCAACGGCATCCTGACGCTGCCGCGCAATTACCGCCGCGGCATGTATCTCGACGTTCAGGTCTGACCCACGCCGCTCCCCGTGTAGGCTGCGATCTCCGGTCCGAACAGGCGCTCCAGCAGCAGGGGCGGCAATTCGTATTGGGGCAGGCACAGGCTGGTGCTGCGGGCGTGCAGGGTGTGCAGGCACAGCCCCTCGGCGTCCGGAAAGGCGGCGACGCGGAAGCGCTCCCGCGCCGCCTTCATGAAGGGCGCGTCCTCGCAGGCGTTGACCGGCGGGAAGCGCACCGCCTCCCACACCGACCGCCGGTAGGCGTAGGAGAAGCCGTAGCCCAGCAGATTGTCGTCGGAGGGCGGAGTCTCCGGCGCCTCCACATAGGACCGCGCCGTGCGGCCCCAGCGGTGATGGGAGCCACCGCGCGCCGTGTCCCAATAGCCGAAGGTCCCGTGCACCGCGCTGTGCAGGAACCAGCCCGACAAACTCACCGCGTCGTGCCCCGCCTCCAGCCAGCCGAGCAGCCGCTCCACATAGGTGGAGGCGTAGAAGTCGTCGTCGTCGAAATGGACGATGATCGCGCCGCGCGCGTGCTCGGCCAGGATGTTGCGCTTCTCCCCGATGGCGTAGCGGCGCGGCGCGTAGAAATACTTCAGCCGCGGGCCGGCGAGCGGCTGGAGGTAGGCGGATGGGCGCGGGCTGTCGTCGAACACCAGCCATTCGATGTCGGGGACGGTCTGCGACAGCACACGGGCGTGGCACAGCGGCAGGAAGGCTTCCCGTCCCCAGCTTGGCGTGATGACGCTGACGAGCGGCCGATCGGCCATGGTCTCTCCTTCGCAACAGACGGCGCCCCCGATTGCGGCACCGCATGGACTCCGGCGCGGCGGCGCGTGTAGACAGGCGGCATGGTGACACTTCGGGATGCCCTGGCCGCCGCGGTCGGCCACCATCAGGCGGGCCGGCTGGACGCGGCCCGGCCGCTCTATCATAGCATCCTGCGCAGCCAGCCGGGCCATCCCGACGCACTTCACCTGCTGGGCGTCCTGGAAAGCCAGAGCGGCCGGCCGGGCGCGGCGCTGCCGCTGTTGCGCCGCGCCGTGGCCCTGCTGCCCGGCGACGCGGATTTCCTCGGCAATCTGGCGCGGACCCTGCGCGCGGCGGGGCAGCCCGACGCGGCGGAGCACGCCTTCGCCCGAACGGTGGCGCTCGACCCGGCGGATGTCCAAGCCGCCTTCACACTGGGCTCGTTGCGGGCGGAGCGCGGGGACGCGGCGGGGGCTGCTGCGGCCTTCGCCCAGGCGCTGGCCGGGCGGCCCGACTTCGCGGAGGCGCGCATCAACCGCGCCAACGCCCTGGCGGCGCTGGGCCGGGCGGAGGACGCGGCGCGGCTGCGCCGGCAGGCGGTGGCCCTGGCGCCCGCCCATCCCGACGCGCTGCACAACGCCGCGGTGAGCGCGCTCGCCGAGGCTGGGCTGGACCGCCCCGTCTCGCACGCCCGGCGCCTCGACCCGGCGCGGGTGGAGCGCGCGGGCCTCGCCCTCACCCACGCGCTCGCCGCCGACCCGCGGCACGGGGCGGCGGCGGACGCGCTGCTCGGGACGGCGCTTTCGCTTGTCCAGGCCGGGCAGGCGCCGGTATGGCTGCTGGAGCGCGCCGCCGCCACCGCCCTGACGGTCCTGCGCCGCAACCCACGCGACGCGCGGGCGGCGGCGGTGGTCGCCTACCGCTTCTACCGGCGGGGGCGGACCGATCTCGCCAGCCGCTTCATGCGGCGCGTCTCCCGGCGCTTCACCGCGGCGGAGGTCGCGGCGGATTTCGAGTTGGGCCTGTGGTCGATGGTGCGCGCCGGGGCTCGGGCGCTCGACGGGCTGCCCGACGCCGCCTCGCTGCTGGACGCCTTTCCGCCGCTGGAGGTTCTGGCCGAGCCGCCGGCGGGCCGCGGCCCGTTGCTGGCGGTGTCCTGCGACGACGGCTATTACCGGCGCTTCGCCACCGGCCTGCTCGATTCGGTGGAGGCGACGGGCGGCGGCGTGGTGGTCCATGTGCATGTCGTAAACCCCTCGCCGGACACCCTGGCCGACCTCGCGCGGCGGAGGGAGCGCCTGCCGCTGGGCACCAGCCGGGAGGAGGTGGATTTCACGGACTGGGACGACCACCGGCGCACCACCTACTACGCCTGCATCCGCTTCCTGCGCTGGCATCAGTTGATGATGCGCTGGGGGCGGCCCCTGCTGCATGTGGACGCCGACTGCACGCTGGCCGGGGAGATGGCCGGGGGGCTCGATGGGCTGGCGGCGCTGTTGGAGGGGAGCGACGTCGGGCTGCTGCGTGACGCCCGCTGGCGTGGACCGACGCGGGAAATCACCGTCTGCTTCGCCGGATTCCAGCCGACCCCGCTCGGCCGGGCCTTCCTGGCGCTGACCGCCGCCTACATCGGGGCCTTCCTGCGCGACGGGCGCGGGTTCTGGATGCTTGATCAGGCGGCGCCCTTCGCGGTGCTCGACGCTCTGAGACGACGGGAAGGGGAGGGGCGGGAGGACGGGTTGCGGGTGCGCTGGTTCGACGTGTTGGACTTCCCCTGGGTCCGCTTCATCGGGGAGAAGTGAGTCAGCAGGGAAGCCGGGCGCAGCGTCCGTCCGGGCAGTTGCGGCAGCATTGCCCGCAAATGTCGTCGAGATCCACGGCGATGCCGTGCCGCTTCAGCATTCCCTGGGCATAGGCGGTGTAGAGCCGGGCCAGCGCCCGCCGGTTGGCGGCCACCGTCTTGGCGGTCAGCGCTTCCGGTGCCAGCACGGCGGCGATGGCTTGTTCCACGTCCTCGATGGCCGTGCGGACAGCCGAAAGGTTCAGCATCCAGGACCCCCTGGGCGTCACGACCCTTGATGAATCTGATATACAACATGTGACGAAAATTCGGAGACCAAACAACCCCTAATTTAGGAGTTGGTGGTGTCCTATCCGGAAAGGCTAGGTGCGTTGCGACAGGTCCCGCAGCGCCTTTGCCAGGGCTTCGGCGAGGCGCCGCCCGTCGCAGAGCGGTCCGGCCGCCAAACGTGGGCGCAGGGTGCGGCGCAGGTCCGCCAGCCGCGCCGGGTCGGCGGCCCAGCCGGCGGCGAGGTCCACATAATGAGCCGGGTCCCGGGCGACGCAGCCCTCCACCCCCGCCACGCTCAGGAACGCCAGGGAATGGCGGCTGGAGAAGGTCTCGCCCGGCAAGGTGACGACCGGCACGCCCATCCACAGCGTCTCCAGCGTCGTCGTGCTGCCGGCGAAGGGGAAGGGGTCCAGCGCCACGTCGACGCGGGCGCACCAGCCCATATGCTCCCGGCTGGTGGTCGCCCCGGCCAGGATCAGCCGCTCCGGCGCGACGCCCGCCGCGGCCAGCCGCCCGCGCCACCGGGCGGCGGTTTCCGGGCAGGACAGCGCCTTGGTCTTCAGCAGCAGGCGCGACTCGGGCACCCGGGCGAGCAGGGCAGCCCAGGTGGCGAGGACCTCGTCGGTCAGCTTGGTCAGGATGTTGAAGACGCCGAAGGTGACGGGCTGGCCGGTCAGGCAGGGCGGCGGGCCGGGCTCCGGCGCGTCCGGCGGCGGGTCGTAGGCGATGAAGGCGCCGGGCATGCGCAGGATGCGTTCGCTGTAAAAGCGCTCCGCCCCCTCCGGCACATGGTGGGCGTCGGCGACCAGCGCGTCCATGGCGGCGAGCCCGGTGGTCGCCATGTAGCCCGACCACGCCACCTGCAGCGGCGCCGGCTTGCGGGCGAAGACCCCCAGCCGTCCGCGGGCGTTGTGCCCGGCGAGGTCGATCAGCGCGTCCAGCCGGTCGTCGCGGATCAGCGTTGCGAGTTCAGCGTCGGTCTGGTCGGCGACCGGCACCCAGCGCGCCGCCGCGGCGCGGAAGCGGTCGGTCAGGTCGTCCGACTCCAACTGGTTGGCGTAGAGGGTCAATTCGACGCCGAAGTCCGGCAGCGCCTCCACCGCCCGCACCGCGAACTGCCCCGCCGGGTGGCGGCGGAAGTCGCCGGACAGGATGCCGACGCGCAGCGGACGGGAGTCGTCCCGAACCGCCGGAGTGCGCGGCGCCCATTCGGCGCGCAACGGCGCGCCGTGCACGGCGTCCCAGCCGCGGTGCGCCTCCAGCACGCGGGCCAGCGTCACGCCGGGCCGGAACAGCTCCAGATAGGCGAGGTTGGAGCGCACCTCCGCGAGATCGGGCCGCAGCGCCAGCGCGCGGCGGTAGCCGGCCTCAGCGGCGTCCAGGTCGCCCTGCGTCTGGCGCACCAGCGCGAGGTTCGCGTAAGCCTCCGCCAGATCGGGACACAGGGCGGCGGCCCGGGCGTAGGCACGAGCGGCCTCGGCCAGACGGTTGCGCTTCTGCAAGGCGTCGCCCCGGCGCAGCGCCGCCTCCGCAAAGTCCGGGCGCACGGATTCGGCGCGGCGGGCCGCCCGCTCGGCATCCATGGGAGCGTCGAGGGCCAGCAAGGCGGCCGACAGGTTGGCGAGCGCCGTGGCGTGGTCGGGGCGCAAGGCCAACGCCCGGCGCAAGGCCCGTTCCGCCTCCGCCGCCCGGCCGCGTTGCAACATCAGCGAGGCGCGGTTAGCGTGCGCCTCCCCGAATCCGGGATCGTCGGCCAGCGCGGCGCGGAAGGCGTCGTCCGCCTCGCCCAGCCGGCCGAGCGCCGTCAGCGTGTTGCCGAGGTTGAAGCGCGCCCGCGCGTAGCCGGGGCGCAGCGCGGCGGCCTGCCGGTAGGCGTCCACTGCCTCCTCCAGCCGGCCCAGCCGGTCCAGCGCGTTGCCGAGGTTGTAATGGGCCTGCGCGAAGGCCGGGCGCAGGCGGATCGCCGCGCGGTGGGCGTCGGCCGCCTCCGCCGCGCGGTCCAGGGCGCGCAGCGCGCTGCCCAGATTGTCGTGATAGTCGGCGACGGTCGCGTCGGCGCGGATGGCGGCGCGAATCCGCGGCTCAGCCTCCGCCGGGTGTCCGGCCTGGAGATAGACGACGCCCAGCAGATGCAGCGCGTCGGGATGGTCGGGCAGCGTGTCGAGGACGGCCTGATAGCCGGCGGCGGCCTGCGCCAGCCGTCCGGCCTGATGATGGGCCAGCGCCGCGGCCAGCACGTCCTTGATCGTCGCCATGCTCGCTTGTGTAGAGCATTTCACCGCATGGCTGAAGAGCGCGCGTCAGCTCACCATGCGCCAGCTTCCGTCCGCTTGGCGGCAGGCGGTGCCATAGCCCTGCTGGAGCTGCCCGCCGACCACGATGCTGGTCTGGAACTCCCGGCACAGCTCGCCATAGGGGCCGGTGCCGTCGCGGGTCGGGGTGTAGGTGCCCCAGTTGCCGGTCTGCGGGTTGTTCCACTGCACGGTCGCGCCGGTGGGCGCCATGTAGGCCTGTCCCGCCGCCTGCTGCGCGTACATCAGGTCGGCGCGGTCCATCGACTGGCCGGCGGCGTTGCCGAGCGCGGCGCCGAGCAGCGTGCCGATGCCGACCGCCACCAGCTTTCCCGTGCCGCCGCCGAAGCGCGACCCGGCGAGGCCGCCGGCCACGCCGCCGAGCAGCGTTCCCGCCGTCGCCTTGTTGCCATAGCCGGGAGCGTAGCCGCCGCCGTAATTGGCTCCGTACCCGCCGCCACCATACCCGCCGCCATACCCATAGCCATAGGGGCTGGCGCAGCCGGCCAGCAGGCCCACGGACAACACAACCGCAACAATCCCCTTGGCCTTCATCTCGAACCCCACGGAACGGAACCTGCCCCCGTAAACATGGCAGCCCCGCAAACTATTCCGTCCGCGTGACGGAACGCCGCCGTTGCCCGTATGATGAAACCAAATGGCCGCGGTCAAGCGGCCGGCAAGAACCTGTCGGGAGGAAAAGCATGCTGCCGGAAGCGGACAGCTACGAGGGCCTACGCGACCGTTTCGTCTGGTCGGTGCCGGAGCGTTACAACATCGGCGTGGACGTCTGCGACACGTGGGCGGAGCGCGATCCGGACCGCACCGCCCTGATCCACAAGCGCCGCGACGGCGCGGTGGAGACCTACAGCTTCGCCGACATCCGCCGCCTGTCGAACCGCCTCGCCAACGTGCTGGCCGCCCATGGGGTGGCGCGCGGCGACCGGGTGGGCATCCTGCTGCCCCAGGCGCCGGAGACGGCGGTCAGCCACGTCGCCGTCTACAAGATGGGCGGCGTCGCCGTCCCCCTCTTCTCGCTGTTCGGGGTGGAGGCGCTGGAATACCGCCTCGGCAACTGCGGGGCGCGGGCGGTGGTCACCGACGCCGTGGGCGCGGCCAAGATCGCCCAGATCCGCGACCGCCTGCCCGAACTGAAACTCGTCCTGCGCATCGACGAGGCCGGGGAGGGCGAGCTGGACTGGCACGCGCTGGTCGAGGCCGCATCGGAGGACTTCACGCCGGTGGACACGGCGGCGGACGATCCGGCGGTCATCATCTACACCTCCGGCACCACCGGCCAGCCCAAGGGCGCGCTGCACGCACACCGGGTGCTGCTCGGCCATCTGCCGGGGGTGGAGATTTCCCACGACCTGTTCCCGCAGCCGGGCGACCGCATCTGGACCCCGGCGGACTGGGCGTGGATCGGCGGCCTGCTCGACGTGCTGATGCCCGCCTGGCACCATGGCGTGACCGTGGTCTCCCACCGCTTCGAGAAGTTCGACGCGGAAGAGGCCTTCCGCCTGATCGCCGATTTCCAGGTGCGCAACGCCTTCCTGCCGCCGACCGCGCTGAAGATGATGCGCGCGGTGAAGGACCCGCAGACGCGCTGGACTTACAGCATGCGCTCCGTCGCCAGCGGCGGCGAGACCTTGGGGGCGGAGCTTCTCGATTGGGGCCGTCAGACCTTCGGGCTGACCATCAACGAGTTCTACGGCCAGACCGAGTGCAACATGATCGTGTCCTCCTGCGCCACGGTCATGCCGCCCAAGCCTGGCGTCATGGGCCGTCCGGCGCCCGGCCACGACGTGGCGGTGATCGACGGGGACGGCAAGCGCCTTCCTCCCGGTGAGATCGGCCTGATCGCCGTGCACCGCCCGGACCCGGTGATGTTCCTGCAATACTGGAACAACCCGGAGGCCACGGCGGCGAAGTTCATCGGCGACTGGCTGGTCACCGGCGACCAGGGCGAGTTGGACGCGGACGGCTACATCCGCTTCGTCGGGCGGGACGACGACGTGATCACGTCGGCCGGCTACCGCATCGGCCCCGGCGAGATCGAGGATTGCCTGATCGGCCACCCCGCCGTCCGCATGGCCGCCGTGGTCGGTGTGCCCGACCCCCTGCGCACCGAGATCGTCAAGGCCTTCATCGTCCTCCAGGATGGCGTGCGCCCCAGCGACGCGTTGGCCGCGGAGATCCAGGCCCATGTGAAGACGCGGCTGGCTGCCCACGAATACCCGCGCGCCGTGGAGTTCGTGGACAGCCTGCCGATGACCACCACCGGTAAGATCATCCGCCGCGAGTTGAGGGGGAGGGGATAGGCTTCCCAAACCCCTCTCCCGTCCCGGGAGAGGGATGAAAAACAACAAGAAAAGACAACGACCCGAACGATGGTGACGATATCCCTTCTTCTGCTCGCCGCGGCCTTCCTGGCCGGGGCGATGAACGCGGTCGCCGGCGGCGGCAGTTTCCTGACCCTTCCCGCGCTGATCTACGCCGGGGTGCCGCCCGTGGCGGCGAACGCCACCGGCACGGTGGCGCTGCTGCCCGGCTACGCCAGCGGCGTCTACGGCTACCGCCACGACCTGGAGCCGGTGGGCGGGGTCGGGCTGGTCACGCTGTCGGTGGTCAGCCTGACCGGCGGGCTGATCGGGGCGGCGTTGCTGCTGGTGACCCCGGATTCGGTGTTCCGCAGCATCGTGCCCTGGCTGCTGCTGGTCGCCACCGCGCTGTTCGCCTTCGGCGGCATGCTGGCAGCCCGGCTGCGGGCGGTGGGGCTGCACGGGACGGGGGCGATGCTCGCCACGCTGTTCGCGGTGTCGGTCTATGGCGGCTATTTCAACGGCGGCCTCGGCATCCTGCTGCTGGCGCAGCTGAGCCTGTTCGGGATGACCAACCTGAACGCCATGAACGCGCTGAAGAACCTGTTCTCCGCCGTGCTGACCGCCATCGCGGTCGCCGCCTACGCGGTCGGCGGGGCGGTGGAGTGGTCCCACGCCGCGCTGATGACCGTGGCGGCGGTGGCCGGCGGCTATGCCGGGGCGCGGGTCGGGCGCAAGATCCCCTCGCGCATCCTGCGCGCGGGCATCATCGCCGTGGGCTTGGCGATGAGCGTCCTCTTCTTCCTGAAGTAAGGGCGGGCTGAAGCAAAAGCCGTTCGGTTCCGGCGGTGCCTGCGCTAAGGTGGCGGCCCTTCTCCCAAGGCCGCCACGACGCAAGACCCCGCATGCTGACCGTATCCGACCTCGACCTCTTCTACGGCGACGCCCAGGCGCTCGACGGCGTGTCCATCGCGGTGGCGGAGGGCACGACGACCGCCATCGTCGGCGCCAACGGGGCGGGCAAGACCTCGCTGATCCGCACCATCTCCGGCATCCTGAAGCCGGCCCGCGGCACCATCCGCTTCCGCGGCAAGGACATCGCCGGCCTGCCCAGCCACGTCGTCTGCGACCTCGGCATCGGGCAGGTGGCAGAGGGGCGGCAGATCTTCCCGACGCTCAGCATCCGCGAGAATCTGGAGATGGGCGCCGTCATCCCGCGCGCCCGCGCCGGGGCGAAGGACACGTTCGAGCGCGTGCTGGCCCTCTTCCCCCGCCTCAAGGAGCGTCTGGAGCAGGCCGCCGGCACCCTGTCGGGCGGCGAGCAGCAGATGCTGGCCATCGGGCGCTGCCTGATGGGCAAGCCCGACCTGATCATGTTCGACGAGCCGTCGCTCGGCCTCTCCCCGACCATGGTGCAGGAGTTGTTCCGCACCATCCGCGCGCTGGCCGCCGAAGGCATGACGATCATCCTGGTGGAGCAGAACGTCGCCGCCTCGCTGAAGCTGGCGCAGCGCGCCTATGTGCTGGAGAACGGGCGCGTCGTTCTGGCCGGCACGGGCGAGGAATTGCTAGCCGATCCCGCGGTGAAGCAGGCCTATCTCGGCCTGTGAGCCTTGGCGGTCGCGGTGACCGAATCCCTCTTGACTTAGAGCGCGCTCGAACCCGTAGCGTCCTGTGCATCGTGATGAGAAGCAGACGCGCATGAAGATCGGGGACCTCGCGAAACGCTCGGGACTGACGGCCCACACCATCCGATATTATGAGCGGATCGGGCTGCTGCCCTACGCCGACCGGAACCAGTCCCGCCACCGCGATTACGACGCCTCGATCCTGACCTGGATCGAGTTTCTCGGCCGGCTGAAGACGACCGGGATGCCGATCCGCGACATGCTCCGCTACGCCGCGCTTCGCGAGGCGGGCGCCGGCACCGAAGCGGAACGGCGGGCCTTGCTGGAGCAGCACCGCGAGCGTGTGCGTGCCCAAGTCGATGAGCTGAACGCCTGCCTTCTCGTCCTCGATACCAAGATCGACGGCTACGTCGAAACGGAACAGAGGAAGATTGACGATGACGCACCTGAACAACATCGCATCCGGGGTCGAAGAAAGCCGGCTTGAGCGCGGGCAACGGGCGCTTGCCGAGATCGACGGGGAGGCCGGGCACAAGGTGGTGGCGGCGCTTGCCGACATCGCGCCGGACTTCGCGACCTATCTGTTTGAATTTCCTTTTGGCGACATCTATTCGCGGCCCGGCCTCGATCTTCGGTCCCGCGAGATCGCCACCATCGCGGCGCTCGCCGCCATGGGCAACGCGGCACCCCAGCTCAAGGTGCACATCGAGGCCGGGTTGAACGTCGGGCTGACCCGCGACGAGATCGTCGAGGTTCTGATCCAGATGGCGGTTTATGCGGGGTTCCCGGCCGCTCTCAACGGGCTGTTCGCGGCCAAGGAGGTCTTCGCGGCGACCGACGGGCAACGGCCGCAGGGACCGTCCTGAGACCTACCGCGCCAGCAGGTCGTGATGCTCGCGGTGGCGGTGCATCCAGTTGGCGGCGTAGCCGCAGATCGGGACGATGGTCAGCCCCTCGGCGCGGGCGATGGCCATCACCCCCTCCAGCAGCCGCCCGGCCGCCCCGGTGCCGCGCAGGGACGGCGGCGCCTCCACATACGGGATGTGCAGGATGGTGCCGCGGCGGCGGTAGGTCGCGAAGACCGTCTGGCCGTTCACGTCCAGTTCGAACCGGCTCATGGCCGGGTTGTCGGTCACGGTGTCGCTCATGCCCATTCCAACAGCCGAAGCCTTTGGTTGTTCACCGCACATGTCAGGAACCGGGGGCGCGCGGCGCGCTCCAGCCGCGCAGCACGCTGACCACCCGCAGCAGGAAGGCCGCCGCCGCCCCGGCGATGGCGACCGGCGCCTTCGGCAGGTCCAGCATGGCACCGGCGATGACGATCGCCGCACCCAGCAGGGCGGCCACCGCGTAGATCTCCTCGCGCAGCACCCGCGGCACCTCGGCCACCAGCACGTCGCGCACCAGCCCGCCGCCGCAGGCGGTCAGCACGCCGAGCAGGACCGCGGGCAGCGGACCCAGCCCATAGGCCAGCGCCTTGCCGCAGCCGGCCACCGCGAAGATGCCGAGGCCGGCGGCGTCCAGCACCATCACCGGCTTGACCAGACGGTTGATGAAGGGGTGAAAGAAGAAGGCGAACAGGCCCGAGGCCAGCGCCGTGATCAGGTAGCGTTCGTCCTGCATGGTGGCCGGCGGGATCGCCCCGATCAGCAGGTCGCGCAGCACGCCGCCGGCCAGCGCCGTCACCAGCGCCAGCACCATCACGCCGAAGATGTCCAGACGGTGCCGCACGGCCAGCGTCCCTCCTGTCAGCCCGAAGATGAAGATCCCGGTCAGGTCCATGGCAAGGAGGAGGGGCGAAACGTCGGGTATGATGGCGGGCATGATGGCGGTCGGCGACGCTGGTTGAGGGGAGCCGCCATCATAGCCGTTTGTTGCGTCTCATGGAACAGATAAGCCGCAACTCCGGCAATTGTTGTTTTGCGGAAACGGGAGCACATTCCTCTCCAGACGAGGGGCCACAGGGCCTCGCACAGGACGAGGAGGAGCAGAGATGATCACGATCCGCAACCGCGACGAACGGGGCGCCGTCAACATGGGCTGGCTGAACAGCAAGCACAGCTTCTCGTTCGGCCACTACTACGACCCGGCCCACATGGGCTTCCGCGCGCTGCGCGTCATCAACGACGACCGGGTGATCCCCGGCGCCGGCTTCCCCACCCACGGGCACGCCGACATGGAGATCGTGTCCTATGTGCTGGACGGCGCGCTGGAGCACAAGGACACGCTGGGCACCAGCTCGGTCATCCGCCCCGGCGACGTGCAGCGGATGAGCGCCGGGTCGGGCATCCGGCACAGCGAGTACAACGCGTCCAAGAAGGACCCGGTGCACTTCCTGCAGATCTGGATCCTGCCCAACGAGGAGGGCATGGTCCCCGGCTATGAGCAGAAGGCCTTCGAGCGGGAGGAGAAGCAGGGCCGCCTGCGCCTCGTCGGCTCCCAGGACGGGCGCGACGGCAGCGTGGTCATCCACCAGGACGTGGACCTCTACGCCACGCTTCTGGACGAGGGCGACAGCGTGACCCACGAACTGCGTCCGGGCCGCCACGCCTGGGTGCAGGTTGCCCGCGGTCAGGTCCGGCTGAACGGTGAGATCCTGAAGGAAGGCGACGGCGCCGCGATCAGCAAGGAGGAATCCCTGACGCTGGACGGCGTGGTCAGCGCCGAGGTGCTGCTGTTCGATCTGGCCTGAGGCATGAACCCCTCTCCCGTCTCGGGAGAGGGTGGCCCGGAGGGCGGGGTGAGGGTCGTGCGAGGATTGATGCACTAATTCTCGGCCGTACCCTCACCCTCCCGCCGCTTGCGCGGCGGGTCCCTCCCTCTCCCGGGGCGGGAGAGGGATTGTCGGATGCCTTCACATCATCCCCTGCGGGGCGGTGGGCCTCCGCAATGCCGCCGGTCGGGCGGGTCGTCACGGGCTCGGTGTCGTCTGTTGCCGGGGCCAAGCCGACGACAGGCCGGGGTCCGCCTGGTTCAGGGCTCCACGTAGCCGAGCACGCGCAGGCGCAGCGTGTGCGCCCTTGGGTCGCGGTCGAAGAACAGCCCGCCCTTCTGTTCGGAGCCGGCGGGCACATAGTCGAACTCCGCCGTCGCGGTTTCGAGCGCCTCGTCTCCCGCCATCAACTGCCCTTCCACCTGGACCTTCGCGCCGGTCTTGCCGCCGTCGTTGGTGACCTGGATGTGGGCGAGCCAGCGTGGCCCGGCGGGAACCACCGCCTCCACCACGGCGGTGATCACCGGGGGGCCGCTGCCGCGGGTGACTCCCTCGTAACCCAGAACCCCGACCGAGCCCAGGAACAGCAGCAACCCCAGCCCCGACGAGACCCAGGCCAGCCGCGACACCGACGCGCTGCCGTCCTCGTCCCGGGGGGCGCTCCTGGACTCGATGTCGTTCTGCCGGATATCGGCCATCGGCGGTCCTCCCGTCACACGATCAGGCGGGCGGTGGCGGCCCCCAGCGCGCTGGGGAAGCCCAGCACCACCGTGGCGGTCACCAGCTCCATCATCGACAGGCCGGCGATCCGCTCGAAGGTCCACAGAAGATAGAGGCTGATGAGCAGGGCGATGCCGTAGCCGGCGACCGAGAAGCGCAGGAAGACGGACAGGAATCCGTCGTCGCCAGCGCTCTCCTGCCCGGCGAAGCCGACCGTGTAGACGAAGATGTGCAGCAGCCCCAGCGACAGCACCGCCAGGGCCACCGCGTGCCAGGGCGACATCTTGTAGGAGATCAGGATCATCTCCTCGGTCGGGGCGACGTTGAAGCCGACGAACAGCGCTCCCGCCCCCATCAGGAACAGTTCCCCCGGATAGCTTGAGCGGATGCGCCGCTCCCTATCGGCGTCGTCCTGCTGGCCGAGCTGCTTGCGCGCCAGCATGGCGCCGATGCTGGCCGGCACGGACTGGAGAGCGATCTTGCCGATGATCTCCGGCAACGGCTGGTCCAGGCGCACGATGGCGAAGACGGTCAGCAGCGCCGCCGACATCAGGAAGCCGACCGCGAAGGCCGACAGCGCGTCGATCAGGTCGTCCTGCCAGCAGAAGGTCTCTTCGAACCCGGCGAAGTAGGACAGGCCGAACAGCACCGGCAGGGTCACCAGGATGAACAGGGCCAGCCGGAAGCGGTCCATGTAGAATCCCAGCTCCCACATCTCCATGGTCATCAGCAGCGGCAGGGCGAAAATGATCGCCCCCGCCGACGCGCGGGCCAAAGCGCGGGCGAATTGAGCTTCGTCATGGAGAAAGCTGCGCTGGCGGGTGATGTCCATGGCCCATGAATGCGCGAGCGGAGCGGTTGGTTCCGGCGGTACCACGGTGGTGACCGTGGCCGTGATCGAAGCCGTGATCAGGACGGCGACTTTCCTCTTGACCTTCCAATCGCTGGAAGGCGGAAGCTGATTCCGTTGCCATTCCCTGGGAAGGAATTCGTCATGGTTGCGTTCAAGGTTCCCGGCATGACCTGCGGCGGCTGCGCCGCGTCTGTCCGCCGTGCGCTCGGCGCCGTCGCCGGGGTCGAGGGTGTGGAGATCGATCTGGAGTCGAAGGATGTCCGCGTCGACGGCGCGCCCAGCGCCGATGCCCTGCGGACGGCCCTGGACAAGGCCGGCTTCGAAGCCGAAGGGCTTCCGGTCGCCTAACGGAAACTCCAATTTCCCTCTCCCGCCTCGGGAGAGGGAAGGGGCCCGCGCCGAAGGCGTGGGAAGGGTGAGGGTATCGGCACAGGGCCAGCGCCTCGATCCTCGAACGCCCCTCACCCGCCCGCTTCGCGGGCACCCTCTCCCGGGGCTCTCAGCGGCCATAGGCCGCCTGACGCTGTCAGCGCCCGCAAGCGGGCGCGAAAGGCGGGAGAGGGGATGGCAGCCAAGGCTGGTGCAACGGGACCCTTGACCTTCCAATCATTGGAAGCCTTATCTGGGGAAGCCGGTTGACGACGAAGAAAGGACGATCATGTCCGCCACCACCACCGACCTCGACATCGGCATTTCCGGCATGACCTGCGCCTCCTGCGTGGGGCGCGTGGAAAAGGCGCTGTCGCGCCTGCCGGGCGTCACCGGCGTGTCGGTCAACCTCGCCACCGAGCGGGCGCGGGTCGCCTTTGCGGGCGATCCCGATCCGCGGGCGGTGGCGGAGGCCATCGAAAATGTCGGTTTCGAACCGCAGAGGCAGGACTTTGACCTGACGGTCGGCGGGATGACCTGCGCCTCCTGCGTCGCGCGCGTCGAAAAGGCGCTGCTGCGCGTGCCGGGGGTGGAGTCCGCTGCCGTCAACCTCGCGACGGAGCGGGCGCACGTCACCGCCTACGCCGGGACGGTGGACGCCGCACGGTTGGCCGAGGCGGTGGAGATGACCGGCTTCACCGCCGCCCCCGTCGCCGACACCGAATCCGCGGCGACGGCGGAAGACCCGGCGCGGGACCGCAACCGGCGGGACCTCCACCATGTGCTGATCGCCGCCGCGCTGTCGGCGCCGCTGGTGCTCGGCATGGTGGGGGACCTGCTGGGGCTGAAGCTGATGCTGCCGCCCTGGGCGCAGTTCCTGCTGGCGACCCCGGTGCAGTTCTGGCTGGGCTGGCGCTTCTACCGGGCGGGCTTCATGGCGGCGCGCGCCGGGTCCGGCAACATGGATCTGCTGGTGGCGCTCGGCACCTCCGCGGCCTGGGGGCTCAGCGTCTACATGATGCTGACGGCGCATCCGGGCCACACGCCGCACCTCTATTTCGAGGCGTCGGCGGTGCTCATCACCTTCGTGCTGCTCGGCAAGTGGCTGGAGGCCCGCGCCAAGGGCCGGACGGCGGCGGCGATCCGCGCCCTGATGCAGCTTCGCCCCGACACCGCCCGCGTCCGCCGTGACGGCGTGGAGGTGGACCTGCCCATCGCCCAGGTGCGCGTCGGCGACCGCGTGGCGGTCCGCCCCGGCGAGCGCATCCCGGTGGACGGGCGCGTGGCGGAGGGGGCGGGCAGCGTCGACGAATCCATGCTGACCGGCGAAAGCCTGCCGGTGGAGAAGACGCCGGGCTCCCGCGTCACCGGCGGCTCCATCAACGTGGATGGGCTGCTGCTGGTCGAGACGGTGGCGGTGGGCGCCGAAACGATGCTCGCCAAGATCGTCCGCATGGTCGAAGGCGCGCAGGCGTCCAAGGCGCCGATCCAGCGGCTGGTCGACAGGGTGGCGGCGGTCTTCGTGCCGGTGGTGCTGGGCATCGCCGCGGTGACGCTCGCCGGCTGGTGGATCGGCACGGGGAACGCGGAGACGGCGATCATCACGGCGGTGTCGGTCCTGGTCATCGCCTGCCCCTGCGCGCTGGGCCTCGCCACGCCGACCGCGATCATGGTCGGCACCGGGGCGGCGGCCCGCCACGGCATCCTCATCAAGGACGCGGAGGCGCTGGAGCGCGCGCACGCCATCACCGCCGTCGCCTTCGACAAGACCGGCACGCTGACCGAGGGCAAGCCCCGCGTCACCGATCTGGTGCCGGCGGATGGCGTCAACGACGCGGAGTTGCTGCGGCTGGCCGCCGCGCTCCAATCCGGCAGCGAGCATCCGCTGGCCCGCGCCGTCCGCGACCGCGCGGCGGAACAGGGCGTGTCGGCGACGGCTCCGGAGGGCTTCAAGGCGCTGGCCGGGCGCGGCGTGTCGGCGACGGTGGAGGGCCGCGCCCTTCTGCTGGGCAGCAAGCGGCTGGTCACGGAAAGTGGCCTGTCCGACGCGGCATTGGAGGCACGGGCGGCGGCGCTGGAATCCGCCGGGCGCACCGTGTCCTGGCTGGCCGAAACGGTGCCGGAGCGGCGCGTGCTGGGCCTCGTCGCCTTCGGCGACACGGTGAAGGAAAGCGCCCGCGCCGCCGTGCGCTCCCTGAAGGCGCAGGGGGTGGAGACGGTGATGGTCACCGGCGACGGCGCCGGGGCCGCCCGCGCGGTGGCCGCCGACCTGGGCATCGACCGCGTCTTCGCGGAGGTGCTTCCGGACGGCAAGGCCGACGTGGTGGCGACGCTGAAGGCGGAAGGCAAGGTCGTCGGCATGGTCGGCGACGGCATCAACGACGCCCCGGCGCTGGCCGCCGCCGATGTCGGCATCGCGATGGCGACCGGCACCGACGTGGCGATGCACACCGCCGGGGTGACGCTGATGCGCGGCGACCCGGCGCTGGTCGCCGGCGCCATCGACGTGTCGCGCCGCACCTACTCCAAGATCCGCCAGGGGCTGTTCTGGGCCTTCATCTACAATCTGGTGGGCATCCCGCTGGCGGCCTCGGGCCTGCTCAGCCCGGTGCTGGCCGGGGCGGCGATGGCGCTGAGTTCGGTCAGCGTCGTCCTGAACGCCCTGTCGCTGCGGGGGTGGAAGCCATGAGCGTGGGCGGCATGACCATCGGGGACGCGGCGAAGGCGTCCGGCGTCAACGCCAAGCTGATCCGCTACTACGAATCCATCGGCCTGATCCCGGAGGCCGGGCGGACGGCGTCCGGCTACCGCGTCTATTCGCCGAGCGACGTCAACGTCCTGCGCTTCGTCAAGCGGGCGCGGACGCTGGGCTTCAGCATCGAGCGCATCCAGATCCTGGTCGGGCTGTGGCAGGACCGCAGCCGCTCCAGCGCCGAGGTGAAGCGCGTGGCGCTCGACCATGTGGCGGAGCTGGAGGCCAAGATCGCCGAGCTGCGCGCGATGAGCGACACGCTGACGCATCTGGCCCACGCCTGCCACGGCGACGAGCGGCCGGATTGCCCGATCCTGCGGGATCTGGAGGAGGGTGGGGGACGTTGCTGCGACGAGCCCCCTCCCTAACCCTCCCCCGCTGACGCAGGGGAGGGGACAGTCTCCCTCTCCTGCGACAGCGGGGGAGGGAAGGGTGGGGGCAACCCGCTACCCCAGCGCCGCCCTCAGGCTCGCCTCCAGCGGCCGGACCGTGTAGCCCAGCTCCCGCACCGCCTTGCCGCTGTCGAACCCACCACCGCCCAGCGCCAAGCGGACGCCCGTCACCGGCGCGGTGGGCGGTCGGCGCGTCACATGGTCGGACAGCCATTCCTCCACCCGCGCGGCGGCCAGCGCCAGGGCGGGCGGCACGGAATGGCGGAGGAGCGGCACCCGGCCGCACAGCCGGTCGATCCGCTCCGCCAGATCGCCCAACCCGATGTCCATTCCCCCCAGGATGTAGCGCTCGCCGATCCGCCCGCGCTCGGCGGCCAGGATCATCCCCTGAGCCACGTCGCGCACGTCCACGAGGTTCAGCACGCAGTCGAGGATCAGCCGCGGCCCGCCGCGCCGGAACAGACGCAGCATGGCGTTCGGCGGGGTGGGCAGCCGGTCGCCGGGGCCGATGGGCGCCGTGGGGTTGACCACCACCATCGGCAGCCCCTGCGCCGCGGCGGCCAGCGCGTCCTTCTCGGCCAGATACTTCGACCGGCAGTAGGGACCGGCCAGCGCGTCCAGCCCCGGATCGGCGCGCTCATCGAGGCGGCGCGGCGGCGGGTGGCCGATCATCACGGCCTCGGTCGAGCAATGGACGAAGCGCCGCAACGCCGGCGCCCGCGCCGCCGCGTCCAGGACCACCCGCGTGCCTTGCCGGTTGACCCGGTCGAAGGCGGTCGGGTCGCGGTCCCACAGCGTGGCGACGGCGGCAAGGTGATGGACCCGCTCCACCCCCTCCAACGCGCGGGCCACCGCCGCCGCGTCGAGGATGGAGCCGTGCTGGACCTCCACGTCCGGCGGCAGGCCGTCCGGCGGATCCTGAAGGTCGAGGATGCGCACCCGCTCGCCCCGCGCCGCCAGCGCCGCCACCAGATGCCCGCCGATGAAACCGCTGCCCCCGGTGACGAGGGTGATGCCCATGCGCCTACGCCCCCGCCTCTAGGCCCCGCCGAGGATGCGGTCGGCGTTGCTGTTGAGATCGCGGGTCAGGGCGGCCAGCCCGCCGCCGCGCAGCGTGTTCTGGAACTCCGAGCGCTGGGTGGCAAGCTGGCTGACCGTGCCCTTCGCCAGCACGTCGAGGATGCGCCAGCGGTCGCCCTCCGGTCGCAGCAGGTAGCTCAGCCGGACCGGCGTCTTGCCCGCGCGCACCAGATCGGTGTCGATCAGCAGCATCCCGCGCGGAGCCGGCCGCTCGCCGACGATCTCGATCCGCTGGCCGTCGTAGCTGTCGAAGCGGTCGACATACTGGGCGGCGCTGCGCCGGGCGAAGGCGTCCAGCGCCTGCCGCTTCTCCGGCTCCGCCGACTGGTCGAAATAGGGGGCGGCGGCGACGCGGAGCGCCGCCTCCAGGTCGAAGGTGTCGAGCATCACCGGCAGGAAGCGCTGGAGCCGCGCCCGCGCCGGCTCCCGTCCCGCGGCCTCCCGCATCAGGGACAGGATGGCCTCGTTCAGCCGGGCCACCGTGGCGCGGGCGCCCGGGGTGGTGCCGGCTGTGGTGCCGGGGGCTTGCTGGGCCACGGCGGGCACCGGCAGCAGGCCGGCCGCCACGACGGCCAGCGCGAGCGCGGCGCGCATCCACGCCCGGCGTGAGAAAGAACCAATCATCGCGGCGTTCCCATGCTCCTGCATTGGTCGTGGAAATCTGCCCGTTCGGGGCAGGTGGATTCAACCGTCCGTGTGGGATGTAACAGCGTCCGGCCCGGTCTATCCTCCTGCGCGACGCTGTCGAAGGGAGGTGTCCGGATGGGTGGGCCGACGAAGGGGCGACAGGGATGGATGCCGATCCCGGACCATCCGCTGTATGGCTGCGACGCCGTCACGCTGCTGACCGTCCTGGCGCGCAACGGCGGTCCGCGGGGTGCCGGCTGGCCGACGGCGCTGGCGGCGCTGGCCTCGGCGGTCGGGCGCGCGCCCTTCTCGCTGGCCGAGGCCGGGTGGGTGGCGGCGCGGCGCCGGACGTCCACCGGTTTGCCGCCGCCGGTCTTCATCCTCGGCCATTGGCGCAGCGGCACGACCCATCTCTACAACGTGCTGAGCCGCGACCCGCAATTCGGCATCATCGACCCCTTCGCGGTCGGCCTGCCCTGGGACATGCTGGGGCTGGGCTCGGTCCTGCGGCCTCTGCTGGCCCGCGCCCTGCCGGAGCGGCGCTACATCGACAACGTGCCGGTCAAGGCCGACAGCCCGCAGGAGGACGAGATCGCGCTGGCGAACATGTCGCCGGTCTCCTTCTACCACGGGCTCTATTTTCCGGAGCGGTTCGACGAGAATCTGCGCCGCGGCCTCTATTTCGATGGCTGCACGGCGGCGGAGCGGGAGGCCTGGAAGCGCCGTTTCCTCTATTTCCTGGAGAAAGTGTCGATCGCCCAGAGCGGGCGCTGCATCCTGCTGAAGAACCCGGTTTACAGCGCGCGGGTCGCCATGATGCGGGAGATCTGGCCCGACGCGCGCTTCATCCACATCCACCGCGACCCGCGGGCGGTGTTCGTGTCGACGGTGGGCTTCTACCGGACGCTGCTGGCGCGGCTGGCGCTTCAGCCGTACGGTCACATCGACGTGGAGCGGGTGGTGCTGGACCATTACCCGCGCATCATGCAGGCGCTGATCGACGACACGGCCGATCTGCCGGCGAACCGCTTCGCCGAGGTGCCTTTTGAACGGTTCGAGCAAGCGCCGCTGGAGGAGGCGGAGCGGCTGTACCAAGCGCTGGAGTTGCCGGGGTACGCGGCGGCGCGGCCGAAGTTCGCGGCGTATCTGGGGGCGGTGAGCGATTACACGAAGAACCGCCACCGCCTGTCCGACGAGGGGCGGGAGCGGGTGGACCGCGAATGGGCGCCTTTCGTCGCGCGCTGGGGGGCCGGTGTGGCGTGAGGGCTTTTGCCCCCTCCCTAACCCTCCCCCGCCTCTGGCGAGGGAGGGAATTCTGGGCGGCGCGGCGGCAGTCCCCTCTCCCGCGAAAGCGGGGGAGGGTTAGGGAGGGGGCAATGACCTTCCTCCTCCTCACGCTCCTCGCCCACCCCGCCCAATCCGCCTGCCGCGCCGTCTCCGTCACCGCGAACGGCGCCCCCGTCATCGGCATCGAGGACATGGCGCTCGACGCGGCGCGCGGTCAGGCGGTGCTGTCGGCCTACGACCGCCGGGCCGGGACCAGGGGCGGCCTTTACCTCCTGGACCTGCACACCCTCGACGCCCCGGCTGTCGCCGCCATCCCGCTCGCCACCGGCCTGAGCCCGGCGGGCATCGACCTGCGCGCGGAGCCGGACGGCACGCGCTCCCTGCTCGTCATCAGCCGCCGCGAGGACGGGTCCGCCACGGTCGAGCGCTACCGCCTGGACGGCGCCACCCTAACCCACCAGGGCACCACCGCCGGTCCCTTGCTCTGCCGGGCCAACGACGTGGCCTTCCTCGATGGCGACCGCTTCCTCTTCACCAGCAGCCATGGCGGTTGCGGCTGGGGCGCGGTGATCCAGGACAACGTCCTCGGCGGGCGGCACGGGTTCGTCGGCCTCGTCGAGACCAACGAGCCCCGCGTCCTGATCGGCGGGATCGGCTTCGCCAACGGCCTGTTCCCCGACCCGAGCCACGACCGGCTGACCGTCGCCGCCACGCGGGAGGACGCTCTGCTCGTCTACCGCCTGTCCGAGCCGCAGTCCCCGCCGCAACGCATCGCCGTGCCGGGCGGGCCGGACAACCTGACGATGGCCCCGGACGGCCGCCTGCTGGTGGCGCTGCACCCGTCGCCGTTCCGGCTGGCGCTGCACCGCTACGGCTGGCCGGGCGGGGCGGCGGTACCGACCCGCATCGCGGCGGTCGGCCCCGCCGGAACGGCGATCCTGCTGGACGAGGACGGACAACGCTTTTCCGCCGCCACGGTCGCCGTCTCGTGGAACGGTCGGCTGATCGTCGGTTCGGTCACCGCGCCGGGACTGCTGGTCTGCGACGAAGCCGCCAGCGGTGCCACAGGATCATCAGAGCCGGCAGGACCACCAGGGACGAGATGACGGTGTAGGTGATCGACACCGCCAGCAGAACCCCCATGCTGGACAGCCCGCGGTGGCTGGACAGTGCCAGCGTGGCGAAGGCGGTGCTGGTGGTCAGGGTGCTGACCAGGACGGCGCGCGGCGTGCTGGTCACCAGAAGCTCGATGCCGAAATCGCTGTCCGATGCCCCCTCCCGCACCAGATCCTGCCCGCGGGAGACCATGTGGATGCTGCTCGACACGCCGAGCGCGAACAGCAGCGGGATGACGATCACGTTGGCGAAGTTGAAGGGGATGTCCAGCAGCCCGGCGGTCGCCATGGTCCACAGGGCGGCCAGGACCAGCGGCGCCAGGATCAGCACCATTCCGGTCACCGAGCGCTGGACCGCGACCAGCAGCAGCACCATCAGCACCAGAGTCAGCGCCGTCGCCTCCAGGAAGGAGGAACCGACGACCCGGGCCGCCTCCGTCACCGTCACCGGGGCGCCGGTGGCGTTGGGCGCCACGGCCAGCACGGCGTCGGCGAAGTCGGCCATCGCGCGGCTGTCGGAAATGTCGTGGGTGGGCAGCACCTCGACGCGGGCACGCCCGTCCGCGGCAATCCAGCGGGACCTCAGGCTGTCCGGCACGTCGGCGGCGGTGACCGGCCGCTCCACCGCCATGCCCTCGCGCAGCCGGTCGAGCAGCGGCGGCACACCCCCGGTCAGTGCTGCGTCGAGTGTCGCGAGCTGCGCCGGCTGGATGCGGGCCAGGGCGTTGCCGAAACCCTGCACGGCGGTGCGCAGGTCGGGCGGACCGTCGCGCTTGTCGGCCAGATACCCTCCCAGCACACCCGTCAGCGTGGCGAAGGCCCGCTCCAGCCCGCCCTGGCCCAGCGCCGCCGTGGCGGCGGGGGCGGTCAGGCTGGGGCCGAGCAGAAGCGACAGGTCCGCCAGGATGGGCAGCTTGGCGTCCTGGTCCTTGGGGATGAAGCTGGCGAAGGTCCGCACGCCGCCGGATTCCGGCAGGGCGCGCAGCCGGTCGGCCAGCGCCTGCGCCGCCGCAAGGTCGGGCGTCAGGACGTTGACGGAATAGGGCGAGGTGCGCGGGGTGGTCGCCAGATCGCGGTAGGTGGCGACGGCCTCCGTCTTTTCGTCCTGCAAGTTCAGCGGGTTGACGTCCAGCCGCACCAGCGGCAACGCCGCCATCGACAGGACGGCGCTGGCCCCGGCCAGACCGAGGATGGCGCGGTGGCGGCGGCTCACCCAGCCGGCGAAGCCGCGATCCTCGCGCTCCGGCGCGGGGACACCAGGGCCGGGACGCAGCAGGACGATCAGGGCGGGAAGCAGGCTCAGGCTGATGAGCAGGGCCACCACCATGCCGACGGCGGAGATGACGCCGAACTCCGCCAGCCCCAGATAGGCGGTCGGCACGAAGGACAGGAAGCCGATGATGGCGCACAGGGTGCTGAGGACCAGCGCCGGGCCGACCGCCCGCACCGCCTCGATGGCCGCGGCCAGCGGCGGCAGGCCGCGGCGCAGCTCCTCCTGATAGCGCAGCCCGAGATGGCCGCCGTAATCGTCGCCCAGCCCGAAGAACATCACCGCGCAGGTAACGGAGATCAGGTTCAGCCGCCCCACGGTCAGCGCCGCCGCACCGGCGCTCAGCGTCAGGCCCAGCAGCAGGACCACCATGATGCAGGCGATCAGCCGCCCCGACCGCATCCCGGCGATCAGCACCGCCGAGACCAGGATGAAGGACAGGATGGTGGCGATGCCGGCGCTGTTGGCGACCGTGTCCAACTCGGTCTGACGCAGCGGCACGGCGCCGGTGACCCGCATCTCAACTCCCTGGCCGGCCGGCTCGGCCATCACCGCGCCGATGGCCTCGTGCACCGCGGTCACCGCGGGCCGGCCGCGCCCTAAGGAGCTGTTGTCCAGGATGGGCCGGGCCAGGACGAAGCGGCGGTTGGCCGCCCGGTCCTCCTCCTCCGCGGCCTGCACCAGCCCGGTCCAGGACAGGGGCACCGGATGCCCGTCCGCCACCGTCGCGGTGCTGACCGCCAGCCGGTTCAACAACTCGGCGGGGGTGGCCGGCGCGCCCTCGTCCACGTGGGTCAGGATCAGGTCCAGCAGGTCGGCCAAGCCCTGGAGGTTCGGGGCGGCGTTCAGCGCGCCCAGCGCCGCCTGCGCCCCGGCCAGCCGGGTCGCCAAGTCCTGCAATTTTTCCGTGTCGAGGAAGAGCAGGCCGTACCGGTGGAAGTACGGGTCGGCGGACGGAACCTCCACCCCCGACAGCACGTCGGTACGGGCGGACAGGCGCTCCGCCAGACGTACGGCGGCGGCGTCCGACTGGTCGGGGGACGGGCTGTCCACGACGACGACGATCTGGTCGTCGGCGAAGGGAAAGGCCTGCCGGTACTCCTCGGTGTGCTGGCGAAAGGCGGTGTCGGGAGAGATCATATCCGACGTGCTGGTGCTCATCGTCAGATTGTCGGCGGAATACCAGCCCGCCAGCACCGTCATCAGCACCCAGACGCCCAGCGTCACCTTCGGCCTTCGGCAGGACAGGGCGCCCAGGCCCCCGATCATGGCGCGGCCGAAGTCCGCCATCCGGCCCAGGACACCTTGCCGTTCTGTCACGCTGTACGTCTCCCTCGAAAGCGTACGCAGTGTGCCAGGACAACCTGCGGCACCCAACGTACGCTACTGTATGTTACTTCCAACCAGCGGACGAACCACGGCACCTCGTTACCCTGATACCTCCACCATGAGGAAGACGGGGCAAAGCGGGAGCGCCGATGCAAGACCACAACGCAAGCACAACCTTGCGGGTCCAACGGGCCGAACCGTCGGCCAAGACCGTGAGCGACGCCGTGGCCGAGGCCACGGACGCCCTGATCCGTCGCCAGCAGGCCGACGGCCATTGGGTGTTCGAGCTGGAGGCCGACGCCACCATCCCGTCCGAATATCTGCTGCTGCACCACATCCTGGACGAGATCGATCCGGAGTTGGAAGCCGGCCTCGCCGCCTTCATCCGCGGGCGGCAGGGCAAGGACGGCGGCTGGCCGCTGTTCTTCGGCGGTGCCATGGACATCAGCTGCAGCGTGAAGGCCTATTTTGCGCTGAAGGCGGCGGGGGACAGCCCCGACGCGCCGCACATGCGCCGCGCCCGCGAGGCGATCCTGGCGCGCGGCGGCGCGGCGCGCTGCAACGTCTTCACCCGCATCCTGCTCGCCCAGTTCGGGCAGATTCCCTGGCGCGCCGTGCCGGCGATGCCGGTGGAGGTGATGAACCTGCCGCCCTGGTCGCCCTTCCACATCTCGCGCATCTCCTACTGGTCGCGGACGGTGGTGGTGCCGCTGCTGGTCGTCATGGCGCACCGGCTGCGCGCCCGCAACCCGCGCGGCGTGGACATTGCGGAGCTGTTCACCGAACCGCCGGAGCGGGTGCGCAACTGGCACAGCAACAACAGCCGCGGCGGCTGGGCCACGCTGTTCCGCGCGCTCGACGCGGCGCTGCACGCGGTCGAGCCGCGGCTGCCGGCCAACGGGCGCCAGACGGCCATCGACCGCGCCGTGCGCTTCGTCACCGAGCGGCTGAACGGCGAGGACGGTCTGGGCGCCATCTTCCCGGCGATGGTCAACGCCGTGCTGATGTTCCATTGCCTGGGCATGCCGGCCGACCATCCCGACGCGGCGACGGCGCGCCGCGCGCTGCGCGGGCTGGTGGTGCGCCAGCCGGGCCGGGTCTATTGCCAGCCCTGCCTGTCGCCGGTCTGGGACACCGCGATCATCTGCAACGCCCTGCTGGAGACCGGCAGCCCGCTGGCCCGCGCCGCGGCCCGGCGCGGGGCGGACTGGCTGGTCGAGCGGCAGATCCTGGACGTCGAGGGCGACTGGGCGTGGCAGCGTCCGGGGCTGGCCTCGGGCGGCTGGGCCTTCCAATACAACAACGCCCATTACCCGGACACCGACGACACCGCCATGGTGGTGATGGCCCTGCAACGGCTGGATGCCGACCGCTACGGCGAGCCGATCCGCCGGGCGCGCGACTGGATCGTCGGCATGCAGAGCCGCAACGGCGGCTGGGGTGCCTTCGACGCCGAAAACCAGCACGACTTCCTCAACCACATTCCCTTCGCCGACCATGGCGCCTTGCTCGACCCGCCGACCTCCGACGTGACGGCGCGTTGCGTCATGATGCTGGCCCGGCTGGGCGAGGGGCGCGACACCGTACCGACCCGCCGCGGCCTGACCTTCCTGGAGCGCGAGCAGGAGAGCGACGGCGCCTGGTTCGGGCGCTGGGGCACCAACTATGTCTACGGCACCTGGTCGGCGCTGGAGGCGCTGAACGCCGCCGGGGTGCCGCACTCCGCGGTGGCCGTGCAACGCGCCGCCCAGTGGCTTCTGGCGCACCAGCGCGCGGACGGTGGCTGGGGCGAAGACGGCGCCAGCTACTGGGCCGGCAACCCACGTGGCGAGGGGCCGGTCTCCACCGCCTCGCAGACCGCGTGGGCGCTGCTCGGGCTGATGGCCGCCGGCAAGGGCAACCATCCGGCGGTGGATCGTGGCGTGGACTATCTGCTGTCGGCCCGCGACGCCGAAGGGCTGTGGACCGAGGAGCCCTTCACCGCCGTGGGCTTCCCGCGCGTCTTCTACCTGAAGTACCACGGCTACGCGGCGAGCTTCCCGCTGTGGGCGCTGGCCCGCTACCGGGCCCTCAGGGTGTGATGGAGCGGGTGTGAGAGCGGGGGCGGCGCTTCTTGCCGCGGCGCTGACCGTGACCGTCCAGGGTGTGCGCAACGGCGACGGACAGATCGTCCTCGCCGTTTGCGAGGAGTCGGCCTACCCGGCGGGGCGCTGCTCCTTCCGCATCACCGTCCCGGCTGCGGAGGGAGCGGTGCGCGTTGCCGTGCCCGACGTGCCGGCGGGGACCTACGCCCTGCGCGCCTACCATGACGAGAACGGCAACGGTCAGTTGGACCGCAACCTTCTGGGGGTGCCGCGGGAGGGCTTCGGCTTCGGCAATGACGCTCCCGTGCTGCTTGCCCCGCCGGGCTTCCGCGATGCCGCCGTGACCGTGGGGGAGGACGATGTCGAGACGGCGCTGACGCTGCGTTACTGGATTTCGCCATAGGGAGGCGTGATGGCCGCCGCAATCCTCACCGGCATGGCCTTGGAGGCCCGTCTCGCCCGGCGCAGCGGGCTGCCCGTCGTCTGTGCCACGGGGGACGCCGCCGCCATGGTGGCGGCGCATCGCCTGCTGCAGGGGGGCGCCTGCGGGATCGTCAGCTTCGGCAGCGCGGGTGGTCTGGCGGCGGACCTGCGGCCCGGCGCGCTGGTTCTGGCCAGCGCCGTCGTCGACGAGGATGGTGCCACTCTCGAAGCCTGCCGGCCTTGGCGGGATCACCTGCGCAAGGCCTTGCCACAGGCCCGGTCCGGTGTGGTGGTGGGCGCGCGGATTCCCGCGGCGACGGTCGGCGACAAGGCGCGTCTGCGCGCGCTGACCGGCGGCGCGGCGGTCGATCTGGAAAGTCTGGCCGTCGCGCGGGTCTGCCAATCCTGGGGGCGGCCCTTCGCCGTGCTGCGCGCGGTCGCCGACCCGGCGTGGCGGGCGCTGCCCACGGCGGCCCTGGCCGGGCTGGACGGGGAGGGGCGTGTGGCTCCCGGCGCCGTGCTGGCACGGCTGGCCGCCGACCCCCGCCAAATCGTCGCGCTGGGCCGGCTGGCCTGGGACCTCGGCCACGCCCTGGCGGCGCTCCGCCGGGCGGCGGGCGCCATTCCGACGGACCTACTCGGCGGCGGTCCGCTCGGCCTCGATCCGGCGCAACGTGTCCGCGACATGGCGTGAGAAGACCTCCTCCGCCGGACGCTGGTGGTCGAGCGGGATGTCCGGCGCCATCGGCCCTTCCGTGCGCGGCCCGCGCAGGCTGACCGCCAGCGCCGCCAGGGGATTGCGCAACGTGTCCTCCACCGCCGTCGGCTCATAGCCGCTGTGGACCATGCAGTCGGCGCATTTCTCGTAATTGCCGGTGCCGTAGGCGTCCCAGTCGGTCTCCTCCATCAGCGCCTTGAAGGTCGGGGCGTAGCCCTCGCCCAGCAGGTAGCAGGGGCGCTGCCAGCCGAAGACGTTGCGCGTCGGGTTGCCCCAGGGCGAGCAGCGGTAGCTGCGGTTGCCGGCGAGGAAATCGAGGAACAGGGACGATTGCGAGAAGCGCCACTTCCTGCCCCGCCCCCGTGCGAAGACGTCGCGGAACAGCTCCTTGGTCTTGCGACGGTTCAGGAAATGCTCCTGGTCCGGTGCACGCTCGTAGGCATAGCCGGGCGACACGGTGACGGCGTCGATTCCGGCCTCCATGGCCTCGTCGAGGAAGGCGGCGACCTTCTCCGGCTCCGCCCCGTCGAACAGGGTGCAGTTGATGTTGACGCGGAAGCCGCGCGCTTTGGCGGCGCGGATCGCCGCGACGGCGCGGTCGTAGACGCCCGGTTGGCAGACCGCCCTGTCATGCTCCTCCCGCCCGCCGTCGAGATGGACCGACCAAGTGAAGAAGGGGCTGGGAGTGAAGCGGTCGAGCCGCTTTTCCATCAGCAGGGCGTTGGTGCACAGATAGACGAACTTGCGCCGCGCCACGATGCCGGCGGCGATGGTGTGGATCTCCGGGTGCAGCAGCGGCTCCCCTCCGGCGATGGACACGACCGGGGCGCCGCATTCGTCCACCGCGCCCAGGGCTTCCTCCACCGACAGGCGGCGGCGCAGGATCGGGTCGGGATAATCGATCTTGCCGCAGCCGGCGCAGGCGAGGTTGCAGCGGAACAGCGGCTCCATCATCAGCACCAGCGGGAAGCGCCGGTTGCCCTTCAGGCGCTGGCGCAGCACATAGGCACCGACCAGCGCCGCCTGGATCGCGGGAACGGCCATGACTACGCCCCTCCCGGACAGTGATGGATCGCCGTCTGGTGGATCGCCGTCATGCGCTCATCCCTGAAATTGCGGTGCGCTCCAGTTTGGAGCGTCCTGGGACGCGCGGCAGGTAGGTTACTGTATGATACGCGCCGCGGTCCGGCGGGCAGAGAGGGTTTGGTGGACGTACGGGGCGTACGTACGCCCTTACGGTGCAGGGCCCGGCGTGATGGTCAAGGCTGCGGCGGCTTGCGCCTGCTGCGCGTGGCTTTGGTCTTCTGGCTTTTGGCTTGCGGCAGGGCGAGGTGCTTCAACTCCTCATACCGCTCCAGGAAGAGCGCGTGGGCCCGGTCGGGGCCGACCGGCACGATCCGGTCCGGGTGGGCGGATGGCAGGTGCCCCCAATCCAGCCAAGCCGGCGGCAGCAGGTCGCGCAGCTCCGTCGCCATGCAGACGAGGTCGGCCTGCTTGATAGCCGGGACCTCGTCGTTGAAGCCGAACCAGCGGCGCAGCGCGTCCTTGACCGGGTGGAGCCGCTGTTTGACGTAATCGCGGTCCAGCATCACCTTCACCGGCGATGGCCAGTCGCCGAGGAACTCCTCGCAGTCGTGCATCAGGGCGGAGTAGGCGAGGGGCGGCGGCACCAGACGCGACACCATCACCGAGTGCTCGGCAACCGAATACCAGGGCCGGGCCGCTCCGCCCCAGCGTGGCTGGGACGACAGGCATTGGGCGATGTCCTCGATCGGCATGCCCGTGGCGTCCGGAGTCAGCAGGTCGAGGACGAAGCCGGACGGCATCAGGATGGCGGTGCGTCCGTCCGGTCGCTTGAGGAGGTCGAGTTGCATGATGGCTGGCCGTTCCGGAACCGCGGGCGGGGTGCGGGGCCATCCCCAGGAGGCGGCCCCGGCCGTCGGCCCGATCGTTCATCGGGCTGCGCGGGTTTAGCAGATCGCGGACTGGGCGGACAACGGCCCCCGGCGCACGGCCGCCATCAGCCACGCCGGCGCACCGAACGCCCCCTCCTGGGGTTGAATGAATTACAGTTTTTGCATCATTTACAGGCTTTTCCGACCTTTCCCGTCCATGTAACGTAAGTGCGCATCTCCCCAATGCAACGACACGGATAGGGATGGCCGCGCCGATGCTGAACGAACCTGCGAAGGATGGCGTGCTGAACCGCAGCATCGGCGACCTGCGCGTCCTGCTGATCGAAGACGACGACTTCACCCGCCGGCTGATGAGCCGCCTGCTCCAGGACTTGAAGGTCCGCCAGGTGTGGGAGGCGTCGGACGGCGTGTCGGCGCTGGCCATCCTGCGCGACCATCCGGACAAGGTCGACCTCGCCATCTGCGACCTGGAGATGCCGCGGATGAGCGGGCTGGACCTGCTGCACGCCCTGCGGACGGCCACCGGCAACCCGCTGGCCGACCTTCCGGTGATCGTTCTTACCGCCCACCGCGAGGCGGACACCGTCAAGCGGGCCATCGCCTACGGAATCTCCGGCTATCTGGTGAAGCCGGTGTCCAAGGCCGATCTCCAGAAGCGGTTGACCTTCGTTCTTCAGAAGGGGCGTTGAGAGCCTTCGAGCGCCGTGGTGTTTCCGGCCGGCCGGAGAGGCTCGGGCTTGGATCGTTGCAGCCGGCCGCGCGGCGCACCGTGTGCCACGGCCGAACGGTCGTTCAGCCGTGGCTGGGGCATCCGCAGGCCGCCCGACGAAGGCATCCGCAATCCCCGTGCGCCGGACCCTATTGGCGTTCCTTGAGCTTGGTCAGGTTTTCCATGAACCCTTTGGTCTCCTCCTTCAGCGAAGGAAGAAGCGCCAGGATTTCGGGGAGGTAAAGAAGCCCGTCCCGGTGTTCAGCTCTGATCTCAATGATGTTCTCGGGGGCGATCAGGTCGGAGATCTGCGAGCTCATCGTAACCGTACCATCTCCGGGCTCCGTCAAAATCGGCATGAAGTATGGTGGCTCTGAATCGTTTTCGTCCGGTTTCACAAGTCCGAATTCCGAAGGGGTCTCTCGTATTTTTGAGAAAAAACAATATTTATTTGCTTTCGTTGCTTCCATTATTGTTCGGATTCCGTCCGTCCTGTTGTATTTATCGCTTTCATCCGATTGCCCAGGGAACAGTTTTACGAGTTTTCCATCGCGTATGGTCATTTCGCTCAGGGACCCTCGGGAAATAAGCTGTGGCGGGACTTTTGGGTATTGGCCATCCATTGTCCCGCCAATAGACCCCAAAAGCTTGGCTCCAACCGAAAAGAACTGAGCAATCGGGAGGACTTGTGCAACATCTATGACGTTAGCCTTGACGCTCTCTTTGAATGGCGTCATGACGGAAACGATCTCAAGTTTTCCTGATGCTATAATTTCTTTAAGAGTTTCTTGAAGACCAGGATCGATAAACGTCAATTTTTTCAACAGGCCGTTTGGGTCAATTTTTTGATTTCCCATTTCATCAGTGTATATGTTTGTCATATAGTCAAGAAATCCGTTTTCTGCAAATTCCTCAAGATATCGCCCTATGTGATAAGCAACGAGCCCGCCGTTGCTGTGACCTATCAACGTCAGCTGCTCAACATTCGGGCTTCGCTGCAGCTCCATCAAAATTTCCATTGTTTTCTTGAGGGCCACCTGCTCAATGGGGTCAAGGTAGTTGTACGGCAAAAGCGAAAGCAGTGCTTGATTCTCCATGAATGATTTCTGGAGTGCGAGGCCGATAATTGGGTCGTATACGTAAATCGGATTGAATATCCCTTGTGACGCAGAAAGATTTACAAGATTATCCGATCCAAGGTAAATTTTCTTAATGGCATCAATGTCCGCACACAATCTGGAGAATTTATTTTCTGTCGCATCGATGCTCATTTTTCTGAACTGAGGATTGATATCAAAAGTGTTTGGATACAGGTTGTGCTGCCCAAATTGAAAAATATTCATGATGATTTTGATTTTTTCGTAGAATCCCGGCCCCTTCCGTCCCGTATAATCCGGAAGATCGTTCAGGTTTCCAGGGAGTGGAGTCGCAAGAACTCCAGGAATAACAAAAACTCTTTTGACGTATTCTATCAGGGATGGGGTGTTGCTGAGGTTGCCGGGTTTAATGTATCTGATCATTTTCTGGAGTTCCTTCTGAGTCCTGGAGAGTGAAGCAGAGGATTTTCCTGCCGGCGGTTGGTTTGGCGGCGATGGAGCCATCGGCCTTTGGAACCGCATCCTCCGATTCCGGAACCAGTCGTCGGATGGGCTTAGGGGCCTGCTGTAAGGACGCGGCTCTGTGGGATTTGTGAACGAACCAACTCGGCCACGCAGGGGGCCTGCGGTTGGGGATGGATGGCGGCGCAAGGGCAGGCTGCGTTCCGGAAACGGAATGATTCGGTGCAGTCAGGCGTTGCGGTTATGGATGGGAGGGCGCACCTTGCTGTCCGAACACCCCTCTGACCGGAGACGCCGTGCCATGCCGGGGACCGTCCGGCCTGTCCAGGGCCCGATACGGATCGCCTCGAATCCCATCGTGGACCGCCGCGAGGACTTGGCGCGCGCCGTCGTCGCCATCCAGTTCGAGCGCTGGCCGGCGCTCTACGCCCGCTACGGCGAGACCGGGCGGGAGCGCTGCGTCGAGGACGTCGGCTTCCACCTGCTGTATCTGGCGGAGGCGGTGGCGAGCGACAGCCCGGCCCTGTTCCGCGAGTATGTGGCCTGGGTCAAGATCCTCTTCGCCGGCATCGGCATTCCCGACGGGGAGTTGGGCGAAAGCCTGGAAATCCTGCGCGACGTCGTGGCCGCCCGGGTCGATCCCGCCACGGCGGCGCGCGTGCGCTCCTGCGTGGGGGAGGGACTGTCCGCTCTGCCCGGCCTGCCGCGGGAGGCACCGCCCTTCGTCCGGCCGGAGGCACCGCTCGGCGCGCTGGCGCGCTCCTACATGGACGCGCTGCTGGCCGGCGACCGGCGCCGGGCGACGGCGCTGGTGACGGAGGCCACCGCCGCCGGGGCGACGGTGCCCGACCTTTACCTGCATGTGTTCCAGCCGACCCTGCGCGAGATCGGGCGGCTGTGGCAGACGCGCGCGATCACCGTGGCGCATGAGCATTTCGCGACCGCCGCCACCCAGGCGATAATGGGCCAGCTCTATCCGGCGATCTTCGCCGCCGAGCGGCGCGGCCTGTCCATGGTCGCCACCTGCGTCAGCGGTGAACAGCACGAGATCGGCGTGCGCATGGTCGCCGACTTCTTCGAGATGGCCGGCTGGGACAGCCATTATCTCGGCGCCAACACGCCGGTGACCAGCATCGTCCAGGCGCTGCGGGAGCGGAACGCCCGGATTCTGGCGGTATCGGCCACCATCACCGCCCATGTCGGACGGGTGGCCGCCCTCATCGCCGCGGTGCGCGCCGAGCCGTGGGAGCGGCCGCCGCAGGTGCTGGTCGGCGGCTACCCCTTCAACCTCGTCCCCGACTTGTGGAGGACGGTCGGCGCCGACGCCTTCGCCCCCGGCGCCGAGGAGGCCGTCGCCATCGCGGAGCGGCTGATCGGTCCGGCCACCCGGGACCGCGCCGCCGGTGTTGCCTGATGGCATTGGCGTGATGGTGTTGGCCTGATGGGCGGAGCGTGAAGGAGGGGCGATGGACGCGCTGGTCCTGACCTGCGACCACGACGGGCGGCTGCGCGCCTTGCATCGCTTGGGCGCCGGCCTGCCGGGACTGACGGGCAAGCCCGGCACGCCCTTTCCGGCCCTGTTCGGTCCGGACGCGGTGGCGGGCGCGCTCGACCTGTTCAGCGGCCTGCGGAAATCCGGATGGACGCTCGATCACGCCGTGCCCTGCCGCCTCGACCCCGACGGGGGGCTCCATGCCGGCTTGGTCCATACTGGCTTGGTCCAAACTGGCATGGTCCAAACTGGCATGGTCCATGTCAGCGGGCTCTGCGACGCGGAGGGCATGGTGCTGGCCGTGGCGCGGTCGCCCGGCGCGTTTTCCGAGCTGATGGCGGCGTTGGAGACGCTCAATCCGCGGCTGGCCCGACGGCTCGCCCCCCTCGGCTCGGCGGTGACCAGGGCGGAGGCGCCCAAGCCGGAGTTTCCCAGCGCCGACGCGCTGTTCGGCGAGATGACCCTTCTCAACAACGAACTCGCCAACGTCCAGCGGGAACTCGCCAAGGCCAACGCCGAGCTGGCCGCCAGCAACGAGCAGAAGAACCGCCTGATGGGCATGCTGGCCCACGATCTGCGCACGCCGCTCCAGGTCGTCGTCGGCTTCGCGGAGTTGCTGGAGCAACGGCTGGACGGTCGGCTGGAGGCGACGGAGCGCGCCTGCCTGGAGCGCATCCGCGAATCCAGCCTGTCGATGCGGCACATGGTGGAGGACGCGCTGTCCCTGGCGGCGCTCCAGGCTGGGCGGCTGCGGCTGGCGCGGCGGCCGTCCGATCTGGTGGCGCTGGTCCGGCGGAACGTCTCGATGAATCGCGTGTTGGCCGAGGGCAAGTCCATCACCATCGAGCTGTCCGTGCCCGAACGCCCGCTGCCCATGGCCGACATCGACCCGGCCAAGCTGGATCAGCTTCTGAACAACCTCCTGTCGAACGCCATCAAATATTCCGACCGCGGAGGCCGGGTGCGCGTTGCCCTGAGCGAGGCCGCGGGCGAGGGGGGCAGCGAAGTGGGTGGCCGGTTGCGCCTGCGCGTGTCCGACGACGGGCGGGGGATTCCCGCGGCGGAGCTGGCGCAGCTCTTCCAGCCCTTCGCCCGCACCGGCCGGCTGGGGACCGAGGGGGAGGGGACGGTCGGTCTCGGCCTCTACATCTGCCGGTCCATCGCGGAGGGGCACGGCGGGCGGATCACCGCCGATTCGGCGCCGGGGCGCGGCTCGACCTTCACTGTCGACCTGCCGTTGGTGGCATCATCCCCTTGAGAGGCGGGACATTCCACAGACGGGCTGGCGCGTCGACCGGCGATGCTGTAAAAGGAGCCCTTACGATGTTGCGACGCGAAAGGTCCATGGGTTTACCCCTCCGCCGTTTCGGGCGGCCTCCGTGGGGAGCGCCGTGAGCGACGGCCGACCTCCCGACACGTCCCCGGATTGTCAGGCTCCGGAGGGCGTCGACCGCGGCGATGCCGCGACCACCGGCCTCCCGCCGGTGAACCCCGCTTCGGCGGTGCTGGACGATTTCCTGAACCACGACCATGGCGCGCGGATCGCGCTGGGCGACCTCGTGGGCATTCTGGGCGACCGCGCCTTCGGCGCCCTGCTATTGATCCTCTCCATTCCGAACATCCTGCCGGTGCCGGGCCTGTCGACGGCGACGGGCCTGCCGATGCTGCTGATCGGCGCGCAGATCGCCGCCGGGCGCGACCGTCCCTGGCTGCCGCGCCGGCTTGCCGCCCTCAGCCTCGACCGCGACGCCTTCCTGCGGGTGATCGCCAAGGCGAAGCCCCACGTCGACCGGCTGGAGCGGCATCTGCGCCCCCGCCTGCCGGCGATGACCGCCCCGACGGCGGAGCGGCTGCTCGGCGTGGCCGTGATGATCCTGGCCGGCATCCTGGCCCTTCCCATCGTCTTCGGCAACCAGCCGCCCGCCTTCGCCATCGCGCTCATCGCGCTGGGGCTGATCGAGAAGGATGGGGCCTTCGTCGTCGCCGGCCTCGTCGCCGGGCTGATCGCCATTGTCATCGTCGCCGCCGTCCTGTTCGGTTTCGGGCAGGCCGGCATGCTGATCGTCGATAAATTGTTTTCATAAAAGGGAGCGCCCACGGGCTCGCCGCCATGATCTGGGAAGTTCTGGTCATCATTTTGCTGATCCTGCTGAACGCCTTTTTCGCGATGTCGGAAATGGCGCTGGTGTCGTCGCGACGCGCGCGGCTTCAGCAGATGGCCGAGGAAACGCGCAGCAAGGGCGCCCGCGCCGCGCTGAAACTGTCGGAAGACCCCGGCAACTTCCTCTCCACCGTGCAGGTCGGCATCACGCTGATCGGCATCATCGCCGGCGCCTACGGCGGCGCGACCCTGGCCGACCGGCTGGGCACCGTCCTGGACGCCAACGTCTCCTGGATCGCTCCCTACGGGCAGCAGGTCGGCTTCGCGCTGGTCGTCGCCGCGATCACCTACCTGTCGCTGATTGTCGGCGAACTGGTGCCCAAGCGCATGGCTCTGGTCAACGCGGAGCGCATCGCCGCCGGCGTGGCCGGCCCGATGAGCGTCCTGTCGCGCATCGCCATGCCGCTGGTCTGGCTGCTTGGCGTCTCGACCGAGGGCCTGATGAAGCTGCTGCGTCTGCCCACCGCGCGCGAGCAGACCGTCACCGAGGAGGAGGTCAAGAGCCTCATCAAGGAGGGCACGCAGAGCGGCGTCTTCGAACCCGCCGAGCGGCAGATGATCGAGGGGGTGTTCCGGCTGTCCGACCGCACCGCGCGGTCGATCATGACGCCGCGCCCCGACCTCGTCTGGATCGACCTCGACGATCCGCCCGACGCCATCGCCAAGGAGATCCAGGCCAGCGGCTATTCCCGCTTCCCGGTCTGTCGCGGCGACGTGGACGAGGTCCAGGGAATCGTGTCCAGCAAGGCGCTGCTCAACCAGGCGCTCCAGGGTCGCCGCTTCGACCTGCGCGAGGCCATGGTGGAGCCGCTGATCGTCCATGACGGCACCCCTGTCCTGCGGCTGCTGGAGCTGTTCAAGCAGGCCAGCATCCACATGGCCGTGGTCGTGGACGAGTATGGCAGCGTCGAGGGCATCGTCACGGTGACCGACATCATGGAAGCGATCGCCGGCGAGTTGCCCGAACAGGGGCAGGAAGGCGACGGCTTCGCGGTCCAGCGCGAGGACGGCTCCTGGCTGGTCGACGGCATGACCCCGGTGGAGGAGGTGGAATCGCTGGTCGGCGTGAGAGGGCTGAAGGGCGAGGGCGATTACCACACCATCGCCGGCTTCATGCTGGACCGGCTGGGCCATGTGCCCATCGCCGCGGAGCATTTCCACTGGAACGGCCTGCGCTTCGAGGTCGTCGACATGGACGGCCGGCGCATCGACAAGGTGCTGATCCAGGAGAACGGCGAGGTCTCGGAGGGCTGACGGCGCCCTCCGCGGGTGGCGTCACACCTCGGTGACGCCGCTCTTGGGGATGCGGACCTCGCGGTGGACCGACATGCTGAGCAGAAGCCCCACGCCGATCATCAGCGTCATCATCGCCGACCCGCCGTAGGAGACCAGCGGCAGCGGGATGCCCACCACCGGGATCAGGCCGGTCACCATCGACACGTTGACCATCACGTAGAGGAAGAACTGCGCCGTCATGCCGACCGCGACCAGCCGGGCGAACTGGCTGCGGCAGCTCAGCGCGATGACCACGCCGTAGATGAACAGCATCAGGTAGAGCGCCAGCAGGATCAGCGCGCCGACCATCCCGAACTCCTCCGCCAGCACCACGAAGATGAAGTCGGTGTGCTTTTCCGGCAGGAACATCAGCTGGCTCTGGGAGCCGGACATGAATCCCTTGCCGAACAGCCCGCCCGATCCCAGGGCGATCTTCGACTGGAGGATGTTGTAGCCGGCGCCCAGCGGGTCGGTCTCCGGGTCGAGGAAGGTGTAGACGCGCTGCTTCTGGTAGTCGTGCAGGAATTCCCAGGCGACGGGGATGGCCGACAGGCCGCCGCCGATGACCAGCAGGAACTTCCAGATGCGCACCCCGGCGGCGAAGAAGACGGCGCCGCTGCCCATGATCAGCAGCAGCGAGGTGCCCAGGTTCGGCTGCATCAGCACCAGCGCCACCGGGGTGAAGACCAGCAGCAGCGGCGGGATCAGCAGCAGCGGGCGGCCGATCTGGTCCAGCGAGATGCCATGGAAGTAGCGGGCCAGCGCCAGGGTCAGCGCCGGCTTCATCAGCTCCGACGGCTGGAGCTGGAAGAATCCCAGGTCGATCCAGCGCTGGGCGCCCATGCCGATGCGGCCCATCAACTCCACCGCCACCAGCAGGCAGAGCACGATCAGGAAGATGGCGTAGGCCGACTTCATCAGATGCCGCACGTCGACCAGCGCGATCATCAGCATCAGGACGAGGCCGGGGACGGCGCGCACCAGCTGCGGCTGTGCCCAGGGCTTCCAGTTGCCGCCGGCGGCGGAGTAGAGCAGGGCCACCCCGACCGACGTGATGATGCAGACCAGGAGCACCAGCCCCCAGTTGATCATGCGGAACTTGCTGCCGAGCGTCAGTTCCGGGCGCTGCGGGGCCAGCCCGCCCGACCCGTGGTTCGAAAGGACCGCGACCATGAGGAAACGTTCGTTGTGTCCGGGGGCGTCCGTGCCGGAAGGGCAAGCGGCGGCGCCTTGCGCGGCGGATACTGCACCAGCGCCGCCCGCCGGTAAAGCCGCCCGGTCCCCGGCCCCGCAAAAGGCACGGGGTCTGCTTCCCATACGGGACGCCGTTGTCCTCGACAGTCGGGCAAGGACGCTGCTGGGGCTTCGACTTGGCCCCCTCCCTAACCCTCCCCCTCTCCGAGGTGGAGGGGACGGACGCCGCTTCGCTTAAGGCACCCTCTCCCTCGAAGAGGGGGAGGGCTGGGGAGGGGGCACACCCTCAGAACTGCTTCAGCAGGCGGTCGATGTACTCGCGCTCCATCTGCGGGCGGCCGTACTGGCCGGAGCGGCGGCGCAGCTCGTCGAGGATTTCGCGGGCGCGCTGGAGTTCGGCCTCCTCGGGGATCTTCACGTCCTCGTTGTTGTAGTTGCCGAAGCCGGAGGGGCGGCGGCCCAGCGGGTCGCGGTTGCGGCCCTGGCCCTGGCGCTGCTGCGCCTGACCGGGCTGCTGGCCGCTCATCGCCGGACCCTGCTGGCCCATCATCTGCTGCATCATCTGCTCGGCCATGGCCTGCATGCCCTGCTGCAGCTCGTCCATCGCCTGGGTCTGCGGCGGCACGGCGGAGCCGGGCTGCCCCTGCTGCAGCGCCTGGCCGGCGTCGCGCATCGCCCGCTCGGCGCGGCCCAGCGGGCGGGGAATTTCGCCGCCCTGCTGTTCGCCCATGCGCCGCATCAGCTCGCCGAGCTGGCGGCGCAGCGCCTCCTGCTGTTCGGCCTGCTGCTGCATCAGCGGGCTGCCGGACTGGCCCTGCTGGCCTTGCTGCCCCTGCTGCGGACGACCCTGGCGGTTGCGCGGCCCCGGCTGCTGGCCCTGCTGCCCGTCCTGCCGGCCCATCTGCTCCTGCGACTGACGGAAAGTCTGGTCGAGCAACTGCTGCTGCCGCTGCGTCAGCTCCTGAAGCTCGCGCATCATCTGCGCCGCCTCGTTCTGGCCCTGCTGCTGCATCTGGGCCATGGCGCCGTTGCGCATCTGCTCCATCATCTGCTGAAGCTGGGAGAGCATCTGCCGCGCGGCGTCGCGGGCGCCGGTCTCGGCCATCTGCCGCATCTGCTCCATCATGCGCTGCAGGTCCTGGCGGTCCATCATCTGGTCGGCCATTTCCGGCGGCACCATGGGGATCGGATCGCCGCGCTCCAGCGCCTCGCGCATCTGCTGCTCCATGGCGTCGAGGAACTTGTCGAGCGCCGCCTGAAGCTCGTCCATCAGCTTCTTCAGCTCCTGGTCGTCGGCGCCGCGCTCCAGCGCCTCGGCGAGGCGTTGCTCGGCGTCGCGCAGGTCGCGCTCGGCCAGCGACAGGCCGCCGTCCTCGATGCGCAGCGCGGTTTCCCACAGAAGCTGCTGGACGGCGGGGACGGAGGCCCCCTCCTCGTCGAGCAGCAGGCGGTTCACGGCGGTGCGCATTGCCAGGAAGGCCACCAGATCGCCGCCGAACTGGCTGGGCCGGGAGGAAATCTCGGCCAGGGCGCGGGCCACCTCGATGCGGAGCTGCTGCGGCCGCAGGGTCAGCTTCTTGCGCTCCTCGACGATGGCGCGGGCGACCGGATGGTTGAAGACGCGCTCCGGCAGGACCATCGCCACGTCCTCCGTGCTGCCGGTCTGGCCGGCGCCGTCGAGCGCGGTCAGGCGGATGGTGACGTTCAGCCCGGCCCAGGGATGGGCGGTCAGGTCGTGGAAGGCGGCGTTGCGCGCCTCGCGCGGGCGGACGCCGGGCAGGGCCAGCGGCAGCTCCAGCGGGCTGCGGTCGAGCGCCGGGGCCTCGCCCTCCGGCAGGTCCAGCCGGACGACGGCCTTGGCCTCGGCCAGCCCGTAATCGTCCTGCGCGGTGTAGTCCAGCCGCAGCGCGCCGCGCTCGCCCTTGGCCGGGGGGCTGGCGTAGGCGATGGTCGGCGGGTGGTCCGGGATGATCCGCACGTTCCAGCTGCCCAGCACGCCGGAGCCCTGGGTCACCGCGATGCGGGTGCCGTCCTCGATGGGCTGCTGGATCTGGAAGGTGGAGGAGTCGACCGCCTCGAAGGCGGCAGATTTGGTGCCGGCCTCCAGAGACGGCGTGCCGCTGCCTCCGGTGACGCGGGCCAGCACGAGGCTGCCCTTGGGGACCGGCACGGGGTCGGCGAGGCTCGGCGTGTGGGCGGGGTTGGCCGATTTCAGGAAGACCGGCGGCAGGCCGGTGTATTCCGGCGGCGTCACCCAGAGGTCGAGCGTCGCGACCGTCGCCGTTGCCGTCCCGCCGAAATGCGGGGTGACGGCGGCGACCAGACGCGGCTTCCAGTCGCCCCAGGTCGCGCCGCCGGCGGCGACCAGCACCAGCGCCACCAGCGCGCGCAGGGCGTAGCGGTCCTGGGCGGCGAGGCCGTCGGACAGCGGCATGGCGACGCGCAGCCGCCGCATGGCGGCGCGCACCCGCTCCTGGTGCAGGCGCCACAGCTCCGCCGCGACGGGGTCGTTGCCGGCGGGCGTGTCGCGCAGCGCGTGGAGGGGACGGTGGGGCAGGCCGCTGTCGCGCTCCAGCCGGCGGCGGGCGGCGCTCTCGTCGGGCAGGCGGAAGGCGCGCAGCCCGCGCCACCCCGTCCAGCCGATGGCGGTGGCGAACAGCAGCAGGACCAGCGTGTGCAGCCAGCCCGGCAAAAGCAGGAAGACGTTCAGCAGGGCCAGGGCGAGGAAGGCCCCGGCGATGGTGAGGGGCGCCCAGAGCGCCGGCCACAGCCGTTCCCAGAGCAGGGCGGCGCGCGCCTGCCCCATGCGCAGGCGGGGTTCCCGCAGGGCGGGTGCCGGGGACGCCTCCTTGCGCAGGGGAAAGCGGAACCCGTCCTTGCTGTCGCTCATGCCGCTCTCCCGTCAGGTCAGGCATCGGGCGGGAGGAGAAACCGCCGCCGGAACATCGTCAGGATATAGGCTCGGCTGCGCCGTCTGTCGCGGTCCGGCGTGCCGGTTCCTTACCGAAACATCGGGCCATGTCCAAAATATGGCAGCCGGGACGATAAGAACAGCAGGATACGGGAAGCGGACGGCAAGTCATTCCGCCGGCGTGGGCCTTGGTGTGGCGGCATCGATGGTTGCGCACGGCGCCGCCGGTTCCCGTTCACGGCCGCGCTCGACGGGACGTTCTCCAGAAGGCGAGGCGCGCAGCGCCCGTTCAACTTTGCCCGATCAGGAGCGTCCTCATGCCGAACCCCAAGAATTTCTCCGCCATGAACGCCGCCGGCGAACGATACGGCCTCGACCCCCACAGGGCCGGTCACGTCCTCGTCTATCGTTTCGCGGACAAGGCCAAGGCGACCGACTGGCGGTCGCGCCGCCGGAACACCGTCGGCGGTGGCTTCGCCAAGCCCAGCGATCCGGTGCTGAACGACTGGGCGCTCAAGCAGAGCTCGTTCGGCAGCCAGTCGGAAAACTCCAACGACAACCCCTTCGTGTCCGTCGCCACGGATTACGAGACGCTCTACGCGAGGGCCGAGGGGTGGGTGAAGAAGATTCTCGAGACGGCGCCCGACCTGGGGGTCTTCTCGGTGCCCTACGACAAGCTCTACCGGCCGTCGCCGACCAAGCCGCTGTCGAAGGAGGAAACCGAATGGCTCTACTATGACGGCGACGTCGAGCTGTTGGCCTGCCTGCAGTCGTGGCTGGCGAATCCGTACAAGAAATAGGCTTGTTCAGCAAACCGGCCGGGCCTGGAACCGGTACGGCAATCCGGCGCGGCAAACCGGCGCTCAGGCCGTCGGGGCCGCCGCGCCGGAGTTCCCGCCCCGCCCGTCCAGCCATTCGCCGAACCATTTGTCCATGACCAGGATGTGGCCGCACAACCACATCTCGACGTAGCTCTGGAGAAACTGCACCTCCTCCGCATCGCGGGCGCCGGAGTCGGACTGCCGGCGGACGAAGTCGGCGAAAGTGTCGTGCATCTTCTTGTGCTTGGCGTAGTCGGGGTAGCCGATCGCGTGCATGAGTCCTTCCTCGCGGCGGAAGTGATAGGCCGAGTAATCGGCCAGCTCGCGCAGGAAGCGGTTCGCGGATTCCCGCGTTTCCCCGGCGGCGATCGCCGCGCTGAACTGGTTGAACAATTGGAACAGGCGCTGGTGGTCTCCGTCCACCGCGCTCTGACCGATGGCATAGGCCGCGTCCCACTCCATGATGTTCCCCGTCCGTGGCTCGAACGGGGAATCATACGCCTTATGGGTGGTTCTGTGCAGCGGTTATTGCACCCCCTGGGCGCTCGCACCGTGGTCCCGCGGTCAGCGCCCCTGCGTCAGCCCTTGTGCCGGTCCGCCCACAGATAGACGTCGGCCTGCGGGATCCCGGCGAACTCCGCGACGGCGCCATACGCCTGGGCTTCGATGCGGATGTCCTCCTGATAATAGGCGAGGAAGCAGATGCGCCAATCGTTGGCGGGCTTGTCCAGAATGAACTGCCGCAGCTTGGACGAACAGCCCCTGGTCCAGTCTTCGCCGAGCATCTGGCGTTCCGGGGAGCGGTCCAGGCAGGGGCTTTTGGTCAGCAGGATCTCGACGATGTTCGGCTCCTGCCCGTTGTTCTGCGCGACATAGCCGGCCCAGTTGACGATCAGCGCCTCCTCGGCGTGCGCCGCCCCGCCGCCGGGGACGGTGTTCTGGCCGTTGGGCAGGGAGCGGAGCGTCCAGAGAAGGGCGTCGTCCTCGTTCCAGCGCATCACCAGCGCGACGAGGTTGGGGTCCTGGGCGACGGCCAGGGTGATGTCGGCGACGGCGTCGCGGAAAGCGCCGTTCAGGCGGATGGACGTCATGGAAAGGGGCTCCCTATGGGTTGGATGCCCCCTTCCTGACGCTGTTCCCCCGGCCTGCGTGAAGCGACGGCGGAAAGGCCGGGTCAGTCCTTCAGCCAGTCCGGCACGCGGTCGAGCGCCAGCAGTTCCTCCACCGGCACGCGCGGCCGGATGACGGAGAACTGGTCGCCGTTCACCAGCACCTCCGGGATCAGCGGGCGGGTGTTGTAGGTGGAGGACATGACCGCGCCGTAGGCACCCGCCGACAGAATCGCCACCAGATCGTCCGGCGCCATCGCCGGCAGCGCGCGCTGGAGCGCGAAGGTGTCGCCGCTCTCGCAGACCGGGCCGACGACGTCGTAGGGCTCGGCGGCGGCGCCCTTGGCGGGCTCGGTCACCGGGACGATGCCGTGGTAGGCCTCGTAGAGGGTGGGGCGGATCAGGTCGTTCATCGCCGCGTCGATGATGACGAAGCGGCGGTGCAGCCCCTGCTTCAGGTAGATCACCCGCGACACCAGGATGCCGGCGTTGCCGACCAGCGAGCGGCCCGGCTCCAGCGAGATGCGGCAGCCGAGGTTGCCGGTGATCGACTTCACCATGGCGGCGTAGTCGGCGATGTCCGGTGGCGCCTCGTGCTTGTAGACGATGCCCAGCCCGCCGCCGAGGTCGAGGCGGGTGATGTCGTGCCCGTCCTCGCGCAGGACGTGGAGCAGCGCCGCGACCCGCTCGTAGGCGGCGCGGAAGGGGGCGAGGTCGGTCAGCTGCGACCCGATGTGGACGGCGATGGCCACCGGCTTGATGCCCGGCAGCTTGGCGGCCTGGGCGTAGACCTCCCGCGCGTGGTCGTAGTCGACGCCGAACTTGTTCTCCTTCTTGCCCGTCGCGATCTTGGCGTGGGTCTTGGCGTCCACGTCCGGATTCACGCGGAAGGCGATGGGCGCGGTGACGCCCAGGCTGACCGCGACCTCCGACAGGGCCTCCACCTCGGGGATGGACTCCACGTTGATCTGGTGGATTCCGGCCTCCAGCGCGGCGCGCATCTCCTCGCGCGTCTTGCCGACGCCGGAGAAGATGATCTTGCCCGCCGGGATGCCGCCGGCCAGCGCGCGGCGCATCTCGCCGCCCGACACCACGTCGGCGCCGGCGCCCAGCCGCGCGAAGGCGCGGATGACGGCGAGGTTGGAGTTGGCCTTCACCGCGTAGCAGACGTCGGCGTCCTGCCCCGCGAAGGCCCCGGCGTAGGCGCTGTAATGCGCCTCCAGCGCCGCCGTGGAGTAGCAGTAGAAGGGCGTTCCGACCTCCGCCGCGATGGTGGACAGCGGCACGGATTCGGCGTGCATCACGCCGTTGCGGTAGGCGAAGGCGCTCATGGGAAGCGGGCTCCGGAGGACGGCTGACCGGGCTTGGGGTCGGTCTTCGGGTTCGGGTAGGTGCCGGGGAAGCGGTCGGCTTCCTTGCCCTGCGGGGGATCGACGAAGCTCGGCTTCTTGCCGCAGCCGGCCAGTGTCAGCGCGACGGCGGCGGTCGCCAGGATCAGCAGCGGGCGCCTCACAGGAAGCGCTCCCGCGCCGCCGCGACGGCCTCGCGCACGCGGACGGGGGACGCGCCGCCGAAGCTGCGCCGGCTGTCCAGCGACGCCTCGATGCTCAGCGCCGGGAAGACGGACTCGGTGATGCGCGGCTCGATGGCCTGCAGCTCCTCCAGCGTCAGGGCGGTCAGGCCGACGCGCTTGTCCTCCGCCGCCTTCACGGCGCGTCCGGTGATGTGGTGCGCTTCGCGGAAGGGGATGTTCAGCTCGCGCACCAGCCAGTCGGCGAGGTCGGTGGCGTTGAGGAAGCCACGGTCGGTCGCCTCGCGCAGCGCCGGCACGTTCGGCTGCATGTCGCGCACCATGCCTTCCATGGCGGCGATGCACAGCGCCAGCGTGTCGTCGGCCTCGAAGACCGGCTCCTTGTCCTCCTGCATGTCCTTGGAATAGGCCAGCGGCAGGCCCTTCATGGCGACCAGCAGGCTGTTCAGGCTGCCGATCACGCGCCCGGCCTTGGCGCGCACCAGCTCCGCCGCGTCCGGGTTCTTCTTCTGCGGCATGATGGAGGAGCCGGTGGTGAAGGCGTCCGTCAGCGTGATGAAGCGGAACTGGGCCGAGCACCACAGCACGATCTCCTCCGCGAAGCGGGAGAGGTGCATGCCGCAGATGCTGGCGGCAGCCAGATACTCCAGCGCGAAGTCGCGGTCGGACACCGCGTCCAGCGAGTTGGCGGTCGGCCGGTCGAAGCCCAGCGCGTCGGCCGTCATGAAGCGGTCGATGGGGTAGGGCGTGCCGGCCAGCGCGGCGGAGCCGAGCGGGCACTCGTTCAGCCGGGCGCGGGCGTCGCGCAGGCGGCCGCGGTCGCGCCCGAACATCTCCACATAGGCCAGCAGATGGTGGCCGAAGCTGACCGGCTGGGCGGCCTGGAGGTGGGTGAAGCCCGGCATCACCGTGTCGGTGTGCTTCTCCGCCAGATCGATCAGCGCGGCCTGGAGCGCCTTCAGCCCCTGGTCGGCGCGGTCGAGCGCGTCGCGCACCCACAGCTTGAAGTCGGTCGCCACCTGATCGTTGCGCGACCGCCCGGTGTGCAGGCGCTTGGCCGGCTCGCCGATCAGCTCGGCCAGCCGGGCCTCCACGTTCATGTGGATGTCCTCCAGTTCCACCTTGAAGGTGAAGGCTCCGGAGTCGATCTCTTCCTTGACCCGGTCCAGCCCATCGCGGATGGCATCGGCGTCGGCCTGGGTTATGATGCCCTGGCGCGCCAGCATGGCGGCGTGGGCCTTCGACCCGGCGATGTCCTGGTCGGCCAGCCGTTTGTCGAAGCCGATGGAGGCGTTGATCTTCTCCATGATGGCGGCGGGACCGCGGGCGAAGCGGCCGCCCCACATCTGGCTGGCGGCGCGGTCTTGTGAGTTCGGCTTGGGCTGTTCGGCGCTCATGGCGGGCACAATACGGATGGGAGGACGGGAAGCGTGAGTATGCGGACTTTGGCGGCCACCGCAATCTTTTGTGTGACGCTGGGCGGTGCCGGGCTGTGGATGGCGCTGGCCGGGCCGGCGGCCCCGCCGCCGCCCGCCGTGCTGACGCTGGACCAGCCGGCCAGCCCGGCCGCTCCCGGAGCGACGGCGGTGAGCCTGGACAAGTTCCGCTACATGGAACCGCTGACGTCGGTGCCGGAGCTGCCTTTCCTGGACGGGGAGGGGCGCCGGGTCGACCTGTCGGAGTTCAAGGACCGCTTGGTCCTGCTGAACCTGTGGGCGACGTGGTGCGCGCCCTGTGTGAAGGAGATGCCGGCGCTCGACCGCCTCCAGGCGCAGTTGGGTGGGCCGGGCTTCCAGGTGGTGGCGCTGTCGGTGGACCGCGGCGGCAAGGATCAGGTGCAGCCCTTCTACCAGCGGACCGGCGTGAAGAACCTCGCCCTCTACCTCGACCCGTCGAGCGCCTCGATGCAGACGCTGAAGCTGCGCGGCCTGCCGACCACCCTGCTCGTGGACCAGGAGGGCCGCGAGCTTGGCCGCATCGAGGGCGCGGTGGAATGGGACTCGCCGGAGGTCATCGCCTTCCTGCGCAAGCACATGGGCCACGGCGGCGGTCCGAACCGCGACAGCCGCGGCGGCGTGGTGAAGACAGGCGGGTGAGGGTTCGGCCTCGGCTCCGCCCGCGCGTCCCGGGTCGGTTTCCTTCCCAGCGCACCGGAGGCGCATGAAAATCCTGATCGCGATCCTGGCCGTGGGGGCGACGCTTTATGCCGTTGCCCTGCTGTTGGCGTATGTGGCCCAGGATCGCCTGATCTTTCCGGCCATCCCGCTCGCACAGACTCCGGAGGAGGCCGGCGTGGGCGATATGGCGGTGGTGTCCCTCCGCACCGGCGACGGTCTCGACCTTCAGGGCTGGCACAAGGCGCCCACGGCGTTGGAAAAGCCGACGTTATTGCTGTTCCACGGCAATGGCGAGACGGTGGCGTGGAATGGCCACATCGCCCGTGCGCTGATCGACGCAGGGTACGGCGTGTTCATGGCGGAATACCGCGGCTACGGTGGAAATCCAGGGAAGCCGAGCGAAGCCGGGCTGTATGAGGATGGACGGGCGGCCTTCGATTTCCTGGAGGCGGCGCGCGCGCGGGTGGTTTTGCACGGCTACTCGCTGGGCAGCGGGGTCGCGGTCCAGCTCGCGACGGAACGGCGTGTCGAGGCCGTCATCCTCGCCGCCCCCTACACCAGCATCGCGGACATCAGCGAGCGGATGCTGCCGTTTTTGCCGGTGCGTTCGCTGCTCCGTCATCCGTTCGACAGTTTTTCAAAGATCGGTCGGTTGAAGGCCCCTGTGCTCATCTACCATGGCACCCTCGACCGTGTGATTCCTCCAGACCACTCGCGTCGTCTGTTCGAGTGCGTCAACGCCCCCAGGACCTTCGTCGCGCTGGAGGGTGCCGGTCATGTCGGCCTGTGGGAGTCCGGTGGGGAAGCGGCGGTTCTGTCGTTTTTGGACGCCTTGCCGGCCATGATGAGCGACGGGGCCGATCGGGCGTTGTGACCTCACTCCGACGACCCTGACGTTCCCGGCGGAGCATCCCCCGGCGGTGCCTGGGTCTGCGGCGGGGCGGGGCCGCGCGCCAACTCGGCCATGATGCCCCGCGCCTCCTCGAAATGGCTGTGCAGCATGGGCAGGGCGTCGCGGGCGAAATCGCCCGTCTCGCCGCCGCGTTCGGCCTGCGCCTCGTACAGCTTGATGGCGCGGGCGTGGGTCTCCTCCTCCGCGGCCATGTAGCGGCGGTCGAAAGCCTCCTCCGGGGTGTCGCGCAGGCTGGACATGTGGGCGCGCGCGGACAGGCCCAATTCGCGTGGGATGGGGATGCCGTGGCGCAGCGCCATGCCGGCCAGCCGGTCGGTCTTCAGCCCATGGTCGTCGGCCATGCGGCGGGCGAAGCGGCGGACCGGTTCCGTCTCCGCCCGATCCTGGGCCAGCTTGCCCAGCGCCTGCTCGGCCATGCCGTCGGCCAGCGCCTCGGCGATGAAGTTGCGTTCCTGCCGGGACAGGGCGGAGGAGGGCGCCGGGACGGAGCCCGGGGCCTGGGCCAGGACCGGGCCGGAGAGACCGGCCGCCAGAGGGCCGACCACCAGCATCGCCGTCAGGAAGCCGCGCCGCATCGCCCCCGTCCTTTCCGCCGTTCCCCTGCGGGACGAACAGAGCGCGAGCGCAGCGGTTCCGCAAAAGAACGAGGCCCGTCCCGGTTTCCCGGGACGGGCCTCGCCAAAGCCTCCGTTCGGAGCCGCCGCGTCAGCGGGTCGGGACCGGCGGGTTCTTGGAGTAGTCGTAGAAGCCGCGGCCGACCTTGCGGCCGACCCAGCCGGCCTCGACATACTTCACCAGCAGCGGGCAGGGGCGGTACTTGCTGTCGGCCAGACCCTCGTAGAGGACCTGCATGACCGCCAGACAGGTGTCCAGACCGATGAAGTCCGCCAGTTCCAGCGGGCCCATCGGGTGGTTGGCCCCCAGCTTCAGCGCCGTGTCGATGGCCTGGACGCCGCCCACCCCCTCATAGAGGGTGTAGACCGCCTCGTTGATCATCGGCAGCAGGATGCGGTTGACGATGAAGGCCGGAAAGTCCTCGGCCACCGCCGCCGTCTTGCCGATGTTCGCCGTCAGCTCGGCGATCGCGCTGAAGGTCGCCTCGTCCGTCGCGATGCCGCGGATCAGCTCGACGAGCTGCATCACCGGCACCGGGTTCATGAAATGCATGCCCATGAACTTGGACGGGCGGTCCGTCGACGCCGCGAGCCGGGTGATCGAGATCGACGAGGTGTTCGTCGCGATCAGCGCCTCGGGCTTCAGGTTGGGGACCAGCTTCTTGAAGATCTCGCGCTTGAGCGCCTCGTTCTCCGTCGCGGCCTCGACCACGAGATCGGCGTCATGGAACACGGACAGGTCGGATCCGGTGGCGATGCGGGCGATCGCCGCCGTCTTGTCGGCCTCCGTCAGCTTCCCCTTCTGAACCTGACGGTCCATGTTCTTGGAGATGGCGGCCACCGACTTCTGCAGAATCTCCGCGCTGATGTCGGAGATGACGACCTCGTACCCCGCCTGCGCGCAGACATGGGCGATGCCGCTGCCCATCTGGCCGGCACCGATGATGCCAATCTTCTTGATCGTGGACATATGAGCTTTCCCGCTTGTCTTTGGGCCGCTGGTCTTCAACAGAGGACTGGCCGGTTACGCCTTGTCCAGCGCGGCCGTCAGCTCCGGCACCGCCTTGAACAGGTCGGCGACGAGGCCGTAGTCGGCGACCTGGAAGATCGGCGCCTCCTCGTCCTTGTTGATGGCGACGATGACCTTGCTGTCCTTCATGCCGGCGAGGTGCTGGATGGCCCCGGAGATGCCGACGGCGATGTACAGCTCGGGCGCCACGATCTTGCCGGTCTGGCCGACCTGATAGTCGTTCGGCACGAAGCCGGCGTCGACCGCCGCGCGGCTGGCGCCGACCGCGGCCCCCAGCTTGTCGGCCAGCGCCTCCAGAAGCTTGAAGTTGTCGCCCGACTGCATGCCGCGGCCGCCCGACACCACGATCTTGGCCTGGGTCAGCTCCGGACGCTCCGACTTGGTCAGCTCCTGGCCGACGAACTTGGCCGAGCCGGCGTCGCCCGTCCCGGCGATGCTCTCGACCGTGGCCGAGCCGCCCGTGGCGGCGGCCGCCTCGAAGGCGGTGGTGCGCACCGTGACGACCTTGATCGGGTCGGCGGATTTCACCGTGGCGATGGCGTTGCCGGCGTAGATCGGCCGCTCGAAGGTGTCGGCGGAGACCACCCCGGTGATGTCGGAGATCGCCGCGACGTCGAGCAGAGCGGCGACGCGCGGCAGCAGGTTCTTGCCCTCCGACGAGGCGGCGGCCAACACATGACCGTAGCCCTTGGCCAGTCCGACGACCAGCGGCGCGACGTTCTCCGGCAGCGGATGGGCGTAGGCCGCGTCGTCGGCCAGCAGCACCTTGGCCACGCCGGCCACCTTGGACGCCGCCTCGGCGACGGCCTGGGCACCCTGGCCGGCGACCAGCACGTGGATCTCTCCGCCGATCTTGGCGGCGGCGCTGACCGCGTTCAGCGTGGCGGCCTTCAGCGCGGCGTTGTCGTGTTCGGCAATGACGAGAATGGACATGTCAGATCACTTTCCCTTCAAGGCGCACTGGCCCCTCAGATCGCGCGGGCTTCGTTCTTCAGCTTGTCGACCAGGGCGGCGACGTCGGCGACCTTGACGCCGGCCTTGCGCTTGGCCGGCTCGGCGACCTTGAGCGTGGTCAGGCGCGGCGCCACGTCGACGCCCAGCGCGTCGGGGGCCAGCGTCTCGATGGGCTTCTTCTTGGCCTTCATGATGTTGGGCAGCGAGGCGTAGCGCGGCTCGTTGAGGCGCAGGTCGGCGGTGACCACCGCCGGCAGCGTCAGCTGCACCGTCTCCAGCCCGCCGTCGATCTCGCGGGTCACGGTGACCGAGCCCTCGCCCGGCGTGACCTTGGAGGCGAAAGTGCCCTGCGGCCAGCCCAGAAGGGCGGCGAGCATCTGGCCGGTCTGGTTGCAGTCGTCGTCGATCGCCTGCTTGCCCAGGATGACCAAAGTCGGGCCTTCCTTGTCGACCAGCGCCTTGAGCACCTTGGCGACGGCCAGCGGCTGCGTCTCGGCGTCGGTCTGGACCAGGATGCCGCGGTCGGCGCCCATGGCGAGGCCGGTGCGCAGGGTCTCCTGCGCGGCCGTCGGGCCGACGGTGACCACGATCACCTCGGTCGCCGTGCCGGCTTCCTTGAGGCGGACGGCCTCTTCGACGGCGATCTCGTCGAAGGGGTTCATGCTCATCTTCACGTTGGCGGTCTCAACGCCGGAACCGTCCGCCTTGACGCGGATCTTGACGTTGTAATCGACCACCCGCTTGACCGGGACGAGGACCTTCATATCCCACCCTTTTCTTGAATTATGCAGGCGCACCTTCGCCGCTGGCGCCGAATCGGGCAGCTTGTGACAGCGCTGCGACCATAGGAGTTGACGTTTTGGCTGTCAACGCCGCCCACGCCGCAAGCGCGAAGGAGGCGGAATTGCATCAACGGTTTGCGCCCGGAACCCACAGCACGTCGGCCGCTCCGTTCGCGTTCAGTTTCCGGCCCAGCACGAACAGATGGTCGGACAGGCGGTTGGCGTACTTGACCGCCGCCGGGTTGACCGGCTCCACCTCCGCCAGTTCGGTCATCAGCCGCTCGGCCCGGCGCACCACCGTGCGGGCCAGATGCAAATGCGCCGCCGCCGGCGAGCCGCCGGGCAGAATGAAGGAGGTGAGCGGGGCGAGATCGGCGTTCATCGCGTCGATCTCGGCCTCCAGCCGGTCCACCTGCGATTCCAGGATGCGCAGCGGCGGATAGGCCGGGTTTTCCGCCTCCGGCGTGCAGAGGTCGGCGCCCAGGTCGAACAGGTCGTTCTGGATTCGCGCCAGCATGGCGTCGGTTTCCGGCTGGTCCGCGGTGTGCAGCCGGACCAGCCCGATGACGGCGTTCGCCTCGTCCACCGTGCCGTAGGCGGTGACGCGCGGGTCGTGCTTGGGCACGCGGCGCCCGTCGCCCAGCGAGGTCTCGCCGCGGTCCCCGCCGCGGGTGTAGATGCGGGTCAGCTTGACCATGATTCCTGTGGATGTCCTCAATCAGCCGTGGGTCAGGATGGCGAGCAGGAACAGCACCAGCGCCACCCCCTGGAGCGCCACGCGCATCCGCATCGCCCGGTTCGATTTGCGCGAGTCGCCCTGTCCGCCGCGCGCCATGAAGAACAGGCCGGAGAACAGCGACGCCACGACGAGGCCGAGCGCCACGATCAGCAGAAACATGACGAGTCCGTTCATGGCGTCATACTACCCCACGGTCCAGGTTACGCCTACACCGGCCAATCCGGTGGCACGGGTATTCCGATGCAAGGCGCCTGTTGCGCTGACGCCCGGTCTTCTTACATTGTCGCGGACGACCCGGACGGCGAGAGGAATTCGGTATGCGGCGGCGGAGTTTCCTGAAGGCGGCGGCGGCCACCGGGCTGGCGGCCTCGGCCGGAGCCTTTCTGACGACGCGCCGCGCTGCGGTGGCCCAGCCGTCGGAAGTGCTGGCCGCCTTCCCCGACAAGTTCGTCTGGGGCGCCTCGACCTCCTCCTACCAGATCGAGGGCGCGGTCACCGCCGGCGGGCGCGGCCCCAGCGTGTGGGACACCTTCAGCCATTCCTTCGGCAAGGTGGCGAACGGCGACACCGGCGACGTGGCCTGCGACCATTACAACCGCTACGCCGAGGATGTGGACCTGATGGCGAAGGCGGGGATGAACGCCTATCGCTTCTCCGTCGCCTGGCCGCGCGTCCAGCCGACCGGCACCGGCCCGGCCAACGCCGAGGGGCTGGACTTCTACGACCGGCTGACCGACGCGCTTCTGGCCAAGGGCATCGCGCCCTGGCCCTGCCTGTATCACTGGGACCTGCCCCAGGCGCTCCAGGACCGCGGCGGCTGGACCAACCGCGACATCGCCGGCTGGTTCACCGACTACGCCCAGCTCGTCGCCGCGCGGATCGGCGACCGCGCCAAGCACTGGAGCATGCTGAACGAGCCGTCCGTCCACGCCATCTTCGGCCACGGGCTGGGCGGGCACGCACCGGGGATGACCGGCAAGGGCAACTATTTCAAGGCGATCCACCACCAGAACCTCGCCCAGGGCATGGCGCTGAAGGCTCTGCGCGCCGCGGGCGGCGGCAAGGGCTGGCAGCTCGGCACCGTGCTGTCGCTGCAGCCGGTCTGGCCGGTCGGCGGGCTGGACGCCAACTACGCGGCCTCGCTGATGTGGGATGCGGTGTGGAACCGCGCCTGCCTCGACCCGCTGCTGCGCGGTGAGTATCCGGAGCTTCTGCGCGACGGCTTCGCCCCGCTGGTCAAGGCCGGCGACCTGGAGGCGATCCGCCAGCCCATCGACTTCCTGGGCATCAACTACTACAGCCGCATGCACCAGCAGCCGGACCCGGCGGGCCTGTTCGGCACCGGCTACGGCTCTCCGCCGGAGGGCACGCCGACGACCGGGATGGGCTGGCCGGTGGAGCCCGACGGCATCGCCGAGATCCTGATCGAGCTGAAGCAGGAGTACGGCAACCCGCCGGTCTATGTGATGGAGAACGGGGCGGCCTATCCCGAGCAGACCGGCCCGAAGGGCTTCGTCCAGGACAACGACCGCATCAGCTACCTGCGCCGCCACATGCTGGCCGGCCATCAGGCGCTGGAGGAGGGGGTCGACCTGCGCGGCTGGTTCGTCTGGAGCCTGCTCGACAACTTCGAGTGGGCCGAGGGCTACCAGCGCCGCTTCGGCCTGATCGAGGTGGACCGCCAGACGCTGGAGCGCCGTCCCAAGGCCAGCTACCACTGGTACGCCGACGTCATCCGCAAGAAGGGCGTTCCGACCTCGGTGTAAGGGGGCGGGCGCAAGAGGGTGGGGCCGCGATCATGGCGCCTGTTCCCATCGCCCAGCCGACGCGCTTCGCCATCCAGAAGGCGCGCGGCAAGGGCTGGAAGACGCTGGAGGTCGGGGAGGACCTCGACCACGCCCGCGCCCGCTTCAACCTGATGGTGCGGGTGAATCCGCGCGCCTATTTCCGCCTGATCCAGCTCGACCACAACGCCAGGGCGGGCGGCGACGGGATCGAGTTCAACTGGAAGCTCATCGAACTGCACGACCCCAACCAGGGGGGAGCGGCCGGAACGGTCCGGCAAGCCGCTCCGGCGAGGGGCGCGCCCCGCTCCGCGGCCAGGGGCGAGGCCAAGCCGCGGCGGCGGGAGAGGGTGCGGCTGCCGCTGCGCTTCTACGCGGCGGTGGTGCTGGCCGGGGTGCTGATCGGCGGCCTGCTCTATCTGCGCTACGGCCTGCCGGGGCCGTGACGGGCGCTCAATCCTCGGCGGTGTAACCCTTGCGGCGCATGCACAGCGCGAAGATCTCCTTGCGGTAGCGGAATTGCGGCGTTTCGGGCAGAGGCCGGTAGGGATAGCCGCGCAGCCGCATGGTGTTGTCCACCTGCTCGGTGCATTCGTCGTAGGCGGCGGTCGCCGTGGTTTCCGTGGCCGTCCATTCCCGGTAGGCCGGGGTGCTGCCGCAGGCCGCCAGCAGCAGCGTTCCGCCCGCCAGGATCGCGTGTCTCAGAGTCGCCATGCCACGGCCTCCCACAATGCGCCCCATAATGCGCCATGATGGATCTATACCACGTTTTTGTGCGCGCATCGCTCGACGGATGGGGAAGCGGCCGGCCCTTCCGGGGGCGGCCGGGGGAGGGGGACCTGATGCCGCCGCAACGCAGGCGCACAAAAATCGCGCCCGGAAATCCGCCGCAATCTGGTAACACGGTTGCGCATCCACGATAGTGGGTGGGCGATGGTCGGTTGGCGTCTCGGACGGAGGATGGTCATGACGGGTGGTTCGCACCGCGCGCGCCGCGCGGTCGCGTTGGCTGTGGTGGTGCCGGTTCTGGCGGCGGGTCTGCTGGCGGGCGCTCCGGCGCGGGCGCAATCGACGGCGGACATCCAATGGGCCCAGACCATCCTGAAGGACAAGGGCTACAACATCGGCGGGCGGGCCAACGGCCAGATGCACGCCGAGACCAAGGCGGCGCTCGGCAAGTATCAGGCCGCCCATGGGTTGCCGGTGACCAACCAGCTCGACAAGGCGACCATCGCCAAGATGATGGGCGAACGCGAGGGCAAGGCCCCCGCGACGGTCGGGAACCTCGCCCAGCAGAAGGTCGGCGGCGGCGGCCCCGGCCAAGCGCCGCGCGAGCCGCAGCGCGAGGTGGTGCCCCGCGCCGCCCCCACCCAGCGGATCGACGGCGGAACGGGCAGCGTCGGCGGCGGCGCGCAGTTCAGCGCCGGGCCGCCCGCCACCAGCAGTTCCTCGGGCAGCCATTCGTCGGGCGGCCCGTCCGGTGCCCCCACTTCCACCTCGTCTGCCGCCGCCTCCCCATCCGGACAGGGTCCGGTGCCGCAGGCCGCGCCGCGAGCCAGCGTCACCGCAACCACGCCGTCCGGGCAGCCGGTCGCGGCGGCCGAGCCGGCGGCGGACAGCGGCTCGATGCTGCCGGGCTGGGCCGCCAACGGCGCCCGCTATGGTGTGATGGGTGTGATCGGGGCGACGGTGCTCGGCATCGGCTTCGCGTGGTGGCGCAGCGGGCGGACCAACGCGTCGCGGCCGGCGCCGCGCGACGACGGGCCGCGCGGGCAGCGCCGCGAACCGAGCTTCGGCAGCGGCCGCCGCCGGGAGGAGCTGACCACCGGCGCCCTGCCGCCGCTCACCAGCGGCGGGCGCGGACGGCGGTAGGCATCCGCCGTCCCAGGCCCTCGCCGGTCAAGCCATCTGCGACATCGGGCACATCGCGTTGCCGCAGCCGGACGGGTTGCAGGCGGGCATCGGCGCGGGCGACGGCTTGGACGCGCCGACGCGCGGCGCCATGATCGCCTTCGCCACCTCGGTCCCGCCGCAGGACGGACAGGACAGGCCATCGGCTTTGCGGGTGTCGTAATCGGCCATGTTCCTGAACCACTGTTCGAATTCATGGCCGCAGGCGCAGCGCAGGGCGTAGAGGATCATCGCGGGGTCCCTGGGTGGATTGGCAACGGACGGGCGGCGACCATGGCCGAGCTTCGCCGACGCCCGCGATGACGTGAATCAAACCACCGCGCTCCGCCCCGGCGAACCGGGTTACTGCGGGCGCTCCGACAGGGCGACGCCCTCCGCGCCGGGGTAGACCGACAGCAGCCGCACCGGCGTGTCGCCCAGGTTGCGGCCGCTGTGCCATGCCGCCTGCTCGATGTAGGAGTCCCCGGCCTTGTAGACCTGCGTCGGCATGCTGTCGCTGGCGATGGTCAGCTCGCCCTCCAGGATGTAGACGAACGGCGGAACGGCGTGCCGGTGGCGGATGATCTCCCCGCCGGGCGGCAGTTCGACCAGCCGCGCCGTGACAAGCGGCTTACCGTCGGGATAGGCGAAGGCCTTGCCGTCCGCGGTGGTGGTCGCCTGAAGCAGGGTCTTGACGATCGGCCCCGGTGCGGCCGGCTTGTCCTGCGCCGAGGCCCCGCCGGCCAGGGCGAACAGCGTGGCGGTGGCGAGGGCGGCGCGACGAATGGCCGCCGTCCGCAAACGGGTTACCACGATCATTGCGTGTTCTCCATGCCGCGGCCTTGGAGCAAGGCGGTTGCCTGTCTGCGGCGGTAAGATGAAAATGGAGAAAAAACGCAGTTAATTGCAACCGGATGTCGCGGCCTGCGGCGAAGTGCGGCATCCCGCCGCCGTGAAGCTTCAGCGGTGGGTCGTCACCCCCACCTGCCGGCACATGGACAGCATGGCGCAGGTGGAGCAGCGTGGGCGGTCTCCGGTGCAGATCCATTTGCCGAAGGGCACAAGCCGCTCGTTGATCTCCACCCAGTAGTGGCGGGGCAGCAGCTCCATCAGCGCGACCATGGTGCGCTCGGGAGTCGGTGCGGCGACGAAGCCCCAGCGGTTGACGATCCGGTGCACATGCACGTCCACCGCCACCGCCGGGATGCCGAATCCGACCGCCAGGGTCAGCGCCGCGATCTTCGGCCCGACTCCGTGGAAGGCCATCAGGGCGTCGGGCGTGTCGGGAACCTCGCCGTCGTGCTCGGTGATGATGCGACGGGACAGCGCCCGGATGTCGCGCGCCTTCGGCTCCGGGAAGGTCGCGCCGTCGAGCAGGCGGGCCAGCGCCTCCGGCGTCAGGGCGACCATCTGCTCCGGCGTGCGCGCCACCGCGAACAGCCGCTCACACACCACGATGGTCGTCTCGTCGCGCGTTCGCGCGGAGATCAGGCTGCCGACCAGCTGCTCGAAGGGGCTGTCGTAGCCGCGGTCGCGCAGCGCGAACATGGCGGCCTTCGGGCGTCCGGCCACGGCCTGACGCAGGCGCCGGAACGCCTCGTCGATGTCGAAGGGGTCCTTGTCGGCGAGAGGGGGCGCGGAGCGCAGGGGCATGATCGGTCGCTGGCATGGTGAAGGGAGCCACACCGAAACAGCGGGCAGGGCAGGGTTGCTCCCCATTTCCCTTTGCGAGGCCGTACAATTTCAACGAATTAGAAAGTCTTAAATTAGAGGAGGTTGGGGCATAGTGATAGGGGCGTTCGCCCAGTTCGCCGTGGGCCAGTTCGCAGCGAACCAGTTCGTTTTGCACAAGGCCGGCTGACCGGCTCCCTTCCTACCCGGCGCTGGAGAACAGGGGCCGGCGCAGGCGGCCGGCCGCGATCTCGGCCCGCAGCGCGGCGGCGTCCATGGCCTGGATGCGCTCCAGCTCCGCCTTGTTGGCGTCGATGAAGGGATTCCGGTCGGTGGAGTTCTCGGGCCGCGCGTGCTCCAGATGGTAGAGCGGCCCGGGCACCCGTTCCACCCGCAGACCCAACCGGCGCAGCCGCACCACGATCTCGTCGTCCTCGTAGCCCCAGGAGACGAAGCGCTCGTTGTAGCCGCCCGCCGCCAGCAACGCCGCCCGGTCGAAGAAGGCGCCGCCGCCCGGCGAATCGCGGTGCATCAGCGGGAAGCGCGGGCAGACCGCGTTCAGAGGCGCCGCCGACAGGGTGTGGCCGAAACGGTGGACCTCGCGCCCGAGAATCCAGAAGAACAGTCCGTTGTAGGGAAAGGCCATGGCCGCCCCGCCGCGCACCGCGTCGCGGGCCAGAGCGTATTGCACGGGATCGACCACGATGTCGGTGTCGTGCAGGGCGACGATGGGGGTGTCCGCCGCCTCGACCATGCGGTTGAGGAGATGGGCCTTGTGGGTGAAGGGCGTGTCGTTGCCGCTCAGATGCAGGTGCCGGCAGCGGGCGGCCAGCTCCGGCCCCAGCGCGTCGGCGACGTCGCTCGGCCCCGCCTTGTCCTCGCCGATCAGGATGGTGGTGTCGGCGTGCTTGAGCAGGAAGGAGACGATCCAGCGCAGGTTGCGCTTGCGGTCCTCGCTGTCGGCGCGGAAGGGGACCAGGACGGTGACGTCGCGCAGGTCCAGCCGCCCGTCCGGCCCGGCCCCGTCGAGGATCGCCCGGCGGGCACGGTAGGCCGCGGTCTGCGCCGCCAGCCGCTCCCGCGACCCCTCGTCGCGCGGATCGATGGCCAACGCCATCTCGTAGAAGGACACGGCGGCGCCGGGGCGGCCGAGGTCGGCCTCGATGTCGCCCTTCTGGCGCCAGCCGGGGACGAAGTGCGGGTGGCGGGCCAGCAGCGCGTCCAGCGCCTCCAGCGCCTCGCCGATGCGGCCAATGGCCTGCAGGGCCTCGCTCAGGTGGTATTCGGCGTCGGGAAAGTCGGGACGCAGCGCCAGCGCCCGGCGGTAGGCGGCGATCGCCTCCTCCGTCCGCCAGGCGACGTGGAGCAGGGCGCCGAGGTTGAAGTGCGCGTCGGCGTCCCCGCCGTCCAACTCCACCGAACGCGCGATCATCGCCATGCCGCGTTCGCGGTCCCCACCCAGCGCCGCCAGCAGGCCCAACCGGTGCAGGGCCTCCGGGTTGTCGGGGGCGACGTCCAGGATCCGTCCGTACAGCTCCACCGCTTCGTCCTGCCGCCCGGCCTTCAGATGGTCGAGCGCGATGCCGAGCGCCTCCTCGATGGTCGCCATTCGGTGGGGTCCGTTTCGTCCGTGTGTCGCCTTGCGGTGGATTCCACTTTGACACAAAGGCAATTGCGGGGAAATCATCCGCTCCGGGACCATGCCTCAGGGAAACACCCGATAATGAACGATCATCGCATCAGCAAGAATGGGTCCACGGGAGGACTCACCCGCCGTCAGTTCGGCACCGCCGCGGCCTCGGTCGCCCTCTCGGCCGGCGCGCTCGCCACCTTCGGCCGGGCGCCGGCCTTCGCGCAGGGCGCCGCGCTGAAGGTGGGCGTGCTGCTGCCCCGCTCCGGCCTGCTCGCCCAGGCGGGCCAGGCCTGCCAGCGCGGCGCCGAGATCGCGCCGGCCATCCTCGGCGAACTCGGCTACAAGGTCGAGATCCTGTCCGCCGACACCGAATCGAACGTGGACGTCGCCCGCTCGCGCGCCGAGAAGCTGATCAACGACGGCGCCAACGTCATCGTCGGCGCCTTCGACAGCGGCCAGACCGCCGCCGCCGCCCAGGTCTGCGAACAGCGCGGCGTGCCCCTGGTGATGAACATCGCCGCCGCCGACCGCCTGACCGAGCAGGGCTACAAGACCGTCTTCCGCAACTTCCCGACCTCGACGATGCTCGTCACCAACGGGCTGGCGCTGATGAAGGACCTGTTCGCGGTCAGCGGCGTCACCCCGAAGACGGCGGTGTTCCTGCACGCCAACGACACCTTCGGCATGGCGCAGAAGCAGGCGATGGACGCCCTGTTCCCGAAGCTGGACATGCCCTTCGGCATCGTCGACAGCATCTCCTACGACCCCAAGGCCCAGGACCTCGCGGTCGAGGTGGCCAAGGCCAAGGCGACCGGTGCCGAACTCGCCATCGTCACCACCCGCGCCAACGACGCCATCATGCTGGTGCGCGAAATGGTCAAGCAGCGCTGGGAGCCCAAGGGCGTCGTCTCCCCCGGCTCGCCCGGCCTGTATGACGAGCAGTTCTACAAGGTGCTGGGCAAGTACGCCGACTACGCCATCACCAACCTGCCCTGGTACGACCCCAAGGCGGAGCTGACCAAGCGCGTCGAGGCGGCCTTCAAGAAGCAGTATCCCAACGACCGCTTCGAGGGCTACGCCTTCAACGTCGCCTTCACGCTGGAGGCGATCCTGGTCGCCGCCGACGCCTTCAAGCGCGCCGGCACCGCGGAGCCGGCCACCCTGCTGGAGGCCCTGCGCCAGACCAACCTGAAGGACAAGATGATGGTCGGCCCGGCGATCACCTTCGACGAGAAGGGGCAGAACACGCAGCTCATCTCCGCCTGCCTGCAGAACCGCAACCTGCGTCCGACCGTGGTCCTGCCCAAGGACTCGGCGGAGATGGAGCCGGTGTTCCCGATGCCGGGCTGGGGCAAGCGCTCCTGACCAATGGGAGGGTGAAAGGGGGCGCGGTCGGAGCGGCCGCGTCCCCTTCTTTTTTGTGCCGTTTCCTTAGGCCGTCTGGGCTTCCAGCGCGTAGGCGAGCAGGCGCTCGACCGACGCGCGGCGGTCGCCGGCCTCGGCGAAACGGGCGCGGGCCTCGGCGGACTGCCGGTCGCGGAAGGCCGCGTCGCCGGCCAGGGTGATGGCCCGTTCCAGATAGGCCGCGTCGTCGGCCACGGTGAAGGCCGGTCCGGCGACGGTCGCCACGTCGCCCGCCGCGACGGTCACCACCGGAACCCCGTCGGCCAGGGCGAAGGCCGCGCTGCCGCCGCCGCCCTGGCGGCGCGGGTTCAGGTAGGCGGTGGCGTGGCGGTGCAGCGCCCGCACATCCTCGACGTCGCCCAGCGTGTGGACGCGGTCGGCGTTGCGCAGGGCGGCGATCCGCTGCGGCAGAGCCTCCACGCCGCCGGCGACGGCGATGCGGGCCTCCGGCAGGCGGTCGAGCAGCGAGTCGGCCAGCGCCAGGAACTCCGGACCGGCCTCCTGGTCCAGCCGGTTGCCGACCATCAGGAAGAGCGGCCCGGCTTCGGGAAGGCCGAAATCGGCGCGGCTGCGCTCCGGCCCCGTGGGCGGCAGGGTCCAGCCGAAGGAGAAGGGACGGAAACGCTCCGCCATGTCCGCCGGCCAGCCGGCCACGGTGTCGGTCTCGCCATAGCCCAGCACCAGCCGGGCCATCGACAGCGGCAGGCCGGAGGAGGTCGGCAGGCAGATCACCGGCCGGGCGCCGGAGAACAGGTCGGCCACCACGTTGGAGCCGCCGAAGGCGACGATGACGTCGGGATCGAATCCGTCCACGTAATCGACGATGGCGTTCACCTTCTCCTCGTCGAAGCGCTTCTGCGGGAAGGACATCATGCGGACCCGTGCGCCGAAGGCGGCGATGACCTGCTCGCCCTCATACTCCTCGGTGATGTTGTAGGAATATTCGGGGACGAAGCCGTTCTCGCCGGTGATCGCCATGGCGTTCGGGTTGATGATGACCACCTCGCGCCCGAACTCGTCCTGCAGGCGGCGGGCGAAGTCGAAGGCGTCCGCAGTGGGCTGGTGGCCGGCGCCGAGCATCTGGTTGGTGATCAGGGCGATCCGCTTGACGGCGTCGCGCGGGGTGGCGCGCTTCATGCGGCGGCGCAGGTGGTAGCGCAGCGCCGTCTCGTCCACCATCAGGCGGTAATAGTCGGTGAGATTCCCGGACTGGAACGCGCCGGTGTCGCCGCGCCGCGCCGCGCCCTGGAAGAGCTGCATCGCCATGCCCCAGAACGCGTAATGGATCGACGGCACGGTGAAGCGCATCGGGTCTTCCAGCACGGCGTCCGTCAGCGCCTCGTAATGGGCGACGTCGCCGTCGAGCAGGAACAGCAGCGAGTGGCGGCGCATCACGTCGCCCATGGTGTAGGCCGCGTCGACTTCCGCCGCCGCGGCGCGGCGGGTCTCGTCGTCGTAGCGGCGGATCAGCCCGGCCAGCGCGCTGACGTTGCCCCAGCCTTCGCCCTCGTTGGTCAGCAGGGTCAGGGCGCGGGCGAAGCTCAGCGCCGCGTCGCGGGACTGGCCGGTCGCGTGCAGGGCGTGTCCCAGGTTGGCGTGCAGCAGGGGCGAGGTCGGGTCGCCGGCCACCGCCCGTCCGATCAGGTCCACCGCCTCCGCCGGCCGTCCGCTCTGCAGCCCGATGACGCCGAGCAGATGCAGCGCGTCCGGATGGCCGGGCGACGCCGCCAGCACCTCCCGGTACAGGCTTTCCGCCTCCGTGGTGCGGCCGGCGCGGTGGTGTTCGGTCGCAACGGCCAGCGTCTGTTCGATGGTGTCCATGGTCGGCGTTCCTGCTGCTTGGTCCCTGACGGCATGTTTACGCGCTTTTAGGGCGGATGCGCTGAACTTTTCCCATGCAGCGCACCGCGACATTCTTGTGGCATCTCGTCCCGACGGCAACCCTGGCGATTGCCCTGGCGCTCGTTTCGCCCGGCCACCTCCACGCGCAGGACGGCGCAACCAGCGCCGCAACCACGCCGGCGCGGCAAATCGTCATCAGCCTGACCGAGCGCCGGCTTCATCTGCTGGAGGACGGGCGTCCCCCGCGCTCCTTCCCGGTCGCCATCGGGCGGCCCGGTGTGGCGATCCCGCTGGGCGACAGCCGGGTCCTGCGCAAGCGGCGCGACCCGACCTGGCACCCCACCGCCAACCAGCGCCGGGAGAACCCGGCTTTGCCGGCGTCGGTGCCGCCGGGACCGGCCAACCCGCTGGGCAGGTTCGCGCTCGACCTCGGCTGGACCGCCATCGCCATCCACGGCACCAACGCGCCGGATTCGGTGGGGCGCCGGGCCAGCGGCGGCTGCTTCCGCATGCTGCCCGCCGACATCGCGACCTTGTTCGAGGCGGTGCCGGTCGGGACGCCCGTCCGAGTCGTCTCCGGGGTCGTTTCGCAGGTGGTTTCCGGGGCCGCCTCCGGTCCGGCCATCCTTCCGCCGCCGCAACCCGCCGTCGCGGTCGCTGCGGCGCCTTCCCCACCTCCGATCCCCTTACCACCGGTTGCGCCGCCGCTTCCCATCCTGCCCGACCCGCGCTGCGCCACGGCCGGCGCCCCGCTGCGCCGGATGATCTGTACGGTTCCGGACCTGGCCGTGCTGGACGGGCGGGCGCGCGGGCTGCAGCAGCGCCGCCTCGCCGCCCTGCCGGCGGAGCGCCGCGACGCCGCCGCCTACGCGCTGCTCCAGGAGGAACGCCGCTTCGACGACCGCATCACCGCCCTCTGCTGGGTCCGCCGCGGCATGGAGGGGGACCCGGTGGTCGCCGCCGCGGCGAAGTCCTGCCTGGGCGATGCCCTGGGCGCCCGCCTGGAGGAGGCCCGTCTTGAGGTCATGCGTCTTGAGGCCGTGCGTCCTGAGGATGCAAAGCGTCGATGATTCGCACAGGAAACTTGCCACGCTTCCCAAGGACTGCTACGCCGCTCAGGCTTGGCCATCCGGGGCTCCGTTGGCCGTTTTGGGGCTCCGCCAAGGGCTGATCGCGCATGCCGTTCGACTATTACCTGAACATCGCCGCATCGGGCCTGCTGACCGGGCTGGTCTACGGGCTGGCGGCGCTCGGCCTGTCGGTCATCTTCGGCGTCGTGCGGGTGGTCAACTTCGCGCATGGCGAGATGATGGTCGCCGGCATGTACGGCGCCGTGCTGCTGGCCAGCCTGCTCGGGCTCGACCCGATCCTGGCGGCGCCCATCGTGGCGGCGGTGCTGTTCGCCTTCGGCTGGCTGCTCCAGCGCGGGCTGGTCAACCGCTTCGTGGAACGGCCCGAACACATGCAGTTCATCCTGCTGCTGGGCATCGCGACGATCATCCTGAACGCCATGCTGATGCTGTTCGGGCCGGATTCGCGCAACGTCATGGTGCCCTACAGCTTCGACACGGTGGAGATCGGGCCGCTGCTGCTCGACGCGGTGCGGCTGCGCGCCGGGGCCGGGGCGATCGTGGTGACGGTGGCGCTGTTCGCCTTCTTCCGCTTCAGCCGCACCGGCAAGGCCATCCGCGCCTGCGCCGACAACCCGCTGGGCGCCCGCGTCGTCGGGCTGAACATCGACGGGCTCTACGCGCTGACCTTCGGCATCGGCGCCGGGGTGGTCGGCATCGCCGGCGCGCTGATGACGCTGCTGGTCGATTCCCGGCCGCAGCTCGCGCCGGAATACACGCTGCTGAGCTTCATCATCGTCATCGTCGGCGGGCTGGGCAGTCTGCCGGGCGCCCTGCTGGGCGGCATGCTGATCGGCTTCTCGGAGGCGATGGCCGGCTTCCTGCTGGACCCGTCGCTCAAATCCCTCTTCAGCTATGGTGTGCTGATCGTGGTGTTGCTTCTGCGCCCGCAGGGCCTGCTGGGGAAACGGTCGTGACGGGGCGCGGGATCGTCCTTCTGGCGCTGTGCGGTGCGCTGCTGCTGGCCGCGCCGATGGTCGCCGACCGTTACGTCCTGTCGGTGCTGACCACGGTGCTGTGGTTCGCCTATGTCGGGCAGGCGTGGAACGTGATGATGGGCTTCTCCGGCCTGCTGTCGCTGGGCCACGCGCTCTACGTCGGGCTGGGGGCCTACGCCAGCGCCGCGCTGTTCGTGCATTTCGGGATCGGCCCCTGGGCGGGCATGTGGGTGGCCATGCTGGCGGCGACCGCCGCCGGTTGCTTCATCGGTTTCCTGGGCTTCCGCTTCGGGGTGCGCGGCGTGCATTTCGCGCTGCTGACCATCGCCTTCGCCGAAGTCGCGCGCATCGGCTTCGACCATCTGCACTGGTTCGGCGGCTCGGGTGGCTTCTTCATCCCGGTGGCGGGCGACGCCGGCAACGACCTGCTGAACCTGCGCGGCTCGCCGGAGCTGTTCTACTACGTGATCCTGGCGCTGGTGCTGGCCGCGCTGGCCCTGTCGCGGGTCCTGCTGCACAGCCGTCTCGGCTACCAGTGGCTGGCCGTGCGCGAGGAGCCGGAGGCGGCGGAGGCGGTCGGCGTCGACCTGTTCCGCGCCCGTATCGCGGCGGTGGCCGTATCCTCCGCCCTGACGGCGCTGGGCGGGGTGTTCCAGGCCTTCTACTTCAACAACCTGTTTCCGGAGCAGGTCTTCTCCATGGGCCGCTCCATCGAGATCATCCTGCCGGCCATCGTCGGCGGCATCGGCACGCTGATCGGGCCGATCCTCGGCGCCTTCATCCTGACTCCGCTGGGCGAGGTGCTGACCTTCCTGATCGAGGCGACCGGCTTCGACCTGCCGGGCCTTAAGCAGCTGTTCTACGGGGTGGCGCTGGTGGTGATCGTCGTCTACCGGCCGGACGGCGTGTGGCCGTGGCTGGCCGCCCGGCTGAGCCTCGTCCGCCGTCGCGGGGAGGACGCGTGATGGCGGCGCTTCTCGAGGTCGAGGGACTGTCCAAGCGGTTCCGCGGATTGAAGGCCGTTTCCAACGTCAGCTTTGCCGTGCCGGAAGGCCGGATCGTCGCGCTGATCGGGCCGAACGGCGCCGGCAAGACGACCACCTTCAACCTGATCGCCGGGGTCTTCCCGCCCGACGAGGGGCGGGTGCATCTGAAGGGCGCCGCGATCACCGGGCTGAAACCGAACCGCGTCTGCGCCGCCGGGATCGGCCGGACCTTCCAGATCGTCAAGCCCTTCGGACAGCTTTCGGTTGAAGAGAACGTGATCGTCGGCGCGCTGGCCCGCGAACGGTCGGTGACGGCGGCGCGCGACCACGCCCGGACGGTGCTGGACCGGCTGGGGCTGGCCGATCAGGCCGCCCGCCCGGCGCGCAGCCTGACCCTGCCGGACCGCAAGCGGCTGGAGGTCGCCCGCGCGCTCGCCACCCGCCCGATCCTGCTGCTGCTGGACGAGGTGCTGGCCGGCCTGCGCCCGACCGAGGTCGACCGCATGGTCGAGGTGCTGCGCGACCTGAACCGGCGCGAGGGCATGACGATCCTGATGATCGAGCATGTGATGCGCGCCGTGATGGCCCTGTCCGACCAGGTGGTCGTTCTGGACCACGGAGAGAAGATCGCTGACGGGCTGCCCGCCGAGGTTGTGTCGAACCCCAAGGTGATCGAATCCTACCTGGGCGCCGAGGATATCTGACCGGCCCTTCGCAACAGGCGGCCTCGGTGCTGGAAACACTCCTTTAATGTTTGTTGGCCCATCATTCGTTCCCAGATAAGGGCAGCGACCGACACAGCAACGTCCGGTCGAGAAAACAAGCGCCCGACAAGGGGCTGCACGGGAGGAACGAATGAAGGCACTCGGCAATCTGCGGATTGGCCAGCGGCTGTCCATCGGCTTCGCGGCGGTGATCGCGGTGCTGGTGGTGACGGTCGGCACCGGCCTGCTGCTGACCGACAACGGGAAGACGCTCAGCCGTCTGGTGGCCGATGTCCGCATGCCGACGGCGCTGGCCGGGCAGGGCATCGTCGCCTCGGTCACCGCGACCAACGCGGCCATGCAGGGCTATCTGCTGACCAACCGCGAAGATCTGAAGCAGGAGCGCAACGTCGCCTGGGACCGCATCGACGCCCTGCGCCAGGAGCTGGACGGGCTGTCCGCCCGCTGGTCCGATCCGCAGGTCCAGGCCACCTGGGACGCGGTGAAGCCGCTGCTCGACCATCTGCGCCGCGACCAGGACATGGCCGAATCGCTGGGCACCATCGGCGACCAGATGGGCGCGCTGAACTCCCTCAACGACGACGCCATCCCGCGCGCCAATCAGGTGATGAGCCTGCTGGTCGGCGATGCCCGCTCCAACGACGCCAGCGGCCTGATCCCGCGCCAGCGCGCCCTGCTGCAGGCCGACACGGAGGGGATGATCCAGGGCGCCGACCGTCTGGTGCTGATCCAGGCGGTCCTGCTGACTCTGGGGCTGCTGATCGCGGCGGCGGCAATCCTGCTGACGTCCCGTTCCATCGTGCGGCCGCTGGGCGCCATGACCGAGGCGATGCGGCGGCTGGCCGACGGCGACTCCGCCACGCCCGTGCCGGCCACCGGGCGGGGCGACGAGATCGGGCAGATGGCCAAGGCCGTGCTGGTCTTCAAGGACAACATGATCGCCGCGCGCGAGGCGGCGGCGCGCGAGCACGCGGAGCAGGACGTCCGCGCCCGCCGTGCCCGCGCCATCGAGGAGCTGACCGGCCGCTTCGACCGCGAGGCGGCGGCCGTGCTCGGCTCGGTCTCCGCCGCCGCGGTGCAGATGAAGGCGACGGCGAGCCAGCTCGCCGCCACGGCGGAGCAGACCACCCGCCAGTCGGTGACCGTGGCCGGCGCGTCGGAGCAGGCCAGCGCCAACGTGCAGACCGTCGCCACCGCGACCGAGGAGCTGGCCGCCTCGGTGCAGGAGATCGGCCGCCAGGTCGCCAGCAGCACCGCCATCGCCGACGAGGCGGTTCACAAGGCCGAGCGCGCCGACCAGGCGATGCGCAGCCTCGCCAACGCCTCGGCGGAGATCGTCGCGGTGATCGACCTCATCACCCAGGTGGCCTCGCAGACCCGGCTGCTGGCGCTGAACGCCACCATCGAGGCGGCGCGGGCCGGCGAGATGGGCAAGGGCTTCGCCGTCGTGGCGGCGGAGGTGAAGGCGCTGGCCGACCAGACCACCCGCGCCACCGACGAGATCGCGGCGAAGATCGTCTCCGTCCGCAGCGAGACCGAGGGGGCGGTGGCTTCCATCGGCGACGTGATGGGCACCATCGGCCGAATCAGCGAGGTCGCCTCGACCATCGCCGCGGCGGTGGAGCAGCAGCAGGCGGCGACGCGGGAGATCGCCCGCAACATCCAGCAGGCCGCCGCCGGTACGCAGGACGTGACTTCCAACATCGCCGACGTGAACCGGGCGGCCAGCGAGACCGGCAGCGTCGCCCGCAACGTGCTGGAGGCCGCGGGATCGCTGTCCGATCAGGCGGACGGGCTGCGCAGCAAGGTGGAGGTGTTCCTGACCGCGGTGCGCACCGCCTGATGCCGCGGGGCCTTGCGAAGCAAAAGTTCGGTGCGCCGGGTCGTCGGCCAGATCAACACTTGACCCGGACGCCCGAGCCCGTCAGCTTCTCGCCGGGCTTCCCCGTGACGCAAGCACATGAACCGACTGCAACGCTATCTCTTCCGCAATCTTCTGATCGCCCTCCTGTACTCCACGGCCGGCCTGACCCTGACGATCTGGCTGAGCCAGTCCTTGCGGTTGATCGAGATGGTGGTGGAGGCCGGGGCGCCGATGCGGGTGTTCCTGTGGCTGCTCATCCTGACGGTGCCGACCTTCCTCGGCATCGTGCTGCCGCTGGCCCTGGTCGGGGCGGTGCTGTTCACCTACAACCGCTTGGCGACCGACAGTGAGCTGGTGGTGATGCGCGCCGCCGGCGTCGGCCCCTTCGCCCTGGCGGCGCCGGCGATGCTGCTGGCCTCGGGCGTGACGGTGGTGGTCTATGTGCTGAACCTGTGGCTGACGCCCGCCGCCCACCAGGAGCTGGTGCGCATGGAATACGCGGTGCGCAGCGACTATTCGCAGCTGTTCCTCCGCGAGGGCGTGTTCAACGAGGTGGGCGACCGCTTCAGCGTCTTCGTGCGGGAGCGCGACAGCGAGGCCAACCTGCACAACGTGATCATCCATGACGGGCGCGTTCCGGAAAAGCCGGTGACCATCATGGGCGAGCGGGCGGTGATGCTGACCGGGTCGGAGGGCGCGCGCTTCGTCGTCTACAACGGCAACCGGCAGGAACTGGACCGCAAGACCAACCGTCTGTCGCAGCTCTTCTTCGAACGCTACGCCGTCGACCTGAAGGTGTTGAGCAGCGCCAGCGCCGAGCGCTATCCGGACGCCCGCGAGCGCTCCACCGACGAGCTTCTGCACCCGTCGCCGCAGTTGGCGGAGGACTCGAAGATGATGCGGGATCTGCTGGCGGAGCTGCACCACCGGCTGTCCTCGCCCCTGCTGGCGCTGGCCTACACCATGGTGGCGCTGGCCTGCCTGCTGTCGGGCGAATTCAACCGGCGCGGCCAGTCGGTGCGCGTGACCACCGCGGTGCTGGTGGTGATGGCGATCCAGTCGGCCGTCCTCGGCCTGTCCAGCCTCGCCGCGAAGGTCACCGTGCTGGTGCCGCTGATGTATGTGCTGCCGGTGGCGGCGCTGGCGCCGGCGGCCTGGATCCTGTCGCGCAACCTGCGGCGGCGCGTGCCGCCCGGCGGCGAAGCGGCGGCGGGCTGAGGGAGGCGGGCCGGGTCTTGCGCATCCTGTTCATCACCTCCAACCGTCTGGGTGACGCGGTCCTGTCCACAGGGCTGCTCGCCCATCTGAGCGAACGGCATCCGGACGCCGCGCTGACCATCGCCTGCGGACCGCTGCCGGCGCCGCTGTTCCGCTCCGTGCCGGGGCTGGAGCGGCTGATCCCGATGCCGAAGCGGGCCTGGGCGCGGCATTGGATCGACCTGTGGCGGGCCTGCGTCGGCACGCGCTGGGATCTGGTGGTGGACCTGCGCAACTCCGCGGTCGGCCGGCTCGTCCTGGCGAAACGCCGCTTCTTCCACGCCCGCGCCCCGCACCTCCACAAGGTGGAGGAGATCGGGCGGGTGCTCGGCCTGTCGCCGCCGCCGTCGCCGCGCCTGTGGATCGACGCGGCGGCCGAGGCCGAGGCCGACCGGCTGCTGACCGGCGGGACGGAGCCGTTCCTGGCGATCGGCCCGACCGCCAACTGGACCGGCAAGGAATGGCCGGCCGAGCGCTTCGCCGAACTTGCAACACGGTTGACCGGCCCCGGCGGCCGGCTGTCCGGCCGGCGCGTCGCCGTCCTGGCCGCCGGTCCGGAGCGCGAGCGCGCCCGCCCGGTTCTGGAGGCGCTGGGCAGCCGGGCCATCGACCTGACCGGCCGCACCGACCCCATGGCCGCGGCGGCCTGCGTGCGCCGGGCGGCGCTGTACATCGGCAACGATTCCGGGCTGATGCACATCGCCGCCGCCGCCGGCACGCCAACCGTCGGGCTGTTCGGTCCGGGCTTCCCGGAGATCTACGGCCCGTGGGGTGTGGCGGCGCGCACCGTGATCAGCCGGGTTCCGCGCTCCGAACTGCTGGCCCGCCAGAAGGCCGACCCGCGGGCCACCGGACTGATGGACGGCATCTCCGTGGACGCGGTCGAGCAGGCGGCGGAGGAACTGTTCGGGCCGGCAACTCAGGAACGGCGCGAAGTCGTGACAAATCCTTGCAAATCACCGGAAACAGGTCCCTAAAGTTGACAAGGATTGAAGGATCGCTGACAATCCTTTTGGTCCGGACCTGATACAGCATTGCTCTGTCCGGCGGCCTGTCCCGAGGGTTTGGAATGAAGCCGACACCGACATACGCGAACAAGCCGACCTCCGACAATCCTCGTGATGTCGAGGCCTGGGCTTTGGCGGAGGCGTCACGGCGCCTGCTCGATGCCGGGCGCAGCCCCGTGAACGAAGAGACGCTCCGCGCCGCCCTGCAACTGAACCAGCGCCTGTGGACGATCTTCCAGGCCGCGATGACCGAGGACGATTGCGGCCATCCGCCGGAGGTGCGCACCAACATCGCCGCCCTGTCGCTGCTGGTCGACCGTGAGACGATGGCCCGCCTGGTCGATCTCGACGTGTCGAAGCTGGACACCCTCATCAGCATCAACCGGTCGGTGGCCAGCGGCCTGACCGCCCGTCCGGACACGGCCGCTCCGGGCCAGCCGGCTCCGGCTGCGCAGGCGGCCCGTCCCCCGATGGCGCCCCCAATGGCGCCTCCGGTCGCGGCGCCGGACGGCCAGCCGCCACGCCAGTCGCTGCGCATCTCGATCTGAGAGCCACGCGCGTTCCATGAAAAAACCGGCGTCCCTCGGGACGCCGGTTTTTTTGTTCGGCACCGGCTCCCTCTCCGTTGCGCCCGGGAGGGAGCCGGTGCCCCCCTCAGCTGATGTAGTTGAGCAGCGACAGCTTCTGGCGCTGGCCGGCGACCGTGTAGGCGGCCTCCAGGGCATTCATGGAGGTGCGCAGGCGGGCCGCCACCTCGGTCTCGTCGATGCCCTCGATGCCGGCGATGCGCTCGACCACCGTGGCCGAGGCGGTGGTGTGGGCGGTCTTCTTCTCCTCCAGCGTGGCGAGGTCGGAGGCCACCTTGGAGTGCACCGACCGCACCTCGTCCTTGGCCTGGGCCATCAGCTCCCGCGACTTGGTGATGTATTCCTCGTACTTGCCGGGGTTGGACGCGGCAACGTGGGCCATGCGGAAGGCGGAGACCAGCTTCTGGAAGGCGCGGTCGTCGCTGGTGACGCCGTAGGTCAGCGTCTGGCCGTCGTCGATGGTGACTGCGGCCTTGTCCCACGCCTTGCTGTTCTTCCGGTTCGACATGTATTCCGAATCGTAGAAGGGCAGGTCCGGCGGGTCCACATAGGGCAGGTCGGTCAGCGCGTCGGCCTGCGACGGCAGGGTGGCGACCGAGATGGTGTTGTCGATCTGGCCGTTGACCGCCCGCACCGCGGTGGAGAACTGCTGGATGCGGGACGGATGGTTGGGGTCCATCGTGCTGTTGCTGGTCAACTGGATGGTCGATCCGTTGCCGGCGGGGTCGATGGTCACCGGCGGCACCGGGCTGGTCTTGGTGAATTCGGCGCGCAGCATGTCGGCCACCTTCGACACGTCGGTGACGCCGTTGTTGAAGTCCTTCTCGGTGACCGTGTAGCGAACCGTGTATTGCTGGTACGGCGGCAAATCCTCCGGCTCGTCCGGATGGTCCGCATAGTATTTCCGGTTGAAGGGGTCGTCCGGGTCGCCGACGGTGACGTTGATCTCGTAGGTGTCGCCGATGTCCACGCCGTCGCCGGTCAGGGCGAAGCTGTCGATCTGCTTCAGCCCGGTGCCGGCGGGCGCCGGCAGGGTGGCCGCCTGGGTGGTGGTCGGCGCCGTCATCGAATTGTCGATGCTCATCGAGTTCTGGACGCGCGCCGTCACGTCGAACTTCCCGCTCTGGTCCTCGCTGATCAGCGAGATGACCCCGTTGGCGGCGGAGGCGATGATCGGCAGCTTCGGGTTGGCCGACTGGATCAGGCTGTTCAGCGTGCTGGCGACGAAGGTGACGGTCTTCGGATCGCCCGGCTGGACCTGATAGCCGAAGGGCTTGCCGTTGATCGACACCTCGAAGTAGTCGTCCGTGTTGACCATCGACCCGTTCAGCGTCACGCGGGTGGATTGCGGCTGGGCCAGCAGGTCGCCGACCGGCTCGGTGCCGTAGCGCGAGCCGGAGAACAGGTAGCGGTCGCCAAACTGTTCGTTCAGGAGCTGCTGGATGTCGCGCAGCGCGCCCTCGACCCGGTCGCGCATGTCGTTGGCCTGCGGCCAGCTCACGTTGAAGGTGCTGCTCGACGCCGCGGTGAGCTGGTCGAAGCTGAGGTTCAGCACCGCGCCCCCGCCGGGGCCGCCGTCGATCTTGAAGTTGTAGCCGCCGCCGTCGCTGGGGGGCACGGTCTTCAGATTGATGGTGCGGGTGGTCTTGCCGCCCAGCCCGTCGGTGACCGTCACGTCGAACGAGCCGTTGACCCCGTCCTTCGACGGGACGGAGGTGACGGTGTAGCGGGCGTTCTGCGTGAAGGTGGACTTGTCGCCGTTGACCGTCAGCTTCAGCGCGTCGGGGTTGCTGTTGAAGGCGGAGGTGACGGTGGCCGGGCCCGGCTGGAACGGCATCAGGTTGCTGCTCTGCCAGTCCGTGGCGATCTTTTCCAGGCTGTTCAGCACCGTGTCGGTCGCCTTCACGCGCGGCGACGCGGTGTTGATGTTCTGGACGTAGGCCTCGCGCTGGACCAGCTCGGCCCGCAGGGCCAGCAGCTTCTGCGTCTCGGCGCCGTAGGCGTTGAGGTCGGTGGACTTCTTGCCGGTGGTCAATTGCTCCGAGAGCGTGTCCACCTTGTTCTGGCCGTTGGTCAGGTTGCGAACCAGGCCAAGATACTTGGCGTAGCTGCTGACTTGGGTGATGGAGCTCATCGGACGATCGCCTCCAGCGCGTCAAACATCGTGTTGGCCACTTGCATGACCCGTGCCGACGCGGCGTAGGAGGTCTGGAGCTGCTGCAGATTGGCGATTTCCTCGTCGATGTTGACGCCGGTCGTCGCGTGGTAGCGTTCCTCCAGGATCTGGCGGGAGTCCTTGTCCAACGAGGACTTGTCCATCGCGGTCTTGGCCGCGGCCATCCAGCCGCCGGTGATGTTGCTGCTGATCGAGCTGAAGGACGCGCCCTCCAGCTTCAGCCCGTCGGCCTGGAAGCTGCGGCCGGTGGCGCTGAGCGCCGTCACCACGTCCTTGACGGCCGCGCTCTTCAGCTTCTTCGTGTTGTTCAGCAGGTTCTCGTTCACGTGGATGGTGAAGCGGTCGTTGCCCATGAAGAACTGCGTGCCCTCCTCGCCCGGCACCGTCTTGGCCTGGTCGTAGGCGTCGCGGAAGCTGGTGGGCTCGCCGGGCTTGGTCGGGCTGGTGAACATCTGCGCGTAGGAGTCGAGCTGCGAGCGCAGCTTGCGGATCACCTCGGTGGTCGGGTCGGCGCTGGCCGGCTGCGGCGGCGTGGAGGTCGAGCCGTCGGCGCGCAGGTTCATCAGCGCGGCGACCTTGCCCTCCTTCAGGTGCTGGTTGACGTTGGTGACTTGATTGCCCACCGTCAGGTTGATATTGCCGCCCTCGTAGGAAAGATTTGCCGCCTGGCTGTCGACCAGGGCCAGCCCCGTGGGGGTGAAGACGGCGACGCGGCCGTCCGGGCGGGTCATCGTGCGCACGCCGACGTAGGTGCTCAGCTCGCGGATCAGGCCGTCGCGCTTGTCGGCCACCTCGTTGCCGGCCGAGCCGTAGCCCTGCAGCGACACGATGTTGTTGTTGATGCTGTTGATTTCCTTGAGCAGCCGGTTGACCTCGCCGACCGACTGGCTGAGGTCGCCCTGGATCTCGCGGTCCATGTCCTCCACGCCCTGGGAGACGCGATTGATCTCGCGCGCTAAGGTGTCGGCGGCCTGGACGAGCTGGTACTGCGCGACCTCGCTTTCCGGGGACGTTTCCACCGCCTTCCAGGCGGTCTGGAAGGCTTCGGCGTACTGGTTCAGCTGCGGCTTGCCGCTGGTCGTGCGCAGCAGGTCGCCCAACTGCTGCATGTAGGAGGATTTGGTGGACGAGGAGCCCTCGCGCGCGGTCAGGTCCTGCACCTGGCTGAGCAGGGCGGAATCGACCTCGCGGCGGTATTGGGAGGTGAGGACGAACCCGTTGGAATCCAGCACGTTCGACACGGTGTGCCGGGTGCGGGTGGGGTCGTCGGCGCGGGCGACGTTGTCCGAGACCAGCTTCACCTGGGCCTGGACCGCACGGAGGCTGGCCGTCGCGCTGCCGAGGGCGCCGAAGAGGGACATGGTCGTTGGACCTTTCGTCTGCGGGATAGGCCGGGCTGGGCGCGGATCGGGCGCCCGCCCGCGTGGTCAGGACCGCGCTTAGCGCTTCAGGCCGAGGACTTCCTGGAGCATCTCGTCGGAGGTCGTGACGATCTTGGTGTTGGCGGAGTAGGTGCGCTGGGTGACGATCAGCTTGGTGAACTCGTCCGCGATGTCCACGTTGGAGGATTCCACGCTGTTCGCGACCACCGCGCCGGCCCCGTTGGTGTCGGGGTCGTTGAAGTTCGGCCGGCCGCCGTCGTCCGTCTCAATGTAGACGCCGCCCGCCTCGCGCTGCAGGGCGTTGGGGTTGTTGAAGGTGACCACGGGAATGCGCCCGATGGTGCGGCTGCGGCCGTTGTCGTAGTTCACGATCACGTCGCCGTTGTCGCCGTAGACCACCTCCTTGTACTGGCCGCGCGAGGCGCCGTCCTGGACCAGCTCGCGCACGTTGATCTCGCTGCCGGCGAACTGGGTGACGCCGCCCGACTTGCCGATCTGGCCGAGATTCAGCGTGATCTGCTGCGGGCCGAAGCCGTAATCCACCGTGAAGGTCACGTTGGCGTCCGCCCCCAGCCCCTGGTTGGCGGAGGTCACCGCCGTGCCGGTGCCGACCTTGGCCGTGCTGACGCTGGTGATGGTGCCGACGTTGCCGGGATCGGTGCCGAAATTCAGCAGGACGTGCGCGGGGGTGGTGCCGGCCTGGGCGCTGACGTCCAGCCTGAACTTGTTGTCCGGGTCGCCGGTCGCCGTTTTGGCGACGAGCTTCAGCACGCTGCCCTCGGCGCTGGCGGTCACCGGCAGGGAGGTGTTCTTGTTCACCAGATTGGCGAGGCTGGCCGCGATGGTTTCCATCGAGGTTTCCTCACCCGTTGTCTTGTAAGTGATGGGGGTATCGCTGATGGTCACCGTGTACTCGGCGCCCTTGTCGCCCGGTGTGCCGGTCAGCGTCACCGATTCCGACTGGCGTACACCCGCTACGTTGGAGGTGGTGGTGGAGGCGGTCAGAGTGCCGGCGCTGCCGGTGGCGTTCTGGATGCTCGCTTTAGCTTCGAACTTGCCGGTCGTCGAGGTGTTGTGGGTGAGGGTTAGCCGGCCGCCGGTCGAGGTGGCGACGACGTTCAGGTTGGCGGCGTTGACGCGGTTGGCCAGTTCCTGCAGGACGCCGTTGATGTCCTGGAAGTTGCCGTAGTTGGATTTGTCCACCGTCACCGAGATCGGCGTGCCGTCGACCGAGACCGTGTAGACGTCGCCGATGTCGATCTGTGTCTGCGGATAGGAGAATTCCTGGCGCTGGCCGCGCGAGTCCGTCGGCGCACTGATTGTCGGGCCGTTCACCTGGTTGTTGGAGGCCGTGCCGTTGGAGAATTCCTGGTCGATCTTGAAGGCCGTGCCAGGGTTGCGGGCAGTGAGCTGCAGTTGCGAGTTCTCGACGGACGCGATGACTGGCGCCTGCGGCCGAGCCGAGTTGATCTGGGCGGCCAGCGCGTTGGCGATGCCGCCGTAGGTCCCCATGGTCAGGATGTTGTCGCCGGTGACCGACACCGTATAAGGAACGCCGTCCACCCGCACGGTGTAGCTGTCACCCACCCGCACATTGTCGGTGCCGGTGATGTCCAGATAGTTGGCGCCGACATTCAGCGTCGTGCCGTCCGTGGTGCCGGTCAGCACCAGATTACCCGCAGGGTTCTTCGAAGCGTTAACTGCCAATCCGGCGAGGTTGATCTTCGCAACCAGATCATCCACGACGCCATTCATATCCTTCAGCGTGTTGATGTTTGCGTAGGAGATGGTGGTCTTGAACTCCTGGCCCAGCACATTGACGACATACTGATCCGGCACCTTCAAGGTTGCGGCTGTCGGGAACTCAACCTGGGTAATCTCGGGTTGGGTGGCGTTGGCAGTCTGGACGGTGCCTGGTGTCAACACGTTGTAGGCCACCGGTGTAGAAGCGGTGATGCTGTTCTTGCGGCTATCGGCGTTGGTAACGCCATAGCTGGTCGTGAAGGTCTGGGTTGTGGCCGTACCATCCAGCACGAGCTGGTTAGCCGTGCCGGCCGGAACCGTGGCGGTGCCGATCATGGCGTTGATGCCCAGAGGCGGAACCGCGGCGTTGATCTGACTGGCCAGATTGGCAACCACCCCGTTGATGTTCCCCAGCGTGCCGATGTTGGCCGAGGTGACGCGCGTCTTGAATTCCTTGCCCGCCACGGTGATGCGGAACTCGTCGCCCACGTCGATGGCTGCTGCGGTGGAGAAGGTGAAGGTGCTGCGCTGGTCGCCGCTCACCGAGCCGGTCGTGGTGGTTGTGGGACCGTTGATGGTGGTGTTTTGCGGCGTGGTGTTGCTGAAGGTCCCGGAGAGCTGCACCGGCGTGGGTGTTGCTCCTGTCGTTTTGACGATGATTTTACGACCGTCGTTGGGGTCCAGCTCGGCCTGATAGGGGCCAGAAGGCAGCGCATTGATTTGATCCATCAAGGCGGCTGCGACATCTTGGTAGCTTGAAAAGTTCGCAATGGTCGCGGTGGTCAGCGGACCGACCGATACGGTGGTGCCGTTGATAGTCAAGCCGTAGGTATCGCCGACCCGGATGTTGTCCTGCGACGTGCCGTCCGGATAGTAATTGGTGCGACCACCGATGGTGACCGACGAGGGCGGAATGGTGGTCGTGCCGTCGACCCGCACCTGGCTGACCTGGGCCACCGGGGTCACGCCGGACACTTGGCTGCCCGCCGCCATGTTGGCGGCGCCGCCGGCGAAGGAGCCGGCGACCGGCTGCATCGAGCTTCCCGGCGCGTCGATGCCCAGGCGCCACGCGTTGGCGGCGTCCTGGCGCCAGTTGAACTGGATGGTCCGGGCGTTGCCCTGGGTGTCGTAGACCTGGATGCTGGAGGACGGGATCGGCACGCCCGGCGTCGGAGTGGCCGGCAGGTTGGCGCCCAGCGTGATGCTGTTGGTCGATTGCGGCTTGTCGGTCAGGGTGTTGACCTGGAGCGGCTGCACCACGTCCTTCTTCAGCTGGCCGGTCACGTCGTCGACGATCCAGCCGTTCAGCGCGAAGCCGGCGCTGTTCACCAGATAGCGGTTCTTGTCCAGCTCAAAGTCGCCGACGCGCGTGTAATAGACGTTGTCGGCGTTCAGCGTGCCGGTCTGGGTCTGCACCGTCTCGCCCTGCTGGCCGGGGCCGGTCAGGCCGCGGCTGAGCTTGGACACGCTGAAGAAGCCCTGGCCCTGGATGGCGGCGTTGGTCGGGCTCTGCACCTGGGTCAGGTTGCCCTGGATGTTGTTCATGAAGACGGGCGCCGCCGTCACGCCGCCCGGAGCGTGCAACCGTTCGTTGGACTGCAGCACCAGCGTCTCGAAGGCGGTGTTGACCCGCTTGTAGCCGACCGTCGAGGCGTTGGCGATGTTGTCAGAGATGTGACCGAGGGCCTTCGACTGCGCGCTCAGGCCGAGGACGGCGGTGGTCATCGAACCGAAGATGCTCATGGCCAGGGATCTCCACGCGGAAAGGGCATAAATCGTTGCCATTCGGGTAAGCAAGGACGATGCCAACTGCGCGGCCGTTGTTAGGCCTTTGTTTTGTAATGAAAATCCTGACGAAAGGCCGCGCCGGCCCCGTTTTTGCCGCGCGCTGGGAAAAATTGGCCTAGCAGCCCTTGCGGTGCAGGGAAGAAAGCTCCCGTCGCTCCGTCCGTCCTCCGGTATGACCAAAGGACAGGGCGTGGCCGGACGGGGGCTGCGCTAGAACGGGGGAGGGGAAACGGGATGCGCGCCGGCGGAGGAGCCGCCGGGGGGGAGGCCGCCTTGGACCGCGTGGAGCAATGTCTGATACCCCTGCTGGGGGCGGCCCTGCTGGGGCACGCGCTGAGCAGCGCGCCGCTCCGCTTCGATCCGCCGGACCCGCGGCCCTTCGACGTGGCCGCCTTCAACGCGTCCCTGCCGGGGATGGAGTTGCCGGCGCTGCCGGCCGCGGCGCCGCGTTCCGGCTGGAGCGGAAACGATCCTTACGACTGCTTCTGCGGCGCCAACTGAGCCGCGGCGAACCGTTCCAGCTCCTGGGCGACGGCGTGCAGGACGCTGTCCCAGTCGCCGGGCCTGGGCTGGCGGAACAGGCGCAGCGACGGGTACCAGGGGCTGTCCGCGCGGTCGAGCAGCCAGCGCCAGTCCGGCGCGTAGGGCAGCAGCAGCCACGCCGGCAGGCCGAGCGCGCCGGCCAGATGGATGGTCGCCGTGTCCACCGCGATGACGAGGTCGAGATTCGCCAGGATGGCCGCGCTGTCGGCGAAGTCGCGGACGCCCGCGGTCAGGTCGGGCAGGGCGGCGGGCCGGGCCGCCGTCGCGTCGCCGGTCTGCAGGCTGAACAGCCGCGGGCCCGGCTTGTCGAGCAGCGGGGCCAGCCGCTCGACGGGGATGGAGCGGTTGCGGTCGTTGCGGTGGTTCGGGTTGCCCGCCCAGACGAGGCCGACACGCGGCCCCGACCCTGACCCCGTGTCAATGTCGGCGATCCGGCGGCCCCAGCGCGCCACCTCGTCGGCCTCGGCCGAGAGGTAGGCGGGAGGGGCGGGGATGCTCGCCAGATCGGTGCCGAAGGCGCGCGGCAGGCTTATCAGCGGGCAGTGAAGGTCGTGCGGCGCCGGGGCGGGGCCGCGCACCAGCACCTGGATCTCCGGCCCCAGCGAGCGCAGCAGGCGGAACTGCAGCGGGTGCACGTCCAGGATCACCCGGCCGCCGGCGCGGGCGACCAGCGGGGCGTAGCGAGCGAACTGGATGGTGTCGCCGAAACCCTGTTCGGCGTGCAGCAGGATGCGCCGGCCGTCCAGCGGCTCCCCGGCCCAGGGCGGGGCGGGCAGGCGGCGCGGGCGCCACTCGAACTCCTCCCATCCGGCGCGCAGGTCGCCCCGCACCAGCCGGCCGACGGCGCGCGCCAGATGCGCGTCGGCGTGGTCGGGCCTTGTGGCCAGCAGGGCGTCCAGGCAGGCGTCGGACTCCGCGAATCGGCGCGCGTCGCGCAGCACGACGCCGCGGTTGAGCGCGGTTTCCGGATGGCCGGGGCGCAGCCGTTCCGCGCGCTCCAGCCACGCCAGCGCGGCCGGATAATCGGCCAGGGCGTGGCGCACCGAACCCAGATTGGTCAGGGCGTCGGCCAAGGCCGGGTCGAGCGCCAGGGCGCGGGTCAGCGCGGCATTGGCCCGCTCCGCGTCGCCGAGCGTGCGCAGGACGCCACCGAGGTTCGCCCAGGGCGCCGCCGCGTCGGGGCGGAGCCGCAGCGAGCGGGCGATCAGCGTTCCCGCCGCAGCCTGGGCGCCGCGCTGGGCTTCCGCCACGCCGAGCAGGTGCAGCGCGTCGGGCTGCGCCGGATCCACCGCCAGCACGACGCGGTAGTCCTGCGCCGCCTCGGCGAGGCGCCCGGCCATGTGGTGGTTGACGGCGGCGTCGAGAACGTCCAGGAGTGTCGCCATGCCCGTTGTCTACACCGGGGCCGTGCCGAAGGCGAGCCCCCGGACCTTCCCGGAACGAGGATTCCCATGGACGACCGTCTGCCGACTCACCTCTGGGTGATGGCGCACATCCGCGCCGCCGATGCCGAGGGCGTCACCATGATGGTTCTGCGCAAGGGCGACCCCAGCCGCGGCACGGTCATCCTGAAACTGAACCGGCTGGACCGGACCTTCAGCGTGCTGGTCCAGGTGCGCGACGAGGAACGGCTGCGCTGGTCGCGCGGCACCGGCGCCGAGCCGGTGGACGAGGCGACGGCGGACGCCTACATCGCCCGCCAGACCCGCTACGACCCCGACGTCTGGGTGATCGAGGTGGAGGACCGCAAGGGGCGCCACTGGTTCGAGGGCGAGGTGCGCTGATCCGGCTCCTCGGAACGGCGCCGGATCACACCAATTCCGCCTTGCCCACCGTCGCCCCCGCCGTTGGCGTGACGCGCGGGAAGCGCAGGGTGAAGCGGGTGCCCTCGCCGGGGATGCTCTGCACCGTGATGGTGCCGCGCAGCGTGCCGGTGATGAGGTTGTAGACGATGTGCAGCCCCAGCCCGCTGCCGCCGCTGCCGCGGCGGGTGGTGAAGAAGGGGTCGAAGATCTTCGGCAGGATGTCCGACGGGATGCCCAGCCCGTCGTCGGTCACCGTCAGCTCCACCTGATCCTGCGGCAGCAGGCGGGCGGCGATGGTCAGCCGGCCGGGATGATGCGGCGTGAAGGCGTGGGTCAGGGCGTTGAGGACGAGGTTGGTCAGGATCTGAGACAGGGCGCCGGGGTAGCCGTCCAGCTCCAGCTCGTCGGGGCTGTCGACGGCGATGTCGAGACCGGCCACGTCCTTGTAGACCGGGCGCAGGCTGCGCAGCAGTTCGCCGATGTAGGTCCTCAGCTCGAACCGGCGGCGCTCGTCGCTCGACTGGTCCACCGCGACCATCTTGAAGCTCTGCACCAGATCGGCGGCGCGCATGCTGTTGGACAGGATCAGCCGGGCCATCTCGCCACCGTCGGCCAGGAAGCGCTGGAACTCCGACTTCTTGATGGCCCCGGCGGCGAGCTGGCGGGCCAGCTCCTCGAACTGCAGGGCGAGCTGCGAGGCGCCGGTGATGGTGATGCCGATCGGCGTGTTGACCTCGTGCGCCACCCCGGCGACGAGCTGGCCGAGCGAGGCCATCTTCTCCGCCTGGATCAGGCTGGCCTGGGTCTCCTTCAGCTCGCGCAGCGCCTGTTCGGCCGCGTCGCGCGACCGGCGCAGCGCCGCCTCCGCCTCGACCTCGCGGGTCACGTCCACGACGATGGACTGGACGGCGGTCTCCCCCTTCCAGTCGATGCGGCGGCTGGTCAGCTCGATCCAGCGCTCCGACCCGTCGAGCCGCCGGGCGCGCAGGCGCCGCCGCTCGCTGGGCAGGCCGGTGGCGACGATGTGCCGGTAGTTGTCCTCGACCAGCGGCCGGCTGTCCTCGGCGATGAAATCGAGCACCGAGCGCACCCGCAGCGCGCGGTCCAGGCTGCTGCCCAGAATCTGCAGGAAGGCGTCGTTGGCGTAGAGCGGGCGGAAATCGCGGTGGATGATGATGCCCTGGATGGAGCCCTCGACGAGGTCGCGGAAGCGCCGCTCGTTGTCGGCCAGATCCATCTGGCGCCGGTCGATCTCGTCGATGAAGTAGCGGATGGAGGCGGCGATGTCGGTGATCTCGTCGTTGCCCTCCACCGGCACCGTCGCGTCGCTTCCCGACAGGCGCGCCAGCACCGCGCCGTTCAGCGCGACCAGCCGCGAGGTCAGGAAGCGCCGGAAGAACAGATGGACCAGGATGGCCAGCAGGATGGAGGCGCCGCCCAGCACCATCACGAGGCGCGAGCGCTCCTGGATCATCGCCGCCAGATCGCCGGTGCGGTCGGTGGACTGGTCGTGGATGGCGTCGAACAGGGCCAGCGTGAAGCGGTCCACCGTCTCCACCAGGACGCGCGACTGGCCGGACAGCGCCTGGGCGCGGTTGCGCGCCTGCAGCCGCTCGGCGGAGCTGTCGAACAGCCCGCCCGGCGCCACCAGGATCGCGGCGAGGTCGGCCCGGATGCGCTCCATTGCCGACCCCTCCGGCTCGGGCGTGGCGGCGGCCAGCCGGCCCAGCTCGGCCAGCGTGTTCTCGGCGTTGCGGCGCTCCACCCGGAGCCGGTTCAGATGGTCGGTCTGCATGGCCCCGGCGGCCCGCGCCATCAGCGCGCCCGCCCGAACCGCCCAGGCGCCCAGCATCCCGCCGCCGCCCGGCCCCGCCGTGGCCGGGCCGGTGCCGGGCTCCGCCCCCGGCAGCCGCTCCAGCGCGTCGGCGAGCTGGGCCAGCGCGCGGATCGCGTCCGCCTGACGGGCGCCGGCCTCGATCTGCCGCCCGACCTCGGCGTTGAGGTCGGCCACCGTCGCCGCCAGGATCAGCAGGGTGGACTGGGCCTGTTCCAGAAGCCGCAGCTCGTCGCTTTCGCCATCGCTGCCCGGCTCCCCCTGCTGGTGGAGGTCGCGCATGCGCTCCACCAGCTTCCTCAGGAACTCCAGTTCGCTGATGAGTTCGTCGTAGATGGCCCGGCGCTGCGGGGTGGTGGCCGCGCCGGCCAGGACGGGCAGGCGGGCGACCAGCTTCTGGAGCGAGCCGCGCAGCTCCGCGCTGGTGATGACCTTCGGCAGGGTGGTGGTGGACAGAACCGACACCTCCCCGCGGAAGAGCTGGAAGGAGGACAGCGACACGACGCCGACCAGCAGGACCAGCATGGTCATGATGGTCAGGCCGATGGAGATGCGCAGCACGATGCCGGCGCGCGCGCGCCGCCGGCGCAGGGGCGCTGTGGAGCCGCTGCGGTCGGTGGGCGGCGGCGTGGCCGACTTGGGGGTGCTCGCGTCCATTCCGCGGCTACCGCTGGACCGTCAGGCGGCCGTCGAGCCGCGGTGCGAAGCCGCCGGTGCGGGCGATCCGGCTGGCCAGGATGGTCGAGACGAAATCGGCGTCCCGGTCGTCGACCAGACGCGGGGCGGTGGACAGCATCGCGTAGCCGTCGCCGCCGTTGGCGAGGTAGCTGCCGGTGGCCAGCCGGAAGCGGGCCGCCGGCTCGACCGGCTTGCCGCCCACCGTCAGCGCCACCACGCGCTGGCCGGGCGGGCGCGACGCGTCGACGGTGATGCGGGCGTTGGACAGGTGCGGGAAGCGGCCCTGCAACTGCTCGATTCCCGAAAAGCCGAACTCCAGCGCGTCGCGGAGCTGCTGCCCGGTGATCTCGATCAGGACGGCGGTGTCGTGGAAGGGGAATTCGGTCTGGATGTCCCGGCGCGTCCACACCGTGCCCGCCGCGTAGGCGCGGTCGCCGCGGAAGGAGCCGCCGTTGATCAGCGCCACGTCGGCCTCCATCGCCTCGCGCAGCGAATCGGCGACGGTGTTGGCGAAGGCGTTCTCGCTGGCGCGCACCGCTTCGCGCCGCGTGTCGATGGGCGCGTCCAGCCGGCCCACCTGCATGCCCAGCATGCTGTCCAGCCGCGCGCGGTAGGCCTTGGCCTGCGTGTCCAGCGCCGGGTCGGGGGGCAGGGTGGCGGTGTCGATGGCGCGCACGCCGCTGCTCCACACGGTGCGCGCGGCGCCGCCCTTGGTCACCGTCTCGGCGGTGATGTCCAGGGCGAGCACCCAGGCGGCCTGCGGCTCGACCGTCGCGTTCAGCGTTTTGCCGTCGTAATCCACGGCGATCACCCGCCCGCGGTCCTGGTAGAGCACGATGTCGGCGGCGCCGGAGGCGATCACCTCGCGGTGTGTGCCGCCGGAATCGCCGGTCAGCGCGACGACCAGATCGGCCCCGGCGCTGCGCAGTTCCTTCGCCTTCTGGGCCAGGACCGGTCCCGGCGGCAGGAAGGCGGTGCGCGGCGAGCGGGTGATCTCCCCCGTCCGCGCCGGCGCCGCGGCCAGCACCCCGACGCGCACCGGCCCGGCGTTGAGCATCGCCCGGTCCTCCAGCCCGTCCAGCGGCTTGCCGGTCTGGCGGTCCACCGCGTTGGAGACGACCATGGGGAAGCTCGCCTCGAAGGCGCGGGTCATCAGCACGTCGTCGCCGTGATGGAATTCCCGGTTCAGCGCCGCCATGGCGTCGATGCCGACCCCGTTCAGCAGGTCGATGACGTGCGCCCCCTGGTCGTAGAAGGACAGGACGGAGGGGGCGAGCGCCTGCCCGCCGTGCAGGACCAGCACGGTGCCGCCCGCCGCCCGTTCCTGGCGGACCAGCGTGGCGAGCCGGGCGATGCCGCCGCGTCCCTGCACGTCCTCCAGCTCGGTCGTGCTGTGGGCATAGAGGATGGTGAAGCGGGTGGGGTCCGCCCAGGCGGGTCCGCCGGTCGAAATACCGCTGGTCAGAATCCCGAGAACCAGCGCGACCACCGGGCGCAGCCAGACGCCCCTGCCGAATCCCATGCCGTCGTTCCCCATCCAGCGCCCGCACGGCCGTTGCTGCTGCGGGCCGCACCCCCAGTTCCACGCCGGATTATGCGCGTTCGCGCGTCGGTGGTGAAGCTGTACCGAGGATGACAAATCGCCCCGTTCCACGACGGGACGGCACCGGGACACTATAGGACGGAGGAAATACCGAAAGGCCATTGCCTCCAGCGAGGCTAAAGCTTGTCCGAGCAAGCTTTGCGCCTGCTCTCAAACGGCGGACGCGGCTTGCGGGAACGGATGCTCCTGCACGGCCGCGGGACGGATTAGTCGGTGCGGTCCGCGAAGCCGGTGAGCATCTTGTAGGTAATCTCGGTGCTTGTCGCTGAGAGTATTTCGAATCGGGCTCCCTTGAAGCCGATGACGCGACTCTCTGAGAGATCGAAGTTCAGATCCTGCGAAAAGGCCGGGCGGTCGAGCTCGCTGGTATGCTCCTTGTATCCGAGATGCAGTACCGGCCCAGACTTGCCAGTGTAGACGAGGTAGCGCCGGAAACCAACGCTGTCGAACGCAGCCGCGCGGCTATATCGGATCAAGTTCGGATTGATGTTGATGGCTTCGAGTCCAAACTTTCCTAGAACATCAATTTGGGACGGTGACTTTCCCTTAACAAAGCAAACGGGCTGCCCTTCCTGGCAATCGTTGTTAAATCCACCACAAATAAAACCCTGTCCACAGTAAGCCGCTTGACCGTTGATGATCTGGTCTGCCACATATGGGGTGTCTTTTCGGAATCCTACATACAATGCAGTCATAGCATATTTGAGGTCGTGGCCGAAATAGGCTGCGGGGAAAACTTTAATATTTTCCTGATCAATGATTGTTTCGCCGACTTCGCGAGTGACGGACTTGCCAATTTCCGGGAAACTCTTGATGGAAACCTCCGGAGTGGCGGGTGTCATAGTGACGCAGCCGCTTAACGTTAAGGCAAAAGCCACGAAAATCGCGAGTTTGTGACCCATGACTATCTCCACACATGAAGGTGAGGGTAACCCCCCTGGAATATACCACGGTAGGTTTTGGGGTTTTTAAACTTTTCACGAGCGGAAGAAGCGGTCGGCTCAAGCGCGACGCCGTTGCTCATAGAGCAACCCTGGCCTATGCGGGTGCTGCACTGCACCCATTCCGGATTGGTAATACCAGTTCGAAAGGGTTGCCCCTATTCTCCGCCAGCCCATTCTCGGGGCGTTTCCTCCCTAGACTCAAGGCCGGAGCGATTGCTCCGGCCTTTTTTTCGTCCGCGATGCGCCGGACGCAGAGGGTCGTCCGGCGGGAAATCGGGAAGGCTTGCGGTGGATTGCGGACGGTTAGGGTTGCGGTATCCTGCGGCCCATGCCTCCCCTGCCGCCTCCGGAAACTCTGGACATCGCCCTCAGCCGGACCGCGAAGGTCCCGCTGTCCACGCAGATTCACGCCGCCCTGCGCGACGCCATCCGCGATGGCCGGTTGCCGGGAGGGGCGCGGTTGCCGTCCTGGCGGGATCTGGCCGTGCAACTCGGGGTGTCCCGCGGCACGGTGCGCGACGCCTATGAGCGGTTGATCGACGAACAGCTTGCGGTCGGCCTGGGCGCCGCGGGGACGCGAGTCGCCGAGGGGGCCATGGCGGGGCCGTCCCCCATCGGGCTGGTCAAGGCTCCGTCCTTTTTGGAGTTGTTTTCAAATTTCGAGCGGGCGCCGCTGCCCTTCCAGATGGGCGTGCCGGCGCAGGACGCCTTCCCCTTCACCCTGTGGTCCCGGATCGTCGGGCGGGCGGCGCGGGCCGCGGCGGCGGCCCCGGTCGGCTATCCCGATCCTCGCGGCCATCCCGATCTGCGGCGCGAGATCGCCGCCGTGCTGGCCATCGCCCGCGGCATCCGCTGCACGCCGGAGCAGATTTTCGTCACGGCTGGCTATTCCGGCGCGCTCGGCTTGGTGATTCGGGCCTTGCGGCTGGACGGCGCCACCGCCTGGATGGAGGAGCCCGGCTTTCCCCTGACCCGCCGCGCCCTTCACCTCGCCGGCATGACCGTGGTGCCCGTGCCGGCGGACGCCGCCGGAATCGACGTCGATGCGGGACTCGCACGGGCGCCGGCGGCGGGCTTGGCCGTGGTGACCCCCGGCCAGCAGGCGCCGCTCGGTGTGACCATGACGCTGCAACGCCGCCTCGCCCTGCTGGACTGGGCGTCGCGGGCCGGGGCGTGGATCGTCGAGGACGACTATCTCAGCGAACTGCAACTGAAGGGCCGGGCCGCTCCGGCACTGGCCTCCCTCGACCGGGATGGGCGGGTACTGCACGCCGGTACCTTCAGCAAGACGATCACCCCGGCGCTGCGGCTCGGCTTCCTGATGGTGCCGCCGGGGCTGGCCGGCCTGTTCGGCGAGGCCGCCGCCTGCCTGTCTCCGGCTCCGGCGGCAACGATGCAGCGGGCGGTCGCCGACTTCATGGCGGGCGGGCATTATTTCCGGCACCTGCGCCGGATGAAGCGGCTCTACGCCGTCCGCCAGCAGGCGCTTCTGGCGGCGCTGCGCGACGCCGCAGCCGCGGAGCCGACGATGACGGTGGAGGCGTCGGGAAGCCTGTCCGTCCGTCTGGTCCTGCCACCGGGCCGTCGCGACATCGCCGTCGCCGCGGCGGCACGGGCGGACGGCCTCGCTCCCGTGCCGCTGTCGCCCTGGTATGCCGATGGCCCGGAGGACGCCCACCCCCGCGGTCTGCTGCTGGGCATCACCAACCTGCGGGAGCGGCGTCTGCCCGACGACTGCCGCCGCCTGATCGAACTGGTGAAGCGGAATGGCTGACCCGGCATGGCCGACCCGGCGGAAGGGGCTCAGCGGGCCGCGGCGGGAACCGTGCGGAAGCTGATGGCGAGGCGGTTGTAGAGGTTCATCAGGCCGATGGCGATCGTCAGGTCGGCCACCTCCTTCTCGGAGAACTGGGCGGACACCGCCTGGAACTCCGAATCCGGGACGGCGGTCTCGGCCACCCGCGTCACCGTCTCCGCCCAGCGCAGCGCGGCGCGCTCGCGGTCGGTGAACAGCGTTTCGGCCTCATGCCAGACCGGCACCAGCACCAGCTTGTCGATGGTGACGCCGTTCTTCAGAAGATCGCGGCTGTGCAGGTCGATGCAATAGGCGCAGCCGTTGATCTGCGACACCCGCAGGTACACAAGGTCGATCAGCGTGACCGGAAGCCCGCACTGGCCGATGTAGCCGTGCGCGCCGGCGAGGGCCTTCATGCCGGCGGGGGTGGTGGCGTGGTAGTCGAGACGCGGGGACATGGCGGTTGGTCCTCATTGGGGATGCGGGAGGTTCCCGGCTGCCGCGGATCCTGCACCGCCCGCCGGTCAGCCGTAAGGACCAAGACGTGATGGAAATCCTGCACCATCTTCCGCAAGGGGACCGGTCAGGCGCCCGACAGCTCCCGGCGGAAAGCGCGGTCCATCATGGCGGCCACCCGCTCCAGCCTGTCCCGGTCCGCGCCGTCGCGGGCCGCCGCCGACATCCCCATCATCGCGACCACCACCAGATCGGCCAGCGCGTCGGCGCGATCCGGCGCTTCGGTGGCGATGAAGTCGCGGACCGCCGCGCAACCCTCGCGCTTGGCCGCGTCGGCCAGGGCCTGCGCCTCCGGGTCGGCGCTGTTGCGCGCGCCATCGAGCACGAGGCACCCCGCCGTCCCATTTTGGCCGGGATAGAGCGCCGCGGCGAGCGCCAGCGTCCGTCCGATCACCGTCGCCACATCGCCGCCCTCCGCCAGAGCCCTGGCGAAGATGTTCGCCTCGCCCGCCGCGTAGCGCCGCAGCGCCCGCTCGAACAGCCCGGCCTTGCTGCCGAAGGCGGCGTAGAAGCTCGGCGGCTTGATGCCCAGCTCGGCGCCCAGCTCGGCCACGCCGACCGCGTCGTAACCGCGGGCGTGGAACAGCCGCATCGCCGTCTCCACCGCCTCGTCCACGTCGAAGGAACGCCGCCGTCCACGCGGCTCCGATTTTTTTGTAGCAGTCACTATAAAAAATCCTTGCGCGATGCCCTGGAGTGATTTTATATAGTGGTCACTACATTAATTCAAGGAACCGATCATGAGCGACTTCGCGGGCAAGAACATCCTGGTGCTGGGCGGCAGCCGGGGCATCGGCAAGGCCATCGTCCAGCGCTTCGCGGCGGGCGGCGGGCAGGTCGCCTTCACCTACGCCGGCTCGGCGGAGGCCGCCGCGGCGCTGGCCGCCGAGACCGGGTCGGAGGCGATCCGCACCGACAGCGCCGACCGCGACGCGGTGATCGCCACGGTGGCGGGGCGGGGCGCGCTGGATGTGCTGGTCGTCAACGCCGGGGTCGCCATGATCGGCGATCCGCTGACCTTCGACCCCGACGAGGTTGACCGCATGATCGACATCAACGTGCGCGGGCCCTACCACGCCGCGGTCGAGGCGGCGCGCCACATGACCGGGCCGGGGCGCATCATCGTCATCGGGTCGGTCAACGGCGACCGGATGCCCTTCGCGGGCGGTGCCGCCTACGCGCTCACCAAGGCGGCGGTCCAGGGCATGGTGCGCGGTCTGGCGCGCGATTTCGGGGACCGCGGGATCACCGTCAACGCCATCCAGCCGGGGCCGACCCACAGCGACATGAATCCGGCCGACGGCCCGATGGCCGCCGCCATGCACGGCTTCATGGCGATCAAGCGCCACGCCCACGCCAGCGAGGTCGCCGAACTGACCGCCTTCGTCGCCGGTCCGCACGGCGCGATGATCACCGGCTCGTTCCAGACCATCGACGGCGGCTTCGGGGCCTGACGGCCGCGGTTCTACTCTTCCCCGCCCCAGCGGTCGCGGAAGACGAGGTCCTCCAGGGGAAGCCGGCTGCGCCAGCCGGCTTTCTCCAGTTCCGGGGTTTCGTGGAAGTGGGAGACGTAGCCGAGGCAGAGATAGGCGACCGGGACGATCCGCTCCGGGATGCCCAGCGCCTCGCGCAGCCTGTCCTCGTGGAGGATGCTGACCCAGCCGACGCCCAGCCCTTCCGCGCGGGCGGCGAGCCAGAGATTCTGCACCGCGCAGACGCAGGAGTAGAGGTCCATGGTCGGGATGTGCGTCCGCCCCAGCACCACCGGGCCGGAGCGTTCCCGGTCGCAGGTGATGCACAGGTTGACCGGCGCCTCGCGGATGCCTTCCAGCTTCAGGCGGCTGTAGAGCGCCTTGCGCTCCCCGGTGAAGAGGGCAGCGGCCTCCTCGTTGGCCTGGGAGAAGTCGGCGTGAACCCGCGCCTTCACCGCGGGGTCCTGGACGATGATGAAGTTCCACGGCTGCATGAAGCCGACCGACGGCGCGTGGTGCGCGGCGGTCAGCACGCGGGTCAGCACCTCCTCCGGCACCGGGTCGGGGGCGAACTGCCCGCGCACGTCGCGGCGCGAGAAGATCGCCTTGTAGAGCGCGTCCCGCTCCTCCGGTGCGAAGGCGTGGTCGTTCATGGCGTTTCCCGATCGGGGTCCGCCGCGATGACGTGGAAGAAGGAGGCGAAGACGCTGCCGCGCCGCCCGCCGAGCGGGCCGAGGTCCGACCCGTCCGCCGCCGTCGCGGTGACCAGCGGCTCGTCGGCCCCGCGGTCGAGGATTGAGGCGTAATGGAACTCGTGCCCGCGCAGCGCGGTGCCCGCCCGGCCCAGCGGCGTGTCGCCGAGCAAGACGGCGCGGCGGTATCCCAGATGCAGCTTGCGCTTGGCGAAGGAGGTCCGCACTCCGAGCAGCCCGAGCATCGGGTGGGTGGTCCCCGCCGCGTCCTCCAGCGACTCGCCGAGCGTCATGTAGCCGCCGCACTCGCCATAGACCGGGCGCCCGAGCGCGGCGACGCGGTGCATGCCGTCGCGGAAGCGTCCGGCGGCGGCGAGTTGCCCGGCGTGCAGTTCCGGATAGCCGCCGGGCAGATAGACGGCGTCCGCGTCGTCGGGCGGCGCCTCGTCGGCCAGGGGCGAGAAGTGGGTCACCTCGGCGCCCGCCGCGCGCCAGCCCTCCAGCAGATGCGGATAGACGAACGTGAAGGCGGCGTCCCGCGCGATGGCGATCCGCTGGCCCAGCGGCGGCAGGGCGGGGGCGAAGCTCCCCTCCGGCGCGCGGGAAGCAGTGGCGAGTGCCGCCACCCGGTCGAGGTCGACGTGCTGCGCGATGAAGCGGCCGAGCGCCGCCAGACGCTTCTCAAGGTCCGCCGTCTCCTCCGCCTGGATCAGGCCGAGATGGCGTTCGGGCAGGATCACGTCGGGGGTGCGGGGCAGGGAGCCGAGGACGGGAATGCCCAGCGCCTCGATGGCGCCGCCGGCCAAGGCGAGGTGGCGCGGGCTGGCGATGTTGTTCAGGATCACCCCGCCGATCCGGACGTCGTCGCGGTAGGTGGCGAAGCCCTTGACCAAAGCGGCGGCGGACTGCGACTGACCCTTGGCGTTGACCACCATGATCACCGGCCAGCCGGTGCGCGCGGCCAGCTCCGACGTGGCGCCGGTGCCGGTCGCCCCGACGCCCGCCACCCCGTCGAACAGGCCCATCAGCGCCTCGCAGACCAGAAGGTCGGTGCCCTCCCCGGCGCGGCGGGCCAGCGAATCCAGCAGGTCCGGTCCCATCGCCCAGTTGTCGAGGTTGACGCTGGGCCGCCCGGTCGCCGCCTGATGGAAGGCCGGGTCGATGTAGTCCGGCCCCGCCTTCACCGCGCCGACGCGCAGGCCGCGCGCCTTCAGGGCGACCAGCAGCCCCAGCGTGACGGTGGTCTTGCCGGTACCCGACGCCGGCGCCCCGACGATCAGCCCGCGCGGCGCAGCCTCAGACATGGGGGCCTCAGCCATGGGGACCCTCCTTGGGCAGCCAGTCGAGCACGGGGCGCAGCCGCACCACCTCGCCGATCACGATGATGGCCGGGGGCTCCATCCCGCTCGCCTCCAGGTCGGCGACGCAGGTGCCGAGCGAGGTCACCAGCACGCGCTGCCGCTCGGTCGTCGCGTCGGTCACCACGCCGACCGGCGTGTCGGCAGACCGCCCTCCCTCCATCAGCGCCGCGGCGATGCCGGGCAGGCCCTTCCAGGCCATGTAGAGGATCAGCGGCGCGCCCGTCGCGGCCAGCGCCTTCCAGTCCGGCCCACCCGCGCAGGAATGGCCGGTCGCCAGGATGACCGCTTGGTTGGCCGTGCGGTGGGTGGCCGGGATGCCGGCGTAGGCCGGGCCGGCGATGCCCGCGGTGATGCCGGGGATGATGCGGAAGGGGATGCCCCGCTCGGCCAGCGCCTGCGCCTCCTCGCCGCCGCGCCCGAAGACGAAGGGATCGCCGCCCTTCAGCCGCAGCACGCGGTGCCCCTCGCGCGCCAGCTCGATCAGGCGGTTGGTGATGTCGTCCTGGTGGGCGGAGGGCTTGCCGCCGCGTTTGCCCGCGAACTCCAGCCTTGCCGAGGGCGCCGCCAGCGCCATGATCCGTTCACCGACCAGCGCGTCGTGGACGATCACGTCGGCTTGCCTTAGACCTTGCAGGGCCAGCAGGGTCAGCAGGCCGGGATCGCCGGGACCGGCCCCCGCCAGCCACACGCTGCCGGGCCGGAAGTCGGCCAGTTCCAGAGGAAGAGAGAGGGAGTCGGGCGACGGCTCTGCGGTCATGGACGAGCACTCAGCGACGGAAAACGGTGTGGACGGCGGCGAGGGGAACGGCGACGGAAGCGGCGACGGCAAGACGCTGCGGCGGGGCTGGACGACGGGCGCCTGCGCCACCGCCGCCGCGCGCGCGGCCTGCGGGGCGCTGTTCTCCGGCGACTTTCCCGATCCGGTGACGGTAACCCTGCCCGGCGGCCAGACGCCAGCCTTCGCGCTCGCCTGGACGGAGCGCGGCGACGGCTGGGCGGCGGCGGGGGTGGTCAAGGACGCCGGCGACGACCCGGACGTCACCCACGGCGCGCTGATCCGCGCCCGCGTCAGCCGCGCCGAACCGGGCCAAGGCGTGGTCTTCCGCGCGGGCGAGGGGGTGGGCACGGTGACCCGCCCCGGCCTGCCGGTCCCGGTCGGCGAGCCGGCCATCAACCCGGTGCCCCGCGCGATGATCCGCCAAGCGGTCACGGAGGCCGCGGCGCTGGCCGGCGAGGCCCCCGACATCGTCGTCGAAGTCTCCGTCGAGAACGGGGAGGCGCTGGCCCGCCGCACCATGAATCCGCGGCTGGGCATCCTCGGCGGCCTGTCGATCCTGGGGACGACGGGAATCGTCGTGCCCTATTCCTGCGCGGCCTGGATCGCCTCGATCCAGCGCGGCGTCGACGTGGCGCGGGCGGCGGGGCTGGGGCACGTCGCGGCCTGCACCGGCGACACCTCGGAAAAGGCGGTCGTCGCGCGCTATGGCCTGCCGGAGCACGCGCTGCTCGACATGGGGGACTTCGCCGGGGGCACGCTGAAGTACCTGCGCCGCCAACCGATTCCGCGCCTGACCCTGTGCGGCGGCTTCGCCAAGTTCGGCAAGCTGGCGCGCGGCCTGCTCGATCTGCATTCCAAACGCGGCAGCGTCGACCTCGACTGGCTGGCCGACCGCATGGCCGAACTGGGAGCCGCCCCCCACACCGTGGCCGAGGCCCGCGCCGCCAACACCGCCGCGCACCTCCTGGCCATTGCCAGGGAGGCCGGCCTGCCGCTGGCCGACCGTGTGGCGGCGCTGGCCCAGCGCACGGCGCTGGACACGCTCGACGGCGCCCCCGTGGCGGTCGAGGTGCTGGTCACCGACCGCCAGGGCAACATCGTCGGCGGTTCCGGCTGGGCGGGACCTTAATCCCCTCTCCCCCCCGGGGAGAGGGTTAGGGTGAGGGGGATGTCGGGGGACAGGAGAGTACGGCAATTGCCGGCCCCCCTCACCCCGACCCTCTCCCCAGGGGGGAGAGGGAGTGAAAACCACCCTCACACCCCCAGCCCCCGGTAGCGGCGCACATGCGACCCGTCGTAGAGCGCGCTGCACCGGAAATCCTCCACCCCCAGCGCCGGGCCGACCAGGATCAGGGCGGTGCGCTCCATCGGCGACTCCGCCACCTGGGCGGCGATGTCGGCCAGCGTGCCGCGCAGCACGCGCTCGTCCGGCCAAGTCGCCCGGTAGACCACCGCCGCCGGGCAGTCCGCGCCGTAGAGTGGGGCCAGCCGCTCCACCACCCGGTCAATGACGTGGATCGACAGGTGGATGGCCAGTGTCGCGCCCGACCGCCCCAGCACTTCCAGAGTCTCGTTCGCCGGCATGGCCGAGGCCCGGCCCTCCGTCCGTGTCAAAATCAGCGTCTGGCTGACCTCCGGCAGGGTCAATTCCCGCCCCAGCGCGGCCGAGGCCGCGGCGAAGGCCGGCACGCCCGGCGTGATGTCGTAGGGGATGCCCAGCTCCCGCAGCGTCCGCGTCTGCTCGCCGAGCGCGCTGTAGACCGACAGGTCGCCGGAATGCAGCCGCGCCACGTCCTTCCCGGCCTCATGGGCGGCCTTGAACTCGGCGACGATCTGGTCGAGCGTCAGCGGGGCGGTGTCGACGATCCGGGCGCCCGGTGGGGCGTGGGCGATGATCTCCTTCGGCACCAGAGACCCGGCGTAGAGGCAGACCGGGCAGGACGCGATCAGGTCGCGCCCGCGCAGGGTCAGCAGGTCGGGCGCGCCCGGTCCGGCGCCGATGAAATGCACGGTCATGCGAAACAATCCCTGGAAATCGCCAGCGCGCAGGTGGCGCGCGGGGTGGAACGGCGCGGCAGCAGAAGGGTCGAGCCCGGTCCGGCAGCGGCCAGGGCGGCGGCCTCGGCGACCGAGGCGACGCCCACGGCGGCCTCGACGCGGGCGGAACAGGTCTGCACCCGGTCCTGAACCGCCATCAACGCTGAATCGTCAACGAACTGCAAAGGCAAGGCGAGCAGGCGCGCCGCGTCCGCCACCCCGGCTTCGTTCCGCTTGCGCATCGGTGCCGCCAGCTGAACGCCGCGGCGCGCGCCTTCGTCCAGCGCGGCTTCCTCGAAGGCCGCGCGGACCAGCCCGGCGATCTCGGCGCCGGGGCAGCCCGCCCGGCAACCGATGCCCGCCGCGATGAATCGATCCGCCGTCACAGCGGCTTCTCCGCCAGCCACAGCGTGACCGGCATCAGCGGGCGCCAGCCGGTGAAGCCGCCGATAGGTGCGGCGCGGCTGACCGCGATCTGCGACAGTTGCCCGCCCCGCCGCTTGTGCGTGGCGATCAGCAGCGCCTCGCTCTCCAGCGTCACGGCGTTGGCGACGATCCGCCCGCCGGGCTTCAGTGCCGACCAGCAGGCGTCCAACACGCCGTCGTTGGTCAACCCGCCGCCGATGAACACGGCGTCCGGCGCGGGCAGCCCGTCCAGAGCCTCCGGCGCCTTGCCGCGCACCAGGTCCAGCCCCGGCACGCCGAAGGCGGCGGCGTTGGCGGGGATTCGGGCGGCGCGGTCGGCCTTGTACTCCACGGCGATCGCGCGGTTCGTCGGGTCGCTCAGCATCCATTCGACGCCGATGGAACCGGAGCCGGCGCCAATGTCCCACAGCAGCTCGCCGCGGCGCGGGGCCAGCCAGGACAGGGTGACGGCGCGGATTTCCCGCTTGGTGATCTGGCCGTCATGCTCGAACCAGTCGTCGGGCAGGCCCGGCGTGCGCGGCAGGGCGCGGGCGCCGGAGGCGGCGACGCACTCCACCGCCAGCGTGTTCAGGTCGGCCACGCGCTCCGCCGACCACTCTTCCGCCGTCGCAACGAGGCAGCGCTCGCGCGGCCCGCCCATCGATTCCAGAGCCGTCAGGCGCGACGGTCCGAAGCCGCGCGCCGTCAGCAGCGCCGCCAGCTTGGCCGGGGTCGTTCCGTCCCAGCACAGAACCAGCAGCCGTGCCCCCGGTTGCAGATGCGGAATGACCAGCTCCAGCGGGCGTCCGTGCACGGTCAGGGTGCCGCAGTCCTGCAACGGCCAGCCCAGGCGGGCGGCGGCGAGGCTGAAGGATGACGGGGCCGGAACGATCGACAGTTCCTCAACCGGAACGAGTTTCGACAGGGTGGCGCCGATGCCGTACCAGGACGGGTCGCCGCTCGCCAGCACGCAGACCCGTTGGCCGCGCCGCGCCCGCAGGGCGGGGTAGGCGTCCGACAGGGGGGAGGGCCAGGGCAACCGCTCCTGCCCGCTCAACTCAGGCACCAGCGCCAGATGGCGGGCGCCGCCGGCCAGAAGCTCGGCGCCTTCGACCAGCGCGCGGGCGGCGGGCGACAGACCGTCCCACCCGTCCTCGCCGATGCCGACGACGCTCAGCCAGCGCCCCGGTCCTGTGCTAATCATGGCGCACCCCAAGGAGGACAAGCATGAAGGCGCTGATTCTGGGCGGCACCACTGAGGCCACGGCGCTGGCCCGCCTGCTGAGCGGGCACCCGCGCATCGACGCGGCGGTGTCGCTGGCCGGGCGGACCAAGAAGCCGGTTCTGCCGCCCCTGCCGACCCGCATCGGCGGCTTCGGCGGGGTGGACGGCTTGGCGGCGCATCTCGTGGAGACCGGCATCGGCGCGGTGGTGGACGCCACGCATCCCTTCGCCGAGCAGATCTCCGCCAACGCCGCGGCGGCCTGCGAGCGGGTGGGCGTGCCGCTGCTGGTACTGACCCGTCAGGCGTGGGAACCGGGCGCGGGTGACCGCTGGATCGGCGTGCCGGACATGGCCGCCGCCGCCGAGGCGCTGCGCCCGCTGGGCGGGACCGTCTTCCTGACCATCGGCCGTCAGGAGGTCGCGGCCTTCGAGGCGGTGCCGGACAAGCGCTACCTGATCCGCGCCGTCGACCCGCCGGAACCGCCGCCGAACCTGCCGGATCACCGCCTGATCCTCGACCGCGGCCCCTTCACGCTGGAGGGGGAGGCGGCGTTGCTGGCAAAGCATCGGGTGGAGGTCATGGTCAGCAAGAACAGCGGCGGGAGCGCCACGGAAGCGAAGCTGGAGGCGGCGCGCCGCCGGGGCATTCCCGTGGTGATGGTCGAACGCCCAAAGGGTAATGGCGTGGCTGAGGTGCACGATGCTGAGGCGGCACTCAGGTGGTTGGAAGGGCTGTAGAGTCGGGCCCCCCTCCCGACCTCCCCCCGCTGCGCAGGGGGAGGAGATGATTCCCTCCCCTGCAAAGCGGGGGAGGGTTAGGGTGGGGGCAACGGTCGGCGACACCTTCACCCCCGCACCGCATAGCTGCGCGGCGTGTAGACCCACGGCTGCGCGCCCTCGCGCGGCACCAGCCGGGTGTGCGAGGCGCCGATGATGACGCAGGTCCGCATGTCGGCCTGCGCCGCGTCCACCGCACCCAGCGTCGTGATCGTCAGCGCCTCGTCGGGGCGGCCGACCGCCCGGGCGAGGATCACCGGCGTCTCCGGCGAGCGGAGGTCGCGCAGCGCGTCGAAGGCGGCGCCGAGCTGCCAGGGGCGGGCGCGGCTGATCGGGTTGTAGAGCGCGATGACGAAATCCGCCTCCGCCGCCAGACGCAGGCGCTTCAGCACCACGTCCCACGGCTTCAGGTTGTCGGACAGCGAGATGGCGCAGAAATCATGGCCGAGCGGTGCGCCGGCCCGTGCCGCCGCCGCCTGCATCGCGGAGATGCCGGGATCGACCGACAGCGGCACGCGGTGCCACGCCGCGGGCGCGGCGGGATCGTCCAGCGCCTCGAACACGGCGGCGGCCATGGCGAAGATTCCGGGATCGCCGCCCGACACCACCGCCACCCGGCGGCCCTCCGCGGCCAGTTCAAGGGCGTGGCGGGCGCGGTCCAGCTCCACCCGGTTGTCGGAGGCGTGGCGCACCTGCGGCCCCGGCGGCACGCGGTCCACATAGGGGAAATAGCCGACGAGGTCGGTTGCCTCGGCCAGATCGCGCCGGGCCTCCGGGGTCAGCCAGTCCTCGGTGCCGGGGCCGAGCCCCACCACCTTCAACCATCCGTTTTGAGGATCGGCCGTCATCGCCGCAGCCCCTCGCCGGGGATGACGATCTGCGAAAAGTAGGGAGCCGTCTCCGGCGCCTCGCGGAAGGGCATGACGCGCTGCTCGGCCATGCTCGCCCGCTCGATGTACCAGGCGCGGTCGGCCAGCCCGGCGGCCTCCACGGCGCGGCGGACCTTCGGCAGGTTCTGGCCCAGTTTCATGATGACCGCGGCGTCGGCGTTGCGCAGCGCGCGCAGCAGCGCCTCCTCCCCCAGCGTGCCGGGGATGACCGACAGCACGTCGTCGCGCAGAGTCAGCGGGCGCGGCAGCAGCGAGGCGCTGCACATCATCGATGTCACGCCCGGCACCACCTCTGTCGGAAAACGCGAGGCCAGCCGCAGGAACAGATGCATGAAGCTGCCGTAGAAGAAGGCGTCGCCCTCGTTCAGCGCGGCGATGGAACGGCCGGCGGCGAGATGCTCGGCCAGCTGCTCGGCGGACTCGTCGAAGAAGGCCTCGATCTGGCGGCCGTAATCGGGGTGGCTGGGCGGCAGCTCGACCGTCACCGGATAGACCATCGGCAGCTCGATGTGCTCCGCCGTGATGCAGCCGTCGGCAATGCGCCGAGCCTGTCCGGAGGTGCCGCGCTTGCAGAAATAGGCGACCACCGGGCAGGCGCCGATGGTGCGCATGGCGCGCACGGTCATCAGGTCCGGGTCGCCGGGGCCGACGCTGACGCCGTAGAGGGTGCCGGTGGGTGAGGTGTCGTTGCTCATTATTCCACGTCGCTCGCCAGGGCGTTGACGGCCGCCGCCGCCATGGCGCTGCCGCCGCGCCGGCCCTTGATCGCCAGGAAGGGCAGGCCGAAGGGCGCCTCGGCCAGCGCATCCTTGCTTTCCGCAGCGCCCACGAAGCCGACCGGGAAGCCCAGCACCGCTGCCGGTTTCGGCGCGCCGTCGCGGATCATCTCCAGCAGCTTGAACAGGGCGGTCGGCGCGTTGCCGATGGCGACGACGGAACCGGCGAGCCGGGGCACCCACAGCTCCAGCGCGGCGGCGGAGCGGGTGTTCCCGACCTGTTTGGCAAGCTCCGGCACCGCCGGGTCGCGCAACGTGCAGACGACGGGGTTGTCGGCCGGCAGCCGCGCCCGCGTGATGCCGTGGGCGACCATCTCGCTGTCGCAGAGGATCGCCGCGCCGCCGCGCAGAGCCGTCCGCGCCGCCGTCCCCACGTCGGGGGAGAACATCAGGTCCCGGGCCGCGTCCACCATGCCGCAGGCGTGGATGACGCGCACCGCCACCGCCTTCAGGTCGTCGGGGATGGCCGACAGGTCGGCCTCCGCCCGGATGGTGGCGAAGGACTGGCGGTAGATGGCCGCTCCATCGCGGATGTAGTCGTAAAGCGGCTCAGCGGACACGGGGCAACTCCTCAACAGACAGATCGGCCACGGCGGTGACGGCCTCGGACGGTGTCAGGCCGGACCGCCAGGGCGTGCCGCCGGGGGCGGCGTTCAGCGCGACGTCGTAGACGCCTTCCCGCGCGGTGAGCGTGACATCCGCCGCGCCGGGATGGGCGCAGCCCTTCGCGCAGCCGGAGACATGCACCATCCGCACCGCCTCCAGCAAGCCCGCCGCGCGCCCGGCGATGGCGAGGCCGTCCGCGTGGGTGTCGGTGGTGCCGACGTCGCAGCCGGTGACCCCGCTGCAGGCGGTGAGCTTCAGCCGGATGTCACCGTGGTCGAGGATGCCGCCGAGGGCGGCGGCTTTCTCCGCGGCGCCCTCCTGCGGGGCGGCCAGCAGCAGGGCGCGCCAGGGGGTGATGCGGATCTCGTGGGTGAGGGCGGCCAGCGCTTCCAGCTTGTCGCAGTTGAGGCGGCCAAAGGGGAAGGCGACGCCCAGCCAAGTGGGTTGGTGGCCGAGGAAGAGTCGGGTGGGCGATGTTGCCCCCTCCCTAACCCTCCCCCTCTGCGAGGGAGAGGGAACTGCCGCCGCCTCGCCCTCCACCGCCACCGGCGGGGGAGGGAGGGACCCGCGCGCCAGCGCGGGGGGGAGGGGGCCGGTCAGTATCCCCGCCACCCGCTCCCGCAACACCTCCCCCCCCAGCGCCTTGACCAGCCCGGCCATGCGCCGCGGCGGCTCGGCCAGGGTCTGGCGAAGCTCCAGGAAGGCCCGCGCCAGCGCCGTCGCAAGCTCCACCAGATCGTCGGCGCGGCAGTGCCCCAGCACCACCGCTCCCTCAAAAGTTCCCCCCAGCCCGACGCGGAACAGCGGCCCGTCTGCCGCCTCCGCCACCGCGTCGAAGCGCACGTCGGTGCTGCTGTCGAACAGGGTGGCCTGCCCGCCGCCATCAACCAGCCAGCCGAACTTCGGCGGCAGCCGGTGGAGGTCCCGGTCGGCCGCCAGCCGGGCGTCGAGCGCCAGGGCGTAGGGGCGCACGTCCAGCACCGCCCTCCCGTCCAGCCCGGCGGTGGGCGAGGTCAGCACGTTGCGGACCGCCTCGCTCTCCGCGTCCTCCGAGACGTAGCCGAGCGCGCGAAGTTCGGCGACCAGCGCCGCCATGTCCGCCGCGGCGACGCCGCGCAGTTGCAGGTTGCCGCGGTGGCTGAGATCGACCAGACCGTTGCCGTAACGCCGCCCCAGCTCCGCGATCCGCGTCGCCGAGGCGGCGGGAAGCACCCCCGCCGGAACGCGCACGCGGACCAGCAGACCGTCGCCGACCTCCATCGGGGCCAACACGCCGGGGCACATGCCGCGCCGGCGCGGCGGGTTAGGGCGCGGATTGCGGCGTTGGGTGATCGCGCTCATGCGGACATCTCCTTGCGGCGGCGCAGATCGTCGCCCGTCGAATTGCGGCGTGGGTGCCAGAGACCGCGCTCCAAAGCCTCGGTCAACCGGTCCAGGATATGCCGGGCGGCGGCCGGATTGGACTGCGCCAGGAAGTCCCACACCCGTTGGTCGTCCACATAGGCGTCGTACAACTGGTCGAAATGATGGGGCCGCACCGCCGTGGTGGTCGCGGCGAAGGCGAACAGCGTGTCCACGCTCGCCGCCAGCTCCCCGGCGCCGCGGTAGCCGTGGCGCATCATGCCGTCGATCCAGCGCGGGTTGGCCGCCCGGCCGCGCAGCACGCGGGCGATCTCCTCGCCCAGCGTGCGGACGGTCACGCTTTCCGGCTCCGAACTGTCGAGGTGATAGAGCGCCGGGTCGTTGTCGACCAAGGCGGCGGCGGCGGAGAAGCCGCCCTCATACTGCATGAACCCGTCGGTGGAGAGGACGTCGTGCTCCCGCTGGTCCTGGTGGTGGACGAGCGCGTCGGCCCCGCCGATGCGGCGGCGGAACAGGCTGGGCAGCGGAACGCCCTCCAGCCCCTTGCCGTAGGCGTGGCAGCTTCCCTCCAGATAGGCGGCGCCGAAGTCGGCCCGCGCGCTCCAGTCGCCGCGGGCGATCAGGCCGGGCAGCGCCGTCCCATAGGCGCCGGGGGCCGCGCCGAAGACCCGCGCGCTGGCCCAGCGTTCGGCCTTCGCCGCCGGGGTGCCGCCGGCTTCCAGCTCGGCGCGGTCGGTGCGCAACGCGACGGCGACGGGATTCACGTCCTCCGGTTCGTCTTCCGCCATCACGGCGCGGACGGCCTGGTCGAACAGGGCGATCTGCTGCGGGAAGACGTCGCGGAACAGGCCGGAGATGCGCAGCGTCACGTCCACCCGCGGGCGGCCGAGGACGGAGGCCGGCATCACCTCGAAGCCGGTGACCCGGCCGGACCCGTTCTCCCACAGCGGGCGCACGCCGAGCAGCGCCATGGCCTGGGCCAGCTCGTCGCCGCCGGTGCGCATGGCCGGGGTGCCCCAGCAATCGACCACCAGCCGCTTCGGCCAGTCGCCGTGGTCCTGCAGGTAGCGGGTGATCAGCGCGTCCGCCGCCTGCCAGCCCAGCGTCCAGGCGGTCGGTGTCGGCACGCCGCGCGGATCGAGCGCGTAGAGGTTCCGCCCGGTGGGCAGCGTGTCCGCCCGCCCCCGCGCCGGAGAACCGCCGGGACCGGGCTTGACGAAGCGCCCGTCGAGCCCGGCCAGCAGGGCGGCCATCTCCGCCTCGCCGCAGGCGTCCAGCGCCGGGGCGACGTCCTCGGCCTTGCCGAAGCGGGCGACAGCGGCGAGCAGACGGGCGCGGCGCTCCGGCTCCGGCGTGGTGCCGAAGACGTGCAGCCCGTCGCGGATCTGCATCTCCTTGATGTCGCAGAGATGGGCGTCGAGGCGGCTGAGGATGGCGTCGGGGTCGTCGTCGGGCCGCAGGTTGCAGTCGGCGGCGACGCCGGAGGTCCAGGCGAGGTCCAGGATGGTCTGGCGCAGCGTGCCCAGGCGCCGCGGGTCCAGCCCGGTCGCCATGGAATATTCGTCGATGGCCGTTTCAAGCGCGGCGAGGTCGCCGTGCAGCCCGGCCTCGACCGGCGGCGGTGTCAGGTGGCCGATCAGCACGGCGCCCAGCCGGCGGCGCGCCTGCACGCCCTCGCCGGGGTTGTTGACGATGAAGGGGTAGAGGCAGGGCAGAGGACCGGCGACGATCTCCGGCCAGCAGTCGGCCGACAGGGCGACGGCCTTGCCTGGCAGCCATTCCAGCGTCCCGTGCGCCCCCACCTGCACCAGCGCGTGGATGCCCAGCACATGGCGGAGCCAGAGGTGGAAGGCGAAGTAGCCGTGGCTGGGCGGCGTCTCCGGGTCGTGGTGCTGGGTGGTGGTCAGCGGGCCGTGGCCGCGGCTCGGCTGCACGGCGACGGTTGCGTTGCCGCAGGCCAGCACCGTGAAGCGGAAGGCGGTGCCATCGGCGAGCGGGTCGGCCTCCTCGTCGCCCCAGCATGCCGCGATGCGGGCGCGGGCCTCGGCGGGGGCGAGGCGGCGGTAGTCCTCCAGGCTCAGCAGGGCGGTGGCGCCGCCGGTCAGCGCCTCCATCAGGGCGGCGGGGCCGTCGGGAAGCCCGTCCAGCGCGTAGCCCTCGGCGCGCAGCCGCTCCAGGATGCCGACGACGCTCGCCGGGGTGTCGAGGCCGACCGAATGGCCGATGCCGCCGCCCGGTCCCGGATAGTCGGACAGAACCAGCGCCAGCTTGCGCTCGACCCGCGGCGTGACGCCCAGCCGCACCCAGGCGGCGGCCAGATCGGCGGCGAAGGCCACCCGGTCGGGCACCGGGCGGATCAGCGTCGGGGCGAATTCCAGGTCGGGGTCCGGCGCCCCTTCGGCCTTGAAGGCGATGGAGCGGGTCAGGATGCGCCCGTCCATCTCCGGCAGCACGACGTTCATGGCGAGGTCGGACGGCCCCATGCCGCGGGCGGAGCCGCGCCAGCCCTCCTCGGGCGTGGTGGACAGCACGGCTTGCAACACCGGCGTGCCGTTGGCCTCCAGCGGCGACCCGTCCTCGCGCGCCGCCGAGAAGCCGGTCAGGTTCATCACGACGGCGGCATCGCGGGCGGTCAGGGTGGCGCGCATCCAGGCGGCGCAGTCCGGCTCCTTCAGGCTCGCCACGAACAGCGGCAGCGGGGCGAGGCCGCGCGCGGCCAGCGCGTCGCACAGGGCGTGCACCGGCTCCAGATCGCCGGCCAGCAGGTGCGAGCGGTAGAAGACGACCGGCGCGCAGGGTCCGGCAATCGGACCGGACCAGCTCTCATAGACGCCGAAGCGCGGCACGGGCGCCGGCTCGCGCCAGGGGCGCTCCTGCCCGGCCAGGGTGGCGGCGTAGGCCAGCAGGCTGGCCATGTTGTCCGGCCCGCCCTCGGTGAACCCGCGCCACAGCCGTTGCGCGGCCTCGGCCGGGATGGTGCCGTAGCCTTCCAGGGCGGGGTTCGGCTGGGCGCAGCCGGGCAGCACGGCCAGCGCCACCCCGGACTCCCGGCAGGCGGCGGCGACATGGTCCAGCCCGTAGCGCCAATAGCCCGCCCCGCCGAGCAGCCGCAGAATGACCAGCTTCGCCTTGCGGATCACGGACTCGACGTAGAGGTCCACCGACAGCGGGTGCCCCAGCCGCGCCAGATTCGCCAGCCGCAGGGTCGGCAACTCGTCACGGTGGCGCCTCCAGCAGGCGGCGAGCGCCGTCAGGTCGCTGTCGGAGAAGGACAGGACGACGAGGTCCGCCGGGCTCTGGCCCAGATCCACGGCCTGGGGGCCGGCGTCGAGGTCTTCCTGGCGGGCGGCGAGTAGGTGCATGGTGACGGTGCTTTACGAAAATCCCCTCTCCCCTCTGGGGAGAGGGTTAGGGTGAGGGGGTCGTGCGTGGCGGAACGCCCGGCGTAAGCGCAACCCCCTCACCGGCCCTGCGGGCCACCCTCTCCCCAAAGGGGAGAGGGTTGTGAAGGCTAAAAATCACCCCAGCGCCGTGGTCACGGCGTCGCGGTCCAGGCCCGTTTCGCCGATCACCACCAAGCGGCTGCGGCGCGGCTCGTCGGGCTTCCAGAAGCGGTCGAAATGGGTCTGGATGCGCGTTCCCACGCCTTGCACCAACAGGCGCATCGGCTTGCCCGGCACGTCGATGAAGCCCTTCAGGCGCAGCACGCCATGGGCGGCGGCGACCCGCTCCAGAGTCTTCGCCAGCGCCGCCGGGTCGGGCTGCGGGCCGAGCTCCACGACGAAGCTGGTGAAGTCGTCGTGGTCGTGGCCCTCCTCCTCGTCATGGTGGCTGGGGCGGTTGGCGAGGTCGTCCTCGGCCCCGGCGCCCACGCCGAGAAGCACCACCGGATCAACCTTGCCGTTGCTGGCGCGCAGGATCTTGGCTTCGCGCCCGGTCCCGCCCTCCGCCATGGCGGCGCGGATCAGATCCTCGACCTTCGCCAGATCGGCGGCGTCCACCAGATCGGTCTTGTTCACCACGATCAGGTCGGCGCAGAGGAGCTGGTCCTCGAACACCTCCTCCACCGGGGTCTCATGGTCGAGCTGCCCGGCCTCGGCGGCCTGGGCGGCCAGCGCCGCCGGATCGGGGGCGAAGCGGCCCTCCGCGGCGGCGGCGGCGTCGACCACCGCGACCACCCCGTCCACCGTCACCCGTGTCTTGATCGCCGGCCAGTGGAAGGCCTGGACGAGCGGCTTCGGCAGGGCGAGGCCGCTCGTCTCGATGATGATGTGCTCCGGCGGCTGCGGGCGGGACAGCAGCTTCTCGATGGCCGGGACGAAATCGTCGGCGACGGTGCAGCACAGGCAGCCGTTCGCCAGCTCGATCACGTCGTCCTCGGTGCAGGTCGGGTCGCCGCAGGCGCGCAGGATCTCGCCGTCGATGCCGACGTCGCCGAACTCGTTGATGATCAGCGCCAGACGGCGCCCGCCGGCCTGCTCCAGCAGGCTGCGGATCAGCGTCGTCTTGCCGGCTCCGAGAAAGCCGGTGATGACGGTGGCCGGGGTCTTCCCGGCGGACGGACGGAGGGCGGCGCGATTCGTCATGATCTGGTTTCCCTGTCTCCGCCACACCCGGCGGATTGGATGAATGTCGGTCCGGCGGCAGGTTTCCTGGCTCGCGGGTCGTCGCCGCGCCTCCCGCCTTCCCGGCCTGACGGCCCGTGGCATTTCCGGAGGCGGACTCGCCGCATACAGTTGCGGGGGCAGCCGCGGCCTTGGACTCCATCGGGGTCCGCACCGCATTCCCTATTATCCCCGCGCCTTCACGGCGGACGGGGCACCGTCGGAGGCGCAGAATTGCAGGCGGACCCTCGATTTGCAAGCGGCCATTTGGCGCCTGGAAACCGTGTCGCCGTCCCCGGAACGCTCCGCCGGTCCCGCCGTTGGTGTGTCGGAAGATCGGTACAGTCTGTCTGGAAAGCTGACACTCCGGACGGTGTGCGACACCCACGGTCTCAGAGGGGGAAATAAGTAATTTCAAAGACTTGTTCGAATGCTGCGCGGTTGGCATGTTCTGTGCTTATATCAGCCTAACCAAAAACGCGGACCGGCAGACGACGCGGACGAACAGGGAGGGAAAAGCGGCACCCATGGCCGACGACATCATTCTGGAAGCGCGCGGACTCTCGAAGGAGTTCAAGGGCTTCATCGCGGTGAAGGAGGTGAACCTCCGGGTTCGCCGCGGCACCATCCACGCGCTGATCGGCCCGAACGGCGCCGGCAAGAGCACGGTCTTCAACCTGCTGACCAAGTTCCTGACGCCGACGCGCGGCCAGATCCTCTACAAGGGACGCGACATCACCGCCATGAAGCCCGCCGACGTGGCGCTGCTCGGCATGGTCCGCTCCTTCCAGATCTCCGCGGTCTTCCCGCATCTCAGCGTGCTGGAGAATGTCCGCGTCGCGCTGCAGCGCCCGCGCGGCACCAGCTTCCATTTCTGGAAGCCGGAGGCCAGCCTGCACGACCTGCACGACCGCGCCGAGGAGCTGATCGAGGCGGTGAACCTGACCCCCTGGGCCGGCCACACCGCCGCCGAGCTGCCCTACGGCCGCAAGCGCGCGCTGGAGATCGCCACCACGCTGGCGCTCGACCCGGAGGTGATGCTGCTCGACGAGCCGCTGGCCGGCATGGGCCACGAGGACATCGAGGGCACCGCCGCGCTGATCAAGCGCGTCTCCGCCGACCGCACCATCCTGATGGTGGAGCACAACCTGTCGGTCGTCGCCCACCTGTCGGACACCATCACCGTGCTCCGCCGCGGCGAGATCCTGGCCGAGGGCGCATACGACGTCGTATCGCGCAACCCGCAGGTCATGGAAGCCTACATGGGCACGGGTGAGGTGGGCCATGCCTGACGGTGCGACCGTGAAGACCGCGATGCTGGAAATCCGCGACCTCCAGGCCTTCTACGGCGAGAGCCACGTGCTGCACGGCGTCAACATCGACGTGCGCCAGGGCGAGGTGGTGACCCTGCTGGGCCGCAACGGCGCCGGCAAGACGACGACCATGCGCTCGATCATGGGCATCGTCGGCAAGCGCAACGGCTCGATCCGCTTCCAGGGCAAGGAACTGATCGGCATGGCGCAGCACAAGATCCCCCGCCTCGGCATCGGCTACGTGCCGGAGGAGCGCGGCATCTTCGCCTCGCTCAGCGTGGACGAGAACCTGATGCTGCCGCCGGTGGTGAAGTCGGGCGGCATGACGGTGCCGCAGATTTACGAGCTGTTCCCGAACCTCCAGGGCCGCGGCACCACCCAGGGCACGCGTCTGTCCGGCGGCGAGCAGCAGATGCTGGCCATCGCGCGCATCTTGCGCACCGGCGCCGACCTGATCCTGCTCGACGAGCCGACCGAGGGGCTGGCCCCCGTCATCATCGAGCAGATCGGCGTGGCGGTGCGCAAGCTGAAGCAGCGCGGCTTCACCATCGTGCTGGTGGAGCAGAACTTCCGCTTCGCCGCGACCATCGCCGACCGCCATTACGTGATGGAGGAAGGCCATGTCGTGGACATGATCCCCAACGACCAGCTCGCCCAGAACATGGACAAGCTGCACACCTATCTGGGTGTCTGACCAATCACCCCCTCTGCTGAACACACGCAAAACAAAGCCAATCGAAGGGAGTTCGAAATGCTCAAGACGTTGCTGTGCGGGACCGCACTGCTGGCGCTGACCGCCGGGGCCGCGCACGCCCAGGTCTCCAACAACGTGATCAAGATCGGCGTGATGAACGACCGGTCCGGCATCTACGCCGACCTCGCCGGCGAAGGCTCGGCCATCGCCGCTCGTCTGGCGGCCGAGGAGTTCGGCGGCAAGATCGCCGGCGCGCCGATCGAGATCGTTGTCGCCGATCACCAGAACAAGGCCGACATCGCCGCCAACACGGCGCGCGAGTGGATCGACGCCGGCAACGTGGACGTCATCGCCGACGTGCCGAACTCCGCCGCGGCGCTGGCCGTCCAGGGCATCACCAAGGACAAGAAGCGCATCTTCCTGATGTCCGGCCCGGGCTCGACCGACCTCAGCGGCAAGTCGTGCAGCCCCTACGGCTTCCAGTGGACCTACGACAACTACGCCATGGCCGCCGGCACCGCCCGCGCGCTGGTCGAGCAGGGCAAAAAGAACTGGTTCTTCATCACCGCGGACTACGCCTTCGGCCACTCGCTGGAGGATGAGACCACGAAGATGGTCAAGCAGCTCGACGGCAAGGTCGCGGGCAACGTCCGCCATCCGCTGGGCACCGCCGACTTCTCGTCCTACCTGCTTCAGGCCCAGGCCTCCAAGGCCGACGTGATCGGCCTCGCCAACGCCGGCGGCGACGCCACCAACGCTGTCAAGCAGGCGTCGGAGTTCGGCATCACCCAGTCGGGCCAGAGCCTCGCCGGCCTGCTGCTGTTCATCAGCGACGTGAACGCGCTGGGCCTCCAGGCCGCCCAGGGCCTGCTGCTGACCACCGGCTTCTACTGGGACACCGACGACCAGACCCGCGAATGGACCAAGAAGTTCGAGGCCAAGGCCGGCCGCAAGCCGACCATGGTCCAGGCCGGCGTCTACTCCGCCGTGCGCCACTATCTGAAGGCGGTCGAGGCCGTCGGCTCCGACGATCCGGACAAGGTGGCCGCCAAGATGCGTGAGACCACGGTCGAGGACATGTTCACCAAGAACGGCAAGATCGCCGCCAACGGCCGCATGTTCCACGACATGTATCTGGCCCAGGTGAAAACCCCGGGCGAGTCCAAGGGCCCCTGGGACTACTACAAGATCGTGAAGACCATCCCGGCCGAGCAGGCGTTCCTCGACCCGGCCAAGAGCGGTTGTTCGCTGGTGAAGTAAGGGTTTGAGTTTCGGGGCAGGCCCCCACCCAACCCTCCCTCGCTGGGCGGGGGAGGGCTCAAGTTCCCTCTCCTGCGCAGCGGGGGAGGGTTAGGGTGGGGGCCTCCTTCTGACATCAATCAAAAAAACACAAGTCCGATACACAGGGAGGGACGGTCATGTTCGACTTGCTGGGGGTGCCGCCCCAGGTCCTGTTCGGCCAGCTTCTGCTCGGCCTCATCAACGGGTCCTTCTACGCGCTGCTCAGCCTTGGGCTGGCGGTCATCTTCGGCATGCTGAACGTCATCAACTTCGCCCACGGCGCGCTCTACATGATCGGCGCCTTCGTGGCGTGGCTGCTGCTGACGAAGCTCGGCCTCGGCTACTGGTGGGCGCTGGGCCTGTCGCCGCTGATCGTCGGGCTGCTCGGCGTGGCGCTGGAAAAGACCATGCTGTCGCGCCTCTACAAGCTCGACCATCTCTACGGCCTGCTGCTGACCTTCGGCCTCGCCCTGATCATGGAAGGCGCCTTCCGCCACTTCTACGGCGTGTCGGGCCAGCCCTATCCGATCCCGGACGCGCTCAAGGGCGGCCAGAACCTCGGCTTCATGTTCCTGCCCAACTACCGCGGCTGGGTCGTCGTCGCCTCGCTGATCGTCTGCTTCGGGACATGGTTCGCCATCGAGCGGACGCGGCTCGGCGCCTACCTGCGCGCCGCCACCGAGAACCCGGTGCTGGTCCAGGCCTTCGGCATCAACGTGCCGGTGATGATCACCGCCACCTACGGCTTCGGCGTCGCGCTGGCCGGGCTGGCCGGGGTGCTCGCGGCACCCATTTATCAGGTGTCGCCGCTGATGGGCACCAACCTGATCATCGTCGTCTTCGCGGTGGTGGTGATCGGCGGCATGGGCTCCATCCTGGGCGCCATCGTCACCGGCCTGGGGCTGGGGCTGCTGGAGGGCCTGACCAAGGTCTTCTACCCGGAAGCCTCCAACATCGTGGTGTTCGTCGTGATGGCGATCGTCCTTCTCATCAAGCCCGCGGGCCTCTTCGGACGGGAGCGCTGAGCCATGGCCACCCAAAGCAAGACGGCCAACATCAAGACGGCCGACACCCCGACGACGACCATTGCGCTGCGCCGTCCGGGGCAGGACAGCACCCGAAACGCCATCATCCTCGGCATCGGCCTGCTGATCGCGCTGGCCGCACCCTACGTGCTGTATCCCGTCTTCGTGATGAAGGTGCTGTGCTTCGCGCTGTTCGCCTGCGCCTTCAACCTGCTGATCGGCTTCGCCGGTCTGCTGAGCTTCGGCCACGCCGCCTTCTTCGGCGGGGCGGCCTACATCACCGCCCATTCCGCCAAGGTCTGGGGGCTGGGGCCGGAGGTCAGCATCCTGCTCGGCATGGGCTTCTCCGCGCTGCTCGGCCTCGCCTTCGGCGCGCTGGCGATCCGCCGTCAGGGCATCTACTTCGCCATGATCACGCTGGCGCTGTCGCAGATGGTCTTCTTCATGGCGCTGCAGCTCAAGTTCACCGGCGGCGAGGACGGCATCCAGGCGGTGCCGCGCGGCCATCTGTTCGGGGTGATTGACCTCAACAACTCGCTGTCCATGTACTATTTCGTGCTGGCGGTGTTCCTGGTCGGCTTCGCGGTGGTCTGGCGCGCGGTGCATTCGCCCTTCGGCCAGGTGCTGAAGGCGATCCGCGAGAACGAGCCCCGCGCCGTGTCGCTGGGCTACCGGACGGAGCGCTACAAGCTGCTGGCCTTCGTGCTGTCGGCGAGCCTCGCCGGTCTGGCCGGCGGCACCAAGGCGCTGGTCTTCCAACTCGCCTCGCTGACCGACGTGACGTGGCAGATGTCCGGTGAGGTGGTGCTGATGACGCTGCTCGGCGGCATGGGCACGCTGCTCGGCCCGGTGGTGGGGGCGGCCATCGTGGTCACGCTGGAAAGCTATCTGGCGGCCACCAGCATGCCGGTTCCGGTGGTGATCGGCGCCATCTTCGTGGTCTGCGTGCTGGTCTTCCGCCGTGGTATCGTGGGCGAGCTCCAGGCCCGCTTCGGCCGCCGCTGAACGTCAAGAACCGAACGGCATAAAAAGCCAACATCAGGAACCGCAAGATGGATCAACCGTCCTCTGGTCAATCGCTTTCTGGTCAGCCGCTTTCGGATCGGCCGTTGTGGACCCCGTCGGAGGCGCGCGTGGCCGCCTCCAACCTGACGGCTTTCCGGCAGGCCGCGAGCGCCCGTTTCGGGCTGCGGCTGGACGATTACGACGCGCTCTACGACTGGTCGGTCGCCGGCAAGGAGGATTTCTGGCGCTTCCTGTGGGAGTGGGCCGGACTCAAGGGCGATCTCGGCGGCGTGGCCCTGGCCGACGGCGACAAGATGCCCGGCGCCCGATGGTTCCCCGAGGCCAGCCTGAACTACGCCGAGAACATGCTCGCCAACGCGCCGGACGGCGAAGCGGTCGTCTTCTGGGCCGAGGATAAGGTCAAGCGCCGCTGGTCGGGCACTGAGCTGAAGGCCGAGGTGTCCCGCCTCCAGCAGGCGCTGAAGGCCGCCGGCGTCGGCAAGGGCGACCGCGTCGCCGCCGTCGTCCCCAACATGCCCGAGACGCTGGCCGCCATGCTCGCCACGGCCAGCCTGGGAGCCATCTGGTCCTCCTGCTCCCCCGACTTCGGCGCCCAGGGCATCACCGACCGCTTCGGCCAGATCGAGCCGACGATCCTCTTCGCCCCCGACGGCTATTGGTACAACGGCAAGAGCCACGACATCCGGGCCAAGATCGCCCAGGTGCTGACCGAGCTGCCCACCGTCAAGGCCGCGGTCGTCATTCCGTACATCGACGAGACGCCGGACGTCTCGGCCATCCGCGGCGGCGTCGCCTGGAACGACTTCACAGCCCCCTTCGCGGCGGCGGAACCGAGCTTCGAGCGGGTGGCCTTCAACCATCCGCTGTTCATCCTCTATTCGTCGGGCACCACCGGCAAGCCCAAGTGCATCGTCCACGGCACCGGCGGCACGCTGCTCCAGCACGTCAAGGAGCACCGGCTGCACAGCGACGTGAAGCCGGGCGATCGGGTGTTCTACTACACCACCTGCGGCTGGATGATGTGGAACTGGCTGGTCTCCGGGCTGGCCGCCGGGGCGACGCTGCTGCTCTACGACGGCTCGCCCTTCGCGCCGGACGGCAACATCCTGTTCGACTACGCCGACGCCGAGGGCATGACGCTGTTCGGCACCTCGGCCAAGTTCATCCAGCAGGCCGAAAAGACGGGGCTTGAGCCGATCCGCACGCACCGGCTCGACACGCTGCGGGCGCTGGCCTCGACCGGCTCGCCGCTGATGCCCGAGAACTTCGCGTACGTCTACCGGGCCATCAAGACGGACATCCATCTGGCCTCGATCAGCGGCGGCACGGACATCGTGTCCTGCTTCGTGCTGGGCAACCCGACGGCGCCGGTGTGGGCGGGCGAGCTGCAGACGGCGGGGCTCGGCATGGCGGTGGCGGCCTTCGACGACAGCGGCCACGCGGTCAGCGGCGAGAAGGGCGAGTTGGTCTGCACGCGGCCCTTCCCCTGCATGCCGGTGGGCTTCTGGGCCGACCCGGACGGGGCGAAGTACCGGGCGGCCTATTTCGAGCGCTTCCCCAACGTGTGGACGCACGGCGACTTCATTGAGCGTACGGCGCATGGCGGCTGGGTGATCTACGGGCGCTCGGACGCGGTGCTGAACCCCGGCGGGGTGCGCATCGGCACGGCGGAGATCTACCGGCAGGTCGAACAGCTTCCGGAGATCCTGGAGGCGGTGTGCATCGGCCAGGAATGGGACGGCGACGTGCGCGTCATCCTGTTCGTGGTGCTGCGCGAGGGGCTGACCCTCGACAAGGCGCTGGAGGACACGATCCGCAAGCGGATCAAGGAGAACTGCTCGCCGCGGCACGTCCCGGCGCGCATCGTGGCGGTCAAGGACATCCCGCGCACGCGCTCCGGCAAGATCACCGAACTGGCGGTGCGCGACGCAGTGCACGGCCGCCCGATCAAGAACACCGAGGCGCTGGCCAATCCCATGGCGCTCGACGAGTTCCGCGAGCGCCCGGAACTGGAAGGCTGACCGCCGTTCCGCCCTCTCCCCGAACGGGGGGAGGGCTCCCAAACCATCAAGACAGCAGAGGATAAGCCATGACCTTGACTCAGAAGGTCGCGGTGGTCACCGGCTCGACCAGCGGGATCGGCTTGGGCATCGCGCGGGCGCTGGCCGGGGCCGGGGCGGACGTGGTGCTGAACGGGTTCGGCGAAGCCGCCGCCATCGAGGAACTGCGCGCCGGTCTGGCGGCAGAATTCGGCGTTCGCGTCGGCTACCACGGCGCCGATCTGTCCAAACCGGCGGAGATCGCCGCGCTGATCGGCCACGCGGAGGAGACCTTCGGCTCCGTCGATGTGCTGGTGAACAACGCCGGCATCCAGCACGTCGCCCCGGTTGAGGAATTTCCGGCCGACCGCTGGGACGCGGTGATCGCGCTCAACCTGTCCGCCGTCTTCCACGGCACCCACCACGCCCTGCCATGCATGAAACGGCGCGGCTGGGGGCGCATCCTGAACATCGCCTCGGTGCACGGCCATGTCGCGTCGGTCAACAAGGCGGCCTACGTCGCGGCCAAGCACGGCGTGGTCGGGCTGACCAAGACGGTGGCGCTGGAAACGGCGGGCACCGGCGTCACCTGCAATGCCATCTGTCCGGGCTGGGTGCTGACCCCGCTGGTGCAGAAGCAGATCGACGCGATCGCCTCGACCAAGAACATCCCGGAGCCGCAGGCGAAAGCGGAACTGCTCGGCGCCAAGCAGCCCTCCGGCGCCTTCGTGACGCCGGACGAGCTGGGTGGGCTGGCGGTCTTCCTGTGCTCCGATTCCGCGGCGCAGATGACCGGGGCCAGCCTGCTGATGGACGGCGGCTGGACCGCGCAGTAGGAGCTATGGCGGAACGGCAGGCGGTCGTGCGGGGCGTGCTGCGCCTCTTCCGACCGCCGTCCCGCGCGCCCTCGGTCGTCGGTCCGGCGCCGGACGATCCGTCCCGGCGCTACTCCGCCGCGATCGCCAGCGGGGTGTAGCCCGGGGTGTAGCCGTTGTCCGGCCGCTTCGGCGTGCCCGCCCTGAAATAGTCCAGCACATAGACCCGCACGGCGCTCGACAGATTGCTCGCGTCCACCGCGTCCACCCGCTCGGCGAGGCGGTTGCACAACTCGCCCAAGGTCAGGCTCTCCCTTTGCGCGATCTCCTCCAAGCCCTCCCAGAAGGCGGCCTCCAGCCGCATGCTGGTGCGCTTCCCGGCGACGTAGACGTTCCTGAGCTTCTTCGATGACATGGCATGCCCGCTGCGTGACACGTTGCACTCTTATGTGTGAAGCGTCGCGGAGTTCGAGCCGAAAAACATGTGATGAACTTCACATGAAATGCAGGGTTTCGTGCCGCAAGTCCAGTGATCGCAGGGCGGCTGCCACCCATCCGTGAAATGCACCGGGTTGTGATAGCGCCAGAGGAGAAAACTTGAGGCTCCCTGGCGACACGCTGGTCCAGCCTGGGTGTCAATGTCAGGCACTGGGGAAGGTGGTGCCGTGCCGAAGCCGCATTGCAGCGCATTCGTCGGTCGGGTTTAACGCGATGGTTCTGCGTTGAACCGATGTGCGACAACCCTTGCAACACTTAGCTCGGCCGTTGGGCGAGGTTAAGAACCTGTTTCCAGTAAGGAGATGAACTTCCAGACGGTGATGGCGCAGACGATGTGGAGCATGGCCTTGTAGGTGAGGGCGCGCTTTTCCCGGCGGACCAGGATGCGGCGGTCGCGGTTCAGCCAGGAGTGCGCTCGCTCCACCACCCATCTTCGTGGTTTTCCGGGTTGGGCGGGGGTGGCGGATCGATCCTCGCCCCGGTGCCGGATATGGGCGGTGCGGCCTTGTCGTAGGCGATCTGGCGCGGGCCATCGTAATCGTAGCCCTTGTCCAGGCAAAGATGCTGCGGCTGCGCTGCCGTCGGTGCGGGACGCGGCACGGCGGTGGCTTCAAGCGTTTGTTCCAAAACAGCTTGAAGTCGATCACGTTGGCGCCAGCGACCGCGAGGCCGAGGGTGAGACCGCAACCATCGGTCAGCAGCGAACGCTTGGTCCCCAACTTGCCGCGGTCGGTCGGGTTGGGACCGACTTTTTTCCCCGCCCAAGGGCGCCTTGGTCGTCGCCCCATCCACTGAACCGCGCCGGGTTTCCCAGAGGCCGATTTGGTTGAGTCACGCCGCCATGGCGACGTCCTCGGTTTGAGCATAGTAGCGCGCTTCGGCCTCAGCGGGGGGAATGTTGCCGATGGGTTCGAGCAGACGCCGGTGGTTGAACCAGTCCACCCATTCCAGGGTGGCGAACTCGACGGCTTCCAGGGTGCGCCAGGGTCCGCGGCGGCGGATCACCTCGGTCTTGTAGAGGCCGTTGATGGTCTCGGCCAAGGCGTTGTCGTAGGAATCGCCGACGCTGCCCACGGAGGGCTCGACGCCGACGTCGGTGAGACGCTCGGTGTACTTGATGGCCACATATTGCGCCCCACGGTCGCTATGGTGGATGAGGCCGCTGCCCTTGGCCGGCCGGCGATCGTGGAGTGCCTGCTCCAGGGCATCCAGCACGAAGCCGGTGTGGGCGGTGCGCGACACCCGCCAGCCCACGATGCGGCGGGCAAACGTGTCGATGACGAAGGCCACGTAGACGAAGCCCTGCCATGTGGCAACGTACGTAAAATCAGCCACCCACAAGGCATTCGGGCGGGGCGCCTGGAACTGGCGGTTCACCCGGTCAAGCGGACAGGGAGTCGCCCGGTCGCTGAGCGTCGTCCGCACCGCCTTGCCGCGCGTAACGCCCCGCAGCCCCATGCGCCGCATCAGGCGAGCCACCGTGCAGCGTGCCACGTCGAGGCCCTCCCGCCGCAACTGCCGCCAGACTTTGCGTACCCCATAGACCTGGAAGTTCGCATCCCAGACCCGTCGGATAGCCACGCTCAGCTCCGCGTCGCTTCGCGAGCGGGCCGGCGCCTTGGCCGGATCGACCGTCCGGGCGGCATGGGCGTAGTAGGTGGACGGGGCGATCGGCAATACCTTGCAGATCGGCTCGACCCCGTGGACGGCGCGGTGCGCGTCGATGAAGGCGATCATTTCTTGAACGGGCGGTCGAGCTCCGCCTGGGCAAAATAGGCCGACGCCTTGCGCAGGATCTCGTTCGCCTGGCGCAGTTCCCGGTTCTCGCGCTCCAGCGCCTTGATCCGCTCCTGTTCGTCCGTCGTCGGCCCCGGCCGCTTGCCCTGGTCACGCTCGGCCTGCCGGACCCAGCCGCGCAGTGTCTCCGCCGTGCAGCCGATCTTCGCCGCGATCGAACTGATCGCCGCCCACTGCGAGGCGTGATCCCCCGCGTGCTCGAACACCATCCGCACCGCGCGTTCGCGGACTTCAGGAGCGTATTTGCGTGATGCCGCTTTCGTCATGATGACCCCAGTCTCTCAAGAAACGGGGCCTCTGGGAAACCCGGCGCGGTTCACCGCCCTGGTGCAGCAGCAACTGGGGGCGGATCCCTTCAGCGGGGTCATCTACGTCTTCCGCTCCAAGCGAGCCGACCGGGTGAAACTCCTGCACTGGGACGGCACCGGCTTGACCATCCCCCCGACAAGGAACCTCTGCAAAGGAGGTCGGGTTTGATTCAGCGCCCGGTGTCGGCGCGGAGGCCCTGCGGGCGTTGGCGCACTGGGTGGCGAGGCACCATGCCCGAACCAGCGACAATAACCGAGACGGTGTCCTGGGGCGACCTGCCGCGCACACGCCGGCAGAGGCTGGCGGTGCTGGTGGGGCAATTGGCTTGGCGGATGGCGCAGGGCCGCGCCCCGGCGGAGGCCGGTCATGAGTCGCACGAGGCGGATCAGCGGGACGCTGTCGAGCAAGATCGAGGGCCGCCATCTTGACCGTCAGGCCGTCGTCTATGTTCGGCAGTCGACGCTTCAGCAGTTGGAGCACAACAAGGAATCCACCGCGGTCCAGTACGCCCTGGTCGAGCGGGCCTGCTCGCTGGGCTGGGCTCGACCGCGGGTCGCCGTCATCGATGACGATCTCGGCTGCTCCGCCGCATCCGCCGCTGGGCGGCCCGGCTTCCAGCGCTTGGTGGCCGAGGTTGGGCTCGGTCACGTTGGCCTGATTCTTGGCTTCGAAGTCTCCCGGCTCGCCCGCTCCTGCCGGGACTGGTACCATCTCCTGGAGATTTGCGCCCTGGCCGGAACGCTGATCGGCGACAACGACGGCGTCTACGACCCCGGCCTCTACAACGACCGGCTCCTGCTCGGGTTGAAGGGCACGATGAGCGAGGCGGAACTGCACATCATGCGTGCCCGCTTCGAGGAGGGGCGCTGGAACAAGGCCGAGCGCGGGGACTTCGGCTTTCCGATGCCGCGCGGCTTCCTCCGCCGGCCCTCGGGGGAGATCGTCCAAGATCCCGACGAGCGGGCGCGCGACAGCCTTCACCTGGTCTTCGAGATCTTCGAGCGGCGGCGCAGCATCCACGGCGTGGTGCGGTACTTTCACGCCCACGACCTCCAACTCCCCGATCGGGTGCGGGGCGGGCCGGCCAAGGGCGACCTCGTGTGGGCGCCCGTCACCCGGAATGCCGTGCTGAAGCTCCTGACGAGCCCTGCCTATGCCGGCGCCTACGCCTATGGCCGGCAACGGCCACCGCCAACGGACCCCTCGAAACGAAGCCGGGCGACCAGCCCCGGTGAGTGGCAGATCCTGATCAAGGACCGCTGGCCGGCCTACATCGATTGGGACACGTTCGAGAGGAACCAGCGCCAATTGAAGGCCAACCAGAGCAAGCACATCGGCGTCGCCCGCGGCGGGCCGTCGCTGTTGACCGGGATCCTGGTCTGCGGCCGCTGCGGCTCGCGCATGGTGACGACCTACCGCAACAACGGCCACAGCCTGCGCTACGAGTGCACGCGGCGGATGATCAACCGCGGCGAGGAGCATTGCCAGGGGTTCGCCGGCGAGACCCTGGACACCCTCATCGCCGACCTGGTCCTGGCGGCGCTGCAGCCCGGCGCCGTCGACGTCGCCTTGCAACTCGCCGAGGACGTGGAGATCGAACGCGCCCGGGAGCATCGGCAATGGGAATTGCGGCTCGAGCAGGCACGCTACGAGACCGAACGGGCGCAACGCCAGTACGACGAGGTCGAGCCGGAAAACCGGCTGGTCGCCCGCACACTGGAACGGCGCTGGGAAGCGGCGTTGCAGACCGAGACGCAGCTCGCGGCCGAGCATGCCCGCTTCCTGGCCCGTCAGCCAGTTCGGCTGACCGCGGCGGATCGGGCCGCCATCGAACGGCTCGCCGCCGACGTGCCGGCGATTTGGCGGGCGGCGAGCACCACCGCGGTCGAGCGCAAGGAGATCGTCCGCCTGATGCTGGATCGGGTCGTGGTCACGGTGGAGGGCGAGACGGAGAACATGGAGGTGGAGTGTCACTGGGCCGGCGGCCGCCGAACCCGCCACCGGCTGCGGCGGGCGGTGCGTCGCATGACCCAGTTGGCCGGCCACGACGAGCTTTTTTCCCGGACCACGGCCCTGTTCGCTGACGGACTGCGCCCGCCGGCCATTGCCCGAACCTTGGCAGCCGAGGGCTGGCTTATGCCACACGGCGGACCAGCCACGGAAAAGGGCGTGCGTTCCTGGCTGCAACGCCGGGGCCTGCTGCCGGACGGGCGGCACCGGCCGACGCTGGTGGTGGAACGGGCTCCGGACGAGTTCACAGTGGCAGAATTGTCGGTCCGTTTGGGTGTCCCCGAGGGCACGATCTACCGGTGGCTGTACAAAGGATTGGTCCCGGCACGTCGGGCGCCGGCGGTAAGCCAGAACCTCTGGCTTGTCCGCTTGGAGGACGCCCTGGCTCACGACCAGCAGCGCCGCCCCCGCAAGCCGACCAAGGTCAAGCACGTTACCTGATGACAAGGAACCTGCTCTGGAGAGGCATTATGACGCCAGGACGGTTCTCATCGCGAAGAAATGGGAGGCCGGCCGGTTCCGCTGGCCAGCGATCCGCGACGGCGTGATCCGGCTGACCCCGGCTCAGCTCTCGGCGCTCGTCGAGGGTCTGGACTGGACCCGGGTGCGGGGCGTGCGGGTGCCTCGGCCGACGTCCGCCGGCTGAGCTGCGACACAGCGACTCGCTTGCCGCTTCGGAGGCGAGGACTGCGCAAGCCGCCGCTATACTGGTGGACGTGACGACCGCGCCTGAAACCCTTCCCAGCGATCCGGACGAACTGCGTGCCCTGCTGTTGGCCGAACGGCTCCGGCATGCCGCGGAGTTGACGGCGGCCCGCTCCTCGGCCGAGGAGGAGATCGCCCGGCTGCGCCAGATCATCCGGGAATTGCAGCGCCATCGCTTCGGCCGCCGGGCCGAACCGCTCGATCCGGATCAGCTCGCCTTGGCCTTGGAGGACCTGGAGCAGACGCTGGCTGCCAAGGAGGCCGAGCCCACCGGCTGTGCTGCAGCCAAGCCGGCCCCTTCGCCGCTACGGCGTCGGATGAACCGCGGCAACCTGCCGACCGATCTGCCGCGCGAAGAGATCCTCATCGATGTCGCCGACAAGACCTGCCCGTGTTGTGGCGGCACGCTGCATCCCATCGGCGAGGATGTCTCGCAGCGTCTGGATCTCATCCCAGCCCGCTTCCGGGTGCTGGTGACCCGCCGGCCGAAATACGCCTGCCGCCAGTGCGAGGAGGGCGTCGTGCAAGCCCCGGCGCCGGCGCGCATCGTGGACGCCGGCATCCCCACCGAGGCGCTGATCGCCCACGTGCTGGTGTCCAAATTTGCCGATCACCTGCCGCTCTACCGCCAGGCTCAGATCTACGCGCGCCAGGGTGTCGATCTCGACCGCTCCACCCTGGCCGACTGGGTTGGGCGGGCGGCGTGGTACCTGCGGCCCCTGCACGACCGGCTGCTGGCCAACCTGAAAGCCTCGGGCAAGCTGTTCGCTGACGAGACGACGGCGCCCGTGCTCGACCCCGGACGGGGCAGCACGAAGACCGGCCAGCTCTGGGCCTACGCGCGCGACGATCGCCCCTGGAACGGACCGGAGCCGCCGGCGGTGGCCTACGTCTATGCTCCCGATCGCAAGGCGGAACGCCCCGTGATGCATCTGCAGGGGTTCACCGGCGTGCTCCAGGTCGACGGCTATGCCGGCTATCGCAAGCTGGCCGAGGGCGGAGCCGTGCGCCTCGCGTTCTGCTGGGCGCACGTCCGCCGCGGCTTCTATGATCTCCAGACCGGCGCCTCGGCACCGATCGCCAGCGAAGCCTTGCGGCGCATCGCCCAGCTGTACGCGGTGGAGGCCGAGCTCCGCAGCCGTGACGCCGAGGCGCGCCGCCGAGAGCGCCAGGCCCGCTCGACGCCGCTGATTGCCGAACTGAAGACGTGGCTGGAAAAGCAGCTGGCGACGGTGTCGCGCAAATCGACGTTGGCCGAGGCGATCCGCTATGCGCTCAGCCGCTGGGAGGGGCTGACGCTGTTCCTCGACGACGGCCGGGTGGAGATCGACAGCAACAGCGTGGAGCGCAGCATCCGCCCGCTGGCTCTCACGCGCAAGAATGCTCTGTTCGCCGGCAGCGACGGCGGCGGCGAGCACTGGGCGACCATCGCGTCGCTGGGGGAAACCTGCAAGCTCAGCGGTGTCGATCCGCAGGCCTGGTTCGCCGATGTCCTGACCAAACTCGCCAGCGGCCACCCGATCACCAAGCTCGATGAGCTGCTGCCCTGGGTCTATGCCCGGCAGGCGGAACCCGCCGTGGCCTGAGAACACCGCTTACGACTGGTTCCCGGATCGGCAATCACCAACACTTCCCTTCAGCATTCAGGCCTGCATAGGTTCGCCCAGGCTCTCGGGTGAGACAGGAGGGCGGGTGGCTTGGCCTGAAGCAAGGAGGAAAGTTGTTTCTCTGGGTGTCTTGCGGTCAAAAACTGTTTATATTCCCTCTGGGAACCCGCTTTGATGGCGCACTCTTTGGTGGGCGCATGCTTGAGTGTGTATTGCGATGGCACTCGCCGCCTAGCCGGCTGGGGTCGCCTCATGATTGAAGGGGGCATACATGTCGGAAGAGCATTCTGTGGATCAACCCTTGAAAGGAAAGCAATTTGATTGCTACGGAGAAGTGCTGTCTCTCCTGGATGATGAAATAAGAGAAAAATCTAAATGGGAAAGTAAGGACTGGAAGCGTGTTCAAGTAATCGGATGGGCGTCATTAATTTCAAGTTTTCTGTCAGTTATGCTGGTTTCTTCGGGGGAAGTTCAGGGTTTATTGAGGTTTTTTTGTTGCTGCGATAGCGGCTGTGCCGGCTCTCATGGTTGCAATTGAGAGTGGATTTAACTACACGACGAGGCATAAACTAAACGCAAAAGCTCATAGAGATCTTGTTAAATTAAGGTATAGATTAAAATCTGGAGATAGCCCGCACGTCATTTGGGGCGAAGCGCATGATTGCCTTCGTGACTATGATGATAAAATGCCGGTCGGCGTGGTGGTGCCGGGAGTCGGGACAACATTCAACGTACAGGCCCAAAAAGCCGCGGCCTCAAGCGCGGCTGCTCCAACGCAGCATTCCCCTTAGCGCGCAAACGCCGCCAAGCCAGACAGGAGCTTAGCGGCCCGGATCAAGTTTATCTCAGCGACAATCATCGCTCAAGCCGGAAGTCCGAGTCGTCTCACTAGAACAGAAAATGAACGCGGGGCCGTCGCCGTGTCGCATCCACGTTGCACGGAATTTTTGGCAAATCTTGTAAACCGTTGATTCCTCAGTGAATTGGTCTGCAACCCCTGCAACACAAAACCCCGCCGTTGGGTGGGGTTAAGCACCTGAATTCTCAGGAAATTAGTTGGCTGGGGCGCCAGGATTCGAACCTGGGAATGGCGGTACCAAAAACCGCTGCCTTACCGCTTGGCGACGCCCCAACCGAACGGCGCGATCAGCGCCGGAAGGGTCGGGACCATAAGCGGAAACCCGACCCGATTGCAACAGCTTCGTTGACCCTTACCGCCCCTCCCGACGCCACGCCATCAGCAGCGCGCCCAGCGCCAGCGCCAGCACCGCGGCCACCGGCAGCAACGGCACCTCGGACACCCCCGTCACCGTGAAATCGCCGTTGGCGCGCAGGCCGATCCAGTCGTTGCCGGTCTGCGCCCGGTCGGGGCGGGTGCGGCGCACGTCGATGCCGGGGCGCACGCCGCCCTCGGTGTCGGAAATCCAATGCACGCCGCCGCCGGTCTCCTCGGCGACGCCCGACAGGCGGTCGCCGGTGGAGCGCACGTCGGCCAGTTCCGGCGGGTTGACGGCGCCCACCACGGCCAGGGCGGTGCGCTCGCCGTCGGTGATGCGGTAGATGCCCGGCTCGCCGGCGACCACGGTGGCGCTGGCGCGGCCGGTGCGGTCCTCGGTCATCTCCAAAGTCCGGGTCTCGTCGGACGGGGTGGTGAGGGTGATGCTGCGCGGGTCGGGCTCCAGGGAGCGACGCTCCACCGTGATGCGGTTGCCGTCCACATGGGCGCGCAGGTCGTTCTCCTCCAGTTCCGGCTCCTTCATCAGCCAGTGGGCGAGACGGCGCAGAAGCTCGGCCTGCGGGCCGCCGCCCTCGAAGCCGCGGCTCCACAGCCACATCTGGTCGGACGCCAATTGCGCCACCCGGCCCTTGCCGACGCGGTCGAGGATCAGCAGCGGCCGGTCGTCGGCGCCGTTCATCACCACCGCGCCGTTGCCCGGCACGACCTCCACCTGATGGAACCAGCGGCCCCAGCTCGGCTCGCCGTCCGGGCGGTCGCCGGGCAGGCCGGCGGTCACCGGGTGGCGGCGGCCGACCTCCGTCACGGTCGGCTTGAAGGGGCGGTCGATGGCCTGTCCGGTCGGCTCCGCCGGCATCACCTGGCCCAGCGGCGTGCGGAACAGCGACAGCGGCGTGGCGTAGCCCTGGCCGGACGCCTCCAGCAGGGCGCCGCCCTTCTGCACGTACTCGGCTATGTTCTCCAGATACATCTGCGGCAGCACGCCGCGCCGGCGGTAGCGGTCGAAGATGATCAGGTCGAACTCGTCCAGCTTGATCTCGAAAAGCTCGCGGATCGGGAAGGCGATCAGCGACAGCTCGCGGATCGGCGTGCCGTCCTGCTTTTCCGGCGGGCGCAGGATGGTGAAGTGGACGAGATCGACCGACGGGTCGGCCTTCAGCAGGTTGCGCCACGTCCGCTCCCCGGCGTGCGGCTCGCCGGACACCAGCAGGACGCGCAGGCGGTCGCGCACCCCGTTCACCACCACGGCGGTGCGGTTGTTGGCGAGCGTCAGCTCCTGCCGCGCCGCCTCGACCTCCATCTCCAGCACGTTCTGGCCGCCGTGATTCACCGGCAGCTCCATGTGGAAGTCCTGGCCGACGGGCACGCGGATGGTGCGCGGCGGCCCGCCGTCCTGGCGCAGGGTCACCGCCGCGTCGGCCGACTGGCGGCGCGGCATGTCGTCGACCCGGATGGTCAGCTCCACCGGCTTGCCGACGAGGCCGTAGGCCGGCGCCTGGACGATGGCCAGACGGCGGTCGCCCTCGTCGCGGTTGCCGGTCAGCAGCGTGTGCACCGGGCCGATCTCGGCCAGCCGGGCGAGGTTCTCCGGGACGTCGTGGACCTGCCCGTCGGTGATCAGCACAGCCCCGGCCATGCGGCGGCGCGGCACGTCGGCCATGGCCCGGTTCAGCGCGTCGAACAGGTGCGTCTCGTTGATGGCGGAGGCGCCGGAGTCCGCGTCCCCGGCGCGGACCACCCGCAGCTCGAGATCGTCGAAGGCCTTCAGCCGCTCGGTCAGGCGCTCCAGTTCAGCCTCGGCGCGGGCGCGGCGGTCGCCGATGTTCTGGCTGGGCGAGGCGTCGAGCACGACCACCGCCACGTCCTTGATCGGCTCCCGCTTCTCCTGCACCAGCGACGGGTTGATCAGGGCGAGCGCCAGCACCGCCACCGCCAGAGCGCGCAGCCAGACGCCGCGCGCCCGGCGGACGACGGCCAGCGCCAGGATCGCCAGCGCCACCACGAACAGCGGCACCAGGAAAATCCAGGGCAGCAGCGGCGCCAGAGCGATGGAGGTTCCGTCAAGCAGGGTCACTGGCCGAGCCTCTCAAGGATCGCGGGCACATGGACCTGATCGGCCTTGTAGTTGCCGGTCAGCGCGTACATGACGAGGTTGACGCCGAAGCGGTAGGCCATCTCGCGCTGCCGCTCCCCTCCGGGGACGACGGCGTAGAGCGGTTGGCCGTTGCGGTTCGCCGCCCAGGCGGCGGCCCAGTCGTTGCCGCCGATCAGGACCGGGGACACGCCGTCGTTGGCGCGGCCCTCGCGCGCTTCGATCCACAGATTGCCGCCGTTGTAGCGGCCGGGGAAGTCGTTCAGCAGGTAGAAGGACTTGGTCAGCACATGGTCGGGCGGCACTAGGGCCAGCGGCGGGATGTCCAGCCCCTGCACCATGCCCTGGAGCGCCTGGTTGCCGCCGACTGCCCCCGCCGACTGGTCGCGCGTGTCGAACAGGATGGTGCCGCCGTTGCGCATGTACTCGTTCAGCCGGGCGCGGGCGTGGTCGCTCAGCGCGCGCTGCCCGCCGGACATCGGCCAGTAGAGCAGGGGGTAGAAGGCCAGTTCATCGGTTTCCGGATCGACGCCCACCGCCCCGGCGGCCTCCACCGCGGTGCGGCGGGTCAGCACGTCCACGAGGCTTTCCAGCCCGGCGCGCGAGGTGTCGTCCACCGCGCCGTTCCCGGTGCGCACATAGGCGAGGTAGGTCTCCGCCGTCACCTTGGTCGATTGCGCGTCGTCGGCACGGGCGGGGGACCAGGGCGTCGCGGCCATGGGGAGCGCCGCACCCAGCGTCAGCAGGACCGCCGCGGTGGCCCCGGCGCGGCGGCGCTTGCCGCCGAACCCCTTGCCGCCGAAGCGCCAGCCGCCGAGCAGGCCGCGCAGCATCAGGGCGATCAGCAGGTCGATCATGGCGAGCGACAGGGCGATGCCGAGCAGCGCCGGCTTCAGCGCCACCTCGCCCCGCGTGCCGTAGGGGCCGCGGGCGACGCCGCCGGGCATGGCGCCCAGCGGCTCGATCCGCGTCAGCGTGGCGGTCAGGTTCAGGGCGCGGCGGGACTCCTCCGTACCGTAAAAGCCCGGCGGGTGGCGCGGGCCGAGCACGTCGGCCCCGGCGTCCCCGGCGATGGGGAAGGCGGCGGCCGGCGGCGGCACCAGCCGGCCGAAGCCGTCCAGCACCTCCAGCGGCTCCAGCGTGCCGCCATGGGCGCCCCCGGCGACGCCGCCGCTCAGCGTCACCAGACGGCGCAGCATGTCGACGAACAGGCCGGACATCGGCAGGTTGGACCATTCCGGGCTGGCGGTGGTGTGGACGAGCACGATGTAGCCGTCTCCGCGCTTCTCCGAGGTGACCAGAGGGGTGCCGTCCTGGAGCCGCGCCCAGGTGCGGTCGGCGAGGTCCAGCGCCGGCTCGGCCAGCACCTGCCGCGAAACGGCGACGTCGTCGGGGATGTGCAGGCCGGCGAAGGGGCTGCGGCCGTCGAAGGGCTGGAGCTTCGCCGGCTCCGACCAGGACAGGGCGCCGCCCAGCGCCCGGTCGCCCAGCCGCAGGCGCACCGGGACCAGACGGTCGGGATTCTGGGCCAGCCGCGGCCCGGCGAAGCGCAGCAGCACGCCGCCCTTGCGCACCCAGTCCTCGATGGTCTGGGCCTCCTGCCCGGTCAGGGCGCCGATGTCCGACAGGACGAGCACGGCGAGGTCGCGCTTGAGAAGCTCGTCCGGCTCGCCGCGGCGCACCTCGTTGTAGGGGGCCAGCGCCCGTTCCAGATAGTGCAGGTCGGACAGCAGCGGCTGGTTCTCGCCGTTGGCGCGGCCCGAGGCCAGCCCGACCGGGCGGCGGCGCCAGCGCTCGTCGAGCAGGACGGTGGCCCCGGCGGTGGTGTCGTTCTCCACGCGCAGGCTGGCGGCGTCGTTGCGCAGCTCCGCCGGCACCTCGAAACGCACCTCGCGGGTGAGCTGCCCAGCGTCGAACGCGACGGGTTGGCGGGTCAGCAGGCGGCCGTCGGCCCCGGACAGGCGCACGGTGACGCTTTCCAGGCGGGAGGCGTCGGCGCGCACCACGCGGGCCGACAGGCCGGCGCCCTCCGACGACGGGGGAAGCAGCAGGTGGGGCGGCTTCTCAGCGGAATCGTCGAGGATCTCCAGGGAGCCCATGCGTTGCAGCGTCTCGGCGAGGCCGCGGGCGCTGCGGTCGCCGATGCCGTCCGACAGCCATACGGTGTGGGCGGAGCCCCGCGCGGCGAGCCCGCGGACCGCCTCCAGCGCGCCGGCGCGGTCGGTCGGCCAGGGGTGCGGCTCCAGCGCCTGGATCAGGCGGCGGGCTTCCGAGGCGGGCAGGAGCGGGCTGGCCTTCACCGGCTCGCCCCCGGCGGGCCGGGCGGTCGGCAGCAGGACGACGGGACGGTTCTGCCGCTCTGCCTGCGACACCAGCTCCTCCATGGCCGCGCGGCGGCTCGTCCAGTCGCGGCCCGACGCCCAGCCGTTGTCGATCAGGAGCAGCAGCGGTCCGCTGCCCGGCAGAGCGGCGCGCGGATTCAGCAGCGGCCCGGCCAAAGCCAGGATCAGTAGCGCGGCGACGATCAGGCGCAGGATCAGCAGCCACAGCGGGGTGCGGGCGGGAGTCTCCTCCCGCGCCGTCAGGTCGCGCAGCAGCCGGATGGCGGGAAAGCGCACAACCCGCGGGGCTGGCGGCGTGACGCGCAGCAGCCACCACAGCACCGGCAGGACGGCCAGGGCGGCCAGCACCCACGGAACGGCAAAGGCGATCGGTCCGAAACCCAGCATCGGCGTCTACGCTGTTGGAGGATGGGGAATGGAGTGCGAGGGCTTTGCCCCCTCCCTAACCCTCCCCCGCTTCGCAGGGGAGGGGATTTTGCGTACTGGCCCTCCCCTGCGAAGCGGGGGAGGGAGGAACCCGCGAAGCGGGAAGGTGGGGGCAATACTCCGCCCCACCTAAACCGCCTCGCGCGCCAGGGCGCCCCACAGCCCGAGCAGGGCGGTCTGGGGCGGCCGGTCGGTGCGGTGGACGGCGTAGGTCCAGCCGGCGGTGCGGGCGAGCGCGTTCAAGCCGTCCTGGTGGGCGCGCAGCCGCTCCAGGTAGGTCTCGCGCACCGCCTCGACCCGCGGGACCAGCAGTTCCTCCTCGCCCTCGAAGCCTTCGAACTCGACGCGGCCCTCGTAGGGCAGTGTCTCCTCCGCCGGGTCGAGGATCTGCAGCAGGTGGCCGCGCACGCCGCGTCCGGTGAGCGCCGCCACGGTGGCGTGGATCTCCGGCAGCGGCGACAGCAGGTCGCCGACCAGGACCACCTGGGCGTGGCGGGGCAGCGGTTCGGGCTGCGGCAGCGCGTCGGGGGAATGGGCGTTGCGCGGGTCGGTCATCTGCCCGGCCATGCGGTTCAGGGCGAACTTGCCATGGTCCGGGCGTTGGCCGGAGTTGAGCAGGCCGACCCGCTCGCCGCCGCGCACCAGCAGAACCGCGGTGGCGAGGGTCAGCAGGTCGGCGCGCTCCCGTTTCGTCGGCAGGCCGCTGACCGAGCGGTAGTCCATGGAGGGCGAGCGGTCGCGCCACAGCCAGACGGTCTGGGCGGCCTCCCACTCGTTCTCGCGCACATAGACGGGCTGGGTCTTGCCGGATTGCCGCCAGTCGATCATCTGCGGCGAGTCGCCGGGCTGGTAGCGGCGGAACTGCCAGAAGGTCTCACCCAGCCCGACGCGGCGCCGCCCGTGCACGCCCTGCGCCACCGTGGAGGCGACGCGCTCCGCCGCGACCAAGAGCGGCGGCAGGGTGGCGGCCAGCCCCTCCGCGCGCTGCTGCGCCCGCAGGGTGGTGGCGCCGAGGGCCCCACGGTCGGATGTCGAAGAGGCCATCGGCGGGTCCTTACGACAGCGGGGCGCAGAGGCGGTTGATGATGTCGTCCAGCGTGATCCCGTCCGCCCGCGCCGCGAAGTTCAGCGCCATGCGGTGGCGCAGCACGGGCTTCGCCAGGGCCACCACGTCGTCCAGCGACGGCGCCAGCCGCCCGTCCAGCACCGCGCGGGCGCGGGCGGCGAGCATCAGCGCTTGGCTGGCGCGCGGGCCGGGACCCCAGGCGACGTGGCGCTGCACCTCCGGCAGGTCGGTCGCCTCCGGACGGCCCCGCCGCACGAGGTCGAGGATGCCGTCGACGACGCCCTCACTGACCGGCACGCGGCGGACCAGCCGTTGCGCCACCTGGAGGTCGGCGGGGGAGAGCACCGTCACCGCCTGCTCGTCCAGTGAGCCGGTGGTGGCGATCATCATCCGCCGCTCGGCGTCGCGGTCCGGGTAATCGACGTCGATCTGCATCAGGAAGCGGTCGAGCTGGGCTTCCGGCAGCGGGTAAGTGCCCTCCTGCTCCAGCGGGTTCTGGGTGGCCAGCACGTGGAAGGGCTGGGGCAGGGCGTGGTACTGGCCGGCGACCGACACGCGCCGCTCCTGCATCGCCTGGAGCAGGGCGGACTGGGTGCGCGGGCTGGCGCGGTTGATCTCGTCGGCCATCAGGAGCTGGCTGAACACCGGCCCCGGAAGGAAGCGGAAGGAGCGGCGGCCCTGCTCGTTCTCCTCCAGCACCTCCGACCCCAGGATGTCGGCGGGCATCAGGTCGGGCGTGCACTGGATGCGCTTCTCGGCGAGGCCCAGCACGGTGCCCAGCGTCTCGACCAGCCGCGTCTTGGCGAGGCCCGGCACGCCGATCAGCAGCACGTGGCCGCCGGCCAGGAGCGTGATGAGGGTGAGGTCGACGACCTCCTGCTGGCCGAAGATGATCCGGCCGATGCGGTCGCGGACATGGGTCAGCCGGCCGCCCAGCGCCTCGATCTCCGCCATGAGCTGGTGCGGGTTCTCGCCGGCGGGAAAGCTCTGACTCGGGTTAGCGGCGTCGGTTGCGCTCACGTCTCTGCTCCCGTTAAGACCATGCACTCGGTGGGCAATCCTGTCCGCCCCATCATGACAGCGGGGGGTCGAAACAGCCATCGTGGCAAATCCGCCAGTCCGGACCTATGTGACGAGTATGGCGAAATTACGTTGCGCGGCCAGTTCCCTCTGTGCCCCTCAGGCCCGAAAAAGACGAGAAGGCTAGCGATGAAGGTCGGCAATGACGGGGCGAATGACAAGCGCCCAAATGATACGCGCTCCGGCGGAGCGAGTGGCGACAGCCTGCCCCCCGCGCTGCCCCTGACCGCGCGGGAACAGCGGTTCGACATCCGCATCGCCCGCGACGGCACCTGGTTCCATGAGGGCGACCCGATCCGGCGGATCGAACTGGTCAAGCTGTTCGCCACCGTCCTGCGGCGGGACGAGGCCGGCGACTTCTGGCTGGTCACCCCGGTCGAACGCGGGCGGATCGTTGTCGAGGACACGCCGTTCGTCGCCGTGGAAATGGCCGCAAGCGGACATGGAGACGAACAGGTCCTGTCATTCCGTACAAATTTAGACGAATGGGTTGAATGCGGCCCCAATCATCCAATTCGGGTCGTCCACAATCCTGAAAATGGCGAGCCGACGCCCTATATCCTCATAAGAAACGGGCTCGAAGCGCGAATTCTCCGGCCGGTCTACTACGAATTGGTGGACCGGGCCGATACGCGCGGCCATGATGGTGAGGCTGAGGTGGGGGTATGGAGCAAGAAGGTCTTCTTCGCGCTGGGCAGGCTGCTTGGCGGGTGAGTCTCGATGAGGTCCGCAAGCGCTTTCCGGGAAGCGCCGCCGCCGATCTGCGCCCGGTCAAGGTGCGCGGCGACCATGATCTGAATCCCGGTTTCGAGCCCTCGCAGGGCAAGCTGCGGGAGGCCGCCGTCCTGGTGCCGCTGGTCGACCGTCCGGAGGAGCTGACGGTCATCTTCACCCAGCGCACCGCCAACCTGACCGCCCATGCCGGGCAGATCAGCTTCCCCGGCGGGCGGATGGAGAGCGACGACCGCGACCCGGAGGACACCGCCCTGCGCGAGACCGAGGAGGAGATCGGGCTGGGGCGCGACCACATCGAGGTGCTGGGACGGCTCGACACCTATGTGACGCGCACCGGCTTCCGGGTGACTCCGGTGGTCGGGCTGGTGCGCCCGCCCTTCCAGGTGACTCCCGACCCGACCGAGGTGGCGGAGGTGTTCGAGGTGCCGCTGGCCGCCATCCTCGACCCGACCAACCCGCAGCGCCACAGCCGCGAGTTCCAGGGCGCCCAGCGCTATTTCTACGCCTTCCCCTACGAGCAGCGCTTCATCTGGGGGGCGACGGCGGGGATGCTGGTGAACCTCTGCGATGTCCTGCGCGCCGAAGGGCTGGGGTGCGACGGCCTGGGAAGCGATCGTCTGGGCGACGCGCCCGCCGGCGGCACACCGTAAGGCGGGCGCGGTGCTGCGGATCTTCCTGACGGTCATCCTGCCGCTGGTCCTGCCGACCGCCGGTTACGCCCTCTATGTGCTGGTCGTCGAGCGCCGCCGCCGCGAGGCGGAGGAGGCGCATGTCCCGGCGCCGTGGTGGGCGACGGCGCCCTGGCCCTGGCTGGTCTTCGCCGGGGTGGCGGCGATGGCGGTGACTCTGGGGTCCGTCGCGCTGACCAGCGGGGTGGCGCCGCACACGCCCTACACCCCGGCTCATGTCGAAGACGGGCGGGTGGTCGGCGGCGGGGCGTCTGGCAATTGAGCGTCTCTGGCAATTGAGTGCCTTGCGGGCTAGCCTGCCGCCATGACCGTCAACGCCCGCATCGCTCCCCAGCCCTGGATGACCGCGCCCGAGACGCGCGCCGTGTTCGACGCCCTGGCCGCCGGAGGGGCTGATGCGCGCTTCGTCGGCGGCTGCGTGCGCGATGCGTGGCTGGGCCGCAAGGTCAAGGACATCGACATCGCCACGCACGCGCCGCCGGAACGGGTGATGGCGCTGCTGAAGGCGGCGGGCATCGGCGCCATCCCCACCGGGATCGAGCACGGCACCATCACCGCCGTGGCCGGCAAGGCCCATTACGAGATCACCACGCTGCGCCGCGACGTGGAGACCTTCGGGCGCCACGCCCGCGTCGAGTTCACCGACGACTGGCGGGAGGACGCGGCCCGGCGCGACCTGACCATGAACGCGCTGAGCTGCACGCTGGACGGCTGCGTCTACGACCCCTTCGGGGGGCTGGCGGACATGGCCGCCGGGCGGGTGCGCTTCGTCGGCGACCCGCGCCAGCGCATCGAGGAGGACGTGCTGCGCCTGCTGCGCTTCTTCCGCTTCCACGCCCATTACGGGCGCGGCGCGCCGGATGAGGCGGCGCTGGCCGCTTGCGCGGAGATGGCCCCCCGCCTGCCCACTTTGTCCGGGGAACGGGTGCGGGGCGAGCTGTCCCGCCTGCTGGCGGCGCCCGACCCGGCGTCGGCCTGGGCGTTGATGATCCGGCTCGGCGTGATGGCGCACCTGTTGCCGGACGCGGTGCGCACCGCCCGGCTCGACGGTCTGGTGCGGCTGGAGCACGATCTGGACGAGCCGCCCGAGGCGGTGCGCCGCTTCGCCGCCGTGCTGGACGCCGATCGGGCGGGAGCGCTGGCCGTGGCGCAGACTTTGCGCCTGTCCAACGCCGACCGCGATCGCCTCGCCGCCCTGACCGAGCCGCCGATGGCGGTAGCTCCCTACGATGGTCCGGTGAAGCGGCGGCAGGCGCTCTACCGGCTGGGCGACGCCGGACTGTACCGCGATCTCGTGCTGCTGGCGGCGGTGGACGCTCCCGGCCCGATGACGCTCGACGCGGTGAAGGCGGCGCTGGCGACCGCCGAGGATCTGCCGTCTCTGGTCCTTCCCATCGCCGGGCGCGACCTGCTGGCCATGGGGATGCCGCGCGGCCCGGCGGTGGGCGCGTTGCTGAAGCAGGTCGAGGCGTGGTGGATCGCCGAGGACTTCCGGCCCGGACGGGACGAGTGTTTGGCGGAGGCAAAAAGGCGGTTGGGCAAACCCTCTCCCGCCCCGGGAGAGGGTGCCCGCGCAGCGGGCGGGTGAGGGTGCCGGCAAAGATCAACGCACTATTCTCGGCGGTACCCTCACCCTCCCGCCGCTTTGCGGCGGGTCCCTCCCTCTCCCGGGGCGGGAGAGGGGATTATAAAGGTTACGGCCACTTCACCTCGGGCGGCATGCTCATCAGGATGGCCTCGGTGTTGCCGCCGGTCTTCAGGCCGAAGGTCGTCCCGCGGTCGTAAAGCAGGTTGAACTCGACGTAGCGGCCGCGGCGGATCAGCTGGTGCTCGCGCTGCTCCGGGGTCCAGGGCCGGTTCATGTGGCGGCGGACGAGGGCGGGGAAGACCTCCAGGAAGGCCAGCCCGACGTCGCGGGTGAAGGCGAAGTCGGCCTCCCAGGTCCCGGAATCCAGATTGTCGTAGAAGATGCCGCCGACGCCGCGCGCCTCGCCCCGGTGCGGCAGGAAGAAGTAGCGGTCGCACCACTCCTTGTAACGCGCGTAGCAGGTCGGGTCGTGGCGGTCGCAGGCGTCGCGGAAGGCGGCGTGGAAGTCGGCGGTGTCCTGCTCGTCGGGCACCATCGGGGTCAGGTCGGCGCCGCCGCCGAACCAGCCGAGGCTGGTCACGATGTGGCGCGTGTTCATGTGGGTGGCCGGAACCAGGGGCGAGCGCATGTGCGCGACGAGGCTGATCCCCGACGCCCAGAACCGCCCGTCCTCCGCAGCACCGGGGATGTTGGCGCGGAACTCCGGGCTGAAGGTGCCATGCACCGTCGAGACGTTGACCCCCACCTTCTCGAACACGCGGCCGCGCATCACCGACATCACGCCGCCGCCGCCCTCGCCGCCGCCATGGTCGGGGCGCTGCCAGGGCTTGCGCTCGAAACGGCCCGCCGGCAGGTCGGCATGGGTGCCGGTCAGCTCGTCCTCGATCCGCTCGAACTCGGCGCAGATGCGGTCGCGCAGTTCGGCGAACCAAGCGCTGGCCTGGGCCTGACGGGCGGTTCTGATGTCCATGGCGTCGGTGGGGGAGGTGGTCATGGGCGGGCGTCCGGCGTCGGTCAGGGCGAAGGGTGGGGCAGGGGGGCGTGCAAGGGGCTCGGCCATGCGGCCGTCTGCCGCAGCGCTTCACCCAACACCATCGCGGCACTCAGCGCAACATTCAGCGACCGGGCAGGCGGCATCAGGGGGATGACCAGCCGGGCGTCGGCGGCCTCGTGCACCTCGTCGGGCACTCCGGCGCTCTCGCGACCGACCATGATCCGGTCGTCCGGGGCGAAGGCGAACTCGGTGTAGGGAACGGCGCCGCGGGTGGTCAGCAGCACCAGCCGCCCGGACTGCGGCAGTGCTTGGTAGGCCGCCCAGGAGCTGTGCCGGACCAAGGCCAGCTGGTCGATGTAGTCCATGCCGGCCCGCCGCAGCTTGCGGTCGTCCAGAACGAAGCCGCAGGGCTCGATCAAGTCCAGCGGCACCCCGAGTCCCGCCGCCAGACGCATCAGAGTCCCGGCGTTCTGGGGAATGTCCGGTTCGAAGAGAACGAGGCGCATGAAATTCCCTTTTGGTTCAGCGAAGTCTAATGGTGCACCGCAAAGCGCGACAAGTTGTCCCGATGACAAAACCTTTTCAAGGCGTTGCCGCGACTGTATACCGCACCCCGGATACCCGGGACATACAACCCCGGTCGACGCGGCGCGCACCCACCCACCCAGTGAGCGGACATGCCCGTCAAGTCGTGATAAACACTGGTCCACGTGTCATAGGGCGCTTCGGCGCGCCGCGTATGCCTTGAGGAGATTAACGCTTATGGCTCAGACCACGCATCCGCCCGGGACGGGTGGCCACGCGGCCTCCGGCGGCGAGGGGGCTTCCCGCCGTGATTTTCTCTACCTCGCCACCGGTGCCGTGGGTGCCATTGGTGTCGCGTCGGCCGTCTGGCCGTTCATCGACAGCATGAACCCGGCCGCCGACACCCTCGCGCTGGCTTCGATCGACGTGGATCTGGCCCCGGTCCAGGAAGGCCAGGCGATCACCGTCACCTGGCGCGGCAAGCCGGTCTTCGTCCGCCACCGCACCGCGAAGGAGATCGAGGAGGCCCGCACCGTCAACCTCGGCGACCTGCGCGACCCGGCCGCCGACGACGCCCGCGTGAAGAAGCCGGAATGGCTGATCGTCGTCGGCATCTGTACGCACTTGGGCTGCGTGCCGCTGGGCCAGAAGCCGACCGATCCGCGCGGCGACTACGACGGCTGGTTCTGCCCGTGCCACGGCTCGCACTACGACACCGCAGGGCGCATCCGCAAGGGTCCCGCCCCGGCCAACCTCGTCGTTCCGCAGTACGCTTTCACGAGCGACACCGCGGTCCGGCTCGGCTAAGCGGCCCTTAAGGTTCTGGAGACCCCAAGATGGCTCAGGCTCACGCCCCCCAGTTCAAAAACCCCGTCGTGAAGTGGATCGACAGCCGCCTGCCGATCTTCACGATGCTGGACCATGAGTACAACCAGTATCCGATGCCCCGGAACGTCAACTATCTGTGGGCGTTCGGTGCCATCGCCGGCATCATGCTGGTCATCATGATCGCCACCGGCCTCGTGCTGGCGATGCAGTATGCGGCCAACACGCACATCGCCTTCGAGTCGGTCGAGCGCATCATGCGCGACGTCAACTACGGCTGGCTGCTGCGCTACGTCCACGCCAACGGCGCGTCGATGTTCTTCATCGCCGTCTACATCCACATGTTCCGCGGTCTCTACTACGGCTCCTACAAGGCGCCGCGCGAGATCCTGTGGATCCTCGGCGTGTTCATCCTGCTGGCCATGATGGCGACCGCCTTCATGGGCTACGTGCTGCCGTGGGGCCAGATGAGCTTCTGGGGCGCCACCGTCATCACGAACCTGTTCTCGGCCTTCCCGCTGGTCGGCGACCCGATCGTGACCTGGCTGTGGGGCGGCTTCTCGGTCGACAACCCGACGCTGAACCGCTTCTTCGCGCTGCACTTCCTGCTGCCGTTCGTGCTGCTGGGTCTGGTCGTCCTCCACACCGCCGCCCTGCACGTCTCCGGCTCCAACAACCCGCTGGGCATCGACGCCAAGGGCCCGCAGGACACCGTGCCGTTCAACCCGTACGTCACGGTCAAGGACGGCTTCGCGGTCGTCGTGTTCCTGATCTTCTACGCGGGCTTCGTCTTCTTCGCCCCGAACTACCTCGGCCACCCGGACAACTACATCCCGGCCAACCCGCTGGTCACCCCGGCGCACATCGTTCCGGAATGGTACTTCCTGCCGTTCTACGCGATCCTGCGCGCGATCCCGGACAAGCTGGGCGGCGTGCTCGCCATGTTCGGCGCCATCGCGGTGCTGGCGGCCCTGCCGTGGCTCGACACCTCCAAGGTGCGCAGCTGCAAGTTCCGTCCGATCTACCGCCAGTTCTTCTGGATCCTGGCCATCGACGCCCTGGTTCTGGGCTACGCCGGCGCGATGCCCGCGGAAGGCGTGTGGCTGCTGGTCGCCCGCATCGGCACGGCCTACTACTTCTTCCACTTCCTGATCCTGCTGCCGCTGCTGGGCAAGCTGGAGCGTCCGCTGCCGCTCCCCGCCAGCATCTGCGAACCGGTTCTGAAGGGCGGTGGCCGCGTTGCCGCCGGCGCCCACGCCAAGCCCATGGAGAAGGCATAATGCGCTCTCTGAAGTCTGCCATCCTCTCCGCGGCCGTCGCCCTGGGTCTGGCCGGCGCCGCGCAGGCGTCGGAAGCGGTGCACATTCCCAAGCAGGAGTGGTCGCACAGCGGCGTGTTCGGCACCATCGACAAGGCCTCGGCGCAGCGCGGCTTCCAGATCTACAAGGAAGTCTGCTCGACCTGCCACTCGGCCAAGCTGGTCCCGATCCGCACGCTCGCCGGCATCGGCTTCAACGAGGACGAGCTGAAGGCGATCGCCGCCGGCTATGAGGTCCAGGCCGGTCCGAACGACGCGGGCGAGATGTTCATGCGTCCGGGCATCCCGGCCGACCGCTTCCCGTCGCCGTTCCCCAACGACAACGCCGCCCGCGCCGCCAACAACGGCGCCCTGCCGCCGGACCTGTCGCTGATGGCGAAGGCCCGCGTCGGCGGCGAGGACTACCTCTACGCCTTCCTGACCGGCTTCGAGGAGAACCCGCCGGAAGGCGTGACCCTGATGCCGGGCATGAACTACAACAAGTACTTCCCGGGCCATCAGGTGGGCATGCCCAACATCCTGATGCCGGACGGCGTGACCTACGCCGACGGCACCCCGGCGACGGTGCAGCAGCAGGCCCACGACATCAGCACCTTCCTGACCTTCATCGCCGAGCCGCACATGGATGCGCGCAAGCAGATGGGCGTGAAGGTGATCCTGTTCCTGATCGTGCTGGCCGGCCTGATGTACGCCACCAAGCGCAAGCTGTGGAGCACCCTGCACTGAGCCGTGTCCCGGCCCGGTGTGGATGATTGAAGACTGGACAGGGCGCCTTCGGGCGCCCTGTTCTTTTGTGGCCGAGGCTTTTACCGACGACCCCATTTCCAGGCGAAGGTGGTGCAGATGACCGACAGTCTGATCGACGAGATCGTGGATTTCTGGTTCGACGAGGCGACGAAGCCCTACTGGTTCCGCCAGTCCGACAGCTTCGACCGGGCGGTGCGCGACACGCTGCTTCCCCATCACGAGGCGGCGGCGGCGGGCCGCTACGATCACTGGCTGGAGGATGTGGACGGTTGCCTGGCTCTTTGCGTCCTGCTGGACCAGGTGCCGCGCAACGTCTTCCGCGGTTCCCCGCGGGCCTTCGCGACCGACGGCAAGGCGCTGGCGGTGGCCCGCCACGTGGTGGAGCAGGGCTACGACCTGGAATGCAGCGGGGACGAGCGGATCTTCCTTTACCTGCCGTTCGAGCATCAGGAGGACATGGATTGCCAGGATCTGTCCTGCACCCTGTTCCGGGAGCGGGTCGGCGATCCGGAGGTCGTGGATTACGCCGAGCGCCACCGCGCGGTCATCGCGCGCTTCGGCCGCTTCCCGCACCGCAACGCCGCGCTTGGCCGCGCGACGACGCCGGAGGAGGAGGCGTTTCTCAAGGAACCAGGCTCGTCCTTCTGACGGCCCCGCCATCCTGGACCCGCGGCTCCAGCCAGCGCTTCAGCGCGGCCAGCAGCTCGGGACGGCGCACGGGCTTGGGCACATAGTCGTTCATGCCGGCGGACACGCAGCGCTCGCGGTCCTCGGCGAAGCCGTGGGCGGTGACCGCGATGATCGGCACTCCGGCGCGGGGGCCGGTCAGCGCCCGGATCGCCCGGGTCGCGGCGATGCCATCCACCTCGGGCATGGCGACGTCCATCAGCACGGCGTCGTAGGGCGTTTCCGCCGTGGCGACGGTGGCGATGGCCTCCGCCCCGCCGTCGGCGGTGTCCACGGTGAAGCCGGCCTTGCGCATCAGCGCCGCCGTCAGCAGCCGGTTGGTCGGGCTGTCGTCCACCACCAGCAGGTGGCCGCCGTGCGCCATGGCCCAGGCGATCAGCCGGTCCTCCGCGGGCGAAAGCCGCAAGGACGAGGAGCCCGACGCGGCGCTCGGTGCCGGCCCGGTGTCGGAGGACTCGTCCGACGGTCGGTGCAAAATGGTGTGGTCCACGACGAGCCTTTGGCATTTTGCAATTCAATTTGCGCCGGACCGCCGCAGACTCTCGGTTTCCCGAGGGGATAAGATGGCCGGCAGGCTCAACCAAGCAAGCAACGGGCCAGTTGGTTACGAGATCGAACTTTTCCCGCCACCCGCGATCGGGGGGACGCGGGAACGCCAGCGTGGAGAAGGTATGATGGGATTGGTTGATCGGCTCTGGGTGGCGTTCGCGGCCCTGAACGGTGCGGTTGCGGTGGGTGCCGGCGCTTATGCCAGCCACGGGCTGGCCGGCGATCCGCGCGCGCAGGAGCTGTTCCGGCTGGCCGGACAGTATCAGATGTGGCACGCGCTGGCCCTGGTCGCCCTGGTCGCTCTGCTGCGCACCGCCGACGGCCCGGCGCGCCTGGCGCTGCGCCTGTCGGGTTGGCTGTTCGTGGCGGGAATCCTGCTCTTCAGCGGAACGCTCTACGCGACCGCCACCAGCGGCCCGCTGCCCTTCGCCATGACCGCCCCGACCGGCGGCAGCGCCTTCATCGTGGGCTGGCTGGTGCTGGCCCTGGCGGTTCTGCTGTTCGGGCGGCGCTTCCTCGGGCGGGTCTGAAACGAGAAGGGCGGCGCTCAGGCCGGGGCGCTGCTCGTTTCCTCGGCGGAGGTCGGCGACCCCTCGTCCTTCTTGCGGGTGACGGGTGCGCAGAACAGCTCATGGAGAGTCGCCATGATGGTCTGCGCTTCGTGACCGTTCAGTGAATAGTAGATGTTCTGGGCGGCGCGGCGCGTCCGCACCAGCTTGTCGCGGCGCAGGCGCGCCAGATGCTGGGACAGGGCCGATTGGCTGAGGTCGACCAACTCCTCCAACTCGCCGACCGACTTCTCGCCTTCGGTCAGGTAGCACAGGATGAGCAGGCGGCGCTCGTTGCTCATGGCTTTGAGCAGCGTGCTGGCCCGCCGTGCGTTGCTCTGCAGATCGGCAATGTTCATGAAACGACCGTTTCTGTCGGCGCCAAGCAACAGCGAACCGTTGCGCCCAACCCTTGCGCCGCAGCACCGCCGTTTATCGTTCGTGTTCAATCATATGGAAGAGTGTACCGCGCTGTCTACCCGTGGATGTCCCGTAGTCGAAAGAATGTTCCCCGTTCCGTGAAATCACCGTTCGTCGGGTTGGCGACCTTCAACGGGTTGAAGCCGCGCGCGCCGCCGTTCTAGACTCGCCGCCTCGAATCGTTGCGGCGGTGCCCAAAGGCGCCCAAAGGAGTGCAAGGAACGATGGCCGACCAGACGCTCGACGCCAAGGGGCTGCAATGCCCGTTGCCGGTGCTGCGCGCGCGCAAGGCGCTGAAGACGGTGCCGCCCGGATCGACGCTGACCGTCGAGGCGACCGACCCCAGCGCGCCCAAGGATTTCGCCGCCTTCTGCGAAGCCACCGGCAACCGGCTGGCCTCCAGCGTGGAGGAGGGGGGCGTCTACCGCTTCGTGATCGAACGCTGCGCCTGACGTCGCGCAAAGAGGACACGCCTGCACGCCCGCCGCGAAAAAGGGGTGGAGACGGCGGTTGGGGGATGTGACGATAAGCCCCGCAATCATCCTGTACTTTCATTAGCGATCCGGGAAGAATGGGTGCAGGGAAATGCCTCGAACACGAACGAAAAAGACAGAAAAGCATGTTCACCACCCTGTTCACCCACGCCGCCTGCCTGGACCACGACACAGGGCTGGGCCATCCGGAGTGCGCCGACCGGCTTCGTGCGGTTCTGGCGGCTCTTGAGACCGAAGAATTCTACATGCTCGAACGGCAGGAGGCGCCGCTCGCCACCCTTGAGCAGCTGTCGCGCGCACACCCGCGGGAACATGTCGAGCGCATCCTCGCCCTGGTGCCGGAGCTGGAGCATGCGGGAATCGACGCGGACACGGTGATGTCCCCCGGTTCGGGCGAGGCCGCGCTGCGCGCCGCCGGCGCGGTGGTCGCGGCGGTGGACGCGGTGGCGTCGGGCCATTCGCGCAACGCCTTCTGCGCCGTGCGCCCGCCGGGGCATCACGCCGAATACGAAAAGGCCATGGGCTTCTGTCTGTTCAACAACGCTGCGGTCGGTGCCTATCACGCGCGGGCGGCGCACGGGCTGCAGCGGGTGGCGGTGATGGATTTCGACGTCCACCACGGCAACGGCACGCAGGACATCTTCCAGCGCGACCCGGACCTGCTCTACTGCTCGACCCATCAGTCGCCGCTCTATCCCGGCACGGGCGACGCGGGGGAGAAGGGCGAGTATGGCAACTGCGTCAACGCGCCGCTCGCCGCCATGTCCGGCTCGCCGGAGTTCCGGCACGCGATGACCCACATCATCCTGCCGGCCATCGACCATTTCAAACCGGACCTGCTGATCATCTCCGCCGGGTTCGACGCCCATTCGCGCGACCCGCTGGCCGGGCTTCACCTGACCGACGACGACTTCGCCTGGGCCACGCGCAAGCTGGGCGATCTGGCCCGCACCCATTGCGGGGCGCGCATCGTGTCGGTGCTGGAGGGCGGTTACAACCTGCGCGCCCTGGCCACGGCCACCGCGGCGCACGTGCGCGAATTGATGTATTGCTGAGCTTTCTGATTCTCTCGGCCGATTCTTCCGGCTAGGCCCGTGGTGGGAGCGTGATACGCCCGCCGCGGGCCTTGCGCATTTGGGGGCTGAGCCATAATTTCGGTTTTCGGTCCCATCGCGGGCACCCCATCGTATGGATCATTCGCCGGATGGATCATGGCTGACGCAGCTCACATACCCCCCGACATCGCCGCCCTCAGCTTCGAGGACGCGCTGGCCGAGCTTGAGCGCATCGTGCGCCAGCTCGAGGACGGGCGCGGCAAGCTCGACGACGCGATCTCCTCCTACGAGCGCGGTACTGCGCTGAAGCGGCATTGCGAGGCGAAGCTGCGCGAGGCCCAGGCCAAGATCGACCGCATCACCGTTGCCGCCGACGGCACCCTCGGCACCGAACCCGCCCGGATCGACTGACGTGCAGACCGACCTCAAGACAGCCATGGCCGACATGGCCGCCGATGTGGAGCGTGCGATCCTGCACCTCCTGCCGACGACCGACCTTCCCGAATCGCGTGTGCTGGAGGCGATGCGCTACGGCTGCCTGAACGGCGGCAAGCGTCTGCGCCCCTTCCTGGTGTGCCAGTCCGCGGCGCTGTTCGGCGTCAACCCGGACTGCGCGCTGCGCGTCGCCGTGGCGGTGGAGTTCGTCCACAGCTACTCGCTGGTCCACGACGACCTGCCGGCGATGGACGACGGCGATCTGCGCCGCGGACAGCCGACCGTGCACCGCAAGTTCGACGAGGCGACGGCGATCCTGGCCGGCGACGGGCTGCTGACCTACGCCTTCGAGGTGCTGGCCGACCCGGCGACCCACGAAGACCCGAACGTGCGCTGCCAGCTCGTGGCGGCGCTGGCCAAGGCGGCCGGGCCGCACGGCATGGTCGGCGGCCAGATGCTCGACCTGATCGCCGAGCATGAGACCTTCGACCTCGGCACGACGACGCGGCTCCAGCGCATGAAGACCGGCGACATGATCGCCTTTTCCTGCGAGGCCGGCGGCATCCTGGGCAAGGCCCCGCCGCCGCAGCGCCTTGCGCTGCGCGCCTACGCCCACGACCTCGGGCTGGCCTTCCAGATCGTCGACGACCTGCTGGACATCGAGGGGACGGAAGCCGAGACCGGCAAGTCGGTCGGTCGCGACGCGCAGGCCGGAAAGGCGACCTTCGTGTCCATCCTCGGGCAGGACCGTGCCCGCTCGCAGGCCGCCATGCTGGCCGTCCAGGCCAAGGCGCACCTGGAGATCTTCGACGGGCGCGCCGATATCCTCAAAGCGGTCGCCGACTTCGTCGTCGCGCGGCGGACCTGAACGGAGGACGTTTCCAACGTGACCCTCAACGACAAGACGCCGCTTCTCGACCTCGTCCGCACCCCCGCCGACCTGCGCGCGCTCAAGCCCGAGCAGCTCCGGCAGGTGGCCGACGAGCTGCGGACCGAGACCATCAGCGCGGTGTCGGTGACCGGCGGTCATCTGGGCGCCGGGCTGGGGGTGGTCGAGCTGACCGTCGCCCTGCATTACGTGTTCCAGACCCCGGCCGACCGGCTGATCTGGGACGTCGGGCATCAGTGCTACCCGCACAAGATCCTGACCGGGCGCCGCGACCGCATCCGCACCCTGCGCACCGGCGGCGGCCTGTCGGGCTTCACCAACCGGTCGGAGAGCGAGTACGACCCGTTCGGTGCCGGCCACAGCTCCACCTCCATCTCGGCGGGGCTGGGCATGGCGGTGGCCCGCGACCAGCTGGGCCGCGACAACCATGTGGTCGCCGTGATCGGCGACGGCGCGATGAGCGCCGGCATGGCCTACGAGGCGATGAACAACGCCGGCTCGGCGAACAGCAAGCTGATCGTCATCCTCAACGACAACGACATGTCCATCGCGCCGCCGGTCGGCGCGATGAGCGCGTACCTGTCGCGGCTGATCTCGTCGAAGCCCTATCTCAGCCTGCGCCATCTGGCCAAGGACATCGCGGAGCAGCTGCCGCGTCCGCTGCGCACGGCGGCGCGCCGGGCGGAGGAATACGCCCGCGGCATGGTCACCGGCGGCACGCTGTTCGAGGAGATGGGGTTCTACTACATCGGCCCGATCGACGGGCACAATCTGGACCACCTGCTGCCGGTCCTGCAGAACGTGCGCGACGCCGACGACCATAAGCCGGTCCTGATCCACGTCGTCACCAAGAAGGGCAAGGGCTACGGCCCCGCCGAGGCTTCGGCCGACAAGCTGCACGCGGTCGCCAAGTTCGACGTCGTCACCGGCGCCCAGTCCAAGCCCAAGTCCAACGCCCCGACTTACACCCGCGTCTTCGCCAACGCCCTGATCGCCGAGGCGGAGCGCGACCCCAGCGTGCTCGGCATCACCGCGGCCATGCCCTCGGGCACCGGGCTCGACCTGTTCGGGCAGCGCTTTCCCGACCGCTGCTTCGACGTCGGCATCGCCGAGCAGCACGCGGTGACCTTCGCCGCCGGGCTGGCGACCGAGGGCTTCAAGCCCTTCTGCGCGATCTATTCGACCTTCCTGCAGCGCGCCTACGACCAGGTGGTGCACGACGTGGTGCTGCAGCGCCTGCCGGTGCGTTTCGCACTCGACCGCGCCGGTCTGGTCGGGGCGGACGGGGCGACCCACGCGGGGGCCTTCGACGTGGCTTATCTCGGCTGCCTGCCCGACATCGTGCTGATGGCGGCGGCGGACGAGCTGGAGCTGATGCACATGGTTGCGACCAGCGCCGCCATCGACGACCGCGCCTCGGCGCTGCGCTACCCGCGCGGCGAGGGGGTGGGGCTGGAGCTGCCGGAGCGCGGCGAGGTTCTGCCCATCGGCAAGGGCCGCATCCTCCAGGAAGGCACCAAGGTCGCGATCCTCAGCTACGGCACGCGTCTGGCCGAGGCGCGCAAGGCGGCGGCGGAACTGGGTGCCCGCGGCCTGTCGACGACGGTGGCCGACGCGCGCTTCGCCAAGCCGCTGGACGAGGAGTTGGTGCGCCGTCTGGCGCTGGAGCATGAGGTGCTGATCACCATCGAGGAGGGCTCGGTCGGCGGCTTCGGCAGCTTCGTGCTGCAGCATCTGGCGATGGCCGGCCTGCTGGACGGCGGGCTGAAGATCCGCCCGATGGTCCTGCCCGATCGCTTCCTCGACCATGACAGCCCGGCGAAGCAGTATGAGGACGCCGGTCTCGCCGCGCGCCACATCGTCGCCACGGCGCTGCAGGCGCTGGGGATCGAGGCAACGGCGGTGCGGGCCTGAGTCCGTAGGAAAAGCGTCGCCGCCCGGCCCTGAATCCAACCCTGGACGAAGGAGCTAATGCCATTAGCCTAAGGTTGGGCGAGGCGCTTTCTCTGGTGCGGATGGGACCGCTGTCTTACAATTCGAAAACAATAGATAATTAACGTATCCGGCGGGACTGGGTGTTGTCGAACATGCCTCAGGTGTTTGCAGCGGGTGCTGGGCGCGCATCCGACGAAAACGGCGCTTCGGCTCAGGATGGTCCGGGGATGTTCCGGTCCATCGTTGAGTCGTCTTCAACGCCGACCGCCGTGATCGACGGAGCGTCCTTGCGTTGTCTTTACGCCAACGCCACCATGCGCGCCCTGGGTCTGGAAAAAGGGCATCCGCTGGCGGACCGCTTCCCGGAGGCCACCGCCGAGCGCGTCGCCGAGGCGCAGGGCAGCGGCGAGACCGTTCGCCTGCGGATCACCGGGCCGGACGAGGTGTGCTGGAACCTGGATCTGGCCGCGCTCGACGGCGGGCCGTCTCTGCTGGCCACGCTGCGTCCCGCGGAGTCAGAATTGACCGAGACTGCCCACCACCACGCGCGGGAGGTCAGCCACCGGGTCAAGAACACGCTCCAGCTCGTCTCCAGCCTGCTGACGCTCCAGACCCTGTCGGCCAAGGACCCGGACATGCGCCGCGCCTTCCAGGAGGCGTGCAGCCGCATCGGCACGGTGACCCAGGCGCACCAGCGCGTCCACGCCGCCGCCCGCGGCAGCCTCGTCGATTTCGGGGCCTATCTGAACGACGCCTGCCGGGAGATGGAAAGCCACTTCGCCGTGGGCGGGCCGGAGCGCCGCATCGCCGTGACGGTGCAGACGGCGATGCTGCCGGTGGACACCGTGATCCCGCTCGCCCTCATCGTCAACGAGCTGCTCGGCAACGCCACCAAATACGCCTATGCGGCGGGCAGCCCGGGGGAGATCGAGGTCAGCCTCGTGCCGCGTGAGGAGGGAGGGCGGCGCCTGACCGTCGCCGACCACGGGCGCGGCCTGCCGCCGGGATTCGAGGTCGCGCGGGCCGACTCGCTGGGCATGAAGGTGGCGCGGGCCTTCGCCGGCCAGCTGAAGGGAAAGCTGCGCGCGGAGCCGAACGGCCCGGGCACGCGCTTCGTCCTCGACCTGCCTTTCTGACCGTCCGCCGCCGTTGACGGCTCATCGCCTCTTGCCGAACGCCGCGTCCTGCGCCATGCATCCACCCTTGTCGACGGGAGAGGTGTGAGATGGCGCGGGTGCGTGCGGATGTGACGCTGGTGGAGCGCGGGCTGGCCGAAAGCCGGGCCAAGGCGCAGGCGTTGATCCTGGCCGGGCTGGTCTACTCCGACACCAAGCGCATCGACAAGGCCGGCGACACGATCGCCGAGGACGCCCCGCTGTCGGTGAAGGGGCAGGACCATCCCTGGGTGTCGCGCGGCGGGCTGAAGCTGGTCAAGGGGCTGGACGTCTTCGGCATCGACCCCACCGGCCTGAACGCCGTCGACGTGGGCGCCTCGACCGGCGGTTTCACCGACGTCCTGCTGAGCCGCGGCGCCGCCAAGGTCTACGCCGTGGACGTCGGGCATGGGCAGCTGGCGTGGAAGCTGCGCAACGACCCGCGCGTGGTCGTCCTTGAGAAGACCAACGCCCGCCACCTGACCAGTGCCGAGATTCCCGATCCCGTCGGCGTCGTGGTGTGCGACGCCAGCTTCATCGGGCTGGAGGTCGTGCTTCCCGCCGCCCTGTCCCTGGCCGTGCCGGGCGCCCGCCTCGTCGCCCTCATCAAGCCGCAGTTCGAGGTCGGCAAGGGCCGGGTCGGGAAGGGCGGGGTGGTGCGCGAGCCGGAACTGCACCAGGAGGTCTGCGACCGCATCCGCGGGTGGCTCGACGCCCTGCCGGGGTGGCGCGTTCTGGACATCACCGAAAGCCCGATCACCGGCCCCGAAGGAAACAAGGAGTTCCTGATCGGGGCGGTGAAGGACCTCTGATCCGGATGGAACCGTAAACCGTTGCGGGACCGCCCCTGCGTCGCACCTTGAGGACAGCGGCCTCCTCCTTCAGCCGCTAACCCGGCGGTTGTGCTCCGGTGCCGATTGCTGCTCGAACAGGCGGCGGTACAGACCGGACGGGCGGTGCAGCAGGGCGGCGTGGGTTCCCTCCTCGACGACGCGACCCTGGTGGAAGACCAGGATGCGGTCCAGGCTGCGGACGGTGGACAGGCGGTGGGCGATGACGAGGGCCGTGCGGCCCTGCATCAGCCGTTCCATCGCCTCCTGGATCAGCGCCTCCGATTCCGAATCCAGGCTGGAGGTCGCCTCGTCGAGGATCAGGACCGGCGCGTCGGCCAGGAAGGCGCGGGCCAGCGCCACCCGCTGACGCTCGCCGCCGGACAGCTTGACGCCGCGCTCGCCGACCAGCGTTGCGTAGCCCTTGGGCAGGCGCGTGATGAAGTCGTGCGCGTTGGCCAGCCGGGCCGCCCGCTCGATCTCCGCCGGCGTCGCCCCGGGGCGGCCATAGGCGATGTTCTCCGCCAGCGAGCGGTGGAACAGGATCGGCTCCTGCGGGACGATGGCGATCTGCGAGCGCAGCGAGGTCTGTGTCGCCCCCGCCACGTCCTGCCCGTCGATCCGGACCTGCCCCCCGGTCACGTCGTACAGCCGTTGGATCAATTTCACGAACGTGGTCTTGCCCGAGCCCGACGGCCCGACCAGCCCGATCCGCTCGCCCGGCCGGATCGTCACCGACAGGTCGCGGTAGAGCGGCGTCGTGTGCCCGCCATACTGGAAGGTGACGCGGTCGAAGCGCACCTCGCCGGCCGTGATGCGCAGGGGCACGGCGTCCGGCCGGTCCTCCACCCCCAGCGGTTCGGCATGGATGTCCACCAACTCCTCCATCTCATTGATCGAGCGCTGGAGGTGATTGATGTGCATGCCGATGTCGCGCAGATAACCATGGACCACGAAATAGGTCGTCAGCACATAGGCGACGTCGCCGGGCGTCGCCTGCCCCCGCCACCACAGCCACAGGGCGGTCGCCACCACGGCGCTGCGGATCAGCAGCAGGACGGCGAGCTGGGCCGTGCTGTGGCGGGTGTGGCGGGTCCAGGTGCGGCTGGTCCGGCGGCTCCATTTTCCGACCACCTGGGCCAGCCGCTCGTCCTCGCGCGGCTCGGCGCCGAACGCCTTCACCACCGCGTTGCAGCCGATGGCGTCGGCGAGCGTGCCGCCGAGCCGTGTGTCCCAGGCGTTGGACAGCCGCGCCGCCGGGGCGATGTAAAGCGTTGCGAAGAGCACGGTCAGCCCGATGTAGACCGTCGTTCCCAGAGCGATGACGAGCCCCATCACCGGCCATTGCAGACCGAGCAGCAGCATCGTTCCCGCCAGCACGACCAGCGATGGCCACAGCGCCAGCAGCAGCGTGTCGTTCAGCGTGTCGAGCGCCCACATGCCGCGCGTGATCTTGCGGACGATGGAGCCGGCGAAGCTGTTGGCGTGCCAGTCGGTCGAGAAGCGCTGGACGCGATGAAAGCTGTCCTGGCCAACGTCGGCCATGATGCGCAGCGTCAACGGGATGACGGCGCTCCAGGCGATGTGGCGCAGCACGACCATGCCGGCGCCGAGTCCGACCATGGCGGCGAAGGCGCCGACGGCGGCGTCGCGCGCCGTCGCACGGTCGTCCGGCAGAAGGGTCAGCGCATCGACCAGACGGCCGGCGAACAGCGGCATGAAGACGTCGGCCAGCGTCGCCAGCGCGATGGTGCCGGCGATCAAGGCCACCAAGGGCTTCCGGCGGCTCCAGTGACGGAAGGTGAAGGCAAGAACGGCGCGGATCGCGCCCGTTCGGCCGGTGCGTTTCAAAACAGCCATAACTCTGTCCGGCGCAGGAACGCGCCGTCTCCACGGCGGGCGGACCATGACGCGGCCATGGCTATGGCGCGATCAGGGCCGGGCGGCGCCGTCCGATGAATGGGAAAAATCGATGACCGTTGCCGGGCCAAAAAGCCCGCGATCGACCCTTGCGGTTGGGCGACCTAACGGTTGACCGGTGCGGGAGATGTCAGCAAGCAGATCGTACGCATGCAGCCTCCCAACTTTCAGAAATAAAACCGGACCGTTTGGATAACAGGCTTTGCGGAGCGCGCCAATACGCCTTTTGTAATAGTTGGGCTGCGCCGTCGGACTGCACCCCCGGACCGCGTCACGAGCGTCGGAGGGGAACCCTTTGCACAGCAAAGGGTTGATGTCGCGCTACGGGTCGCGTCAATCGGGCATGGTGGTAGCGGTGAACAGCGGGATTTTCCCGATTTCTCCCGTTGGCCAACGAAACGGCAGGCGAGCATCTGTCCCACCCGACCCGTAGCTTTTCCCTTTCCGGCCGGCATGCTCGCGGCGACAGGGCCGAAGCGAAGGCGGGTCGCGACGCCGGCCTCCGCGACCGGCCGGCTCAGGCCCTTGCTGTCTTCCGTTCGCGCACGATCGAGCTGAAGCAGGATCGCACCAGGTCGCGATCGTGCTTCAGCTCGATCGGACGGAGTGTGAACAGGACGCTCGCCATCGCCTGGTAGAATTGCATGTAGGACCAGTTCAGCCCGGCGCCGAGGACGGCGCCGGTGATGGGAACGGCCTGCAGCGCGACCTTCGGCACCACCGCGCCGGTGTAGCGGACGGCGACACGGGTGATGACGTCGGCCAGTTCCATGGTGCCCATGCGGGTGGCCAAACCGACGGCGCCGACACGGGTGGCGAAGAACGCGAGGTCCGCGTCATCGTCCTCGTCGAGCGGTCCCCCGTAGGCGAACGCCTCCAGGCAGGTGGCCTGCACGTCGACATCATCGAGGTTCGCGCCTTTCGAGCGGGCGACGTCGGCGATCGACCGCAGGATGGTGACCGTGGTGACCGGCAGCTCCACCAGCACCGCCGGCAAGCCGAAGAATCCGCTGATGCCACCGGACACGGCGGCCAGCGCGCCGTACCACCGGCTCGACGCCTCGCGTCCGGCCTCCTTGTCCATCCCGCTCAGCGCGGCCTGCTGCGCGTACTCCAGCGCCTCCCGCACCTTGTCGGTCACCACCTGCCTGAAGCCTTCCGGCAGTCTGTCGAGACCCTGCTCGATGGTGCTCCCCAGGGTCGTCATCAGGGTGATCAGCGCGCCCTGCGCGGCGAGATACTCGTCAGCCGCGCGGACCAGGGTGTCGTACTCATCGTCGCTGAGCAGAGCGCAGGCGTTGGTCTGGCGGGCAAGCATGGCGCCTTGCGGCATCGTACATCCTCCACACGATCGGGGGTGTTGGACAACGACGCGATCCCACACCGGGTTCCGCCATCATAGCCGGACCGGACGTCTCCTGCTCGCCGCCCGCCGCTGCGCGCCGTCGACCGGTGCAACGGAACCTCGCGGGCCGTGGGTTCGTCCCCCTCGGCCCGCGAAAGCGCTTCGCCATACTGATGGTGCCCCGCTCAATTCCGTTCGGTGTCGGCGCCGAAGGGACCAGCGGGAGTGGGGCGCGTCGTTCACCGTCCGCCGATCACTGTACGCCGATGTGCTCCTTCAACAACGCGTTCACCGTGCCGGCGGCCTCCATCTGCACCATGTGGCCGGCGTTCGGAATGACCTCCGCACGGGCGTTGGAGCCGAGCGCCGTCGCGTGCGCCGCGGGGATGATGCGGTCCTGCCCGCCCCACACCACCAGCGTGGGCTTGCCCGCGGCGGCCACCGCCCCGTGCAGGACACCGGCCTGGGCGCCGCCGTCGAACAGGGCCGCGGACAGCGCCCGCAGCGCGCCGTCCACGCCGTCCAGGCGCTTGTATTTCAGGACGTCCTCGGTCATCTGGCGGCTGACGAGGCCGGGGTCGGCGAACAGGGTCTCCAGCACCGGCTTCAGGTCGCGCCGTCCCGTGGCCGCGATGAAGCCCTGGATGTAGGCGTGGTTGATCTCCGGGCCCAGACCGGCCGAGGCGATGAGGGACAGCGACGCCACGCGGTCCGGCGCGTCGAGCGCCGTCCGCATCGACACCGCCCCGCCCATGGAATGGCCGACCAGATGGGCCGGGCCGATGCCCACCGTGTCCATGAAGCCGCGCAGGGCCGCCGACAGGCCGGCCAGCGTCGGGTCGGCCACCGCCTTGGTGGACTGGCCGTGGCCGGGCAGGTCCAGCGCATAGACCGTGGCGCCCTCGGCGAGCGCATCGATGGTGAACAGCCAGTTGTCGAGATCGCCGCCGAAGCCGTGGACCAGCAGCACCGTCGGCCCGCCGTCCCCACGCTTGGCGTAACGGAGCGTGCCGGCCGGCGTCTCGGCGAAGAGGTAGCGGGGGGCGGCCTCCGCCTCCGCGCCGTCGTCGCCCTTGGGCACGGCGTAGCCGGCGACGAAGGCGTCCACCTCGGTTTCCGGCACGTCGGGGTCGGCCAGCACGGCGATCAGCGCTTTCACCGGATAGACGTTCCCCGGTTCGGCCAGCACGCGGCGCAGCGTGCCGGCCTCGCCGGCCTCCACCACGTTGGTGATCTTGTCGGTCTCGACCTCCAGCAGATCGTCGCCGACGGCGATGGTCGATCCCGGCTGCTTCAGCCAGCCGGTGATCTTGCCCTCCGACATGGACAGGCCCCACTTCGGCATGACGATGGGCTTGATGCGCTCATTCTGCATGAACCGTGCTCCAGATCAGGCCGCGATGGGTCAGGCCGCGATGCTGCGCGGCGACGTGCCGGTGGGCGACAGCGTCCGCCGCACCGCCTCGGCGATGGATTGCGCGTTCGGGATGTAGAGGTCCTCCAGCACCGGGGAGAAGGGCACCGGCACGTGCGGCGCCGTCACCATCTGCACGCCGGCCTTCAGCGCGCCGAAGGCGTTCTGGCCGACGAAGGCGGCGACGTCCGACGCGATGCTGCAGCGCGGATGCGCCTCGTCCACCACCACCAGCCGGCCGGTGCGCTCCACGCTGTCGATGATGGTGTCCCAGTCGATGGGCGACAGGGTGCGCAGGTCGACGACCTCCGCCTCCACCCTGTCCCTGGCGAGCGTCTCCGCGGCCTCCATGGCGCGGTGGACGGTCAGGCCGTAGCTGACGATGGTCACGTCGCCGCCGTCGCGCAGCACGTTCGCCTCGCCGAAGGGGATGGCGTAGGATTCCGCCGGCACGTCGCATTCCAGGCCGTACAGGTTCTTGTGCTCGCAGAAGATCACCGGGTCGTTGTCGCGGATCGACTGGATCAGCAGGCCTTTGGCGTCGTAGGCGTTGGACGGGCAGACCACCTTCACGCCCGGGATGTGGGTGAAGACCGGGGTCAGCATCTGCGAGTGCTGGGCAGCCGCGCGGAAGCCGGCGCCGACCATGGCGCGGATGACCACCGGCGTTTCCGCCTTGCCGCCGAACATGTAGCGGAACTTGGCCGCCTGGTTGAAGATCTGGTCGAAGCAGACGCCCATGAAGTCGATGAACATCAGCTCCGCCACCGGGCGCAGCCCGCAGGTCGCCGCCCCGATGGCCGCTCCGACATAGGCGGATTCCGACAGCGGCGTGTCCATCAGCCGGTCGCCGTGCTTGGCGTACAGCCCCTTGGTGACGCCCAGCACACCGCCCCAGGCGTCATCCTCGCCGGGTGATCCGGTGCCGCCCACGATGTCCTCGCCCATGACGACCACGCTCGGGTCGCGGGTCATCTCCAGGTCCAGCGCTTCGTTGATCGCCTGCTTCATGCTGATTTTGCGCGCCATGATGCGTTCCTCCGTTTCGCAGGCTGGTCAGTAGGAGACGTAGACGTCGGTCAACAGGTCGGCCGGGCCGGGCAGCGGGGCGGCCTTGGCCGAGCGGACGGCGTCCTCGATCAGCTCCGTCGCCTCCTTGTCGATGGCCTCCAGCTCGGCGCGGGAGACGACGCCGGCCTCGATCACGCGCTCGGCGAACATCCTGATGCAGTCGCGGCTGGCGCGGATCGCCTCCACCTCGCCCTTCGCCCGGTAGGTCTGGGCGTCGCCTTCGAAATGGCCGAAGAAGCGGACCATGTTGCATTCCAGCAGCGCCGGCCCGCCGCCCTCGCGCGCGCGCCGGATGATCTCTCCGGCCGCCTCGTACACGGCGAAGAAGTCGGTGCCGTCCACCGTGACGCCCGGCAGGCCGAAGCCGCTGGCCCGGTCGATGTAGGAGTCCACCGCCACCGCCCAGTTGCGGGACGTGGATTCGGCGTAGCCGTTGTTCTCCACCACGAAGATGGCCGGCAGGTTCCACACCGCGGCGAGGTTCAGGCTTTCCAGGAAGGTGCCCTGGTTGGACGCGCCGTCGCCGACGAAGCTGATGCCGACCCCGCCGTCGCCGCGCACCTTGGCGGCCAGCGCCGCGCCGCAGGCCAGCGGGGCGCCGGCTCCGAGAATCCCGTTCGCGCCCATCATGCCCTTGGACAGGTCCGCGATGTGCATCGACCCGCCCTTGCCCCGGCAGGCGCCGGTGGAACGGCCGTAGATCTCCGCCATCATCTCGTGCACGTCCACGCCCTTGGCGATGCAGTGGCCGTGGCCGCGGTGGGTGGAGGCGATGCGGTCGCTGTCCTTCAGGTGCATCATGATGCCGGCGGCGCTGGCCTCCTCGCCGGCGTAGAGATGCACGAAACCGGGGATGTCCCCCTTGGCGAAGTCGATGTGCAGCCGCTCCTCGAACTCGCGGATCGTCCGCATGATCCGATAGGCTTTCAGCAGGTCGTCGCGGCTCAAGGGAAACGGTCCCTGGGAAGCAAGATCGTCGGTCACGGTGTTTCTCCCCTTTTTGGTTTCGAGAGGGCTGGTTTTTAAAGGGCGGCCTTGGAAAGCGTGGCCGGGGCGGGCGCGGGGACGCCGGCCAGCAGCCGGTTCTGGGCGGCGAACCGCATGCAGCCGCCCACGTCGACGGTGCGGAAGGCGTCGTCCCGCAACGTCAGGGACACGCGGTCGCGCGCCGAGAAGGAGACCTCGCGCTCGCCATCCAGCGCGATGGAGCCTGCCTTCACCTCCGGCACGAAGGGCACGCCGGCCGGCATGCGGCGCCAGTCGGTGACGCCGACCGCGGTGACCATCCCCGGCGCGATGGGCGCGCGCAACTCGGTCCGGTAGGTGCCGGCCTGCCGCTGCGCGGGTGTGGCGAGGCGGACCATCAGCCCGCCGCTCTCGTCGCGGGCGACCGGTTCCAGCAGGCCGGCGATGGCGGACATGCCGATCACCTCCGGATCGGCGAAGGTCACGAACAGCTCCCGGAAATTCTCCGTCCGGTAAAGCGCGCGGGCGCCGATGTAGCGCTCCGTCACCAGCGCCACGTCCACCAGCGCGATCTCCCGCACATCGCCGCCGTTGACGCAGACGTCGATGCGCTTGTTCATGGAAAAGGCGATGGGGGCGGGCACTTGGCCGGTCACGGCCAGCCCGGTCGCCAGCCCGGTGATGGTCGGCTCCCGGTGTTCGGGGAAGGCGTTGTTGGTGCCGGTGGAGATGCCGGCGATCGGCACGTCGCCGCAATGGGTCGCCACGGCGCGGTGCGTGCCGTCGCCGCCGAGCACGACGATGGCGGCCACGCCGGCCTGCCGCATGGCCGCGGCGGCCCGATGGGTGTCGGCCACGGTGCCGGTCACCGGCATGTCCACGAGGTGGATGGCGGGATAGGGCGCGTCGCCGTGCGCGCGGGCGCGGGCGACGCCGCGCTCCACATGGCCGCGGATGCCGCCCTGTTCCGGCATCATCAGGGCGTCGCTCACCCCGCAGGCGCGGAGCGCGGCCAGGACGCGCAGGACGATGTTCGCCCGATCCGTGATCTGCAGGCTCGCCGCGTTGGCGACGACCCGGCGTATGTCACGGGCGGAGACTGGATTGGCGATGATGCCGACAACGGGAACCACGCTGCAGTCCCTCCCAGCTTCTGCGTCGGTGAGCGCATTGCAGGGGGCGTGCCACTTTGTTTGTGGTGCGGATTGTCTCTGAAGTCGCGGAACTTCGGCCGGGTGGGGCGGGGTGGTGTTGCACGACCCGCCGCAGGCGGGTGCCACAGGTGTTGCATCGGTGGAGCGCCCACCCCGGAGGGGGGAAGGGTTTCAGGCCCGATGCGGCGCCACGATCCCATGGCGGCGCATCTGACGGTGGACGGTCGAGCGGTCCACGCCCAGGTCGCGCGCCACCGCCGACACGTTCCAGTGCTGCCGGCGCAGCGCCTCGCGCAGACGGTCGGCCTGATCGTCCCCCGCCGTGGGGGAGGACGATGGCAGGGCGTCGGCCGGCCAGGCCTCGAACTCGCCGCTGCGATGGACCGGGTCGGGCAGGTCGTCCAGCGCGATCATTCCATCCGCGCAGACGGCGCAGGCGTAGTCGAGCACGTTCACCAGTTCCCGCACGTTGCCGGGCCAGCTGTGGGCACGCAACGCCGCCAGCGCCGGAGCGGTGATGACGAAGCCGATGCCCTCGCGGTCCACCCGCTCGGCCAGCAGGCGGTCGATCAGCCAGTCGAGGTCGCCGCGCTGGCGCAACGGCGGCAGGGTGAAGACGGCGCCGTTCAGGCGGAAATACAGGTCGTCGCGGAAGGCGCCGGCCTTCACGAGGTCGACCAGATTGCGGTGCGTCGCCGCGATCACACGCACGTCCACCGACACGGCCCTGGTCCGGCCGACCGGAGTCACCTCCCGCTCCGCCAGCACGCGCAGCAGCCGGGTCTGCGAGGACAGCGGCATGTCGCCGATCTCGTCCAGGAACAGGGTGCCGCCGTCCGCCTCCAGCACCAGCCCTTTCTTGCCGCGCGCCGCCGCGCCGGTGAAGGAGCCGGCCTCGTGCCCGAACAGCTCGCTTTCGATCAGCGATTCCGGCAGGGCGGCGCAGTTCACGGCGACGAAGGGCTTTCCGGCGCGGACGCTGGCCCGGTGCAGAGCCTTGGCGAAATGCTCCTTGCCGGTTCCGGTCTCGCCGTGGATCAGCAGGCTCATGCGCGTGTTCACCAGCTTCGCGGCCCGCACCAGCATGGACGTCAGGGCGGGATCGCCGCCCGACACGGCCTGGAGGGGCGCCGGCAGGTTCGTTTCCTCGACGGGGCGCGGGCGCGGCACGGTGATGGCCGGCGGCGGCATCGCCTGGGCGAAGAGGGGGGTGCCGCAGCGCTTCAGCCGCAGCGTGCGCTGGTCGGACGGCATGGACCGCACGAACCGCAGGAGGTCGTCGACCTCCGCGTCGAAGACGTCGGAGAAGGACCGGCCGAGCAGCGGCGCGGCGCCGGTCTCGCCCTGGGCCAGCACCCGGCGGGCGCGGTTGTTGAAACCGATGATCCGGCCGGCGCCGTCCAGCGCGACGACCAGATCCGGATCGACCTCCGCGAACTCCTGCGAGGAGGAGAGCTTGACCACCCAGTCCCGCCGGAAGTTGTTGTAGAGGTTGGCCGTTTCGATCTTGTGCGCGTAGCCGCGGACCATCTGCAACGCCAGATGCTGGCTGATCTTCGGCTCCGGCGAGCGCAGGGCGGAGATGTCCAGCACCGCCGCCAACTCCCCGCCGCTGTCGTAGACGGGGGAGGCCGTGCAGGTCAGGCCGATGTGGGTGGCGTCGAAATGGTCGGTCTGGTGAACGGTCAGCGGCTCGCCCGTCGCGATGCAGGTGCCGACGGCGCAGGTGCCGGCGCGCCCCTCGTTCCAGTCGGCCCCCAGATACAGCCCGGCGTGGCGCAGGTGGTCGTCGAAGGTCGGGTCGCCGATGAAATCCACGGTGATGCCGTTGCTGTCGGTCAGCAGCAGCACATAGCCCATGCCCGCCACCTGCCGGTACAGCGCCTCCAGCCCGAAGCGGGCCATACGCAGGAACTCGTCCATCGCGTCGCGGTGCACGCGCAGACGCTCGTTCGGCAGAATGTAGGCCTCGCGCGCGACGGCCGGGTCGAGCTTGTGGTCGGCCACGCAGCGGCGCCAGGACTCCTGGATGATCGAGTCACGCCTGGACCCAACCCCTTCGGAGACTCGCAGCAGCTCGTCGATGTGCGCCGTCCGCGCGCTGTCCATCGTCGATCCTCCCCGATCGGCCTTGCCAAGTCGGTCTTGCCAAAATCGGTCTTGCCAAAACCGGCTTCGATTGGTTTTGCAAACCAACATTTTGGCCGCGATGGTACCAACGCGCTCGGGCTTGGCGCAACGTGTGCAAAAGCATCATTCGAGGGCGGACAAATGCGGGGGCGAGACGCGCGTGCCCCGGAAACCCCCGCCGCGTCCATCAAAGGGCGCGCCCCCCCTTCGCTCCAACCCCCTTCGCTCCAACCCCCTTCGCTCCAACTATGGCGGGCGCGGACACCTTCACGGTCTCAGGTCAGCGGATCGGGCCGGTCTTACAAGCGGTCGTGGGCCACGCGGAACCAATGCTCCGCGTGCTGGCGGCAGGTTTCGGCTTCGACGGCGTCGCCGGCCCGCTCGGCGTCGTCGGCGCGGGCCAGCCACTGGGCGTGCTTCTGCTGGGCGGAGCCGTTCACCTTCGGTTGGGTGTGCGCCGGGGCTCCGGAAGCGGTCTGCCGCCGGGCCGGCTTGCCGATCCGCGGTTGCCGACGGGCCCGATCACCCGCCGGATTGTCAAAAGGCATGAAGGTCGATCCTTGGATGGTCAGCGGACCGCGAACAGGAGCGAAGGATCATCCCCGAACGCTCAATCCTGGTTTTCTCTCGTCACGCTGGAAAACGCTCGGAAAGCTTCGGTCACATCATTCATGACCTGCGGGAAGAACGCAACGCGGCCGGCGAGCGGGCCCTCGCTGATCGCGGTGGGGCGGGGGAGCGGGCGCGGCAGGGGCAGCGGCTTGCCGGGGTCCCGCTCGTCGGCACGGGGCGGTTCGTAGAAGTGGAGGGCGAGTTGGCCGTTGGGCTCGGCGGCGTAAGGCAGGCCGGGCTCGGTCCGGCGTTCCGCGCCGGGAAAGACATACTGATCGCCCTGGGCGGTCCTTTCCGTCAGCGGCATCCAAGACACCCCTTCGCCCGTTGAAGCCCCGCTCAACCTATCAGCATTCCGCCGGTCCGCTCCAGCGAATACGGTGTACGGTCGATTGTGGAGCGTCGCGCGCCGGCGGCGGGGCTGTCCGCCCGGCCACCGGTGTGGGGCGGGGCGGATCAGACCGTCGGGATCGTTCCGCCGTCGATGACATGCTCCGCGCCGTGGATCGCGGACGCGCGGTCCGAGGCCAGGAAGGCGATGAGTTCCGCGACCTCCTCAGGCCGGGCCGGGCGCCCGAGCGGGATGCCCCCAAGCGCGTCCAGAACGCTTTGCCGCGCGGTCTCGGGTGTTCCGCCGGTGCTGGCCGCGATGCGGGCCATCAGCGCGTCGGCGGCCTCCGTGTAGATCCACCCCGGCGAGACGACGTTCACCCGCACCCCCTTGGGGCCGACTTCCTTCGACAGCGCCTTGCTGTAGGTCGTCAGTGCCGCTTTGGCGGCCGCATAGGCGGTCGTGGAATCATGGAGCGGCAGCCGGCGCTGGATGGATGAGACGTGGATGACCGCGCCGTTGCCGCGGCTGATCATCGGCGGAAGCAGGGCTCGATCGAGCCGCACCGCGGCGAACAGGTTCAGGTCAAGCTCGGCCCGCCAATGATCGTCCGTCAGCGCGGCGAAGCCGCCGCCGGGGGATGCGGAGCCCCCCAGGACATGCACGAGCACGTCGACGCCGCCAAGGATGTCCATGGCCGCCTCGGCGAGCGTCCGGACGCCTTCCGGAGTGGTCAGGTCCGCTTCCACCAACCGTGCGCCCGCCGGATCGCCGGCACCGTGGCGCGCCGCCGTCAGGACTTGGGCCCCGCCCGCGACGAATCTCTGGACGGTCGCCCGGCCGGTGCCCTTGGTTCCGCCGGTGACAACGACACGGCGCCCCTGGAACTCGAGGGGATCGATGCGGGCGGCCATCACGCGATCGCCAGAGCGACGATCGCCCCGTCCTCGAGCTGGAAGCGGAAGGTGAAGCGGATCGGGCTTCCCTTGAAATCGCCCGAGGTCACGCCGTCCACCGCGATCCGGCCATCCTCGTCGCGCCAGGACTCGGGGGTGAAGATCGCCCGGCTGCCGAGAATCGCCGTGCGGATCCAGGTCTTGAGCTGTTCGCGTCCTTCATGCCGCCCGCCATCGTCGAGGACGACCGCCTGCGGTGCGAAGGCCGCGAGCATGCCGTCGGCGTCGAGACGGGCGTTGGCCGCGACATAGTCGGCGACCGCCGCGGGCAGGTCAGCCGGGGGAAGATCATGGGCCATGGGCTCTCTCCGGGAATGTGTTGCGACGGAGAGAGGGTGCTATTAAGCTTTCGGGATGACAAGAACCGACGAAAAAGTAAGGTACTTACCGGAAGGTAAGCGTGCGTCCTACACGGCGCGGTCGGCGGCCCAGAGCGTGCAGAACGTGCTCCGGGTCCTGGAGGGCCGGTGGAAGCTGGTGATCCTGTTCCAGCTGTTCGGCGGTCAGGTGCGGCGCTTCTCCGATCTTGAGAGGGCCATCCCCGGCATTTCCCAGAAGATGTTGATCCAGCAGCTTCGCCAGCTCGAAAACGACGGCGTGGTCGGGCGCATCGTTCATCATCAGGTCCCGCCGAAGGTCGAGTATCACCTGACGGAGTGGGGCCAGTCCCTGTGCCCGGCGCTTGACGCGCTGCTGGTCTGGGCGGAGGGCGCCCCCGCCGGCCTTCGGTCGCAACTCATCCAGGAAGGGCAGGAGGGCGACGCGCAAAAGCCGGAAGCCGACGCCACATAGTGGGCGCCGGTCCCGGACGTCGCCTCGTCCGGCCGAAGCCTCCATCCCCAGGCGGACTCGGCCGTCAGACGCTCGAGGCCGTCCAGGCGGTGCTGCCGTGCTGGGTGGAGCGCTGACCGCCCGTCGCCACGGCACGGCTGACGATCTCGCCGTCGAGATTGATGAAATAGTCCGCGGTGCGCACGAGTTGCTCCGGCGTCAGACCGTTGGCCCTCAGCTCCTCCCACATCTTGGCCATCTCATGTTCCGGCCGGCCGAGATAGGAGTCGGTGATGCGGTCCATCAGCTTCTGCTGGTCGGCCGTCACATAGGGCATGTAGCCGCGGTCGTTGACGGGCAGCGCCATCTGGAACGCCGGCGGGTCGCTGGTCCGGTTCCGGACGACCTTGTCCCGTTCGCTCTTGTAGGCGGCCAGCTCCTTCTGCATGCGGGCGATCTCGTCGCTCTCGGCCGATGCGGCCGAAGGGGCCGGCGGATCGGAGGCGTTCGCCGACAGCAGGTCCGAGAAGCTGGGCGCGCCGGTGGATGGGCCGGCGCCGGGCGTCCGGCTCCGGTCCGGGACGGCCGCGGGACCGGCGGTCGGATGAGTCCCAAGGATTTGCACATTCCCCTCCATCACGGTTCATGGGCGTTGTCGGTGGAGGAGGGAATAGCAAAGGTTGTGCCATGCCCGCGCCGCGCCGGAAAAGCCGCATATGCCGTCCGCAGGCCGTCCGGCGAGCGTCAAGTGGCGGATTCGCTCGACTTGCGCGTGATCGGACTTTGCCCATGGGCACAATTTGCCCGGCGGAGGAGGATTGGTGAGGGAACCGGTCGTGACGCCGCAGGATCGGCAACGTTTTGGTGCAACCCAAATTGCCAAGCGCGTGCCGACTTGCTATAGGTCCCCACCCCCTTCCGCTGGTGGACGGCCGTCCGCGATGCACACGTTCAGCACCACCGTCACCCGGCGCGCCCTTCTGATGCTGCTCGCCGCCGCGTTGACGCTGTTGGGGATCGTCGCGATGTCGGGATGGCTGGCCGAGAGCGCGCGGGAATTCTCGGGGGCCGTTGGCCGCACGACCGCGTTGCGGGTCGCCGCCGGGACGCTGCTCAGCCAGCTGCAGGACGCCGAGGTCGGTCAGCGCGGGTATCTGCTCACCGAGGATCGCCGGTATCTCAAGCCCTACGAAGCCGCCGTCACCGCGGTCGACGCCACGATCGCCCGGCTGCACGACCTTGCCGACGGGGATGCCGACGAGTTGCGCATCGTCGACCGCCTCGCCGTCCTCGCCGCCGCCAAACGGGAGGAGCTGGCGCAGACCATCGCGCTGATGGAGGCCGGCCGCCGGGACGAGGCGCTGTCCGTCGTGCGCACCGGCCATGGCATGATGCTGATGGACGACGCCCGGCGCTCGCTCGCCGATCTGATCACCCCCGCCGATGCGCAGCTCGACAGCCAGCTCGCCGCCCTCATCGGGCAGGTCCGTGCATCGGGTTGGGTGGCCAATCTGGGCGGCCTGTTCATCGTGCTGGTCGTCGGCGGCGCCGTCTGGATCGCCATCCGCTACACGCGCGACCTCATGCGGGCGCAGCACGCGATCCAGGCGCTCAACGATTCCCTGGAACAGCGCGTCTCCGAGCGCACGATGGAGCTGCAACGCGCCAACGGCGAGATCCAGCGCTTCGCCTACATCGTCAGCCACGACCTGCGCGCGCCGCTGGTGAACGTGATGGGCTTCACCGGCGAATTCGAGGCGGGGCTGGCGAGCATGCGCGCCCACCTTGACCGCCTGCCGCGGGACGGCGGCGACACCGTGGCGTCGGAGGCGCGCCGGGCGGTGGAGGAGGACCTGCCGGAGGCCATCGGCTTCATCCGTGCCTCGACGACGAAGATGGACCGGCTGATCAACGCCATCCTCGCCCTGGCGCGCCAGGGCGGCCGGGCGATGAACCCGGAACCGGTCTCCATGCGGGCGCTGCTGGACGCCGTGGTCGCCAGCCTCCGCCATCAGGCCGGCGAGCAGCGCTGCGCCATCGCCATCGAGGGGCTCCTGCCGGTCCTGATGGCCGATCGGCTCGCCCTGGAGCAGGTGTTCGGCAACCTGCTCGACAACGCGATCAAGTATCTCGATCCGGCGCGGCCGGGACGGATCGTCGTCCGCGGACGGGCCGACGAGGATCGCCTGCTTTTCGAGGTCGCCGACAACGGGCGCGGAATTGCGCCGCAGGATCACGAGCGGATCTTCGAGCTGTTCCGCCGGTCCGGCGCTCAGGACCGGCCGGGGGAGGGGATCGGGCTGGCCTATGTGCGGACGCTGGTCCGGCGCCTGCAGGGCGACGTCACCGTCGAATCGGTTCCTGGACAGGGCAGCGCCTTTCGCATAAGCCTTCCCAAAGCCCTTGCCCTGCCATCGGAGGCACCCGCTCATGGCGCATGACACCCAGTCGATGCGCATCGTCATGATCGAGGACGATGAGGGGCATGCCCGGCTGATCGAGAAGAACATCCGGCGGACCGGCGTCACCAACGACATCGTTCCCTTCGCCGACGGCACCAGCGCGCTGGCCTATCTGTTCGGCGCGGACGGAAGCGGGCGGGAGAGCATGGGGCGGGCGCTTCTCATCCTTCTCGACCTGAATCTTCCCGACATGACCGGGATCGACATCCTGGCCCGCCTCAAGGCCAACCCCCACACCCGGCGCTTTCCGGTCGTCGTGCTGACCACCACCGACGACCTTCAGGACATCCGGCGCTGCTACGACATCGGGGCCAACGTCTACATCACCAAGCCGGTGAACTACGACAGCTTCGCCGACGCGATCCGGAAACTGGAACTGCTCTTTTCCGTCATGCAGATCCCCGGGGCGGAAGCATGAGCGACCCGACCGTCCGCATCCTCTACATTGACGACGACGTCGCCATGGCGCGGCTGGTGCAGCGCAGGCTCGAACGGCGCGGCTACGCCGTGGAATGGGCGAAGGACGGCTGGGAGGGGTTGGCGCGGCTGGACCAGGGCGGCATCGCGGTGGTCGGCCTGGACCACGAGATGCCGGGGGCGACCGGGCTGGACATCCTGCCCGGCCTGCTGTCGCGCGAGGACGCGCCGCCGGTCATCTATGTCACGGGCGCCGGCGACACACGGGTGGCCGTCGCGGCGCTGAAGGCCGGCGCGGACGATTACGTCCCCAAGGAGGCCGGCGACGGATTCTTCGACCTGCTGGTGGCGGCCATCGAGCAGGCCCGGGAGAAGGCGCATCTGCGCCGGGAGCGGGAGCGTGCGGAGCGCGAGGTGCGCGCCGCGCGGGACCGCGCGGAGTTGCTGCTGCGCGAGGTCAACCACCGCGTCGCCAACAGCCTCGCCATGGTCGGCGCCTTCATCCAGATGCAGCAATCCGACCTGTCCGACCCCGAGGCCCGCGCCGCGCTGCAGGAGACCCAGGCGCGCATCGTCGCGATCGCCGGCATCCACCGGAGCCTCTACACCTCCGACGATGTGCGCTCCGTCCGGCTCGACCTCTATCTGGAAACGCTTCTCGCCGGGATGCACACCGCGATGGCGTCCCGGCGCCCGGACCGTTTCATCGTCGCCGCCGACGCGGTGTCGGTGCCGACCGATCAGGCCGTGTCGCTGGCGGTGATCGTGACCGAGCTGGTCACCAACGCCTGCAAATACGCCTATCCGGATGGCCAGACCGGCAGCATCCGCGTCCGGGCCACGGCCGCCGACGGGGCTCTGTCGGTGAGCGTGGAGGATGACGGCGTCGGTTTCCGCAATGGCGACGCTCCGCGTGGAACCGGCCTCGGCACGCGGATCGTCCAGGCGATGACGGCCAGCCTGGGGGCGCGGTTGGCCTATGACCGCAAGCAGGCCGGCACCTGGGTGACGCTGACGATGCCGCTGCCGACGCCGTGACGGCGGCCCGCAGGGTCCTGAGCCTCAGGCGGCACTGATGCCGGGATTGCGGCCCATGTCCTGGACCGCCGTGGCCACCACCGCACCGACCAGCGCGCCGGAATTCCTGCTGCGCAGCGGCAGCGAGACTCCGGCGCGGCCGGGAATCAGCGTTTCCCCTTACCGGGCAGGCGGTGCAGCAGTTCACCCACGATGCCGCGGCGGAACAGCAGCACGCAGACGACGAAGATCGCGCCGATCACCACCGGCACCGGCAGGCTGGTCGAGGCGAGATAGCTTTCCAGCGTCACCACCAGCGCCGCCCCCACCACCGGGCCGAGCAGCGTGCCCATGCCGCCGAGCAGCGTCATCAGCACCACCTCGCCCGACATCTGCCACGTCACGTCGGTCAGCGAGGCGAGTTGGAAGACCAGCGCCTTGGTTCCGCCGGCCAGCCCGGCCAGCGCCGCCGACAGCACGAAGGCCAGCAGCTTGTAACGGTCGGTGCGGTAGCCCAGCGACACGGCGCGCGGCTCGTTCTCGCGGATCGCCTTCAGCACCTGACCGAAGGGCGAGTGGACCGTGCGCCAGATCAGGGCGAAGCCGCCGAGGAAGATTGCCAGCACGACGTAGTACATGGTCAGCGGCCGGCTGAGGTCGAACAGCCCGAACAGATGCCCGCGCGGCACCGCTTGGATGCCGTCCTCGCCATGGGTGAAGGGCAGTTGCAGGGCCAGGAAGAAGATCATCTGGCTCAGCGCCAGGGTGATCATGGCGAAGTAGATGCCCTGCCGGCGGATGGCGAGCAGGCCGAAGACCAGCCCCATCGCCCCGGCGGCCGCGGTGGCGGCGAGCAGCCCGGCCTCGGGCGTCCAGCCCCATTCCTTGACCGCGTGGGCGGCGACGTAGGCCGCCCCGCCGAAGAAGGCGGCATGGCCGAAGCTCAGCAGACCGGCGAAGCCGATCAGCAGGTTGAAGGCGCAGGCGAACAGCGCGAAGCACAGCACCTTCATCAGGAAGACCGGGTACAGGGCGTAGGGCGCCAGGACCGCCAGAAGCAGCAGGGCCCCGGTCAGCAGGACCTTCGGGGAACCGCCGCGCAGGGCGAGACCTTCGTGCAGCGTGTCCCTGGTTTGCAGGCTCATGGCTTATCTCTCCCGCCCGAACAGGCCGGCGGGCTTGACCATCAGCACCACAGCCATGATGACGAAGACGACGATGTTGGAGGCTTCCGGGTAGAAGACCTTGGTCAGGCCCTCCAGCAAACCCAGCCCCAGGCCGGTGACGATGGCGCCGAGGATCGAACCCATGCCGCCGATCACCACCACCGCGAAGACGACGATGATGAGGTTTGAGCCCATCATCGGCGAGACCTGATAGATCGGTGCGGCCAGCACCCCGGCCAGCCCGGCCAGCGCCACCCCGAAGCCGTAGGTCAGCGACACCATCACCGGCACGTTGATGCCGAAGGCCTGGACCAGGGTCGGGTTCTCGGTGGCCGCCCGCAGATAGGCGCCCAGCTTCGTCCGCTCGATGGCGAACCACGTGCCCAGGCAGACCAGCAGCGAGGCCGCCACCACCCAGCCGCGGTAGGTCGGCAGATACATGAAGCCGAGGTTGGTCCCGCCCTTCAGCAGGTCCGGGATCGGGTAGGGCTGGCCCGACACGCCGTAGTGATGGCGGAAGGCGCCCTCGAAGATCAGCGCGAGGCCGAAGGTCAGCAGCAGGCCGTAGAGATGGTCGACCTTGTAGAGCCGGCGCAGCAGCGTGCGCTCCAGCGCCAGCCCGACCAGCCCGACCACCAGCGGCGCCAGAATCAGTGCCCCCCAGTAGCCGACACCGGCGTAGGTCAGCAGAAGCCACGCCACGAAGGCGCCGACCATGTAGAGGGCGCCGTGCGCCATGTTGACGACGTTGAGCATGCCGAAGATCACGGCCAGCCCGAGGCTGAGCAGCGCGTAGAAGGAGCCGTTGATCAGGCCGAGCAGAAGCTGGCCGAACAGGGCCTGCGGCGGAATGCCGAGCAGTTGGGACATCGGGCGTTCTTCTCCCGCTCACACGCCGAGATAGGTGTGGAGCTTGTCCATATTGGCGTGGAGCTGGTCGTTGGGGATCATGTCCACCACATGCCCCTCCTCCATCACGTAGTGACGGTCGGCGATGGTGGCGGCGAAGCGGAAGTTCTGCTCGACCAGCAGGATGGTGAAGCCGCGCTGCTTCAGCGCCCGCACCGCCACGCCGATCTGCTCGATGATGACGGGGGCGAGTCCCTCGGTCGGCTCGTCCAGCAGGATCAGGCCGGCGCCGGTGCGCAGGATGCGGCCGATCGCCAGCATCTGCTGCTCGCCGCCGGACAGGCGCGTGCCTTGCGTCGCGCCGCGGCCCTTCAGGTTGGGGAACAGCGCGTGGATCTGCGGGACCGTCATCCCGCCCTCCTTCACCACCGGCGGCAGCGCCAGATTCTCGTCCACGCTGAGGCTGGAGAAAATCCCGCGCTCCTCCGGCACATAGCCGATGCCGAGGCGGGGAATCCTGTGCGGCGCCATACCGATCAGCTCCTGGCCCTGGAAGCGGATGGAGCCGGTGCGCTTGCCCATGATCCCCATGATGGCGCGCATGGTGGAGGTCTTGCCGGCGCCGTTGCGGCCGAGCAGCGTCACCACCTCGCCCTGCCGCACCGCGATGTCGACGCCGTGCAGCACATGGCTTTCGCCGTAGAAGCCGTGCAGGTCGGCGATGTCGAGCATCGCCGTCCCGGTCCGGGCGGTCGTTGCGCGCATCCCCTCAGGCATGTCCGGTCCCCATGTAGGCTTCCATGACCTGCGGGTTGCGCGAGACGGCCTCGTACGGCCCTTCCGCCAGGATTTCGCCGCGGCGGAGCACGGTGATGGTGTCCGACAGGTGGGCGACGACCGACAGGTTGTGCTCCACCATCAGAATGGTGCGGTCGGCGGAAACGCGCTTGATCAGCGCGGCGGTGCCCTCGATGTCCTCGTGGCCCATGCCGGCCAGCGGCTCGTCAAGCAGCATCACCTCCGGGTCGAGTGCGAGCGTGGTGGCGATCTCCAGCGCGCGCTTGCGCCCGTAGGGCAGCTCGGCGGCCAGATGGTCGGCCCACGGGGTGAGGTTCACCGCCTCGATCAGCTCCAGCGCGCGGCCCCGCAGGTCGCGCAGCGTCTCCTCGGACTTCCAGAAATGGAAGCTGGTGCCGAGCGGGCGCTGCAACGCGACGCGGACATTCTCCAGCACGCTGAGGTGCGGGAAGACCGCGGAGATCTGGAAGGAGCGGACCATGCCGAGCAGCGCCACGTCGGCGGGCTTCATGGCGGTGATGTCTCGTCCCTTGTAGAGAATCCGGCCGCGCGTCGGTGTCAGGAACTTGGTCAGCAGGTTGAAGACCGTGCTCTTGCCCGCCCCGTTCGGGCCGATCAGCGCGTGGATGGTGCCGCGGCGGACCTGGAGGTTCACCTCCTTCACCGCGACGAAGCCCTTGAACTCCATCGTCAGGCCACGCGCTTCCAGGATGATGTCGCCGGTGTGCCCGGCCGTGTGTCCGGTGGTCATGTCTGTCCTTTCCCGGTGATGAGCCGGCCTCGCGCTGCCTCGGACTCAGGCCGGTGACGCCGCCGGCGCCGCGTCGCCGAAGCGCCGCGCCCCGACGGCGTGTTTCGCCTTACATCTTCTTGACGAGCGGGCAGTCGCTTTCGGACAGCGGCCGGAAGGCGCGTTCGGCGGGAACGCTGCGGACCAGCTTGTAATAGTCCCAGGGCGCCTTGGATTCCGCGGGGGTCTTCACCTGGAACAGATGCATGTCGCGCAGCACCCGGCCGTCCTCGCGCACCGAGCCGTTCTTCGTCATGAAGTCGTTCACCGGGGTCGCCTTCATCGTCTTCATGACGTCGGGGGCGGCGTCCGTCCCGGCGGCCTTGATCGCCTTCAGGTAATGGCTGACCGCACCGTAGACGCCGGCCTGATAGAAGGTCGGCATCGCCTTGCGCTTCTCGAAGAAGCGCTTGGAGAAGGCGCGCGTCTCGTCATTCATGTCCCAGTAGAAGGGGGTGGTCAGCATGATGTCCTGGGTTGCCGGCAGGCCCAGCGCGTGGACCTCGCTGATGGCGAGCAGCAGCGCCACGATGTTCTTGCCCGACTGGCCGAGGCCGAACTCCGCCGCCTGCTTGATCGCGTTCTGGGTGTCGGCCCCGGCGGTGGCGAGCGCCACGACCTTCGCCGGCGACGCCTGGGCCTGGAGCAGGAAGGACGAGAAGTCGGCGTTGTTGGCGGGCACCCGGACGCTGCCCAGGACCTTGCCCTTCTGGCTTTCGACGACGGCGCCGGTGTCACGCTCCAGCGCATGGCCGAAGGCGTAGTCGGAGGTCAGGAAGAACCAGCTGCTCAGGCCCGAGGCCACCACCGCCTCGGCCGTCACGTGGGCGAGGGCGTAGGTGTCGTAGGTCCAGTGCAGCCCGTTCGGTGTGCAGGCCTTGCCGGTCAGGTCCGAACTGGCCGGGGAGGAGAAGATGGCGACGCGGTTGGCCTCCTTGGTGATCTGCTGCACGGCCAGGGCCACCGCGGAGTTCGGGACGTCGATGATGGCGTCCACCTGATCGACGTCGTACCAGCGCCGCGCCGTCGAAGCGCCGATGTCGGCCTTGTTCTGATGGTCGGCGAAGATCAGCTCGACGGGCGTGCCGTTGACGGCGCCGCCGAAATCCTCCACCGCCATCTGCGCGGCGGCGATCGAGCCCTGACCGGTGCTGTCGGAGAGCTGGCCCGACAGATCGGTCAGGATGCCGATCTTGATCTTGCCGTCGCTGTAGGCGGCGCCCTGGGCGTGGGCCGGTGCGGAATAGGTCTGGGCGAGCAGGCAGGCGGCGATGGCCGCCGTCACGGCGTAGCGCTTCACGATTTCCTCCCAATGAATCTTTGGACCCGAGATTTTCTTATGATGGTCAGCCGGCGTTCCGGGATGCGGCCATGCTCTGGGCGGCGTGCTGGGCCGCGAGCCGGCCGAACACGGCGCCGCGCAGGACCGAGGTCGAGCCGGTGTAGACCTGGTGGTAGAGGCCGACGGTCTCGCCCGCCGCGTAGAGGCCGGGCATCGGCTGGCCGTTGCCGTCCAGAACGCGGGCGTCCACGTCCACCTTCAGCCCGCCGAAAGTGAAGCAGTTGGCCGAGACGATGGGGAAGGCACGGAACGGCCCCTTGACCAGCGGGCGCGCCCAGTTGGTCTTGGGCGGGGTCAGCCCGGTCGTCGCCAGACCGTCCACCCGCGTCGGGTCGAAACCGGCGGCGTCGGACGGGCAGGCGGCGTTGTAGGCGGCGACCGTCGCCCTGGTGGCGTCCGCCGGCAGGCCGAGCTTCTCGATCAGGGCGTCGAGCGTTGGCGCCTCGATGGCCGGCACGTCGCTGCGGATGCTGGTGCGCCAGCGCGGGATGTCCTCCACCTGATCGTCGAACAGGACGTAGGCGAGCCCTTCCGGCTGGTCGGCGACGACGCGCGTGATGTGGTCGTAGGTGGCGTCGGCGGTGCCCGGCGCCTCGTCGAGGAAGCGCTCGCCCCGCTTGTTGACCAGCACGCCGTAGGGCCAGATGAAGATCACCGCCTCGGGCTGGCGGGAGCGCGGATCGACCGGCTCGGCGTGGTAGGAGCCGAAATCGCCGGCCGGCGCCGCCCCGGCATCAAGCGCCATGCGGATGCCCTCGCCGCGGTTGTAGTAGCCGCCGCGCGCCACCGGCCGCACATGCTTGGCGCGCGCCCCCATGTAGCGGGTCATCATCTCGGTGTTGCCCTGATAGCCGCCCGAGGCCAGGACCGTCGAACGGCCGCGGATGGCGACGCGCAGGCCGTCCGGCCCGGTGGCGTGGACGCCGCCGATGCGACCCTGCCCGTCGCGCAGCAGGTCGAGCGCGGTGGTGCGGTAGAGCACGCGGGCGCCGAGCGCCTTCGCCTCCGCCATCAGCCGCTCGATCAGGGCGAGGCCACCGCCCTGGGCGGCGATGCGCTGGGTGTTCTGGGTCAGCAGATAGATCGGCTGCGGCTCGAAACGCAGGCCGAACTCCTTGAGCCAGCCGATGGTCGTCGGCACCCGCTCGGCGAAGCGGGCGATCACCTCCGGATCGGGGAAGGGATGGGCCTTCACGTAATCGGGCCAGTATTCATAGGGCTCGGCGGCGGCGGCCAGAACGTTGGGGTCGATGTTCAGCCCGGCGTTGGCGGCGAAATGCTCCTCGAAATCGTCGGCGATCTCGGAATCGTTCTTCATCCGCATGTAGGCTTCGGTCCAGCGCGAGTTGCCGCCGAAATCCTCCTCCGGAGCCCGCTCCAGCAGCGTGACCGACAGCCCGGCCTGCAAGGCCGTCACCGCCGCCGAAAGCCCGGCGATGCCGCAGCCGACGATCACCAGATCGCTGATATCATTGTCGCTGGGGGTGTTGTTGCCGGCCGGGCTCATCCTGGTTTCCTCCGTCATTTCATTCGTCTCCTGACCTGTCCCGCTTCATCCGGCGAGGCGTTTCTGATTCTTGCCCGGTGCACGGTCGGTGGCGCCGTTGGTGGTGCCGTCGGCCACGATGACCCCGGCCTCCACCAGCCGTTCGATTACCGCCGGGTCATAGCCGGCCTCCGCCAACACGGCGCGCGTGTCCTGGCCGACGCGCGGCGGATCGCAGCGGATCGCCAGATCGGCAGCCGCCACATGGATCGGCAGCCGGGGCAGGGCTGTCCGTACCCCGTTGGGCAGGGTGGTCGGCATCAGCCCGCCGGTCGCCCGCAGATGCGGGTCGTCGAACAGATCCTCCGGCCGGGCGATCGGGGCGAAGGGGATGCGGGCGCGCTCGCACACCGACACCGCCTCCTCCATCGACAGGCCGCCGAACAGCGCCGTCAGCAGCGGCAGCAGGCGCGGCCGGGCGGCGATGCGGTCGTTGTTGGTGCGGAACTGCGGATCGTCGCGCAGGTCCGGCCGGTCGATGGTGGCGCAGAAGCGCTCCCAATGGCTGTCAGTGGTGATCCCGACGAAGATCGGCCGCCCGTCGGCAGTGTGGAAGGTCTCGTAGACCGCCCAGGCCGACACGCGCTCCGGCATCGGCGGGATCGGCGCGTCCGACTGGGCGGCGTAGCAGAGATGCTGCCCCATCAGGAACACCGTGGTCTCAAACAGGGCGGATTCGACGGTCTGCCCCCGGCCGGTCCGCTCCCGCTCGCGCAGCGCCACCAGGATGGCGATGACCGCGAACATGCCGCCGGTGATGTCCACCACCGACGTGCCGGCGCGCAGCGGCCGGCCGCTCGGCCCGGTCATGTAGGCGAGCCCGGTCATCATCTGCACCACCTCGTCGAGCGCGAGGCGCCCGGCGTACGGGCCGTCGAGGAAGCCTTTCAGGCTGGCGTAGATCAGCCGTGGGTTGATGGCGGCCAGCGTCTCGGCGCCCAACCCCAGCCGGTCCATCGTGCCGGGGGCGAAATTCTCCACCAGCACGTCGGTCTCGGCGACGAGGCGGCGGGCGATCTCGCGTCCTTCCGGCGATTTCAGGTCGACGGCGAGCGAACGCTTGTTGCGGTTGAAATAGCCGAAATAGCCGGTGCCGAAGCCCTTCAGATGGCGGGTGGGCTCGCCGTTGGGCACCGGCTCGATCTTCACCACGTCGGCGCCGAGGTCGGCGAGGATCATGGCGCAGGACGGCCCCATCACCGTGTGGCCGAAGTCGAGCACCTTGACGCCGGCCAGGGGCAGCGGATTGTCGGCGGACGGGCCGGTCATGCGCCGCCTCCCGGCACCGGGCGCGGCGCGGCGCCGTCGTAGCGGTAGGGGATGGACGGCGGCATCGGCCCCTTGATCCGGCCGCCCTGCTGCGACTGCTCCCAGGCGTGCGCCAGGATGCCGACCGAGCGCGACAGCACGAACAGCCCGCGCCCGAGCCCGGACGGGAAGCCGAGTTCGGCGAACACCACGGCGGTGGCGCCGTCAATGTTCATCGGCACGCGCTTGCCCTTGCGGGCGGCCAGCGCGTCCTCGACGGCGCGGCCGATGGCGGCGACCTCCCCGGTGACCGCCCCCTCGCCCGTCGCCTCCTCCACCAGGGCCAGCAGGCGGCCGGCGCGGGGATCGACGGGGTGGAAGCGGTGGCCGAAGCCGGGAATGTGCTCGCGCCGCTCCAGCCGGGCGGCGATCTCGGCGTCCGCCGCCGCGGCCAGGGTGGCGCCTTCCGCCATGCGGGCGGCGATGGTCGTGTACAACTCCATGCATTGCTGGCCGGCGCCGCCATGGACGTCGCCCAGCGCGTTGATGCCGGAGGCCATGGCGTTGTTCAGCCCGACGCCGCAGGTGGCGGCCATGCGGGCCGTGGCGATGGATGGCGCCTGCGGCCCGTGGTCCACCGCCGCGACCAGCGCGGCCCCCAGCAGCCGGCCCTGGGCCGGCGTCGGCAGGTCGCCGCGCAGCATCAGCCAGACCATGTCGGGAAAGCCGATCGTGCCGATCAGTTCCTCGATGGCGTAGCCGCGCACCCGGATCGAACCTGGATGGATGTCGATGATCGACGTCCGCCACCAGCCGGCGGCGGTATCGATGGTCGCTTCGGACATGGGAATGCTCCCGGGGCAAGGCCCCTGCAGGCCCGGCCTCAGCCGAGCACGAAGGGGTTGGCGCGGTTGGGCTTGGTGGTGATCCAGACGCTCTTGGTCTGGAGATATTCCTTGATCGCCTCCACGCCGCCCTCGCGGCCGAGGCCGGAGCGCTTGTAGCCGCCGAAGGGCGTGGTGAAGCTGGTGGAGCGGTAGTTGTTCACCCACACCGTCCCGGCGCACAGCCGGTCCACGCACTGCATCGCGCGGTGCAGGTCGCGCGTCCACACGCCGGCCGCCAGCCCGAACTCGACGTCGTTGGCTATGCGCAGCGCGTCCTCCTCGTCCTCGAAGGGGATGACGCAGAGGACCGGGCCGAACACCTCCTCCTGGGCGATGCGCATGTCGTTGCGGACGCCGGTGAAGATGGTCGGCGCGACGAACTGCCCCTGGCCGTACTCCGGTCCCGACAGGGCATGGCCGCCGAGCGCGCAGACCGCGCCCTCCGCCTTGGCCATCTCGATCATCCGCAGGATCTTCTCCCACTGCGCGCGGGTGGCGATGGGTCCGATCTGCGTGTCCATCTTCGACGGATCACCGATGCGCGCCTCGCCCGCCGCCGCGACCAGCTTCTCCACGAAGGCGTCGTGGATGGTCTTCTGCACCAGCAGGCGCGAGCCGGCCATGCAGGTCTGGCCCGAGGCGCCGAACACGCCGGAGATGGCGCCCTTCACCGCCTGGTCGAGGTCGGCGTCGTCGAAGACGATGTTCGGCGACTTGCCGCCCAGTTCCAGCGTCACCTTCTTCAGGCCCGGCGCCGCCGCCTCGTTGACGCGCTGGCCGCCGATGTCGCCGCCGGTGAAGGCGACCTTGGCGGTCAGGCGATGGCGGACCAGCGGCTCGCCGACCTCGCCGCCGAAGCCGGTGACGACGTTGACGACGCCGCGCGGGAAGCCCGCCTCATGGGCCAGCTTCGCCAGCTCCAGGATGGAGGCGGAGGTGTATTCCGACGGCTTGATGACGATGGTGTTCCCGGCGGCCAGGGCCGGGGCCATCTTCCAGGTGGTCAGAGCCAGCGGCGAGTTCCACGGCGTGATGGCGACGACGACGCCGAGCGGCTCGTACTTCACATAGTTGAAGACGTCGGCCTTGTTGATCGGCACGACGGCGCCCTGAACCTTGTCGGCGAGGCCGGCGTAGTAGTGGAACCACTGGGCGACGTTGCGCACCTGCCCGCTGACCTCGGCCATCAGCTTGCCGTTGTCGCGCTGCTCGATGGCGCCCAGCCGGTCGACGTTGCGCTCGATCAGCTCGGCCAGCCGGCGCAGCAGGGCGCCGCGCTGGGTCGCGGTCAGCCCGGCCCATTCCGGAGCCAGGAAGGCGCGGTGCGCCGCTTCGATCGCGCGATCGGCGTCGCCCTGCGTCCCGCGCGGAATCTCCGCCCACGCCCGCCCCGAATAGGGCTCCGTCGATTCGAACCACTCGTTGGACACCGGATCGCACCAGTCCCCGTCGATGAACAGCCTGTAGCGTTCCACCCTTCGCCTCGCAGAAGTTCTGTTAGATAGAACCATGTTTCACCTAAGAGAACATAGGTGCGCTAAATGCGTCAACCCCGAACCGTTCAGCACCGAACATTTTTCGGCCCTGGACATCCTTGACGTCCGAGGGTTGTGTCGGGGAAAAATGCACGCTAAGGCCTGCTGATGGCCGAGCGTGCCGACGCCGGGCCGTCAACGAAGGATGCGATATGACCGACGAAAAGCCCAAGACGACCACGGCTCCCGCCGGCGGGGTGGAGGCCGTCGACCGGGCGTTGAGCGTCGTCGGCTGCTTCCAGGCGGGCGACCACGCGCTGAGCCTGACGGAGATCGCGGCGCGGACCGGGCTCTACAAGAGCACCATCCTGCGGCTGACCGTGTCCCTTGAAAAGGCCGGCTATCTCATCCGCCACCAGGACAAGTCCTATCGGCTCGGGCCGGAGCTGATGCGGCTGGGCGGGCTCTACCAGCGCTCCCTGCGCCTGGAGGACCATGTCCGGCCGGTGCTGCGCCAGCTGATGCGCGAGAGCGGGGAGAGCGCGTCCTTCTTCCGGCGCGAGGGGGCGTGGCGGATCTGCGCGTTCCGCGAGGATTCGACGCAGGCGATCCGCGACCACGTCCACGAAGGCGACCGCCTGCCCCTGGATCGCGGGGCGGCCGGCCATGTGCTCCTCCGCTTCTCCGGGACGGTGTCGGCGGAGGACTTCGCCGCCCTGCCGCTGCTGTCCTTCGGCGAGCGGGAGTCCGAGACCGGGGCCGCCGCCGTTCCGGTCTTCTCCCAGCGGGAGGGGCTGGTCGGCGCCCTGACCCTGTCGGGCCCGCTGACGCGCTTCACCGAGGAGCGCGTGGCGGTGATGATGCCCCTGTTGCTGGCGGCCGGCCACCGGCTGTCGGAAACCCTGGGCGGCCATTACCCGAGCTGAGGGTTCGTCTGCGGGCGGAGCCGGGGGGCGTCGCTCTGCCCAGGCGGCTTGCCAGCGCCGCCGCCTTGCGGTAGAAAACACCTCTGGTCGGCAGTTCACCAAGGCGTCGCCGCCCCGTTCCGGGGAGCTAAACCTGCCACGACACCCCATCGACCGACACCTCATCGCGTGCCGCGTCGGAAGTTGGCGACCACCGGCATCCCTCCGCGGATTGGCGCGTTGTGAGGATGAATCCATGTCCAGAACGCCGCTGCCCTACAGCGCGGGCGATATTTCCGCTCTTGCGCGCTCGCTGCGCGCGCAACTTGCCAACCGGACCGAGCCGCCCGGCCATGTCGAATGGCTCAACATGCTGGCCAAGGCGGTCGGCTGCCGGAACTTCCAGCATTTCCGGGTCCAGGCCCAAACACAGGCCCAGATCCAGCCCCAGGCCCAGACGGTGGAGCAAATCACGGCGCAGGACCCTCCCGGCGTGACGGTGGACGCGCCGCCACCGGTCGATCCGGTCCGGCTCCTGAAGGTGGCACGCTGCTTCGACGCCGCCGGCGCCCTGCTGCGCTGGCCGCCGAAGCGCAGCGAGCGCGACCTGTGCCTGTGGATTCTGTGGTCGCGGATCGACGCCGGCCGGGCGATGGGCGAGGGCGAGGTGAACGACGTCCTGCGCGGCGCCAACCGGTTCGGCGACCATGTCCTGCTGCGCCGCGAGCTGTGCGATTTCGGCCTGCTCGACCGGACGCGCGACGGGCGTGTCTACCGGCGCGTCGAGCGCCGGCCGCCGCCGGAGGCGCTCGCCATGATCCGGCGCCTGAAGGCGGCACCCGCCGCCGGAGGGGCGCCGTCCTGAGGCGTCGGTCTCCGGCGGGTCGGCGGTGGCCTAGTCGCCCAGCGCGAAGGCCACCGCGGCGTCGGTGTGGAGCGCCGTCGTGTTGAACATCGGAAACCCCGGCCGGTCAGCCTGATCGACCAGCAGGAAGATCTCGGTGCAGCCGAGGATCACTCCCTGCGCTCCGTCTTCGGCCATCCGGTCGATGATCTCCAGATATTGGGCCTTGGACTCCGGACGCAGGTCGCGCCGCACCAGCTCGTCGAAGATGATGCGGTCGACCGTCGCCTTGTCGGGATCGGAGGGCACCATGATCTCGACCCCGAAGCGCTCCTCGTAACGGCGGCGCAGGTCCTCGGAGAGCATCGTCGCCATCGTGCCGAGCAGTGCCACCCGCGACAGGCCGGCGGCCCGCATCGCCGCACCGGTCGGGTCGGCGATGTGGATGAAGGGGGTGGCGCGGTCGGCCATGATCGGCTCGACCACACGGTGCATGGTGTTCGACACGCACAGGATCACGTCGGCCCCGGCGCGCTCCAGCGCGTCGACCTTGCCGGACAGATAGCGCCGCGCGGCGTCCCATTCGTTCCGTCGGACGAAATGCTCGATGTTGCCGAAGTTGACGCTGACGATGACGATCTCGCCGTTGTCCCAGCCGCCGAAGCGGGCGTTCAGCCCCTCGTTCAGCAGGCGGTAATATTCGGCGGTGGCCTGGTTGCTCATGCCACCGAGGACGCCGATGGTCTTCTGGGGCAAGGGCCGGGCGGTGGGCGTCGTCATGTCGTGATCCTGTCGGTTGGGCCGCGGATGATAGAGCGGCCGCAGCGGAATCGCCAACCCTTCAGGCCTTTTCCACGGTCCGCCCCTCCTGGGTGAACAGGTAGGGGACGAAGCTGCGGTGGTGCTCGTCCACCGAGAGCTGGCTGCCGATGGGCGGGAAGGCGCGCTGCTGGCAGTCGGTGCGCTCGCAGATTCGGCAGTTCACGCCGATCGGCACGGCGGCGGCCTCGTTGGAGGTGTCGATGCCGGCGGCGTAGACGATCTCGTTGGCGTGGGTCGCCTCGCAGCCTAGCCCGACGGCGAACTGGCGCGACGGCTTCAGATAGGCGCCGCCGCGCTTGGTCACCGTGCGGGCGATACCGATGTAGGTGGTGCGGTCGGGCATGGTGGCGAACTGCACCAGGATCTTGCCGGGCTGGGCGAAGGCCTCGTGCACGTTCCACAGCGGGCAGGCGCCGCCGAAGCGCGCGAAGTGGAAGCGCGTCGCCGAATGGCGCTTGGTGATGTTGCCGGCCATGTCCACCCGCACGAAGTAGAAGGGCAGGCCGCGCGCCCCCGGCCGCTGCAGGGTGGACAGCCGGTGGCAGACCTGCTCGAAGCTGGCGCCGAAGCGGCTCTGCAACTGCTCGACGTCGTGGCGCAGCGCGCGGGCCTGGGCGGCGAAGGCGCGGTAGGGCAGGACCAGCGCCCCCGCGAAATAGTTGGCGAGCCCGACGCGGCAGATCGACCGCGCGTCCTCGCTGGAGAATTTCGCCTGGGCGACGCGCTCCTCGATCACGTCGCCGAAGCCCAGCAGGGCGATCTGGTGCGCCATGTGGAAGGCGCGGCTGGGGCCGTTCAGCAAGGCGGACAGGCGCAGCGTGCCGGTGCTGCCGTCGTAGCTGCGCATGGCCGTCTCGCCATCGTCGGCGACGATCTTCACACGGACGTCGTGCCGCCGCTTCAGATAGGCGGCCAGCTCGTTCAGCAGGGCGCCGGAGTGGATCTTCTCCGTGTTCCACAGATTTTCCGCCGCCTCGTCCAGCGGGCCGATGTAGTTGTTGCAGTAGTGGAAGTAGTCGCGGACCTCCTCGTAGGGGAACTGTGGCCCGGCGAAGGCGTCGCTCGGTTCCTGGTTGGACAGGCTGTCGGCCAGCGACTGCACCCGCTCGTGAAGCTTCTGGTAGGCCTGGTGCAGGCTCAGCACGCGGCGGGCCAGTTCCGGGCTTGAGCCGACGGCGCTGCGCAGCTCCGCGTTGGTCAGCGGCGCCCCGGCGAACAGCGGGTCGGCCAGGGCCTCGCGCAGGTCGGCGACGAGACGGCTGTCCTCGTCCTCGACGAAGTTGGACAGGTCCACCTCGAACACGGCGGAGATCTTCAGCAGCACTGGCAGGGTCAGCGGACGCTGGTTGTTCTCGATCTGGTTCAGGTAGCTCGGCGACAGGTCCAGCGTCTTGGCCAGCGCCGCCTGGGTCAGCCCGCGCTGTTCGCGCAGGCGGCGGAGCTTGTAGCCGAGGAAGAGCTTCTGCATGGACCCGCCTATCACCCGAAGATTATGCCGAAGTGCATATTTGCAATCTTGGCAAACCGCGCGCTGCGTTTGCAAAGATGTTCGCAACTTCGCACATTTTTCCCGCCCGGCCAATTGCCCTGTTGCAAATCTTGTGAATAATCCAGGCGTTCCGGTGAGGGGACCGCTGCCACAAGGTTCGCAAGGTCCTCCGCCGCTCGCCAAAGTGGGAAACGCCTGATGCAAGAAATTCTGGCCAAGTTGGACGCCATGCGCTCCGGTGCGCGGCTGGGCGGCGGCGAAAAGCGCGTCGCCGGGCAGCACGCCAAGGGCAAGCTGACCGCGCGGGAGCGCATCGAACTCTTCCTCGACGAAGGCTCGTTCGAGGAGTTCGACATGTTCGTGCAGCACCGCTGCAACGACTTCGGCATGGAAGGCCAGAAGGTTCCCGGCGACGGCGTGGTCACCGGTCACGGCACGGTGAACGGCCGCCTCGTCTTCGTGTTCAGCCAGGACTTCACCGTCTTCGGCGGCTCGCTGTCGGAAGCCCACGCCGAGAAGATCTGCAAGATCATGGAGCAGGCGATGAAAGTCGGCGCGCCGGTCATCGGCCTGAATGATTCCGGCGGCGCCCGCATCCAGGAGGGCGTGGCCTCGCTCGGCGGCTACGCCGAGGTGTTCCAGCGCAACGTCAACGCCTCGGGCGTCATCCCGCAGATCTCGCTGATCATGGGGCCGTGCGCCGGTGGTGCGGTGTATTCGCCGGCCATGACCGACTTCATCTTCATGGTGAAGGACAGCTCCTACATGTTCGTGACCGGCCCGGACGTGGTGAAGACGGTCACGCACGAGGTGGTCACGGCGGAGGAGCTGGGCGGGGCGATCACCCATTCCAGCAAGTCCGGCGTCGCCGACATGGCCTTCGAGAACGATGTCGAGGCGCTGCTCCAGCTCCGCCGCTTCATCGACTTCCTGCCGGCCTCCAACCGCGAGCGGGCGCCGGAGCGTCCCTGCACCGACCCGATCGACCGCGACGACCTGTCGCTCGACACGCTGGTGCCGGAGAACCCGAACAAGCCCTACGACATGAAGGAGCTGATCCTCAAGACGGTCGACGAGGGCGACTTCTTCGAGCTTCAGCCCGACTATGCCAAGAACATCATCATCGGCTTCGGCCGCATGAACGGCAGCACGGTCGGCATCGTCGCCAACCAGCCGATGGTTCTGGCCGGCTGCCTGGACATCGACAGCTCCAAGAAGGCCGCGCGCTTCGTGCGCTTCTGCGACGCCTTCGAGATTCCGATCCTGACCCTGGTGGACGTCCCCGGCTTCATGCCGGGCACCTCGCAGGAGTACGGCGGCATCATCAAGCACGGCGCCAAGCTGCTGTTCGCCTACGCCGAGGCCACCGTGCCGAAGATCACCGTCATCACGCGCAAGGCCTACGGCGGCGCCTATGACGTGATGGCGTCCAAGCATCTGCGCGGCGACATCAACTACGCCTGGCCGTCGGCGGAGATCGCGGTGATGGGGCCGAAGGGTGCCGTGGAGATCATCTTCCGCGGCGACATCGGCGACACCGCCAAGATCGAGGCGCGCACCGAGGAGTACCGGCAGAAGTTCGCCAACCCGTTCGTGGCGGCGTCGCGCGGCTACATCGACGACGTCATCATGCCGCACGGCACCCGCCGGCGCGTCATCAAGGCATTGTCCATGCTGAAGAACAAGCAGCTCCAGAACCCCTGGCGCAAGCACGACAACATCCCGCTCTGAAGGCGCGCCGCCCCATGACGACCCTGTTCTCAAAGATCCTGATCGCGAACCGCGGCGAGATCGCCTGCCGCGTCATCCGCACGGCGCGCCGCCTGGGCATCAAGACGGTCGCCGTCTATTCGGACGCCGACAAGAACGCCCTGCACGTCGAGATGGCCGACGAGGCCGTCCACATCGGCGCCGCCCCCTCGGCGCAGAGCTACCTGCTGATCGACCGCATCGTCGACGCCTGCAAGAAGACCGGCGCCCAGGCCGTCCATCCCGGCTACGGCTTCCTATCGGAGAAGCGCGAGTTCCAGGAGGCGCTGGCAGCATCCGGCATCGCCTTCATCGGCCCGGACGCCCACGCCATCCAGGCGATGGGCGACAAGATCGAGTCCAAGAAGCTGGCCAAGGCGGCGGGCGTCAGCACGGTGCCCGGCTATCTGGGCGTCATCGCCGATGACAGCGAGGCGGTGACCATCGCCCGCGACATCGGCTACCCGGTGATGATCAAGGCGTCGGCCGGCGGCGGCGGCAAGGGCATGCGCGTGGCCTGGAACGACGAGGAGGCCCGCGAAGGCTTCCGCTCGGCCCAGAACGAGGCGCGTTCCTCCTTCGCCGACGACCGCGTCTTTGTCGAGAAGTACATCCAGCAGCCGCGCCACATCGAGATCCAGGTGCTGGCGGACGGGCAAGGCACCGCGCTCTATCTGGGCGAGCGCGAATGCTCGATCCAGCGCCGCCACCAGAAGGTCATCGAGGAGGCGCCGTCGCCCTTCCTCGACGCCGCGACCCGCAAGGCGATGGGCGAGCAGGCCGTGGCGCTGGCCCGCGCCGTGGACTACAAGTCCGCCGGCACGGTCGAGTTCATCGTCGACGCCGAGCGCAACTTCTACTTCCTGGAGATGAACACCCGTCTCCAGGTGGAGCATCCGGTCACCGAGCTGGTCACCGGCCTCGACCTCGTCGAGCTGATGATCCGCGTCGCGGCGGGCGAGAAGCTGACGCTGCGCCAGGACGACATCAAGCTGCACGGCTGGGCCATCGAGTCCCGCGTCTACGCCGAGGACCCCTTCCGCAATTTCCTGCCCTCGACCGGCCGGCTGACCCACTACCGTCCGCCGTCGGAGGACCCGCATGTCCGCGTCGATACCGGCGTCTACGAGGGCGGCGAGATTTCCATGTACTACGACCCCATGATCGCCAAGCTGTGCAGCTGGGGGTCGACGCGCGACGCCGCCATCGCCCGCATGCGCGAGGCGTTGGACCAGTATTACATCCGCGGCGTCAGCCACAACATCCCGTTCCTCGCCTCGCTGATGGCCAACCAGCGCTTCGTCGACGGCCGGTTGACCACCAACTTCATCGCCGAGGAATACCCGACCGGCTTCCACGCCTCCGACCTGCCGCCGGACGATCCGGCGGTGCTGATCGCTGTCGCCGCGGTGATCCACCGCTGCCTGAACGACCGCGACATCCAGATCAGCGGCAAGATGCCGGGCAACAAGGTCCGGGTGCGCGACGACTGGGTCGTCGTGATGGACGGCACGCAGCACCCGGTCCATGTCCGCCCGACGGACGGCAGCCCGCAACGCATCGGCTACACCGTCGATTTCGAGGGCAAGCACCATGTGGTGTGGAGCGACTGGATGCTCGGCCAGCCGCTGTTCCGCGGCACGGTGAACGGTGCGCATGTCTGCGTCCAGGTGGACCGCGTCGGCGTCGGCTACCGCCTGTCGCACTCCGGCAGCCAGGCGCTGGTCAAGGTGCTGACCCCGAACGCGGCGCGGCTCGACGCGCTGATGCCGGTGAAGGCACCGCCGGACATGTCGAAGTTCCTGCTGTCGCCGATGCCCGGCCTGCTCGTCTCGGTCGCCGTGACCGAGGGGCAGGAGGTCAAGGCCGGCGAGGTGCTGGCCGTGGTCGAGGCGATGAAGATGGAAAACATCCTGCGCGCGGCGCAGGATGGCACGGTGTCCAAGGTGCACGCGACGCCCGGCTCCAGCCTGGCGGTCGATCAGAAGATCCTGGAGTTCGCGTGAGCCAAGCGGGCTCCGACATATAGGGAAAGGTAAGGACGATGGCTTTCGCAAACACGCTTTCGCAGCGTGCCGCTTCGCTTCTCGAGACGGTCGCCCCGCGGGGCGGCCTGCTCACCGCCGCCACTGCGGCGGTTCTGGGCAGCCTGCTCCTGGCCGCCTCGGCCAAGGTTCAGGTCCCGTTCTGGCCGGTGCCGATGACGATGCAGAGCATGGTCGTCATCCTGCTCGGCATGGCCTACGGCAGCCGGCTCGCCACGGCGACGGTCCTGCTGTACCTGCTGGAAGGCCTCGCCGGTCTGCCGGTCTTCGCCGGTCCGGGCGCCGGCCCGGCCTACATGGCCGGCCCGACCGCCGGCTACCTGCTGGGCTTCGTCCTGGCCGCCGGCGTCACCGGCTGGCTGGCCGAGCGCGGCTGGGACCGCAGCCCGCTCAAGGCCGTCGGCGCCCTGGCGATCGGCCATGCCCTGCTGTTCGTCCCGGGCGTGGCCTGGATGGCCGTCCTGTTCGGCGGCGAGAAGGCCGTCGCGCTGGGCCTGACGCCGTTCCTGGCCGCTACGGTCCTGAAGACCGCGCTGGGTGCCGCGATCATGCAGGCCGCCTGGAAGGTCGTCGCCCGCCGGTCGCAGGGCTGAGGGTAGGGGGGATTTTGCCCCCTCCCTAACCCTTCCCCGCCTTTGGCGAGGGAGGGGACTTATCTCCCTCTCCCGCGAAGCGGGGGAGGGCCGGGGAGGGGGCAAGCGCCCACCCATTCATTGATCGTTTCAAATCATTCGAACCAAGAAGCCGTGTCGAGGAGACGTCCCATGAGCGAGTTCCCGAAGAAGACCCAGGCCGACTGGCAGACCCTGGCCACCAAGGACCTGGGCGCCAACGGGACGCTCGACGACCTCGTCTGGAAGACTCCGGAGGGGCTGGACGTCAAGGCCCTCTACACCGCCGACGATCTGGAGGGGCTGGAGCTGGACAGCCTGCCCGGCTTCCCGCCCTTCACCCGCGGCCCGCGCGCCACGATGTACGCGGTGAAGCCCTGGACCATCCGCCAGTACGCCGGCTTCTCGACCGCCGAGGACTCCAACGCCTTCTACAAGGCGAACCTGAAGGCCGGGCAGATGGGCCTGTCGGTGGCCTTCGACCTCGCCACCCACCGCGGCTACGACAGCGACCACCCGCGCGTGGTCGGCGACGTGGGCAAGGCTGGCGTCGCCATCGACAGCGTCGAAGACATGAAGATCCTCTTCGACGGCATCCCGCTCGACAAGATGTCGGTGTCGATGACCATGAACGGTGCGGTGCTGCCGATCCTCGCCGGCTACATCGTCGCGGCGGAGGAGCAAGGGGTCAGCCAGGACAAGCTGAGCGGGACCATCCAGAACGACATCCTCAAGGAGTTCATGGTCCGCAACACCTACATCTACCCGCCCGAACCCTCGATGCGGATCATCGCCGACATCATCGAGTACACGGCGCTGAACATGCCGAAGTTCAACTCGATCTCGATTTCCGGCTACCACATGCAGGAGGCCGGGGCGACCGCGGTTCAGGAGCTGGCCTTCACCATCGCCGACGGCCTCGAATACGTCCGCGCCGCCATGTCCAAGGGGCTGCCGGTCGACAAGTTCGCGCCGCGCCTGTCCTTCTTCTTCTCCATCGGCATGAACTTCTTCATGGAGATCGCCAAGCTGCGCGCCGCGCGCCTGCTGTGGTCCACCCTGATGAAGCAGAAGTTCGACCCGAAGGACGCCCGCTCGCTGGCGCTGCGCACCCACTGCCAGACCTCCGGCGTCAGCCTGACCGAGCAGGACCCCTACAACAACGTCATCCGCACCACCATCGAGGCGATGGCCGCGGTGCTGGGCGGCACCCAGTCGCTGCACACCAACGCCTTCGACGAGGCGCTGGGCCTGCCGACCAAATTCTCCGCCCGCATCGCCCGCAACACCCAGCTCATCATCGCCGAGGAGTTGGGCGTCACCAACGTGGTCGATCCGCTGGGCGGCTCCTACTACATCGAGAATCTGACCCACAGCCTCGCCAAGGCCGCGCTCGACCTCATCAACAAGGTCGAGGATCTGGGCGGCATGACCAAGGCGGTGGACAGCGGCATGCCCAAGCTGCTGATCGAGGAGGCCGCCGCCCGCCGGCAGGCCCGCGTCGACCGCGCCGAGGAGGTGATCGTCGGCGTCAACAAGTACCGTCCGGAGAACCCCGAGATGGTCGACGTGCTGGACATCGACAACACGGCGGTCCGCGAATCCCAGATCGCCCGCCTGAACAGCGTGCGCGCCAACCGCGACGACGCCAAGTGCCGCGCCGCCCTGGAGGCCCTGACCAAGGCCGCCACGGAGAAGTCCGGCAACCTGCTCGCCCTGGCGGTCGAGGCCACCCGCGCCCGCGCCACGGTCGGCGAAATCTCCGATGCGCTGGAGAAGGCCTTCACCCGCCATGTCGCGGTCATCCGCTCCGTCTCCGGCGTCTACGGAGCCGCCTACGAGGGCGACGAGGGCTTCAAGAGGATTCAGGAGGAGGTGTCCGCCTTCGCCGCCGAGGAGGGCCGCCGCCCGCGCATCCTCGTCGTCAAGATGGGCCAGGACGGTCATGACCGCGGCGCCAAGGTGATCGCCACCAGCTTCGCCGACATCGGCTTCGACGTGGACATCGGACCGCTGTTCCAGACCCCGGAGGAGGCCGCCCGTCAGGCGGTGGAGAACGACGTGCACGTCATCGGCGTGTCGTCCCAGGCCGCCGGCCACAAGACGCTGGTCCCGCAGCTGGTTGAGGAGCTGCGCCGCCAGGGCGCCGGCGACATCCTCGTTGTCTGCGGCGGCGTGATCCCGCCGCAGGACTACGACTACCTCTACAAGGCGGGCGCGGCGGCCATCTACGGCCCCGGCACCAACATCCCGAAGGCCGCCTCCGACATCCTGGCCATCCTGCGCAAGCAGAAGGCCGCGGCGTGATGACGAGCGAGGGGGTGTGGCTCTCTCGCGCTCCACAGCCAGGGGTCGTCGTGGCCCCTGGAATCCGGGATTTGACCCATGGGCAGCGGCGCTGGGCTGAGGAAAACGGCCCGGCGTTGAATGCTTATGATGAGTTCGTTGCGAAGCATGGTGTGTTCAGCGAAGGCAAGCGGCTATTCTGAACGGCCTTGCCGTCTTTTCCCGTTCAGTGGGGAAAGGGGGTAGAGCGGAGGCTCGTAGCGAAAGTTTCTTCCTTTGTCCATCACCGCCGAAACCGACCTCTACGCCCCGGTGAAGGCCTTCCTCGAAGCCCAGGGCTACGATGTGAAGGCCGAGATTCACGGCTGCGACCTCGTCGCGGTGCGTGGGGCCGAGCCGCCGTTGATCGTCGAGCTGAAGAAGCGCTTCACCCTGGACCTGCTGCTTCAGGGGGTCGACCGACTCGCCCTGACCGACACCGTCTATCTCGCCGTGCCGCAGCCGGGGCGCAAGGCCAGCGGCGCGTCGCCCCACGACAGCGGGGTGCGCAAGCTGTGCCGGCGGCTGGGCGTCGGCTTGCTGATCGTCGACACCGGCCGGGCGGCTGGGCATGAGGTGGAGGTCCTGCTCGACCCCGTTCCCTACAGCCCGCGCAAGGACAAGACGCGCGCTGCCCGCCTGCTGGGCGAGCACGCGCGGCGCCGCGGCGATCCCAACCGCGGCGGCTCCACCCGCGTGCCCATCGTCACCGCCTACCGCCAGGACGCGCTGCGCTGCGCCCGGCTGCTGGCCGCCGGACCGCTGTCGCTGAAGGCGCTGCGCGCGGCCGGGGCGCCGAAGGACGCCGCGGCCATTCTCCAGCGCAACGTCTACGGCTGGTTTGAGCGCATCGCCAAGGGCACCTACGGGCTGAGCGCGGCCGGTGTGCAGGGGGTGGAGACCTTCGCCCACGCGCTGGCCGCCGAATGACGGCCCGTCACTCCACGAAATCCTCGCGGCTGAGACCGTAGCGCTTCAGCTTGTCGTAGAAGGTCTTGCGCGGGATGCTCAGCGCCTCGATGGCGGCCTTCACGCTGCCTTTGCAACGGGCCAGCTCGCTTTCGATCAGGCTCTTCTCGAACAGGTCCACCTGCTCGGCCAGGGAGAGGCCGCTGCGTCCCGCCGCCATCGCCGGAGCGGTGCCGCCCACCGCGGAGAGCGTGTCGTCCAGCCCCAGCACGAAGCGGTCGGCGGCGTTGCGCAGCTCGCGGACGTTGCCTGGCCAGTCGTGCGCCGCCAGCCGCTGCACCTGCGCCGGGCTGGGCGCGCGCGGCTCGCGGTTGTAGCGGGCGGCGGCCTGGACGACGAAATGCTGGAACAGCAGGGGGATGTCGTCGCGGCGGTCGCGCAGCGGCGGGATGGTCACGACGACGACGTTGAGCCGGTAATAGAGGTCCTCGCGGAACTTGCCCTCGCTGGCCGCCTTGCGCAGGTCCACCTTGGTCGCGGCGACGACGCGCAGGTCCACGGGGATCAGCTCGTTCGAGCCGAGCGGCTCCACCACCCGCTCCTGGATCACGCGCAGCAGCTTGACCTGGAGCGACAGCGGCATGCTCTCGATCTCGTCGAGGAAGAGGGTGCCGCCGCTGGCGTGCTCGATGCGCCCGACGCGGCGCTTGCCGGCCCCGGTGAAGGCCCCGGCCTCGTGCCCGAACAGCTCACTCTCGAAGATGGCCTCGGGCATGGCGCCGCAGTTCAGGGCGACGAAGGGATGCTTGCGCCGGTTGCTGCCAGCGTGGAGGGCGCGGGCGACCATCTCCTTGCCGGTGCCGGTCTCGCCCAGCACCAGCACGTCGGCGTCGGTGTCGGCCACCGCGGCGATGGCGCCGCGCAGCCGCTCGATCCCCGGCGTCCGCCCGACGATGGGCGAGGCCTCACCGGCGGGCAGCCCGGCCAGTTGGTCGCGCAGGCGCCGGTTCTCCCGGACCAGCCGGCGCTTCTCCACGGCGCGCCGCGTCACCTCGACCAGACGGTCGGAGGGAAAGGGCTTTTCCAGGAAGTCGTAGGCGCCGCGCCGCATCGCCTCCACCGCCATCGGCACATCGCCGTGGCCGGTGATCAGGATGACCGGCAGCTCGGGATCCAGCGCCAGGGCGCGCTCCATCAGCTCCAGCCCGTCGATCTGCGGCATGCGCACGTCGGTGACCAAGGCGCCCGGCCAGTCGCGGCCGAGATGGCGCAGCGCGCGCTCCGCCCCGTCGCAGGCGGTGACGTCGAAGCCGGCCAGCTCCAGCGCCTGCTGCCCGGCGAGGCGGACGGACCGCTCGTCGTCCACGAAGAGGACGGGGCCGCCCGGGGCGGTGCTGCCGGTCGTCATGTCTGGGAATCCCTGCGCTTGAGGCGGATGGTGAAGAGGGCGCCGCCCTCCGGGTGGTTGGCGGCGGTCAGGCTGCCGCCGAAATCCTCGACGATGCCGTGGCTGATCGACAGGCCGAGCCCGAGCCCGTCGCCCGCCTCCTTGGTGGTGAAGAAGGGCACGAAGATGCGCGGCAGGTCGGCCTCGGCGATGCCGGGACCACTGTCTCTGACCGTCAGCACCGCCTCCTCCCCCTCCGCGGCCAGGGCGATGCGGACATGGCGGCGGGGGGAGGCGCGCATGGCGTCGGCGGCGTTGCCGATCAGGTTGACCAGCACCTGCTGCAACCGCACGTCCTCGCCGGTGACCAGCAGGGGGCTGGCGGGCAGGTCGGTGTCCACCGTTACGGAATCCCGGCGCAGCCGCGCCTCCAGCAGGGCCAGCGCCTGCCCGACGGCGGCGGCGGCGGACACCGCGCCCAGCGTGCCCGAGGCGCGCCGGGCGAAGCCCTTCAGGCTGCGGGTGATGGCGGCCATGCGGTCGGTCAGGTCGGCGATCTCCGCCAGATTGTCGCGCACCGCGTCCGGCCGCCCGCGCTCCAGCAGCACCACCGCGTTGTCGGCGAAGCTGCGGATGGCGGCCAGCGGCTGGTTGATCTCGTGCGCCATGGCCGCCGACATCTGGCCCAGCGCCGCCAGCTTGGCCGCCTGGGTCAGCTCGTTCTCGGTGGCGCGCAGCTCCGCCGTGGCGGCGGCCACGCGGCGCTCCAACTCGGCCCGCGCCTCCTCCTGAAGGGCCAGCCGCTCCACGAGGTTCAGGCGGCGCTGGGCCAGCGCATGGCCGGTCAGGGCGGCCAGCGCCACCACCGCGGCGGCGAGCAGCCCGGCCTGCTGGGCGCGGGTGGCGACCGGGGCGAGGCTGGTCAGGGCGTGGATCGTCCAATCGCCGCCGGGCACCGCGGCGGATTGCAGGAGGTAGCGCCGCTCTGCGTTGCCTTCCCGCAGCGTGATGCGGTCGGACGCCCCGCCGAAGGCCCAAGGCAGGGTGGGGATCTCCTCGGTCGCGGGGGGCGCCGCCGCGGGCAGCGTGACCGGCAGGCGGCGGGGCAGCGCGTTGTAGCGCCAGCCCTCCACGTTGGTGATGAAGACGACGCCGTCGCGGTCGGAGACCAGAACCTTCTCCCGGCCGTGCGACCAGGCCCGCTCCAACTCCTGGAAGCCGACCTTCAGGACCACGACGCCGGCCCCCCGATCGCCCGTCCGGTCCTCTGTGCGGTTTTCCGCCACCACCCGCTGCGCCGTGTAGTAGCCGGGGACGAGCGAGGTGGTGCCGAGCGCGAAATGATGCCCCTCCCCCCGCTCCATGGCCGACTGGAAATAGGGGCGGTAGCTGAAATTCTGCCCGACGAAGCTGGGCGCGGCGTTCCAGTTGCTGGCCGCGACGGTGGTTCCCGTCCCGTTCATCACATAGAGGGCGGACGCCTTCAGCGTCGCCGCGATGGCCTCCAGCTTGCGGTTCAGGCGGTCCACCCGCTCCGGGCTGGGATCGCGCAGCAGGTCGGCGACCTCCTGGTCGCGGGCGAGCACCATCGGCACGGCGGCGTGGCGCTCCAGCTCCGTGCGCAGGTTGGATTCGTAGAGCGAGAGCTGCGCCGCCCCCTGTTCGCGCAGGGATTCGCTGGCGTTGTCCGCCGCCAGACCCGCGGCCACCGCCGCCGCCAGCGGCATGCCGACGACCAGCACGGCCAGCATCACCCGCCGCGGACGGGCAAACAGGGCGGACGCCCGCCGGGAGAGCCAGTCGCGGCTTTGCGAAAATGTCCAGCGGGTGGGGACGATCCTAACCAACGGTCCTCAATCCATGCTGCGCCGCAACAAGAAATCGCGCGGAGCGGGCGATGTGCGGATTTTCGCACATGGATTCCGCCCCTGTCGTGCGGATTCTGACCCACGCGCTCCGTCAGAGCGCTGCGATTCCTCAGTTTTAATTTTGGCACACCGCTTGCTTTAAGAGGGGCATGACGGGCCGGCCGCCGACCGCGAGACAAGAGCGGCAGCCCATTTCAGGAACGCCACGAGGAGACGACCATGCACGCCCAAGGGCAGCCCCAGAAAAAGCCATTCTACACGAACCTGACCGTCCAGGTTCTGACCGCGATCACCATCGGCATTCTGCTCGGCCATTTCTATCCGGCTCTTGCGGTGCAGATGAAGCCCCTGGGCGACGTCTTCATCAAGATGATCAAGATGGTCATCGGTCCGATCGTCTTCCTGACCGTGGTCACCGGCATCTCCTCGATCGGCGACATGAAGAAGGTCGGCAAGGTCGGCGGCAAGGCGATCCTGTATTTCGAGATCGTCACCACCTTCGCCCTGGGGCTCGGCCTGCTGGTCGTCAATCTGGTGAAGCCGGGCTCGGGGATGAACATCCAGGCCGGCTCGCTGAAGGCCGACGCCGTCGCCAAATACGCCACCGAGGCGCAGAACCACACGACCATCGACTTCCTGGTCAACATCGTCCCGGACAACGTCATCGGCGCGTTCGTCAAGGGCGACATGCTGCAGATCCTGTTCTTCGCGGTGATCTTCGGCGTCGCGCTGTCCGCCATGGGCCAGAAGGGCAAGGTGGTCGAGGACATGTTCGAGAAGGTGTCGCACGCTCTGTTCGGGGTGATCGGCATCCTGATGCGCGTCGCCCCGCTGGGCGCCTTCGGCGCCATGTCCTTCACCATCGGAAAGTATGGCGTGTCGTCGCTGACCTCGCTCGGCCAGCTGATGGCGGCGGTCTACATCACGATGGCGCTGTTCGTCTTCGTCGTGCTGGGCAGCATCGCCCGCCTGTACAACTTCAGCCTCCTGACCTTCCTGCGCTACATCAAGGACGAACTGCTGATCGTCCTCGGCACCTCCTCGTCGGAGTCCGTGCTGCCGCGCATGATGGAGAAGATGCAGAAGTTCGGCTGCTCCAAGCACGTGGTCGGCCTCGTCATCCCCACCGGCTACTCGTTCACGGTACCTCCATCTACCTGTCGATGGCCGCGATCTTTATCGCCCAGGCCTTCAACATCGACCTGACGATCTGGCAGCAGCTCACCATCCTCGGCCTGCTGATGCTGACCTCCAAGGGGGCGGCCGCGGTCACCGGCGGCGGCTTCGTGACGCTGGCGGCCACCCTGTCGGCCACCGGCCACCTGCCGATCGAAGGTCTGGCCCTGCTGCTCGGCGTCGACCGCTTCATGTCGGAAGCCCGCGCCATCACCAACCTGATCGGCAACGGCGTCGCCACCATCGTGGTCGCCAAGATGGAAGGCGAGTTCGACGAGAGCAAGGCGGTCGCCGAATACCAGGAGCACTTCAAGGAACCGGCCCTGGCCCGCATCTGAGGCGGGGGCTGTCCCCGGTCCGGTCTGCGGTCCCGGGGGGTGAAAAGGAGGGGGCGGTCCGCCGCGGGCTGCCCCTTTCCCATTCCGGTGCCCGGCCAATTCGGGTATAAGCCGGAGGGGAAACAGTTCGTCGTTCGGCAAATTAACTGAAATCAAGTTAAAAGGGGAGAGGACGTATGTCCGGCGACTTCGACGCGATGGCGCTTGAGTACCACCGGAATCCGAAGCCCGGTAAGCTGGCGATCGTCGCCACCAAGCCCATGGCGAACCAGCGCGACCTCGCGCTGGCCTATTCGCCGGGCGTGGCCGCGGCGTCCAGCGCCATCGCCGCCGACCCGTCCCAGGCGGCGGAGCTGACGGCCCGCGCGAACCTCGTGGCGGTCGTCACCAACGGCACGGCGGTGCTGGGCCTGGGCGACATCGGCCCGATGGCCGCCAAGCCGGTCATGGAGGGCAAGGCCGTCCTCTTCAAGAAGTTCGCCGGCATCGACTGCTTCGACCTGGAGCTGAACGAGAAGGACGTCGACGGTCTGGTCGACACCATCGTCCGGCTGGAGCCGACCTTCGGCGCCATCAATCTGGAAGACATCGCCGCCCCCGCCTGCTTCGAGGTGGAGCGCCGCTGCCGCGAGCGGATGAAGATCCCGGTCTTCCACGACGACCAGCACGGCACCGCCATCGTGGTGGGTGCGGCGGTGCTGAACGGGCTGAAGCTGGTCGGCAAGGACATCTCCACCGTCAAGGTCGTCTCCACCGGCGGCGGGGCGGCGGGCATCGCCTGCCTGGACCTGATGCTCAGCCTGGGCGTCAAGCGCGAGAACGTCTGGCTGGTCGACCGCATCGGCGTGGTCCACAAGGGCCGCAACGAGGAGATGAACCCCTACAAGGACGCCTACGCGCAGGACACCGACGCCCGCGTGCTGAACGACGTCATCGACGGGGCGGACATCTTCCTCGGCCTGTCGGGCGCCAAGGTGCTGAAGCCGGAGATGCTGGTCCGCATGGCCGACAAGCCGCTGGTGCTGGCGCTGGCCAACCCGGAGCCGGAGATCATGCCGGACCTCGCCCGGCAGGCCCGCCCGGACGCCATCATCGCCACCGGCCGCTCGGACTTTCCCAACCAGGTCAACAACGTCCTCTGCTTCCCCTTCATCTTCCGCGGCGCGCTCGACGTCGGCGCGACGACGGTGAACGAGGAGATGAAGATCGCCGCCACCCACGCCATGGCCAGCCTCGCCCAGGCCGAGCCGTCCGACGTGGTGGCCGCCGCCTATGTCGGCGAGAACCTGCGCTTCGGCCCGGACTACATCCTGCCCAAGCCCTTCGACCCGCGTCTGGTGATCGAGGTGTCCTCGGCGGTCGCCAAGGCCGCCATGGAGTCGGGCGTGGCGACGCGGCCGATCGTCGATTTCCGCGCCTACCGCGACAGCCTCGGCCAGTATGTCTTCCGCTCCGGCCTCGTCATGAAGCCGGTCATCACCAAGGCGAAGGCGGCCCCCAAGCGCATCGTCTACGCCGAGGGCGAGGAGCCGCGCGTGCTGCGCTGCGCCCAGGTGGTGGTGGACGACGGCATCGCCCATCCGGTCCTGCTCGGCCGCGCCGACGTGATCGAGCGGACGATCGCCGACATGGGCCTGCGCATCCGCATTGGCAAGGACGTCGAGGTGATCGAGGCCGCCCGTGACCTGCGCTGCCACAACTACGCCGAGGTCTATCGGCAGATGATGGGCCGCCGCGGCGTGTCGCCGGCCAACGCGCTGAACGTCGTGCGCAGCCAGCCGACCGTCTTCGGCGCGCTGATGGTCCGCCGGGGCGAGGCCGACGGCATGGTCTGCGGCACCTCGGGCCGCTACGGCGACCACTTCAACCACGTCATGGGGGTGATCGGCCTGCGCAAGGGCGTGAAGGTCGCCGCCGCCATGAACGGGCTGATCTCGCAGAAGGGCACGCACTTCATCTGCGACACCTACGTCAACCCCGACCCGACCGCCGAGCAGGTGGCCGAGATCGCCCGGCTGGCGGCGGAGGAGGTGAAGCGCTTCGGCATCGAGCCGAAGGTGGCTCTGCTCTCCCACTCCAACTTCGGCAGCGCCGACACCCCGTCGGCCCGCAAGATGCGGCTGGCCTACCAGCTCATCGCCGAGGAGAATCCCGACCTGGAGGTGGACGGCGAGATGCACGCCGACGCCGCCCTGTCGGAGGTGCTGCGCAAGGGCGTTCTGCCCGACAGCCGCCTGAAGGGCGAGGCGAACCTGCTGGTCATGCCGACCCTGGACGCCGCCAACATCGCCTTCAACATGCTGAAGATCATGGCTGACGCGCAGAATGTCGGGCCGATGCTGCTGGGCGTGGCGCGCCCCGTGCACATCGTCACCCCGTCGGTGACCACGCGCGGTCTGGTCAACATGACGGCGGTGGCGGTGGTCGACGCCCAGCTCGCCGCCCCGGTCAACGCCGCCCCGCGTCCGCCGGCGCTGCAGGACGGTGAGGACTGAGCAACCGGCAACCGCGGGGCCGGACGGCGCTTGCGCCGTTCCGGTCCCGCGGGCCACTCTGCCGGGATGAGTCCCGACGCCCCTTCCCGCGATGATCTCTCCAGTCTGACGGCCGAGGCCGCCCGCCACCACGCCGAGGGACGGCTGGCCGAGGCGGTGACCGCCTACACCGACGCCTTGCGGCTGGATCGCCGCAACCCGGCGCTGCTCTACGGCTTCGGGCTGGTGCTGCGCGATCTCGGACAGATGGACGGGGCCGCCACATGCTTCGCGGCGGCCTTTGCCCTCGATCCCCGGTTCGTGGACGCGGCCGACAGCCTGGGCACGCTGCGCGCCGGGCAGGGCCGTTTCGCCGAGGCCGAAGCCTGCCACCGTGCCGCCCTGGCCCACCGCGCCGACCGGGCGACCTTTTGGAACAATCTGGCCAACGCGCTGAGCCGGCCAGGGCGGGCCGCCGCCGCCCTGGCGGCGTGGCGGCGCGCCGTCCTGCTCGACCCGGCCTTGCCGGAGGGGCTGTCCAACCTCGGCGGCGGGCTGCGCGACGCCGAACGGCTGGACGAGGCCGAGCGGGTGCACCGCCGCGCCCTGCGGCTGATGCCGGACGAGCCGCAGGCCAACAACAACTTTGGCCACGCGTTGCAGGCCCGCCTCCGCCATGCGGAGGCGGGCCGCTGGTTCCGCCGTGCCCTGGCGCTCGACCCCGGCTACGCGGCGGCGCTCTGCAATCTCGGTTTGGCGGTGCAGCGCCTGGGCGACGACGGGCTGGCGGAGCGCCTGTACGGGCGGGCGCTGCGCGTGGTGCCCGATCTGGCGCTGGCCCAATTCAACCGTGGCTTGCTGCAGTTGGAGCGCGGCGAACTGGCGGAGGGTTGGGCCGGCTATGGCTGGCGCTTCGCGTCCGGTCAGGCGGGCGGCGCGCGCCAGCCCCGGCTGCCCGCGTGGCGCGGCGAGGAACTGGCGGGAAAACGCCTGCTGATCTGGGGCGAGCAGGGGGTGGGCGACACCATTCTGTTCTCCTCCCTCTGCGCCGAGGCCATCGCCCGCGCCCGTTCCGTGGTGATCGAAGTCGACCGACGGCTGGTGCCGCTGTTCGCCCGCTCCTTTCCCGGCGCGCTCGTCCGTCCGCAAAGCCCCGATGCCGAGGCCGTGCCCGATTGCGACCTGCACACGCCCATCGGCTCGCTGGCACGGGTCTTCCGCCGTGACCTGTCCGCTTTCGCGGGCTCGGCCGGCGGCTGGCTGGTCCCCGACCCGGCGCGGGTGGCGCTGTGGCGGGAGCGGGTGGCCGCGCTCGGCCCCGGCCTGCGGGTGGGCATCGGCTGGCGCAGCGCGGTGATGACCGAATCGCGCCGCGCCGCCTACAGCCGGCTCGACCAGTGGGGCGCGCTGTTCGCCGTGCCGGGCGTCGTCTTCGTCAATCTCCAGTACGGCGTGTGCGAGGCCGAGCGGGTCGCGGCGGAGGCACGCTTCGGCGTCGCCATCCACCGCTGGGACGATCTCGACCTGACCGATGATGTCGACGGGACGGCGGCGCTGATGGCGTGCCTGGATCTGGTGATCGCGCCCGCCACGGCGGTGGGGGAACTGGCGGCGGCGCTCGGCGTGCCGGTCTGGCGCTTCGGCGGGCGGGACTGGACCCAACTCGGCAGCGCGGTGCGCCCCTGGTTTCCCGCGCAGCGCCTGTTCCAACCGCGGGCCGGGGAGGACGTCCCTGGCGTGTTGAAGCGGATGGCCGCACAACTCAGCCGGCGGCCTATCTGAAATTTCGGCGAAAAACAATTCGCAACTTTACATGCTTTGCGGTAATGTGAGGGTCCAGCGATCCATTCGCGTTTCCCCGTCCGGGGTGCGCGCCTGATGGGAGAGGGTGCCATGTCTGACGGAATGGCCGGCGTCAACCAGATGGTCTCGGACCTCAACAAGTCCGTGTCCGCTGCCGTCGAACGCATGAACGCCCAGCGGGAGGCCGAGGCCGCCGCCGCCGCGAACGTGCAGGAATTTCGCAAGGACGTCCGCAAATCCTCGGTCAACACCCCCGGCTTCGCCACGGACATGGGCGTTCTCGCCAAGAACGTGACCCGGCTGAACGTGGTCGGCGCGCTGGGTGCCGACGATCCCGTCGATTTCTACAAGTTCCGCGTGACCACCAAGGGCGAAGTGACTCTGGGCCAGGTGGGCGACGATGGGCTGCGCGTCCAGGTGATGTCGAAGTTCGGCACGGTCCTGGCGGACAGCGACAAGAGTGCGGGAAAGAACTACGACGCCTTCAAGAGCATGATGCAGGGCGAGTATGAACTCGACCGCGGCGACTACACGCTGCGCCTGACGCGTGACAAGGGGCAGTCGGCGAAGGACCCCAAAAACTACGCCATCCAGCTCAGCATGGGCAAATACACCCAGGATTACGACACGGTCGCCAAGGCGCCGAAGAAGGGCGAGAGCCCGTTCAACCTTTCCACCGGCCAGCAGGCCATGCTGGACGGGCTGAGCCAGGCGGCGGCAAGCCTGAATTCCATCCCGACCGGCCAGTCCGGCACGCAGAAGCTGATGGGCAGCTTCAATCTGTTCGTCTGAGCACAGTCAGCACCCGTCCGAACGTCCGAGCCCTTTCCCCACCCACGGGGGAAGGGCTTTTTCCATCCGGGGTCCCCGGCCCACCCCGGTCGGCGCTCCTCCGCCGGTGCACCCCGCATTCGGCGGACCTTTCGCCCGTGGGAAATGTTAAGCCAACGCTATGACCGCACCGGACCACCCGATCCTGCTCTGCCACGACTGCGGGGCGCCGCACGCCCTGCCGCCGGCCTCGCCCGGCCATCGCGCCGAATGCCACCGCTGCGGCGCGGTGCTGCGCCATTTCCGGACCGGCGGGCTGGGGCAGGCGGTGGCGCTGGCCATCGCCTCGACGATCCTCTTCGTCACCGCCAACCTCTTCCCGATCCTGACCTTCGAGCTGGAGGGGCGGGCGCAGACGGCGACCCTGCTCAGCGGTTCGGTGGCGCTGTGGGACGGCGGCTACGAGGTGTTGGGCGTCCTGGTCTTCTTCGTGCTGTTCCTGGCGCCGCTGGCGCAGGTGCTCGGCACGCTCTACGTGGTGATGCCGCTCGCCGCCGGGCGGACGGCGGCGCCGGGGGCGGCCTGGACCTTCCGGACGGTGGCGCGGCTGCGCCGCTGGGCGATGGCGGAGGTCTTTCTGCTCGGCCTGATCGTCGCCTATGTGAAGCTGTCCGATCTGGCGGAGCTGGAGCCGGGGGCGTCGCTGGCCGCCCTGGTCGCCTTCATCCTGGTGCAGGTCTGGGGGGAAGCGTCGCTCAGCCCCTTCGAGGTGTGGGAGCGGATCGCCCCGCAGACCCGCGTCACCCAGGCCGCCGCCGCCGACCCGGAGCGGCTGACCGCCTGCCACGATTGCCATCAGGTGGTGGCGGGGTCGGATGGTGCGTGCCCACGCTGCGGCGCCCGTCTGCACCACCGCAAGCCGAACAGCCTGCCGCGCGGCTGGGCGCTGATCTCCGCGGCGACGATCCTCTACATCCCCGCGAACCTGCTGCCGATCATGACGGTGGTCTATTTCGGCGCCGGCCAGCCCGACACCATCCTGTCCGGTGTGGAGGCTCTGATCGCGGCGGAGATGTGGCCGGTCGCCCTGCTGGTTTTCTTCGCCAGCATCACCGTGCCGGTGCTGAAGCTGATCGGGCTGGCCTATCTGCTGTGGACGGTGCAGCGGGGCTCGCCGAAACGGCAGCGCGACCGCACGCGGCTCTACCGCCTCATCGAGGGGGTCGGGCGCTGGTCGATGGTGGACATCTTCATGATCTCGCTTCTGGCGGCCCTGGTCCAGTTGGGCGCCATCGCCACCATCCACGCGGAGATTGGCGCCGTCGCCTTCGCCGCGGTCGTCATCATCACCATGCTGGCGTCGGAGTCCTTTGACCCGCGGCTGATCTGGGATGCGCCGCCCCGGCGGGCGCAGCGGCAGGATTCTTCTATGATTGATGCCCATGACTGATCCCAAGCCCACCGTGGAGCCGGCCAGCCCGGTGATCCGCCGCCGCCGCGGCCTGCCGCTGATCTGGCTGGTTCCGCTGGTCGCCGCGCTGATCGGCGGCTGGCTGGCCTGGAAGACGCTGAACGAGCGCGGGCCGACCATCACCATCACCTTCGACACGGCGGAGGGGCTGGAGCCCGGCAAGACCCGCGTGCGCTACCGCGACGTCGATGTCGGGACCGTGCAGGGGGTGGCGGTCTCGCCCGACCTGTCCAACGTCATCGTCTCCGTGCGCATGGTGAAGGGCGCCGCCTCCTACCTCAACGACCGGACGAGCTTCTGGGTGGTCAAGCCGCGGCTGGGCTTCGGCGGCGTGTCGGGCCTCGGCACGCTGGTCTCGGGCGCCTACATCGGCATGGATCCGGGAACCGGCAACGGCGAGGCGCTCACCGCCTTCCGCGGGTTGGAGGAGCCGCCGCTGATCCGCTCCAGCTCGCCGGGGCGGCGCTTCGCGCTCCGCGCCGACCGGTTGGGCGGCCTCGGGCCGGGGGCGCCGATCTACTACCGCGGCATCCAGGTCGGCGAGGTGGTCGGCTACGAGTTCTCCAAGGACTGGCAGTCGCTGACCATCCCGGTCTTCATCCACGCCCCCTACGACCGGATCGTCCGGCCCAACACCCGCTTCTGGAACGCCAGCGGCCTGTCGGTGTCCATCGGGCCGGAGGGGCCGACGGTGGCGCTGGAGTCCCTGCAATCGCTGGCGACCGGCGGCGTGTCCTTCGAGACTCCCGGCCTCGGCGGTCCCGGCGACAACGGCGAGATCGCGGCGGAGGGCACGGACTTTCCGCTCTACGAGAACCGCAACGCGGCCAGCGACGCGCGCTTCACCCGGCGGGTGCCTTTCCTGGTGCATTTCGACGGGTCGGTGCGCGGCCTGCATCCGGGCTCGGCTGTGGAGTTCCGCGGCATCCGGGTGGGCGAGGTGACGGACATCCGCCTGGACGTCGATCCGGTGTCGGGGGAGGCCCGCATCCCGGTCACCCTGAACATCGAGCCGGAGCGGCTGGGCGGAGAGCTGCCGGCAGCGCACGACACCGAGGCCGCCTATGCCGGCATGCAGGCGCTGGTCGAGCGGGGGCTGCGGGCGCAGTTGCGCACCGGCAACCTGCTGACCGGCGAGCTGATCGTGACGTTGGACCTGTTCCCCGATGCGCCGAAGCAGACGATGATTTCGGGCGGTCCCTATCCGGAGGTGCCGTCCCAGCCGAACGTGCTCGACACGGCGACCAAGACCGCCACCGATCTGATGAACGAGCTGGCCCGCGCGCCGATCGCCGAAACGGTGGTGGAACTGCGCTCGACCATCCAGAAGGCCGGCGCCCTGATCGCCTCGCCGGAGATCGCCCAGGCCATCGGCTCGCTCAGCCGGTCGTTGGCCGAGCTGGAGAAGACCACGCAGGCGCTGGGCAGCGAGGGCGAGCCGACCATCCGCGCCCTGCGCGACGTGGCGGAGAACACCTCCAAGCTGGTCCGGCAGGCCGAAAAGACGCTCAGCAGCACCGACGGGTTGGTCAACTCGTCCCGTCCCGCGGTCAGCGACCTGCAGGGGCTGGTGCGCGAACTGACCGCCGCGGCCCGGTCGATCCGCGGCCTGACCGACTATCTCGAACGCCATCCCGAAGCCCTGATCCGGGGCAAACGCGGTTGAGGACACCCATGGCAATCGCTCGTCACTCCCATCGCTTGCTGCTGTGCGCTTCCGCTGTGGCCCTGCTGGCCGCCTGCAGCACGCCGCCCAGCCGCTTCTACCATCTGGACGCGGTCGCGCCGGACACGGCCCCCTCGGGCACAGCCCCAATGCGGGCCGGCGAGGCGCAACGGCGGGTGATCGGGCTGGAGGGCGTGAAGGTCCCCGGCTATCTCGACCGGTCGGAGCTGGTGATGCGGGCGCCGGGCAACCGGCTGGTCGTCCGCGAGTTCGACCGCTGGGGCGGCCCCCTTGACGAAATGGTGACCCGCACGCTGCTGCGGAACCTGGAGACGGACCTGCCGGGGACGGAGGTCGTCGGCCTGCCGCTTCAGCGCGACTTCCCGCTGTCCCAGGTGGTCGAGGTGACGCTGGACCGCTTCGACGCGGCGGAGGAGGGGCCGGCCGTTCTGGAGGCGCGCTGGCGCGTCTTCGACCAGGGCGGCGACCGGCTGCGCCGGCTGGGTCACACCGCGGCGCAGGAACCGGTGAGCGCTGCCGGCGATCCCGGTGCCGTCGCCGATGCCCTCAGCCGAACCCTGGCCCGTTTGGCGCAAGATATTGCAAGCGCGCTGCGCTGATCCGAACCGTCTGTTTTAAAACGGCCGATCCGGATGAAAATATTCGATTTCCGGTGGATTGTCTCAAATGCTGCGACGCAGAAACGGCCGGTTTCTTCAGTTTTTGTGACAGGACGTGCCTTGGACGGTGCCCTGCGTATTTCGCAGGGATTGATTGATTGGGATCAATGAGGCTGGGGAGCTTTGGGCGCCTACTGATCGGGCAAGCGCGATGCTTGGCCGGGCGGTTCGTCCGGTTCGGCGCCGCGCAACGTGGCGCGGCCCCCGCCGGGGAGGGCAGGGACCGCCGCAGACAAACAGAGGCGCGTCATGGATTCCCTGATGTTCGAACCGAAAATCCCCGTTGCCGAAGCCGAGACGCCGGACCCCTGGCGCGGTTTTGCGCCCGGTTCCTGGCGGACCACGGTCGATCTGCGCGATTTCATCGTGAAGAACGTCCGCCCCTACGGCGGCGACGGCAGTTTCCTCTCCCCGGCCAGCGACCGCACCCTGTCGCTGTGGAACAAGGTGCGCGATCTCCTGAAGGAGGAGCGCGCGGCCAAGGGCGGCGTGCTCGACGCCGACACGGAGCTGGTGTCCTCCATCGTCAGCCACGCCCCCGGCTACATCGACCGGGAGCTTGAGGTCATCGTCGGGCTTCAGACGGACAAGCCGCTGAAGCGGTCGATCATGCCCTTCGGCGGCTGGCGGATGGTCAAGACGGGCCTGGAGGCCTACGGCTTCAAGCCCTCGCCCAAGCTGGACGACGTGTTCCCGGCGCTGCGCAAGACGCACAACGACGGCGTCTTCGACGTCTACACCGACGAGATGCTGCGCTGCCGCAAGTCCGGCGTCATCACCGGCCTGCCGGACGCCTACGGCCGCGGGCGCATCATCGGCGACTACCGCCGGCTGGCGCTCTACGGCGCCGATTTCCTGATCGCCGACAAGAAGGCCCAGTACAAGAGCCTGGAAGTCGACCGCATCGACGAGAACACGCTGCGCCTGCGCGAGGAGATCACCGAGCAGATCCGCGCGCTCCGCGACCTCGTGACGATGGCGGCGTCCTACGGCTTCGACGTGACCCGCCCGGCGACCAACGCCTTCGAGGCGGTGCAGTGGACCTACCTCGCCTATCTGGCGGCGGTGAAGGAGGCCAACGGGGCGGCCATGTCGCTCGGCCGCGTCTCCAGCTTCCTTGACGTCTACATCGAGCGCGACCTGCGCGAAGGCCGCCTGGACGAGGCGGGCGCTCAGGAGCTGATTGACCAGTTCGTCATCAAGCTGCGGATGGTGCGTTTCCTGCGCACGCCGGAATACGACCAGCTCTTCTCGGGCGACCCGACCTGGGTGACGGAGTGCATCGGCGGCATGGCGCTCGACGGGCGCACGCTGGTCACCAAGGGCAGCTTCCGCATGCTGCACACACTCCAGAATCTCGGCCCGGCGCCGGAACCGAACCTGACCGTTCTGTGGTCGGAGAGCCTGCCGGAGGGCTTCAAGAAGTTCTGCGCCGAGACCTCCATCAAGACCTGCTCGGTGCAGTACGAGAACGACGACCTGATGCGGCCCTACTGGGGCGACGACTACGGCATCGCCTGCTGCGTCTCGGCCATGCGCATCGGCAAGCAGATGCAGTTCTTCGGCGCCCGCGCCAACCTCGCCAAGACGCTGCTCTACGCCATCAACGGCGGCCGCGACGAGGTGTCGGGTGAGCAGGTCGGCCCGGCCTTCGCGCCGATCACTGGCGACGTGCTCGACCACGACACGGTGGTCGCCCGCCTGCTGCCGATGATGGAGTGGCTGGCGCGCGCCTACATGAACACGCTCAACGCCATCCACTTCATGCATGACAAGTACATGTACGAGCGGCTGGAGATGGCCCTGCACGACCGCGACGTGCTGCGCACCATGGCCTGCGGCATCGCCGGCCTGAGCGTGGTCGCGGACAGCCTGTCGGCCATAAAGAACGCCACGGTCAAGGTGGTCCGCGACGAGCGCGGGCTCGCCACCGACTTCGTCATCGAGGGCGACTACCCGGCCTTCGGCAACAACGACGACCGGGTCGACGGGATCGCGGTGTGGCTGGTCGAGACCTTCATGGGTCTGCTGCGCAAGCAGAAGGCCTACCGCGACGCGGTGCCGACGCAGTCGGTGCTGACGATCACCTCGAATGTGGTCTACGGCAAGAAGACGGGCAACACGCCGGACGGGCGCAAGGCCGGCCAGCCCTTCGCGCCGGGAGCCAACCCGATGCACGGGCGCGACCGCAAGGGGGCGATCGCCTCGATGGCGTCGGTGGCCAAGCTGCCCTACGCCCACGCCCAGGACGGCATCAGCTACACCTTCACCATCGTGCCCGGCGCGCTGGGTCCGACCGAGGGCGAGCGGGTGGATAACTTGGTGGGCATGCTGGACGGCTATTTCGGCCAGGGCGGCCACCACATCAACGTGAACGTCTTCGACCGCGAGACGCTGCTGCACGCCATGGACCATCCGGAGCTGTACCCGCAGCTGACCATCCGGGTGTCGGGCTACGCGGTGAACTTCATCAAGCTGACCCGCGAGCAGCAGATGGACGTCATCAGCCGCACCTTCCATGGGGCGCATTGACGAGTTGTTGAGCAGCGGCGTGTTGCCCCCTCCCTGACCCTCCCCCGCTGGGCGGGGGAGGGAACAGCTCCCTCTCCCGCCCAGCGGGGGAGGGAAGGGGCCCGCGCAGCGGGAAGGGTGGGGGCCCTACTCCATCCCCCTCACACCGCACCCTTACACCGTCCCCTGGGTGTCCTCCTTGATCCCCAGCGCCTGCATCCGCTCGTAGAGCGAGGCGCGCGAAATCCCCAGCAGCTTGGCGGCCTTGGCCTTCACCCCGCCGGTGCGCGACAGGGCGCCGACGATGGCGGCGCGCTCCGTGTCCTTCAGCACGTCGCTCAAGGGACGGTCGCCACCCTCCGCCAGCCGCTCGCCCGGACCGGCGGGGCCCGCCGCGCGCGGCAGGGCGCCGCGGATGTGATCGGCGGTCAGGACCGTGTCGTCGGTCATCGCCGACACCCGTTCCAGCACGTTGCGCAACTCCCGCACGTTGCCGGGCCAGTCGTAATCCTCCAGAACGGCGATGGCTCCGGCGGTCAGCTCCCGCGACGGGGCGGCGGTGGTGAAGGCCAACTCGTCGAGGATGCGGTCGGCGATGCTGCCGATGTCCTCCGTCCGGTCGCGCAACGGCGGCAGGGTGATCGGCACCACGTTCAGCCGGTAATAGAGGTCGGCGCGGAACTGCCGCTCGCGGACCAGGGCGTCGAGGTCGCGGCTGGTCGCCGCGATGACGCGCAGATCGACGCGCACCACCTTGTTGGAGCCGACCGCCTCGAACTCCCGCTCCTGCAGCACGCGCAGCAGTTTGGCCTGCAGCGGCAGCGGCATGTCGCCGATCTCGTCCAGGAACAGGGTGCCGCCGTCGGCCAGTTGGAACTTGCCCTCGCGCATCTTGCGGTCGGCGCCGGTGAAGGCGCCGGGGGCGACGCCGAACAGCTCCGATTCCAGAAGGTTTTCCGGGATCGCCGCGACGTTCACCCCGACGAAGGGCGCGTTGGCGCGCGGGCTGGCGGCGTGGATGCCGTGGGCCAGCAGTTCCTTGCCGGTGCCGGTCTCGCCCAGCAGCAGAACGGTGCTGTCGAGCTGCGCGGCGCGGCGGGCCAGACGCTTCACCTCGCGCATGGAATCGCTGTTGCCGATCATCTGCGACAGGGAGTATTTCGCGCGCCGCTCCTGCGCCAGCTCCTGGCGGGCACGGGTCAGCTCCTCCTGGAGCTTCTGGTACTTCGACATCAGCGGGCGCAGCCGGTCGGCCCGGTCGAACAGGGCGAAGCCGATGGCGCCGATCAGCGTCCCGTCCTCATCGCGCAGCGGCAGGCGGGTCACCACGATGGTCCGCTCCCCGATGTCCATGAGGTCGAGCAGCATGGTCTGCCCGCTCTCCACCACATGGCGCATCTGGCTGTTGGGGATGACCTCCTCCACCGGGCGGCCCAGCGCGTCGTCCGGATTGCCGGAATAGCCGAGCAACTCCAGATAGCGCTCGCCGATCCAGGCGATCCGCGCGTGCTGGTCGACCACGATCAGCCCGACGCAGGCGTCCGCCAGATGGTGGAACAGCGATTCCACGGCCCGGGCCCGCAAATGTTCGAAGTTCGGTTCGAGGCTCATGCCTTCTTCCTTCTTGGCGAGGGACTTTGCGGAGGGCTCGGTGGAGGGGGATGCGGACCTAGCATCAAGTGGGGGCACCATACCAGGGAATCCAGTTGGGGGATGCCCCGCGCATGGGCACGACGGAATTCCTATGCCGAATTACGCCGTGTGCCGCAGGACACGCTGCTGTATGGTGCGGAAAGACTGAGACCGACTGAAGACTTGTCCCTGGCATGCTGCCGAAGGCCGATTCGAACGACCCGACCATGCCGGACCACGAGCAACTTCTGCTTGCTGTCGCCCGCAACCGCGACTCCACCGCCTTCCGCGCGCTGTTCGATCACTTCGCGCCGCGGATCAAGGCCTACATGCGCCGCCTGGGCGCCGACGGCAGCGCGGCCGAGGAGCTGGTCCAAGACGTCATGATGGCGGTCTGGCTGCGGGCGGACCGCTTCGACCCGACACTGGCCAGCGCCTCCACCTGGATCTACACCATCGCCCGCAACCGCCGTATCGACCGTGTCCGGCAGGAGCGGCGGCCTGAGCTTCAACCCGATGATCTGGCGCCGGACGGTGGGGAGGAACCCCCGCCCGACCACCAGTTCGAAGCCGCCGAGACGGCCTCCCGCCTGCGCGCGGTGATCGGCAACCTGCCGCCGGAGCAGGCCGACGTGCTGCGGCTCGCCTATTACGAGGACAAGGTCCACACGGAGATCTCCGCCGAACGCGGCATTCCGCTGGGGACCGTGAAGACGCGCCTGCGGCTGGCCCTCGGCCGCCTGCGCCGGGCTTTTGGAGAGGGAGCGTGACCGTGCCGGCCCATCACCCCGCCCCCGAACTGCTGCTCGACTACGCCGCCGGCAGCCTGCGCGCGGTGCAGTCGCTGCTGGTCGCCGCGCATCTCGCCTATTGCCCGGAATGCCGGGCGCAGGTCGCGGAGCTGGAGGCCTGCGGCGGCGTCCTGCTGGCGGATCTGCCGCCGGAGCCGGTGTCCGATTCGCTGTTCGGCACGCTGATGACCCGGCTCGACGCGACGGTGGCCACGCCGACGCCCGTTCCCGCGCCGGCGGGGAAGAGCCTGTTTCCCGGCCCGCTGCGCCGCGCCATCGGGGCGGAACCGGAGGCGCTGGAATGGGTGCGCGTCGTTCCGGGCGTCCACCTGTCGGCCTGGGGAGTCAGCGCCGGAACGGCCTCGGCCTGCCTGCTGCGCATGGCGCCGGGGTCGCGGGTGCCGGCCCACCGTCACACCGACAGCGAGATGCTGCTGGTGATGAAGGGCGGCTTCTCCGACGAGTTCGGGGCCTACCGGGTCGGCGACGTGGCGTCCTACGACACCGGCACGCCGCACCACGCCGTGGCCGACGCGGACGGGGAGTGCCTGTGCCTGCTGGTGCAGGACCAGCCCTTGGTCTTCACCGGCCCGCTCGGCTGGCTGCTCAACCGGGGTTTCCGTTTCTGAGCGGAAAACTGGAACGGGACAGGAACATTCCTTCCCCGCCGCGGGCGCGCTGCTGCTAGACTGCGGCCATGGCTGTGTTCGACGATTGCAAGGTCCTGTGCCGCGACTGCGCGGCGGCCCTCCGCGGGAGCGAGCCGCGCTGCTCCAAATGCGGCGGCCGGCGGCTGGTCCGGCATGAGGAGCTGCACGGCCTCGCCATCGGCCACATCGACTGCGACGCCTTCTACGCCACGGTGGAGAAGCGCGACCGGCCAGAGCTGGTCAGCCGCCCGCTGATCATCGGCGGCGACCGGCGCGGGGTGGTGGCCGCCTGCTGCTACATCGCGCGGATGGCCGGGGTGCGCTCGGCCATGCCGATGTGGCAGGCGCTGGAGGCCTGCCCGGACGCCGTCGTGCTGCGGCCCGACATGGCGAAGTACAAGGCGGTGGGCCGGCAGGCGCGGGAGCTGATGCACGCCTTCACCCCGCTGGTCGAGCCGCTGTCCATCGACGAGGCCTTCCTCGACCTGTCCGGCGTGGCCGAGCGGCTGAGCATCAGCCCGGCCCAGGCGCTGGCCGAGCTGGTCCGCCGCTTCGAGAACCAGTTGGGCATCACCGCCTCGGTCGGGCTCAGCTACAACAAGCTGTTCGCCAAGATCGCCTCCGACCTGGAGAAGCCGCGGGGCTTCTCGGTGATCGGGCGGGGACAGGCGCTCGACTTTTTGGCACCCAAGCCGGTGTCGATCCTGTGGGGCGTTGGGCCGGTGCTCCAGCGCAAGCTGCAGTCGGACGGCATCCGCACGGTCGGCGACCTGCGCGGCTGGACGGAGATCGATCTGGTGCGCCGTCACGGCAAGATGGGCCGCCTGCTGCACCGCTTCGCCCGCGGCCAGGACGACCGCCGGGTGGAGCCGGAATCGCCGAGCAAGAGCATCTCCGCCGAGACGACCTTCGACTGGGAGACCGCCGACAAGGCCGCGCTCAAGGACGCGCTGCTGCCGCTGGCCGAGACGGTGGCGCGCCGCCTGTCCGCCGCGGGCCTGCGGGGGCGCAGCGTGGTCTTGAAGATGAAGACCGCCGATTTCCAGACCATCTCCCGCTCGCGCCGGGTCGATCCGCCCGCGCGGTCGGCGGGGCTGATCTGGCAGACGGGATGCGAGATGCTGGACGCCGAGCCGGCGGGCCGGTCGATCCGCCTGATCGGCGTCGGCTGCACCGACCTGCTCGACCCGGAGACCGAGGCGGAGCCGGGCCTGTTCGATGGATTCGGCCCGTCTCCGCCGGGTTGAAGCGAATTCGGACCAATCCGGTCCAGGGCATGCTTGCCGAAGGGCGGTGGCGGCGCCCACTCTTCGCCTGGACGTTTCGGTATGGAGAGACGGGATGAGTCAGGCGGTGTGCGCGGGGGCCATGATGACCTGCAGCTTCGGGGCGGCGCCGTCCGCCCTGGTGGTGCTGCCGCTGAACCGGACGATGGCCGGCGGTCCGCCGATGGCGAACATCATGGACAACAAGCCGATCATGAACATTCCGCCCTTCGGCGTGTGCACCAGCCCGGCCAACCCGGTGGTCGCCTCGATGATCCCGGTGCCGCCGCCGGGCGTGATCAAGCCGCAGCCCTGCGTCCCCTGCACCGTCGCCCCCTGGGTGCCCGGCGCGCCCACGGTGATGGTCGGCAACATGCCGGCCCTGACCTCCACCAGCAAGCTGATGTGCAACTGGGGCGGGGTGATCCAGATCGTCGTGCCGGGGCAGTTCACGGTGCAGACGCCGTGAGCCTTCTAACCGAAGTAGTTTAGCCCTCTCCCCTCTGGGGAGAGGGTGGCCCGAAGGGCCGGTGAGGGGGATATGCGTGGCGGGGCGTTCGGCAAAAGCGCACCCCCCTCACCCTAACCCTCTCCCCGGAGGGGAGAGGGGATTCTCGCTATTTAGACCGGTGCTCACCCCGCCGGGGGCTGCAGCACGGCGATCTCCTTGCCGTCCTCCGAATAGGTCCGCAGCGGTTCGATCAGCAGGCCGCGGCGGTACACGCCGTGCTGCATCAGCGCGCCGGAGGGGAAGAAGCGGCGCAGCACCCCGTCCTGGAGCCCGTCCAGGAAGGCGGCGCGCTCGCTCACCGTACCGTCGTCGTAATAGCCCAGGACCGGGCCGTGCAGGCGGTCGTTGGCGTAGCTCTCCCGCCGCATTGGGCGGCCCTGCGGGCTGTGGAACAGCGCTTCGCCCTCGCGCTTGCCGTCGCAATACTGGAAGACGGCGGCCACCGTGCCGCTCTCGTGGAAGAAGACCGACGGGCCGTTGAGCAGGCCGTTGCGGTAGGTCATGCGGCAGGTCGGGCGGGCGTTGGCGTAGAAGGTGGTCTGGCCGTGCTGCACGCCGTCCGCATACTCGGCCACCTGGACCAGGGCACCGCCGGGCGCGTAGTTGCGCACCTCCCCGTGCAGCTTCCCGGCGCGCAGCCGGGCGCGCAGGATCGGGTGCCCGTCCTCGCCGTAGGCGGTGTAGAGGCCATGGAACTGCTCGTCGCGCATCTCGCCGCTGCGGACGATGCGGCCCAACTCGTCGCGCTCCTCCACGGGTTGGGGATCGGCAATCCGGGCCTCAGATGGGCTTTCGTCGGCTGTCTCGGCGGCCATCTCAATTCACCTTCACCAGGGTGCCTTTGACGGTCATGATGGCGCCGGCGCTGACCTCGCCCATGGTCTGGGCCTTCAGCGTGGCGGACAGCCCCTCGGCGGTCAGGGCCATGCCGGCCTTCAGGTTCATGCCCATGCTCGCCTTGATGTCCATGCCCATGCCCGACTTGATCTCCATGGCCATGCCGGACTTCGCGTTGAAGGCGCCCCCGGCGTCGAGCTTCATGTCGGTTCCGGACTTGACGCCGACCTCGCCGGAGGTGGCGGTCACCTTGACCGACTTGCCCTTGATGACCACGTCGCCGGTCACGTCGATGGTCAGGTTGCCCTTCACGGTGAGGGTGTAGTCGCCGTCGGCCTTGTGGATGAAGTCCGCCTTGTTGGTGTGGGTCTCGTTGTCCTTCACCGTCACGGCGCGCGTGCCCTTCGCGACCTCGTGCGTCTCATTGCCTTCCGACACGGTGATGCTGTGATCGTTCTTCACGGTCAGCTTGCGGTCGTGCTGGATGTCGATGGTGCTGTCGTTCTCGACCGTCTCCACCTCGTCGTGCTTCACGAGGCGGGTCACGTCGTTCAACACCTCGACGTTCATGTCCTTCTGGGCGTGAACGAAAATCTCCTCGGCGTCGGCCTTGTCCTCGAAGCGGATCTCGTTGAACTTGCCGGTGCCGTTCTTCGAGGTCTGGGTCTTGATGGTGCTCTTGGTCGAATCGTCGGGCAGGGTGTAGGGCACGGTCTGCTCGGCGTTGTAGACGGAGCCGGTGACCAGCGGACGGTCGGGGTCGCCGTCGAGGAAGGTCACCACCACCTCCTGCCCGACGCGCGGGAAGAACATGATGCCGTAGTTCTTGCCCGCCCAGTTCTGCGCGACGCGGACCCAGCAGGAGCTTTTCTCGTCCTTCTTGCCCAGCCGGTCCCAGTGGAACTGCACCTTGATGCGCCCGTACTTGTCGAGCCAGATCTCCTCCCCGCTTTTGCCGACGACGATGGCGGTCTGGGTAGAGTGGATGCGCGGCTTCACCGCCGTGTCGAGCGGGCGGAAGGGCAGGTCGGGCGGGAAGGCGGTGAAATGGGCGTTGAAATGGCCGCTCGCCCCATCGATGCGCACGGAATACAGGACATACTCGGCGTTCAGGTCGCTCTTGCTGTGGCCGGACACGGTGATGCGCGTCCCGGCCTCCAGCGACCGGCATTCGCCGCTGCCGCGCACCCGGCGTCCGGGGAAGGCCAGCGCCTGCTGGCGCAGCTTGGCCATCGCCTCGCCGTCCGACGAGGTGGTGTGGCGGCCCATGTAGTCGCTGACCGTGCCGAAGCCCGACGCGCCCTCGGCGGTGGCGTAGAGATCGGTCGAGGGCGTCTCGAAATGGTAGCCGTCGATGCCGTAGCTCTTGGTCGTCACGCGCCGCTCGACGCTGAGCCCGTTCAGCACATGGTCCTCGTCGTCGTGCCCTTCGGTGGTGCGGTATTCGAAGGCGTCGAGCAGTGTGCTCTTGGCGAAGGCGTTGGCCCCGTCGCCCAGCACCAGCGTGTGCTTCCCGTCCTCATGCGTGAAGTAATAGAAGATGCCTTCCTCTTCGAGCAGCCGGGCGACGAAGTTGTAGTCGGTCTCGCGGTACTGCACGCAATATTCGCGCTTGGCGTAGGTGCCGGTCAGCGACTTCTTGAGATCGGTGTAGCCGGCGCCCTTGCAGACCTCCTCGACGATTTCCGGGACCGTCTTCTCCTGGAAGATGCGGCAGTCGCCGGAATGGGTCAGCATCCACAGCCAGGGGTGAAGCTCCGCCTCGTAATGGGCGACCTGCCCGCGGTCGTCGACGTGGGTCAGCTCGATCCGCCCGACGATGGCGTTGATGTAGCGCACCGTCTCCTGGTCGCCGAGCGTGATGGCGACGGTCACCGCCTTGCCGACGAGGCGGTCGAAGGCGATGTCCTCGTCCGACGAGATCATGGTGACGCGGTAGGTGAACAGCGACGACAGCCGCTCCTCGCCCACGATGGTGCGCAGCGCCAGCGCGTCCGCCCCCAGCGGGGTGGTGATGGACAGATACTGGCCGTCCTGGGAAAAGCGCTTCGCCATCCTCGCCGCTCCCCGGTCAGGCCGCCGCGCCGTCCACGCCGACGGTGAAGCGGCCGTCCGCGCCGTGGTCCACGGTGATGCGGCCCACCGGCTGGCCGGCGGCGACGCGGTCGAGGATGCGGATCGCCACCTCCGGCACCACGAACTCCGACAGCAGCGTGTCGATCATGCGCGCCCCGGCGTCGGAGTTCAGCGCCCGCAGCACCAGCGCCTCCACCGCCGCGTCGGTGACCGCCAGTTCGGCGCCGCGGTTGCCGGCGGTGCGGCGTTGCAGCTTGTCCAGCTTCATCGTCACGATGCGGCGGATCTGCGCCTCGCTGAGCGGGTAGTAGGGCACGACCGACAGGCGGCCGAGGAAGGCCGGGCGGAAGCGGCGGCGCAGCACGTCGGAAATGGCGGCCAGCCCCTCCTCGCGCGCCTCGCCGATGCGTCCGGCGTCGAGCGCCTCGCGGCCCAGAGCGAACAACTCGGTGTCGCCCAGGTTGCTGGTCAGCAGGATCAGCGTGTTGCGGAAGTCCACCTCCACGCCCTCGCCGTCCTCCAGCACGCCCTTGTCGAAGACCTGATAGAACATGTCCAGCACATCGGGGTGGGCCTTCTCGACCTCGTCCATCAGCACCACGGCGTGCGGGCGGCGGCGCACCGCCTCGGTCAGGACGCCGCCGCTGCCGTAGCCGACATAGCCCGGCGGGGCGCCGCGCAGGGTCGCCACGGCGTGGGCCTCCTGATACTCCGACATGTTGATGGTGATCAGGCTGTCCTCGCCGCCGTTCAGCAGCTCGGCGAGCGCCAGGGCAGTTTCGGTCTTGCCGACGCCGCTGGGGCCGCTCAGCAGGAAGACGCCGATGGGGCGCTGCGGTTCGCCCAGTCCGGCGCGGTAGCCGCGCACGGCCCGCGCGATGGCCTGGAGCGCCTGCGGCTGGCCGACGACGCGGGCGGCCATGCGGTCCTCCAGCGTGGCGACCACCTCAAGGTCGTCCTTGGACATCGAGCCGACCGGGATGCCGGTCCAGTTCGACACCACGGCGGCGACCACCGCGCCGTCCACCCGGTGCGGGACCAGCGGGCTGTCGCCCTGGATCGCTTTCAGCTTCTCCGCGGCCGCGGCGGCCTCCACCGCATGGCCGGCCTTCAGCGCGGCCTCCACCGCATCGACCAGATCGCGCTCGCGCGTCCAGCGCTCGTCCAGCGCAGCCTTCTCCAGGGCCAGCGCGCCGCGGCGTTGCGAAATCTGCGACAGGCGGGCGTGGTGGGCGGTGCCGGGCTCGGCTTCCAGCCGCTCCGCCTCGCGGGCCAGGATGGCGTCCTCGCGCTCCATCGCCTCGATGGCCTCGGGCTTGGAGCTGCGGGCGATGGCGACGCGGGCGCAGGCGGTGTCGAGCACGCTGATCGCCTTGTCGGGCAACTGGCGGGCGGGGATGTAGCGCGCGGACAGGGCCACCGCGGCGGCGATGCCGTCGTCGAGCACGCTGACCCCGTGATGCTCCTCGAAACGGCGGACGAGGCCGCGCAGCATGGCCGCCGCCGCCGTCTCGTCCGGCTCCGGCACCGAGACGGGCTGGAAGCGGCGGGCCAGGGCCGGATCCTTCTCGAAATACTTCTTGTACTCGGCCCAGGTGGTGGCGGCGATGGTGCGGAACTCGCCGCGCGCCAAGGCGGGCTTCAGCAGGTTGGCGGCGTCGCCCTGGCCGGCGGCCCCGCCGGCGCCGATCAGCGCGTGCGCCTCGTCGATGAAGACGACCATCGGCACGGGGGAGGCCGAGACCTCCTTGATGATCGATTTCAGCCGGTTCTCGAACTCGCCCTTCACCCCGGCCCCGGCCTGGAGCAGCCCGAGGTCGAGCGTGCGGATGACCATGCCGCGCAGCGGCAGCGGCACGTCGCCCTCGGCGATGCGCAGGGCCAGCCCTTCCACGATGGCGGTCTTGCCGACGCCGGGGTCGCCAACGAGGATCGGGTTGTTCTGGCGGCGGCGCATCATCACGTCGATGACCTGCCGGATCTCGCGGTCGCGCCCGATCACCGGGTCGATCTTCCCGGCCTTGGCCTGGGCGGTCAGGTCCTGGCTGTACTGGTCCAGCATGGCCCGCCCGTCCGACGCCGCGGAGACCGGAGCGGCGGCGGGAGAGGTCTCGGATGCGGTGGCGGACGGCCCGCCCGCCTTCAGGGCGCGGACCAGTTCCGGCAGGTCGGACGCGGTGCGCTCGCGCGGCAGGGCGAGCAGGGAGGGGGCGGACTCCGTGACCACCGCCCGCACGGAATCGCAGGCGACCGCGGCCCAGAGGATGGCCGGGAGAAGGATCTGCGGGCTGTCCAGATGGGTGACGGAGATCAGCAGCGCCGTCTCCAGCATCTCCGGCACGCGGGGGGAGAAGGCCGGGGTGCGGCTGTTGCCGCGGCGGATTCGGTCCAGAGCCGCTTCGAGTTCCGTCTCCAGACGGTTCGTCTCGACTCCGTAGTGGCGCAGGATGCCGGCGACGGTGGCGTCCTTCAGCCGCAGCAGGGCCAGCAGCACATGCTCCGCCTCGACGTCGTAATGGGTCTGCGAGACGCACAGCGCGGCGGAGCGTTCCAGAACCTTGCGCCCGTCGCGGTCGAGCTTTCCGATGAGGGACTTGATGTCGGCGGTCACGGGACGGCTCCCTGGGATGACGTTGCGGGCGAGGACGGGGTCAGATGCGTTAGGCGTCCCCTCTCCCCTCTGGGGAGAGGGTTAGGGTGAGGGAGTTGCGCGTGGTGGTACGTCCGGCACAAGCGCAACCCCCTCACCGGCCCTCCGGGCCACCCTCTCCCCAGAGGGGAGAGGGTTAGAGGGATCGAGAGTCAGGCGGCCGTCCTTCAGGTTCGGGCGGCCCGGCGCCCGCAGCCAGGAGGTCCAGCCGAGGCGGCTGCCCTCCGGCGGTTTGGTGGACAGGCGCGTCGGCGGCACCTTGGTGGCCTCCAGCACCAGCACGATGCGGAAGTCCATGCCGTCCCCGGTGTGGAAGCGGGCCAGCGCGCAGAGCGTCTGGTGGTGCCGCCCGTCGGGCAGGAACTCGCGGAAGCGCTCCAGGCTGTCGAGCGTCAGTTCGATGGCGTAGCAGCTCTGCTGGTCCCAGACGCGGCGGCCCAGCACGACCGTGCGGCCGAGGCTGTTGTTCCGCGCGCCGAAGCCGCCGCCGATGCGGGTGCGGCTCTCCTCGTCCAGCGGCAGCCAGCGCCCGACAAAGCTCTCCACCCGCACCTTGACCCGGAAGACGGCGCCGAGGATCGCCTCCAGCCCGGCCGACGAGCGGCGGCGGTTGGCGAGGATGCCGGAAAAGGCCAGCAGCATGCGGTCGGGCGTGCCGGGCAGGCGCTGCTCCAGGCCGGGCGTGCCGATGCCGGCCAGCGCGCGCAGCACGCGAGCCATCAGGGTGCGTTCCGGGTCGCGCTCCAGCAGGGGCAGGCTGCCCTGGCGGGTGCGGTAGAAGATCGACATCAGGCGGTGGTTGAAGATGTCGTAGAAGGCCGAGCCCGCCGTGTCGCGCCGCGCCGCCCGCTCGACCAGCAGTTCGGTGGCGACGTAGGGCAGGGGGCCGTTGATGCCGGCCACGCCGAGAACGGGGGAGCGCACCACGCCGCGACCGTCCTCCGTCCGCCGCGCCTCGACGACGTCGCTGGCGGGGAAGACGAAGCTGGGGTCGTGCTCGATGCGGACGGCCTCCTGCTCCGGGTCGATGCCGGTGCCGAGCGGCGCCAGGCCGGGGGCGGCGCGCTCCAGCAGGGCGATGGCCTGCAGCAGGTCGAAGCCCCAGGGCTCGGCCTCCAGCCGGTCGATCAGGGCGGGAGGCTGCGACGCGCGGTCCGTCACAGGACCGGCTGGCTGCCGGCAAGGCGCGACCATGCCTTCCACACCCCTTCCCGTTGCACCGAGCGCAGCCGAAGCTGGGCGAAGGCGTTGACGTTGACGTAGAGCCCGAGGAAGCGGCTGAGCACGCCGCCGAAGACCAGCGGGCTGGCGCCAACGAAGTTCCGTTCGTCCAGGGCCACCGTCACCTCCAGCCCGCGCACGAAGCCGCGCCAGGCGTCCTGCCCCATGCGGTGCAACACCGGGCGGGAGGACAGGCCCTGCACGCCGCGGATCTGGTGCTGAGCGGACGGATCGTCGGGCGCGTGCAGCAGCAGGATCGATTGCAGGGCGCGCAGCCCCTCGGCGTCGCCGGTCAGGCTGAGATGGTTGACCGACAGGTGCGAGATCAGCTTCCAAGCCGAGGAACCGCCCGCCGGGGCGGGGCGTCCGGGGGTCGGCTTGTGCAGGCAGCGGATGGTGGCGATGGGGGCGGATTCTTCGATCATCAGCGCGGCCCCCGCCGGGACCTGCTCGGCCAACGCCCGGTTGGTGCAGAGCGTGCGCACGAGAAGCGTCTCGTCCGCCGGGTCGGTCGGCGTCAGGTCGAGGTGGTGCAGGCTGAGATGGATGTCGGTGCCCGGCACGTCCTCCCGTTGGGTCGGCTCGCGCGCGGCCAGCCAGAAGCCGCGCGGCTCGGCCTCGGCCTCGGCGTGCTGGTGGGAGAAGAGGGGGACGTAGCGGTGGTGCATCCCGTCGCCGTCGCGCAGACCGCTGACCTCCAGGATCGAATGGACCTCGGTGGTGCGCTCGCGCAGGGCGTCGGGAACGACGCGGTAGGCGGTGCGCCGGTGGTTCAGCCGGATCGGCTCCGCCGTGCGGTTGAACAGGTTGACAATGGGCGTGCAGCCGAGGACGAAGCTGTCCTTGCGCAGGGTCAGCCGGTTGGGCAGCGGGCGCGACACCGCGATCAGGATGTCGACGACCTCCCCCGACAGCCGCCCTTGCGGAAGTGGCAGGTCGTAGAAGTCGAACTTCTGTGGGAACTCGAAGTATTCCTGGAGCAGGCCGTAGGCGGGCTGGGCGTGCCTGGGATGGGGCAGCACCGTCTCGTCCGGACCGAAGCCCACCGGGGCGATCAGGGGCTCGCCGCGCAGCCGCACCGGCGGCTTGCCCGGCTGGACGTAGGCGATCTCGACCACACCGCACAGGAACAGCTCGTGCAGGGCGGAGGTGAGGATCGTCTCGCCGTCGATGAACAGGCGCAGCTTGTCGATCGGCAGATTCTCGAAGGACTGGTTGCGCGTCTCCAGCCGCAGCCGCAGCACCGAGGCGGTGGCGGCGCCGTCGAGGAAGTCGTAGCGGTCCGCCGGCTCCACCGCGGCGTCGGTCACCGCGACCGGCCACAGCGTCACGTCGTAGGCGGTGCGGAAGCGGCAGCGGATGTTGTCCTCGGCCACGGCGTGCAAGGGGGTGCCGCGCGGCACGCGGAAGCCGCCGGTCAGCCGCCCCTCACCGGGTGTCGGCTCCATCCGCGCGATGCCCATGGCCGGGATCGGCGCGATCATCTGCGGGTGCAGGATGCCGAGCAGCGCCTCGGAGAAGCGCGGGAACTCGCGCTCCAGATTCAGTTGCAGGCGACCCGACAGGAAGGCGAAGGATTCGATCAGCCGCTCGACGTTGGGGTCGGCGGCCTGATCCGGTCCCAGCGCCAAGCGGCGCGCGATCTTGGGATAGCTGCGCGCGAAGGCTTCGCCCGCCCGGCGGACGTAGAGAAGCTCGCGTTCGTAATGGTCGAGGAGGTCCTCGCGCCGCATCCTGGTGCGTCCTTTCAGCCGGACTGGCTTGGCTCGGTGGGGGCCAGGCCGCGCAGACCCACGTCGAACTCAAGCCGTTCGGTGACGGTGCCCGCCACGACCTCGCCGGAGATGCTGGTGACCATGGTGCCGCGCCCGGTTCCGGCGCTGACGGTCACCCGCGGGCGCTTCAGCCGCGGCTCGAAATCGATGATGGCCTGTCGCACCATCCGCTCCACCTGACGACGGTCGGCGTCGGAGGCGGCGTCCAAATGCGTGATGTCGGAAATCCCATAGTTCAGCGCCGTTCCGCCGAGATCGGGGCGGCGCGTGCCGGTGCTGCGGCTGTCGAGGATGCGCGCCACCTCGCGCCGGATCGACGCCTTGAGGTCGGGCATGGACAGCACCGTGGCGGACGGCTCGTCGCCCGTCGGGTGGTCCGGTTCGAAGTCGATCAGCCGTTCGAACAGCAGCGACCGTCCACCGGTCATCGTCTTGGGCTGGGTCATCGCCGTGTCCGTTGGGGGCTTCAGTTCCTTCTCCCCTCTGGGGAGAAGGTTAGGATGAGGGGGTTGTGCTTTTGCCGGACGTGCCGACATGCACAACCCCCTCACCCTTCCCTCTCCCCAGAGGGGAGAGGGTTATTCAACGGCTCAGCTGTCGGAGACGGTGCCCTTCAGCAGGTTGAACTTCACGCCGCCACCGCCTTCGTGCTTCTGCTCTTCGGTGTAGCGCTTGTAGGTCCAGTAGATCTCGGTGGCGTTGATCTCGATGGTCTCGGTCGTGTCGCCCTCGTTGACGCTCAGGCTGTGCTTGGCGATCAGCGGGTTGGTCAGCTCGATCGTCAGGAACTCGCCCCACTGGTGGCTGTCGCCGATCGGCTTCAGGCAGTGGATGGTCCACTGCTTCTTCGCCGTGTCGGAGTTGGCCGAGCGCAGCAGCAGCGAGATCAGCTTGGGCGAGGCCCGGTCCCACTTGCGCTCAAGCGTGATGTTCTCGACCTTCGGGGTGTGGACCGTGCGGCGGGCGTTGGTCGACACTTCCATTTCGACGGTCATGTCCTGCGACAGGGATTCGCACAGGATCATGTCCTTGAACACCACGCCCCCGGCGATCTCCACCGCGGACTCCCCCTGGACGTTGGGGATATCGAGAATGATCATAGACATGCGGATTTACTCCGGACGATGCGTTCGGGGGAGGGGATCAGGCTTCCGGTGCCGGCAGTTCGGCGACCATGCGGATGGAGGCCGACAGCTCTTCGAGCTGGAAATGCGGACGCAGGAAGATGTTGGCGCGGTAGACGCCCGGACGGCCCGGCACGTCGTAGACGTCGATGCGGGCCTCGCGCAGCGGGAAACGGGCCTTCGTGCCCTGCGACGCCTCGTCGTCCAGCAGGACGTAGTTGGCGATCCAGGTGTTCAGGTGGTCCGTGATGTTGTTGCGCGTCAGGAAGGCGCCGATCTTGTCGCGCAGCATCACCTTCAGGTAATGGGCGAAGCGCGACGACACCAGCATGTATGGCAGCATCGCCGAGATGCGGGCGTTCGCGTTGGCCTCGTCGGTGTTGTAGACCTTCGGCTTGTTGGTGGTCTGGCCGCTGAAGAACGCCGCGTAATCCGTGTTCTTGCAGTGGACCAGCGAGATGAAGCCGAGGTCGTTCAGCTCCTTCTCACGGCGATCGGTGATGGCGATCTCCGTCGGGCACTTCAGGGCGACGTCGCCCTCGTCGGTCTTGAAGGTGTGGCTGGGCAGACCCTCGACCTTGCCGCCGCCTTCCACGCCGCGGATGGCCGCGGTCCAGCCGTGCTTGGCGAAACTGTCGGTGATGCGCGCGGCCAGCGCCCAGGAGGCGTTGCCCCACAGGTACTTGGAATGATCGCGGCCGTCGGTGTCCTCGACGAAGTTCATGCCTTCGACCGGAACGGTGTTCGGGCCGTAGGGCAGGCGCATCAGGACGTGCGGCATGGTCAGCGAGACGTAGCGGGAGTCTTCCGACGAACGGAAGGACCGCCACTTCACCATCTCGGCCGTCTCGAAGATCTTCGACAGGTCGCGCGGGGCGCCCAGCTCGCCGAAGTTCTCCATGTCGAACATCGCCGGCGACACGGCGCTGATGAACGGCGCGTGGGCGGCGGCGGCGAGGTTCGACATCTTCTCCAGCAGGGAGACGTCCTGCGGATGGCGGCCGAACTCGTAATCACCGACCAGCATGCTGTAGGGCGTGCCGCCCAGCGTGCCGTACTCGGCCTCGTAGACCATCTTGAACATGGCGCTCTGGTCGAACTCGACCGCGCTGTCCAGGTCCTTCTGGAGGTCCTTGCGCGAGACGTTGAGGACGCGCAGCTTCAGCGTCGTCGAGGTCTCGGTGTTCATGACGAGGTAGTTGAGGCCGCGCCACGTGCCTTCCAGCTTCTGGAAGTCGGGGTGGTGCATGACCTCGTTCAGCTGGTCGCTGATCAGCTCGTCAATCTGCGCGATGCGCTGGTTGATCGCCTCGACCACGTCGATGGCGGAGGCGTCGCCGGTCTCGGCGAGGACCTGGTCGACGAATTCGGTCAGAAGGTCGCGGGCGTAGGGCCGCTGGCCCTCCTCGCGCGCCATCTTGCCTTCGACCATCATGCGGTCGAGCAGGGACAGATTGGCGGCGCTCTCAACGGACGTTTCCGTGCTCACCTGTTCGCTCCGTGAAGGGGGTTCTGATTGGGCTTGACGGGACGGGGAATCAGGCGGGCTCGCCCGCGGGCTCGCCGGCCGGGGCACCGGCCACCGGGCCGAGGAGCTTCTTCAGTTCGTCCTGCTGCTCGGTGCTGGTGATGACGTCGTTCAGCAGGCCGTTCAGCTCGTCGTTGCCGTCCAGCTTGGCCAGCAGGTCCGACAGCTTCTGGCGGGCTTCGAACAGGCGGCTCAGCGTCGGCACCTGCTTCAGCACCTCCACCGGCTGGAAATCGTCCATGTGGCGCATGTTCAGCAGGATGTTCAGCTTGCCGCCGTCCTCCTGCAGCTTGTTGTCCACCTGGAAGGCGAGGCGCGGCCCGACGGAGGCCATCACGTCGTTGAAGTTGTCGCGGTCGATCTCGACGAACTTGCGCTCCTTCAGCTTGGGAAGGGGCTTCTCCGGCTTGCCGCTGAGGTCGGCCAGGATGCCGACCAGGAAGGGCAGCTCCTTCATCTCCTGGGCGCCACCGGTGTGGACCTCGTAGGTGAGCTTCACCCGCGGCGGGCGGACGCGCTCCAACTTCTTCTGACTGCTCTCGCTCATATCTGACGACCTCATAGGGTTGTGCGCGTCGCGCGCCGGCTGTCGAGCTTCGCCATCATTCGAAAGGCACCCCCGCGGAGGCCAGCCGAGATGGACCCCAATTGGACGACATCGCCCCGGAACACCTCCGTTTCGGAGGGAATGTCCGGCGTACGAAGCATCGCCCGCTCAGCTTCGAAGGTGCTGCAAGAGGAAGTTGCGGGCCTCCAAGAGTTGACTCATCCGCTCGGCGCTGGAGAGCAGGCCGGTGTCGGGGTGGAAGATCGGGGCCAGCGTGCGGAAGCGGCTGTTCACCACCTGCGGGTCAAGGCCCCATTCATGGGTGAAGCCGAGCACATAGGTGGCCTGCCACGGCTTGCGGATCGGCTGGCGCAGCGGGCGGAAGGCCAGGGTCTCCAGCGCCGCGGTCAACTGTTCCAGCCGCAGGCGGCAGCGGCTCATCTCGCTTTCCACGGCGTTCAGTTCGCCCGCGGTGATGAGATGCGCGCCGTCGTCGTTGCCGATGGTGGCGGCGACCCAGGCGGCCTTGCGCACGGTCGCCGCGTCGAGCGGCGTGGCGTGGCGCACGCGCAGCTTCGGCACGACCCGCACGCGGCGGGTGCCGCCGTTCTTCAGCGTCACGGTGCGGTGGGAGACGTCCACCGGCTCCGGGCTGCCGGGATCGGGCAGATGGGTCAGCGCCTCCGGCCCGACCAGCGTCAGGCAGGAGCGGATCAGGGCGGGCACCGTCATGCCGCGCGCCGTCGCCGCGGAGTCCACGGCGGCGTAAAGGGCATGCTGACAGGGTGCGGTGATGGTGGGCAAAGGGCCTCCGGGTACGCACGGCGGTAGTGCCCCGCAAGGTGTGCGATGGCGGGCCGCCGCGGAACGCCTTGTTGGTCCACTCCCGGAGTCACGCCGCCGGAACTGCGTCCGTTGCGGAGCGAAGGCGGTCAGGCGCCTTTGCCGCCGCCCTTGCCGCCGCGGAACTCCTCCATCACGGCGCGGATGCCGGTCTCCAGCGCCCGGACGCGGCGGCGCTGCCGCTCCTCCCGCCGCGTCGCCTCCTGCGCCTCGCCGCGCAGGCGGTCCACCTCCTCGACCAGCGAGGGGGCGACGGTGCCGCGGTCGGTGTAGAACAGCCCGACCTGGATGACCTCGTAGAGGGAGGTGCCAGCGGGCATCAGCCGCTCCAGCGCGGAGAGGGCGGCCAGCCGCTCGCCGGGGGAATCGCTGCGCAGCCGGGCGAGGATCGCCTGCAGGCGGGCATCCCGGTTCATGATGGCCGGTTCATGATGGAGCGCGCCCTTTCTGGTTGGCCGGTCTGGTTCGCCGGGGGAGTATCGCAGGGGCCGGGGAGCGGCAAAAGCAGATCAGACCAAGTTGGGCCAATCTGAACGGGATGCCCCCAAGGAAAGCCGCTATAGCCGGACCCTGGGAGGCTGGCCATGCTCTACGGTTTCGGGCGTCTGGCGCTTGTGTTGTGGCTGTGCGCCGTGGGCGGGCAGGCGTTCACCCTGTTCGCCTTTCACAACGCGGTGGCGGAGGCACACACGGCGGAAATCGCCGCGCGCGCGTCGGCGCTGGCCAGCCGCGTGGCGGCCAGTGCTGCGGAGCGCGCCGCCATCGGCTTTCCACTCGCCGACCAGAACGACCTGCAAAGGCTGATCGAAGTGGCCTCCACCGGCGGTGGGGGCGTGCGGCTCTACGTGGTGGACCCGCGCGGGACCGTGCTGTTCGCCACCGCCCAGGCGGCGGGGACGCCGGTGCCGGCCTCCTGGATGGGCGGCGCCGCGGGACTGCCGACGGAGCCCTGGGACCTCGCCGACCGCGACGGAGTGCTGGTCGGCGTGCCGGTGGCCGACGCCCTGGGCAAGCCCGCCGGCGCCGTGCTGGGCCTCGCCCCGCAGCAGGACGCGCGGGTTGAGGTGCTGGCCGCGCTGCGCGAGACCGCCACGGTCACCGCCGTCTTCCTGGCTGCCATCGCGATCCTTGCCGTTCTGGGCACGCGGCTTCTGCTGTCCGGCGTCTGCCGGTCCGTTCTGGAGCGGACGGCCTTCTACGCCGCCGAGGCCCGGCAACTCCAGGTCGACGAACCCGCCACCGTGGCGGTGGCCGACCCGGCGCTGTCCGCCGTGCTGGCCGGGCTGCGCGCGGCGGAGACCGAGGCCGCCCGCATCGACGGGGAGGTGCTGCGATGACCCGCCCCGTGACTCCATTCCCTCTGCGCGGCGTGTTGCGGCGCTTCATCCCGCTGATGGCGGTGGTGGTCGTCGTGCCCTGGCTCGCCACTCTGGCGGCGGCGTTGATCGCCGCGGCGGGGCTGGCCGACCGGGGAACCGCCTCCCGCGCCGAGATCGTCGGGACGGGCATCGCCCATGACCTGGAGAAGGCGCTGGCCCTCGGCCTGCCGCTCGACCGCATGGCCGGGATGGACGATTATCTGGGCGAGGCCGGCGCGGTCTTCCCGGAGATCAAGCTGATCCTGGTGGTGGACGGCGCCGGCCGTCCCCTGTTCCAGAAATCCGACGCGGCGCGGCCCGACCTGTCGGTGCGGCTGGTGCCGGCGGAAACCGACTGGTCCGCGCTGGGGCTGGTCCTGCAACGCTTTCCCATCCGCCAGGGCGCCGCCGCCGCGGGCGAGGTCCTTCTCGGCCGCAGCGCCGTGGCGCAACCGGCCAATGCGCCGCGCATCCTGATCGATTTCGCGGTGGCGCTGAGCATTGCGCTGGCGCTCGGCGGGCTGGCGCTGCGCACCATGCTGAACGCCCAGGTGATGGCGCCGCTGCGGCTGGCGGCCTCTCTGGAGGCCAACCTGGCGCGCTCCGCCTACGACCGCATCGCTCCGCCGGTGGAGCAGAGCCTGATCGGCACCCTGCTGGCCGAGATGAACCGGGTGGTGACCGGGGTGAACGACCGCTTCGCCCGCCTGCGCAGCTATCTGGCCGAGGTGCGCGACCTCAGCTTCAACAAGGACGCCGCGGCAGAGGTGGCGCCGCTGATCGAACGGATCGAGCGGCTGGGCCGCTTCTCGCCCGACCGGCTGACCGCGCTGGCCCCGCCGGACGCCGGGTCGCTGCCCTACGCCACCGCCTTCTGCGCGGGTGTGGGAACGGCCGTCGCCGCGGCGGTCGCGGCCCGGCACCTGCCGCCGGGCGTGGCGCTCGGCGGGGTGGTTCTGGGCATGGCCGCGGCGGTTCCGCTCGCTCTGGCGCTCGGCCGCCGCGCGCCCGTCGCCGGTGCGCTGGCGCTGGGTGGCTGGGCGCTGCTGAGCGGGCTGGGCGACGGGACAGCGGTATGGCTGGCCGGCGCTGTGCTGGGCGGGCTGTTCGCAGCACTTCCCTTCCAGGCGGCGCGTCCCGCCGCGGAAAGCCTGCGCGCCGGGCCGGCGGTGTCCGCCGCCGGTGGTCTTGTCGTCGGGACGGGGCTGTCGGTCCTGTGCCTTGGCGGCGCCGTGCCGGGTGTCCTCATGGCCGGAGCGATGCTGTCCGGGCTGGCCGGCCTCCTGGCCGCCGTCCGGCTGGAGCGGCGGACCGGCGTGACCCTGCCGCGGGCGACCCTGCGCTCCCTGCTGGCGGTGGACCGCTGGTGGACGGAGGGCGCGGTGCGTCCCAAGGGCTGGGGGCTGTGGCTGGTCACCGCGCTGGCTCTGGCGGTGTTGAGCCGGGCTGACGGCGGCGGGGCGATGGACGCTCGCCGGGTCGCGGAACTCCTCTGGCTGCACGCCACCCCGGCCTGGCTGGCCGCCGCGCTGGTCGCGGTCCTGGTGCCGCGGAGCGCCGCGCCGTTGTTGAGCCTGGGGGGGACGGCGGCGGTCGGCCTGCTCCTGGCGCTCGGCCCGGTCGAGCCGGGGACCGCCGTCGCGCTCGCCGTCGCGGCGGCGCTCGGTGCCGGGCACGCGGGCTTCGCGGTGTCGGGCGATTGGGGAGGCATGACCGCGGCGCGGGCCGCGCTGACCCTGGTCGGAACGCTCGGCGCGCTCTGGCTGTCCGGCGGCAGCACTCCCATGGTCGCCGCGGGCACGCTGCCCTCGCTCGCCTTGCTTGCCGGGATCGCCGCCGTGCCGCCGTTGCTCCTGACCCTGTGGCGCCACGCCGCACCGCGCCGGCGCGTTCCGGTCGACGGGGAGGCCGCGCGATGACCGGTCTTCGCCAGCGCATGACGGTGGCCGCCGCCGCGGTGGTCCTTGCCGTGCTCGTCACCGCCGCGGTCTTCGCCCTGCTGCGCATCGAGAGCGGAGCCACCCGCCACGCCGAGGACGAGGGACGGATGACCCTGCGGCTGTGGGAAGGGCTGCTCGATCAGTCCGCCGCGGCCGCGCGGGTGGCGGTGGGCGACCCCCGCCTCACCGACGCCCTGGAGCGCGGCAACGCAGCGACAGTAGCCGAGCGGCTCGGCGCTCTGGGCTTCACGGCGGTGACGGTGGTCAACGGTGCCGGGCAGACCCTGCTCGCCGTCCCAGCCGACCAGCCGATCCGTCTTCTCGACGAGCGGCGCATAGGGCAGGTGCTGGCCCGCAACGACACGCAGGACGGTCTGGTGCTGACCGGCGGTGCCGCGCAGCTTCTGCTCGCCCGTCCCCTCGGCGCGCAGCGGCCCGCCGACCGGGCGCTGGTCGCCATCCGCCCGCTGACCGGCAGCCTGGAGGCGCTGGCCGGCGTCCTCGGCGGCTCCGCTTTTCTGGTCGGCGGCGACGGGCGGCTTTACGGGCACGCCGGGCCGCTGGCCTGGGCCGACGTGCACCCCGCCGCGGAGCGCGGCGAGGAGGTGCAGGCGACCATCGGCGCCCGCGGCTACGGCGTGCGCAAGCTGCGCCTGCCCAAGATCGCCGGGACGGAGGGGGACGGCACGCTGTACCTCGTCACCGTGCGCGAGACCACGCTGGCCGCCATGGCCGACAGCCTGCTGGACAGCTCCGCCATCCTCGTGGTGCTGATGGTGCTGGTGGCGGGGACGCTGGGGCTGGACTGGTACTTCCGGCGCGTCTTCACGCCGGTCTACGCCTCCATGTCCGCCTTGTCGGCCCTGGCCGCGGGTGACACCGGCGTCGCCGTGCTGGGGGCGGAGCGCAGCGACGAGGCCGGGCAACTCGCCCGCACCGTCGAGGTCTTCCGCAGCCGCAGCCGCGCGCTGCGCGACGCCGAGGAGCGGCGCGCCCGCCACTGGCTGCGCCAGCAGTCCTTCATCCGGCGCCAGATGCTGCGCCTGTCGGAAACCCTGCCGGAGCAGGGGCGGCGGGAGCTTCTCGCCGACCTCGCCCGCATCGAAGCGGCGTCGGAGGGCCGGACGCCCTGCGCCCGCACCGACGACCCCGGCGCGCTCGCCGTCGCCTTCGAGGTGATGGCGGAACGCGTGCGCGACCAGCACACCGCACTCGACGGCATGGTCCGCCAGCTTCAATCGGCGTTGGACACCCGGACCGAGCTTGTGGAGCTGCAAAAACAGTTCGAGATCGCCCGGCGCATGCAGGCGGCGATCCTGCCGCCCGACCTGACCACGGCCCCCGACCTGGAAGCGTCGGGCCTGATGCGCCCGGCGGCGGAGTTCGACGGCAGCTTCTACGACTTCTTCCTGACGGCGGATGGGTCGCTGGCGGTGCTGATCGGGCAGGTGTCGGGCGGTGGGCTGGCGGCCGGCTTCATGACGGTGACGGCGCGCGCCGCTCTGCGGACGCTGGCGGCGGCCGGGCTCGGGCCGGCCGCCTGCCTGACCGGCGCCAACCGGCTGCTGGCGGCGGACAACGCCGCCGGTCTGTCGATCGGGCTCGCCATGGGCATCGTGTCGCCGCGCTCGCGCCGGCTGGTCTTCGCCGCGGCGGGCGTGCCGGAGCCCTTCCTGCTGCGGCGTTTCGGCGACGTGGTGGACCTGCCGGTGGCGGCCAACCCGCCGCTCGGCCTCGATCCCACGATAACGGCGGTGGAAACCGCGCTCGACCTGCCGGTGCCCTCGACGCTGGTGCTGTGCAACGGCGGTCTGCTGGACGGCGAGAACCGCTTCGGCGTCGCCTTCGGGCGGGCGCGGTTGACCGGCATCCTCGGCAACCTCGACGACCTGTCCTCGGCCAGCGTCACCGCGGCGGTGTCCGCCGGGCTGACCGAGCATGGCGGCGGCGCCGCGATGGCGGTGGACCGGCTGTGCGTCGCCCTGCGGGTGCGGGCATGAGGGCCGGCGGAATTCCATTCCCTCTCCCGGGACGGGAGAGGGGTTGGCGGGCGGGGCGCCTTTTCGCCGGTGTTCTGGGATTGATGGGCGCCCTGCACGCCGGGCCGGCGGCGGCGGAGCTGGCCCCGGCGTCCGACGGCGGACCGGCGCTGTTCCAATGCAGCCGCTACCTGCGCAACGGGGAGGCGCTCTACGGCATTCCGCCGGGCATCCTGCACGCCATGAGCGTCGTGGAATCCGGGCGGGCCGGGATGCCCTGGCCCTGGGCGCTGAACGTCTCCGGCCGCCCGCACTATCCGGCGACGCGGCGCGAGGCGCTGCGGCTGATGCAGGACGGCGAGGGCGGCCTGCGCGGCGACGTGGCGGTCGGCTGCATGCAGATCCACACGCGCTGGCACGCCGGCTCCTTCGCGGGTGGCGAGGACATGCTGGACCCCGCGGTCAACGTCGCCTACGCCGCCCGCTTCCTGCGGGAGCTGTATGACCGCCACGGCTCCTGGACGGAGGCGGTGCGCCGCTACCACGCCAGCGACCCGGCGGCGCAGGACACCTACCTCTGCCTCGTGCTCGACCGGCGGGTGCGGCTCGGCTACCAGCGCGAGACGGCGGAGATGCGGCGGCTGTGCGGCGGTCCGGACTCATGAGCGCGGTGCCATGAAGAAACTTCTGATCGGCATTCTGGCGCTGCTGCTCCTCCTGGTGGCCTTCGCGGGCGGCTATTTCCTGGCGGGCGGGGGCTTGCCCGGCGCCGCGGACGACCCCGCGCCCGCCGAAGCGAACGCCGCGCCCGCCGCCGCGCCACAGGAGGCGGCGAAGGCGGAGCCGGAGAAGGCCGCTCCGGCCGCGGTCCCGGTCCGCCCGGTCGCGACCGTGAAGGCGCCCACGGCGCGCTTCTCCATCGAACTCGGAGTCTTCCGTTCCGCCGGGAACGCCCAGGACTTCGCGGCGGCGCTGGCCGGGCGGGGCCTGCCGGTGGAGATCGTCGAGACCATGGACGCGGCCGGCGGGCAGTGGCACCGCGTGCGCGCCGGCGCCTTCGCCGATCGCTGGCAGGCCGAGGCGCGCCGCCCGTCCTTCGAGCGGACCGCCGGGATCGGCGGTGTGGTGGTCGAGGAACCGCTTCCCGCCGCCCAGCCCGGGAAGGCCGGCGGCGGCGAATGATCCAGTTCGGACCAACGGGGTAACCCGCCGGATTTGCGGGCTTCTCCGCACGGCGGGGCAGGCCTCCGGGTCATCGCCGCGAAACCCCCGCGGGACTACGCCAGAACGAACCAGACAGCGCGCGGATTTGGGCCGCCGGGATGCTTCTATCAGGCTGGGCCGCCACCCCGCACGGCGAGCGGTCCGCCCGACGGTTTCTTCCCCAGGAATTCCCGCGATGACCACGATCACGCTCGGACGATGGCAGGTGGCGGCTCTGGCCGCCGGCGTCGCCGTGCTGACCGTCGTGGCCCTGCTGCTCGGCGCGGTGATGGCGGCGCTGATCCTGACGGGCGGCGATGGCGGTGGCGCACCGGTGGCGTCCGCACCCGCCTCCGCCGCCGCTTCCTCCATGGCATCCGCCGGAGCGCCCGCGGCCGGCGGAGGGCTGGGCGCGATGGCGCGCAGCAGCGTCGCCGACAGCTTCGAGGCCCGCCAGGGCGTGATCGAGACGGCGGACATCTTCAGCGACCAGGCGCGTGGACGGGCGATCTCCGCCACCGAACCGGTGACCCGCGGCGCCGCCGACGCGGCCCGCCGCCTCCTGCCCGGCTGGATGGCCGGCACCGCCGCCCACGTCATCGAGAAGACCGGCTATCGCGTCACCGAGTTCGCCGGCAACAGCGTGGAGGGCATCGTCGAGGACACGCTGAACGACCGGCTGGACGCGATGAAGGACGGCGGGGCGGCGCCGATCCGCCACTACGCCATCGAACTCGGACGCTTCGCCACCCCGGCCAACGCGGAGTCCTTCGCCGCCGCCGCCGCCCAGCGCGGCGTGCGCGGCACGGTCGATTTCGCGCCGCTGCCCGGCGGCAATGCCCCCTACGCCGTGCGCACCGGACGCTACGCCGCGGCCGATGAGGCCGCCCGCGCGCTGGACGCGCTGACGCGGGCCAATGGGGTGTCCGGAACCGTCGTCACCCTTGCCGAAGCGGGAGAGCGCTGAACGCCATGACTCCGGTGAACGGAAAAGGAATTGGTTTGGCCGGCGCGCTGGCGCTGGCGCTGCTCGCCGCCGGATGCGCGGACAAGCCGCGCGCCGCGCTGGACAGCGTGTCCTTCACGGTCGCGCCCGCCGCCAACGACACCACGCCGGTCGCCATCGACCTCGTCGCTGTCCGCGACAAGGCGCTGGTGGACAAGCTGGGGGCACTGACCGCCGCGGAGTGGTTCGGCCAGCGCGAGCAGTCCATGCGCGATCACCCGACCACGCTCGGCGTGACGAGCTGGGAGCTGGTCCCCGGCCAGACGCTGAAGACCGACCTGCCGCCGGGCGAGCCGGCCTGGGCCCTGCTGGTCTTCGCCAACTATTCCACGCCGGGACCGCACCGCCTGCGGGTGCCGGACACACGAACGCTGACCCTCACCGCCGGGGACAAGGATGTCGAACTGGTTCCGTGATGTTCTTTCCCATTCCGTGAGGGCCGAATGACCGAGGCGCGCGACATTCCCGACGCCATCGACTGGCACGACGGGATGCTGCTGGCCCCGCAGCATTTCCAGCAGCAGGCGCTGCGGCACGAGCGGCAGCTGACCTACCATGTCCGGCAGGCGCGGCCCTTCCATTGGGGCGTCGTCCATCTCCAGGTCGACCGCGTGCAGCTCGTCTCCGGGCTGGTCCAGGTGCGGGAGCTAGAGGCGATCCTGCCCGACGGCCTCGTCGTGGACTACCGCGCCGGAACCGACGAGCCGCTGGAGGTGGACATTTCCGCCTACGCGGACCCGGTGGGGCAGACGCAGATCACCATCCACCTGATCGTTCCCGCCGCCCGCGGCGACCGCGCGCCGGGGCCGGGCGAGACGCCGCGCTACGTCTCGGTCGAGGGCGCGCCGGTCGCCGACCAGCATGGCGGGGAGGAGCTGTCCATTGCCCGGCTGCGCCCGCGGCTGGCCCTGTTCGCCACCACCGGCCCGACCCAGAAGCCGCCGCAGAAGTTCGTCTCGATGCCGGTCGCGCAGGCGACCTTCCGCAACGACGCCTTCGTGCTGACCGACTTCGTGCCGCCAGCGCTGACCGTCGCCGCCAACGCGCCGCTCGGCCGGCTGGGGGCGGAGGTGGTGCGGCGCGTGCGCGAGAAGGCGCTGTTCCTGGCCGAACGCTCCGGCGTCGGCAACGGCAACCCGGCGACCGAGCTGGCCGAGGCGGCGCGGACGGAGATCCGCAGCCTCGTCACCGGCCTGCCGCCGCTGGAGGCGCAGCTCGGCGTCGGCGTCTGCCACCCGTTCGACGTCTACATGTCGCTCTGCACGCTGGCCGGCCACCTGTCGGCCTTTGCCAGCGGCGCCGTGCCGGCCAAGCTGTCGCGCTACGACCACGACGACCCGATGGCGAGCTTCGGCGAGGTGCGCGACTTCATCCTGCGCATGATCGACCGGGTGAAGGAGGGCGTCGCCCGCATCCCCTTCACCTTCGAGGACGGCATGTTCGGGTTGCCGATGGACGAGGCCTGGCTGAAGGGCCGCTTGGTCGTCGGCGTGCGCGGCCCGGCTTCCGCCCCGGTCAGCGAGGTCGCCGCCTGGATGGAGAACTGCATCGTCGCCTCGCGCTCGCGGCTGGAGACGCTGTCCGGCCTGCGTGTGAAGGGGGCCGAGCGCGTCGCGCTGGACGACAGCGGCGAGGGCGGCGTGGCCGCCCCGCGCGGCGTGGTGCCGTTCGAGATCAAGGTCGATCCCCGTTACATCGTCCCCGGCGAGCGGCTGGAGATCTGGAATCCGGACTCGCTGGGCAGCCGCTTCCGCCCCGTCGAGATCACCCTTTTCGTCAGCGCCTGAGGCTGGGAATGACCGCCATGCTGCACCGCCGGGATCTGGTCGATCACTTCCTCGCCTTCGCGCGGGAACTCCAGAGGCACCGCGCCGCGGTCGGGGCGGGTCGTCCCGCCGCCGCCGCGAAGCCCGAGGGCGCCGCTGGGGAGACGGCGGACAGCCTGCCGGCCTTCCTGACCGAGGACGCCCTGGCGATCCCGGCGCCGCGCGGTGCCGCCGCGGCGGTGCCGGCCCTGGCGCTGGAGCCCGACGCGGAGATCATCATCCGCCGCCTCCAGGACTTCCTGGAGGCGCAGGCGGTCCAGGTCGGGCGCACCGGCACCGACCTGATGATCAGCCAGCACCGCGAGGCGCAATACGCCATGGCGGCGCTGGCCGACGACCTGTTCATCCACGACGTGGAATGGAACGGGCGGGAGCTGTGGCGCAGTGTGCTGCTGGAGCAGGCGGTGTTCCGCACCCGGCTGGCCGGCGAGCGGGTGTTCGACCGCATGGAGGCGCTGCTCGCCAGCAACGACCGGCGGCTGGTTCAGCTGGCGGCGGTCTATCTCTGCGTGCTCGGCATGGGCTTCAAGGGGCGCTGCCGGGTGCCGGGCGGCGAGTCCACCCTGCGCGACTACAGCGCCCGCCTGTTCGAGTTCATCGCCGGCCGCGAGTCCGAGCTGGGCGCCGGGGTGCTGCCCGGCGGACGGACGCTGATCCCGGCCGCCTACGCTTACACGCTGACCGACGGCAAGGCGCGCACGCTGGCGCGCGGGCCGCGCTGGCCGCTGGTGCTGGGGGCCATCGCCGGGCTGTGGCTGGTGCTGGGGCAGGCGCTCTGGTGGATGTCCACCGCACAGCTTTCCAACGCGGCGGACGCGGTGCTTCAGGCATCGGTCCGCGTGACCCGCTGACGGGAGAGGACGGTCATGGAACTCCTGGCAGCGGTCCTGTCCGGCATCGCCGGCAACCAGATCTGGGTCTTCGCGGGGCTTCTCGTCCTCGTGCTGCTGATCATCGCGGTGATGGCGGCGATCCTGCTGCGCGCCCGCAGCGCCGCGCCGCCCGCCCCGGCGGAGCCCGCCGCCCTGCCGCCGCCCGACGCGACGGCGGAGGAGGGCGGGGCGGTCCCGGCACTCGCGGCGCCGGCGCCGGACGTCACCGTCCGTGACATCCGCCGCCTGTTCCGCGACGGCTTGGCGGCCTATCGCGAGACGCTGTCGCGCAACGTCTATCTGGTGCCTTGGTACCTGCGCACTGGCGTGGCCGCGTCGGACGACGCCGGCCTGCTGTCCTGCGCCGAGGAGGTGCGCCCCCCGGTGACCGCCGAGCGGCACGCCGGCTTCTCCTGGCGCTTCTACGACCGGGCGGTGGTCATCGACGTCGACGATCCCCGCGCCGCCTGGGCCGGCGTGCTCGACCTGCTGGGCCGCCGCCGCCCGATGCTGCCCGCCGACGGGCTGATCCTCACCGTTCCGCTGGCCGAGCTGGACGACGTGCGCCGCGCCACCGCGCGCGGGACGGAGCTGTACGCCCGGCTGTGGGAGATCCAGCGCACGCTGGGCTTCGCCCTGCCGGTCTATGTGGTGGTGACGGGGTGCGAGGAGGCGCCCGGTTTCGCGGCGCTGGCCGAGGCTCTGCCCCCGTCCCTGACCGGCGGGATGCTCGGCTGGTCGAGCCCCTACGCGCTGGAGACCGCCTTTTCCCCCGACTTCGTGAGCGAGGCGCTGCAATCGCTGGCCGACGGGCTGCTGGCGGTGGAGCTGGAGGTGTTCGGCGCGACGGCCACGCCGGACGGCGCCCCGCTGTTCGCCCTGACGGAGCGGCTGACCGGGACGGAGGCGGCGCTGCGCGCCCTGCTCGGCACGGCCTTCAAGCGCACCGCCTATCAGGAGACGCTCTACGTCCGCGGCCTCTACTTCACGGGCCGCCCCGATCCGGACGCGGCGGCGCTGTTCGGGCGCGACCTGCTGAACCGCAAGATATTCCCCGAGGCCGGCCTGCCCAAGCCGACCCGAGCGCTGGCCGCGTCCCGCGCGTGGCGCCGCTACTCCTGGCCGGTGGGGACGGGGGTCGCCGCCGTGGCCGCCGTCCTGCTGCTGTGGGTGGGGGTGCAGCGCGCCTCCACCCTGTCGGACCGGCTGGTGCCGGTCCTGGCCGACATTCCGGGCGGGCTCCAGCAGCTCGCCGACCAGCGCCCGGCGGTCGAGGCCGGGGCGCCGATGACCGCCGCCTACGGCGATCCGGCCGCCCGCTTCGTCCAGGGCGTGACCATGCTGCCCACCGACTGGACCTTCAACCCGCTGCCGGCCGCTTGGATCAGCGGCGTCCCGGATTCGGTGTCGGGCGCGCTGGCCGTCGGCTACCGCCGGCTGGCCCTGTCAACCGTGCGCGACGTCGCCGAGGACCGCTTGCGCCGCCTGACCCGCGATGGCGGGGTCGGGCCGGCGGGGGCGGGCGCCTTCGAGCGGCTGCGCGCCTTCGCGGGCGAGATCGGCATCGCCGAGGGGCTGGCCCGCGCCTACAACAACGTGGACGCTCGCGACCCGACCCTGCCGCTGGACGAGGTGCTGGACTTCGCGCTCGGCTCCGGCGTGGCGCGCGGCTTCTCGGCGCGGCTGCACGGCTGGGAGATCGACCAGCCGCCGGGCGGCACCGCCATCCCGGCGCCGGGACCGGGCGCGCAACGCCCTATCGACCTGACCGCCCACCGGGCCGAGGTCAGCCGCCGTTTCCGGCAATACGCCGACGCCTACCTGCGCGACCTCGCCATGGGCGGCCTCGCCGCCGCAAGGCTGTCGGTCGCCGCCAACGAGCTGGAGCTGCTGGCCGGCGGGGCGCGCTCCGGCGCCGACGCGGCGGCGGCCTACGCCGAGGTGCTGTCGAGCCTGGAGGACGCCGCCCGCGGTTTGGGAGCGGAACGCGGCGCCTGGATCGGCGCCAACGGCCCCGTCCTGCCGCCGGAGTTCGAGGCGCTGCTGGGCCGGCTGGAGAAGTCCGACCTGCTCGGCCCCACCCTGCGCGCCGACATCCTGGATCTGGCGCAGCGCCGCTACGACGAGGCGGGCGTCGGCGCCCGCAGCCTGGACTCCGTGATCGGGCGCCTGCTGGAGCAGGCCCCCAGCGGAGGCGCCCGCTTGGCCCCGGCGGCGGAGCAGCTTCGCCGCACCCTGTCGGTGTGGATGGCCCGCCGCTTCATGAAGACGGACGACACCGGCGCGCTGGCGATGCCCGCCGTGGGCGCCGGCTGGGACCGCGCCGCTCTGGACAGCATCCCGCCGCTGGTCGAGGACTATCTGCTGTTCGACGCCAAGGACCTGCCGCAGGCGCCGGCCATGCTGCGCACCTCCATGCGGGCGGCGGCGCAGCACCAGCTCCGCCAGGGGGTTGAGCGCATCCTCGCCCGCGCCCTGGCCGGCAGCCCGGCCGGCGGCGGGGTGGACCGGGCGGGCGGGCTGGCGCAGCTCCGCGCCTCGGCCCACGCGCTGCGCACCGCCTTCCCGGTGCTGGCCGAGACGATGCAGTCCTTCCGCCAGATCGGGCTGACCACCTCCGCCGACACCATCCGCGACACGGTGGCCCGGCAGGCCAACGCCGTTCTGGCCCAGGCCGACCGACTGCTGGAGGGCGACCAGCTCTACCGGCCCGACGCGCACGCGCTGGACGTTTGGGTGGACGGGCCGCTGGTGCCGCACCTGCTGTTCGGCCAGACCACGCCGGCCGGGCTGGCGCTCTATCTCGGCAACGCCCGGCAGGAGGTGACGGTGCTCGCCCGCGACATCGCCGCCCCGGTGGTGGAGATCCTGGAGCGCCCGGTGATGGGCGCCGGGACCGGGTCGGGCGCCGCGTCCAAATGGGCGCGCATCATCACTGAACTGGACAAGTATGACGGCGGTCGCCCGAACAGCTCCCTGGCGCAGCTCGAAAAGTTCGTGACGGTGGAAAGCGCCGCGGTGGACGCCGCCGGCTGCCAGAATCTCGGCGCCATCGACGGGGTGCCGGACGACTTCTTCCGCAGCCGTCTGGCCGAGCTGAAGCAGTGGATCGCCACGCGTTGCGTGCTGGCCGCCGACGCCCGCGTCTACGACGCCTACGTCGACATGGCCGCCTCGTTCAACGAGATGCTGGCCGGACGCTTCCCCTTCGCCGCTTCAGGAATCTCCGGTGGCGCCGTGCCGGGCGAGGACGCCGACCCGGCGGCGGTGCGCGCCTTCTACGAGCGGTTCGACGCGCGCTCGGCCTTCGTGCTGGAGGGGCTGCGCCGCGGCGAACGCTTCGGCACCGCCGGACGCGAGGCGCTGCGCTTCGTGGAAACCATGGACCGGGCGCGCCCGCTGCTGATCGCCGCGGTGACCCCGGACCAGAGCGGCGGTCTGGCGCTCGACCCCGCCTTCCGCGTCAACCGCGGTCGCGAGGCCGGGGGCAGCGACATCATCGAATGGAAGCTCGCCACGCCGAACGGCTCCCTGTCCAGCATGCTGCCGCGGACGCCGCTGCGCTGGTATCCGGGCGACAAGCTGAGCCTGACGCTGCGCTGGGCCAAGGACGGCACGGTGCTGCCGGTGTCCGGCGTCGGTGCTGGGGTGACGGTCGACGGCCCCTCGCTGCGCTTCGACTATGACGGTCCCTGGGCGCTGTTCGCCCTGGCCAGCCGGCAGGCCGCGCCGCAGCGCGACCGCCGTCCCGGTCCGGACACCGAGCCGCTGCTGCTGTTCGAAGCCACCGCCAGCGGCCCGGTCAAGGAAGCCGCCGCCGCTGCCCCGCTGCCGTTCGCTCCGGCCGTGCAGGCGGTGCCGCAACCCGTGGTGAAGCCCAACGTGCGGGTCTTCATGACTCTGGCGGTCAAGCGCACCGTCCTGGCCGACGGCAAGCCGCCGCGCGAGGAGAAGGTGGCCGTGCCGGCGCTGCCCGCGCAGGCGCCGCCGCTGGCCCCGGTCGGCAGCATGCGGCGGATGCCGGGCCTGGCCGGCTGGCCGGCGCCGTCGGGCGCGGTGGCCCCGGCGGACCGCGCCTTCTTCGACCTGGGCACCCCGCCGTCCCAGTCCCCGATGCTCCGCCCCGCGGCCCAACGCTTCCCGTGAGCAGCCAAATGATCGCATCCCACCCGCTGATCGACATCGGCGCCCTGCTCCAGCCCATCCCCGGCGACGATCCGGCGGGCGACGATCTGCGCCATGGCCCGGAATTCGACGCGCTGACCGAGGCGCGCCGGATGGACGACGATCTGGATCAGGGCATCTGGCAGACCACCGTCAAGAAGGCCGACTGGAAGGGCGTCGTCCAGCAGTCCTCTGACCTTCTGAAGACCCGCACCAAGGACCTCCAGGTCGCGGCGTGGCTGGTCCAGGCGCTGGGCCACCTGCACGGCCCGGCGGGGCTGGCGCCGGGGGTTCTGCTGGTCCACGGGCTGGTTGAGGACTTCTGGGACGGCCTCTACCCGCGGCTGGACGACGGCGACCCGGAGCCGCGGCTGGCGCCGCTGGTCTGGCTGGACAGCCAGTTGTCGCGCGACCTGATGGCGACCGCCATCACCCAGCCGGGGCCGCACACCGACGAGACTCACCGTTTCCAGGACTGGCAGAACGCGCAACGCCTGCGCAAGCTCGCCACCCGCGACCCGCGCGCCTTCCACGCGGCGGTCGATGACGGCGAGGTGACGGTCGAGCAGATCCTCGCCGCGCAGGACCGCACGCCGCCGGACTTCTACCAGACCCAGCACGGTCATCTGCGCGACACGGTGACGGCGGTGCGCACCCTGGCGGCGGAGTTGGACGCCGTGGCCGGGCGCGCCGCCCCCGGCTTCAGCCAGCTTCTGAAGACTTCTGGAAAGCCTGATCCAGTTCCACCGCGAGGCGCTCGCCAAGCGCGGCATCGATCCGGACGGCGCCGCCGCCGCGACGGAGGAGGCCGAGGGCGACGAGGGGGCCACCATCGACGCGTCCGCCGAGATCATCCCCGCCGCCTTCGCCCGCCCCGGTGGGCCGCGGACCCGGCAGGAGGCCTACGCGATGCTGCACCAGATCGCCGATTTCCTGGCGCGGGAGGAGCCGCACAGCCCGACCTCCTACCTCGTCCGCCGCGCCGCGGCCTGGGGGAACCTGTCCCTGCCGGAGCTTTACGCCGAGCTGCTGGGCGACCGCGGCGAGGTCGGGCGGATCTTCGGCCTTCTGCGGCTTGAGGAGCGCTGAGCCATGCCCCGCATCCTGCTCGACTATCCCGGCATCAAGGGCGAGTCACTGATCCGCAATTACAAGAATCTGGCCGACTGCGTCAGCTTCGACCTGTCCTCGGGCAAGCGCGAGGTCGGCGGCTTCAACTACGACGACCCGATCGAGGACAACTCCTATTTCAGCGGCCGCAAGGCTCAGAAGCAGGACAAGCTCGGCGTCGACAGCCTGAAGCTGGAGCGCCACTTCGACCTCGCCTCGCCCAAGCTGATGCAGGCGGCCTTTGATCCGCAGAAGAAGGACGTCACCGCAACGATCCATTTCTTCCGCACCTTCGCACAGCTTCAGGGCGGCGAATTCTTTGGCGAAAGCGACATCTTCGCCGAGCCGTACCTGACCATCATCCTGAAGAACACGCAGATCACGGAGTACGTGCTGTCGGTCGACGACGACGACAGCAGCAACGGCACCGAGACCATCTCGCTGGCCTTCGACCAGTTGCAGATGACCTACCAGCACCAGATCGACGGCCGGAAAATCGGCCAAATCCGTGGCGACATTACATTGGCGAGCAAGTCATGACCCAGTCGAACCCGTCGGCCCTGAGCGGCGACACCCCTCTCCTGTCCCGCAACGGCCAGGGGCGCCGCAGTCCGGCGCGCCGGGCCGAGCATTTCCTGGAGCAGGTGATGTTCCAGAGCCGCTGGCTCCTGGCGCCGCTCTATGTCGGTCTGGTGGGCGCGCTGCTGATGATCGGCTGGCGCTTCGCGCTGGAACTGGTGCACGCGCTGCCGCTTCTGATCCACGGCACGGAAAACGACATCATCCTGATCGTGCTCGGGCTGGTCGACCTGACGATGGTCGGCAACCTCGTGCTGATGGTGATCTTCAGCGGTTACGAGAACTTCGTCTCGAAGATCGACGTCGCCGGCCACGCCGACCGCCCGGAATGGATGGGCAAGCTGGATTTCAGCGCGCTCAAGGTGAAGCTGATCGCCAGCATCGTGGCGATCTCCTCCATCCAGATCCTGAAGACCTTCATGAACGTGTCGGAGGTCTCCGACCGCGACCTGATGTGGCTGGTCGCCATCCACGTCACCTTCATCGTCTCCGGCGTGCTGCTGGCGACCATGGACGTGCTGGTCAAGAAGAGCCACGCGCACTGACATCCGGCAGGAAAGGAGAGGGCATCATGATTCGGTACGCGTTGGCGTTTCTCGCCATCCTTCTGACCGGCCTGCCCGGAGCGTCGAGGGCGGAAACGCCTCCTGGGCCGGCGAAGGTGGTGGTCGGCACCTACGTCAACCAGATCACCGGGGTGAACCTCCGCGACAATCAGGTCAATGTGGACTTCTACGTCTGGTTCCGCTGGGACGACGACTCCCTGAACCCGCTGGAGACGTTCGAGCTGATGAACGGGCGGATCGAATCCCGCACGCCCACCCCGATCCGCAAGCTGAAGGACACCAACTACGGGCAGGCGCGTGTCCAGGCCGTTCTGAACCAGCCCTGGGACGTGAGCCATTTTCCGCTGGACACCCAGACGATCCGTCTGGTGATCGAGGACAGCGACCAGACGGCGGAATACGTCGTCTATGTGCCGGACACCGACAACAGCACCGTCGATCCCGACGTCGACGTCTCCGGCTACACGCTGATCAACAACGGCGCCACCATCTCGGCGCACCGCTACCGCACCAACTACGGCGATATCACCCTGCCGAAGAACCACGAGTCGGTCTATTCCCGCTACACCCACGCGATCACCTTGGAGCGGCCGGATTCGGTCTATTACATCAAGACCTTCTCGACCATCTTCATCTCCTCGCTGGTGGCCTTTCTGGCTTTCCTGGTGAAGCCGGTGGACCTCGATCCCCGCTTCGGACTGGGCATCGGCGCGCTGTTCGCCGTGGTCGCCTGCTACTTCGTCATCGCCAGCGACCTGCCGCGCAGCAGCGGCTTCACCCTGTCGGACCGGGTCAACCTCGCCTCCATGGGCATGATCTTCCTCAGCCTGATGCAGAGCGCGGTGTCGCTGATGATCTATGAGCGCAACGCGGCGAAGTCCCTGCTCCTGGACCGCTGGTGTCTGGTGGCTTTTCCCGTCGCCTACGCGCTGCTGTGCGTCTGGCTGACCGCGGTGTGAGTCCGGCGCCGTGATCCAGTTGGGGGGCGCCGGTCCGGCCTGAGCTTCGCCACAATCCTCCTTCATCCTCCGAGGAGAGCGACGAGGGAGAGTGGGATGATCGGAAACCGGACGGCGCTGGCGGCTGCGGCGTTTCTCGCCATCGGGATCGCGGCGGCGGGCTGGTCGGCGGGGCGCGAGGTCGCCCAGGTCCGGCTGGCCGACCGTTTCGTCACCGTGAAGGGCTCCGCTGAGCGCGAGGTCAAGGCCAACCTTGCCCTCTGGCCGGTGCGCTTCGTCGCCACCGGCGACGACCTGTCCGCCGTCCAGGCGAAGACGGCGGCGGACGAGAAGGCCGTGCTGGCCTTTCTGGAACGCTACGGGCTGGGCGCCGACGCCGTCGTCTCGCGCTCGCTCGATCTCGTGGACCTGCTCGCCCAGGCCTACCGCCAAGGGCCGGCGGACCAGCGCTACATCCTCACCCGCACTTTGATGATCCGCAGCCCGGACGTGGAGCGGGTCGACCGCGCCAGTCAGAATCTGGCGGAACTGCTTGACCAGGGTGTCACCCTGGGCGGGGAGCCGGGCATGGGCTCCGGCCCCAATTACCTGTTCACCCGGCTGAACGACGTGAAGACCGAGATGATCGCCGAGGCGACGGCCAAGGCGCGCGAGGCGGCAACCCAGTTCGCGACCGACAGCGGCGCCACTCTGGGCGGCATCCGCCGCGCCAACCAGGGGCTGTTCCAGATCCTCGCCCGCGACGAGGCGCCCGGCATCATGGAAAGCCGGCAGATCGACAAGATCGTCCGCGTCGTGTCCACGCTCGACTGGGAACTGGTGGATTGACGGGGCGGCAGCGCGCCGCCCGCTGCCTCGTTGTATAGGGTATCTACATACAAGAATCGCCATGTCCGGCCGCCCCCTGCCAAAGGGGCGGTGCGGGCGGCGTGGATCGTCGCGGGGCTCCAAGTTCCTCTCAAGTCCATTTGGGTCCGTTTGTTTCAAGAAAACGCCGTTTTCGATAAAAGACAAACAACAACGCCGGTCTGAACACCAGGAACCGCACAGAAAATCGGCATGATGAGCGGATGCCGTGCATCATGAGCAGGATGTTTTTGACGCGGCGTTCCGATTTTCGGATCGGTGTGACCGCCGTTTCCCTCCCAAAACCTCAAAAAGCGACGGATTCGTCAGAAAGCGCTAGTTCACCTGCGCCGTGCATGGTTATATAGCCGGCATATATAGCGATTTCGGGGTGTCCGCTGATGTCCGTCCAACCGCAGGTGTCGTTCGCCGGGCCGCACGCGTCGCCGATCGGCGCCGAGCGCATCCGGCTGCTGGAGGCGGTGGGGCGCGAGGGCAGCATCTCCGGCGCGGCGCGGTCGGTCGGCGTCACCTACAAGGCGGCCTGGGACGCCATCGACGCCATGAACAACCTGTTCGGCCGCCCGCTGGTCGAGGCGCAGGCCGGCGGAAAGCGCGGCGGCGGAACCGCCTTGACCCCGGACGGCGTACGGCTGGTCGCCACCTTCCACCGTCTGCAGAGCGAGATGGTCCGCGCCTTCCAGGTGCTGGAACCGGAACTCAACGGCACCGGCCTGTCGGCGGCCAGCCTGATGTGGGGATTCTTCATGCGCACCAGTGCCCGCAACGCCCTTCGTGGAACCGTCACCGCCATCACCGACGGGGCGGTGAACGCCGAGGTCACCTTGTCCGTCTCGGACCGGACCTCGATCGTTGCGATCATCACCCGCGACAGCGTGCGCGACCTGGGCCTCTTCCCGGGGCGCGCGGCGACGGCGCTGATCAAGGCGCCCTTCGTGATCCTCGCCCCGGCGGACGAGGCGAAGCGCACCTCGATGCGCAACCGCGTGGAAGGCGTGGTGTCCCGTCGCGAGGACGGCGCGGTCAACAGCGAGATCACCCTGGACATCGGCGGCGGCAAAACGCTGACCGCCATCATCACGCTGCGCAGCGCCGATGACATCGGCCTGAAGCCCGGCGACCCGGCCTGCGCGCTGATCGACGCATCGCACATCATTCTCGCGGTGGATTGACGATAGATCGGAAGGAGTTTTCGAATGACGCGTTTCCTGCTTGCCGCCGTCGCGCTGCTGTCCGTCTCGGCGACGGCCCGGGCCGACGAATTCAACGTCGCGGTCGCCGCGAACTTCACCGCCCCGGCGAAGGAGATCGCCACCGCCTTCGAACAGAAGACCGGCCACAAGGCCGTCCTGAGCTTCGGCGCGACCGGCCAGTTCTACGCCCAGATCAAGCAGGACGCGCCCTTCGTCGTCTTCCTCGCCGCCGACGACGAGACGCCGAAGAAGGCGGTGGAGGAGGGCTTGGCCGTTCCGGACTCCCGCTTCACCTACGCCGTTGGCCGTCTGGTGCTGTGGACCAAGGCCGGCGACGCGCCGCTGGGCGAGGACACGCTGCGCAAGGGCGCCTTCGAGAAGCTGTCGATCGCCAACCCGGCGACGGCACCCTATGGCCTCGCCGCCGTGCAGACGATGAAGAAGATGGGCGTCTACGAGGCGATCCAGCCGAAGATCGTCCAGGGCAACAGCATCGCCCAGGCCTTCCAGTTCGCCGAGACCGGCGCCGCCGAGCTGGCCTTCGTGGCCCTGTCCCAGGTGATCGCCAAGCCGGACGGCACCCGCTGGCCGGTTCCGGAGGCGCTGCACGACCCGATCTTCCAGGACGCCGTCCTGCTGAAGAAGGGCGCCGGCAACGAGGCCGCCACGGCCTTCCTCGCCTTCCTCAAGGGGCCGGAGGCCGCCGCGGTGATCTCCAAGTACGGCTACGGCACGCGGGCGCCGAACTGACCATGCCGGACTCTCTGGTAAGGGCCGCCCGCCGATGAGCTGGCAACCGATCATCCTGACGCTGGAGCTGGCGGCGCTGACGACGGTCATCCTGCTGATTGTCGGCACCCCCCTGGCCTGGTGGCTGGCGCGGTCCGGGGCCTGGTGGAAGGAGGCGGTGGCCACGGTGGTGGCGCTGCCTCTGGTCCTGCCGCCGACGGTTCTCGGCTTCTACCTGCTGATGCTGCTGGGGCCGAACGGCCCCGGCGGGTGGCTGGCCTCCCTGTGGGGCGCCCGCTCCATGGCCTTCACCTTCGAAGGGCTGGTCATCGGGTCGGTGCTCTACTCCATGCCCTTCGTGGTGCAGCCGATCCGCAACGCCTTCGAGGCGTTCGGCGACCGTCCGCTGGAGGCGGCGGCGACGCTGCGCGCCTCGCCGCTCGACACCTTCTTCACCGTGGCGGTGCCGCTGGCCCGTCGCGGCTTCCTGACCGGTGCCGTGCTGGGCTTCGCCCACACCATGGGCGAGTTCGGCGTCGTCCTGATGATCGGCGGCAACATCCCCGGCCAGACCAAGGTGCTCTCGGTGGCCATCTACGACTATGTCGAGACGCTGCAATGGGATGAGGCCCATCTGCTGGCCGGCGGCATGCTGGTCTTCTCCTTCACGGTGATCCTGACGATGATGATGCTGGAGAAGCGCATCGGGCGGGGCGGGCGATGAGCCTGTCGGTGCATTTCCATGGGACGCTCGGCCAGTTCGCCCTGGACGTGGCGTTCGAGGCGCCCGGCCGCGGCATCACCGCGCTGTTCGGCCCGTCCGGCTGCGGCAAGACCTCGGTGCTGCGCTGCGCGGCCGGGCTGCAGCGGCTGAACGGGCGCTTCGCCCTGGACGGCGATGTCTGGCAGGAGGGGCGGACCTTCCGGCCGACGCACAAGCGGTCCATCGGCTACGTCTTCCAGGAAGCCAGCCTGTTCCCCCATCTGTCGGTGCGCACCAACCTGCTGTTCGGCCATCGCCGGACGGTGGGGCGCGGCGTGCCGGAGCACATCCGCCTGGACGACGTGGTGGACCTGCTGGGGCTGGGGCATCTGCTCGACCGCTCGCCGGAGCATCTGTCCGGCGGCGAGCGCCAGCGGGTCGGCGTCGGCCGCGCGCTGCTCTCGCAACCGCGCCTGCTGCTGATGGACGAGCCGCTGGCGGCGCTCGACCGCTTCAGCAAGGAGGAGATCCTCCCCTATCTGGAGCGGCTGCACGGCGTGCTGTCGGTCCCCGTGCTCTATGTCAGCCACGACATCGCGGAGGTCGAGCGGCTGGCCGACCATCTGGTGCTGCTGCGCCAGGGGCGCGTCGTCGCCGCCGGCCCGATGCAGGAGCTTCAGGCCGATCCCACCCTGCCCATCGCCCGCATGCCGGAGGCCGGGGTGACCCTGCCCGCGGTGGTGGCCGGGCGGGAGGACGCCTATGGCCTGACCCTGCTGCGGCTGGACGGCGGCCATCTGCTCGTTCCGGGCGACCTCGGGCCGCAGGGAACGGCGCGGCGCGCCCGCATCGCGGCGTCCGACGTCAGCCTCGCCCGCAACCCGCCGGAGGGCAGCACCATCCTGAACGCGCTTCCAGCCCGCATCGTCGCGGCGGAGCAGCAGGATGAGGTGCAGATGATGGCCGTCGTGGCTCTGGGCGAGGAGGGCAGGGGCGCGCGGATGCTCGCCCGCGTCACCCGCAAGAGCTGGGACGCCCTCGGGCTGTCGCCGGGCCAGCCGGTCTACGCCCAGGTCAAGGGCGTCGCCTTGGTCCAGGAATCCCTGTGATTCGGACGGGCGTGCTGCTCGCTACCTCGGCGTGAAGCGCTTGGGCAGGCGCAGCGCCCCCGTCCCCATCGCGATTCCGAACAGAACGCACAGCAGCCCGGCGGCGTGGGCGAGCGTGAAGGCCTCGCCGAGGAACAGCACGGCGGCCAGCACGCCCGCCGCCGGAATCAGACCGGTGAACAACCCGGCCCGGTTGGCCGGGACATGGGCGATCCCGCGCATCCACAGCACCACCGCCAGCAACCCGCCGGTCAGGCCGGACGCCACGAACAGCAGCCAGACCCAGCCGGGCACCGCGGCCGGATCGAAGCCGCCCAGCGTCGCCAGGGCACCCGGCGCCATCATCGCGGCCGCCAGCACATTCGCCAGGCAGGTCAGCGCCAAAGGCGGAATCCGACCGCCGAGCTGCCGGGCGAAGACTCCGTACAGCCCCTCCGACACCACCGCTCCTAGCACCAGCGCGTTGCCGACGACGGAATCGTCGGGTCCACCGCCGCCACCGGGGCGCAGATTCAGCGCCACCATGCCAACGACCGCCAAGGCGATGGCCGCGGCACTGCCGGCCCCGATCCGCTCGCGCAGGATCAGCGCCGCTCCCAGCGCGGTCATGGCCGGGATGGTGCTGGTGATGATTCCGGCGGCCACCGCGCTGGTCTCGCGCAGCCCATAGAGAAGGAACAGGTTGAACAGCACCATGCCGAACAGGGAGAGCAGGGTGAGGCTCGTCCAGTCCCGGCCATTGCGCGGCAGCGCCGCTGTTCGACCCCTGAGGGCAAAGGGTGCCAGAAGCACCGCGACCAGGGCGAAGCGCATTTCCGCGGCCACAAGCGGCGGGATGTGGGATACGATCACCTTGGACGCTGGAACGGACAAGCCGACCAGGGTCATCGACAGGGCGAGGTTGAGGTAAGCGGCGCGCATGGGCCGCATTCTATGAGCGCCGCCGCCGTCTTACGGAAGCGGCATTTTCACGCAATGAATTTGCAAAGAATGCGTGTCATTCTTCGCGCCAAGGTCGCGGTACACAAGGGGCGGGGTATGTCGGAGCCGATCCTCGGGATCACCAATTGGAT
>NZ_JBSNCF010000002.1:340000-1535000 GCF_058780535.1 Azospirillum sp. UENF 211521
CGCCGCTCGGGGCGGGAATGCCTTCGGCGTTGAGGGCGAGGGCGATGCGCTTGGGAGACAGCCCGGTTGCGTAATCGCGGAAAACCCGACGGACAACGGCTGCCTCGGCCTCGTTGATGCGCCGCTGTCCGTGCACCGGCAGCCCATCGGGCCCAAAGGCGTGCACGACATCATAGCCGTAGCACCGCCCGCCCGCCGAAGCACCAGCCTCCACCCGGCCGCGCAAGCCGCGCCGCGTCTTGTCGGCGAGATCCTTCAAGAAGAGGGCGTTCATCGTGCCCTTCAGGCCGACGTGCAGATCGGTGATTTCCCCCTCGGCCAGCGTGATGATGCGGATGCCGGCGAACTGCATGCGCTTGAAGAAGGCGGCGACGTCCGCTTGATCACGGCTGATCCGGTCCAGCGCCTCGGCCACCACGACCGCGAAGCGGGCGGCCATCGCGTCTTCGATCAACGCCTGAATGCCGGGGCGCAAGAGCGAACCGCCGCTGATCGCCCGGTCGGCGTAGGTCTGGGTGAGTGTCCGGCCTTCCCGAGCGAGACGCTCCCGGCACGGGCGAACCTGGTCCTTGATGGAGGCGTCACGCTGCTGGTCGGAGCTGTAGCGGGCGTAGATGACGGCTTTCATGCTCAGCCCTCCACGCTCGGGCGTCGGCCCCGGGTTCCCGGCCCTGTCCTGCGCAAGTGCTGCACGGTGTCCTGCAATTGTCGGGCGGCGTTCAGCGAGGCCGCATGGTTGTAGTAGCGCTCCGATGTCCGCAACGTGGCATGGCCCAGAATGGACATGATGATCGCCACCTCCTCGGGAGCCCGAAGCGCGACGGTGGTCGCCGCGCAGTCCCGGAAGAAGTGCGGCGGGATCGCAACCCCAACCGTCCGTTTGGTCACCCGCGGCAGGATCTGCTGCACGCTTTTGAGGTCGAGGGGCCCAAGCCGGCCGATCCACAAAGCGTCCGACGCCAGCCCCTCCAACAGGACCGGGCGATGTTCCGTAAGGTACGCATGCAAATGGGGCACCAGAGAACTGGGCCACGGGAATTCCAGTGGTCGGTGCGTCTTCATCTCGGAACCGGCAAAGCGCACGAGCACGGAATCGTCGTCGATGAGGACGTGCAAGCCGAGCGCCATCATCGCGAGGTTGGACAGGCGGATGGGCCGCAGCGCCAGGAAGGCCATCAACAATCCGTCGCGGTAGTGGAGCGCCCGGGTGCGCGGATTGCGCTTGGACTGCGCCTCGCTCATCAAACGCAAGCCGGCCTCGACGAGGCGGTTGGTCTCAACCAGCCGATCCATTTTGCTGCGCGCCGGCACCGCCTGCGCTTCCAACCGAGAGGCGGCGGTGCGCAGCCAACCGATATCGGCACCGGGCGCCATGACGCGGACCGCTTCGTGCAGGCGCGTGATCATGGTCGCAATCGATTTTGGTGCCAGGGAACGGCGCAGGTAGGCGAGATAACCATGCACGCGCTCGCGGGTGATCCGGCCGTCCGGCGGAAGGACGGGATCGAGCAGGCTCTGATCGGCGAGCCATGCCAGCCAGTGACCGTAGCACAGGACGGTGTGGTCCGCGGTGACGGCACGCCAATGGGCAGCCAGACCGGGATCGTCCAGCGGGTCCGAACCAGCGCGGGCCATCTCCCAGGCGTGGCGGTCAACGTCCGGCCAGGTTTTCAGGGCGAGCGGGGCCAACGGCAGAAGGCGGCGGCCGCGGGGCATCACCGAGCCTCCATACGGCGTGGGGAGAGTGATGGCCTGGAGCGGAGATCTTCGACCAGCCGATCATAACGACGGATGTTCGCGGCGCGTTCCTCCCCGGCGTAGTGGGTCACCGTGGTGGTGATGTTCCGATGCCCGAGCAGTTGGCGGGTCCCTTCGTAGTTGGTCGGGTCGTGCTGCAGGTTCAGCTTGGCGGCGATGTGACGGAAGCTGTGCGCCGTCACCGTCAGTCCGGTTTCCTTGTGGACCTGAGTGCTGATCTGTTCGGACAGGCGGTGGAGAGCTTTGTGGCCAGATCCCTTGCCGGGGAACAAATAGCGGTTGTCCGGCTCGGTCAACTGCGGGCGATACTCACGCAGATAGAGGTTGAGCAGACGGGTGGACGCAGGCGGTAACTCGAAGGCGAGATCTTGGCCGTTCTTCACCTCGTGTGCCTCCAACACGATGTGGACGGTGTCGCCGATCGGTGAGCGGGTCCAACGCAAGTGGCGGTCGAGGCAGAGCGTGGCCAAGTTGGCGCGACGGATGGCCGTCATCAGCAACAGTTCTACAGCGACGGCGGTCTGAACGCGCAGCGCTTCGCCGCGGGTGCCGAGCGCTTGGCGGTAAACGCTGTCGGTCACCCGCTGGGGAAACTGCAGCAGGTCGGCGAGGCGGGCCGGGTTGTCGAGCTGGCGCAGAATGGACTTGTTTTTGTCGGTCATCCCTTGCCGCGGCGGCCTGATGCGCCGGACGACGGCGCGCAGTACTTCCAGTTGATCATCCGGCAGACGCACCCAGTGCTGGGCGGCGCCCAGCATGGCGATGGCCAGGGCAGCCGGCTGTGCCTTGCCGTGCCCGTTGTCCGTGATGAGGTACCGCAGCGCTTCTTTGAATGTGTGCACTGTGACCAAATCGGCGAGCGACTTGAGTGTGCTCGGGTCGTTGCCGCGCAAGGCGATGGCGGAGGCCCACATGCGGACCTGCTGCCGGCGCGCCTTGAGTGTGCTCGGCTTCATCGGCCTCTTGGGGCCGAATTCGGCCAAGGGATCATCACCGGTCAGTTGCGCGAGCCAGTTGTCGACGTCGGTCTGCAGGCTTTCGGGAAAGCAATGCCATTCCAGCGACCATTGCCGGGGCGAGCGCGGCAACGTGAGGCGGGTCTTCGGCCAAGTCGGGACAGCCGTCGTCATCCGGTTCCAGATGCGGACCAGATCGCGCTGCATGGTCGCGGGGCCGCGGCAGAAGTCCACCTTGTCGAGGTAGTGACGGAAACCGGCTACCACGGTGTCATCGACATGCTCCGGAGCGATGTCCCGTTCCGAGCAGAAGCGGAAGAAGCGGGTCAGGGCATAGCGCGTGAATTTGCTGGGAACCTGCTCATAGAGGGCTGCCCAGGCCTCCGTGAAGATCCGGGTATTGCGGCCTTCGGACCAGCCAACCAGCCGAAGCGTGCGGGTGAGATCGGCCCGCAGGTTCTGCAGGCGCTTGGCGCTGACGCCGACCTCACGCGGGTGCAGCTTGTGCAGGCGAGCCAGCAAGGCGCGCTCGTTGGCCTCCAGCTGATCGGGGGCAGCCTTCAGGAGCTTGGCGATGGAAACGATCGACGAACGCAGGGCTCGCTGCTTGCCAACCTCGAGATCAGCTGCGTCGAGGCTATCCAGCAATTCGGCGAGCGTGCGGGGCTTTTTCGCAATGGTCGGCGTGGTCGTGCGGAGGGCGGGGTAAATGGTGTCCATGGGAACCTTGTGGAATGTTATGGAGTGGCGCGATCCCGGTGACCGTTTTGGGACAGTACCACGGGACAAAACGGAAGGTTTTGCTCCGTAGTGTTCTCCCAATGGCCTCTCAACCCATTGAAATGGGCAGAACTATGAGGAATCCAGGTGAATTAGCGACGGTGCATCTTGATGAAGACTTCCAGGTCTTCGGGAGCGATGCGGACGAGGCGCCCAAAGCGGTGGGCGTGCAGGTGTCCAGCCTTGATCTGTTCGCGGATCCACCGCGAGCAGGTCTGGGTGATATCCGCGACCTGTTCGACCGTCAGCATGCGCGACTCAGTCGTCTTGGAAGGAAAGGTTTTCGGCATCGGAGGCTCCGGGTTTGGCGTCGCGGAAGCCGGGCAAATCTCCGAAGTCGCTGGTCCCTTCGATCCACGCCTTGGCGGCGACACGAGCCAGCAAGCGGGAAAGCCCGATGAGGCCGGTGTCGTCGCTCGGGCGGTCGTCAAAGCAATCCGCCGTAACGGGCGGATGCGAATGGCGCCGAACGGAGTGCAGTGAATCCGGGGTGATCATGCTCGTCTTCGCGGGAACGCAGTGGAAACGAGCCCCCATAATGTGAATTGGCCGGATTGCCGCAACAAGCGTGGAGTCCGGCCGAATAGGGCTATTTATCCTCCAGGCTCTCCAGGAACATCGCGGTCCTCGTCTCTTCGAGCTCCCGGTAGGCCTGCAGAGCCTCGTAGATGTAGGAACGCGAGCGCTGGTGCTCCTGCATGAGTTCCGCGACCAACCGCTTCTGGTTGCTCACCTGTTCGAACCGGGGAGCTATGAGCTCTCCGAAGGCTTCAAGTTGCCCCTTGCGATCCGGAATGGATTGGCCGCCCTTCGGGAGGCGGATGGCGAACAGCATTGGAGCGTCCGAGTTCGGGTCGAACAGCTCGGCAAGCCAACGTTGGTCGTCGGGCGCTAAGCAGCCGCCCTGCAGACGCCGCACCAGTTCGTTGACGTCCAGCTTGTGGAGCAATGGCCCCCACAAGGCGTCGTGTGCCGCATTTGGGTAGGTCGGCGGACGTTGGACGATACGACGCTTCAGAACAAATCTGAACGGTGCCTTTTCGGAGTTGTCGAGAAAGCGTGCCACCCAACGCTGCGCCTGAAACGACAGAAGCCCGCAGCGTAGCAGGTGGATCAACTGATCAAGTTTCCACTCCTTGTGCAGCTGGTGATTGAGAAGTGCATCACGCACGATTTCAGATCCGTCGGCCATAGTTGCCTCGGTTAATTCGGGTTCGAGAGTTTTTCAGTGGTTGGCCGTGCCAGCGGAGAGTGTCGACGCCGGTACAACCGCTGTCGGACTGAAACTATCACCAAATCCTTCAGGAACGTTCCCTCTTCACCTAATCAGAAAGGATTAGTGCATGTCTTGTGTTTACGACAGAAACGTTGCAAACACGCGCTCGCTGATGTTTGGCGAGGTGTATCGCAGGTTGTCCCCACACCACGCGAGACAAAATGACCACGCAGCCATGCTGCGCTACGCGCTCGCCAGCGCACGTTTGGCTGCAGGTGCATACCTCTGCCATGTCGGAAAGGACGGCTTCGCCTCTCTTTCGCGCATCGACCTCGAAAGGCTGCTGTCGCGGATCGTCTGGGTCGTCCAGACTTCAGTGAATGCTGCTGACGACCTTAAGATCTTGCAGAGCAAGCGGGTCAAGGAGGCCGCCGATTTGGCCCTCAGGTTCACGCACGCGATTGGGAAACGCCGGTTGGAGGATTGGACCGCTACGGAATGGCGGCGCTTTGTTTGCATGATATTTGGCGTGATCGGAGAGACATCGCTGTCCGACTGAGACGCGAGCGCAAGGAAGGAAGTGTCGACCACCACAACGTGGATGGCAACGCCGATCCGAGCATCTTTCTTCACGCCCGTTTCAAGCAGAAAGCGTGCACGGTGCCGTGTGCGCTTTCTCGTCGTCTGCTGCTTATATGCCGGGGCGAGCAACGCAGATCAGCGATTCGGGTCGGCCCTCATATCGTCGTTGACGGATATGCGCATGTGGGCATATCTATATTTCGCATATTCGAAAAACGGATATGCTTTTCAAGGTATATGCGCTATAAAGGATATCCTAATGCTGGAATATGCGTGTTCCCTTTTTCAAGCGCTCTCGGACCCCATTCGCCTCCGCTGTATCATCATGATGCGTCTTAATGGGGCCATGGCAGTCAATGATCTAGCGTTTCTTTTGCAAGTTCCTCAACCCAAGGTTTCTAAGCATTTGGCAATACTCAAAAATGCAGGACTCGCTTGCAGACAAAGGGACGCGTCATGGGTTAAATACAGTATCGCCCCCGAATTGCCGGCTTGGGTTCATGCCGTTATTGAACAAGCTATGAATGGTCTGGCGGAGGTAAATGATCCGGTTGTTGGGAAAGATTTTGAGCGCCATATGTTATACAGGCTTCCGAGTCAGAAAGATGGTGAGAATAATAAAAATGATAAACAGGAGAAATTCTCCTCACAAGGCAAGTATTCTTTGAAGAAAGTGCCTCTATAACTCTATGAGATTGGTAATCAGTTGGAAGCCCATGTGCGGGCGACCCCTCTGGCGCATGAGGGAAATCCGAACTGACTGGCCAAGAAGGATGCATCCACGTGTCCATCCTGTTGTTGCAGCCGCTGGCTGCTGACCTTGATGATTTCCGCGGATTGATGCAAATATCACCTCGTCGCGCTCATAGCCCGTTTCGAAAGCTGTACTGACGGGGCTAGGGTTTGAGGCGGCAGCTATTGGCAGGGAAACCCATTGCCGAAGGCCGCCGATGTGGACACCCGAGGACCGCCGGTTGGTTGGCGATTACGGCGCCTGCCAAGCCCGGCGAACGCCCCCGCAGCACGAACGTGTGCCGACTGCTGGATGCCCTGTTCACCGTGGTGCGGACTGGCTCCAATGGCGCTGCCTGCCGTCTCCACCGGCCTTCCCGCCCTGGCCCACAGCCTACAGCTACTTCCGCGCATTTCTGGAAGCCGGCGTGTGGGAAAACCTGCGTCATCATCTGGTGGTGATGCTGCGTGAGCAGGAGGGCAGCGATCCGACCCCAACCGCCGCCATTTTCGACACCCAGAACGTGAAGACCACGAAAAGGGGGACGCTCAGCTTCGACGCGGCCAAGAAGGTCAAGGGCCGCAAGCGTCACATCGCCGTCGACACTTCGGGCTTCTTGCTCGGTGTTCTCGTCCAGGCTGTCGACATCCAGGATACCGGCAGCACCGGCGGAGCGTTGCTGACGCGGATCAAGCGGCTCTATTGCTGGCTACGGGCCGTCTTCGCCGACAGCATCTGCAACCGGATGCCGGTGATCCTCGTCTATTTCCTGCTCGGGCTGACGCTGATCATTGTCCGGCGCATCGCCGGTGACGGCTTCATCCTCGTTCCGCGCCGCTGGGTGGTCGAGCGATCCTTCGGATGGCTCGGACGATGGCGACGCTTGTCCAAGGATCATGAGGAATGCACGGACGTCCCCGAGGCCATGGTCACCGTCGCCGCCATCAGAATCATGCTGCACCGTCTCGTTCATCCAAACCGAAGGCGGCTTCCTTCACCTGACTTTTGAAGGTCACGTCCCTGAACGTGGTGTAGGAGCTGTGGGGAACCGGCCCGCCGAAGCGCCCCCCAGAGCTGGCGTAGGCGGGCCGGTTTTCCACGGCGGGGCGGTCATCGTGGGTCTTCGGTAGAGTCTGGTCACCACACCTCAACCCGACCGAAGGGTGACCACGATGACCGACGAGATGATGGCGCTTCGCGCGCTGCTGGAGAAGAGCCCTGACGCTGACGTCTTGCGCGAGATGATCGGCTTCGCGGCCGAGCGGCTGATGGAACTGGAGGTGCAAGGCCTGACCGGCGCCGCCCACAGTGAGCGCTCCGCCGAGCGGCTGGTTCAGCGCAACGGCTACCGCGAGCGTGATTGGGATACCCGCGCCGGCACGGTTGAGCTGCGCATCCCCAAGCTGCGCAAAGGCAGCTACTTCCCTGGCTTCCTGGAGCCGCGCCGCATGGCCGAGAAGGCGCTGACCGCCGTGATCCAGGAAGCCTACGTCCACGGCATCTCGACGCGCTCGGTGGATGATCTGGTGAAAGCGCTCGGCATGAGCAGCATCTCCAAGAGCCAGGTCAGCCGGCTATGCGAGGAGATCGACGAGCGGGTGAAGACCTTCCTGGAGCGCCCCATCGAAGGCGATTGGCCGTACCTGTGGATCGACGCCACCTACGTGAAGGTTCGCCAGAACGGGCGCATCGTCTCGGTGGCGGTCACCATCGCGGTGGCCGTGAACACCGACGGCCGGCGCGAGGTGCTGGGCATGGACATCGGCGCCTCGGAAGCCGAGACCTTCTGGATCGGGTTCCTACGCAAGCTCAAGCGCCGCGGCTTGGCCGGGGTGAAGCTGGTGATCTCCGACGCCCACGAAGGCATCAAGGTCGCCATCTCCAAGGTGTTCCGCGCCACGTGGCAGCGCTGCCGGGTGCACTTCATGCGCAACGCCCTGGCGCATGCCGGGCGGAGCGGCCGGCGCGTGGTGTCGGCCTTCATCGCCACCGCGTTCGCCCAGGATGACGCCGGCGCCGCCAAGGCGCAGTGGCGCCAGGTGGCCGATCAGGTCCGCCCCAAGCTGCCCAAGCTGGCCACCCTGCTCGACGAGGCCGAGGAGGACGTGCTGGCCTTCATGACCTTTCCCAAGGAGCACCGCGCCAAGATCCACAGCACGAACCCGCTGGAGCGGCTGAACGGCGAGATCAAGCGGCGCACCGAGGTGGTGGGCATCTTCCCCAACGAGGCGGCGATCACCCGCCTCATCGGCGCCATCCTGCTCGAACAGAACGACGAATGGGCGGTCCAGCGGGCGCGCTACATGACCCTGGAAACCATCGCCCCCTTGCGCGATGATCTCGCCCTCACGTTGCCCGCTGCGACCACGTGAACCTTCCGGCCAGACACGCCGGTGACCAGATGAGCGCCCCGGCTCCTACACCACGCCTCGGGACACGACCCTTTTGCCTTTTGAAACAGGCGATCAGCTTGCCACCGTTTCAGAAAGATGGAGGCGCCGTCCACCACATCAGTGCACACCACATTAGCTCAGATGATGACTTGAATGGAGCCAATAAGCATGCCAGATTTTTTAATGGGTTCCTCCCCAGACGGCCTATTTATGAGGTTGGGTGATGAATGGTGCGTCTGAGCGGAGTTGGGATGTGATCGAAGGGCGGCGGAGCCGCACAGGCCTGTTTGCGTTTTTGATGGGAATACTGAATGGTGTCAACATAGCGTTAACATTGGCCTTTTTGTTAGAAGTAAAAATTACCCTTCCATAGCCATCAGGTCATAGCCATTGGACCATAATTGTCTGGTATTCGCAGAGTGACCCGCTCCCCTGAAACTTCTCCACGCTGAGTGAGAGTCCGTCGAGCAAGGAGACGGACATGAAGAAGAGTCGGTTCAGCGAGGAACAGATCATTGGAATCCTGCGCGAGCAGGATGCCGGCAGGCCAACGGCGGAGGTCTGCCGTGAGCACGGGATCAGCGAGGCGACGTTTTTCCAGTGGAAGGCGAAGTACGGCGGTCTGGAGGTGTCGGAAGCCAAGCGGCTGAAGAGGCTGTTCACCTCGCTCGTCCATGCCCGTGCCGTCCTGGCGGTGTGGCACAGCGATTACAACCACGTCCGACCGCAATTCGGCCTTGGCGGCGCCGCGCTGATCGAGGTTGCCACGCGAATGTCGCCACAACCGGGGCCGGGGCATGCCCCGATTGCCATCAACGCCCGGTCAGGGCATTACATGAGGGAACTCCTACTCTGAGCGGAGGAAACTTGCGGAGCAGGTCAGCCTGCATCCTCATCGTCGCAACCCGCCTCGCGGAGTTCTGAAAACTGTGCCTCACACTCTGCCATGAGGCTATGCGATAGTGGTGACTGTCGCTGCGAACAACTCATTTAGATTCTCGGCTGTGCCCGAAGGCGGCATTAGCGCTTCATGGAACAGCCGGCGTTTACGAGTAAGCAATCCGTTCAGATTACGGTCGAAAGCCGAACAACCTTCGCCCAACACCGCCATGGGGATGTGCACGAACACGGGCTTGGTCTGGCCGATCCGCAGGGCGCGGCCGGTGCACTGGTCCTCCACCGCCGGGTTCCACCAGCGTGAAAGGTGGATCAGGTGGTTGGCGCTGGTCAGCGTCAGGCCGACACCACCAGCCCGAGGCGACAGGATCATCGCGTCGAATCCGTCGGCGCTTGCCTGGAAGCGGTCAACCCGCGCTTGCCGGGTGGTGCCGGACACTTGGCCGCTGATGATCATGGGCGGGGCAACGAGCCGATAGCGCCGTTGGAGGATGCCGGCCAAGCGCGCCTGCATCGCGAGGTCCTCAAGGAAGATGAGAACGCGTTCGCCTTTTCGAGCAATGTCGTCGAGCGCCGTGAAGGCGGCGGTCAAGCGGGCGGATGCGGCGATGAATGCGTCGTCGCCGACGGCGCTGTCGGGGGCCGGATGAAGCGATATGGCGCGCATCCGCTGCAGTGCCCCCAGCATGGCGCCGGCCTTTTCCGCCGTCCGGGCTTCGGTAATGGCTGATTCATAGGCGTTCCGCTGCACCGGCGGCATCGGCGTTTCGTAGATGATCTCCTGCGGCAGCGGCAGGTCAGGCAGCCGGTCCTGTTTCAGCCGGCGCAGCAGCAGAGGCGCGCGGCCGCCATGCCAGGCGTCGAGCGAGGACTTCAGGCGCTTCAGCCGCTCCGGATCGGGCGACCGTTCATAGTCGGCGCTGAAGCTCTTCAACTCGCCAAGCACGGCCGGGTGTATGGCGTCGGTGATGCACCACAGATCGGACAGGCGGTTCTCTACCGGCGTCCCGGTCATGGCGATGCGGAAGTCGGCGTTCATCGCCTTGGCCGCATCGGTCAGGCGCACGCCGGGCGTCTTGATCTTCTGCGCCTCGTCGAACAGCATGGCCGCGAAGCGGATCTTGCCGAAATCACGATCGAAGTCGCGCAGGGTCTCATAGGTGGTCAGCACCCAGTCGGCGGACTGCAGCGTATCGACGTCGAGCGCCGGGCTACCGTCGGCACTCCGGCGCTTCAGTGCGGCCAGCCCGCGTCCGAATGCCTCGGTGCAATGGCCGAGACCAGGGGAGGCGAGGTGGCGGTCGGCCTCCGCCCGCCAGTTCTGCAATAGGCCCGTCGGGGCGACGACGGCGACCGGCGCGCGCGGGATGGCGCCCTCCGCCATGCCGGCCCGAAGCCAAGCGAGGAAGGCCAAGCCTTGCAGGGTCTTGCCCAGTCCCATGTCGTCGGCGAGCAGAACGCCCGGTCGGCCCATCGTCCATGCCTGTTGCAGCCACGACAGCCCTTCGGTCTGGTGGGGCTTCAGCGGTGTGGCGAGTGCCGGCGGCAGCGATTGTGACGAAGCGGGGCGGGGCGAGAACTGTCCTTCAACCTCCACCGCCTCTTCGTTCGGGCGGATCAAGAGCACCTCGGGCCCGCTTTTCTCGTCGGACGTCGGTTCTGCCGGTGGTGGTGGGTCCTTCGGCATGCGGTCGGCGGCGAGTTTGTTCAAGGCCGCCAGCGTGTCGGTGGTGGCCGGAACGGGAATGTCCTGCCCGTCCACCAGCACCGACACGCTGGGCAAGCCGGCCCCGATGGCATCCTCCACCCGCGCGCGCAGCGCGTTGGCCTCGTCCTCCGTCAGGGGCACCGCCCGGTCGCCGATCATCAGGCCGGAGGGCGGCGGAGTGGCCGCGGCCGGTCCCCCCTTGCCACCCGCATCGCCCCTTCCGCCGTCGCCGAACCAGTCGGTGCGGGCGAGCGGCACCCAGGGCACGACCCGCGGTCGCCACAGGCCCAGCCCTACCACGCGGTCGGCGTAGGCGGCGGTTTCGCGAAAGACGGTCTCCAGGACCGTGTCGTCGACGTCGGGTCCGAGGGCATCGCGCAGGAAGGCGCGGGGAGACGCGAACAGCGCCCGTCGTGTCGCCGGCGGCGCCGATTGGACGCGCCGCACCTCTTCCAGTGCCCGGCGCAGCACCGGCGTCGTCACGGCGTACCAATTGCCGCCCAGTGCGTAGACGGACCGCGACGTGGTGAAGCGGTTGAACTGGTCCTCGCCGAAGATCCGTTGCCGGTCCTCCGTCAGCAGCGGCTGCTCCGGGGCGTCGCCTGCCCGATGCAGGATCGGCACCAGCCGCGCAGCATCGCCGTTGCCCTTCAGGTCCAGCGAAAAGGAGTCCGCGACGGCGATGGTCATTGTGCCGATCAACCCGCCGGCGTCGGCCGTCCCGGCATCGATCGCGGCGGGCAACACCTCGCGCAACGCCGCCATGGCGGCGAAGCGGGCACCCTGGTCGTCGCCCGAGGCCTGAGCCACGCGATCAACCGCCTCCGCGATCTGGAAGAGGGCATCGGGCAACCGTCCCCACTCCCCGCCGATCCGCAGGAAGGCTCCCATCCGCGTCGCTCCAACCACCGGCTGGCCGGTCGGGCGGCGCCATTCCAACTTCACGGTGAAGGAGGCGCTGGTGATCAGGCCCCTGGTCCGCAGATGAACCACCACCGGTGCGGGGGGCGGAAGCCCAAGCGCCGACGCCTCTCGGTTCGACAGGCCGGCGACCGCCCGGTGTTCGATCAGCAGAAGGTCGCCGTCGGCAATGGCGCTGTCGGCGGCGATCAGCCGCTGCGCCAAGTCGACGCTGGGCAGCAGGTTGTCTGGAACCGTCACCGCCCAGCGATCGACCGCCAAAGGTCCGGCCGGTCCGATCAGCCGGATTTCGACGCCTGCGGACTGCAGGTCGGCTGTGAAGCGATGGGTCATGTCGGCATCCAGTCGTGATAGGTCAGATGGATCCCCGCGCGATCGGCCAGCATCCGTGCGACGCTGCCCTGCCACCGGCTGCTGTCCGAGCCGATATGGCTCAGGCCGCCGGAATCGCGTCTTCCGTTAGAGCCATATCTGGGGTTTGGCGGGAAGGGGAGGCCGGCTCCCGTCACATCGTCACGCGAGTAGTTCCGTTGATAGAGTTTCGGCGCTGTCTTCCAGTCGATTGGCCATGCCCGAAGCTTCCCGTTGTGGCTCCATTCACAAAAAATCGTGTTCCGAACGCGCAGCAGGAGGATCGATTGATCACCCTGCACGCCATTGCCGCCCAAACGGGCAAAAGCACCGTTCAGGTCGCGAACGGCGCGCGCGGAGGCGTGGACGTTGGAACCGAGGGCCAGCCACGCATCGTCGATGCCGCCGGCTTCCAGGAAGGCCGACCAGAAAGCCTCCCGGTATCGCCATTGCTTGTCGTAGGCATAATCACCGATGACCTCGAAGAAGGCGTTGAGCGACGCCCGTGCCATCCAGCGACGCATCGCGGTAATCGCGTTCTCGCCGGCCGTTAGCCAGCGCTCCGGATGGAGGCGCGGATCGCGGAGATGGGTCAGGAGGAAGGACTGCACCGCAGCGCGCACCGACTCGTCGGGGGGGCGATGCTCGGTCATCCAGGGCGCCAGCAGACTGCGCGCGAGCTGGCCGTAGACCTCCGGTTCGGAAAAGCGCAACCGACCGTTGGGCGCCAGGAATTCCGTCAGGCGCGCCATGGCGGTTGCGCCGGCGGTGCCGACGAGGCATTCCGGCGCTAGTTGGAGCACCTCGTCCTGAACCGCGCGCATGTAGCCGGAGACGGCCCGCAGCGGATCGTCGAGGCACGCGCGGGCGAGCAGGTCGGGAACCGGATCGGTGCCTTGCAGGATGTGGCGCGCCAGCGTCTTCGGTCCCTGGGCGGCGTCGAAGAGGAGATACCCGCTGTCCGCCAGACGCCAGGGTTGAAGACGCGCATCGGAATTGCCGGCGATCAGGCGACGGATGGCGCGCCCGGCCTCTGCGATCCGAGGGCCATCCGGCGCAAAACCCTTCAACCATCCCTCGATGAGCGTCCGGCGCACCCCGGCGCGGCGGTCGGCCAGCCGGAGAACCGCTTCCAACAGTCCGTCCAGCGTGGCCAACGGTGCCTTGTCCGCCCACATCAGCCAAGGTGCATCCCGCAAGTCGCGCGGCGTTGCGGCATCCCAGCCCTGCGGATTGCGCGCGGCCTGTTGCAGCCGTTGGCGCACCGCCTGAAGGACATCGCCGGCCGGCAACGCCGGGGCCGCGTCACCGGCCGCCAGCGCGGCCACTATCCGCGCACTTTCCGGCACATCGGGCAGCCTTGCGCCGCGGCTCAGCAACTCCACGGCGGCATGCAGGGTCTTGAGCGCCTCGGCGGTGTGGTTCATGGGGGTGTGGTTCATGGGACGGTGCCCAGCAGGCCGCGGATACGGTCGCGCAACCGCTGCAACTCCTCGGAGGTGCGGGCGGACAGCACGAAGCGCAGGTCGATGCGCCGGTTGCGCCGGTAGTCCTCCTCCGTCGCCGCCTGGGCTTCGGGCAGGGGGCGCCGCTCGCCATAGCCGGACACGCCGAGTAAGGGGAGTCCATCGCTGTTGCGCAGCCCCTCCAGGACAGGCTGGGTCTGGCGCAGGGTCTGGAACACGGCCAGCGCACGGTCGGTCGACAGGCGGTCGTTGCGTGCCTGCGACTGCGACGGGGCAAGGTTGCGGTAGGGCTGCCGGTCCGTGTGCCCTTCCACCAGCATGGTTTCGAGGATCGGCATGCTGTCCGGCGGGCAGCCGTCCGCGCGTCCGCCCACGGCGTAGCAGGGCAGCAGCCCGGACAGGACGTCGGCCAGGGTCACGATAGTCTGCTGCGCCTCCGCCCGGTAGACGGCCTGCCCGGTCTCGAACAGGAGGTCGCCCGACAGCCGCAGAATGCCGGAACCGGGATCGAGCGACACGCGAACCCCCTGGTCCTGCAGAGACTTTTCCAGCGACAGCAGCAGCTGGTTGCGCAGGTTCTGACGGTTTTCCAGGTCGCGTTCGAGCTGGGCGACCGCCTCGGTCAGCAGGTGCCGCAGCTCTTCATTCTGCGCCCGCTGCCGGGCCGCTTCCTCCGACTGGCGTTGCGCCTCCGCCTGGGCCTGCCGTGCGCGCTCGGCCTGCTGCTGCGCCTCGGTCTCCGCCAGTTCGGCACGCCGCAGGGCCTCCTCATAGCGGGCGCGCTCGATCATCTGCTCTTCCTCCGCGTCGCGGAAGTTGAGGGCGAACACGGTCAGCATCAGCAGGAAAACGAACAGCACGCCGACCATCAGGTCGCTGATCGAGGCGAAGTAGCCCTCGCCGCCTTCGTCCTCGGCTCCGGTCGATGTCGCCATGTCCATTATCCTCAGCGCACAGCCGGTACGAAGTCTTCGAGGGTAGCCTCAAGATTCTGGACCAAGCTGCCCAGTTGGGTGGCCGCCTTCGCGAGATTCTGGTCGGTCTGGCTGACGAAGTCGGTGATCTCGCGCGTGAAGCCCTGAAGCCCGGTCTGAAGCGCGGCCAGGGTCTTCGCCAACTCGCGGTCCACGCCTTCGAAGCGTTGCGCGGCGCCGTCCAGGCTTGTGGTCAGCTTCTGGGCGGCGTCCAGCACCGTGGTGAAGCGGGTGGCGGTGCCGGACACCTGTTCGACCGCACGGCTGACCTCCAGCGAAGCTTTGGCCAATGGCTCCATGACCGCGCGGGCGCTCTGGCTGGCGGCGTTTATGGTGTCCGCCGCTTTGGACAGGGGCTCGGCCGCCTTTGCGGCGGCCTGTTCGAATTCCGTGCTGCGGGAGGCGAGCGTTGTGGCGGCTTGGCCCAGGGCGGCGATCTGGCCGGCCAGGCCACCGGCCCGTTCCCCAACCAGCCCGCCGGCATCGCGCATGGATCCGCCCGCGGCCTCGCCGCCCTTGCGGAGGGCGTCGGCCGCCTCGTTGCCTGCCCGGCCCAGCCGGTCGGCTGCACCGCTCAACGCCGTCGCGACACCATCCCCGGCTTCGCCTAGAGCCGTGCGGAGAGTAGCGGCGCTGGCGGTTCCGCTTTCCCGCAGCGCGTCGCCCGCTTGACCGAGCGCCGTTCGCAGATCGGCCATCATGGCCTGCAACTCGGTCCTCATGCCTTCGGTGGCGTCGGCGATGCGGTTCACCGCTTGCTCCGCCCCCTGGCCCAGCGCGCTGCCGCCTTCGGACGCCGCCCGTTCCAGGCCGGCGGACATCCGTTCTACCGACCGTTCCAGGCCGGCGGTGGTTTCCGCCACGCGGGCGGCCAGATGGCTGAAGGCCTCGGTTCCGGCGTTGCGGCTGCCTTCGGCGAGCGCCCGCAACTCCGCCACCATCGCCTCAATCGACGCCGAAAGGCGGGCGCCGCTTTCCTCCGCCTGCCGGCCCATGGTCGTTTCCATCGCGGCGGCGGCCTGGGCCAGGGTGGCGGCAACGCCACGGGCGGCTTCCTCGAAACCGGTGGCCGCGGCCTCGATCCGGGAGGCCATGTGCTGCCCGGCCTCGGCGCCGGCGGTGCGGCTCTGCTCCGCGACGGCACGCAGGGTCTCGGTCAGGCCGCCCATCTGGTCGGTGATGCGGGACAGTGCAGCTTCGGCCCCTTCGCCCATGCGGGCGGCCATGGCGTCGGCGGACTGCGCCATCCGCACCACGGCGTCACCCAACCCCTGCTGAAGACCTTCCAACCGCGCCCCCAGCCCCGACAGCGTCTCCGCCACGCCCTGCATGCGGTCGCCGGTTCCCCCCTGGAGCTTCTCCAAGAAGGCGTCGAGCATCGAGCGCATGGCGTCCTCATTGCGCGAGGCCATGCCGTCGGCCAGCCGGCCCATCGAGTTTGCCAGCGGGCCGATGTGCTCCCCGAGCCGCGTGTCGAAGGCGCGGTCCATGGCGCTTCCGAGCGAAACGGCCAGATCGTTCGTGAAACTCTCAAAATAGTCGGACTGCCGCGCCAGCAGTTCGTTCGTCTCCTGCTGGAGCGCGGCCGGCGTCATCAACGGAATGCGCAACTCAAGCGCCGCGTGGAAGCGGTCCAGGGCGCGTTCGACCTGCTTCAGGCGGTGTTTGCGGATGACCGCATAGACGATGGACAGCAGCATGCCCATCAGCGACGTGATGAACTTGAACGACGCCGTGTCGAGCAACTGCCGCAGAGCGCCGTTGCGTTCCGCCGCGGTGCCGGTCACCACCTCGCCGGCGCTGCCCAGCGCGACCGCAAGCCCAAGGAACGTGAACAGCAGTCCTGCGCCGACGAGCAGATTCGGCATGGCCGCGTGGTAGCGCAAGTCGGTTTCAATAGCCGGCCCGCGCAGAAGGTCCAGGTTGAACCAAGCCGCCGGTCGTGTCGTTGAGCGCACAGGGCGGCCCGTCGTCCGTGGCAGAAGCAGCGACTCCCGGTACTCCCCCCAAGCGCCGCGGAGGATCGGGTCGCGCCCCAAGCTGGCGTTGACCTCCTCATAGCGCTCGGCGAAGGACAACGCGTCGGCGGATCTGTCGAGTTCGCCATTCGCGGCCAGAAGAGAGCGGAGCAAACGCTTCGTTCCGTTATCCAAGGAGATAATCGAAGCCGTTGCCCAAAAAACAAGGAGTAGGATGACCAGCCCAATTGTGTAGGGATTGGAGATGATGGGAGCGACGGCTTGAGCTATGTTCATGGAGTGATGACTGCCTGAATAACCTCTCGCATACGATGGCATTTATAATTACAAATTCTTGAAAATGCCCTAACGGTATTGTGAATGCCAACCATAACCGTTTCGATCTATGACGGGGAGCAATTGTTGGAGCGGCGCGACTCCCGCGCGATCCTTCTGCCCGACCAACGCACGGCGGTGGTATGGCGTGGGCTGGCCTACCCGCTACTGAAGGGGGATCGTATCGACATTACGGGGGAGGCTGTGATCCCCACCGCCATCCCGCCGGGGCCGGCTGCGGCAGCGGCGCCCGTGGCACGCTTCGCCGTGGTCGAGGGGGTGGGGGAGGCCTATCTGCTGATCCAGGGATCGGTGCTGGATCGCGAGCAGGCGGCGGCCCGGCTGGCGGCTGGCGGACTCCCGGTCATCCGGTCCGGCCAGTATCTCAGCGAACCGGTGGACGGCTTGGCCGCCGACTGGTTCGTCAGGTTCGAAAGCCAAGCCGTTGCCCCAGGCGCTCTGGCGGCCCGCATCGGCGCCCTGCTCGAAGGTGCCCTGCTGTCGGCCGAGGGTCCCGCCAATATGGCGGAGTTGCGGCTTCGCCTCGTGGAAGGCGAACTGGCCCGGGCACACGCCGCGGCGGCGTCGCTGAAGGCGGAGGTTGCCGCCTTGCGGCTCGCGCTGGCCGAGCGAATGCCCGCCGATGCCCAGGACGAAGCCCGGGACCGGGCCGACCGGTTGCAGGCCGACTTAGAGGAACTGCAAAGAACGCTTGTCGAGGAGTTGAAGAACCGCCTCGCCGCGGAAGCGTTCGCGCTGGAAGCTCCGCCGACGCCACGCCCGGCGGCACCCGGGCGGCTGAGCGAGGAGGTGGCCGCCGTCTTTGCCAGCCTGCTGCCCCGCATCCGCTTGCTCCGCGCCAGCCTGGACGTGGCCGCCGTGGAGTTCTCCGACCGCCGGTTCCTGTATGGCGCCCTCGCGGAACTCGCCGCCGGCACCGGTGGAACCCCGGCGAACTGGAAAAAGGTCAAGGGCGCCGACCGCTGGTGGGAACGGCACATTTCCAACGGCCAGGATGACGCCGGCCGGATTTACGCGCGTCTGGATCCGGAAGACCGCAGATGGGAGGTGCTCGTGTCCCACAAGTCTGAGCAACCCAGGGACATTGCATGGTTACGATCCCGCGGCTGACCGGTGGCAGCCGTCGCGACAGGCCGTCTTTCGGCACCGACGCAGTAGCGCTTGGTCTACCCCAGGTCGCGGTCGTCCGGTGACATACCCCGTTGCGCGCCGTATAGTGTGCGCTCTCTGGGAGGAAATGTTGGGCCGGTCGGTCAATTTCGCATTCTTGGCGCAGCATGACACCCAGCTCGACCGGCTGGGGGCGCTGGCCGAGCGTTTCTTCGCCGAGGATGCCAACACCGCCATCATCAAGCTGCGCCAGTTCGCCGAACTGCTGGCCCAGCTCACCGCGGCGAAGCTGGGGCTGTGGACGTCGCCCGAGGAGAAACAGGCGGACCTGTTGCGCCGCTTGCGCGACCGCGGCGCCCTGACGCGCGAGGTCGGGGACCTCTTCCACTTCATCCGCAAGGCCGGCAACGCCGCCGCCCACGACCTGGACGGCGACCACGCGACCGCTCTGTCCTGTCTGAAGCACGCGCGCACGCTGGGCGTCTGGTTTCATCGCACCGTCACGGGCGACCGCGCGTTTGCCCCCAGCCCCTTCCTGCCGCCGCCCGATCCGCGCGCCGAGGGCGCGGCGCTGAAGGCAGAGCTGGAGCGGCTGCGCAAGGCGGTTGCGGAGCAGCAGTCGGCGCACGAGCGCATCGCGGCCGAGGCGCAGGCCGAAGCCGAACGGCGCCTGTCCGCCGAGGAACGCGCCGCCCGCGCCGACGCCGAGCGTCTGGAGTGGGAGCGGCTGGCGCAGGAGGCCGACGCCGACCGCGCGCGCCTGGAAGCAGAACTGGCCACCGCCCAGGCGAGCGCCGCCGCCGAAGCGCCCGAGGCGATCCAGCACCGCGTCGAGCTTGCTCACGAGGTCGGCCAGGGCATCGACCTGGACGAGCGCGAGACCCGCCGCCTGATCGACGCGCAGCTCCGCGATGCCGGATGGCAGGCCGACAGCGAAGCCCTGACCTTCGCCGCCGGCGCCCGACCGCAGAAAGGGTGCAACCTTGCCATCGCGGAATGGCCCACGGCGAACGGCCCGGCCGACTATGTGCTCTTCGCCGGGCTCACCGCCGTGGCCGTGGTGGAGGCCAAGCGCCGCAACGCCGACGCCCCGGCCGCCATTGATCAGGCGCGCCGCTACGCCGAGGGCTTCGTCCCCCATGGCGACGGGGCGCCGCCGGCGGAAGGGCCATGGGGCGCCATCCGGGTGCCCTTCCTGTTCGCCACCAACGGGCGCCCCTTCCTGCGCCAGTTCGAGACGGCGTCCGGCACATGGTTCCGCGACGCCCGCCACGCGGGTAACCTGCGCAAGGCGCTGGACGGCTGGTACAGCTCCGCGGGCCTGATGGAGCTGCTGCGCAACGACCCGCGCGCGGCGCAGGAGCGGCTGGCGCGCGACCCCTTCGCCTTCAACTTCCCGCTCCGCGACTACCAGGAGCGCGCCATCCGCCGGATCGAGGAGGCGATCGCCGGCGGCCGGCGCGAGGTGCTGGTGGCCATGGCGACCGGCACCGGCAAGACCAAGACCTGCATCGCGCTGGTCTACCGCCTGCTGAAGGCGCAGCGCTTCCGCCGCATCCTGTTCCTGGTGGACCGCACGGCGCTGGGTGAGCAGGCCGGCAACGCGTTCAAGGAAACGCGCATGGAGCACCAGCAGGTCTTCGCCGACATCTTCGCGGTGAAGGAGCTGGGGGAGATCGCCCCCGATCCCGAGACGAAGCTGCACATCGCCACCGTCCAGGCGCTGGTCAAGCGCACGCTCTACAGCGACGACCCGCCGCCCATCGACCAGTACGACTGCATCGTGGTGGACGAGTGCCACCGCGGCTACCTGCTCGACCGCGAGATGGGGGACGATGAGATCCGCTTCCGCGACCAGGGCGACTACATCTCCAAGTACCGGCGCGTGCTCGACCGCTTCGACGCGGTGAAGATCGGCCTGACCGCCACGCCGGCGCTGCACACGGTGGAGATCTTCGGCGAGCCGGCCTTCCGCTACACCTACCAGGAGGCGGTGATCGACGGCTGGCTGGTGGACCACGAGCCACCGCTGCGCGCCCACACCGCGCTCAGCCAGCAGGGCATCCACTGGGACGCGGGCGCGGCCGTGGACGTGCTGGACACCCGCACGGGCCAGCTCGACCTCATCAATCTGCCGGACGAGGTGCGGTTCGACGTCGAGGACTTCAACAGGAAGGTCATCACGCCGGACTTCAACCGCGTCATCGCCGAATGGCTGGCCGGGCACATCGACCCGGGCCTGCCCGGCAAGACCCTGGTGTTCTGCGCCACCGATCGGCACGCCGACATCGTCGTCGGCGCGCTCAAGGCCGCCTTCGCCGCGCGCTACGGCGCCATCGAGGACGATGCGGTGGTGAAGATCACCGGCAGGTCCGACCAGCCGATGCAGCACATCCGCCGCTTCAAGAACGAGGCGCTGCCCAAGGTCGCGGTCACCGTCGACCTGCTGACCACCGGCATCGACGTGCCGGAGATCGTCAACCTCGTCTTCATCCGCCGGGTCGGCAGCCGCATCCTGTACGAACAGATGATCGGCCGCGGCACCCGCCTGTGCCCGGACCTGTTCGGTCCCGGCATGGACAAGACCGCCTTCCGCATCTTCGACGCCATCGGCCTCTACGCCGCCATGCAGGACCTGACGGAAATGCGGCCGGTGGTGGCGAACCCCAACATCACCTTCGCCACACTGATGGAGGAACTGGCCGAGGCCACCGGCACGCCGGTGGACGCACCGCCGCCGCCCGGCTTCGCGTCAACGGGATTCGCTGAGGACGGCCCGGCCCCCTTCATCGGGCCGCCGGAGGTGGAGGAGCGCCGGTCGCAGCAGGCGCGCTGGCTGGTCGGCCAGATCGTCGCCAAGCTGCACCGCAAGAAGCGCCGCCTGTCCGACAGTGGCGCCCACCGCTTCCGCGACTTGGCCGGCAGCGACCCGGACGCCTTCATCCGCCGCCTGCGCGACGCCTCGCCGGAGGAGGCCGCGCGCCTGCTGCTTGACCACCGCGCGCTGATGGAGATGCTGGACACCCGCATCGGCGACGACCCGATCCACGTGCCGCTCTACACCGGCACCGACTCGTTCCGCCATGAGGAGACTGGCTACGGCCCCGGCATCACCCGGCCGGAGGACTATCTCGCCAGCTTCCGCAGCTACCTGACCGAGAACATGAACCGCATTCCAGCGCTGGCCGCCGTCGCCAACGCCCCGCGCGACCTGACCCGCGCGCAACTCCGCGAGGTGCGGCTGCGGCTGGAGCAGGACGGCTTCGGCGAGGCGGAACTGCGCGCCGCCTTCCGCGACGCCACCAACGCCGACATCGCCGCCTCGATCATCGGCTACATCCGCCAGGCAGCGCTGGGCGATCCGCTCTTCCCCTACGACGAGCGTGTGGACCACGCCATGCGCCGGGTGCTATCCAGCCGTCCCTGGACGCAGGCGCAGCGGCAATGGCTGGAGCGCATCGCCCGGCAGATGAAGAAGGAGGTCGTCATCGACCGCGAGACGCTGGATCAGGGCGAGTTCCGCCAGCAGGGCGGCGGCTTCGCACGGCTGAACCGGGTGTTCGACGGGCGGCTGGAGGCGATCCTAGGGGAGATCGGCGAGGGGATTTGGGGGAAATTTGGGTAATAAATTTGCTTAGAGCAATGTATGCCGCATTTCCCTAAGAAAAATATTAATCATATGGTGAGAAAATGAAGAAATGGATCGATTTTAGTGTTGATGCTAGTTCTTGGGCTGCGGTAAGTCGAGCCGTTCCCGGAACGTTTCCAACAGGTACTTGCAGCTTTTGTTTTCCACTGTCGGAAGTTCTTCTCATTATAGGATTAGTCACCATCCCAGGAAGCGCATCAGGAATTTCATTGGCCGAGTATTGGGCTTGGTTGCGATATTTTTCATGTGTGGATGACGGCAGAAAGCTGGCTTTGAACGCTTTTTGCAATGAACTCGATTTACATCAAAAGACAATTTTGAGTGATGATTTTGGCATGGGATTCGCCTTTTATTGTATGAAGGAACTTCTTGAATTTGAGGAATTTTGTGATGGAGCGTATTTTGAAAAACGTCTACTCCGAAAACTGGGAGGCCACTATATTGGAAAAGTTGCAAAGAGTGGTGCTCGAAAGACGCCTGATTTTGTGTGCAAGTCATATGGGCCGGATTTTTATCATCAGATTGAATGCAAGGGAACGCAAAGTAGCTATTCTGCGTTGAATAAACAAATTCAGGCTGGGATGACTCAAATAAAAAATATGAGTTTTCCCGCCGCGGTTTCTGGAGAGCGAATTGTGGTTGGGACGCTGGTTGAGTGCTCTGGAAAAGATCATAATTCAAAAATAGTAGTTGCCGATCCCGAATGGCAGGCAGAATTAGTTTTGTCAGAGCAGGATCTTCCTATTGTTGATGATGCTTTAGTAAGAGGCATGGTCGGAAAACTTCTGTGCGCTTCTGGCTTGCCGTCTACTTCATCAGTAATCATGGATCCTGATGGTGGGGTCGACTATGCTGAAAGGTTAGACCTTCCAGATTCCCATGTGGACTCTCTCCGGAGACAGGCCAGTAAAAGAAAGGAAAATGCTGTGACCGAACTGAGGCGAGGATCGATGCAGCAATTTTCGATCGGCTCTGGGGTGTTCATGGGTAGGGAGGCGGTAATTAACTTCAATTTACCAGTTATAGTCAATGGGTTGGAGTTTAGTAGCGCGATAATTCGCCAAGGTGTTGAGAAATCAGCTATTAATGGTATCTCCATAAACGACATTGATAGCGAAGATATCGGAAAATCTTGTCCTGGGTTGCGTCGCAACGGAAAAATAACGTCGAAATCAGAAAATGGATTCTCCGAACTTAGGATTGGAGAAAATTTTTATTCATCTTTGGAGCTTATTTAGTTTAAAATGAGTGGAAAAATGACCGCCACAACCGACATCGTCGCCAAGCTCTGGAATCTCTGCCACATCCTGCGGGATGATGGGATCACGTACCACCAGTACGTGACGGAGCTGACCTACCTGATCTTCCTCAAGATGGCGGCGGAGACCGGGGCGGAGGGCCAGTTGCCCGAGCACTACCGCTGGGCGGACATCCGCCGGCGCCAGGGGGGAGCAGCTGACCTTCTACAAGGAACTGCTGATCCACCTCGGTGCCGAGGGTTCGGCGCAGGTGCAGGCGATCTTCCAGAACGCGCAGACCTCGCTGCGCCAGCCGCGCATCCTCAAGGCGCTGGTGGAGGCCATCGACGGGCTGGACTGGTACTCGGCGCGGGAGGAAGGCCTCGGCAACATGTACGAGGGCCTGCTAGAGCGCAACGCGACCGAGAAGAAGTCGGGGGCGGGGCAGTACTTCACGCCGCGTCCGCTGATCGACAGCATGGTCGCGCTGATGCGTCCCAAGGCGGGCGAGTATGTCCAGGACCCAGCGGCGGGCACCGGCGGGTTCCTGATCGCCGCCGACCGCTGGATCAAGGCCCACACAAACAACCTGTGGGACCTGACCGAGGCCGAGCAGTATTTCCAGCGCCACAACGCCTTCTACGGGATGGAGCTGGTGCCGGACGCCCACCGGCTGGGCCTGATGAACCTGATGCTGCACGACGTCTCAGGCGACCTGCAGCTCGGCGACGCGCTGTCAGAGCAGGGGACGCGGCTGCACAAGGCCGACCTGATCCTCACCAACCCGCCCTTCGGCACCAAGAAGGGCGGCGGGCTGCCGTCGCGCGACGACTTCACCCACCCGACCTCCAACAAGCAGCTGGCCTTTCTCCAGCACATCTACCGCGGCCTGAAGCCCGGCGGACGCGCTGCGGTGGTGCTGCCCGACAACGTGCTGTTCGAGGACAACGCTGGCCGCGACATCCGCCGCGACCTGATGGACAAGTGCGACCTGCACACCATCCTGCGCCTGCCCACCGGCATCTTCTACAGCGCGGGCGTCAAGACCAACGTTCTGTTCTTCACGCGCGGCCGCACCGACAAGGGCAACACCGGTGACGTCTGGGTCTACGACCTGCGCTCCAACATGCCGCAGTTCGGCAAGACCCGTCCGCTGACCCGCGAGAACTTCGCCGCCTTCGAGGCCGCCTTCGGTCCTGACCCGCTGGGCAAGGCCCCGCGAACCGACGAGGGCGAGCTGGGCCGCTTCCGCCGCTTCACCCGCGAGCAGATCGCCGTACGCGGCGACAACCTAGACATCACGTGGCTGCGCGACGAAGGCACCGACGAGGCCCTGCCCGAACCCGATGTGATCGCCGCCGAGATCATCGACACCCTGCGCACCGCGCTGGAGGAGATGGAGGCGCTGGCGGACATGCTGGGGCCGGACGAGGATGCGGGCGCCACCGTGGCGGAGGCTGCGGAATGAATGGACGGGAACTGCCGGCCGGGTGGGAAACGGCGGAGATCGCTGATGTCTCTGACGTCGGTGGCGGGCTTACAAAGAACTCCAACCGGAGCAGTCTTTCTCTGCGCCGCCCCTATCTGCGAGTGGCCAATGTCTATGCCAACGAGTTGCGTCTCTCTGAAATCGCCGAAATCGGCGTAACCGAAGCCGAAGCACAAAGAACGACACTCGAAGTCGGCGATGTTTTAGTCGTCGAGGGCAACGGAAGCGTTGATCAAATTGGTCGTGTGGCGATCTGGGATGGAAGCATAAAGGATTGCCTACACCAAAATCATTTGATTAGGGTCAGGAGCAGGGCGATCATACGTCCGAAGTTCCTGCTTCAGTGGCTGCTTTCTCCGGAAGGGCGGAGGGCAATTGAGCGCAAGGCTTCCTCATCTGCGGGGCTGCACACGCTCAGCATCTCCAAGGTCGCAAGTCTACCGATTCCTGTTCCCCCTCTCCCCGAACAGGGTCGCATCGTCGAGAAGATCGAGGCGCTGACGGCGCGTTCGCGCAGGGCGCGAGAGGCGCTGGATGCTCTGCCGGCGCTCATCGACCGCTACCGCCAATCCATCCTCGCCGCCGCCCTTCGTGGTGACCTGACGGCGAAGTGGAGGAGCGGTCAGGCGGACGTTGATGGAGGCATCACACTTGATGCGATCAGAAAGGCGTTCCAAAATCGACAAAACAAGGTTGTCGCTCCCAAGCCGGATTGGGAATGCCCGGAAAACATTCCAACTGGTTGGGCCTGCGAGCGACTCGAACTACTGTGCGATCCCTCTCGAGGGATCCCATACGGTATTGTGCAGACTGGCGAGCCATTTACGAGCGGTGTGCCGACCGTCCGCTGTGGCGATATCAAGGATTACCGCATAGATCTGGAGCGCCTGAAGCGTGTTGATCCGTCCGTTGCGGCAGAATACTCGCGTACCCGGCTGCGTGGTGGCGAGGTACTGATCGCCATTCGGGGGACGGTGGGCGCCACAGCCGTTGCGGGACTGGAAATGGCAGGAATGAACATCAGCCGAGAGGTTGCGATGTTGCCGGTCCTGCCCGGTCTTGATGCCCGATACCTCTGCTACTTGATGACATCACCTCAGGGAGCAGCGCACCTGATGCAGCACGTCAAGGGTGTGGCTCAGACCGGCATCAACCTTTCCGATCTCCGCAACTTTCCTGTTCTCCTGCCGCACATTGATGAACAACTCGCTATCGTGAAGACTCTGGATGCTGCCTTCGACCGGCTTCGGAGCCTGAATGAACTGGTCACGGAGAAGGCAGGTTGCCTCTCCACCCTCGACCAATCCATCCTCGCCAAAGCCTTCTGTGGCGAACTCGTCCCGCAGGACCCGAACGACGAGCCGGCCTCGGTGCTGCTGGAGCGCATCCGCGCCGAGCGGGCGGCGGCGGGGGAGAAGCCCCGGCGCGGGCGTGCGCGCAAGGCGGGTTGAGGAGACGGAGTCCATGTCCGACATCAAGGTGTTCCGCGTCACGCCCACCGGCGTCGCCGAGCGGGCGGCGGCGGGGGAGAAGCCCCGGCGCGGGCGTGCGCGCAAGGCGGGTTGAGGAGACGGAGTCCATGTCCGACATCAAGGTGTTCCGCGTCACGCCCACCGGCGTCGCCGAGTTGCCGACCAAGTCCGCCAGCATCGAGAAGTCGTTGCAGACCCTGTTCGAGAGGAACCTGGAAGCGCTGCTCGGGGTGCGCTTCCTCGCCACGGAGTATTCGACGGGCAAGGTGCATGGCGGTCGCATCGACACGCTGGGCATCGATGAGAACGGCTGCCCGGTCATCATCGAGTACAAGCGCGCGGTCAACGAGAACGTCATCAACCAGGGGCTCTTTTACCTCGACTGGCTGCTCGACCACCGCAAGGAGTTCCAGTGGCTGGTCATGGAGACGCTGGGCGCCGAGACGGCCAAGGCGGTCGAGTGGTCGGGGCCGCGCCTGCTGTGCATCGCTGGCGACTTCACCAACTACGACCAGCACGCGGTCAAGCAGATCAACCGCAATATCGAACTGATGTCAGTGCCGATTGGATACTCCCCGGAAAGGGCGACTGAAAATTCCCCAGGCTAACGCAACGGCAGGGCTCCGGGGCGTACGCCCCGGAGCCCTGCGGCCACTCGTCGCCCATGATCACCCTCCGAGGCGGAGGGAGAGGGCCGGTGGTCAGACTTGGGGAACTCGTCATGATTCTCGATCTCGCCCGCGAGGGCCTGTCGGTGTCAGCAATCGCACGCCGCACCGGCCTGGATCGCAAGACCATCCGCAAATACATCGCCCGCGGATTGGAGGCGCCCGCCTACACTCCTCGGCCGGCTCGGCCGACGCTGCTCACACCCTTCGAGCCCTATCTGCGCGAACGCCTGCAGGCCTTTCCCGATCTCAGCGCCCGGCGACTGCTGCGGGAACTCAAGGAGCGCGGTTACACCGGCGGCTACACCATCCTGAAAGCCGTGGTTCGCGCCATCCGTCCCACCCCATCACCGTCCTTCGAGCGCCGCTTCGAGACACCGCCCGGCAAGCAGGCCCAGGTCGATTTCGCCTTCTTCAAGACGACCTTCACCGACGAGCCCGAGGTGGAACGGATCGTCTGGCTGTTCTCCATGGTGCTCGGCCACAGCCGCATGATGTGGGCCCGCTTTGTGGCCCGCCAGGACCTGCAAACCGTGCTCCGCTGCCACATCGCCGCCTTCGACAGCTTCGGCGGCGTGCCGGAACAGATCCTCTATGACCGCATGAAAACCGCCGTGCTAGGCGAGATCGAAGACCCCGATCAGCCGACCCAAGGCATTGCCTACAACCCCAAGCTCCTCTCCCTGGCCAGCCACTACGGTTTCCTGCCGAAGGCCTGCAAGCCGTACCGCGCCAAGACCAAGGGCAAAGTCGAACGGCCCTTCCGCTATGTGCGCGAGGACTTCTTTCTGGCCCGCAGCTTCCGCAATCTCGAGGACCTGAACATCCAGTTCACCCAGTGGCTGGATCAGCTCGCCAACCGCCGTCGGCACGCCACCACCCAGCGCGTCGTCGCCGAGCATTTCGCCGAGGAGCGCCCCCACCTCAAGCCGCTGCCGGCCGGCCCCTTCAACAGCGTCCTGGCCCTGGAGCGCCGCGTCACCCGCGACGGCATGGTGTCGGTCGGCGGCAACCTCTACTCCGTGCCGGATTGCACCCGCCGGCGGACGGTGGAGGTGGAGGTCACCGCCGGCACCGTCACCATTCTGGAGGACGGCATAGCCGTCGCATCCCACCCGGCGCTGGAAGGACGAGGCCGGCGGCGCATTGCCACCGGACACCGGACCCAGCCCCCACCGCCCAACAGCCAGACGCCCAGGGAGGTCGCCATGCCCCCGGCACCTCCGCTGCAGGGCGGCACCGTCACGCCCCGCTCGCTGGCCATCTACGACACCATCGGCCGCCACTTGGCCAACCAGCCGGGGAGCCCGTGATGAGCACCACGTCGCTGGAAGCCGGCCCCGCCACCCTCGACCGCATTCGCCAATATCTGGTTGGGCTGAAGATGCCGCGCGCCTTGGAAGCGCTGGAGCACATCCTGCGCCGGTTGGAACGCGGCGAACTCTCCGCCCTGGAGGCCATCGACGCCCTGCTGGGCGAGGAACTGACGTTGCGCGAGGGACGCCGCATCAAGGCGGCCCTGAAGATGGGCCGGCTTCTCTCCATCAAGACGCTCACCGGCTTCGACTTCTCCTTCCAGCCCTCGCTCGATCGCGATCGAATTATGACCTTGGCGCAGCTCGACTTCGTCGACCGGCACGAGGTGGTCCATTTCCTTGGCCAGCCCGGCTGCGGCAAGACGCACCTGGCCCTCGCTCTGGGGGTGGAGGCCGTCAAGGCCGGCCGCTCGGTCTACTTCGCCACACTGGCCGACATCGTGAGCTCGCTGGCCAAGGCCGAGCGCGAGGGGACCTTGCGGGAGCGTCTGCGCTTCCTATGTCGGCCACAGCTGCTGATCGTCGACGAGATCGGCTACCTGCCGGTGATCCCCGGCGGCGGCAACCTATTCTTCCAGCTCGTCAACGCCCGCTATGAACGCGGCGCCATGATCCTGACCTCCAACCGCGGCTTTTCTGAATGGGGCGATGTCTTCGGCGGCACTGTCGTCGCTTCCGCCCTACTGGACCGCCTGCTGCACCATGCCGTGGTGGTGCAGATCGAAGGCGCCAGCTACCGCCTGCGCCGTCATGCCGAACTGATGCCGGACAACAACCGCAGCAGGCCGATCACGGCCCCACCGCTGGCTCCACGGCGCCGAGGCCGGCCACCAAAAGCAAGGAGCGCCGACACCGAAGCCAATCCATAGCCCTTCAAACCATCTGGGGATTTTTCAACCGACCGTTCTGAGGAAACTTCATTCGGCCTTTACAACTGATCCGCTACCGCCACTGCGGCGACGACCTGCTGCTGCTGGAACTCGTCAACGCGACCACGGCCACCGTGGCGGCGCGCACCCCGACGATCACGCCGACCGACCTCGCCGATTCACCCACCAAGGCGCCGGTGTCGAAGCCGACTGGCGCGAACCCATACCAGTCGCAGTTCATCGACTATCGGCTCGCGCAGGCGAGCCAGCCGATCAAGGATCTTTACGAGGCCCTGAAGGCGTTCCTGCTGGGTCTTGGCGACGATGTCCAGTTCAAGCAGCTCCAGTTCTACTTCGCCTTCAAGCGCATCAAGAACTTCGCCTGCGTCGAGGTGTACCCGCAGGCGGGCAAGGTCACGGTGTTCCTGAAGGTCGACCCGAAGACCGTGACCATCGATCCGGGTTTCACCCGCGACGTCAGCAAGATCGGCCACTTCGGCACGGGCGACCTGGAGATCACCCTGTCCACGATGGCGGATCTGGATCGCGCCACGCCGCTCCTCGTCCGCAGCTACGAAGAATCCTGACGCACGGCAGCCGCGTCGCCGTCTGAACGACAAGAACGACACAGGGGTTGCGCCGGCTACCGCCGGCTCATGCCCAGCAGGACAAGCCAGATGGCCTCGTCGATGTCCTGCATCTGGAGCAACGCGATGTTCTCATCGGTCGTCAGGCCGTTGTTCAGTCCGGCCAGATCGCGGCCCGCGGCGCTCCGGATCGTGGTGATGGTGGCGTCCCAGTCGATGGGGGACAGAGGAAGACTCCGGTTCTCCACATCATCGTTGTGGAAGCGCATCATCGCTGCATAGGCGGGGTGCCTCACGATCGCCGCGGGATCGAGTTGGGAAGGGGTTTCCCCGCGCAGCAGGTCGGCCACCGCCTGCGCGGCGCCGCCGAAGCCGCCGAGCACGTAAACCGGCTTGGCCGCCTGCAACGCAAGCAGAACCTCTTCCAGAATGCCAGGGTAGCGCCCGCTGAAGCCGGTCAGCTTGCCGCCCATGACGATACGGGCGTCCACGTCCGCCGTCATTCTCTGCCGCATGGCCAGCATGCCGCGTGCCAGCGCATAAGCCCCGGCGGGCGTCCCCGTGTCGGGCGCTGTTTTCGGATCGATCAACCCGGCGTCCGTCAGGTCGTGTGGCGGGAGGATCGGGATGACGCGCAGATGCTTGCTCTGTTTCGCCAGCCTTCCATCATCCACCGCCAGAAGTCTTGGGCCAGGGGAGATAGTTGAGGATTCGCTCGTATTGGTTGCGCTGACTGGCATTGTGCGCGCGCACCAGCCCAGTCAGGAACTCCGTAATTCCGGCGCTTTGAAGGCCGCCACCGTAGGCGAGCGTCGCGCCTTTGGAGAGCAAAGCCCTAGCGATCAGCTCCGTCCCCGCCAGCAGATGCTTGTCCGACAACCCGATCCCGTCCAGCCCACTGGTTGGCGTGGATAGGGAAAGCCCGACGACCCGACCGGCCAGATTCTGCTTGCCGCAGGTCAGCGGTGTGACCAAGCGGGTGCGGTGATGCCTCAAATCGGTCAGTTCGCATCGGGGAAGCGGAGGGTCCGGATAGACGATCGTGCGCAAACCTTTCCCGTTCAATCGGCGCAGATCACGGTCTTCCGGTGGGCGGGCGTACGGAATGGCGTTGTTCGGCAACCGTCCCATTGCCGACAGATGCGTCAGCCGTCCGCGTGCGTGGAGAAAGCGCATGGATTCCACCACCGCCGCCTCGACGGCGTCGCGAAGGCGTGCGCGCAGCTTTTTCTTCTTAAGCGACGGGTCGATGCGCAGACATGGCACGTTGCCCAAGCCTGGCAAGGATCGGTCGTCGCGATGCTCCAGCGCATCCAGGACGATGATCGGGCGTTGCAGGCGCTTGGCCGCCAGAACCTCAAGATGGCACCAGGGGCTGGCTCCGTAGCCATCCGAGCGCACCACCAGCAGGGTGCTGCCCGCTATGGCCGTTTCGATCTTTCGTTCGATGTCGTCGCCGGCCTTGATGTCCACCGTATCGAAGAAATAGCGGGTCGGGCGACCTTCGTGCGCCAGCAGCTTCCTGATCTTACGGGCGAGCGTATGTGAGCGCGGGTCGCGCTTGGTGTGGCTGACGAACAGGGTAACACCGGTCGGCGCGTCCGGCGCATGACCTTCGATGACGCGGCAGATCTGGGATGCCGCTTGCAGCCGCAACTCCTGCATCTGGCGTGCCGCCGGCTGACCGAACAATTGGATGGCAAGATGGGCGGTGATCGCGTCGGGAAGCTGAAGCGCGCAATCCTCGACCGCGACGACGATCAGCCGGTGGCGTCCCTTGGAGGCGTCCACCCGTTCCTGAAGGCCGGTCAGCGCCGCCGTCCATGCCTGGTCGAGGACGAAACGCCGCTCCACGAGGGCGAATATGATGGTGTGCGCGGCGGCGTCCAGATCAATTCCCACCGGGCCGGGATGGGGCCAGCCGTCGGGGCGGGTGCGGAAAAAGGTCGGAATGCCGATTTCGCGGGCGAAGGGCCGCACGGCGTTCCAGCTCAGCAGGGTGAACAGGGTTGTCGCCATCTCCCGGCAGTCCGGCCTGACCGCCGCATCGGCGTGCCAGAGAACATAGGCGTGGAGGAACGGCTGGGAGGTGGACATCGCGGCCTGGGAAGCTTGTCGAAGAACAGGCCGAACATAGTAATTGCACCCGGAAACGGCGAAAATAATTCCTTGCTGCGTCCGGTCACGGGATTGCCGCGCCTGACATCACCTCACGCTTTCCTGCGCTGCGAAGCGGTGGCGAAGACCGCGCAAAACCAGGGCGACGATCTCGTCGGTGTTGCGGCTCGCTGCCAGCTGCCGCAGTTCGGTGCGGTCGAGGCCGCTGTTCAGATCGGCCTCGGTCCTGCCCGTGAAGTCCGGCCCGGCATCCCAGGAGGCGTGCGGAACCCGCCCCGGATCGATCAGACCGAGCGCGCCGCAGACCGCGCCCGCGGCACCGCCGAAGCCGCCGGCGAGGTAGAGGGGATTGCCGGCCTTCATCGCCTCCAGCGACTCTTCGGCGACGCCAGGCATCCAGCCCTTGCAGCCATCGACCTGACCGCCGAGGAGGACAGCCGCATCGGCCCGCGCCGCAACCGCCCGGCGCATGGCGGTCAACCCCGTTTCCCAATCCGCCGCGCCGATGGCGCTGGCCGGCGGCTCGGCGGCGCGCCGGTCGGTCGGCATGGCCGAGCCTTGGAGATCGAGGAACTCCATCACGGCGGCTGGCGCCACGGCCTTGGCCCGTGCCTCCAGGTCGCTCCAGCCCATGGCGCTGTGAACGGGCCAGGGCAGCGGGTTGATCAACACCGGCTTGGTCACGTCGCTGGCGTGCCGGTGGGCGAGTTGGAACAGCCGCTCCGTAAAGCCGCCCTGGCGCAGGTCGCCGCCATAGATCAGGGTGGCCCCTTGGGCGATCAGGTGGCGGGCCAGTTCCAACAGGGCGTCGCGCAGATGGGCCCCGCCGAGGCCGAGGCGCGCCAGATCGGGGCTGTCCGACACCGACAGGCTGATGGTGCGTCCATCCAGGAAACGATCGGCCTTCATGGCGTTCTCCGTCAGGCTTGGGCCAGCCACTGGGTGAAGGACAGCAGCCGGACCCGAGGCGCCACCTCATTGAACAGCCGGGATTCCTCTTCCGCCATGGGGGGATCGGGGTACACCACCAGCCCGCCGCCGCGCCGCACGGCGGCCAGCGCCATCAACTCCGGCGTGCGCGGCACGAAGGTGACCTTGGCGCGCTTGGCAGCGGCGCGGGCCAGCGCGCAGCGGCACCGCCACAGATGGTCCTTCAGAACCTCGCGGATCAGGCGACCGACGACCAGCGGGATGCGGTCCGTCCGTCCGGCGTCCAGCCGCACCACCGGCACGTTGCCGAGATAGGGGAAGGACCGCTCCTCCCGGTCGGTGACGGCGTGGGCGACCACCATCGGTACCCCGGCGCGCTTGGCCTCGATCACCTCGCGCCGGCACCATTCGCGGCTGGAATAGCTGTCGGTGACGATGGCGAGGAAAGCGCCGCGCCGCACATTGTGCATCAGCACCGTGTCGAACGGCAGGCCGGCGGGGATGTCATGCACATCGAAGAAGCTGTCGTAGCCGGACCCCTGGTGCAGGTGATTGCGGATCGCCGTGGCCAACGCCCCGCCGGTTCCGTCGCCGTCATGCTTGGAATGGCTGAGGAAGAGCTGGACGTTGCAGAGATACTCGGCGAAGGCGTCGCGGCAGGCGCGGTTGCGTTCGGCGCGCTGGCTGATCCAGGCCCGCAGCATCCGGCAGCACTGGTAATCGAGGTCGGTGAGCATCCGCAGGGTCTTCGCCGCCTCGTCGCCCTCCCACTGGTCCCAGCGCAGGAAGTTGAAGCGCCCGACCGTGTGCGACATCGACAAGGCGCTTTTGTCCAGGCAGACCAGGAAGGGCCGGGCGCGCAGATCGGGCGTGTCGCAGGCGGCCACGACTCCCTCCAGCCACGTCACCCAGGCGCGATCGCCGGCCAGCGCCGCATCGGCCAGCACTACCACCGCCACCGTCTCGCCGGCCTGGAGATCGACCGGGATGGTGTCCGGCCCGCGCCGTTCGACCGGCACCCCCAGCCGCTCGCCCAGCGCCCGGTCGGGATCGCCGGTGAAATGAGAGAGCAGGCGGTTTTCCATCGCCTCCCCACCGGCGAAATCCGGATGACGGACGACGAAAACGGCAAGCGGCGGGCGGGCGGGCAGGGTCATGGTGGGTCCAAAGAGGGTGGTGATGGGGTGCCAGAGGCTGTGTCGAGCGGAGGCTGTGACGGGTCAGCGTTCCTCGGACGGGTCTGTCGGTGAAACAGGCGGATCGCTTTAGCCGCGGGCCTCGCGCAAGGCATTTTCCAGGAAGCTGATCCAGCCCCGCTGGTCGCTGGACAGCAGTCCCCGCGCGTTCAGCCGGGTCAGGATTGCCAGCGCTTCGGACAGATGCCGTTCCGGCTGCATGCCCGCTTGGGCGATCCTGTGGAGGCTGACCACCACATCGGTTTGGAACTGGGTGTTGTCCGGCTCCCTTTCGGCCAGTCGGCGGCGGATTCCCAGGCTTTCCTCATACAAAGCGCGCGCGCCGTCGGGATCGTTGCGCCGCTGGAGGTCGGCGACGTTGTCGAGGCTGACGGAGAGATCGCGCTGGAATTCGGAGTTGTCGGGCTCCCTTTCGGCCAGACGGCGGCGGATTCCCAGGCTTTCCTCAACAAGAGCGCGCGCGCCGTCGGGATCGTTGCGCCGCTGGAGGTCGGCGACCTTGTCGAGGCTGACGGAGAGATCGCGCTGGAACTGGGTGTTGTCGGGCTCCCTTTCGGCCAGACGGCGGCGGATTCCCAGGCTTTCCTCAACAAGAGCGCGCGCGCCGTCGGGATCGTTGCGCCGCTGGAGGTCGGCGACGTTGTCGAGGCTGACGGAGAGATCGCGCTGGAATTCGGAGTTGTCGGGCTCCCTTTCGGCCAGACGGCGGCAGATTCTCAGGCTTTCCTCAACAAGAGCGCGCGCGCCGTCGGGATCGTTGCGCTGCTGGAGGTCGGCGACCTTGTCGAGGCTGACGGAGAGATCGCGCTTGAATTCGGTGTTGTCGGGCTCCCTTTCGGCCAGACGGCGGCAGATTCCCAGGCTTTCCTCATAAAGAGCGCGCGCGCCGTCGGGATCGTCGCGCCGCTGGAGGTCGGCGACCTTGTTGAGGCTGACGGAGAGATCGCGCTGGAACTGGGTGTTGTCCGGCTCCTTCTCAACCAGACGACGCATGATCGCAAGACTGTCTTCGACCGCCTTCTTCGCTCCCTTGGGATCGCCGAAATCGGCGAGGGACTGTGCCAGTTCGTTGAGCGTCACGGAACGGGTCCGTTGCAGGGAGAGGTCATCCTGGTGGTCCGTTGCCAACTGGTCCAGCAGGTCACGGGCGTGCTGGAGGATTTGCCGCGTGATCGCGTTGGGCATGCCAGTGTGTCTGAACTTCTGCACCAGATCGAACACCAGCCCGTTGGCCGTACGGATGGCTGCGGTCAGGTACCGCCGCTTCCGCGCCGCCTCGGCTTGGGCCATCGCGTCGGAACGGCGGATGAACTCACCTTCTTCCTGGCCGAAGCGCGTCGGATGCGTGGTCAGCCAATCGCAGGCGCTGTCCAGGATCGCGCCGGTCAACAGGCCGCCGTCCTTTCTGTCCTCCGGCAGCCGTCGCCAATCCTGGAAGGCCTGCTCGATGCGCCGTTTGCCGATCAGAAAGTCACGTTCCTCGTCCAGCCAGCCGGCAAGGCGGGGCCAGACACGGAACAGCGCCTCGTGCGTCGCCTCCACCATGGCTGGGTCGTCTGGCGTTCCGCCACCGCGGCGCACCAGAAGCCGGGCTTCCACCAGCCGTTCCAACTGCGCCCGCGCCGGGGCGGGGAATCTGTCCAGCGCCGCCGCCTGCCGGACGAACAGTCCACTGTCCTCCTGCAGGCGCACCAGCCACGGCACGAAGGCGTCGCGCAGGGCGTGGTCGTCCTCGGTTTTGTGGAGCAGCGTGCCCAGCGCGGCTTCCGCGCGGTCGCGCACGACGGCGTCGAGCGGGCTGAGGCCGGTACCGCGCGCGCCCAGGCTCTCATAGCCGGCCAGGGTCAATGCGCCGCCGCCGCCGAAGCGGGCATGCAACTCGCTCAGCGCGACTGCGACCAGCGGCAGGGCGTCCGGTCGTCCGGCGTCGCGGGTCAGGGCGTCGATCAGCCCATCCTCCACCCGCAGGCGGGCCACCCGCGCCGGACCCCGCACCAGCGCGGCGATGCGGTCCAGAGGGATCGGGTCCAGCGATTGGGAATCGAATGCAACCGTCAGGGCGGGTGCCGATTGCAGGCCAGCCAGGTAATCGGAACGCAGCGTCGCGACGGTCACGAAGGGCAGCGCCTCGTCCAGCGCGTGGCTGAGCAGGGTGAGGAAGGCGGTCCGCTCCGCCTCATCGGCGAGGGTGAGCGACTCCTCCATCTGGTCGATGGGCAGCAGGATGCTGGCGTCGGGTGCGGCATGCCGGTGCCGCAGAGTCCGCGCGACCTCCGCCAGCGCGGCGCCGGGCGCCTCCCCCTCCAGCGCGTCCCGCCACCGCGCGATCCGCTCGAATCCGACATCGCCCACGTCGGCCAGCAGGCACTCCACCAACTGCGCGCGCGGCGACCGGCCGGGGCGGAAGGGCGGCAGGGCGATCCAGTTGCGGTGGTCGCGCTTCAGGCGCGGGATCAATCCGGCACGGAGGAGGGAGGATTTGCCGCTGCCCGACGCACCCAGCAGCAGGATCAGCCGTGCCCCGCCCAGGGTGTGGCGGACGCGCAGACGCTCCAGCATCCGGTGGACGTCCGGCTCACGCCCGAAGAACACCGCCGCCCGATCCTCCTCGAACGCGGCGAGGCCGGGGAAGGGCGAAAGGCCCTTGGCCAGTTCGAACCCATCGGCGGATTGCCGCGCGATGTCGGACAGCCGCTGTTCCAGCCGTTCCAGCCCGGCTTGCCGGTTGGGCTGCAGGTCGATGTACTGCAGATCCTTGCCCACCTCCAATGGGCGGGTCGGGGCAACGAACAGCGGAATGATGTCCTTGCCCAGCGCACGCGCCAGGATGAGTTCGGCGAAACACCATTTGGACTCATGCCAACCCTCGGTCAGGACGAGCAGAACCGCCTGCGCCCCCTCCAACCGGCGATAGATGATCTTTTCCCAGTCTTCGCCAGGAGGAATGTCGGTGTCGATGAAGGAATTCCCGAAGGCGCGATCGGCCAGCCACGTCTTCAGCCTTACCGCCTCTTCCTTGTCGTGCTTGGAATGGGAAATGAAGATGCGGGCCAATCGAATCTCCGCGACGCGCGGCGCTTTTCGCGCAGTGAGGGAAGTCGGCTTATTCTATTCACATTTAAAGCGGTTTTGCGAAAAATATCCACTCAAAGTCGCCCTATCCATGATGAAGTTTCCTCAAGGGGGTGGGTCCCAGCCCAGCGCATACGACTGGATGGTGCAATCCACTGACTGCAGCGCGAGAGGATTCGCGTAACGGGTTCCCCCCCCCCCCCCTTGATCGGATAGTGCTGTTTGTTCCACTCGCCTTCCTGATAGAGGATTCTTGGCGAACCTGTTTCGATTGAATTGCGCGGATGGTATTTCTCACGATGACGCCCGACCGGACGAACACCGCCCTGACGTTTCTCGACTACTGGCAGGCGATCGAGGCGTTGTCGCCGACCTCCCCGCCGAAGAGCGACCGCCGGGATCACGTCTGGACGGCGGGGGACGCGACGACGCTTCCCTGGCACGCGCGGATGCGGGCCACCTACGCGGAAACCCGCGACGTGCGCTGGCGATTCCTGGTCCACATCGGCCTGTTCGAGATGGAAGGCGTGGTCGAGGAACTGCGCGACCTGCTGGGCGTCGAGGACGATGACGAGCGTCCACGCGGCGGCGAAGCGTCGCTGGTGTGCCTGTGCGTCACCGCCGATGGCCGGCCTTACGGCACGCCCGCCGTCTCGGCGGTGCCGTGGGCGATGAGCGAGATCGCGGCGGCGAGGGGCGAACTGCGTTTCGGCGACGTGGCGGCGGTCGAGGAACGGGTCGTCACCCGCATCACCGATTATCTGGCCGAACGGCACATCCTGTTGCCCGAGGGCACGGAAGCCGGCGCCTCCCCAGGCGCCGGGGGCGGTGCAGAACCGGCGCTGACCACGGAGGATTTCGACGCCATCGCCGCCATCGTCGCCCGTGAGACCGGCTGGAAGCCCCGCGCCGGGCTGACGGCCAGCGCCCGGTTTAAGGGCGTGGCGCTGAAGCGCCGCAAGAAGGACGGGCGGTTCGGCGAGATCGAACCCGACCTGCTCAACAGCTTCATCCTGCGCGACCTCGGCCGGGTGTCCGGCGCGGTTGGGCGGGGCGAGCACGGTCCCGGCCTGACCCGCTACCTGTTAGGCCATGACGGGGACCGCACCGACGTGGTGCGCGACGCCGCCGCCGCCGAAGGGCTGCTGCACCCGTCCATGCTGCCGCCGGGCTGCTGGCCGTCGCCGGGCGGTCATCCCCTGGTGATGGCGCAGCAGATGGCGGTGAACGCCGCGCTGCGGACGCTGAAGGACGGACGCGGCGTCTTCTCGGTCAACGGTCCGCCGGGCACCGGCAAGACGACGCTCCTGCGCGACCTGATCGTCGCCGTGGTGGTGGAGCGCGCCACGGTGATGGCAGGGTTCGCCCACCCGAACGACGCCTTCGGCGAGAAGCGCGCCGTTCGCCACACCGACTATCATTTCTGGGAAATCGACGAGCGGCTGCGCGGTTTCGAGATGGTGGTCGCCTCGTCCAACAACAGCGCGGTCGAAAACGTGACGCGCGAAGTGCCGGCGCTGAAGGCCATCGACCCGCGCTGGCTCGATCAGGCCGATCACTTCCGCGAGGCGGCGGACACGCTCTTCGCACCCGAGGAGAACCCGGCGAAGCCCGGCGCCTGCTGGGGTCTGATGGCGGCGGTCCTGGGCAACAAGGAGAACCGGTCCTCCTTCGCCAACCGCTTCTGGTTCGGCCGGTTCGACCGGGTGCGGGTTCAACCCGTCCTGTTCAAGGCCGCGTTCCAGGAGGACGGCCCGTCGTGGCCGGAGGCGCGCGCCGCCTTCCGCCAGGCCCTTGCCCGCTTCGAGGAGCGGCGCGCGGCGCTGGTGGCGCTGGCCGACGACTTGGCGGCCATGGACGGGGCGCGGGCGGATCGGACGGCAGCGGCCGATGCGCTGCAAAGGGATGAGGCCGAAGAGGCCCGCGCAAGGCTGGAGGCCGCGGCGGCGCGGCAGGATCTCGTTGAGGCGTCGGCCCGTGCCCAGCGGCTCGCGCAATGCCGTGAAGCGGTGGAGCGGGAGGAGGCCGGCCGGGCGGCCCTGGCCCGGCTGGACGCGGATCTGGCCGCCGCCGTCCGGCGGGAGGCGGAACTGCGGGATGAATTGGCGCAAGCGGAGGCGGAGGTCGCCGCCTGCGGCGCCCGCCTTTCCGTGGAACGCGGGGTGGCCGAACGGCTGGACCGCGACCGTCCCTCGTTTTTCGACCGGCTGATCGACACGGCGCGCCAGCGCGACTGGCGGACACGCCGCTCGGCAGCCGAGGACGCCGTCACCGCGCTGGAGCGCGAGCGGGTGGAAGCCGATTTGCGGCGTGCCAAGGCGGCCGCCGCGCTGGACGCCCTGCGGCGCCAACGTGACGCGGCACCGGCGGGGCGCGACCGGGCACTGGAGGAAAGGGACGCAGCCCGTCGGGAGCTGGCGGAACTGCTGGGGGCGGAGGCGTCCCTCGCCGAACCGGCGCTGCTGCTGGAGGCTGGCGACTGGCCGGGGCTCGGCGAAAGTCTGCGCGCCCTTGCGGACGAGGCCGCCGGAGCCCTGCGGGCGGCGACCGACGAGGCCCGCCGCAAGATGGGCGAGGCGGACGAGGCGCAACGCCGGCTGGCCGCGTCCCGCGACCTGTGCGAGGCGCGAAAAGCCGCCTGTGCGGCGCTGGAAGCCCGGCTCGCCGCAAATGACGGTGGCTTTGGCTTCGCCGGCACCCGGATCGACGCGGCGTGGCGCGCCCTGCCGGAGGAGGAGCGGCAGAAGACCGCGCCCTGGACCGACGCCGAACTGCACGAACTGCGCGTCACTTGCTTCCTGCGGGCGCTGGACCTGCACAGGGCCTTCCTGTCCGCGGCGTCGAAGAAGGTCTGGACCAACCTGAACCGCTTCATGGACGTGCTCACCGGAAAGACCGCCGGTGACGCCATCGAGGGCGGGCCCGCGTCGCTGTGGGCCACCTTCGGGCTGGCGGTGCCGCTGGTGTCCAGCACCTTTTCCTCGTTCGACCGGCTGTTCGACGGGATGAAGGCGGAAAGCATCGGCTGGCTGTTCGTGGACGAAGCCGGGCAGGCCACGCCCCAGGCGGCGGCCGGCGCGGTGTGGCGGGCGCGGCGCGCGGTGATCATCGGCGATCCGTTGCAATTGGAGCCGGTCGTCACCCTGCCGATGCAGGCGGTGGAGGCATTGCGCCGCCGCTGCGGGCTTGCCGACCGCTGGCATCCGGTGCGGGCCTCGGCCCAGGTGTTGGCCGACCGGGCCAACCCGCTGGGCACCACCCTGCCGCGCGAGGACGGCGACCCGCTGTGGGTGGGCAATCCGTTGCGCGTCCATCGCCGCTGCCTGGATCCGATGTTCTCAGTGGCGAACCGCATCGCCTATGACGGGCTGATGGTGCGAGGCCGGGACGCCGTTCCGCCGTCCGGTCCGTTTGCCAGAAGCCGCTGGATCGACATCCCGGCGGAAGGGGCGGAAGGCCATCTGATCCCGGCCCAGCGCGATCTGGCCCGCGCCATCGTCAAGGCGGTTGGGGCCCAGACCGGACACAAGGACCGGGCGCCCGGCCTCTATGTGATCACGCCGTTCCGCAAGGTGATGAAGGGCTTGCGGCAGGCCTTGGAGCGCGACGGGTTCGATGAACGCTGGGTCGAATCCGCCGTCGGCACCGTCCACACCTTCCAGGGGAAGGAGGAGGGGCTGGTGCTGCTGGTGCTGGGCGGCGATCCGGCCAAGCCCGGCGGCATGGATTGGGCGGCGCTGGCACCGAACCTGCTGAATGTGGCCCTGACCCGCGCCCGTGAGAGCATCCTCGTCATCGGCGACCGCGACCGCTGGAAAACGCGCCGCTATTTCGACGTGCTCGCCGCCAACCTGCCGATCGTGGACGAGGCCGCCGTTTGGAAGGATATCGCCGGACTGCCCACGGTCGCCGCAAAGGATGGGGGCATGCGGCGCACATCATGATCAGTTCGGTGGAGGAGTGCCGTCTGGCGCCATGCATCGCCTGACGCTTCGCCGAACCCGGCCAGGCGCTCATCGTCGCATCATGCGCGGTGCCGGGGTCCCAGATGGCCCTATGCTGAAAAATAGAAGCGCATCTACGGGATTTCGCACTTATAGGGCGCTCCTTGACGCATAATCGCGCAACGCGCTTCCCTGTTGTGGTCGCGCTCGCTTTTTTGCTGAGAGATTTGGTAACCTGCTTTCCCTTTCGTTGGCGTCCGCATCATTGATCATGAGCCCTCCTCTCCCTTTGAACATTGTCATCCTCCTGCATGCGAAAAGAGAGGGTCGAGGTTTGCTGGACAACGGCGAAGGAGGGGTTCATGCGCTTGGACTGGAACAGCGGGTATCTGCATCCGCCGACGGACCGTACTGATGCGCACCGCTATTGTCCTAACCGCCTTGAAGGTGGAAACCAAGCATGTGTTGCGGCATGTGTCGAATGTGGAGCTGGAACAGGTCCGCACCACAGTTTTTCATGTCGGACGCTACCTTGGAGAAACAGGGGAATGGCGAATTGCCGTTGCGGAACTGGGGCCGGGTAACGTGTCCACAGCCATGGCGGTCGAGCGGGCAACTCAGCATTTCAGACCGGATGTGGCGCTCTTCGTCGGAATCGCCGGTGGGCTGAAAGACGTGTCGGTCGGCGATGTCGTGATCGGCACCAAGATCTATGGCTACGAATTCGGCAAGGTGGAGGATGATGGTTTTAAGCCCCGGACCGAATTCGGCCGTTCATCCGGATCCCTTGTGCAGTGGGCGAGGGCCGTCGCGCACGCAGACGGATGGCAGGCGCAACCGCGTGATCCGGCGACGGGTGAAAGTCGCGCAATCTTACCTGGACCCATCGCCGCCGGGGAAAAGGTCGTAGCGTCGATTCGAGCGCCGCTTTACCACTTCCTGAGACAGCAATACAGCGACGCCTTGGCCGTCGAGATGGAAGGCTATGGCTTTGTCGAAGGCTTGGCTTTCGTGGAGGATGTGCGCGGGCTGCTCATCCGCGGCATTTCCGACCTGCTTGCCAATAAAGCTGAAAGCGACGAAGCGGGCAGCCAGGACATCGCTGCTGATGCCGCCGCAGCCGTCGCTTTCGAGGTGCTGTCGCGGCTTCCGGCGCCAGCCCAGAGCGCTGGCAGTGCTTCTCACCTGGCATCGTTGCCCATCGCCCCAACGGCGGCAGCATCGGTCGTGGAAATTGCCGAAATCGCGCCTGGGCGGTTCGCCTGGACGGGGGTTGTGACGCTGGCCGATGCGGGACGGCTCTGGGACGAGTCTCCGCCTGTCGATTTGCTTCGCATCGCCGTTCGGCCGGACGCCCCGCCCCGGCTTCGAAACGCCCTGTTGCGGCTTCTCTGCCACGCTGAACCGGACGCGTTCAAGGTTGAGGTTTCGGACCACGAGCAGTGGCGGCGCATCTTCAATGGCTGCTTGGACAAGCACATGCCGATCAATGGTCCGCCGGAATGGAGAGCATCGTGGGGTGCGTGCCCTTCGCTTCCCGCCGGTTCGTCCGCCGGCGGGGAGACGGCCGCGGAGCTTGCTCGGCGGATCGAGACGGCACTCGACCGGTGCACGCTGGACGCGCTGGACGTTGGAATTCAGAGTTGCATCAATGGCCCTGGAACTGGCCGCAACAGGTACGGCATCGCGGTCGAGATGGAATTGGGAGAACGCCTGCTCGAACTCTGGGACCGTTGGAAGGCGGACATGAACGAGCCGACGCGGCGACGCTTTCTGGAGATGCTGGCGTCGATCCATGACGGCGACGGAAAACCTCACGGGCTGATCGGCGTCGGTCGGCAGACTTTGGTGAAATGCCTAGTACCGGCGGCCGTCCTCGCCCTCGTGGTGGCCGAATGCGGCGACGCCATTCTGCACCCGGATGGCACCGGTCCACTGAAACCTCATCATGAAGCGCCAGGGAATCTCGGCTCGCTCTCTCTGCGCGGCCACAGCTGCGGGGTGGAATGGGTTGACGACAAGCCGATCGAGCATTGGTTGGGCGCGCTGGAGGAATTGCCTTGGATGTGCCGTGTCATCATCCTCGGTTCCGTGCGCTCGCCGCAGAATCTGGCGCGCGCCCGTCAGCGGCCCATTGGACACCAGTCGCCCGACGGGCGACTGACCGACAACAGCCTGTCCCATCCCATCGCCCTCGTGTTTGACCATGGGTTCTCAACGGCTCTGAAAAGCGGTCACGACGCAGTCGAGCAGCATCTTCGGGACGTGTTCCGTGCCCGATTGCGGGAGCAGGCCCGCTATCTGGAACGGCTGACCAACCCAACCAAGCAGGAATCTGTTCTCCATGATTGAGCTGGAGTTCCTGGCCGGTTCCCTGGCGGAGCGTGCCGAAGCCATCGCCCGGCGCTGTCCGGATCCCTCGGCGCTGAACGTGAACCGCGAGTCCCATGGCATGTTGCGCAAAAGGCTGTGGGTCGAGGCGGCCGTGGGTGACGGGGAAGCGGATGAACCATCGGCCGTGACGGAGCGGGAACTGCCCGAGCGCTCCCTGGCGCTCGCCATCGGCTACCACCGAGTGCTGGTCGGCTCGCTCGGGACTGATCCGGACCTTGGTGCGGTGGAAGGGGTGTTGCGCCGTCATCTCAATCAGGCGGCCATCGATTGGTCTTGGCTTGGTCGGGCAGGTGACGATCTGTTGTTGATTCTGGTGGGTCCCCCGGGCAGCGACACGGACGATGCCTGGAAACACGCTCGCGAAGTGGTCGAGCGCAACGAGCGCGTCTGTCGGGTGTTGGTCTGGTTGCCGTCGGAGCCGGAGCTTAGCGTTCTCTGGCAAAATTCGTTGGACACCGTGATCGACCGGACATTCCTGGTGCGACCCTGGCTGCCCGACGAGAAGGTTGGGAATGAAAATCGAGACGACGTGATCAGCGCCCCGCTCGACCCTTGGGCGCGTCTGGCGGCGGAACTGGTGGACGAGGGCGAAGAGTTCGACGAGGCCGCGGCTCGGAGCTGGATCGATATCCTCTCCGCTTCGGAGCCCGGCGACGATCTCCCGGAGCGTCTGGTTGCCGCGCTGGAGGCCGCGCCATGAAGGATCGCATCCATCTAAGCGAGGTCCGGCTGGACGATTTTCGCAGCTTCGGACCGAACTGCCGCATTCCCTTGCAGGCGGGGCCGAGCGTGCTGGTGGTGGCCGGTCCCAACGGGCTCGGCAAGACGACCTTGATCGAAGGCATCGAATGGGCATTGACCGGCCGGATTCGCCGGTTCAGTCAGAGCGAAGGCGAGGTCGATCGTGCTCTGACCCGCCGCGGCGCGGCCCTCGGCAGCCACGCCGTGACGCTAACGTTCAGCGACGGAAAAGCCATCACCCGCGGGCCGCAGTCGATGCCCACCTTGTCGGATGTGCTGGACGTGCTGCGCGATCCCGCTTGGCCGCACGGGATTGTGGATCTGGGGCATTATCTTGGCCTGACCCATGTGCTCAGCCAGTCGTCGACTCTGCGGCTCACATCCCGCGATCCGCAGGAACGGTGGAGGGACCTCAGCGAATTGACCGGGGCGGAACGTATCGACCGGATGATTGACCGGTTGGGGCAAAGTACGAAGACACGCTTGAAGAAAGGCGCCAACAAAGAGGCGGAGGCACGAGACGAGTTCAAGGCCAAGCGCGACAGGTTGAAGTCGCTGCTGAATCAGGCGCGCGAGCACGACGCTCTCCTCTCCGCCGGTTCCGCCTACTCCGCAGACCAAGTGCTGGACGAAGCGATGACCCTGGTGCGGCGGCTGGCGTCCGCCGGCGGTTTCGAGGCGGAGGCACACGACGATGCGGCGTTGACCCTGGAGGCTCTCGCCGCGGCGGTTGAGATGAGCCGAACCTCTATGGCGGAGCGCCAGGCCGCGCTGGTGCGGGCGGAGCAACAGGTCGCCCCCTGGACAACCGGGGTGGCGGAGCTGGCGCGCCTCGACGGTGCGGTTGCGGGCGTGACGGACCTCCATCGTGCGCTCGTCGTCAAAGCGGATGCCGAACTGTGGCTGGAGCGGTGGGAGCGGCGCCGTTCACTTCTGGCGCAACAGCCGGCTGCCGATGCCGCCGTCAAGGCAGTGGCCGATCGGCTTGAGCAGCACCGCCGGGCGGTGAGGGACGCGAATGAGGCCCAGCAGCCTCTGGAGGATCTGAACACTTACCTCGCTGAAGCGGACGAAGCGGTGCGGATCGAGGAGGGCGTGTTGGCGTCGTGGCGGGCGCTGGCGGAGGAGGGGCGGGCGGTGCGCATCGCCCTGCGCGGCGTGGCCAACGAGGCGGAGGCGCGTGCGCAGGCGGAGGACGCGCTGCGGGCCGCCGAGGAGCACCATAGGGCCCTGGAGGAGGCGCACGACGACGCGACGCTGGCACTGGCGGACGCCGAAGCGGCGCGTGCCGCCGCTGCCGAAAGCGTTGCGGACAAGGCGGCTCACCTCAGCGCCCTGATCAAGAATTTGCACGAGGGCGACACAGAATGCCCCCTGTGTCTCGCCGTCCACAAGGACGGCAGCCTGTACGACCGTGCCCACGAAGCGTTGAAGCGGGAGGACCCAGGTCTGACGGCGGCGACAGCGCGCGTTGCGGAGGCGGGTGCTCGGGTAAAGGCGTGCCTTGACGCGATCGCCGCGCACGGTCCGCTCCGCCAAGCCGCCGCGGACGCCCTTCAGCCGTATCTGGATCGCCAGTCGGCGGCCAATACCCGGGCCGATACGCTCCGACACCGACCCGAGATCGGGGGGCGGCCGCTGGATGGGTTGGCCGAATGGCTCGATGGCCAAGTGGCCGCCGCCGAGACGGAGGTGGCGCGGTTGCGGGAGGTCCGGCGCGCGCTCGACCCTGCCGAGACGCTGACGAACCGGCGGCAGCGGGCGGCGCAAACGGTTATGAGCGCGGCGGAGGCGCTTGCGGCCGTTGAGAAGGAGCATGAAGACGCACGGGCGCGCGTCGACCAGATCCTGGCATCCGCCCTGTATGCCGTCCCGGACTCATTTGAACTCGACCCCGTCGCCGTCGACGCCGCCGTTGCGGAGGCCCGCGCGGCGCTGGCGAAGGCTGAGGTGGACGTCGATGCGGCCGCGCGCGCGGTGGACGCCCGCGTGCTCGCTGCGCCGGAAGGAACTCCGCTCGTGCAGTGGACGAAAGCCAACCTGGACGCATTGGCACAGGAGCGTGCGGGACTCGCCGCCCAGCAGGACGCCTATCTGCGGATCTGGAAGGAGAACAGGCTGCCCGGTGAGCCCGCCACCGGTGCCTTGGTGGAGGCGCTTGCCAGGATCGCCGACGCGGAGGACGTGGTGGGCGCCGTCGGCGAACGCTGCCAAACACTGAAGGCCGGTTACGACCGGTGGCTTGCCGACCAGCGTCGCCACGATCTGCAGCGGCAGATCAAAGAACTGGTGGATGCCGAGAAAGCTGTCGACGAGGAGTCCTATCTGGCTCTGCTCGACAAGCGCATCGCCGGCGCCGAACAGGCGGAAAAGCAGTGGAACCGCGCGCATCGGATCGCGAACCGGATTGCCGGTATCATCGACATGAAGCAAGCGGAGTACATCGCTACCATCGTCGATCCCTTGCGGCATCGCGCGGACCGCTTCGACCAGGTCTGGTCTTCGTTTCCTGACCTGCGCCCCGACATGGCGCATGTTCGTCGGCGCAAGGGAGCGAAGGGAGAGTTAACCATCACCCTCGATGACAACGACGCGAATCTATACTTCAGCGAAGGACAAGCCGGCGTCAAGGCGCTCAGCTTCCTTCTCGCCGCCAGCACGGCCCACTCCTGGTCACGCTGGCGCGCCCTGCTGCTGGACGACCCGTTGCAGTACAACGACCTCGTCCACAAGGCGGCGTTCCTCGATATGCTGCGCCCGCTGGTCCGGGCCGAATCCTACCAAGTGGTCCTGTCGACCCATGACCTGGAGGAGGCGCGCTTCATCGAACGCAAATGCCGAAACGCCGGGATCGCATTCAACCTGTGCCGTTTGCACGCCCTCGGGAAGGACGGCGTGTCCTATTCGATCGATGAGGAAGGATTTTCGCAATAACGGGAAAATTTCGCCGTCGTTGGCGGGTCCTGACGAAGCATCTCTCGGTGGCGCGTCCAACCTACCTACGGAATTCCAGATACGCTACTAGGCTGAGTTCTGTGGTCCCCGATCACCGGCATGAACCTGATCAATCACCTCGAGCCATCCCCGGTAGTGTACCACGTGGCCGACCAGCGGAAACGCGACGTCGATGTCGAACAGGAAACGCGCGCCGTTGCCGGACTCGCTGCACTCGATGGTCGGGCGGCTCCAAGCCGGCAGGGGCATGCCGAGCACTCGCCAGCCCACCAGCGACCAGGCAAGCCTGCCCTGCGTCGGCTCCAGCCGGAACAGAAGGTCGAAGGGGCCGAAGCGCTCGATCAGTAACCCGTCGTCACGCTGGCGTCCGGCTTCCATCGTGCTGGCGTACCGGCGCCCGGCGAAGCGGCGGTTCCAGAATTCGCGGCCCCGGCCATCGGGATGGAAGGAGACGCTGACCGGAACGCCCTGTCCGGGCTTGGGCAGGCCGGCGACCTTGCACAGCAGCCAGGCTCCGGGGTTGGCGGCGGCTCGGATGTCGGCCAAGCCGGCGGTGTGGACGCTGGTGGTGAGCGCGTGCAGGGCGCGCACGGGGCCGGGCAGGTCCTCGAACGCGGCGCCGAGGATGCGCTGAAACGGGGTCATGGCGACTTTCTCCATTAGAATTCCGGTTTGAACACCATCAGCCCGACGATTGCGACCATCGCCGTGAAGGCGGGCCAGCCGAGCGCGAACCAGATGCGGAAATAGCGGCGGTACAGCGGAGGCAGCGGGGTTCCCGCGGCGACGGCGTCCTCCGCCATCCGCCGCATGCGGATTTGCAGCCACACCACCGGCAGCCAGCACGCGCCGGCAATGGCGTAGAGCACCAGCGTCAGCACGATCCAGCCCGAGCTGAGAGGCCATCCCTGTTCCAGCGCGAGCCACAGGCCGCTGACCGGCTGGATCACCACCGTGGGCGTGGTGAACAGCCAATCCGCCAGCACGACGTTGCGGTTGGCGACGGCGATGGCGCGCACGTCCTTCGACAGGTTGCTGGCCATGCCGTGGAAGGCGGTTCCCAGCCCGGTGCCGAACAGCAGGATGGCCGACAGGATGTGGATGAGCTTGAGCGTGGTCGCGTCCATATCAGGCCTCCATCGCCATCATCGTCAGCGTCGCCGCGGCGATGGGCAGGTTCTTGAGAAGAGGGGCGAAGGGGTGCGTCCAGTGGTCCAGGGGCAGGCCTGTGGCGATGATGGTGAAGGCCGCCATGCTGGCGAGCATGGCGCCGCCGACCGCCACCGGGCGCCAGCGGGCGAGCAGGAGCAGTCCGAGGATCAGGTCGAGGCCGGCACCGCCGAAGAGGGCCAAGTCGGCCAGCGGACCCTGCAACCCAACCGACGCGAGCAGGCGGTGGGAGTCCTCCAGCGGATGCAGGCCGAAGGACAGCAGGCCGGTGGCGATCCACAACAGGGCAAGGCTCCAGCGCAACACCGGGCGCAAGACATACAAGCGCGCGTGCAGGCGGTCGGCATCGGATGCCGGGTGGCGGGCCAGCGCCTGCGGTAGGGCAAGGGGCGCCCGCCCGAGAATTGCGGTGAAGGGCGCCGGGTCAGCGGTGTTGCCGGCCTTCAGCATGGCGAGGGTTTCGCGGTTGACCTGCCCGGCCCGCAGCCGGTCGCCGATGGCCGCGGCGATGGCGAGCAGCGGTTCGGGAACCGGAAGATGGTGCCGCGGCGGCAGGCCCATCCAGGCCCGCAGCGTCGTGGTCAGGTCGTCGGTGGTCATTGGTTCCGGCCCCACCACGTCGATGCGGCGGGGCAGGAGACCATCCAGAGACACCAGCCGGACCACCAGCGCGGCGAGGTCGTCCACATGCACGGGCTGGACCGCCCAGCAGCCCGGACCGATGCGCGGCGGAAGCGGCAGGACCGCCAGAGCGGAAAACAGCGCCGTGCTTGCCCCGCCGCGGCCGCCGACGACCGATGGCCGCAACACGCAGCAATCCAGATCGTGGCTGTTCGCCAGCAGCGCTTCGCCATGGCCCTTCGTGCGTTGGTAGAGGGTCGGCCCATCCATCGACGCGCCCAGCGCCGACAGGTGGACCAGCCTCGGCACGCCGGCCGCCCGGCAGGCGCGGACCAGCCGTTCCGTTCCGTCGGCGTGGACGGCTTCCAGGCTGTTGCCGCCGCGGCCTCGCACCAGACCGGCGGCGTTGATGACCACCTCCTGCCCGGCCAGCGCAGCGGCGAGGGTGGCGGTCTCATCGCGGACCAGATCGAAATCCGCGCGTCCGGGCGCGGTCACGTGATGACCGGCGGCATTGAGGGCGGCGCGCAGATGCCGGCCAATGAAGCCGCCGCCGCCGATGATCGTCACCGTCCGCGGCGTGGACAGAAAGTCGGTGGACACCGGTAAACCCCCAGTTTCATTCTGTTTCCACCAGGGAATGGCAAAGGCTGTGCCAAAGCCAGGATGCGCGGGTTCCGGGGCTTGAGGCGCGTCGGTTGTTAACTGGGGTTGCGAAATGCGCTAGGGTCCCTGTCAACGTTGGATACACCTATATCGGACGAGGGAGTGGTCGGGGTGACAGCATCGGCGGCGCTGGTTGCGGCCATGGGGCTTTGCGCGCTGGGGGGCGCCGGGCTGGCTGCCTTGCTGTGGCGGCATGGGGGGGCGCTTCCCGGAACCAAGCCGCTGGCGGCGTTCCTGCTCCTGGTTGGCGGCTGGTCGGTCGGATTGCTGTTTCCCGGCCCGTTCGGTGCGGCGCTGATGGCTCTGGCGCCGCTGGGCGGCGCGGTGTTCGTCCATGTCGCCGCCGCCCTGACGGGGCGTGCCGGTTCGGGGATACCCTGGGCCTATGCGACGGGGATCGCCGCCACGCTCGCTGCGATGATCGGCGGGGCCGGACGCTTCGTTCCGTGGCCGGGAGTGGGCACTCTGTTCCGTTATGAAGTGGCCGGGCTGGCCGCGGTCGCGGTCACGGTGGGGCTGGCGGCGGCGGGGCATTGGCTGTTGCTGGACGAATGGCGCGGGGCCGGCGGTGTGCGCCGCCGGCAATTGACTCTGGTTCTGCTGTCCTCCGGCCTCGGCCTGCTGTCGGTCGGCGGGCTGGCCTTGCCGGTGCTTGGTGTCGACGCCTATCCGTGGCCTTTGCTGCTTCTTCCCCTGTACCTGATCGTGCTGGCCTACGCCGTGCTGCGTTACAGGCTGATGGCGGTGAACCGCTGGGCCGTGCGGGCGGTGTGCTGGGGCCTGCTGATCGCGCTGGCGGCTCTCGTGTCGGCCTTGAGCGCAGGATTCGCCGCGGAGCGGGCCGGCGCGCCGTTCCTGTGGACCGCCGTCGCGTTGCTCGGGGGGCTTGGCCTTGCCGGGCCGCTCCGCCGGCTGGCCGACCGCATCGTCCATCCCGGCGGCGAGGTGACCGCCGACGATCTGGCCCGCTGGCGCCGAGAACTGCAGGAGGCGGGCGACGAGGCCGCACTGACGGCCACGGCGGACCGGCTGCTGCGCGAGCGGCTTGCGCTCGCCGATGGCGGCACGCCGGGGGCCTTCGATCCGGTCGAACTGGACCGTGCCCCGCCCGGTCCGCGCCGTGTGGCCGGGGTGCTGGCGGACCTCGTCGCGCAGGCCCATGACGACCTCGCCCGGCGCCGGTCCTTCGCCGAACGCCAGCGGCTGGCGGAACTGGGGGCGCTGGCCGCCACCGTGGCCCACGACCTGCGCAACCCCATGAACATCGTCGCGATGGCCGTGGCCGACGCCCCGCCGGAGACGCGCGGCGAGGTTCGGACCCAGCTCGCCCGCATGGATGCCCTGGTGCGCGACCTGCTCGACTACGCCAAGCCGTGGCGGGTGGAACTGGCCGAGGTCGATCTTGCGGATGCGCTCGCCGCGCTCGGCGTTGACGTGACGGCCGACATCCCGCCGGGCCTCACGCTGCGCGCCGATCCCGCGCGCTTGCGGCAGGCCCTGGCGAACCTGCTGGACAACGCCGGGGCGGCCGGCGGGCGTGCGCTCGTAAGCGCCGAGCGCGCCCCCGGCAGCGTGGTGATCGAGGTGTGCGACGACGGTCCAGGCGTGCCGGAGGAGATCCGTGCCTCGCTGTTCCAGCCCTTCGTGTCGCGCAGCCAGGGGGGCACCGGGCTGGGGCTCGCCATCGTCGCCAAGGTCATGGCCGCCCATGGGGGTTCGGTTTCGCTGGCCGAACGGCCGGGGTGGTCCACCTGTGTCCGCCTGAGGTTTCCATCATGAGCACGCTGCTTCTCGTCGATGACGAACCCGCCTTTCTCCGGCTCGCCGCGGCGTGGCTGGAAAAGCAGGGGCACCGGGTGGTCACCGCCGCGGACGGGGCGCAGGCGCGCGACCTCTTCCAGCGGGAGCGCCCTGATCTGGTGCTGCTCGATCTTGTCATGCCGCCCGAACGAACGCCGGAGGCCGGGCTGGCCCTGGTGCCCGCCTTCGCCGCGGTGCCGGTGGTCGTGCTGACCGCGCACGCGGAGCATGACCTGGCCCTGCGGGCGGTGGCGGAGGGCGCCTGGGATTTCCTGGCGAAGCCGGTGGAGCCGGAGCTGTTGCGCTTCGTCGTCGCCCGCGCCCTCGCCAAGCGCGGGCTGGAGCGGGAGCTCGCCACCCTTCGCGCCGCCCGGACGGAGGAGGACGGGATGGTCGGCGCCAGCCCGGCGATCCTGCGCCTGAAGGAGATGATCTGCCGCATCGGCCCGGCGGAGGTGCCGGTGATGGTGCTGGGACCCAGCGGCAGCGGCAAGGAGCTGGTGGCGCGCGCCCTGCACGCGGCGAGCCCGCGCGGCGCCGGCCCCTTCGTGCCCGTCCATTGCGGCGCCATCCCGGCGGAGCTTCTGGAAAGCGAGCTGTTCGGGCATCTGAAGGGCAGCTTCACCGGAGCCCACCAGGACCGTCCGGGGCTGGTGGCCGCCGCCCATGGCGGAACCCTGTTCCTCGACGAGGTCGGCGAGATGCCGCCGGCCATGCAGGTCAAGCTGCTGCGCTTCCTTCAGGAAGGCACCTACACGCCGGTCGGTGGACGCCAGCCCCGGATGGCGGATGTCCGGGTGGTCTCGGCGACCCACCGCGACCTGGACGCCATGGTGGCGCAGGGCTCGTTGCGCGAGGATTTCTATTACCGCCTCAAGGGGCTGATCCTGCGCACGCCTTCCCTGGCGGAGCGCCGCGAGGACGTGGCGCTTCTGGCGGTCCGCTTCCTGACGGACGCCTCTCCGCGGCGGCTGCGCTTGGCGCTGGACGCGCTGGTGTGGCTGTCGGAGCAGGACTGGCCGGGCAACGTCCGCGAATTGCGCGCGGTGGTCACGACCGCCGCCGCTCTGGCCGAAGGGGATGTCGTGACGGTGGCCGACCTTGCCTTTGCCCGCAGCGGCGATCCAGAGGCGCTCGTCCCAGCCCTACCGGCCACCCTGGCCGAGGCTGTGGCGGCGCTGGAGCGCCGGATGATCACCGCCGCCCTGACCGCCACAGGGAGCAACCACAGCGCCGCCGCGCGCCGGCTCGGCCTGTCGCGGGTGGGGTTGTTGAAGATGATGACCCGGCTGGGGCTGCGGCAGTCCGCTCCATAACCCTTGGCGAACCTGGCGGTTCAGGCGTCGTCGTCCGGCCGGGCAAGCCTGACCTCGAACAGGGCGCCGCGCTCTGAGGGCAGCAGGGCGATGGACCCGCCATGAGCCTCGACGATCCCGCGCGCGATGGCGAGGCCGAGACCGGTGCCGCCGCTCTGCCTTGCGGTCGTGAAGAAGGGCGTGAAGATGCGTCCGGCGTTGGCGGGCGACACGCCCGGTCCGTCGTCGGACACCCGCAAAACCGCGCCGTCGCCCTCCGGCGCCAGCGCAACCTCCACCCGCGCCTCCGGCCCGGCATGGCGGCGGGCGTTCTCGATCAGGTTCGCCAGGACGCTTTCCAGCGCCTCCGCTTCCATGGCGACCGGAAGCGACGGGGGAAGGGAGGCCATGGCGTCGTGGCGGGCGGCAAGACGGGCCGCGACCGGCACGGCGTCGGTCGCCACCTCCTCGGTCACCCGCATCACGTCGGCCCGCGCCAGTTCCAGGAGACGGCGGACGAGGCGCGACAGCCGCTCGGCCTCGGCGTCCATGTTGGCCAGGAAGCGGTCCCGCTCTTCCGCCGACATCGTGTCCAGATGGTCGCGCAACAGCTCCACCGTGCCGCGGATGGTGGTGAGCGGGGTCTTGAACTCGTGCGACACATGGGCGGCAAAGTCGCGGATGTAGTCCGCCCGCTGCTCCAGCGTCGCGGCCATGCGGGTCAGCGCGTCCGACAGCTCGGCCACCTCGCGCACGATTGGGCGCTGCACGGGGGCCATCACGCCGCGCTCGCCGTCCGCCGTGCGCTTCGCCAGCGCGGTCACGGCGCGCAGCGGGCGGCTGATGGCGACGGTCCCGAGGCGCGCCAGCATCCCCACCGACGCGAGCAGAACCACCGCCAACCCGGCGAGGTGCCAGCGCTTGCCGTACAGGGTGTCGGCCAAACTGCGCGGCGTGCGCGACAGCACCACGACCCCGACCACGTGGCCCTCGTCGAGCACCGGATGGGCCGTGAAAATGCGCAACGAGCGGCTGCGTTCGGGCGCGGTGCTTCCCTCCGCCCGCGCCTTGTGGCGGCTGTTGCGTTCGCGCAGCACGCTGGTCGCGTTGCCCGCCAGGGCGTGGCGGACCTCCTCCTGCGCGGCCAGGGACAGGCCAAGATCCTCTCCGGTGCTGGCAACGACGATGCCCTGGGGATCGGTGACCCGCATGCCGGCGAGCGTGACGCGTTGCGCCTCGCGCAGGATCGGGGCCAGCGAGGCACCCGCCGTCCGGGAAGCGGGGGCGGGCATGCTCTGGACCGGGGCGGGATCGGGAGCGGCGGGCAGGATCGGGTCCTCCGCCAGGTCCAGCCCGGCGAAACGGGGCGTCCAGGGCGCGTCGAACCCCGGCGGGTGTGTCCAGAGAGGATCGACGGGCGGGCCCAGTTCCTCCGTCCGCCCCCCGGCGCGGCGCCACGCATCGCGATAGACGGCGGCGACCACGCCGGCCTGGGCGATCAGCTCCGATTCCGTCTGGCGGAGCAGGGCGCTTTCGTAAAGGCGCAGGAACCACAGACCGCTCAAGGGCAGGGTCAGGGCCGCGAGCGTCATCACCAGCAGCACGGTTCCGATGGACAGGCGCCCTATGGGCCGGTGCAAGGTCGGCCGGGGCAAGGTTGGCCGGAACCGTCTCATCGGCAATCCGACAGCTTGTAGCCCAGCCCGTGCACGGTTTCGACGGGGGCGCCGCCCACAGCCAGGAACTTGGCCCGGACCCGCCGGATGTGGCTGTCCACCGTGCGGTCGGCGACGTAGCGCTCGGTGGCGTAGGCGCCGTCCATCAGGGCATCGCGGCTGAACACCTTGCCCGGACGTTCGGCCAGGGTGCGCAGGAGGCCGAACTCGGTCGCCGTCAGGACCACCTCCGCCTCGTCCCAGAAGGCGCGAACGCCGTCCAGGTCCAGCCGCAGGCGGTTGTGCCGAAGCTCCGGCGGCGGCGGTGGGGAAGGCGGTGGCTCCGAGGGGAGCGCGCGGCGCAGCACCGCCTTGACGCGCGCCACCAGCTCACGCGGGGAGAAAGGCTTGCTGACATAGTCGTCGCCACCGAGCTCCAGCCCCAGAATCCGGTCGATCTCGTCGTCGCGCGACGACAGGAAGATGATCGGCACCCGGCTGTCGCGGCGCAGCCGGCGGCAGACCTCCGTGCCGTCCATCTCCGGCATGGCGATGTCCAGGAGGATGAGGTCGGGTGCGTCCTCCCGCGCCAGATTGAGCCCGCGGGCGCCGTCCCCCGCCTCCATGACGGCAAATCCTTCCCGCGCCAGGGCGAAGCGGACGATGTCGCGGATGTGGGGATCGTCGTCGATCAGCAGGATCTTGGGCATGGCGGATTTGGGCGTAGCGGACTTGGGCTGGGGCGGCGCCACCTTATCCGAAAAGCTGCACGGGTTCTGCACACAGTTTCCTCCCTGGTTGCACGGCGGCGTCATCGCCGCGGCATGGCGCACCGTCATGGTGACGGCACAACCCGGCCGGGCCGGGGCCCCGCTTCCAGGAGAGTCCGCTTGAGCACCCCACCCGAACCGCCGCTGCCGAACCCCGCCGCTCCGCCGCCGCTGCCGTATGGCCGCCGCTCCCTCAAGGTCGGGCAGATCGTCCTGCTCCTGCTGGCGACGCTGGCGGCGGGGTGGCCGATCTCGGCGATCATCGGGGAGCGCGAAGCGCGTCAGGCCGGCCTGAGGGCGGACTTCATGAAAAGCTGGGGGCCGGACCAGACCGTGCAGGCGCCGGTCCTGGTGGTGCCCTACGTCGATGCCGGCGGACTCTCGCGCCACTATCTGAAGATCGCGCCCGAAACCCTGTCCACGAAGGTCGAACTGGTCCCCGAACGGAAGGCGCGCGGCCTGTTCTCCGCCACCGTCTACACGGCATCGGTCGAGATGGCCGGGACCTTTTCCATGCCGTCGCAATCCAGCGTGGAGGCGCGGGTCGGGCGGGGCGCCACGATCCTCTGGAAGGACAGCCTGCTGTTGCTGCAAGCGTCGGATCTGGCCGGCATGACGGCCGGCGACCATGCGGCCTGGGACGGGGCGGCGGTTGCGTGGCGCAACTGCGGCGAACTGGTCATCCTTGCCGAGGAATGCCGGGGCGCCCTGCTGGTGGCCAAGCCGCCAACGGAGGTGCTTCCCGCCACAGCCGGCAAGATGCCGTTCCAGGCGACCGTGACGCTCCGCGGAACCGGCTCCTTCCGGCACGTCCTGATGGGGCGGAAGGCCGAAGCGGTCGTTACGGCGCCCTGGCCGACGCCGAGCTTTGCCGGTACGGCGCTGCCGACGGACTCGACCGTCACCGACGCGGGGTTCGAGGCGCGCTGGCGAAGCGTGGATTATGCCCAGCCGCCGCTCTGGACCTCGTCCCGGCTGTCCGAGACATCGACGGAAATGCGCGGACCCTCCGTCGGTGTCGACCTGCTGGAGGCGGTTCCCACCTACCGGATGATCCATCGCGCGTCGAAGTACGGCATCCTCTTCGTCGTGTTGTCCTTCACCGTCTATGGGCTGATCGAGCTTCTGTCGGTGGCGCGCATCCACACGATCCAATACGGACTGCTGGGGGTGTCGGTGACGCTGTTCCCCCTTCTGCTGGTGTCTTTCGCCGAGCCGTTGGGCTATGCCGCCGGCTATTGGATCGGTGCCGCCTTCGTCCTGACCCAGGCGTCGCTCTACACCGCGGCGGTCACCCGGCGTATGGTCCCGACAGCGATCTTCGCTACGTCGCTGGGCGGCCTGTTCGGGTTTCTGTATGTGCTCCTCAGCCTGGAGACTTATTCGCTGCTGGTGGGGTCGGTCGCGCTGTTTCTGGTCCTGTCCGCGGTGATGGCGGTGACCCAGCGTGTGAACTGGCGGGCGGGGGAGGGATGAGCCGCGTGATCGGCTGGTGCCTTGGCCTGCTGCTGGTCGCCGCCGGGGCCAACATCCACGACCCTTACCTGATGGCGGTGCGCGGCTGGTCTGGTCCGGTCATCGCGGCGGCCGGGCTTTGCGGTCTGCTGATCGTGCTGAGGCGCGGAGTCAGGCGACGGGTGGCGATGCTGGCGCTCTGGGCCGCGGTTCCCCTGGCGGCGCTGGGGGCGGAGGGTGCTTTCCAGTGGCGCAAGGCCTCCGTCCTGTCGGCGCCGGAGGCGGTGGCGTACGAACTGGGCCGGCATTTCATGATCGGTTACGAACGGGTTGAGGAGGTCGAAGGGCTGGCCGCGCGCGGCTTGATCGGCGGCGTCTTCGTCTCGCGGCGCAATCTGGCCGGGCGGACGGCGGAGGAACTGCGCGACGAGATCCACCGGTTGCAGGATATCCGTCGGCACGCCGGGCTCCCCTCGTTGCGGGTGGCCGCTGACCAGGAGGGCGGGATCGTGTCGAAGCTGTCGCCGTGGCTTCCCAACCGCCCGGCGCCCTCCGCGCTAGCCGGCATGCCGCCTGACGAGCGGCGCGCCGCCGCGCGCGCGTTGGGCCGCGACCATGGCCGGGACCTGCGGTCGCTCGGCGTCACGATCAACTTCGCGCCGGTGCTCGACCTGCGCACCGATCGGGCGCCCGACCTGCTGGATTTCAACAGCCTTATCGCGCGGCGGGCGATCTCAGGGGACCCGGCGGTCGTCGGGGACGTTGCCGCCGCCTACGCCGCCGGGCTGGCCGAGACCGGCGTCCAGCCGACCGTCAAGCACTTCCCCGGCCTGGGCCGCGTCGGCACGGACACCCACCATTTCCGAGCCGCCATCGGGGACAGCCGTGAAACGCTGGAATCCAAGGACTGGAGACCTTTTCGTCATGTTCTGGCGGGCAACCCGCAGGCGCTGCTGATGGTTGGCCATGTGATCCTGAGCGCCGTCGATCCCGACCGCCCGGCGTCCCATTCGCACCGCGTGGTGGATGGGGTGATCCGCCGGGACTGGGGGTACAACGGTTTGATCGTCACGGACGATCTGGTCATGACGCCCGTCTATCAATACGGCCTGTGCCGGGCGGTGGAGGAGGCACTCAACGCCGGGGTCGATCTGCTGCTCATCGCGTTCGACGGAGCGCAGTACTATCGGGCCATGGCCTGCGCCATGGACGCGGCGAGGCGTGGTGAACTTCACCCGACCGCACTCGCCGCCAGCCGCGAGCGGCTGGGCCGTAGTTCCGCCGAGGCGTTGCCGTAGCGTGCTCAACTACCCGCATCGTCTAAGGGGGAGGTGGGTGACTGTGCGGAGCAAACAAAGGCGGTTGCGTGCCCCCGCAACCAAAAAGCGTTGAAAGCCCGTCTCGCAAGAGACGGGCTTTCGGCATTTCAGACCAGCCGCGTCCGAGACGGACTGAGTCCGTGAGCGGCCTGCATCAGGCCCCGTCGGATGTTTTTTCTGCTTTCCGATCACGTCGGCGCGGGTCACTTCGCTCAGCGTGTCCTGATGACCTTTCAGCGTGTCCTGATGACCTTTCAGCGTGTCCTGATGACCTTGCTGTGGGGTGGAGGGCTGTTGCGCTATGGCCGTTGGTGGACGGCGGGGCATCGGAAATTCACCTCCCATACACGGCCGGCACCAACGCTCGGGCGGCGGGGTTGGACGAACCCGCCATCGATCCCCAACCAAGGGCGGGTTCTTGGCGTTATTATTTACTAATATAACAGTTATTTTTTGTGGCATACCAGAGATGCTTTTGTGTGAAATCATATTGACCTCCCGATGGTCGCTGGGCTTAATCGGGCGCCTTACACAGTTCGCGCCGGAGAGCAGCATGATGGGACGGGATTCGCGGGTCGCAGGTGGGATTCGCCGGAGGTTGGTGGTGGCTGCGGCGGCGATGATGACCGCCGCGGTGGTGGTCGGCGTGCTTCCCGGGGCGATGGATAGCGCCGCGGCGCAGGAAGCGCGCCAGGGCGGCACCCTCAGCATCATCCTGCAGCCGGAACCTGTGACGCTCACGCCCTCGACCAACATGGCGCAGCCGACCCAGGTGGTTGCCGGCAACATCTTCGACGGTCTGGTCACCTACGACTTCGAGCTGAAGCCGAAGCCGGCGCTGGCCGAGCGCTGGGAGGTGGCGCCCGACGGGTTGACCATCACGTTCCACCTGCGCAGCGGTGTGAAATGGCATGACGGCCAGCCCTTCTCGGCCGCCGATGTGAAATGGTCGCTGGAGAATATCTGGAAGACCATCCACCCGCGCAACAAGTCGCTGTTCGAGAACGTCACCCAGGTCGACACCCCGGACGACGCCACCGTCATCCTGCGCCTGTCGAAGCCGTCGCTGCCGATCCTGTCGGTGCTGAACGGCGTCGGCGCCCCGATCCTGCCCAAGCACCTCTATGAGGGCACCGACGTCCTCAACAACCCGTACAACAACAAGCCGATCGGCACCGGCCCCTTCGTCTTCAAGGAGTGGAAGCGCGGCGAGTATGTCGAGCTGACCCGCAACCCGGATTACTGGGAGGCCGGCAAGCCACACCTCGACCGGCTGCTGTTCCGCATGATCCCCGACGCCGCCGCCCGCGCCGCCGCGATCGAGAAGGGGGAGATCCAGTACGCCCCCTACAACCCGGTGCCCTTCCGCGACGCCGAGCGGCTGGCCAAGCTGCCGCGCCTGAAGGTGGACACCCGCGGCTACGAGTGGCTGTCGCCGCTGCTCTATCTCGATTTCAACGTCGAAAACCAGTATCTCAAGGACGTCCGGGTGCGCCGGGCCATCGCCCACGCCATCGACCGCGCCGCCCTGGCGAAGATCGTGTGGTTCGGCTACGCCAAGCCGGCGATCAGCCCGGTGCCGTCGTCGCTCGTCACCTTCCACAACGCCAAGCTGCCGCAGTACCCCTTCGATGTGAAGAAGGCCGAGGCACTGCTGGATGAGGCCGGCCTCAAGCGTGACGCCAACGGCGTGCGCTTCACGCTGACCCATGACTTCCTGCCCTACGGCGACGATTACCGCCGCACCGGCGAGTTCCTCAAGCAGGCGCTGAAGCGCGTCGGCATCGAGGTCACCATCCGCTCGCAGGACAGCGCCGCCTTCATCAAGCGGGTCTATGTCGACCGCGATTTCGACTTCGCCATCTCCTACAACAACGCCTTCCCCGATCCGCAGATCGGCGTGGTGCGCGCTTTCTGGTCGGGCTGGCTCGGCACCGGCACGCCCTGGACCAACGGGTCGGGCTACCGCAACGCCAAGGCCGACGCGCTGATCCAGGAAGCCGGCGTCGAGGGCGATCCGGCCACGCGCGTCGCCCAGTTCAACGAGTTCCAGGACATCGTGTTGGGTGACGTTCCTTCGCTGCCGCTGCTGGAGCTGAACTTCTTCTCGGTCTATTCGGCCGACCTCGAGGGCATCGTCGAACAGGGCGATCAGGTCTATTCCTCGCTGAAGAACGCCCGCTTCGTGAACGCCCCGAAGGGGAACTGACGCGCCGTGCTGACCTATCTCAGGCGCAGCGCCGCCCAGGTGGTCTTCGTCCTCCTGGGCATCGCGCTGATCAACTTCTTCCTGCTTCATCTGGCGCCCGGCGACGCGGCCCAGGTGCTGGCGGGGGAGTCCGGGGCGGCGACGCCGGAGTATATGGAGGCGCTGCGGCGGCAGTTCGGGCTGGACCAGCCGCTCTACGTCCAGTTCCTCCGCTATCTCGGCAATCTGGTGACCTTCGACCTCGGCTACTCCTTCCGCCAGTCGCTGCCGGTGTCGGAGCTGATCCTGCAACGCCTGCCGGCGACGCTGCTGCTGATGGGAACCGCCATCGGCTTCGCGCTGGTCGCCGGCTGCTCGCTGGGCTTCCTCGCCGCGCGGCGGGCGGGGAAGCTGACCGACACGGTGATCTCCATCGTGGCGCTGCTGTTCTACGCCACCCCGGTCTTCTGGGTCGGCATCATGCTGATCGTCGTCTTCTCCGTCATGCTGGACTGGCTGCCGGTCGGCGGCATGACCAGCGTCGAGGCCAACCTGAGCGGCCTCGCCCTGGTCGGCGACGTGGCGCTGCATCTGGTGCTGCCCGCGGTGACGCTCGGGTTGTTCTACCTCGCCATCTACGCCCGGCTGATGCGGGCGGCGATGCTGGAGGTCTACGGCCAGGACTTCGTCCGCACCGCGCGGGCCAAGGGGGTGCGGCCCCGCCGCATCGCCTGGCGCCATGTGCTGCGCAACGCCCTGCTGCCGATCGTCACCACGCTCGGCGTGCAGCTCGGCTCCATCCTCGGCGGGGCGGTTCTGGTCGAGACGGTGTTCTCCTGGCCGGGGCTGGGCCGGCTGGCCTTCGCGGCGCTCTTCCAGCGCGACCTCAACCTGCTGCTCGGCATCCTCTTCTGCTCGTCGGTGGTCGTGGTCCTCGTCAACATCGCGGTCGATCTCGTCTACACGCTGCTCGACCCCCGCATTGAACTCAACTGACCGATGGCGCTTCCCGAGACCGTTTCCCTCCCGCCGGCGCGGGCGGACTTCCGCGACACCACCGTCGGACGGCTGCTGCGCCGCCCGTCGGCGCTGCTGGGTCTGCTCCTGCTGGCCGGCATCCTGGCCATGGCGGCCTTCGCCGACATCGCCTTCACCGGCGACCCGCTGGACATGGCGGGGATGCCGCTGCTGCGTCCGGGCGAGGACGCCGCGTTCCCGCTCGGCACCGACATGATGGGCCGCGATCTGGCGTCGGGCATCTTCCACGGCGCCCGCGTCTCGCTGCTGATCGGCGGGGTGGCGGCGCTGGTGTCGCTGGTGATCGGCATCGGCATCGGCGCGCTGTCCGGCTATTACGGCGGGCGGGTCGACCGGGCGCTGATGCGGGTGACCGAGCTGTTCCAGACCATCCCGCCCTTCCTGTTCACGCTGGCGCTGGTCGCCATCCTGCAGCCGTCCATCGCCACCATCACCGCGGCCATCGGCATCACCTCCTGGTCGGGGCTGGCGCGGCTGGTGCGGGCGGAGGTGCTGCGCCTGCGCAACAGCGAGCTGGCCCAGGCCTCGATCATCCTCGGCGCTTCCGACGCCCGGATCATTTTCCGGCACATCCTGCCGAACGCGCTGGCGCCGGTGATCGTGTCGGCTTCCATCCTGGTGGCGACCGCCATCCTCACCGAATCCTCGCTGTCCTTCCTTGGCCTCGGCGATCCCAACGTCGTCAGCTGGGGCGGCATGGTCGGGGCGGGGCGCGAGACGATCCGCACCGATCCGCATGTCGCCGCCATTCCCGGTGTCGCCATCGTCATCGCCGTGCTGGCGCTGAACCTGCTGGGCGACGGGCTGAACGACGTGCTGAGCGGCAAGGGGGAACGGCGATGAGCCACGACGTGCCGAAGGAACCGGTGCTGGCCGTCGATGGCCTGTCGATCGGCTTCCAGACCCGCCGCGGCCTGCTGCCGGCCGTTCGCGAGCTGTCCTTCTCGGTCCGGAGCGGCGAGATGCTGGCCATCGTCGGCGAGAGCGGCTGCGGCAAGTCGCTGACCGCGCTGGCCCTGCTCGGCCTCATCCCGCCGCCCGGCCGGGTGACCGGCGGCACAGTGCGGCTGGAGGGCCGCGACCTGCTGGCGCTCGACGAGGCGGCGCTGCGGCGCGTGCGCGGCGCCCGCATCGCGATGATCTTCCAGGAGCCGATGACCGCGCTCAACCCGGTGCTGACCGTGGGCGAGCAGATCATGGAGGCGATCCTCGAACACGAGGCGGTCAGCCGCAAGGCGGCGCGCGAGCGGACTCTGGCGCTTCTGGAGCGGGTGCGCATCCCCGATCCGGAGCGCCGCTTCGCCGAATACCCGCACCGTCTGTCGGGCGGCATGCGCCAGCGGGTGATGATCGCCATGGCGCTGGCCGGCGCCCCGGCCGTCCTGGTCGCCGACGAGCCGACCACCGCGCTCGACGTGACCATCCAGGCGCAGATCCTGTCGCTGATCGACGAGCTGCGGCGTGAGCAGGGCACAGCCGTGGTCTTCATCACCCACGACCTCGGCGTGGTGTCGCGCTACGTCGACCGCGTGCTGGTGATGTATGCCGGCCGCAAAGTGGAGGAGCGCGACACCCGCGACCTCTTCGCCGATCCGCTCCATCCCTACACCCGCGGCCTGATCGCGGCACAGCCGCGCGCGGGGGCCGGTGCGGCCGGCGCGGTGCGGGAGCGTCTGGCCGAGATTCCCGGCACCGTGCCGGCGCTGGCGGCGATGCCGGCCGGCTGTGCCTTCGCGCCGCGCTGCCCGCTGGCCGACGAGCGCTGCGTCCAGGCCGTTCCGCCGCCGCGCCGGGCCGGAAGCGGCCTCGTCGCCTGCCATCACGCGGGAGAGACCCATGCCCTCTGACGCCGTTCTCGCCGCGCCCGCGGTTTCCGCCCCCGTCACCGCCACCCCGGTGCTGCGGGTGAGCGGGCTGTCCGTCGAGTACCGGACGGCGCGCGGTGTCGTCCACGCGCTGGACAACGTGTCCTTCGAACTGGCGCCCGGCGAGACGCTGGGGATCGTCGGCGAATCCGGCTGCGGGAAATCGACGCTGGCGCGGGCGGTGGTCCGGCTGCTCGACCCCAGCGCCGGGACCATCCGGCTGGGCGAGACGGACATCACCCACGCCTCGCGGCGGCGGATGCGCGCGGCGCGGCGCGACCTCCAGATGGTGTTGCAGGACCCGGCGGCCTCGCTCGACCCGCGCTGGACGGTCGGCGACCTGCTGGCCGAGCCGCTGGAGATCCACGGCATCGGCAGCCGGGCCGAGCGGCGCGCGCGCGTCGCCGACCTGCTGGGCAAGGTGGGGCTGCCGCCCGAGGCGGCGCAGCGCCGACCGCACGAGTTCTCCGGCGGCCAGCGCCAGCGCATCGGCATCGCCCGCGCGCTGGCGCTGGAGCCGAAGGTCGTGGTCCTGGACGAGCCCGTCTCGGCGCTCGACGTTTCGGTCCAGGCGCAGATCCTCAATTTGCTGACCGACCTGCAGAGCACGCTGGGTGTCAGCTTCCTGTTCATCGGCCATGACCTGTCGGTGGTGGAGTATGTCTCCGACCGGGTGGCGGTGATGTATCTCGGCCGGATCGTCGAGCTGGGCGGCCGCGACAGCCTGTGGCGCCGGCCCGCCCATCCCTACACCCGCGCCCTGCTCGACGCCGCGCCGAGGATCGACGGCCCGTCCGCTCCCGCCGGGCCGGCATTGACCGGCGACACGCCCAGCCCCTACGACCTGCCGTCGGGCTGCCGCTTCCACACCCGTTGCCCGATCGCCGCCGACGTCTGCCGGCGCTTGGCGCCGGCCATGCAAGCGTTGTCGCCGGGCCATCACGTCGCCTGCCATTTCCCGGACAGCGGGTCGGAACCGCCTTCCATGCAATCCGCGATCAACAGCTGAGCATGCGCCCTGCCGTGGCTCTCACTGGAAGGATTTGCGGGTCTTCGGGAGGTCGCCGCTCCGGACGCGTCGATCGGCCAACATTCCGACGAAAACGGACAATCCATCCTGCGGCGATGGCCGGAATCGTGGTGTCTTTGACATTCCAGACAGGAGGCTGACCGCCTACTCTGACTCCAGCGCGGCGTCCCGAGGCCTGAAGCCCGGGGCTGGCGGCTTCGGAACGGGGCAGGGGCGGAGAGGGGCATGCTCACCATCGGTTTCGTGGTGTTCGACGATTTCCAGGTGATGGGCATGGCCGCGCTGTCGGCCTTCGAGATGGCCAATCTTGTGCTCGACCGGCCGGCCTACCGGGTCCATGTGCTGTCGGAACGGGGCGGGCCGGTGCGCAACTCGCTGGGCTTCGCCATCGACACCGTCCCGTTCGGCGACGGCTTCCACGACACGACCATCACCATCGGGTCGTTGCGGGTCAAACCCTCGACGCCCGGTCTGCTGGCCTATCTGAGCGATGCCGCCGCCAACTCGCGGCGGATCGCCGGCATCTGCACCGGCGCCTATGTGCTGGCCGAGGCCGGCCTGCTCGACGGTCGGCGCGCCTCCACCCACTGGAGCCACGCCCGGGCGCTGCAGCGCCTCTATCCCAAGGTGAGGGTGGAGGAGGACCGCATCTTCAGCGTCGACGGCTCCGTCTGGACCTCCGCCGGGATGACCGCCGGCATCGACCTCGCCATGGCGCTGGTCGAGGACGATTTCGGCGCCGAGGTCGCCAAGCAGGTGGCGCGCAAGCTGGTGGTCTATCTGCGCCGCCCCGGCGGGCAGTCGCAATTCTCCGCCCTGCTGGATCTGGAACCGCGCTCCGACCGGGTGCGCCGGGTGCTGGTCTATGCCAAGGAGAACCTTAAGAACGAGCTGTCTGTCGAGGAGCTGGCGGAGGCGGCCACTCTCAGCCCGCGCCAGTTCAGCCGCCTGTTCCGCCAGGAGACCGGCCAGACCCCGGCCAAGGCCGTCGAGCATCTGCGGCTGGAGGCGGCGCGCGTGATGATGGAGGAAGGACGGCATTCCATGGACATCATCGCCCGCGAAACCGGCTTCGCCGACCGCGAGCGCATGCGCCGCGCCTTCCTGCGCGCCTATGGCCAACCGCCGCAGGTGGTCCGCCGCGCCGTGGAAAGCGGCCGCCTGTCGGCGCTGGAGTGAGCGTCCGACCAAGCCGGGTCTTCCCCGACACCTGGACATGGCATCCCGCGATGCTTCGGCGGCGGTAGCCTTTTCCATCGTCAAAGTTGGCGTTTTCCTGGGAAGGCATTGCTTTCCCCGACGCTCCCCCTTGCTTTCTTTCAACCGAACGGACACCGAGCCATGCAACTCACCGGCAACACCATCTTCATCACCGGCGCGACCTCCGGCATCGGCCGCGGCCTGGCCGAGGCGTTCCACAAGCTCGGCAACCGGGTCATCATCGCCGGCCGGCGCAAGGCCCTTCTCGACGAGGTGACCGCCGCCAACCCCGGCATGACCGCCATCGAGCTGGACATCGCCGACCCGGCCAGCATCCAGGCCGCGGCCGAACGGCTGATCGCCGAAAACCCGACGCTGAACGTCCTGATCAACAACGCCGGCATCATGCCGTTCGACGACGCCTCCGGCCCGATGGACGACGCGCAGGCGCAGTCGATCCTGACGACCAACCTCCTCGGCCCGATCCGCATGACCTCGGCGCTGATCGAGCATCTGAAGGCACAGCCGCGCGCGGCGATCGTCAACAACACCTCGGTGCTCGCCTACACGCCGCTGGCCACCACCGCGGTCTATTCGGCCAGCAAGGCGGCGCTGCACAGCTACACGCTGTCCCAGCGCTTCATGCTGCGCGGCACCGGCGTCACCGTGCAGGAGATCGCGCCGCCCTGGGTCAACACCGACCTGATCAAGAAGGGCGACGACCCGCGCGCCATGCCGCTGGACGCCTTCATCGAGCAGACGATGGCCGCGCTGGCCACTGACGCAGAGGAGGCTATCGTCGAAAGCGCCCGTCCGATGCGCGACAACGCCGGCCCCAACGAGCACGCCCTGGTGATGGGCTTCAACAGCTACATCGCCGACAACCCGATCCCGGTCTGATCGGGCAGGTCGCCGCAAGAATGGGCCGCCGGGGTCCCGCCCCGGCGGTCCTTTCTCCATTCAGGACCGACACCCGCTGGTCGGCCGAGCGCTCTGCGCCCGACTGACGTGGCATCGGCGGCGGTAGGACCTCAACCCGTCGCGCCGTAGCGGGTGACGGTCCGTTCGCGCGCGCCGAGGGTCTCGGCCATCCGCACGAGGTCGGCCAGCGACTGGGCGTGCATCTTGCGCATCAGGTTGCCGCGGTGGATTTTCACCGTAACCTCGCTCAAGGCCAGCTTCGCCGCCACCTGCTTGTTCATCAGCCCGGCGGTGACCAGCCCCATCACGTCGCGTTCCCGCGGGGTCAGGGTGGCGTAGAGGGTGTGCACCGCGTCGTCCTGGCCGCGCGCGGATCGGCGGCGGCCGTCCAGCGCCACCGCTTCCCCGACCGCCCGCAGCACGTCCTGCTCGGCGAAGGGCTTGGTCAGGAAATCGATGGCGCCAGCCTTCATGCCGCGCACCGTCATCGGGATGTCGCCCTGGCCGGTCATCAGCACCACCGGCACGGCGATGGACCGGTCGTGCAGCGCCTGCTGCACCTCCAGCCCGTCGGCGCCGTCGAGATAGACGTCCAGCAGCAGGCAGGCGGCGTCCACCGCCTCCGCGCAGGCGAGATACTCGTCCGGCGTGGCGAAGGTGAGCACCCGGTAATCGGCGGAGCGCAGAAGGCTTTCCATCGCGCAGCGCACGTCGGCGTCGTCGTCGATGACGCAGACCAGGGCGGGGCCTTCCTGGACGGGTATGGCCGGAGTGGGGACGGCGTCCCCGGACCTGCCGCCGTCGACGATGGTGCGATCCCCCATGGGTTCCTCCGTCACGTCCCCGCGCCCACGTCCCCGCGCCGTCGCAGCGCGCGGCCGGCCGCGGCATGGTAGCCCGTCCGCTCCCCGGCGGCAAAGCCGTCGAGGTCGTACCTCCGGATGGGCGTGCCACCGTGCGGCACCATTCCGGTCATGGTTCGGGAGTCCCCTGGCGTGTCGAGAGGGCGTCCTCGATGAGGAGAAGCAGGTTTTCCGGGTCGAGCGGCTTGGTCACGAAGGCACAGGCCCCCAGCGCCAGCGAGCGGCTGCGCACCGCCGGCGTCGCAAAGGCGGTCATCACGATCACGGGCGGGCGGCGGCCCAGTTGCAGCAGCACCATCTGCAGGCTGAAACCATCCATGCCCTTGAGGTTCAGGTCGGTGACGAGGCAGTCGGCGTCCCCCTCGTGGGCGAGGAACGCTTCCGCCGTGGCGAAGGTGCGGACCCGCATGCCGGCCGAGCGCAGGAAATTGCCGAGGCTTTCCCGGACGCCTTCGTCGTCGTCGACGACACAGATGGTGGGAACGCTCAACACGACATCGCACTCCGACCGGGGCCCGCCTCGTCAACCACCTCCGTCGCGGGCGTTCCATTTCAACAGCTTGGCCAGGGCGCGCCATCCATACCTGCGTATAGGTTGACCCCGGAGCGGCACCGCGCCGTTTCCGCCCGCGCGCCGCGCCGGCCATACGGGGAATCGCGTATTCCCGTCCATCCGCCGCTCTCCGATGATCGATCGGGACAAGAAGGCGTGCGAAAACAATGCGGAAGCCGGACGCTCAGCCCGCTTCCCGCGCGCGCCGCCCCGTGCCCCCGTCACGCAAGGGAGATCGAGATGATCCACGGCGATATCACCAGCAGCAACGACACCGTCGGCGTCGCCGTCGTCAATTACAAGATGCCGCGCCTTCACACCAAGGCGGAGGTGCTGGAGAACGCGCAGAAAATCGCCGACATGCTGGTCGGCATGAAAACGGGCCTGCCGGGCCTCGACCTCGTGATCTTCCCCGAATATTCGACCCACGGAATCATGTATGATTCCAAGGAGATGTACGAGACCGCCGCGACCATCCCCGGCGACGAGACCGAGATTTTCGCCGCAGCCTGCCGCAAGGCGAAGGTGTGGGGCGTCTTCTCCCTGACCGGCGAGCGGCACGAGGAGCATCCCCACAAGGCGCCCTACAACACCCTGATCCTGATGAACGATCAGGGCGAGATCGTGCAGAAGTACCGCAAGATCATGCCCTGGGTGCCGATCGAGGGCTGGTATCCCGGCACCTGCACCTACGTGTCGGAGGGACCGAAGGGCCTGAAGGTCAGCCTGATCATCTGCGACGACGGCAATTATCCGGAAATCTGGCGCGACTGCGCCATGAAGGGGGCGGAGCTGATCGTCCGCTGCCAGGGCTACATGTACCCGGCCAAGGACCAGCAGGTGCTGATGGCCAAGGCGATGGCCTGGGCCAACAACACCTATGTCGCGGTGGCCAACGCCGCCGGTTTCGACGGCGTCTATTCCTATTTCGGCCATTCCGCCATCGTCGGTTTCGACGGCCGCACGCTCGGCGAATGCGGCGAGGAGGAGTACGGCATACAGTACGCCCAGCTCTCCAAGTCGCTGATCCGCGACTTCCGCAAGCACGGGCAATCGGAGAACCACCTCTTCAAGCTGGTCCATCGCGGCTACACCGGCATGATCAACAGCCACGACGGGGTGAAGGGGGAGGCGGCCTGCCCCTACGACTTCTACCGGCAGTGGGTCAGCGATCCGGAGGGCACGCGGGCCATGGTGGAATCCTTCACCCGCAAGACGGTCGGCACGCCCGAATGCCCGATCGACGGCATCCCGTCGGACGAGCCGGCGCACCGCTGATCTCCTTCCGAAAGGCGGACGGCATGGCGCTTCAAAGCTACCGGATTGCGCGGGAACCCTACTATTGCCCGGCCGGCGACGAGATCGCCCTGTTCGAGGCGGCGCACGCCGACCGCCTGCCGGTGATGCTGAAGGGGCCGACCGGCTGCGGCAAGACCCGCTTCGTCGAGCATATGGCGTGGCGGCTCGGCCGGCCGCTCGTCACCGTGGCCTGCAACGAGGACCTGACCGCCTCCGACCTGCTCGGCCGCTACCTGCTGGAGGCGGAGGGGACGGTGTGGCAGGACGGGCCGCTGACCCAGGCGGTGCGCCACGGCGCCATCTGCTATCTCGACGAGGTCGTGGAGGCGCGCGCCGACACCACGGTCGTCATCCATCCCCTGACCGACGACCGGCGGGCGCTGCCGCTCGACAAGCGGAACGAACTGCTGGCCGCCCATCCCGACTTCCAGCTCGTCGTCGCCTACAACCCCGGCTACCAGAGCGTGGCGAAGGATTTGAAGGAATCCACCAAGCAACGCTTCGCCGCGCTGGAATTCGGCTATCCGGCGGCCGCCATCGAAACCGAGATCGTCGCCCACGAGGCCGGGATCGAACCGGCCCTGGCCCGGCGTGTCGTGTCGGTGGCGGAGCGCAGCCGCAACCTGCGCGGCCGCGGGCTGGAGGAGGGCGCCTCGACCCGCATGCTGATCCACGCCGGCCGGCTGATCGCCCGCGGCGTCGCGCCGGAGGCCGCCTGCCGGATGGCCATCGTCCTGCCGCTGACCGACGACCCCGACCTGCGCGACGCGCTGGCGGCGGCGGTCGGCGCCTGCTTCTGACCAGCTATGGACGGCGTTGACGGCGAAATCGCTCTGGCCGATGTCGAACGCCGGCTGAGGGCCTATGGGGCGGCGCTGTGGGGAAGCGATCCGCCCTTGCGGCCCCTGGTCCGGGAGGATGACCCAGCGGCGCTGCGGCCCCGCTTCGACGCCGACCTTGTCCGGCTGCCGGCGGTCTGGCCGACCCTCGACCTCTACCGGGCGGCGCTGGCGCATGCCGGGGCGCACCGCATGTTCTCACGACCCTGGCCGGCCAAGGGGCTGAAGCCGCTGCTGACCATCGTCGTCTCGCTGGTCGAGGACGCGCGGGTGGAGCATCTGGCGATGCGGCGCCTTCCCGGCCTGCGGCGGCTGTGGGCGCCGTTCCATCGCGTCGAACCCTCGCCGTCGCTGATGGCGGCGGACTTGCTGGAACGGCTGGCGCGCGCCCTGTTCGACGCCGGGTACCGGGACGGCAACGCCTGGGTCGACAAGGGGCAGCGCCTGTTCTTCGAGCGGCCGGAGCGCTGGGACGATCCCAATTTCAGCTTGGCGCTCGGCGGCGATCTGGCCGGCGACCTCGGCAAGACGCGGGTCCAGATCAACGCCCGGGGGCACCGCGTCGATCCTCCCTACCGCGACGACAACGGTGGTCTCTGGCTGTACGACACCCCGCCGGAGCCGCCGCGCGATGCCGACGACCCGCTGGAGGCGGTTCGGCCGGAGCCGGCGGAGGGCGAGGGGACCCGTCGGAACGGACCGCCGCAGGACTCTTCCGCGCCGGCTCCGCTCGCCGTCGCCGAAACCACCGCGCTGCGGCCGGTGGCGCGCTACCCGGAATGGGACCACCGCATCGGCCTGCACCGGCCCGACTTCGTCCAGCTGGTGGAATGCGAGCCGGAACACCGTCGGCCGTTGGAGGCGCCCGCCGATCCCCGGCTCGCCGGCCGGGTCCGCGCCCTGGTCCGCCACGCGGTGGTGGCGCGGCCGGAGCGGTTGCGGCGGCAGAAGGACGGGGACGATCTCGACCTCGACGCCTGCATCGCGGCGAGCGCGGCGCGGCGCCACGGTCACGCTCCGGACATGCGTGTCTTCCGGCGGGTGCGGCGGCGCGGCCGCGACCTGTCGGTCCTGCTGCTGCTCGACGCGTCGCACTCGACCAACGATCCGGCCAACGATCGGGCGGGGGACGGCACGGTGCTGGACCTCGAACGCCGGTCGGCCGACCTGCTGGCCGGCGCGCTGGCCGCGGCCGGCGACCGCTTCGCCCTGGCCGCCTTCCGTTCCGACGGGCGGGAGGCGGTGCATTGGCTGCCGGTCAAGCGCTTCGCCGAACCCTATGACGCGGCGGCGCGCGGGCGCCTCGCCGGGCTGGACGGGCGCTGGTCGACGCGGATGGGGGCGGCGATCCGCCACGCCGGCGCGGCGCTCGCCGCCCAGCCGACGCTGCGCCGCCTGCTGCTGCTGGTGACCGACGGCGAGCCGTCCGACATCGACTGCCCCGATCCTCGCCATCTGGTGGAGGACGCCCGCAAGGCGGTGCGGGAGTTGACCGGGCGGGGCATCGACGTGGTCTGCGTGGCGCTGGGCGGCGATCCCCACACGCATCACCGCATCTTCGGCCGGCGCAACGTGCTGCCGGTCGACCGGGTGGAGCGGCTGCCCGACATCCTCCCGACCGTCTATGTCCGGCTGACCGGCTGAACTTGCGGACGTCTACCGGCCGTTCAGCGCCCGCACCGCCATCGCGGCGGCGGCGGCGCGGTTCTCGACGCCGAGCTTCGCGTAGATCTGCTCCAGATGCTTGTCGACGGTGCGCGGGCTGAGGCCGAGGATTTCGGCGATGTCGCGGTTGGGCTTGCCGTTGGCGACCCACATCAGCACCTCCGCTTCCCGCGGGGTCAGGGACAGCTTGTCCTTGAGCTGGGTGTCCTCGCCGGCGCCCGTTTCCTCGGCCAGTTGAAGGAGAATCTCGTCGGGACCGGTCTGGCCGACCGGGCTCAGGCGCAGGCGGCGGCCGTCCGTGCCGGTGGCGATCACCACGCTGTCGGGCTTGCGTCCGGGGCCGCCGGCCTGACGGTCGGCCAGCCAGCGCCGCGCCTCCTCCGGCAGGGAGACGCCATCCCCCCCGGCGGTGCCGAAGGCCGCCTCCAGCATGCGGGTGGTCTGCGGCGTGCACCACAGCACCTCGCCCCGGTGGTTGGCGGCCAGCAGGGTGCGGCCTGTGACGTCCAGCGCCGCTCGCGTGCTCTGGGCGACGCGGGCGTTGGCGAGATGGGCGTACATGCGGGCGATCAGGGTCTCGGCGACGATGGGCTTGGTGACGTAGTCGACCCCGCCGGCGGCGAAGCCCTTCAGGATGTGCTCCGTCTCGGTCAGCCCGGTCATGAAGATCACCGGGACATGAGCGACCTGGCTGCTGCGCTTCAACTGCCGGCAGGTTTCGAAGCCGTCCAGCCCCGGCATGATGGCGTCCATCAGGATGACGTCGGGGGTTACCTGCTCCAGCAGGGCCAGCGCCTTGCGGCCGTCCAGCGCGACCAGCACGGTCACCCCGGCCTCCTCCAGCGCGTCGGTCAGGAAGCTTAGGGCTTCGGGTGAATCGTCGACGACCAGGACGACGTCACGCGGTTTGGTTACGGGCTTCATCGTCATGGCTGGACTCGTCATGGCGGGAGTTGTCATGGCGGGGCTTGTCATCGCGGTACACTGCCTCCAGCGCGGCCATATACTGGTTGAGGTCGTAATTGCTGACGAGCGTGCGCATGCGGCCGACGAAGCGCTCCAGCTCCGGATGGGCGGCGGCGATCTCGGCGAGCTTGGCCTGCATGCCGCGCACATAGCCGATGCGGCCGAGATGGATCAGCTCGGCGATGTGGTGCTGCGGCGGCAGCTCCGAGGGGGCGAAGACCGGCGGACCGGCGTCGGTGTCGGCCGGCGCCTCGTACTCCCACTCGACGCCGCGCAGCCGGCCGATGCAGGCCAGCAGCTTGGGGATGGACACCGGCTTGGCGGCGAAGCCGTCGTGGGGCTGGTCGCCGTCGAGGCCGGGACCGGCGCGGTCCTCCCGCGTGTCGGCGGACACCAGAATGATGGTGGTGTCGCCGTGGCCGGCGGCGCGCAGCCGCCGCGCCACCTCCAGCCCGTTCATGCCGGGCATGGAGATGTCGAGCAGGAGGATGTCCGGCCGGTGCCGTTCCGCCATGGCGAGGCAGGTCGGCCCGTCGGTCGCCTTGAACACGGTGAAGCCCAGCTCCGCCAGCAGGTCGGACAGCAGGCTGCGGTGGGCGAGGTCGTCGTCGGTGACCAACACGGTCAGGCGCGGGCCGCGATAGCCGCGGATCGGGTGGTCGGGCTGGCTGGCGGCGGTGGACAGCATCGCCGCCGACATCATCAGCCGCACCCGGAACAGGCTGCCCTTGCCGGGCGTGCTGGTCACGGTGATCTCGCCGCCCATCACCTCGGTCAGCAGCTTGGTGATGGTCAGGCCGAGGCCCATGCCGGGCACCATCGGGTTGGCGGCCGACCCGCGCTCGAACGGTTCGAAGATGCGCTCGCGGTCGGCCTCGGCGATGCCGGGGCCGGTGTCCTCCACCTCGAACTCGGCGATCTGGCTGCGGTGGCGCACACGCAGGCAGACCGAGCCGGAATCGGTGAACTTGATGGCGTTGGACAGCAGATTGATGAGGATCTGGCGGATGCGCCCCTCGTCGGTGAAGACGACCGGCGGCAGGTCCTCCGGCGCGTCGAAGCGGAAGGCGATGCCCTTGGCCTCCGCCTGCAGGTGGAACATGCCGACGAGCTGGTCGAGCAGGTCGCCGAAGCGCACCTCCCCCCGGTTCAGCTGCAGCCGGCCGCTTTCGATCTTCGACACGTCGAGCAGCCCGTCGAGCAGGCCGGCCAGATGCTCGGCGCTGCGCCGGATGACGCGGACGGCGTCGACCCGGTGCGGCGGCATGGCCGCATCGCGCTCCAGGATCTGCGAATAGCCGAAGATGGCGCTGAGCGGTGTGCGGAACTCATGGCCGATGCCGACCAGATAACGGCTCTTGGCGAGGTTCGCCGCCTCCGCCGCCTCCTTGGCCTTCTGGAGCTGGGCGTCGGTGCGCTCGTGGGCCTCGATCTCCCGGATCAGCAGGGCGGTCTGCTTCTGCGTCTCCTCCTGCGCCACCTTGCGGCTTTCCCGCGCCAGAACGAACAGCCAGGTGGCGACGCCGGCGACGATCATCAGGATGAAGTAGACCTTCCACAGCGTGCTGCCGATCAGTGCCTGCGCCTCGGCGTTGACCGAGGCGACCTCGACATAGACCAGCGCCAGCACCGCGCCGACCGCCAGCGCCAGCATCAGCAGAACGCCCAGATAATGGCCGAGCCGGGCCTTCAGCGCCGTCGCGGCCCGCGGCGGCAACACGGCGTCGAGCGCGTGGCGCAACTGCACGCCCAGCCGGGCGTCGGTCTTGCAGCCGTCGCCGCAGCGGGCGTCCAGCGAGCAGCAGAGCGAGCAGATGGCCCCGGCATAGATCGGGCAGTGGGCCATATCCTCCGTCTCGAAGGCGTGCTGGCAGATGCAGCAGCGGATCGCCTCCTCGCCGTTCCAGTCGTCGAAGGGACGGCGCGCGATGTAGGTGCCGCCGCGCGTCGCCCAGGCGATGGCGGGGGCCGCGACGAAGGCGGTGCCGAAGGCGAGGAAGGGCGCGCAGACCTTCAGCGTCGGCCCCAGCGCGTCGAGGAAGGCCAGCATCGACAGCATCGTCGCCAGCAGCATGGCGCCGACGCCCACCGGGTTGATGTCGTAGAGGTGGGCGCGCTTGAACTCGACGTGGCGCGGGCTGAGGCCCAGCGGCTTGTTCACCACCAGATCGGCGACCAGCGCGCCGATCCACGAGGCGGCGACGCTGGAATAGAGGCCCAGCACCGGCTCCAGCGTCTTGTAGATGCCGAGTTCCATCAGCATCAGGCCGATGACGACGTTGAACACCACCCAGACCACCCGCCCGGGATGGCTGTGGGTCAGGCGCGAGAAGAAGTTCGACCAGGCGATGGAGCCGGCGTAGGTGTTGGTGACGTTGATCTTGAGCTGCGACAGCACGACGAACAGGCCGGTCAGGCCGAGGGCGAGCTGCGGCGACGGCGTCACATACTGGAAGGCGACGAGGTACATCCGCGTCGGCTCCGCCGCCATCTCCAGCGGCACGGCGTTCTGCAGCGCCAGCACCACCAGGAAGGAGCCGAGCAGCAGCTTGATCGTGCCGATGACGATCCAGCCCGGCCCGGCGGCCACCAGCGCCGCCCACCAGCGCAGCCGCTTGGCGCCCGTGGCGTCGGGGTCGTAGGGCAGGAAGCGGATGAAATCGACCTGCTCGCCGATCTGCGCCAGCAGGGAGAACACCACCGACGCCGCCGCGCCGAACAGCATCAGGTCGAAGGCGCCGCCCGCGTCGGCCGCCTGGCCGGTGAAGCTGGTCCAGGCGCTGAAGGATTCTCTGTCCTGGACCGCGATGAACAGGAAGGGCAGGGCGTGCAGCGCCAGCCACAGCGGCTGGGTCCACAGCTGGATGCGGCTGATGACGGTGAAGCCGTAGGCGACCAGCGGGATGACCAGAAGCGAGCTGACGACGTAGCCGGCGGCCAGCGGCAGATCGAAGACCATCTCCAGCGCCGTCGCCATGATCGCCGCCTCGATGGCGAAGAAGATGAAGGTGAAGGAGGCGTAGATCAGCGACGTGATGGTGGAGCCGATGTAGCCGAAGCCGGCGCCGCGCGTCAGCAGGTCCATGTCCACGCCGTAGCGGCTGGCGTAGTAGCTGATCGGCAGCGCGCTGGCGAAGATCAGGACGGCAGCGGCCAGGATGGCGAGGGCCGCGTTGGTGAAGCCGTAACTCAGCGTGATCGCCCCGCCGATGGCCTCCAGCGCCAGGAAGGAGATCGAGCCGAGCGCGGTGTTGGCGACGCGCAACGGCGACCACCGCCGCGCCTTCCGCGCGGTGAAGCGCAGCGCGTAATCCTCCAGTGTCTGGTTGGCAACCCAACGGTTGTAGGTCCGCCGGATCGCGACCACCCTCTGGCGCCCCGCCATCGGCCCCATTCACCCTCCTGAGGATATGTTTGTCTCACTGATTGTTTATTAGCCCTGTTTCCGGGCATTTTCGCTAATAAATCATCCGTCCCCGCCAGTCTGTCAGGAACAGATCGGCCAGACAACAGAGTTGAAGCACGTCGTTTCTTGCGGGTGGAGACAACTGTTCCACTCGCTTCGGGGTGGTTGCAGGCGCTCGGGCGGTTCCAGTCTCCCGCGATTTTATAACGATTTGCCGACCGGCGCCCCTATACGCAAATCCACGTATTGCTGCGATGCACTGTTCGGCCAACCATCGGGCTGTCCTAACGCGGAACGTTCCGCCCACCCCCCAAAAAACACCGCCTTTCCGACGGCCGCGCCCGGTTGCGCGCCGTCGTTGCAAGGCGACAACGGCGAACATCAGGAGGTTTCATGTCCTCAGACAAGTTTGATGCGGGCAAGCCCGTTGGCGGGCTGCCGTCGCCGCTCCGCCGCAAGCTCCTCCTCGGCATGGCGGCGCTGCCGGCCGTCGGGCTGCTGCCGCGCGGCGCGCTGGCCCAGGCGCTGCCGACCGACGCCGTCAACACGACGAAGCTGGCGGTCACCGACAGCACGGTGAAGGTCGGCATCCTGCATTCCACCACCGGCACCATGGCGATCTCGGAGACCGGCTCGGTGCAGGCCGAGAAGCTGGCGATCGCCCAGATCAACGAGATGGGCGGCGTGCTCGGCCGCAAGATCGAGGTGATCCAGGAGGACGGCGCCAGCGACTGGCCGACCTTTGCCGAGAAGGCGCGCAAGCTGCTGGTCGAGGACAAGGTGGCGGCGGTGTTCGGCTGCTGGACCTCGGCCTCGCGCAAGGCGGTGCTGCCGGTGTTCGAGCAGTACAACGGCATGCTCTACTACCCGACCTTCTACGAAGGGCTGGAGCAGTCGAAGAACGTCATCTACACCGGGCAGGAGGCGACCCAGCAGATCCTCGCCGGGCTGGACTGGGTGACGAAGGAGAAGGGCGCCAAGAGCTTCTTCCTGATCGGCTCCGACTACATCTGGCCGCGCACCTCCAACAAGATCGCCCGCAAGCACATCGAGATGAAGGGCCAGAAGGTGGTGGGCGAGGAGTACTTCCCGCTCGGTCACACCCAGTTCAACTCGGTCATCAACAAGATCAAGCTGACCAAGCCGGACGTCATCTACGCCTCGGTGGTCGGCGGCTCGAACGTCGCCTTCTACAAGCAGATGAAGGCGGCCGGCATCGACCTGAACAAGCAGGTGCTGATGACCATCTCGGTCACCGAGGACGAGATGCTCGGCATCGGCGGCGAGAACATCGCCGGCGCCTACGCCTGCATGAAGTACTTCCAGTCGCTGCAGAATCCCAACAACGAGAAGTTCGTCGCCGCCTTCAAGGCGATGTGGGGCGCGAACAGCGTCATCGGCGACGTGACCCAGGCCGGCTATCTCGGCCCCTGGCTGTGGAAGCTGACGGTGGAGAAGGCCAAGAGCTTCGACATCGACAAGATCGCCGTCGCGTCGGAAGGCATCGAGTTCAGCGGCGCGCCGGAAGGCTATGTCCGCGTCCACGGGAACCATCACCTGTGGAGCAAGACCCGCGTCGGCCGCGCCCGTCCGGACGGCCAGTTCGACGTCGTCTACGAGACGGCGGACCTCATCGAGCCGAACCCGTTCCCGAAGGGCTACCAGTAAGGGCGGGGGCGTCAGACCCCCACCCTGACCCTCCCCCGCCGGGCGGGGGAGGGGACGACGGCCGAACGCCGACAAGGCTCCCGCCTCCCTCCCCTGCAAGAGCGGGGGAGGGCCGGGGTGGGGGCAAGTGTGACGGGAGTTCCCATCATGTTCGAGGGCTACAGCCTGGCCGAGCTCGGGTCGATCTTTGCCATGCAGGGATTCGCGGGGCTCATTCTCTTTTCCGTTTTCGTGCTGATGGCGCTGGGCCTCGCCATCATCTTCGGGCAGATGGGCGTCATCAACATGGCGCACGGGGAGTTCATGATCCTCGGCGCCTACGTGACCTATCTCTGCTCCAATTTCATCTCCAGCACCGTGCCGGCGCTCTTTCCGGCCTATTTCTTCATCGCCATGATCCTGGCCTTCTTCGCCAGCGGGGCGCTGGGGATGCTGGTGGAATGGGGGATGATCCGCTTCCTCTACCGGCGCCCGCTCGACACGCTGCTGGCGACCTGGGGGCTGAGCCTGATCCTCCAGCAGGTCTTCCGCTCGGTCTTCGGCGCGCGCGAGGTCGGCGTGGTCCTGCCGGACTGGCTGATGGGCTCGGTCGCCGTCACCGACACCATCGAGGTGCCGATCAACGGCCTGTTCGTCATGGGCCTGACCATCGCCATCACCGTCGTCATCTACGCCGTGATGTTCCGCTCGCGCTGGGGCCAGGGCGTGCGGGCGGTGATGCAGAACCGCACGATGGCCGGCGCCGTCGGCATCAACACCGAGAGGGTCGACCGCTACACCTTCGGGCTCGGCTGCGGCATCGCCGGGGTGGCGGGCAGCGCCTTCACCATGGTCGGCTCGACCGGTCCGACCTCGGGTCAGCTCTACATCGTCGACACCTTCCTGGTGGTGGTGTTCGGCGGCGCCCAGAGCCTGATCGGCACCATCGCGTCGGCCTTCACCATCAGCCAGGCCCAGTCGACGATGGAGTTCTTCCTCAGCGGCTCGACCGCCAAGGTGCTGACGCTGCTGACCGTCGTCGTGATCCTGATGCTGCGCCCGCAGGGTCTGTTCGTCCTCAAAGTCCGCCGCTGAGGAGTCCATCACCATGACGCGCAACCCTCAAAACGGCCTTCTCGGGCGCAGTCTCTGGCGCATGGACGGCGACGTCGCCGGCATCCTGCTGCTGGCCGCCCTCCTGGTGATCGTGCTGCCGCTGGGGCTCGACATCTTCCGGCTGAACATGGTCGGAAAGTACCTGACCTACGCCTTCGTGGCGCTCGGCCTCGTGCTGTGCTGGGGCAGCGCCGGCATCCTGTCGCTGGGGCAGGGCATCTTCTTCGGCATCGGCGGCTACTGCATGGCGATGTTCCTGAAGCTGGAGGCCTCCAGCCCCGAGGCGACCAAGATCCAGTCCACCCCCGGCATCCCCGACTTCATGGACTGGAACCAGCTCACGGCGCTGCCCTGGTTCTGGGAGCCGTTCCACAGCCTGACCTTCTCCATCGTCGCGGTGGTGGCGGTTCCGGCGCTGCTCGCCCTCATCGTCGGGCTGGCGATGTTCAAGCGGCGGGTCGGCGGCGTCTACTTCGCCATCATCACCCAGGCCTTCGCCGCCATCCTGACCATCCTGATCGTCGGCCAGCAGGGCTACACCGGCGGCATCAACGGCATCACCGACCTGCGCACGCTGAAGGGCTGGGACATCCGCACCGACGAGGCGAAGCTGGTGCTCTACTTCGTCAACGCCGCCCTGCTGATCGGCTGCATCCTGCTCTGCCTCACCGTCCGCCGCTCCAAGCTCGGGCGCATCCTGGTGGCGCTGCGCGACAAGGAGGATCGGGTCCGCTTCTCCGGCTACGACGTCGCCAACTTCAAGATCTTCGTCTTCTGCTTCGCCGCGGCGCTGTCGGCGGTGGGCGGCGCGATGTTCACGCTGCAGGTCGGCTTCATGTCGCCGTCCTTCGTCGGCATCGTGCCGTCGATCGAGATGGTCATCTACTGCGCGGTCGGCGGCCGGCTGTCGCTGCTGGGCGCGGTGTACGGCACGCTGCTGGTCAACTGGGCCAAGACGATGCTGTCGGAGAGCTTCCCGGAGCTGTGGCTGTTCGCCATGGGCGCCCTGTTCATCGGCGTGGTGATGGTGTTCCCCAACGGGCTGGCCGGGCTCTACCAGCAGTACATCGCCCCGCGGCTGCGCCGCCCGACCGTCGGCCGGACGACGATCCCCGCCACCGCGGCGCCGATCATCCCGCCCCACACCGCCGCCGACTGAGGAGGGACGGAGCATGGCCAACAACACCGATTACCTGCTGGCGGTCGAAGGGCTGACCGTGTCCTTCGACGGGTTCAAGGCGGTCAACGACTTGTCCTTCTACGTCGACAGCAACGAGATCCACGTCATCATCGGCCCCAACGGCGCCGGCAAGACCACAGTGCTCGACCTGATCTGCGGGCGGACCAAGGCGTCCGGCGGCTCCATCAAGTTCCGCAACAAGGAACTGACGGCGATGAAGGAGCACCAGATCGTCAAGGCCGGCGTCGGGCGCAAGTTCCAGAACCCGTCGATCTACGACGACCTGACGGTGTTCGAGAATCTGGAGATCTCCTACCCCCGCGGCCGCAGCGTGTTCGGCGCGCTCGCCTTCAAGCGCGACGCCGCGGTGCGCGAGCGGGTGGCCGAGATCGCCGAGATGATCTTCCTCTCCGACCATCTCGACCAGCGCGCCGAGTATCTCAGCCACGGGCAGAAGCAGTGGCTGGAGATCGGCATGCTGCTGATCCAGGACCCCGAGCTGCTGATGCTCGACGAGCCGGTCGCCGGCATGAGCGTGAACGAGCGCAAGAAGACCGCCGAGCTGCTGAACCGCATCATTCAGAACCGCTCGGTGCTGGTGATCGAGCACGACATGAAATTCGTCGAGGACATCGCCCACCGCGTCACCGTCCTGCACCAGGGCAAGATCCTGTCGGAAGGCAGCATGGAACGGGTGAAGAACGATCCCAAGGTCGTCGAAGTCTATCTGGGCCACTGAGCGGGGGATCAAGAGATGCTGTCCGTCAATCAACTCCGCGTGTCCTACGGCGAGAGCGAGGTTCTGCATGGGCTGGACTTCACCGTGGCGCCCAACGAGATCGTCGCCATCATGGGCCGCAACGGCATGGGCAAGACGACCCTGATGAAGTCGTTGATGGGGATCGTGCCGACGCGCTCCGGCGCCATCCGCATCGGTGGCGACGAGATCACCGGGCTGAAAAGCTACGAGCGGGTGGCCAAGGGCGTGGCCTATGTCCCGCAGGGCCGCATGATCTTCCCGACCATGACGGTTCAGGAGAACATCGAGACGGGCCTCAGCGTCCACGGCGGGCGCAGCGTTCCGGGGGACCTGTACGAGCTGTTCCCGGTGCTGCTGGAGATGAAGGGCCGGCGCGGCGGCAACCTGTCGGGCGGGCAGCAGCAGCAGCTCGCCATCGCCCGCGCGCTTGCCACCAAGCCGAAGGTGCTGCTGCTCGACGAGCCGACGGAGGGCATCCAGCCGTCGATCATCCGCGAGATGGCCCGCACCCTGCGCCGCATCCGCGACGAGAAGGGCCTCAGCATCATCGTGTCGGAGCAGGTGCTGAGCTTCGCGCTCGACATCGCCGACCGCGTGCTGGTGATCGAGAACGGCGAGATCGTCCACGAGGACAGCCGCGATCAGGTCGACGAGGCGAAGGTCGCGCGGCTGCTGTCGGTCTAGGGCGCGGCCAGGGATTGCCCCCACCCTAACCCTCCCCCGCTTCGCAGGGGAGGGGATCTGGTTCTCCCTCCCCTGCGTGAGCGGGGGAGGGTCGGGGTGGGGGCACCCGTTCCCCCCACCCCATCTCCCACCACAGAAGGATGCGCCATGACATCCGCCAAGTCCGCGTCCACCGCCTGCGCCGTGGTCGCTCTGCTGACCGCAGTGGCGACGCCGCTGACCGGGTCGAGCGCGGTGCCGACCGCCGGCCTCGTCCTTTCGGCGGCGCTGGCCGCCGCCGCCGCCGCGCTGGCCCACCGACAGGGTGCCGGGCTCCGGCGGCTCGGCGAGCGGGCCGCCGCGCTGGCCGGCGATGCGGCGGTCGGCGGCAACGATCCGCAGCGCGACCTCGCCGCCGCCCTCGACCGCATCGCCGCCGCCGCCGAGGCGCGCGCCGCCCACGAGGCGCAGCGCGACGCCGAGCGCAAGGCGACGGAGGAACGCGCCGCCCGGCTGGAGGCGCTGACCCGCGACTTCGAAGGCAAGGTCGGCCGGCTGGTGCAGACCGTCTCCTCGGCGGCCGGCGAAATGACCGACACCGCCACCGCGATGAGCGGCACCGCCGAGCGCAGCAACCGGCTGTCGGCGGCGATGTCGGAGTCCTCGGCCCAGGCGTCGATGAACGTGCAGACCGTGGCGACGGCGACCGAGGAGCTGTCGGCCTCGATCCAGGAGATCGGCCGGCAGGTCGCCTCGTCGGCCGCCATCGCCGGCCGGGCAGTGGCCGACACCCGCCGCACCGACGCGGTGGTGCAGAGCCTCGCCGACAGCGCCGCGCGGATCGGGCAGGTGATCGGGCTGATCCAGGGCATCGCCGGGCAGACCAACCTGCTGGCGCTGAACGCCACCATCGAGGCGGCGCGGGCGGGGGAGGCCGGCAAGGGCTTCGCCGTCGTCGCCAGCGAGGTCAAGACCTTGGCCAACCAGACCGCCAAGGCGACGGAGGACATCGCCACCCAGGTCGGCGCCATCCAGTCGGCGACGGGCGAAGCGGTCGAGGCCATCCACGCCATCGCCGGCACCATCGCCGAGATCAACGAGATCGCCTCGGCCATCGCCGCCGCCGTCGAGCAGCAGGGGGCGGCCACCCGCGAGATCGCCCGCAACGTGCAGGAGGCGGCGCGCGGCACCGAGAGCGTGGCCTCCAACATCGTCGGCGTGTCGGACGCCGCGTCCGACACCGGCATGGCGGCCGGGCAGGTGCTCGGCGCCGCGTCCCAGGTCGCCGGCCACGCCGACGAGCTGAGCCGCGAGGTCAACAATTTCCTGGCGGAGGTCAGCCTGCAATCGGCGCTGCGCCGCCGCGCCTCGGTGGCCGGGCGCCTGATGGCGGCGGGCACGGCGCGGCGCGTCCAGGGACTGGCGCCGGGCGCGCCGGCCACGGCCATCGTCAACAGGAGCGGCATCGCCGTCACCGACGAGGCGGTGACGGTCGGCATCCTCCATTCCGCCACCGGCACCATGGCGCTGAGCGAGGGCGGGTCGATCCAGGCGGAGATGCTGGCGATCCAGCAGATCAACGAGTCCGGCGGCGTGCTGGGCCGGCGGATCGAGATCGCGCAGGAGGACGGCGCCAGCGACTGGCCGACCTTCGCGGCCCGCGCCGACAAACTGCTGGGGCGGGACAAGGTGGCGGCGATCTTCGGCTGCTGGACCTCGGCCTCGCGCAAGGAGGTGCTGCCGGTGCTGGAGAAGCGCGACGGCCTGCTCTACTACCCGACCTTCTACGAGGGGCTGGAGCAGTCCCGCCACGTCATCTACACCGGGCAGGAGGCGACCCAGCAGATCCTCGCCGGGCTGGACTGGGTGATGCGCGAGAAGGGGGCGAAGAGCTTCTTCCTCGTCGGATCGGACTACATCTGGCCGCGCGCGTCGAACGCCATCGCGCGGCGCCACATCGAGGCCAAGGGCTGCCGCGTCGTCGGCGAGGATTATGCCGAACTCGGCGACACCCGCTTCGAGGGCATCGTCGCGCGGATCAAGGTGGCCAAGCCCGACGTGATCTACGCCATCGTCGTCGGCGGCTCGAACGTCGCCTTCTACAAGCAGCTCAAGGCCGCCGGGATCGAGCTGGACCGCCAGATCCTGATGACCAACAGCGTCACCGAGGACGAGATGATGGGCATCGGCGGCGACTACATCGCCGGGGCCTTCACCTGCGCCAAGTATTTCCAGAGCCTGGAGCTGCCGGCCAACCGTGCCTTCGTCGCCGCCTTCAAGGCGATGTGGGGGGCGGACAGCGTCATCGGCGACGTCACCCACAACGCCTATCTTGGCCCCTGGCTGTGGAAGCTGGCGGTCGAGAAGGCCGGCAGCTTCGACGTGGCGCGCGTCATCGCCGCCTCGCCCGGCATCGAGTTCGCCGGGGCGCCGGCCGGCGGCTTGCGCATCCACGAGAACCATCACCTGTGGACCCGCACCCGCATCGGCCGCGCCCGGCGCGACGGCCAGTTCGACGTGGTCTTCGAGACCCGAGACCTGATCGAGCCCAACCCCTTCCCGGACGGATTCCGGGAACTGGCGGCCTGAGGCCCCCTCCCTAACCCTCCCCCGCTTCGCGGGAGAGGGGACGGACGCCGCTTCGTGCAAAGCCCCCTCTCCCGCGAAGCGGGGGAGGGCCGGGGAGGGGGCTCGCAGCATCCACCCCTTCGTCACCCCATCAGTCCACCAATAAGGAAGAGCAAACCATGGCTGACACCCTGATCAAGGCCGACCTGTCGCAGTCTCCCTATGAGAACGACATGATCCACAACCGCTGGCATCCGGACATCCCGATGGCGGTGACGGTGAAGCCGGGCGACGACTTCATCCTGGAATGCTACGACTGGACCGGCGGGCAGATCAAAAACGACGACGATGCCGCCGACGTGCGCGACGTCGATCTCAGCCAGGTGCATTTCCTGTCCGGCCCGGTCGGGGTCGAGGGGGCGGAGCCGGGCGACCTGCTGGTCGTCGACCTGCTGGACATCGGCGCCTTCCCGCAGCAGCAGTGGGGCTTCAACGGCTTCTTCTCCAAGCAGAACGGCGGCGGCTTCCTGACCGAGCATTTCCCGCTGGCCCAGAAGTCGATCTGGGACTTCGAGGGCATGTTCACCAAGTCGCGCCACATCCCCGGCGTGCGCTTCGCCGGGCTGATCCATCCCGGCCTGATCGGCTGCCTGCCGTCGCACGACCTGCTGGCCAAGTGGAACAAGCGCGAGCAGGCGCTGATCGACACCAACCCGACCCGCGTCCCCGGCCTCGCCAACCCGCCCTACGCGCCGACCGCGCACATGGGCCGGCTGAAGGGCGAGGCCCGCGACAAGGCGGCCGCGGAGGGTGCCCGCACCGTGCCGCCGCGCGAGCATGGCGGCAATTGCGACATCAAGGACCTGTCGCGCGGCTCGCGCATCTACTTCCCGGTCTATGTGAAGGGCGCCGGCCTGTCGATGGGCGACCTGCATTTCAGCCAGGGCGACGGCGAGATCACCTTCTGCGGCGCCATCGAGATGGCCGGTTGGGCGCATCTCAAGGTCAACCTGATCAAGGACGGCATGGCGAAGTACGGCATCAAGAACCCGATCTTCAAGCCGAGCCCGATCGTCCCGACCTACAACGACTACCTGATCTTCGAGGGCATCTCGGTCGACGAGGCGGGCGAGCAGCATTACCTGGACGTCCATGTCGCCTATCGCCAGGCCTGCCTCAACGCCATCGAGTATCTGAAGAAGTTCGGCTACTCCGGCGCCCAGGCCTACTCGATCCTCGGCACCGCACCGGTGCAGGGGCACATCAGCGGCGTGGTCGATGTGCCGAACGCCTGCGCCACCCTGTTCCTGCCGACGCAGATCTTCGACTTCGACATCACCCCGAACGCCGACGGCCCGACGAAGTTCATCAAGGGCGACGTCGACATGCCGATCGCCCAGGACCGCGTGTAAAGAGAGAGAGAAGGGAGGCCGCGCCATGCCGATGTACGATTACGAGTGCCCGACCTGCGGCGACTTCACGGGAATGCGGCCGATGGCGGAAAGTGGCCTGCCGCAGCCCTGTCCCGATTGCGGAACCCCGTCGCAGCGGGTGATCCGCATGGCGCCGGCCTTCTCCGGGCTGTCGGCCACCGTCCGGACGGCGCACGCCACCAACGAGCGCAGCGCCGACCGGCCCAAGCTGTTGTCGGAGGTCGGGCCGACGCACAAGCACGGACCGGGCTGCGGCTGCGGCGGTGGTGGCAAGAAGGGACGCTCGGTGCTCCGCACCCCCGACGGGGCGAAGGGCTTCCCGACGGCGCGGCCGTGGATGATCAGCCACTGACGCGTTGAAGACGACCACCACCGAACGGCCCGCCTCCCCCCGAGGCGGGCCGTTTGCGTTTCCCGTCCCCGCGACATCCGACACGGGTCCCGGCGCCGATCGTCCGTTTCCCCAACATCGCTGTTGACCAAAGCTGTATTATGGATCATACAGGTTCCTGTCTTATGGAGAGACGGACACCGGTTTCCAGCGAGAAGGAGGCGGGGCACAGTGAAGTCGTCGGTCGAACCGCTGAAGGCGCGCCGGATCTATCTGCTGCTGCGCGACCGCATCATCGCCGGCGACCTGCCGCCGGGCGAGCGCCTGCCGGGGGAACCGGCGCTGGCCGCCGAGCACGCCGTGTCGCGGGTGACCGTGCGCCGGGCGCTCGACCTGCTGGAGAAGGAAGGGCTGGTGCAGCGCAAGCCCGGCTCAGGCACCTTCGTCCATGACAGCCGCGCGGTCCGTCCGATCGTCGCCGACCTCTCCAACGTGCTGTCGCACCTGATCGACATGGGGCGCAGCACCGACGTGAAGCTGCTCTCCTTCGGCTATGTCGCGCCGCCGGAGGCCATCGCCGAGAGTTCTGGGGCTGAAGCCGGGCGAGCGGGTCCAGCGGTCGGTGCGCGTCCGGCTGATCGACGGGGAGCCCTTTTCCTACCTGACCACCCATGTGCCGGAATGGCTCGGCCTGACCTATTCGGAGGCGGAGCTGGCGGCGCGCCCGCTGCTGGAGCTGATCGAACGGTCGGGCGTGAAGACCGAGCGGGCGACCCAGGCGATCAACGCCACGCTGGCCGGGCCGGAGCCGGCGGCGGCGCTCGATCTGGAGATCGGCTCGCCGCTGCTGACGCTGACCCGCATCGTGCACGACCCGTCCGGCCGCGGGGTGGAGCATCTGCATGCGCTGTACCGGCCCGACCGCTACAGCTTCCACATGGATCTGGTGCGCATCGGCGACGACGGGGAGCGGCGCTGGAGCCCGGCCCTGGGCCGGCCGCGCGCATCCGAGAACGCCAAGACCGACAAGAACAAAGCGGGCGAAAAGCCCACCCGCGGCTCGCGGGCCATCAAGCAGAGGAGTTGAGCGTTATGGGACGTTCGGTTCAGGACTCCGCACTCTCCGGCGTTTCCCGCCGCACGGTGCTCAAGGCGGGCGCCGCGGCAGCCGCCTTCGCGACGGTGGGCGCCCCGTCGATTCTGCGGGCGCAGACCCCGGCTGTGAAGATCGGCATCCTCCAGCCGGTGACCGGCGCGCTCGCCCACGACGGCGACCTCGGCCGGCTCGGCGCCGAGATGGCGATCAACGAGATCAACGCGGCGGGCGGCCTCAAGGCGCTGGGCGGCGCCAAGATCGAGATGGTCTTCGGCGACGCCCGCTCCACTCCGGAGGCCGGCACGCAGGAGGTCGAGCGCATGCAGGCCGAGGGCGTGTGCGCCATCGTCGGCGGCTTCGCCAGCCCGATCTGCCTCGCCGCCTCGCAGGCGGCGGCGCGCTACGATCTGCCCTATCTGGTCGATGTCGGCGTGTCGGACCAGATCATGGCGCGCGGCCTGACCAACACCTTCCGCTTCAGCCCCGGCTTCGGCAAGGTCACCCAGGTCGCGCTCGACAACCTGACCAAGATCAACGAGCTGGCCGGCAAACCGGCGAAGACCGTCGTGCTGGTGCACGAGGACGGGCTGTTCGGATCGGGCCTCGCCAAGCTGCTGCAGACCGAGCTGCCCAAGCGCGGCTTTGAGATCCTGGAGACCATCGCCCACCCGACCCCGGCGCGCGACATGTCCAACGTGGCGCTGCGCATCCGCTCGCTGAACCCGGACCTCGTCATCCCGTCCAACTACTACGGCGAGTTCGTTCTGCTCGCCCGCACCATGCAGCAGCAGCGCATCAAGCCGAAGGGCGTCTACGCGGTGCTGGGCGGGGCGGCGTCGAACGGACGCTTCGTCAAGGAGTTCCCGCAGGCGGCCCAGAACGTCATCGACTGCAACCACTGGCACGACCCGCAGAATCCGCAGGCCCAGGCGCTGCGCAAGGCGGTGGAGGCGCAGGGCAAGTCCTTCGCCTACAACGTCCCGCTGAACTATTCGAACGTGCTTCTGCTCGCCGACGCCATCGAGCGCGCCGGTTCCGCCGACCGTAAGAAGATCATCGAGGCGCTGAACGGCTCCACCTTCGAGGGCCACATCATGCCCTACGGCCCGACGAAGTTCGTCAACGGCCAGAACGAGGGCGCCACGCCGATCAACACGCAGATCCAGGGCGAGGACATCAAGGTGATCTTCCCCGAGTACTTCGCGGAGGCGAAGGCCAACTTCCCGGCGGCGTAACCCGCCGCATCGCCTTCGCACCTCCCGCCGTTCTCCCCGCCCGTCCCGAAGCGCCGCGCACCGGCCGCGCGGACGGGCGGGGGAACCGTCTCCCTCATGCGCGGGCTGCCATGTATTCACCTCAGATCATCCTGGAAGCGGCGCTGAACGGGCTGATGACCGGCGCGGTCTACGCGCTGATCGCCCTCGGCCTGACGCTGATCTACGGCGTGCTCCACATCATCAATTTTGCCCACGGCGCTCTGCTGACCTGCGCGATGTTCGCGGTCTGGGTGGCCTGGGCCTGGCTCGGCCTCGACCCCTATCTGGTGATCGTGCCGCTGGTGCCGCTGATGTTCGTGCTGGGCTACGGGTTGCAGCGCTTCGTCATCGGGCCGGCCAGCCACGGCGACGACGGCAACATCCTCCTGGTCACGCTCGGCCTGTCGATCGTGCTGGAGAACGTGCTTCTGGCGGTCTTCCAGTCGGACACCCGCACGCTCGACACCGATTACTCGTTCCAGGTGGTCGCGCTGGGGCCGCTGCTGCTGTCCTACCCGCGGGTGATCGGGCTGGGGGTGGCGGTGGTGGTCACCGGGCTGCTCTGGCTGGTGCTGAACCGCACCGACACCGGCAAGGCGATCCGCGCCGTTGCCAAGGAGAAGCTGGGCGCCAATCTCGTCGGCATCGACGTGCCGCACGTCTACGCCGTGACCTTCGGGCTGGGCTGCGCCTGCCTCGCCGTGGCCGCCGCGCTGCTGATGCCGACCTTCTACGTCAACCCGCGCATCGGCGGCGCCTTCGTGCTGGTCGCCTTCACGGTGGTGGTGCTGGGAGGCATGGGCTCGCTGCCCGGCGCGCTGCTCGGCGGCCTGTTCATCGGCGTGGTGGAGAGCCTGTGCGGCCTGCTGCTGGGCGACAGCCTGGGGCAGATCGGCATCTTCCTGATCTTCATCGCCGTGCTGCTGGTGCGGCCGACCGGCCTGTTCGGAGCCAAGGCATGACCGCGCGCGACCTGATCCCGATCGCCGTCCTGGCCGTCCTCGCCGCGCTGCTGCCGCTGGTGGTCACGTCGAGCCCGGTGATGAACTTCCTCGTCTTCACGCTGATCGTGGCGTTGGGCGCGCAGGGCTGGAACATCCTGGGTGGCTTCGGCGGCCAGTTCAGCTTTGGCCACGCCGCCTTCTTCGGCACGGGCGCCTATGTGACGGCGATCCTGCAACTGCGCTATGGAATCAACGCCTGGGCCGGGCTGCTGCTGGCGATGGCGGCGGGGGCGGCGGTCGCCTGGACCATCGGCTTCCTCAGCTTCCGCTCCGGGCTGCGCGGCTCCTACTTCGCGCTGGTGACGCTGGCCTTCGCCGAGGTGTTCCGCATCCTCGCCAACGCGGCCTCCTTCACCGGCGGCGCCGCCGGCCTGCTGATCAAGCTGGACGTCCACCCCGCCAACCTGCAATTCGCCGACCGCGCCGTCTTCTACTGGCTGGTCCTGGCCTTCGTCACCGGCGTGCTGCTGCTGACGCGCTGGATCCAGCGCTCGCGCTTCGGCGCGCAGCTCGTCGCGGTGCGCGAGAACGAGGACGCGGCCAAGGCGCTGGGCGTCGACTCCCTGAAGGTGAAGCTGCGCGCCATCGCCCTGTCGGGCGCGGTGACGGCGCTGTCCGGCTGCCTCTACGCCCAGTATTTCCTCTACATCGACGCCCACATCGCCTACGGCAGCTGGATCTCGGTGGAGCTTCTGCTCGCCCCGATCATCGGCGGCGTCGGCACCGTCTTCGGGCCGGTGGTTGGGGCGCTGACCCTGCACGGGCTGGGCGAACTCGCCAAGCAGTTCGCCGGCCGCATCCCCGGCATCGATCTGATCGTCTTCGGCAGCGTGCTCGTGCTGGCCGTCGCCTTCGCCCGCGGCGGCATCCTGGGCCTGCTGGAGCGGCTGCGCGACCGCGGGCGCGGGATGATGACGCGCGGCGCCAAGGAGGTGTCCCATGCTGGCCGTTGAGTCCGTCTCCAAGCGCTTCGGCGGCCTGATGGCGGTGGACAACGCGTCGCTCGTGCTGGAGCCGGGCGGCATCGTCGGCCTGATCGGGCCGAACGGCGCCGGCAAGACCACGCTGTTCTCGATGATCTCCGGCTTCGTCGCACCGAGCGACGGGCGGATCCTGTTCGAGGGCACCGACATCACCGGCGAGGAGCCGCACCGCCGCGCCGAGCGCGGCATCGGCCGGACGTTCCAGATCGTCCAGCCCTTCGCCGGGTTGACGGTGTGCGAGAACATCGCGGTCGGCGCCTATCTGCGCCACGCCAAACGCGCCGACGCCATCGGCAAGGCGCGCGACGTCGCCCGCCGCGTCGGGCTGGCGGCGGAGCTGGACCGGCCGGCCGGCGGGCTGACGGTGGCCGGGCGCAAGCGGCTGGAGCTGGCCCGCGCGCTCGCCACCGAGCCGAAGCTGCTGCTGCTGGACGAGGTGCTGGCCGGCCTGAACCCGTCGGAGATCCGCGACATCATCCCGGTGATCCGGGGCATCCGCGACGAAGGGGTGACGATCCTGATGATCGAACACGTCATGCAGGCGGTGATGAACCTGTGCGAGCGCGTCTATGTGCTGGCCCAGGGCCGCATGATCGCCGAGGGCAAGCCGGCCGTCGTCTGCGCCGATCCCCGCGTGATCGAGGCCTATCTCGGCCATGGCGCCGCCGCCCGCCTTGCGGCGGAGGGGGCGGCCCATGGCTGAGGCGCTTCTGAGCATCCAGGGGCTGAAGACCGGCTACGGCGCCACCGAGGTGCTGCGCGGCATTGACATGGCCGTGCTGGATCGCGAGATCGTCACGGTCCTCGGCTCCAACGGCGTCGGCAAGACGACGCTGAACAAGGTGCTGTCCGGTGTGCTGCCGCCCTGGGCGGGCGAGATCCGCTTCGCCGGCAACCGGATCGACGGCCGTTCCGCCGCGCGCATCGTCGAGGAGGGGCTGATCCAGGTGCCGGAAGGCCGCAAGATCTTCCCCAACCTGTCGATCCGCGAAAATCTGGAGCTGGGCAGCTACCGGCGCGGCAAGCCGAACCGGGCGCGGAACCTGGAGCGCATCTTCACGACCTTCCCCCGCCTGAAGGAGCGTGAGGGCCAGCTCGCCGGAACGCTGTCGGGCGGCGAGCAGCAGATGCTCGCCATCGGGCGCGGCCTGATGGCCGAACCACTGCTGCTGATCCTCGACGAGCCGTCGCTCGGCCTGTCGCCGCTGGTGGTCGAGGAGATGTTCGGGCTGATCCGCCAGCTGAACGCGGGCGGGCTGGCGATCCTGCTGGTCGAGCAGAACGTGGTCCAGTCGCTGGAGGTCGCCCGCCGCGCCTACATCCTCGAAAACGGCGTCTTCGCGCTGTCGGGACCGTCCGACGACATCGCGCGCGACCCCGAATTGAAACGCACCTATCTCGGCCTCTAGGGGCCGTCCGCTCGGGAGCGGTGACATGACAAGCCTGTCCTTTGACGTGAAGCCGGCGAGCGCGCTGCTCGCCGCCGCCCGGCCGTCCTGGCTCGACCGTTGGGGCACCTTCGCCGCCGGCCTGACCGTCGCCGACCTGCCGGCCCCGGTGGTGGAGCGGGCGAAGCTGGTGCTGCTGGACTGCGTCGGCGTGATCGCCGCCGGCATGCAGGAGCCGGAATGCCGAGCGCTGGCGGGCCGTATGGCTGAGACCGGCGGTTCCGGCGATTGCCCGGCCATTGGCAGCGGCCGGGGCCTCGCCGCCGGGTCCGCCGCCTTCCTCAACGGCGTGGCCGGAACCATGCTGGAGCTGGACGAGGGCAACCAGTACGCCCGCGGCCATCCGGCGATCCACGTCGTTCCGGCCCTCCTCGCCGCCGGGCCGCGCCTGAAATCCTCCGGTGCCGACTTGCTGACCGCGCTGGCGCTCGGCTACGAGATCGGATCGCGCATCGGCATCGCCGCCAAGCTGCTGGTCACCACCCACCCGCACGGCACCTGGGGCACGGCGGGGGCTGCGCTGGGCGTGGCCCACCTGAACCGCGCCGACGCGGCGATGATGATCGAGACGCTCAACATCGCCTCCACCCTCGGCCTCGCCACCAGCCGGCGGACGATGCTGGAGGGCGGCACGGTGCGCAACGCCTACGCCGGCGTGTCGAACCAGCTCGGCCTGACCGCCTGGGATCTGGCGGCGAGCGGCATCATCGGCGAGACCGACGGGATCGGCAGCGTGTTCGGCGGCGTCATCGCCACCGACTTCCGGCCGGAGCTGATGGTCGAGGAGCTGGGCGAGCGCTGGGAGATCGCCCGCAACTACTTCAAGCGTCACGCCGCCTGCCGCTACACCCATGGCGCGCTCGACGCGCTGGGCGACATCGTGGCGCGGGCCGGCGGGCAGATCGCCCCGGCGGAGGTTGCGGCCATCGAGGTCGACACCTACGTCTGGGCCGCCCAGCTCGACGGGGCCGAGCCGAAGAACATGCTGGCCGCGAAATTCTCGCTGCCCTTCGCGCTGGCGACCTTCCTCGCCAACGGCGCCGCCACGCCCGGCGCCTTCCGCGACGATGCCCGCCAGGACGCGGCGACCCGCGACCTCGCCCGCCGGGTGACGGTGCGCGAGGATCGCGGCCTGACCGCCCGCCTTCCCGGCCTGCGCCCGGCCCGCGTCCGCCTGACCCTGGCCGATGGCCGGCGCTTCGAGGCGGAGGCGCTGACCAACAAGGGCGACACCGAGGACCCCTACAGCCCGGACGAGGTGAGCGCGAAGTTCGCCGACCTCGCCGGTCCGGTCTGGGGTGCTGCCCACGCCGCCGCCATTGCCGACTGCGTCGCGTCGATCGACCGCGCGGCCGACCTTTCAACCCTGACCCGGCTTCTGTCGGCGCCCGCCGCCGCCGGGGGGAGCGTCTGAAATGACCCGACCCGATCTCACCTTCAAACAGCGGCTTTCCGAGGACCGCGTCGTCCTGGCCCCCGGTGTCTACGACGCCTTCACCGCCTCGCTGGCCGCGGCCGCGGGGTTCGAGGCGCTGTACCTGTCGGGCGCGGCCATCGCCTACACCCGGCTCGGCCGGCCCGACATCGGGCTGGTCTCGGTCAGCGAGGTGGCGGACACCATCGCGCTGGTGCGCGACCGCGTGCCGACGCCGCTGGTGGTGGACGCCGACACCGGCTATGGCAACGCTCTGAACGTGCAGCGCACCGTGCGCATGTTCGAGCGCGCCGGCGCCACCGCCCTGCAGCTCGAGGACCAGAGCTTTCCCAAGCGCTGCGGCCACCTGACCGACAAGGCGGTGATCCCGGCCGGCGAGATGGCCGGCAAGATCAAGGCGGCGGTCGACGCCCGGACCAGCGAAGGCACGCTGATCATCGCCCGCACCGACGCGGTGGCGGTGGAGGGCGTCCCGGCGGCGCTCGACCGCGCCCGGCTCTACGTCGAGGCCGGTGCCGACGTGCTGTTCGTCGAGGCGCCGAAGAGCCGCGAGCAGCTCTCCGCCATCGCCACTGACCTCGGCGGCATCCGACCACTGCTGGCGAACATGGTGGAGGGCGGGCAGACGCCGATCAGCTCCGCCGCCGACCTCGGCGATCTCGGCTACCGGCTGGTGATCTTCCCCGGCGGCATCGTGCGGGCGCTGGCCCGGCAGGCGCAGGACTATTACGGGTCGCTGGCCCAGCACGGCACCACCCAGCCCTTCCGCGACCGCATGTTCGACTTCAACGCGCTGAACGATCTCATCGGCACGCCGGAGATGCTGGCGCTCGGCGAAACCTACAAGGACTTCACCTCCGCCAAGCGGGAGGACGCGGCATGACCACCAAAATCCCCACCATCGACCCCGTCACGCTGGCCGTCCTCAAGGGCCGGCTGGAGCAGATCGCCGACGAGATGGACGCGACGCTCTACCGTTCGGCCTTCAACCCGATCATCGCCGAGGCGCGCGACGCCTGCCACGGCCTCTACCACGCCGAGACCGGCGCCACCCTGGTGCAGGGTATCAACGGCCTGCCGATCTTCGTCGGCGCCATGGCCTTCGCGGTCAAGGCGGTGATCGACAAGGTGGCGCGGGAGGGCGACCTCCATCCCGACGACATCTTCCTGTTCAACGACCCCTACGACGGCGGCACTCACCTGAACGACTTCCGGCTGGTGCGGCCGATCTTCCGCCAGGGCCGACTGTTCTGCTGGATGGCGTCGGTCGGCCACTGGCTCGACATCGGAGGCAACGTGCCGGGCAACTTCAACGCGCGGGCCACCGACAGCTTCCAGGAGGGCGTGCGCATCCCGCCGGTGAAGCTGGTCAAGGCCGGGGTGATGAACCACGACCTGCTGGCGATCCTCGCCGCCAACTCCCGCGTGCCGGTGTCCAACTACGGCGACCTGAACGGGCAGCTCAACGCGCTCGACCTCGGCGTGCGCCGGCTGACCGAGCTGCTGAACGAGCATGGCGAGGACACCGTCGCCGCCGCCTTCGACGCCTTCACCGCGCGGGCCGAGGCGCTGATGCGCAGCGCGCTGTCCAAGCTGCCCGACGGCACCTACAGCTTCGAGGATTATCTCGACAACGACGGCATCACCGCCGACCGTTTGCGCATCGCGCTCGACCTGACCATCGCGGGTGACCGCATGGTGCTGGACTTCTCCCGCTCCTCGGCCCCCTGCGCCGGGCCGCTCAACATCGCCTACTCCACGGCGGTCGCCTGCTGCTACGTCGCGCTGAAGCACGTCTTCACCGACGTGCCGGCCAACGCCGGCTGCCTCAACCCGATCACCTTCGTCATTCCTGAGACGACGCTGCTGGCGGTGAAGCCGCCCAAGCCGGTCGGTGGCTACACCGAGACCATCCTGCGCGTCATCGGCGTGGTCTTCGGCGCGCTGGCCCTGGCCGATCCGGCCCGCGCCACCGCCGCGCCCTTCGGCACCATCAACGCGCTGTCGCTGGCCGGCCACCGTCCGGACGGTTCGCGCTGGGTGATGTTCTCCTTCTTCGGCGGCGGCCTGGGCGGCAATCCGGAGAGCGACGGGCTGAACCACGCCAACAACCCGATCTCCACCGCCACCATCCCGCCGGTGGAAATTCTCGAAGCCGCCTATCCGGTGATGTTCACCCAATGGGCGCTGCGCCCGGATTCCGCCGGGGCCGGCCTGCACCGCGGCGGGCTGGGCGCGGTCTACGAGATCGAGGCGCTGACCGCCGCCGACGTCTTTCTGCTCGGCGAGCGCGGTGTCTTCGCGCCCTTCGGGGTGGCCGGCGGCACGCCCGCGGCGCTGAACCGCTTCGTCTGGCAGAGCGACGAGGGCGAGAAATCGCCGCCGCTCGCCTCCAAGGTCACCGACGTCAAGATCCGCGACGGCCAGCGCGTCCGGCTGGAGACGCCGGGCGGCGGCGGCTGGGGCAATCCGTTCCGCCGCGACGCCGAGGCCGTGGCCCGTGACGTGCGGCTCGGCTACCTCGGCGCCGAGGCCGCGCGCAGCGCCTACGGCGTGGCGCTGACCGATGACGGCGCGCTCGACATCGCCGCCACCGCGGCGCTCCGCGAAACCTCCGCCGCCTGACGAATCCGGAAGCAAGACCATGAGCAACGGTATCACCAAGGGCGCCATCGTCGGCGTCGATGTCGGCGGCACCTTCACCGACCTGTTCCATTACGACGAGGCGCGCGGCAGCTTCCGCACCGCCAAGGTCCCGTCCAACCGCGGCGATGAGGCGGTCGGCTTCCTCGCCGGCCTGCAGAGCTTCGGCCCGGTCGCCGAGCTGGGCTCCATCGTCCACGGCACCACGGTCGGCACCAACGCGCTCTTGGAGCGCAAGGGCGCCAAGGTCGGCCTCATCACCACCGTCGGCTTCCGCGACGTGCTGGAGATGCGCCGCCGCGACCGCCGCCAGACCTGGGGCCTGTGGGGCGACTTCGTTCCCGTGGTCGACCGCGATCTGCGGTTGGAGGTGGCGGAGCGCACGCTGGCCGACGGCACCGTCCGCGCCGCCGTCGATCCCGACGAGGTGCGCGCCGCCGCTCGCCGTCTGGCCGAAATGGGCGCCGAGGCGCTGGCCATCGTCTTCATCAACGCCTACGCCAACCCGGCCAACGAGCTGGCGGCGCTGGAGGCGGCGCGCGCGGTGTGGCCCAACGCCAACCTGGAATGCTCCTCGCGCATCCTGCCGGAAATCCGCGAGTTCGAGCGCACCTCGACCACCGCGCTGAACGCCTATCTCCAGCCGGTTGTCGGCAGCTACCTCGCCAAGCTCGACAACGCGCTGGCGGGGGAGGGGTTCGGCGGCCGCTTCCACATCGTGCAGTCGAACGGTGGCGTCATGTCCACCGACACCGCGCGGCGCCTGCCGGTGCGCACCGCCCTGTCCGGCCCGGCGGCCGGCGTCATCGCCGCGGCGGCGATCTCCAAGGCGGCGGGCTTCCCCAACGTCATCACCGGCGACCTTGGCGGCACCAGCTTCGACGTGTCGCTGGTGGTGGAGGGGCAGACCATGCTGGCGGCCCAGACCACCATCGACTTCGGTCTGGTCGTCCGCACGCCGATGATTGAGATCACCACCATCGGCGCCGGCGGCGGCTCCATCGCCGGGGTCGATCCCGGCGGCATGCTCCAGGTCGGTCCGGAGAGCGCCGGCTCGCGGCCGGGGCCGGTCTGCTACGGCCAGGGCAACACCCGTCCGACGCTGACCGACGCGAACGTGCTGCTCGGCCGCATCAATGCGGAGCGTCCGATCGGCGGCAAGCTTGCCCGGCTGGACGTCGACGCCGCCCGCACCGCCATCGCCACCCACGTCGCCGAGCCGCTGGGCCTCGACGTCATGGCGGCGGCGGAGGCGGTGGTGCGCATCGCCAACAGCAAGATGGCCGGCGCCATCCGCCTCGTCTCCATCGAGCGCGGGCACGACCCGGCCAAATTCGCCGCCGTGCCGTTCGGCGGCGGCGGCGCGCTGCATGTCGGCGCGCTGATCAAGGAGGTCGGTCTGAAGGCGGCGCTGGTGCCGCGCTTCCCCGGCGTGACCTCGGCGCTCGGCTGCGTCATCGCCGACATCCGGCACGATCAGGTGCAGACGGTGAACCTGCCGCTGGCCAGCATCGACGCCGGGTCGCTCGACCGCCGCATGGTGGAGGAGGCGACCGCCGCCCGCGCCGTGGTGGAGTCCGCCGGCCTCAGCGTCGAGCGCATCGACCTCGTCTTCGAACTCGACATGCACTACATCGGCCAGACCCACACGGTCGCCGTGCCGCTGCCGGTGTCGGTTGAGAATGGCACGACAGGCGTCGACGAGGCGACCATCCGCGCCGCCTTCGAGCGCGCCTATCAAGCGTCCTTCAGCCGGCTGCTGCCGGGCGTCGGCGCCAAGATCGTCAACCTGCGCACCGCCGCCATCGGCCGTCGTCCGCATTTCGACCTCGCCGCCCTGGCCCCGGCCGCCGGAACGACGGTCGAGGGCGCCCACGCCGGCTCGCGGCCCGTCTGGTTCGACGGGGCGTGGCACGACACGGCGGTCTACAACCGCCTCGATCTGCCGGTCGGTGCGCACATCCAGGGTCCGGCGATCCTGGAGCAGCCGGACGCCACCACCGTCATCGACCCCGACCTCAGCGCCCGCGTCGACGGCTACGGCAACGTCATCGTGGAAAGGAGCGCCCGATGAGCGGCACCGCCATTCCGATGGAGCGCACCGCGCTTCTGGTCTGCGACCTGCAGAACGATTTCCTCCACCCGGAGGGGGCCTACGGCCGCGCCGGCCAGACGGCGCCGGACATCCTGGCGCTGCCGGAGCGGGTGAAGCCGCTGGCCGACCTGTTGCGGTCGCGCGGCGGCTGGGTGATCTCCACCAACTTCACCCTGGTGCCGGGCCGGTGCGGCGAGCCGATGATCTCGCCCCACCTGAAGGCGCTGCGGCCCTTCCTGGCGAAGGGCGACTTCCAGCCGGGCGGCTGGGGACACCGCACGGTGGACGTGCTCCAGCCCGTCGATGTCGAGGTGGAGAAGATCGCTTATTCCGCCTTCTACATGTCGCGGCTGGAGTGGGTGCTGCGCAAATGCGGGGTGGAGCGGCTGCTGGTCTGCGGCATCGTCACCAACGGCGGTGTCGCCTCCACCGTGCGCGACGCCCATGTCCGCGACTTCGACACCATCCTTCTGGAGGACGGCTGCGCCGCCTTCACGCCGCAGGTCCATGACGTCTCGGTCGCCGCTCTGCGCCCGGTCTGCCGTGTGGCGACGGTCGCAGCGATGCTGGAGGAGTTGACCGCGCCATGAGCCGCATCCTGCCCGCCGACGGGGTGACGTTCGAATTCACGGTGCCCGTCGTCGTGATCGGCGGCGGTGCGGCCGGGATGATCGCAGCGCTCGCCGCCCATGAGCGCGGGGCGGAGGTTCTGGTGCTGGAGCGCGACGCGCTGCCCCAGGGTTCCACCGCCCTGTCGGCCGGCCTGATCCCGGCGCCGGGCACGCGCTGGCAGCGTGCCGCCGGGATTGAGGACAGCCCCGAGCGCTTCGCCGCCGACATCATTGCCAAGGCAAAGGGGGAGCCTGACCCGGCGGACGTCTCCCGCGTCGCCCACGCGGTCGGCCCGGCGCTGGAATGGCTGGCCGACCGCTATGGCCTGCCGTTCTCGGTGGTCGACAACTTCACCTATCCCGGCCACAGCGCCCGGCGCATGCACGGGCTGCCCAGCCGGTCGGGGGCGGAGCTGATCGACCGGCTGCGCGGCGCTGTCGAGGCCGCCGGCATCGACGTGCTGTGCGAGGCGCAGGTGACCGCGCTCCACGCCGACGGCCCGCGCGTCCGCGGCGTCGAGGTCACCCGGCCCGACGGCAGCGTCGAGCGGGTCGGCTGCGCGGCGCTGATCCTCGCCTGCAACGGCTATGGCGGCAACAGGGCGTTGGTCGAGCGCCATGTGCCGGAGCTGGCCGACGCGCTCTATTTCGGCCACCCCGGCAACCAGGGCGACGCGCTTCTCTGGGGTGAAGCGCTGGGGGCGGCGACGCGGCATCTGTCGGGGCATCAGGGCCACGGCTCGGTCGCCCACCCCGCCGGCATCCTGGTCACCTGGGCGACGGTCACCGAAGGCGGCGTGCAGGTGAACAGCGCGGGCCAGCGCTTCTCCAACGAGGCGCAGGGCTATTCGGAGCAGGCCGCCGTCGTGCTGCGCCAGCCCGACGGCATCGCCTGGACCGTCTTTGACGAGCGCATCGCCGCCGTCGCCCGCCAGTTCGAGGATTTCCGGCAGGCCGAAGCGATGGGCGCGGTGCTCGGCGCCGACAGCCCGGCGGACCTCGCCCGTCTGATGAAGGTCGACGCGGACGCTCTGGCCGCCACCTTGGCCGAGGTCGACCGGTTGAAGGCAGCGGGGGAAAGCGACGGCTTCGGCCGGAGCTTCGCCGGCTCGGCGCCGCTGGCGGCACCTTATCGCGCTGTCCGCGTCACCGGCGCCCTGTTCCACACCCAGGGTGGGCTGGTGGTCGATGACGACGCCCGCGTCTTGGGCGGGCAGGGCAGGCCGCTGTCCAACCTCTACGCCGCCGGCGGGGCCGCCTGCGGCGTGTCGGGAGCGAAGGCGTCCGGCTACCTGTCCGGCAACGGGCTGCTGACCGCGGTGGCGCTGGGGCGCATCGCTGGAGCCGCCGCGGCGGACGCCGTGAAGGAGGAAAACACCCCATGACGCAGCCCCCCCGCAGCCTGTTCGACAAGGTCTGGGACGCCCATCTGGTGGCGACCCGGCCGGATGGGCAGGCGTTGCTCGCCATCGACCGCCATTTCCTGCACGAGGGCTCCTTCCACGCCTTCGGCATGATCGACCACGCCAAGCGCCCGGTGCGCCGGCCGGAGCTGACCTTCGCCGTCGCCGACCATTACGTGCCCTCGCACAGCCGCGCCAAGCCGATCGCCGATCCGGAGATCGCCAACATGGTGACGATGCTGGAGGCGAACGCCGGGCGCCACGGCCTGCGCCATTTCGGGCTGCACGACCCGGCGCAGGGCATCGTCCATGTGCTGGCTCCGGAGCAGGGGCTGACCCTGCCGGGCCTGACCATCGTCTGCGGCGACAGCCACACCTCCACCCACGGCGCCTTCGGCGCGCTCGCCTTCGGCATCGGCGCCACCGAGGTCTCGCATGTGCTGGCGACCCAGACCCTGTGGCAGCGCCGGCCCAAGACCATGCGCGTCACCGTCGATGGGGAGCTTGGCGCGCATGTGACGGCGAAGGACCTGATCCTGGCGGTGATCGGTTTCATCGGCGCCGACGGGGCGGCCGGCCACGTCATCGAATACGCCGGCAGCGCCATCCGCGCCCTGTCGATGGAGGGCCGGCTGACCGTCTGCAACATGTCGATCGAGGCGGGGGCGCGGGCCGGCATGATCGCCCCCGACGACACCACCTTCTCCTGGATCGAGGGGCGGACCTACGCCCCCAAGGGGGAGCTGTTCGACCGTGCGGTCGAACATTGGCGCACCCTGCCGAGCGACCCGGACGCCGCCTTCGACCGCGAGGTGTCGCTCGACGCCGCGGCCATCGCCCCCTCGGTCACCTGGGGCACCAGCCCGGAGACCGCGGTGCCGGTCACCGGTGCGGTTCCCGATCCCGGCGCCGAGAGCGACCCGGTGCGCGCCGGCCAGATGCGGAAGATGCTCGACTACATGGGGCTGACCCCCGGCACGCGGCTGGAGGAGGTCGGCATCGACCGCGTCTTCATCGGTTCCTGCACCAACGCCCGGCTGGAGGACCTGCGCGCCGCCGCCGCGGTGCTGCGCGGCCGCCGCGCCGTGGTGCCGGGGCTCGTCGTTCCGGGATCGGTCCCGGTGCGCCGTCAGGCCGAGGCGGAGGGGCTGGACCGCGTCTTCACCGACGCCGGCCTGGAGTGGGGCGAGCCCGGCTGTTCGATGTGCGTCGGCATCAACGGCGACCTCGTCCCGGCGGGGGAGCGCTGTGCCTCCACGACCAACCGCAACTTCCCTGGCCGCCAGGGGCCGAACGCGCGCACGCATCTGATGAGCCCGGCGATGGCCGCCGCCGCCGCCGTGACCGGCAAACTCACCGATGTCCGGACGCTTGATGTCCGCAAGCTGGGAGTTTCGTAAGGATGGACCCCTTCGTCACGCTGACCGCGCCGGCGGTGCCGCTCGACATCGCCAACATCGACACCGACCAGCTTCTCCCGGCGCGTTTCCTGAAGAAGCCGCGCAGCGCCGGCTACGGCAACTTCCTGCTCCGTGACGAGCGCAAGCCCGGCTTTCCCCTGGACGATCCCGCCTACGCCGGCGCCCGAGTGCTGGTGACCGACCGCAACTTCGGCTGCGGCTCGTCGCGGGAGGGTGCGGTCTACGCGCTGGTGGACGGCGGGTTCCGCTGCGTCGTCGCCCCCAGCTTCGGCGACATCTTCGCCGCCAACGCCGCCAAGAATGGCCTGCTGACCATCACCCTGCCGGAGGAGACGGTGGCGGAGCTGCGCCGCCAATTGCAGGAGACGCCGGGCGCCGCCGTCACCGTGGACCTGCCGGCCCAGACCCTGACCGGCCCGGACGGTCGGCCGCTGGCCTTCGCCATCGACCCGTTCAAGAAGGAATGCCTGATCGAGGGGCTCGACGACGTGGCCCTGACGCTGCGCCACCAGGACGCCATCGACGCCTTCGACCGCGCCGACGCCGCGGCGCGGCCCTGGCTGGTGCCGGGCACCTGACGGGGCGTTGACGGCCCGGCGCCGGATTACGACGCCGCGTCGCAGACCACCCGGTTGCGACCGCCGTTCTTCGCGCGGTACAGCGCCTCGTCCGCCCGGGCGAGCACCGCGGCGATGCCGGTCTCGGCCGGTCGCAGCGCGCTGACCCCGATGCTGACGGTGAAGGAGAGGACGGACCCGGCGCCGTTGGCGATCCGCACGTCGGTTTCGGCCAGCGCCCGGCGCAGCCGCTCCGCCAACAGAGCCGCCCCCTGCGGCGGCGTCTCCGGCAGCAGGATGGCGAACTCCTCGCCGCCCAGCCGGCCCAGGACGTCGGCGCCGCGCACCAGGGACCGGCAGACGCGGACCACGCTGCGGATCGCCTCGTCGCCGGTGGCGTGGCCGTAGGTGTCGTTGACCTTCTTGAAATGGTCGATGTCCAGCATGATCGCCGACAAGGGCTGGCCGCTGCGCTGCGCCCGCGCCACCTCGTCGGCGGCCCGCGCCATGAAGCGCCCGCGGTTCAGCGCCCCGGTCAGGGAATCGGTGGTGGCGAGCCGTTCCAACTGGCGCTGCATGTCGACCACGCGGGAGGCGGCGAGCAGCCGGGCGCGCAGCCATGTCAGGTCCAGCGGCTTGCGCAGGAACTCGTCGGCGCCATTCTCCACGACCTCGAAGAACTGGTTGGTGATGCTTCCGGGGATCATCAGCATCAGGTAGAGGTGCCGTTCCCGCTGGGCCGCGCGCAAGTGCCAGCAGACCTCCACGCCCTCCATGTCGCCGACGCGGAAATCGACCAGCGCGATGTCGATGGGCTCCTCGCGGCAGCGCGCCAGCGCCGCCTGACCGCTTTCGGCAAAGGCCGTCTGATGGCCGAAGCCTTCAAGCTGCTGGCACAGCACCGTGCGCGCCATGCGCGAATCGTCCACCACCAAAATCCGCATGCGGCCTCCACGACCATGGCTCCAGAGAACCACAAAGCCCTGAAGGAAACATTACAACCGTATGGATTTTCGAATGAACCCGCATCAACGGCTGTCCCGGTCCTGTTCGACCGAAAATAGCGTTGATGCAATCAAGGCTTGGTCAGGACTGGTGATTTTTCAACAATGAGGCGGTGCCTTCGATGGCCGTCTCAGCCCGCGAGGATCATCGCGCGCCGCTTGGTCGAGACCTGCGAGGCCGGAACGGCAGTGGCGTCCGCCACCGCGCGTTGATGTCGTTCCCATAGTCTCCATCAATCACCGTCGGTTTTCCGGACCCGCGTGTCGTTCCATCCGAGGGGCCGCCCGTTCCGCGCGCGCAGTTCCAGCCGCGCCACCGGCGCGCCGCTTTCGGCATCGACCAGCGAGGAGTGCGGTTCGCCGGGGCGGTAGAGATGGTCTTCACCCCATTGCCGCAGCGCGACGATGACGAGGAAGAGGCCGCGTCCCTTCTCGGTCAGGACATATTCGCGATAGGCGCTGCCGTCGGAGGCCGGCACGGTTTCCAGAATGCCGCGCCCGGTCAGGTCGCGCAGCCGTGTCGCCAGCATGCCCTTGGCAATGCCGAGGCCGGTCTGAAACTCGCTGAACCGCCGCACCCCGTCGAAGGCGTCGCGGATGATGAGCAGCGACCACCAGTCGCCAATGACATCGAGCGAGCGTGCGACCGGGCAGTCGGCGTCCCAAAGGCTGACCCGCTTGACCATGACCAGAACCCTTCAACCGCCCAATGTGGTCCTAAAATAGAACTGGATTTCCCGGCGCGCAAGTGGTCTCAACATAAAACCAGATTGCGTTTCACCAACGGGGTGTCCATGCCGCACGAAAGCAGCCCACGGCACCGGCCGGGCGCCGGGTTATCGAGGGTCACAGGGCTGATCTTCGCCGCCGCCGCCGGCCTCAGCGTCGCCAACATCTATGCCGCGCAACCCCTGCTCGACGCGATGGCGCGGGATTTCGGGATTCCACCCGGCGCGATCGGTCTCGTGGTGACGCTGACGCAGCTTGGCTATGGGCTGGGCCTGATCGTCCTGGTTCCACTCGGGGATCTCGTGGACCGTCGTCGGCTGATTGTCGGGCAAGGCGTCCTGTCCGTCGTCGCGCTGGCCGCCGTTGCCACGGCGCGGACGGAGGGGATGCTGTTCGCTGGCATGGCGGCGGTCGGGCTGCTCGCGGTGGTCGTCCAGGTGCTGGTGTCCTTCGCGGCGGCGCTCGCCACCCCCGCCGAGCGCGGCAGGGCCGTCGGCATGGTCACGAGCGGCGTCGTGATCGGCATCCTCGGCGCGCGCTCCGTTGCCGGTCTGCTCGCCGACCTCGGAGGCTGGCGCGCGGTCTATCTGGCCTCGGCGGCTCTCACGCTGGCGATGGCCGGCCTGCTGTGGCGGGTCCTCCCGCGCAATCTGCCGCCGGACAGCACGGACAACTACGCCGCGGCGCTGCGCTCGATCCCCGTCCTGTTCCTGACCGACCGCGTGCTGCTGGTTCGCGGCGTCCTCGCCCTGCTGATCTTCGCGGCGTTCAGCGCCTTCTGGACCGCGCTGGTGCTGCCGCTCAGCGCCGAGCCGTTCGGCTATTCCCATTCCCAGATCGGCCTGTTCGGGCTGGTCGGCATGGCGGGCGCCGTCGCCGCGACGGGGGCAGGAAGGCTGGCGGATCGTGGCCTCGCCCAATGGACCACGGGCGCCGCGCTCACGCTGCTTGTGGTGTCGTGGGGGCTGATCGCGTTGCTGCCGGTGTCCCTTCCCGGTCTGCTCGTCGGCGTCGTGACGCTCGACCTCGCGGTGCAGGCGGTCCATGTCAGCAACCAGAGCATCATCCTCGACCGACACCCGCAGGCGCGCAGCCGCCTCGTCGGCGGCTACATGGCGTTCTATTCCCTCGGCAGCGCGCTCGGCGCCATCGCGGCGACGATGGCCTATGCCCACGCCGGCTGGGCGGGTGTCTCGACGCTGGGGGCCGCGATCAGCGCGGCGGCATGGCTGACATGGGGCTTCACACGCCGCAGCCCGGCTCCGCCCGGGCGTGCCTGACGTGTCCAAAGCGCATCAACCTTTCCATGAGCCGAGCAGCACCTCCAGAAAGCGGGCCGCCATCGGCGAGAGGATGGCGCCGTGCCGGCGCACGACGCCGATCGTCCGGAAAATCTTCGGGTGGCTCAGCGGGATGGTGCGGATGATGGGATGGCCGGAGGCCGGGGTGGCGAGCTTGGGAAGCACCGCGACGCCGAGCCCGGCCTCCACCAGCCCGAGCGAACTGGCGAGGTGCGTGATCTCGTAGGACCAGTTGAGCTTCAGGCCGTGCTGCGCCAGGGCGTTGTCGATCAGCGCCCGGTTGCCGCTGGTCCGACCCACGGTGATGACCCGATGGGCCGCCAACTCGTCCCAGCCGACTTCCTGGCGGGAGGCCAGCGGGTGATCGTGCCGGCAGGCGACGACGAAGGGGTCCTCGGCCAGCGGCGTGAACTCGATGTCCGGATGCGACGTGCCGATGAAGTTGATGCCGAAATCGGCCTCGCCGCGGGCCACCGCCTCCAGCCCCTCGTTGGCGCCGAGGTCCAGGATGCGGATGCGGATGCGCGGGAACGCGATGCTGAAGCGGCTGATCGCGTTCGGCAGGAAGTAGAACACCGCCGTCGGAACGGAGGCGATGGTGATCTGCCCGCCGCTCCGCGCCCCCAGGTCGCTGATCCCCAGCAGCGATGACTCGAACTCGTCCAGGAAGCGCCGGACCTTGGGGATGAAGTCGCGTCCGACCATGGTCAGGGCGACGTGGCGGGTCGAGCGCTCGAACAAAGCGACGCCCAGCGTGTCCTCCAGCTTCTGGATGCGGCGGCTGAGCGCCGGCTGCGAAAGGTTCAGGAGTTCGGCGGCGCGGTTGAAGCTGCCCAGTTCGGCCACCGCCACGAAGGCTTTCAGATCGACCAGTTCAAAGTTCATGGCCAGCTCCCCGTGGCGGCGCCAATTGATGCGCGTGTCGCAATAATACCCTGAATCATTGCATTTAACAAATACGGTTCCGGGGCGGAATATCTGTCCATCGGCTTTCTTCGCCGCGACGGCGAGACCAAGAGACAGCAAGCGCCATGAACCACCTGACCAGCCGCCAAATCGGCATTCCCTGCGTGATGATGCGCGGCGGAACCTCCCGCGGGCCCTTCTTCCTGGCATCCGACCTTCCAGCATCCCCGGCGGAGCGCGACGCCCTTCTGCTCTCCGTCATGGGGGCGGGGAACGACCTGGGGATCGACGGCATCGGCGGCGGCAATCCCCTGACCAGCAAGGTCGCCATCGTCGGTCCCGCCACCCTGGCCGGCGCCGACGTGGATTATCTGTTCGCCCAGGTGCGGGTGCAGGAAGGGGTGGTCGACACCTCGCCCAACTGCGGAAACATGCTGGCCGCGGTCGCCCCCTTCGCCATCGAGGCCGGGCTGGTCCCGGCGACGGACGGCGTGACGGTGGTGCGCATCCACAACGTCAACACCGGCAAGCTGATCGAGGCGCGCGTCCAGACCCCCGACGGCCGGGTGACCTACGAGGGCGAGGCCGTCATCGACGGCGTGCCCGGCACCGCGGCGCCCATCCACCTCGCCTTTCTCGACGCGGCGGGCGCCAACACCGGCGGGCTGCTGCCCACCGGGGCGCCGATCGACCGCATCGGCGGGATCGAGGTGTCCTGCATCGACGCCGCCATCCCGGTGATGCTGGTCCGCGCCGCGGACCTGGGCAAGACGGGGCATGAGCCGATGGACAGCTACCGGCTCGACCGGGTCTTCATGGCCCGGCTGGAGGCGCTGCGCGTCGAGGCCGGCCGCCGCATGGGCTTCCCCAACGCCGCCGGCATGGTGATCCCCAAGCCCGTCCTGCTGGCGCCGCCGACCCGCGGCGGCACGCTCGCCGTGCGCTATTTCATGCCGCACGACTGCCACCGGGCGATGGCCATCACCGGGGCCGTCGCCACCGCGACCGCCTGCACGATTCCGGGAACCGTCGCCTCCGCGCTGGCCGGACGGATGGCGCTGCCCGGCGACGTCACCTTCGAGCATCCAGCCGGCCGGCTGACCGTCCGCCTCGATCCGGGTGCCGGTCAATCAGCCCCCACCGCCAGCATCCTGCGCACATCACGACGCCTGTTCGAGGGAACCGTGTTCGCACGGCCATCGGACCCGCCGCGGGCCGCCATGGCCGCCTGACCCAACAGCACACGAAGGAGGAAACGCCATGCGCCTACAAACGGGAGAGCAAACCCCGGCGCCGACCAAGCCCAAGGCCTTTTACAAGGCTCTCTATTTCCAGGTCGTCGTCGGCCTGACCCTGGGCATCCTGGCCGGCCATTTCTGGCCGGACTTCGGGGCCTCGCTGAAGCCGCTCGGCGACGGGTTCGTCAAGCTGGTCAAGATGATGATCGCGCCGGTCGTCTTCTGCACCATCGTCAGCGGCATCACCAGCCTCAACGACACCCGCGAGATCGGCAAGACGCTGGTCAAGTCGATGGCGCTGTTCTACGCGCTGACGGTGGCGGCGCTGCTCATCGGGCTGGCCGCGGTCATGATCATCGAGCCCGGCGTCGGCATGCACGTGTCGGCGGCGTCGCTCGACCCCACGGTGGCGGCGCGCTACGCCAAGCAGGCGGCTCCGGTCGGCTTCACCGATTTCGTACTGCACATCATCCCGCATTCCTTCTTCGGCGCCTTCGCCGAGGGCGAGGTGCTGCCGGTGCTGCTCATCTCCGTCCTGGTCGGCTTCGGGCTGACGCGGGTCGGCAAGGCCGGCGAACCGGTGGTCCAGGGCATCGAATCCTTCTCCCACGTGCTGTTCGCCGCCTTCGGCTTCATCATGAAGCTCGCTCCGATCGGCGCCTTCGGCGCGATGGCCTTCACCGTCGGCAAGTACGGCATCGACAGCATCGGTTCGCTCGGCCTGCTGATCCTCACCTTCTACGTCGCCTGCGGCTTCTTCCTGGTGGTCGTCATTGGCACGCTGGCGCGGCTGCACGGCTTCAGCCTGTGGAAGGTGCTGCGCTACTTCCGCGAGGAGCTGCTGATCGTGCTTGGCACCTCGTCCTCCGAGCCGGTCCTGCCGCGCGTGCTGCAGAAGCTGGAAGCGCTGGGCTGCAAGAAGGGCGTCTCCGGTCTCGTGCTGCCCATGGGCTACTCGTTCAATCTCGACGGGACGGCGATCTACCTGACCCTGGCCTCCCTGTTCATCGCCCAGGCCTGCGACATCCACCTGTCGGGCGGCCAGATCTTCGCCATGCTCGGCGTCATGCTGCTGACCTCGAAGGGGGCGGCCGGTGTCACCGGCAGCGGCTTCGTCGCCCTGGTCGCCACGCTGACGGTGATGCCGGACCTTCCGGTGGCGGGCGTCGCTCTGCTCGTCGGCATCGACCGCTTCATGTCCGAGGCCCGCGCCCTGACCAGCATCATCAGCAACTGCGTCGCCAGCATCGTCGTTTCGATCTGGGAGAACGCCTGCGACCGCGATGTCCTGCAGCGGGAGCTGAACCAGTGCTACGGCACCACCGAGCGGCGCCTGGATGAGAAGGGCGACATCGCCGTCCTGCCGCTGACCGCCCCCGCCCAGCCGTCGCACTGATCCGGCGCAGGCCGCCCCCACGCATCGAGGACGCCACCATGACCGCCCCCACCATGGCCGATTCCATCACAAGCGCGAAGGACTGGATCGGCCGGACCGAGACCGTGTCCGACACCGTCACCCCGACCCCCTACGCCGCTCTGTCCGCCACGCTGGACCGGCCCGCCGAGCGGCCCGCCGCCGGCACCCCGCTCCCGCCGCTGTGGCACTGGCTGTACTTCCTGCCGCTGCACCGCCAGTCGGAGATCGGGGCGGACGGGCATGCCCGGCGCGGCGGTTTCCTGCCCCCGGTGCCGCTGCCCCGCCGGATGTGGGCCGGCAGCCAGTTCGAGTTCCACAGCCCCCTGCGCGTCGGCGACGCCCTGACCCGGACCTCGACCATCCATGATGTGACCGAGAAGTCCGGGCGCACCGGCCCGCTGGTCTTCGTCAAGGTCCGCCACGAGATCCGCCGCGCCGGCGAGACCGAGGTGGCGCTGACCGAGTTCCACGACATCGTCTACCGCGAGGCCGCGATGGTGGACGACAGGCCGCCGGAACCCCGTCCGGCCCCGGCGGACGCGGCCTGGGAGACGCGCTGGGTTCCCGACGACGTGCTGCTGTTCCGCTACTCGGCGCTGACCTTCAACGGCCACCGCATCCACTACGACCGGCGCTACGTGACGGGGGTGGAGGGCTATCCGGGGCTGATCGTGCACGGCCCGCTGATCGCCACGCTGCTGCTCGACCTGCTGCGCCACCGGCAGCCGGAGGCCGAAGTCGCTTCTTTCCGTTTCAAGGCGGTGCGGCCGACCTTCGACATCAACCCCTTCTCGGTGTGCGGCACGCCGCTCGCCGACGGCAAGACGGTCCACCTGTGGGCCAAGGACCATGAGGGCTGGCTGACCATGGACGCCACCGCGGTCCTGACGTGAGGACACCCCCTATGAAACCGTTGTCCGGCATCACCGTCGTCACCCTGGAACACGCCATCGCCGCCCCCTTCGCGACGCGCCAGCTCGCCGACCTCGGCGCCCGCGTCATCAAGGTGGAGCGTCCCGGCGTCGGCGACTTCGCCCGCGGCTACGACGAGCGGGTGCGCGGCGTCGCCTCGCACTTCGTGTGGACCAACCGCTCCAAGGAAAGCCTGACGCTCGACGTCAAGCACCCGGAGGCGCAGGCCATCCTCAAGCGCCTGATCCGCGAGCAGGCCGACGTGGTGGTGCAGAACCTCGCCCCCGGCGCGGCGGCCCGCCTCGGCCTGTCCTACGAGGCGCTGTCCGCTGAAAAGCCGGGAATCATCGTCTGCGACATCTCCGGCTACGGCGACGACGGTCCCTACCGGGACAAGAAGGCCTACGACCTGCTGATCCAGGGCGAGTCCGGCTTCCTGTCGGTGACCGGCACGCCGGAGACGCCGGCCAAGGCCGGCCCGTCCATCGCCGACATCTCCGCCGGCATGTACGCCTACAGCAACATCCTGGCCGCCCTTCTCCAGCGCCAGCAGACGGGGCAGGGCTGCCGCATCGACGTCTCCATGCTGGAATCGCTGGTGGAGTGGATGAGCTACCCGCTCTACTACGCCTTCGACGGCGCGCCGCCGCCGGCCCGCACCGGCGCCAGCCACGCGACCATCTACCCCTACGGCCCGTTTCCGGCCGGCGACGGCAAGACGGTGCTGCTCGGCCTGCAGAACGAGCGCGAATGGGTGGCCTTCTGCGAGACGGTGCTGCAACGCCCCGAACTGGCGCGGGAGGAGCGCTTCTCCAGCAACTCCCGCCGCAACGCGGCGCGCGACGAGTTGCGCGGGATCATCGTGGCGGCCTTCGCCGGCCTGACCGCCGAGCAGGTGGTCGCCCGGCTGGAGCAGGCCGCCATCGCCAACGCCCAGGCCAACGCCATGCAGGACGTCTGGAACCACCCGCAACTGGCGGCCCGCGACCGCTGGCGCACGGTGGAGACCCAGAACGGGCCGGTGCCGGCCCTGCTGCCGCCGGGCATGGCAAGCAACGGGGATGCGCGCATGGACCCGGTGCCGGCGCTCGGCCAGCACACCGACAGCATCCTTACCGAGCTCGGCTACGCGCCCGGCGACATCGCCCGGCTGCGCGACGCGAAGGCGGTCTGAGCCGCGCCGCGAACAGAACGCCATTTCAGGGAGGACCAGCACCATGCCGTCCACGATCATCGACTCCGCCATCTTCGGCGACATCTTCAGCACTCCGGCCATGCGCGCCGTCTGGTCGGACGAGAACCGAACCCGCAAATACCTGGACATCGAGGCCGCACTCGCCCGCGTCCAGGGCCGCCTGGGCATCATCCCGCAGGAGGCCGCCGACGAGATCGTCGCCAACTGCTCGCTCGACAAGATCGACATGGCGACGCTGAAGGCGCAGACGGAGCGCATCGGCTATCCGGTGCTGGGCGTCGTCTCGCAGCTCAACGCGCTGTGCCGCGACCGGCTCGGCGAGTACTGCCACTGGGGCGCCACCACGCAGGACATCACCGACACCGCCACGGTCCTGCAGATGCGCGAGGCGCTGGCCATCGTGGACGAGGATCTCGCGGGCCTGTCGGCGGCCCTGGCGACCCTCGCCAAGCGCCACCGGGACACGCCGATGATCGGCCGCAGCAACCTGCAGCAGGCGGTGCCGGTGACCTTCGGCTACAAGATGGCCGGGCTGCTGTCGGCGGTGGAGCGCCATCGCGAGCGGCTGGCGCAGCTCCGTCCGCGCGTGCTGATGGGCGAGTTCGCCGGAGCGTCCGGCACGCTGGCCTCTCTGGAGCACGGCGCCATGGAGACCCAGGCGGGGCTGATGGAGGAGCTGGGCCTCGCCCAGCCGGTGATCGCCTGGCACACGATCCGCGACACCATTGCCGAGGTGGGCTGTTTCCTGGGTCTGGTCGGCGGCACCCTCGGCAAGCTGTCGATGGACGTGAAGCTGATGATGCAGACGGAGGTCGGCGAGGTTTACGAGCCCTACGCGCACGGCCGCGGGTCGAGCAGCACCATGCCGCAGAAGCGCAACCCGATCTCCAGCTGCTACATCCACGCGGCGATCTCCGTGCTGCGCCAGCACACGGCGGCCCTGCTCGACGCCATGGTGGCCGACCACGAGCGGTCGACCGGCCCGTGGGAGATCGAGTGGATCGTCCTGCCGGAGGCCTTCTGCCTGCTCGCCGGCGCCCTAAAGCAGGCGCGTTCCGTGGTCAGCGGGCTGGAGGTGGACGCCGAGCGGATGCGCGCCAACCTCGACATGACCAACGGGCTGGTGGCCTCCGAGGCGGTGATGATGGGGCTTGGCCGCCACATCGGCCGCGAGTACGCCCACGACCTCGTCTATGATCTCTGCCGCGCTGCGGTGCGGCAGAACCGGCCGCTGCTCGACCTGCTGGCCGAGACGCCGGAGATCAGCGCCTGCCTCAGCCGCGCCGAACTGGCCAAGCTGTGCGACCCGGCCAACTACCTGGGGCAGTCGGGGGTGATGGTCGATCGCGTTCTGGCCCGCATGAAGGCCTGATCGGGCTGTTCCACTCCGGCTGATGTGACCCACGATCGGGGTGTTGGCCGTTCCACCGGCGCGGTGCCCATGGCGAGTGCTCCTCCGGGAGCGCGCCATGGGCACCCTGCGGATAACGCGAGCGGCAGAACGGGGCAGGGAGCCCCTGCGCTTGCCGGTTGATCCAGGGCCGGTTGATCCAAGGGGAGCGGTCCGCCGTCGACCTTTTGATCAGCTTTTATCAAGCCGGCCGGGATGCACGATGCGCGACAGCGTTTCGCGTCACTTTTGCACACGCGTGGCGTCGCGATGTGCGATCTGCCTGCAGGCTTTTAAAATTTGAGATCGTTTGGGGAGGTTGGTTGGGGGACTAGGATTCGAACCTAGGCTGGCGGAGTCAGAGTCCGCTGTCCTACCGCTAGACGATCCCCCAGACCGTCGCCGGGGCGGCGCTGCGGCACGCCCCGTCGTGGGCCGCCCTTTTAGCAAAGCGGACAGGGCTTGTATAGCCCTTTTTTCGGCTCCGGTGCCGGGGTGTGGGCCTGTGGACACAATTCAAGACCAATCGTGGGCTTTCACTGGGACGTGAAACCGGGTTAAGATGACTCCCTTGAGCATGGCGGGGAGGAGACGTGGACCTTCAGGTGCACAGCGAGCGGCAGAACGACACCGGACGGTTGCGTTCGTCGGCGCCTGCGCGCCCGGTCTTTGCGGCCCTCGACCTCGGCACCAACAATTGCCGACTCCTGATCGCCCGGCCAATTCCCGGTGGTTTCCGTGTCATCGACGCCTTCTCGCGGATCGTCCGGCTGGGCGAAGGGCTGACGCGGAACGACCGGCTGTCCGACTCGGCGATGGAACGCACCCTCACGGCCCTGAAGATCTGCGGGTCCAAGATCGAGCGGCGCGGAGTCACCGCGGCGCGCGCCGTGGCGACCGAGGCCTGCCGCCGTGCCCGGAACTGCAGCGAGTTCATCGACGCGGTGGAGCGGGAAACCGGCATCGCCATCGAGATCATCTCCAGCCAGGAGGAAGGGCGCCTTGCGCTCGCCGGTTGCGCGTCCCTGCTCGACCCGAACGTGCCCTATGCGGTGGTGTTCGACATCGGCGGGGGTTCGACCGAGCTGATGTGGCTGGCGGTGGAGCGGGGGCGGCCCCCGCGCATCCTCGACCAGACCTCCATCCAGTGCGGCGTGATCGGGCTGACCGAGCAGTTCGGCGGTGCGGACGCCGACCGCGGCATGTATCGGCGCATGGTGGAGGAGGTGGCGTCGGCCATCGCCTCCTTCGAGGAGCGCAACGGCATCCGCGAGCGGGTCCTGGCCGGGCAGGTGCAGATGCTCGGCACCTCCGGCACGGTGACGACGCTGGCCGGGGTGCATCTCGGCCTCTGCCGCTACGACCGGCGGGCGGTGGACGGCAGCTTTCTGCGCATCGACCACGCCCGCGCGGTCATCGAACGTCTCGTGGCGCTGGACTTCGACGGGCGGGCGCGGCATCCCTGCATCGGACAGGACCGCGCGGATCTGGTGATCGCCGGATGCGCGGTGCTGGACGCGCTGTGCGACTGTTGGCCGGTGGAGCGCCTGCGCATCGCCGACCGCGGCTTGCGCGAGGGCATCCTCGTGGAGCTGATCGGGTCGACGCGGCAAATCTATTAAGGAAATGTGAGACCATGGTTGGAAAGCCTCCGTCCTCCTCGACGCCGGGTGGGCGCCGTGCCACCGTCCGCGTGAAGTCTGCGGCCAAGCGCACCACCTCCTCGGCCCGCTGGCTGGAGCGGCATCTGAACGACCCCTACGTGCACGAGGCGACGAAGCGCGGCTTCCGCTCCCGCGCCGCCTTCAAGCTGCTTCAGCTGGACGAGAAGTTCCATCTCCTGGGGCCGGGCAAGCGCGTGGTCGATCTCGGCGCCGCCCCCGGCGGCTGGACCCAGGTGGCGGTGGACAAGGTGCAGACCGGGCGCGAAGGCTGGAAGGTCGTCGGGCTGGACATCCTGCCCATGGACCCGGTGCCCGGCGCCACCACCATGCAGGCCGACTTCTTGGAGGAAGGCGCCGCCGAGCGTCTGAAGGAGGCGCTGGGCGGCCCCGCCGACGTGGTGCTGAGCGACATGGCCGCCCCGACCATCGGGCACCAGTCCACCGACCATCTGCGCATCATGGCGCTGGCCGAGGCCGCCTACGACTTCGCGGAGGAGGTTCTGGCCCCCGGCGGGGCGTTCGTCGCCAAGCTGTTCCAGGGCGGGGCGGAGAAGTCCCTGCTGGAGCGGCTGAAGCGTGATTTCACCACGGTGCGCCACGCCAAGCCGCCGGCCAGCCGCGCCGAATCCTCCGAAACCTATGTGGTCGCCACCGGTTTCCGTGGGGCCAACATGAACGACTAGGTCCACCTCCGGCTGCGGTCCGTTCGCGCAGGTCATGGCTGGCTTGCGCGGATGAGGCCCGGCACACGACAGTTTGTGGTTCAGGCGCCTTCACAAGCCCACGGTCTTGTGTATAGTGCGCCAAATTTTTTTCCGGCCCCTTTTTATCTCCCGGGAGACCGCCGATGGCCCGCTCGTCCACGATCCGCGAAGCTCTGACCTTCGACGACGTCCTCTTGGTTCCGGCCGAAAGTTCGGTCCTGCCGAACGAGGTGGACACCCGGACGCGCCTGACCAAGACCATCGAACTGGGCATCCCGCTGATGTCCTCCGCGATGGACACCGTGACCGAAAGCAGCCTCGCCATCGCCATGGCCCAGGCCGGCGGCATCGGCGTGGTCCACCGCAACCTGACCATCGAGCAGCAGGCCGAGGAGGTCCGCAAGGTCAAGCGGTACGAGTCCGGCATGGTGGTCAACCCGATCACCATCACGCCGGGCCAGACGCTGGCCGACGCGCTCCAACTCATGGCCGACTACCGCATCTCCGGCATCCCGGTGGTGGAGAGCCGCGATTCCCGCGGCAGCGGCAAGCTGGTCGGCATCCTGACCAACCGCGACGTCCGCTTCGCCACCAACCCGAACCAGCCGGTCAGCGAGCTGATGACCAAGGACGTGGTGTCGGTGCGCGAGGGCGTCAGCCAGGACGAGGCCAAACGCCTGATCCATCAGCACCGCATCGAGAAGCTGCTGGTTGTGGACGAGGCTCACCGCTGCATCGGCCTCATCACGGTCAAGGACATGGAGAAGGCCCAGGCCTACCCCAACGCCTGCAAGGACGCCCAGGGCCGTTTGCGCGTTGCCGCCGCCACCGGCACCGGCTCGGACGGGCTGCGCCGTGCCGAGGCGCTGTTCGACGCCGGCGTCGACGTTCTTGTGGTCGACACCGCCCACGGCCATTCGCTGAAGGTGCTGGACCAAGTACGCGCCGCGCGCAACATGTCCAACTACACCCAGGTGATCGCCGGCAACGTGGCGACCGCCGAGGCGGCGAAGGCGCTGGTCGATGCCGGCGCGGACGCCGTGAAGGTCGGCATCGGCCCCGGCTCCATCTGCACCACCCGCATCGTGGCGGGCGTCGGCGTGCCGCAGCTCACCGCCATCATGGACGTGGTCGAGGCCTGCGAAAAGATGGGCATCCCGGTGATCGCCGACGGCGGCATCAAGTTCTCGGGCGACCTCGCCAAGGCCATCGCGGCGGGCGCCAGCGTGGCGATGCTCGGCAGCCTGTTCGCCGGCACCGACGAGAGCCCCGGCGAGGTCATCCTCTACCAGGGCCGCTCCTACAAGAGCTACCGCGGCATGGGGTCGGTGGGCGCCATGGCCCGCGGCTCGGCCGACCGCTACTTCCAGCAGGAAGTCTCGACCATGAAGCTGGTGCCGGAAGGCGTCGAAGGCCGCGTGCCCTACAAGGGGCCGGTGTCGGCGGTGATCCACCAGCTCGTCGGCGGCCTGCGCGCGGCCATGGGCTACACCGGCAGCCAGTCCATCGCCGAGATGCAGACGAAGTGCGAGTTCGTCCGCATCACCAACGCCGGCCTGCGCGAGAGCCACGTCCACGACATCACCATCACCAACGAGTCGCCGAACTACCGTCAGGGCTGACCGGGCGCTCCTTTGGGGTGAGGGTCGAGAAGGCGAGGGGCGTTCCCCTCGCCTTTTTCATGTCCGGGTTTCAGCGTTTCTCTGTCAGCGGTTGGCGGCGAAGTGGCTGAACAGCGCCACGCTGGCCGCAACGGTGGCGTTGAGGGATTCCACGGCGCCCGTGGTCGGGATGGACAGGCGCTGTACGGGCAGGGCGGCGGGAATGCCCTGGCCCTCCTCGCCCAGCACCAGACGGACGTCGCGCGGCCAGCGGTAGGCCGCCATGTCGGCGCCACCGGCATCCAGGGCGACCAGCGGCCCGGCGGCCCGGTTCACATCCTCCCACCGGCCGCCGCGCAGCAGGGTCAGCTCGAACTGGGCGTTCGATGCGGCGCGCAGGCATTTGGGATGGTAGGGGTGCGCCGCCCCGTCGAGCAGGATCACCCGCCGGGCGCCGAAGGCGGCGGCGCTGCGCAGCAGGGCGCCGAGGTTGTTGGGATCGCCGAGCGCGCAGATCAACTCCAGCCCCTGCGGCGGTTGCGACAGGTCGATCAACGGCGTGTCCGGCACCGTGCCGACGAGCAGGGGAAAGCCGGTGCCGGGAGCATCCAGTGTGCGGAACAGGGCGGGAGCGAGTTGAACGATCTCCAGCCCCGCGGGCAGGCGCCAGCCCTCGGCCTGCGCCGGGTCGGTGACGAGCAGGGTGGAGAAGCGCTCCGGCCAGCGGGCCAGCGCCTCCGGCACCGTCTTCAGCCCCGCGAGCAGGAACTTGCCCTGTTTCTTCAGGCCGCGGCTCTCCAGCAGCGACTCCCACAGCTTGAACTGCGGATTCTGCGGGCTTTCGATCAGGCGCGGCGGGCGGATCATGCGGGACGGGCTTTCCAGGGCGGGCGGTCGTCAACGTTGCTGCGGACCTTAAGGCGCGGGGCGCCGCGTTGGGAAGGGGCATCAAAGGCCTTTGCCTGGGTTGGCCTTGATAGCCCTCTCCCCTCTGGGGAGAGGGTGGCCCGGAGGGCCGGTGAGGGGGTTCCGCATAGCGGAACGTCCGGCAAAAGTGCACCCCCCTCACCCCAAACCCTCTCCCCAGAGGGGAGAGGGAGCTTCGGAGGCGGGGGCTGCGCCACCGCCTGTTCTCCCACCGCCTTCCCGCTGCTATCATCGCGGAACCACGGAAAGGCGATCCCCATCATGCTTGCGCTGCGGCCCAACTGCGAATGCTGCAACCGGGATTTGCCCCCGGACTTCCGCGATGCCTACATCTGCTCCTTCGAATGCACCTTCTGCGGTGACTGCCGGGATGGGGCGCTGAAGGGGCATTGTCCGAACTGCGGCGGCGAACTGGTGCGGCGGCCCGTCCGTCCGGCGGCGAAGCTGGCCAACAACCCGGCGTCCACGCAACGGGTGCTCAAGGCCGACGGTTGTCCGCCCGCTTTCTAAACGGTGCTCAATCCAGGCGCCGGCCGAGGAACAGCAGCGCTCCCCGCTGGGTCGCCGTGGTGAAGCCGGCGCGCTGGTAGAAGCTGACGTTCCGCGCGAACACCCCGGTCACCAGATGCAGGCCGGGCAGGCCATCGGCGCGGCAGTCCTCCGCGAAGCGGTCCACCAGCGCCCGCCCGACCCCGTGATCGCGGAAGCCGGGCCGGACGTTGACGTGGAGATGGGCGGGAAAGGCGGTGAAGCGGTCGGCGAAGACTTGGTATTTCGGGATGATGCGGGCGAGGTCCAGCGCCCCGGCGCTGTCCTTGCAGCCGGTCAGATAGCCGATGACGGCGCCGTCATCGGCCAAGGCGAACCACACGTCGTCCGGCGCCCGCTCCACGTACCAGCCGGTCCAGGTCCGGAGGAAGGCGTCGCGCTCCTCCGCCGAGGCGAAGTCCTTGCGCAGCGTGGACAGGAAGAAGATGTCCTCCAGCGCGGCGAGGGCGGCCTCCCGGTCGGGCAACTCCGGCAATCGTACCAGCATCGGCGACCAGACCTCAGCGGCGTTGCGCCAGCGTGAAGGAGGTGGTGCGCGGCGCCAGCATTGTGTAGCGGCCCTTGGCCTTCATCACGCCGGCGCCCTCCGCGGCCTCCGCCCCGTGGCCCCAGAACAGATCGCCGCGCACCGCCCCCTTGATGGCGCCGCCGGTGTCCTGGGCGACGACGAGACGCTTGATCTCGCCCTGCGGCACCGGCGCCTCGCGCACGTCCAGCCACAGCGGCACGCCGAGCGGGACGTAGCCCGGATCCACGGCGAGGCTGCGGCCCGCCGTCAGTTCCATGTTGCGGGCGCCGCGCGCGCCGACGTCGGGGCGGAGCTGGAAGAAGACGTAGGACGGGTTCAGGTTCATCACCCGCTTGGCCTCGCCGGGATGCTCGGTCAGCCAACGGCGGATCAGCGGCATGGTCACCTGCTCCGGCGTGGCGTAGCCGATGTCGATCAGGTGCCGCCCGATGGGGACGTAGCGGTGGCCGTTCTGCCCGCCATAGCCCAGAGCCACCACCGACCCGTCGGTCATCCGCACGCGGCCCGACCCCTGGATTTCCAGGAAGAAGGCGTCGATGGGGTCGTCCACCCACAGGATCTCAAGCCCCTTGCCCTTCAGCGCGCCGTCGGTGATGCGGGCGCGGCTGGGCAGGCCGCGTTTGGTCCGCTTGGGCGCCTTGTAGAGGGGGACGTTGTAGCGCTCGGTCCGGGTCCAGCTGCCGCGCAGTTCGACCTCGTAGTAGCCGGTGAACAGGCCCTCCTGCCCCTCGGACAGGGCGACGGGAGTGAAGTGATCCTCGAAGAAGCGGCGGGCCGTCTCGGGCTGGGCGTCGGGCAGGCCGCGCAACGCCTCGCAGATCGGGCGCCAGTCCGACGTGGTGCCGGCGGCGGGGTTGGGGCCGAGCGGCTTGCCGGCAGGCTGCGATGCCACCCAACGGCAGGTGCGCTGAAGGGCGGGCAGGGCCTGCGCGTGGTCGTCGTCGATCCAGCCCGGCAGGCCGCGGAAATCCGCGGAGACCTTCTCCATGCCCGGCCGCCAGGACGCTGCGGTGAGGCCGCCGCCCGGTCCCGACCCGGTCGCCGCGTCGCCCGCACAGCCCGCCAGCAGGCCGAACGCAAGAAGGGTGGAGACGCGCGCCAACGCACGCGCCATGACACTGCCGACCGCAGCCGTCATCGCGGACCCCGCACCAGATTTCAAGAAGACGCCGAAGAAGAGGAAGCGCTGGACTTGCCGCCCGCAAGAGAGCCGGCGCAAGAACAACTACCCCTTTTTTGCCTCATTCATGGGATTGCGGTCAACCGCTCTTCGTGCGGATGGTTTCGATCGGGCCGTCTTGTCACAGGGCGCGTGCCCTGGAGCGGCGACTCGAAAGGCTGCCGCGCGTGCGCGGGGGATGACAAGCGCCCCCTGCTCGGGTTATCGAGCAGGGAATCTATCCGAGGACCATCCCATGACCCCCGCCGCCCGCCTTCAGGCGGTCATCGACCTGCTGACCGAGATCGACGAAACCCCGCGCCCCGCCGACGCGGTGATGAGCGCCTATTTCCGCGCCCGCCGCTACATCGGGTCGAAAGACCGCACCGCGGTGGCGCAGACGGCCTACGCGATCCTGCGGCGGCACGCCCGGCTGTGCTGGTGGCTGGAGCGTCAGGGCCATCCGCCAACCCCACGCGCCCGCGCGCTCGCCAACGAGATCCTGGCCGAGGGCAAGGCCGCGGCGACGGTGAAGGCGCTGTTCGGCGCCACCAAGTTCGCCCCGGACCCGCTGGCGCCGGAGGAGGCCAAACTCGCCAACGAGCTGGACACCCACACGCTGGAGCATCCGCAGATGCCGGAGAGCGTGGCCGTGGAATGCCCTCCCTGGGCGGAGGAGCCGATGCGCGCCGCCATGGGCGACCGCTTCGCGGTGGAGATGCGGACGTTGCTGGACTCGGCACCGCTCGACCTGCGCATCAACCCGGTGAAGGCCAACCGCGAGAGCGCGATCAAGGCGCTGGCCCGCGCCCACATCACCGCGGAGCCGACGCAGTGGTCGCCGCTGGGCCTGCGCGTCCAGGGCCGTCCGCCGCTGGGCACCGTGGACGCCTTCAAGGATGGTCTGGTCGAGATCCAGGACGAGGGCTCTCAGCTCGTGGCGATCGCCGTGGCGCCGAAGCCGGGGCAGCAGGTGGTGGATTTCTGCGCCGGGGCCGGCGGCAAGACGCTGGCCATCGCCGCGCTGATGAAGAACAAGGGCCGCGTCGTCGCCTGCGACGTGCTGGCCGGGCGCCTGAAGCGCGCCGCCGAGCGGTTCCGCCGCGCCGGTCTGCACAACATCGAGGCGCACCCGCTGTCCAGCGAGCGCGACCCCTGGGTGAAGCGGCACAAGCGCAAGTTCGACCGCGTTCTGGTCGACGCGCCGTGCAGCGGCACCGGCACCTGGCGCCGCAACCCCGACAGCCGCTGGCGCCAGCTCGGCCCCGGTCTGGCGGAGTTGGTGCCGCTTCAGGCCAACATCCTGGACAGCGCGGCCCGTCTGGTGAAGCCCGGCGGACGGCTGATCTACGCCACCTGCTCCCTGCTGCCGGAAGAGAACGAGAGGCAGGTGGCCGCCTTCCTGGAGACCCATCCCGACTTCACCGTGCTGCCGGTCGCCGAGGTTTGGGCCGAAGAGGAAGCGGGCACCCCGCCCGCCGAAGGGCCGTACCTGCGCCTGACCCCGGCCCGCCACGACACCGATGGCTTCTTCGCCGCCGTGATGGTGCGCAAGGCGGAAGAGGAACCGGCGGAAGCGGCTGACGAAGAAAAGCCCGAGTGACAGGCTGCCGCGCGGCGTCGGCCACGGTGTGGCAAGGCGCCCGTGGGGGCTACCGGTAATCGAAAGCCCCCTCGCCGATCAGGCGACGGACGGTGTCGCCGAAGGCGCCGAACGGATTCAGGCTGATGCCAAGATCGGCGATCCTCTTCGCCGAATCGTCGCCTCCCTCCTCAATGGCGAGGAAATAGGCGTTGGCCTGAGCGTCCCTGCCGGTTGCCGGGGAGGATGAAGACGATGGCTTGTCGACGCGGATCGGGGAGTTGTCCGGCTGCGTCGGCCTGTCCGACCGGCGCTGGCCGCGCTCAAGGAGTGGCGCTCCGCCGAGCGCGCGATTAGCGGCTTCCGAATCAAGATCGACGGCGGCAACATCGACCCCGGACTGAGCGAAGCCGACGCGTTTCAAACGTGTCGTCAAACCCTTCGCCACGTCGTCGCTGGTCAGGCCGCCAATGCGCACGGCGTCATCCAGTTTTCGGCGATCATCCTCGGTCAGCGCCTCCTTGAACATGGTGAGGGCATTGCCTTTGAGCGCTTCGGCCAGTTTGAGCGTGAGGCCGGAGTCCGAGGGTTTGTCCGTGACGGCTTGATTGTCCAGGCCGGGCGGCGGCGCGGGCGCGTCGGATTTGCGCCCGACGCCGGGAATGTCCACGGTTTCCGCGAATTTCTGGAACGCGTTGCCGAAGACGGTCCGGTCGAAGCCGAGTTCCTGAAGCTTCTGCTCGGCGGCTTCGCCGGCCGGCGCGTACAGATCCGTGAAGCCGGCGTCCTCCCCCATGGAGGCCAGCGCGGACTTGAAGCCCTGAAAGTTTTTCGTGAATCCACTGGCGTCGCTCAGAATGGCCGTCTGGTCGGTCGGCTTTCCATAGGCGCCACGGGTCGCCGCGATCTCGCCTTTGAACGCGTCCTGGACCGGCTTCAGGCGTTCGTTCATCTCGTCCATCGAGATGTCGCCGCGCTGCTGGGCTTCCTGAATCTCCTGGGTTTTGCGCCCGACCTCGGACAACGCGCCGGACATCCGGCTGCCATAGGCCTGCAGTTTCTGCCAAGCGGCCTCCGAGTCGGCGAGCCGCTGCTTGTCCTCCTCGTCACGGGGGCGTTCCGCGACGTAGCGGTTGAAGGTCGCCTTGGTCGCCAGCGATTTCAGCCCGGTCACCGCGTCTTCGGCGCTGATCTTGCCGGAACTGACGAGCCCTTCCAGCATGCCGCGCGCCTTGGCATCGAGCTGCTTGAACGCGTCGGCGGCGGCCCCGCCCAACGCCTGCCCGAGCTTGCTCACGGACACCGCGTCCGTCTTTCCGCTGCTTCCCGCGCTCAAGGGTTGAAGCCCGAAGGAGCCGTTCCCGGACGGCACAGGTTTCCAGTATCCGACGGCGGACGAGGAAAGAGAGGAAATGTTTGAACTCCCGACCATGGGTTTTCTCCCTGCCTGTCGGTGACGATCAATCCGTTGATTTCAATGAAGCAATAAATGCCTAAAACCATATTAATGATCGTTAGGTTTCTAAGTATAAATCCGAAGCAAAGGGGAACTTGTTAGTTCATTAGGTAATTTTATCTCGTGATTCTTGTCTTGAACGATGGGGCGTGTGGCGGCTTCCCGGCCTGTATGGCTTCCCGTTCTCTTCCAGACGGCACCCATGAAAAGGCTGTCGCAGGACTTGGGCGCGATCAGAGCGGTGAGGCGATTGGCGGCGGAAGGAAAGCCGCCGACACCGATCTCGGGCGGAACGCAAGCCGGCTTGCCCTGCCCACCATCGCCGCATGATCGTGCGACACTGCCTTTGCGCTAACGGCTCATTCTCTTTGCACCATTGGACGACCGGCTTCGGCGGCTGGAAAGGCGCCGGGAACCTGGGTTGTCGGTCACGCCAATCTTGAAATCATTATTCCTATGGAAAGGCCGCCCTTTTTGCTGCGATAACCCCTTTGGTTGCGCTTTATCGGCAGAGCGCATACTGTGATATGTATCGCAAAGGAATGGGCGTCAATGGCAAGAAATCCGTACTGGAGTGACAACCTCGCGACCCAGGTGCGTCGGCTTGAGGCGTGGCAGCATCCTGACGCCCATGTGTCATTTGCGAAAAGCAGCTCAACATTCTATGAAAATGACGGCGGCGCCAGAGGCTCCTTCACATCGACCGAAACGCTGGATTTCGTGACGGTGAACCTCTCGACGAACGCCGAATACACGTTTGTGGGGGTCGGGACTTATCAGGTATCCATCAACCTGTACGACTCCGGCGGGTATCTTCTCCTGACGGTGGACGGGGACGACATCGGCTACCGCGATCCCTACCGCGCCGACTCCATCGTCCAATTCCGCCCGGACGCCCCGGGCACCTATTATCTGAGCATCTCCAACTCGTACACGGCCGGCTCCGGCGATTGGGGGCTCGGAGTCGCCGAGGATATCGGTGGCGATGAGAAGAACAGCGGCCCGGCGGCCCCCAGCGTTTCGGTGACCATGAAGCGCACCGTGGGCGGCGCCACCGAGGACGTGAGGGCGGCCGCCTATGACGGGCCGGTTCCCGGTCTGCAATGGACCTTCCTGGGTGACGCCCGCAACGAGGTGCTGGGCGGGTCCGACGGCAACGACTTCATCAACCTGCTGGGCGGAGACGACGCGGCGACGGGCGGCGCCGGCGACGACGTGCTGGACGGCGGATCGGGGTCCAACTGGTTGGTCGGCGGGGCCGGCAAGGACACCTTCTTCGTCGATGGCCGCGGGGGTGTAACGACCTGGTCCACGGTCACCGATCTGGAACGTGGCGAGTTGTCCACCCTGTGGGGCTACAAGGAGGGTGTCTCCAAGCTGTCCTGGGAGGAGATTGGCGGTGCCAGCGGCTACAACGGTGCCACCGTCCACTGCGACATCGATGGCAACGGCACGATCGACGCCAGCATGACCTTCAGCGGAAAAACCGTCGGGGCGATGACGTTCTCGACCGGCACCACCGCCGATGCCAACAGCTACGTCGCCTTCTTCCAGGCCTGAGGCGACCGGCGGGCTTCGCTGTGGCGGCCCCGTTCCCTGCCGCCGACATGATGCGGGTCCGGATCGCCGCCGCCACTCATGCGGGGACACACGGAGGGGCCTGCTGATTTGTAGCGGGTCATAGCGTGAGGTTTGCGGTTAGGGTGCGACCTTTCCCCGCATGTTGGAGCGCAATGATGTGGAACACGTCCCGCTGGCGGAGCGCCGCCCTGTCCGCCCTTTTCCTGTTGGGGCTGGGCACTTCCGCCGAGGCGGCTGAGCCGGTCAAGGTCAAGGTGTTCGTCGGCGCCATGTTCGAGATCGGCAAGAACACCGGCGACCGCGCCGGAGAGTTCCAGAACTGGTACGAGCGCTACTGGCAGTCCGCCGAGCCGATCGCCGTGAAGGGCGCGCTGAACCCCGTCTACTGCAACGCCGACGGCGTCTGCGGCGCGGTCCTGGGGATGGGCAAGGTCAGCTCCTCCGCGTCCATGCAGGCGATCCTGCTGAACCCGCAGCTCGACCTGTCGCAGGCCTATTTCATCATCTCCGGCGTGGCCGGCACGCCGCCGTCGCGCGGCACCATCGCCGAGGTCAACTGGGCGACTTGGTTGGTGGATTACGATCTGGGCCACCGCTGGGCACCGGAGGAGGGCAAGCCGGGCGAGCCGACCTTCATGCCGCGCAAGGGCTACGAGTTCGTCCGCCTGTTCCAGATGAACCCGACGCTGGTGTCCTGGGCGATGAAGCTGACCGGTGATACGCCGCTGAAGGATTCCGACAGCGCCCGTGCCTACCGCCAGCGCTACCCGCAGGATGCCGCCCGGCGCGCGCCCTTCGTCGGCACCGGCACGCACATGACCGGCGACACCTTCTTCCACGGCCCCGGCATGTCCGAGCAGGCGCAGTACATCGCGAAGCTCTATGGCGCCGACGATTACGTCATCACCGAGATGGAGGCCGCGGCGATCACGCTGGTCATCAAGCGGACGCTGGGCTCCGACCGGGTGATGAGCTTGCGTGGCGCGGTCAACTTCGACCAGGGCAACCCCAAGGAAACCACGCTGGAGCATCTCGATCCGAAGCCGGGCGAGACCGCCGGCGGCTTCGCCGAGACGGTGGAGAACGTGGCGGTGGTCGGTGCGCGCATGACCGACCACATCGTGTCCCACTGGGACCAGTGGCAGGCGGGCGTTCCGGCCCTTCCGGCCCAGTAACCCGAAGGCCGGCGGTGCGGCGGCCGTCCACCGTCGCTCCGTTCCGGCCCATTTGGCTGACTGGACATCCTCCAGCCCGGCTCCCAGTTTCCAATGGGGTGGGAAACGGGTCCGGAGATGTCCCATGGATGAAGCGCTGGTGATTTGCGACGCGCGGCCGTCGGACGCGGTGGGCATCGCCAAGGTCCATGTCGCCACGTGGCAATCCACCTATCCGGGGCTCGTCCCCGATGCCTACCTCGTCAACCTGTCGGAAGCCGCCGCGGCGATGCGCTGGCACAACGCCGTCCAGGCGCACGGGCCGGGGCAGGGCGCCCTGGTCGCGGTGGGCGGCGCGGACTCGGTGGTGGGATTCGCCACCTACGGCGGGCGCCGCATTCCCGTTGAGGGGTACGAGGGGGAATTCTACGCCCTCTACCTGCTGGACGAGGCGCAGGGGCGGGGGCATGGCCGCCGCCTGATGGCGACGATGGCGGAGCGGCTTCAGGAGGGCGGCAAGCGCACCGCCGTGGTCTGGTGCCTGCGCGAGAATCCGGCCCGCTGGTTCTACGAGCGGCTGGGCGGTGTCCGCGTGGCGGAGCGGCCGATCCGCTTCGCCGGGAAGGAACTGGTGGAGATCGCCTATGGCTGGCGCGACCTCGCGCCGCTTGCACGCTTGTCCACGGGCCCCGAAATGCGGTAGTCAGGGGCTTGTCCCCCCGCATCAGGTTGTCGTCCATGTCCGCCGAGCGCGTTCTCATCCTCGATTTCGGGTCGCAGGTGACCCAGCTCATCGCCCGCCGCGTCCGCGAAGCCGGCGTCTATTGCGAAATCCATCCGTTCAGCATGAGCGAGGAGCGGATTCGCGAGTACGCGCCGAAGGCGATCATCCTGTCGGGCAGCCCGGCCTCCGTCACCGAAGAGAACGGCCCGCGCGCGCCGGAGCTGGTCTTCACGCTGGGCGTTCCGGTCCTGGGCATCTGCTACGGCCAGCAGACGATGTGCCACCAGCTCGGCGGCACCGTGTCGGGCTCCGACCACCGCGAGTTCGGCCGCGCCTTCATCGAGGTGAAGCAGACCTGCGCCCTGTTCGACGGGCTGTGGGCGGTCGGCTCGCGCGAGCAGGTGTGGATGAGCCACGGCGACCGCGTCACCGCCCTGCCGGACGGCTTCCAGGCGGTGGCGGTCAGCGACGGCGCGCCCTTCGCCGCCATCGCCGACGACGCCCGCCAGTTCTACGGCGTGCAGTTCCACCCGGAGGTCGTGCACACCCCGCACGGCGCGCAGCTCCTGTCGAACTTCGTGCACCGCGTCGCCGGGCTGAAGGGCGACTGGACCATGGCCGCCTTCAAGCAGCAGGCCATCGAGAAGATCCGCGCCCAGGTCGGCACCGGCAAGGTGATCTGCGGCCTGTCGGGCGGCGTCGATTCCTCGGTGGCCGCCGTGCTGATCCATGAGGCCATCGGCGACCAGCTCACCTGCATCTTCGTCGACACCGGCCTGATGCGCGCCGGCGAGGCGGAGGAGGTGGTGACGCTGTTCCGCGACCACTACAACATCCCGCTGGTCCACCGGAACGCGTCCGAGCTGTTCCTGGGCAAGCTGGCCGGCGTCACCGACCCGGAGCAGAAGCGCAAGATCATCGGCGGCCTGTTCATCGAGGTGTTCGACGAGGAGAGCGCCAAGGTCGGCGGCGCGCAGTTCCTGGCCCAGGGCACGCTGTACCCCGACGTGATCGAGAGCGTGTCCTTCACCGGCGGCCCCTCGGTCACCATCAAGTCGCACCACAACGTCGGCGGCCTGCCGGAGCGCATGAAGCTGAAGCTGGTGGAGCCGCTGCGCGAGCTGTTCAAGGACGAGGTCCGGGCGCTCGGCCGCGAACTCGGCCTGCCGGCCGCCTTCATCGGGCGCCACCCGTTCCCCGGCCCCGGCCTCGCCATCCGCGTCCCCGGCGAGATCACCCCGGAGAAGCTGGACATCCTGCGCAAGGCCGACACGGTCTATCTGGAGGAGATCCGCAACGCCGGCCTCTACGACGCGATCTGGCAGGCCTTCGCGGTGCTGCTGCCGGTGCGCACCGTGGGCGTGATGGGCGACGGGCGCACCTACGACCATGTGCTGGCCCTGCGCGCGGTGACCTCCACCGACGGCATGACCGCCGACTGGTACCCGTTCCCGCACGACTTCCTGGCCCGCGTGTCGAACCGCATCGTCAACGAGGTGCGCGGCGTCAACCGCGTCGTCTACGACATCACCTCGAAGCCGCCCGGCACGATCGAGTGGGAGTGACGCTCAAGGTTTCGGCGGCGCGGCAGCCGGTTCGGTTGCCGCCCGGATAGGGCTGGGGCACATCCGCTGTGGGGAGGTCCGTGGGGACACCCCCGCGGCGGAGACGCCGGAAGGAGCGGGCTCGATCACCAAGCCGTGGTCCGGGGCCCTTGGGCGCGGCCGTCCCACGCGGGTGCGTCACATCCGGATCGGGCGGCCGAGATTCGACAGCCGCTTCGTCGGCTTCGGCGGTGTCGGGGAATCCGAGAAATCGGGCAGGCTCGGCGCGCGGCTGATGACCTTGCGGATCATGACGCCGGTCGCCTCCAAGTCCTCAATCACCGTGGCCGACACGCGGCCGGCGTAATGCGGGCGGTCCAGCTTGCCGCGCATCTCTTCGATGATCCTCAATTCCGGCTCGAACAGCTCGCGCGCACCGATGGGAAGCGCCTGATCGTCCCGCATGCGTTCGAAGTAATTCCGCGTGGCGCGGGCCAGCAGGCCGGTCAGCAGCAGGTCGATCCGCTCGAACTCCGTGCGCAGGTCGGCCAGCTTGGCCGTGTTGACGGTGGTCAGGCGCTCTTCCGTCAGGGCGACGAGGGCACGCACCTCCTCCACCTTGCGGCGGAAGCCGAGGAAGGAGGAGAAACGGTCCTCCTCAATGTCGCGCTGCGCGCGCGCTCCCAAGGCGATGGCTTCGCCGGCCTGCTGCTCGATGGCCGTCAGCAGTTCTTCGATCGCTCTGCGGCCGCTGTCCTGTCCCCAGACCATCGTCTTGCCGCCTCTCCCTGCGGGTGGACGCTCGCTCGGTTTCCGAGTCGGTCTTGAGGATGCGTGAAAAAATTTAAGAAATGTCTGACCCGTCGCGCAGATCGAGCAGGACGGGCGTGTGGTCGGACGCTTTTTCGGCGCCGCGCGGGCGGCGGTCGATGCGGCACTCCACCAGACGGTCGGCGGCCTGCGGGGACAGCAGGAAGTGATCGATGCGCAACCCGAGATCGCGCGGCCAGCAACCCGCCTGATAGTCCCAGAAGGTGTAGGCGTGGTCGTCGTCGTGCAGGGCGCGGTAGGCCTCGGTCAGCCCCAGATTTCAGCAGGGCGCGGAATTTCGCCCGCGATTCCGGCTGGAACAGGGCGTCGCCGGCGAAGGCCACCGGATCGAAGACGTCGCGCGGTTCCGGAATGATGTTGTAGTCGCCGCCCAGGACGAAGGGGATCTCCTGAGCCAGCAGGCCGCGGGCATGGGCATGCAGCCGGTCCATCCAGCGGAGCTTGTAGGCGAACTTCTCCGTCCCGAGCGGGTTGCCGTTGGGCAGGTAGAGCGAGGCGATGCGCACGCCGGCCACCGTGGCCTCGACGTAGCGGGCCTGCTCGTCCTCCGGCTCGCCGGGCAGGCGGGTCAGCACATCCTCGTGCGGCGCCTTGGAGAGGAACGCCACGCCGTTGTAGGACTTCTGCCCCACCGGCGTGACGTGATAGCCCAACTCCTCGAAGGCGGCGCGGGGGAAGGCCGCGGTCTCGCATTTGATCTCCTGGAGAAGCGCGACGTCCGGGGACTCCGCGCGCAGCCAGTCGGTGATCAGCGGAAGGCGGGCCTTCGCCGAATTGACGTTCCAGGTGGCGATCTTCACGTCGTGTTCTTCTTGTTCGGCAAAGGCCAGGAGGGAAAGGCCAAGGGGTAAAAGGTCCCGTCAGGCGGCGAAGGAGTTGCCGCAGCCGCAGGATGCCGTGGCGTTCGGATTCTTGATCTGGAAGGCGGCCCCCATCAGGTCCTCGACATAATCGAGGGTGGAGCCGGCCAGCAGGTCCAGCGAGACGTCGTCGGTGACCACCTTCACGCCGTTCTTCTCAAACACATGGTCGTCCTCGTTCGCCGTGGCGTCGAAGGCGAAGCCGTACTGGAAGCCGGAGCAGCCGCCGCCCGACACGGTCAGGCGCAGCATCAGGGCCGGATCGCCCTCGTGCTCGATCAGGAAGGCGACGCGCTTGGCGGCGCTGTCGGACACGGTCAGAACGCGCGCACCCTCTTGCGCGGTGGCGGGAAGGGCGGTGTCGGGCATGGGACGGACCTCGGTGTTTCGCGGGCGGGGTTTCGCGGGACAGACGACACGATGACGAATGTAAGGGTGTGTCCGCCTTTCGTCAAAGGCATGTCCGGCGAACTCATGCCTGACCTGCGGTTCGCCTGCGCCCGAATGCCTGCAAGCGGCTGCCGGATGTCTCGGCCGGTCTCCGCCTTCGCCGTTGCACAGTGCGGTTTGCGTCGGTAGTGTCCGCGCCATGACGGCGGACTTCTTCCAGGATCGCCCGGCGCCCTATGGCTGCGACCCCGCACAGACGCGCGGCCGGCTGTTCCCGGAGCCGGAAAGCCCGACGCGCTCGTGCTACCAGCGCGACCGCGACCGCATCGTGCATTCCGGTGCCTTCCGCAAGCTGAAGTACAAGACGCAGGTCTTCGTCTATCACGAGGGCGACTATTTCCGCACCCGCCTGACCCACAGCCTGGAGGTGGCGCAGATCGCCCGCTCGATCAGCCGCGCGCTCGGGCTGAACGAGGATCTGGCGGAGGCGGTGGCGCTCGCCCACGATCTCGGCCACACCCCCTTCGGCCATGCCGGCGAGGACGCGCTCGACGCCTGCATGGCGCCCTACGGTGGTTTCGCCCACAACGACCAGACGCTGCGCATCCTGACGATGCTGGAGCGCCGCTACGCCGACTTCGACGGGCTGAACCTGACCTGGGAAGCGCTGGAGGGCGTGGTCAAGCACAACGGCCCGCTGCTGCCTCTGCGTGATGGTGGAGCGCTGCCGACGACGCTGGCCGCCTTCCAGGAGCGCTGGGATCTGGAGCTTCGCACCAACCCGGGCGCCGAGGCGCAGGTGGCGGCCCTGGCCGACGACATCGCCTACAACAACCACGACATCGACGACGGGCTGCGCGCCGGCCTGTTCACGGTGGACGAGGTGGCGGAACTGCCGCTGGTCGGCCCGGTGGTGCGGCAGGTCTGCGACCGCTATCCGGGGCTGGAGCGCTCCCGCCTGATCCACGAGACGATCCGGCGGATGATCAACAACATGATCGTCGACCTGCTGGCCGAGACGCGGGAGCGGCTGGACCGCCATCGCCCCGGCAGCGCCGCCGAGCTGCGCGCCCTCCCGGAGCCGGTCGTCAGCTTCTCCCCCGCGATGTTCGAGGCGCAGCGGCCCTTGCGCGCCTTCCTGAAACAGCGCATGTACCGCCATTACCGGGTGAACCGGGAAATGAGCAAGTGCAAGCGGGTGGTCACCGCCCTGTTCGACCTGTTCCTGGCCGAGCCGAACACCCTGCCGACACAGTGGCAGGAGGAGATCGCCAAACAGGGCGGGCACGGCGATCGGACGGTGCTGGCGCGGCTGGTCGCCGACTACATCGCCGGAATGACCGACCGCTACGCGCTCGCCGAATACGCCCGCCTGTTCGACATGGACGCCAAGACCTAAACGGCCCAGACCTAAAGCAAGAATTGAACCGATGAACATCTTCAAGGTCTTCGAGAACGACATCCGCAAGCTGCTGGACGAGCTGGCCGCCGAGGGCCAGATCCCGGCGGGGCTGGACACCGCGCGCCTGACGGTGGAGCCGCCGCGCGAGGCGGCGCACGGCGACCTGTCGACCAACGCGGCGATGATCCTGGCCAAGCCGGCGGGCAAGCCGCCCCGCGCGCTGGCCGAGCTGCTGGTGGCGAAGCTGAAGACCCGCCCCGACGTGGCGAGCGCCGAGATCGCCGGTCCGGGCTTCGTGAACCTGCGCCTGACGGCCGACGTCTGGCGCGACCGCATCCGCGACGTGCTGACCGCCGGCACCGCCTATGGCGAGAGCACGCTGGGCGGCAAGCGTCCGGTCAACGTCGAGTATGTGTCGGCCAACCCCACCGGCCCGCTGCACGCGGCCCACGGCCGCGGCGCCGTGTTCGGCGACGCGCTGGCGGCGCTGCTGGAGAAGGCCGGCTACGCCGTCGCCCGTGAATATTACATCAACGACGCCGGCGCCCAGGTCGACGTGCTGGGCCGCTCCACCTTCCTGCGCTACCGCGAGGCGCTGGGCGAGGACATCGGCGAGATCCCGGCGGGCCTCTATCCCGGCGAGTATCTGAAGGAGGTCGGGCAGGCCCTGGCCGAGCGCGACGGCAACACGTGGGTCGGGGCGGACGAGGCCGACTGGCTGCCGGCCTGCCGCGACTTCGCCATCGCCACGATCATGGAATGGATCAAGGAGGACCTCGGCGTCCTCGGCGTCCGCATGGACGTCTACAGCTCCGAACGCGCGCTCGTGAAGGCCGGGGCGGTGGACACGGCGCTGAAGGCGCTGGAGGACCGCGGCCTGATCTATGTCGGCGTGCTGGAGCCGCCGAAGGGCAAGAAGCCCGACGACTGGGAGCCGCGCCCGCAGACTCTGTTCAAGTCCACCGACTTCGGCGACGACGTCGACCGCCCGCTGAAGAAGTCGGACGGGTCCTTCACCTATTTCTCCAACGACATCGCCTACCACTACGACAAGCACCGCCGCGGCTTCGACCTGCAGATCGACGTGTGGGGCGCCGACCATGGCGGCTACGTCAAGCGCATGCAGGCGGCGACCATGGCGATCACCGAGGGCAAGGCGTCGCTGGACGTGAAGCTCTGCCAGCTCGTCCATCTGATGAAGAACGGCGAGCCGGTGAAGATGTCCAAGCGCGCGGGCACCTTCGTGACGCTGCGCGACGTGATCGAGGAGGTCGGCCGCGACGTCGTCCGCTTCATCATGCTGACCCGCCGCAACGACCAGACGCTGGACTTCGATTTCGCCAAGGTGGTCGAGCAGTCGAAGGACAACCCGGTCTTCTACGTGCAGTACGCCCACGCCCGCTGCCGCTCGGTCCTGCGCCACGCCGCGACGGCGCTGCCGGGGGCCGACCTGTCGCTGGCGGCGCTGGCCGCCAAGGCCAACCTCGCCCGCCTCGACAGCGAGGAGGAGATGGCGCTGGCCAAGCGCATGGCGACCTGGCCGCGCCTGGTCGAATCCGCCGCCGAGGCGCACGAGCCGCACCGCGTGGCCTTCTACCTCTACGATCTCGCCAGCGACTTCCACGCCCTGTGGAACAAGGGCCGCGACGACACCAGCCTGCGCTTCCTGATCGAGGGTGACGAGGAGGTGACGGTGGCCCGTCTGGCGCTGATCAGCGCGGTCGCCACGGTGATCGCTTCCGGTCTCGCCGTGATGGGCGTGGAGCCGGTGGAGGAATTGCGGTCATGAGGTATGAGGGCGATGTCAACCACGCCAGCGATCCCTACGGCACGCCGCCGCAGCGGGGAGGTCGGCGCGGTCTGCTCGGCCTCGGTCTGGCGGTGGTCGGCATCGTGGCATTCGCCGGCGCGATCGTCGTGGTCTATGGCGGCAAGGGGCAGAGCACGCAGGACGGCGGTCCGCCGCTGCTGATGGCCGACAGTGCGCCGACCAAGGCCCGCCCGGAGCAGCCCGGCGGCATGGAAGTGCCGCACCAGGACAAGCTGGTCTACGAGCGGCTGAACGACCGCGGATCGAAGTCGCAGATCGAGCGCCTGCTGCCGCCGCCGGAGGAGCCGCTGCCGCGGCCGGTCGTGGCGCCGCAGGTGCCGCCGTCGCCGACCCTGCCGGAGGCGCCCGCGGTGGCCCAGTTGCCGCCGCCCCCGCCGGGCTCCACCACCACGGTGCCGCGCCAGGACGGGGAGGGGGCACCACCGCCCGCCGCCGCTCCGGCCCCGCCGCCCGCCGTGGCCGCCCTTCCGGCGCCGGTGCCGGCGGCTCCGGCGCCCAAGCCGCAGCCCGCACCGCCTGCTGCCAAGCCGGCGCCCGCTCCCCCGCAGGCCCAGACGCCGCCCCCTCCGCCCGCCGCGGCGCCCAAGCCGCAGCCCGCGCCGCCGGTGGCCGCCGCCCCGGCTCCGCAGCCGGCACCCGCCCCGGCACCCGCCAAGGCATCGGGTGGGGGAACTGGCGAGTCCAGCTCGCCGCGGTGCGCAGCGAGGCCGAGGCCTCGACGGAATGGAAGCGCCTGACCAGCCGCTACGGAGCGGCGCTCGGCGGGCTGTCCATGCAGGTCGCCAAGGCCGATCTGGGCGAGAAGGGCATCTTCTACCGCATCCAGGGCGTCGGCCTCGACGAGGAGCGCGCCAAGTCGGTCTGCGCCCAGCTCAAGTCCCAGAATGTGGGGTGTGTGGTTGTCCGTCCCTGATCCGGCTTTGCCGAACGCTCACGCCGTGACCGAACACGACCGCGCGGCCCATCGCGCCGTGGTGTTCGGCGCCGCCGGCACCGCCCTGACCGCGGACGAGCGCGCCTTTTTCCGCGACGCCGATCCGCTGGGCTTCATCCTGTTCCGGCGCAATTGCGAGACGCCGGAGCAGGTCCGCGCGCTGGTGGCGGAGATGCGCACGGCGGTGGGCCGCGCCGACGCTCCCGTGCTGATCGACCAGGAGGGCGGGCGGGTGGCCCGGATGCGCCCGCCGCACTGGCCGGCCTTTCCGCCGATGCGCGCCTTCGGCGACCTTTCGGCCCGCGACGCCGCCGCCGGGCGGGAGGCCGCCCGGATCAACGCCCGGTTGCTGGCGCTGATGCTGGCCGATTGCGGCGTGACGGTGGATTGCGCCCCGGTCTGCGACGTGCCGGTGGAGGGCGCCCACGACATCATCGGCGACCGCGCTTTCTGCGGCGATCCGGCCCGTGTGGCCGATCTGGCGCGGGCGACCTGCGAGGGGCTGATGGCCGGCGGCGTGCTGCCGGTCGTCAAGCATCTGCCCGGCCATGGCCGGGCCTTCACCGACAGCCACGCCGAACTGCCGGTGGTGGACGCCCCGCGCGCGGCGCTGGAGGCCACCGACTTCGCGCCCTTCCGCGCCCTGGCCGACATGCCGCTCGGCATGGTCGCCCATGTGGTGATGAAGGCCATCGATCCGGACCAGCCGGCCAGCACCTCGGCGATCGTGGTGCGCGACGTGGTGCGCGGCTCCCCCATCGGCTTCGACGGGCTGCTGTTCAGCGACGACCTGTCGATGGGCGCGCTGGCCGGCGGCATGCGCGGTCGGGCCGAGGCGGTTCTCGCCGCCGGGCTGGACGTCGTGCTCCACTGCAACGGCGTGATGGAGGAGATGGCGGCGGTGGCCGAGGGTGTTCCGGCGATGAGCGACGCGGCCGTCCGCCGCTGGGCGCGGGCCGAGGCGCTGCGCGGCCCGGCGCCGCCGGTGGACGCCGACGAGCTGCGGGCGCGTCTGGCGGAACTGCTGGGAACTCCCCAAGTTTAAGGCCGGCCGGATTCAAGGCCATGCTCAGGCTTCCCGGACGGGTCCGGGGGGCATAACGGGAGAGACGGGCGTGCTGGAAGGTCTGATAGACCGCATACCGATGATCTTCGCGGTCGCCATCCCCGCGATCCTCGCCATCACGATGCACGAGGCGGCGCACGGATTCGTGGCGATGTGGCGCGGCGACGATACGGCGTGGCGGCTCGGCCGGGTGACGCTGAACCCGCTCCGCCACATCGACCCGCTGGGCACGGTAGTGCTGCCGGCGGTGATGTATTTCACCACCGGCTTCGTCTTCGGCTGGGCCAAGCCGGTGCCGGTGAATTTTGGGCGTCTGCATCACCCGCGCCGCGACATGGTGTGGGTGGCGCTGGCCGGCCCGGGGGTGAATTTCGTTCTGGCGCTGGTCTCCGCGATCATCTGGGGCTTCACCAGCCCGCAGGGCGGGGCGACCGAGATGTGGGTCCGCGCCGCGCTGGAGGTGTCGGTCCTGGTCAACGTCGTGCTGATGGTCTTCAACATGATCCCGCTGCCGCCGCTCGACGGCGGGCGCGTGGCGGTCGGCATCCTGCCCGACGCGCTGGCCTTCCCGCTGGCCCGGCTGGAGAAGTACGGCATGCTGATCCTGATCGGCGCTTTCTTCCTGCTGCCCTTCATCGGGCGTGAGCTTGGCATGGACCTCAGCGTCTTCTCCTGGGTGCTTGGCCCGCCGATCGACTACATGATCGACCTGATCCGCATCCTCAGCGGCAACTGACGGAATGGTTGGCAGGAAACCCCCGGATCATGAGGACGAGGCCGCGGCGGCCAGCCCGGCGGAACAGCTCGTCCTCGTCCTGGACGGGTTCGAGGGGCCGCTCGACATGCTGCTGGCGCTGGGGCGCGAGCAGAAGGTGGACCTGACGAAGATTTCCATCCTCCAGCTCGCCGACCAGTATCTCGCCTTCATTGCCGAGGCGCGGAAGGTGCGGCTGGAGCTGGCGGCGGACTATCTCGTCATGGCGGCGTGGCTGGCCTATCTGAAGTCGCGCCTGCTGATCCCGGAGGTCGAGGACGAGGAGCCCTCGGGCGAGGACATGGCGGCGGCGCTGGCCTTCCAGCTCCAGCGGCTGGAGGCGATGAAGGGGGCGGCGGCCAAGCTGTTCGCCCGCCCGCAGCTCGGGGTGGACCGCTTCGCCCGCGGCGCCCCGGAGGACCTCGACATCCTGCGCAAGTCGGTCTTCCAGGTCACGCTCTACGACCTGCTGAAGGCCTATGGCGAGCACAGGAAGCGGCAGGAGGGCGGCGTCCTGCACATCGAGCCGGTGCGCCTCTATTCGCTGGAGGACGCGGTGCGCCGTCTGTCCGAGCTGCTGGGCCGCATGCCGGACTGGGCCACCCTGTCGAGTTTCCTGCCCGACGGCGTGCGCGGCGGGCTGCTGACCCGCTCGGCGCTGGCCGCCCATTTCGCGGCGACGCTGGAGCTGGCCAAGGCGGGGCGGGTGGAGCTTCGCCAGGACGGCGCCTTTTCCCCCATCTACGTCCGCCGGGCATTGCGCCGGCATGAGCACCAGCATGAGCAAGGCGACGAGGAATGAGCGGACCCGACGGCATGATCCAGGAGATCGAGAACCCGGAGGAGGTCGAGCGGCGCCTGCGCGATCTGCGCCTGCTGGAAGCGTTGCTCTTCGCTTCCGCCGACCCGCTGGATGAGGAAACGCTCGGCCGGCGGCTGACCCGCGACGCCGACGTGCGGGCGCTGCTGGAGGAACTGCGCGTCCATTACGCGGCGCGGGGCGTGAACCTGATCCGCACCGGCGCCGGCTGGTCCTTCCGCACGGCGCTCGACCTCGCGCCGCTGCTGCGGCCGGAGGAGGAGGTCTCCAAGAAACTGTCCCGCGCCGCCATCGAGACGCTGGCGATCATCGCCTACCACCAGCCGGTGACCCGGGCCGAGATCGAGGCGATCCGCGGCGTGGCGACCAGCAAGGGCACGCTGGACATCCTGATGGAGAACGGCTGGATCCGGCCGGGCCGCCGCCGCGAGACGCCGGGCCGCCCGCTGACCTGGATCACCACCGACCATTTCCTCGACCATTTCGGCCTGGAGACGCTGCGCGACCTGCCGGGGGTCGAGGACTTGCGCGCCGCCGGCCTGCTCGATTCGCGGCCCGTGCTGCTGGGCATCGGCGGAGCCGGGCTGGAGGATACGGAACCATCGGAAAACACTGACGATTCCGATACCTGAGCGAAACGCTCGAAAATAAGAACCATTTGCATCAGGGTCGGCGCACCGGTACTAAGGTCAATCGACCGCCATCAAACGACCCCCGGGCCGCTTCAGACTGGGACCGCCATGGATCGTCCGTCCGTCACCGACGCCCGTTCTTTCTCCGCGACCGGAGACGCCGTTTCCGAACCCCGCCCGGCCGGCCTGCGCAGCGCGCTGCGCGACAAGGCGTCGGCCCTGTTCAGCCGCGGGACCGATCCGCGGCAGGGCGCGCCCTGCGAGGCCGCGCCGGTCACGCTGCCGGTCAACGGGCGGCATCTCGACGCCTCCGGTCCGCAGGGCGGCCCCCGGGGCGGCGGCGCCGCCATCACGATGGAGGCCCTGGCGCTGAACGGCGTCACCCACCGCTACGGGCGCGTCGTCGCCGTCGACGATGTCAGCGTGACCATCGGGGCGGGGGAGATCGTCTGCCTGTGCGGGCCGTCCGGCTGCGGCAAGTCCTCGCTGCTGCGCATCGCGGCGGGGCTGGAGGCGGTGCAGACCGGCTCCGTCCGGATCGGTGGCACGGTGGTGGCTGACGAGCGCGGCGCGGTGCCGCCGGAACGCCGCGGCGTCGGCCTCGTCTTCCAGGATTACGCGCTGTTTCCGCACCTGTCGGTGCTCGACAACGTGCGCTTCGGCCTGACCGCCCTGTCCGGCGAGGCGCAGCGCAAGCGGGCGCTGGAGACGCTGGGGCAGGTCGGCATGGCCGGCTACGCCGATTCCTTCCCGCACCACCTGTCCGGTGGGCAGCAGCAGCGCGTGGCGCTGGCCCGCGCGCTCGCCCCGAATCCGGCGGTCCTGCTGCTCGACGAGCCCTTCTCGGGCCTGGACGCCCGGCTGCGCGAGCAGGTGCGCGACGAGACTCTGCACGTGCTGAAGCAGAACGGCGCGGCGACCATGCTGGTCACCCACGATCCGGAGGAGGCCATGTTCCTGGCCGACCGCATCGCCCTGATGCGCGCCGGCGAGGTCGTCCAGGTCGGCAACCCGGTGGACCTCTACACCCGCCCGGTCAACGCCTTCGCGGCCGAGTTCTTCGGCGAGGTCAACCGGCTGTCGGGCGTCGTGCGGGATGGGGCGGTGGACACGCCGGTCGGCCCGATCCCCACGGAGGTCGCCGACGGCACCGCCGTCGACGTGCTGATCCGCCCGGAGGCGCTGAAGCTGTCCGCCCAGCCCGCGGCCACCGTTCCCGCCGGGGACCTGCCGGTTTTGGCGCGGGTGATGGCGGCGCGCCTGCTGGGCCGGACCAGCCTGGTCCATCTCGACGTGCCGGACGGGAATGGCGGGTCGGTGCATCTGCACTCCCGCATGCCGGGCCAGTTCCTGCCCGCCGAACAAAGTCACGTTTCGGTGTGCATGGACCTGTGTCAGGCCTTCGTTTTTCCAGCCGGTGCACCCACTTAGTCGTTTGAGCGGTTTCGCCCGACCGATCGTTGCGGGAGGGGAACCTTTCTGCCATAGTGCCGCCCCGCCATTGGGCTGCCTGTTCAGGAAACGTGTGTCATGGGATTCTCCAGCGTCTGGCATTGGGTCATCGTCCTTCTGATCGTCCTGCTCCTGTTCGGCGCCGGCAAGCTGCCGAAGGTCATGGGCGACCTCGCCAAGGGCATCAAGAACTTCAAGGCCGGCCTGAAGGACGAGGAAGAGGGTACCGCCGCCGGTGCCGACTCCAAGGTCCTGCCGAACCAGCCGGTTCCGCCGGCCCAGCCGGTGTCCCCGGTCCATCCGGTTTCGCCCGCTGCCGATCCCGGCGTGAAGAAGGACGAGACGGCCCGCACCTGACCGTCCGGCGCCCGTCATCCCCGCGCCGCTTCGAAAGGCTGAGGAGCCATGTTCGACATCGCATGGTCGGAACTGATGGTCATCGCGGTCATCGCCCTCGTGGTGATCGGCCCGAAGGACCTGCCCAAGGCCATCTACACCCTGGGAAAATGGGTGAAGAAGGCGCGCGTCGTCGCGCGCGATTTCCAGGGCCACATCGACGACATGATGCGGGAGGCGGAGCTTGACGAGCTTCGCAAGGAGGCCCTGAAGGTCCGCGACACGAACCTCCAGAAGATGGTCGAGAACACGATCGATCCGAAGGGGGATCTGAAGGGCGCCTTCGACATGGGGGGCGACCTCGGGGCCAGCGGCTATCACGGCAGCCCGCCGGAGGATGGCCCGTCCTCGACGGCCGCATCTCCGACCCCCGTGCCTCCCGTCGGTTCGCCGCAGGTGACGGCGGCCCAGCCGCAGCCGGCGACCGAACCGCCGGTCACGGCCCCGCTTCCTCCGGCTCCGCCAGCGGAATTCGTCCCGGCCCCGGCCCAGCCGCCGGTTCCGGCCTCCGCCGATTCCGCTGCGGCGGCAACCACGAACAAGCAGGCGTGACCCAGTGTCCGGCGAAACGCGCATGACCGGCGAGTCCGACGACGAGCTCGAAGAAAGCAAGATGCCGCTGATCGACCATCTGGTCGAGCTGCGCAACCGGCTGATGTACGCGACGCTGGCGATCCTCATCGCCTTCTTCGTCTGCTACGCCTTCTCGGACCGCATCTACAACTTCCTCGTCCAGCCCCTGGCCGACATCCTGGCCGGGCAGGGGCGGCGGATGATCTACACCGGCCTGACCGAAGCCTTCTTCACCTATGTGAAGGTGGCTTTCTGGGCCGGCTGCTTCCTGTCCTTCCCCATCGTCGCCAGCCAGATCTGGATGTTCGTCGCACCCGGCCTCTACAAGCACGAGCGCAAGGCCTTCCTGCCCTTCCTGGTGGCCACCCCGATCCTGTTCTTCCTGGGCGGGGCGATGGTCTACTACTTCATCTTCCCGCTGGCTTGGCGCTTCTTCCTGGGGTTCGAGTTCCACCCGGGGATGGACGCCGGCGCCCTGCCGATCGAGTTCGAGGCCCGCGTCAGCGAGTATCTCGGCCTCGTGATGCATCTGATCTTCGCCTTCGGTCTGGCCTTCCAGCTTCCGGTCCTGCTGACCCTGCTGATCCGCGCCGGGCTGCTGACCACGGAGACGCTGGCCGCCAAACGGCGCTACGCCATCGTGTTCGTGTTCGTCGTCGCGGCGATCCTGACCCCGCCGGACGTCATCAGCCAGGTCGGCCTCGCCATCCCGCTGCTGGCGCTCTACGAGGTGTCGATCCTGATCGGTCGCCGCATCGAGAAGACGCGCGGCGACGCCGACGAGACGGAAGCCGAACAGGCGTAAGGCCGTCACGCCCTACGCCGTCGCTTCGTCGACCACCACCTGATTGCGGCCGTTCCGCTTGGCCCGGTAGAGGGCCAGGTCGGCGGCCGCCAGAGCGGCATCGAGATCCTCACCGCTGCGGCAAGCGGCGATGCCGATGCTGACGCTGGCGGCGATCTCGTGGCCCTGGAAGGGCAGCGGCCGCGCCGCCACGTCGCGCCGCAGCGCCTCCGCCAACGCTGCCGCCCCGCTCCGGTCGGTGTCGGGCAGCAGAAGGCAGAACTCCTCCCCGCCATAGCGCCCGAACAGGTCGGTGCGGCGCAGCCGCGTCGTGACGGTCTCGGAGAAAAGCCGGAGAAGCGCGTCGCCGGCGAGATGGCCGAAGGTGTCGTTGACCCGCTTGAAGCGGTCGAGGTCGAGCAGCAGCAGGGTCAGCGGCGCCCCGTTGCGTTGCGCCCGCAGCAACTCCCGCTCGGCGTGCTTGAGGAAGGCCCGGCGGTTGTAGGCGCCCGTCAGCGGGTCGATGGTGCCGATGCGGTCCAGATCGGCCTGAAGCTTCTCGCTGGTCATGACAAGGAAACCGAATCCCCAGCCCGTGACCGCCAGGATGGCCTCCAGGAATCCGGCGCTCTGCACCAAGTTGGGTGACAGGATGCTGTCCACCGGCCCGCCCCAGGCGGTCAGCACGGCGCGCCCTGCCACGAACAGGGCGTGGGCCAGGAAAACCAGGGCGGTGACCCGTTGCGCCCGGCGCGGCCGGTCCCCCGGCCCCGTCCACCACAGCTCCAGGGCCGCCAGCAGCGACAGGCCGGTGATTCCGGCGGACATGATCAGGACACGCGCCGTCACGTCGTTGGTTGCCACCACGAACCACGCGATGCCGGCGGTCAACACGGCGAGCAGCGCCATCCCGAAGCGCCAGGGGATGGACCGTCCGGCGAAGCTGCGCACGCCGAACCAGTTTAGGATGTAGGTGGCGGCCACCAAGGCGTTGCTCAGCGGCACGACGGCGGCAGCCGGCCAGACGCCGTAAGCGGTGACCATGGCCATCCCGACGGTGCCGAGCAGCGCTCCCCCGGCCCAATAGGCCAGCGCGGTGATGTGGCGGTGCGCTCTCCAGGTCAGGAAGGCGGCGATGGACAGCAGAGCGCCGATGCCCACCAGGACGATGATGAGGGTGCGGGTGTCGAGGATCATGTCCGGAGTGGGGAGGGGCAGCGGTCGATTCCGGGGTTCTGCACGCATTCGCGTTCCCGGCGCCACCGATAAGTATAGGACACCAATCATTTCAGGGTCTTTCCCATCGGCGGGGCTCCGCCTCTGGACCTTCACCCGGCGGCGGACTATAACCAGCCTCCCACCCATTCCGTATCGCCGTGAGCCATGCACGACCTTCGCGCCATCCGTGAGAACCCCGAATCCTTCGACCGCGGTCTCGCCCGCCGGGGCCTTGAGCCGATGTCGCCGACGGTGCTGGACCTCGATTCGCGCCGCCGCGCCGCGCAGACCCACTTGCAGGAGATGCAGGCGCGCCGCAACGAGGCGGCGAAGGAGATCGGCCTCGCCAAGCGGGAGGGCCGCGACGCCCAGCCGCTGATGGACGAGATGGCGCAGCTCAAGGAGCGGCTGCCCCAGGTCGAGGAGGAGGAGAAGGCGCTGGGCGCCGAGCTGGAGGGTCTGCTCGCCTCCATCCCGAACCTGCCCGCCGACGACGTGCCGGAAGGCCCGGACGAGAGCGCCAACGTCGAAATCCGCCGTTGGGGCGAGCCGAAGGCGATCGCCGACGCCAAGCAGCATTTCGAGCTGGGCGAAGCGCTGGGCCTGATGGATTTCGAGGCGGCGTCGCGCATGTCGGGCGCCCGCTTCACCGTGCTGAAAGGCGGCCTGGCCCGGCTGGAGCGCGCGCTCGCCGACTTCATGCTGGATATCCACACCGGCGAGCACGGCTACACCGAGATCGCGCCGCCGCTGATGGTCCGCGACAACGCCCTGTTCGGCACCGGCCAGCTTCCGAAGTTCGAGGAGGACCTGTTCCGCACGGGCGACCACTACCTGATCCCGACCTCGGAAGTGCCGCTGACCAACCTCGTCAACGACCAGATCGTGGCGACGGAAGAGCTGCCCTACCGCTACACCGCGCTGACCCCCTGCTTCCGCGCCGAGGCCGGGTCGGCGGGCCGCGACACCCGCGGCATGATCCGCCAGCACCAGTTCTGGAAGGTCGAGATGGTCAGCGTCACCGCGCCGGACCAGTCGGAGGCGGAGCACCAGCGCATGACCCAGTGCGCCGAGACCATCCTGCAGCGGCTGGGGCTGCCCTACCGCGTGGTCACGCTGTGCACCGGCGACATGGGCTTCTCCGCGCGCAAGACCTACGACATCGAGGTCTGGCTGCCCGGCCAGAACATGTACCGCGAGATTTCGAGCTGCTCGAACTGCGGCGACTTCCAGGCCCGCCGCATGAAGGCCCGCTGCCGTCCGAAGGGCGAGAAGCAGACGCAGTTCGTCCACACGCTGAACGGCTCGGGCGTGGCGGTCGGGCGCTGCCTGATCGCGGTGCTGGAGAACTACCAGCAGCCCGACGGCTCCATCCTGGTCCCCGAAGCGCTCCGGCCCTACATGCGCGGGCTGGAAAGGATCACCGCCTGATGTTCGATCACCCGCTCGACCTGTCGAACGCGCGCATCCTCGTCACCAACGATGACGGCATCCACGCGCCGGGCCTGAAGGTGCTGGAGGCCATCGCGCGCTCCCTCACCGACGACGTGTGGGTCGTGGCGCCGGAGATGGAGCAGTCGGCGGCCAGCCATTCGCTGACCATCAACCGGCCGCTGCGCCTGCGCCAGCTGGACGAGCGGCGCTTCACGGTGGACGGCACGCCGACCGACTGCGTGCTGCTGGCGGTCAACAAGGTGATGCGGGACGCCCGGCCGACGCTGGTCCTGTCCGGCGTCAACCAGGGCTCCAACATCGGCGAGGACGTGACCTATTCGGGCACCATCGCGGCGGCCATGGAGGCGACCCTGCTGGGCGTTCCGGCCATCGCGCTCAGCCAGCATTACGAGACCCGCTCCCAGATCGACTGGTCGGCGGCGGAGCGCTGGGGGGCCGAGGTGGTTCGCAAGGCGGTGTCCACGCCCTGGCCGAAATACGTCCTGCTGAACGTGAACTTCCCGGCCTGTCCGGCGGACCGGGTCACCGGCATCCAGGTGGTCCGCCACGGCAAGCGCAAGATCGGCGACGAGCTGGTGGAGCGTGTCGATCCGCGCGGCAAGCCCTATATCTGGATTGGGACGCTGCGCGGCGAGGCGGACGTGGCGCCGGACACCGACATCCATGTGGTCTTCCACGGCGGCATTTCGGTGACGCCGGTCTATCTGGACCTGACCCACACGCCGACGCTCCAGACGTTGCGGCACGCGTTCGAATAGAGGTGTTTCCGAGGGGAATGGGCAGGGTGTGACCGTCGAGGCACGCAAGATCCGGCTTCTGATGGCGTTGCGCCGCAACGGCGTGACCGACACCCGGGTTCTGGCCGCGATCGAACGGATCCCGCGCGAGCGCTTCGTCCCAGACCCCTTCCAGGATCAGGCGTGGGAGGACACGGCGCTTCCCATCGATCTGGGCCAGACCATCAGCCAGCCGCTGATCGTGGCGCTGATGACCCAGGCGCTGGAGCTTGGGGAGCGCCAGCGGGTGCTGGAAATCGGCACCGGCTCCGGCTACCAAGCGGCGGTTTTGTCGCGGCTGTGCCGGCGGGTCTACACCATCGAGCGGCTGCGCCCGCTGCTGACCGAGGCGGAGAGCCGATTCCAGGCTCTGCGCCTGCACAACATCACGACCCGCCACGGCGACGGGACGAAAGGCTGGCCCGAACAGGCGCCGTTCGAGCGCATACTGGTCACGGCCGCCGGAGGTCCCGATGCGCCAAAGGACTTGACGGATCAGCTCGCCGTTGGTGGTGTCATGGTCATCCCGCTGGGGGGCGACTACCGCGGTCAGCGGGTCGTCCGCATCCGGCGGACCGAAACCGGTCTTACACGGGAGGATTTGTGGCCCGTCCGCTTCGTACCGTTGCTGTCCGACCCTCCGTCCCCTCCCGGAACGGAGTAGTTGGCCCGTTCGGCGTGTCATTCCGCGTGTCCGGGCGCGCCCTCCTCGCGGCGCTGACGATGATCCCGCTGCTCGCCGCCTGCCAGCAGCGCACGGGAGAGCTGGCGCCGGTCACCTCGGTGTCCAACACCCCGGATTCCATCGGCGGCGCGGTGATCGTGCAGCGCGGGGACTCCGCTTATTCGCTGTCGCGGCGCTACAACGTGCCGCTGCGCGACCTGTTGGAGGTCAACCACCTGTCGCCGCCCTACCAGCTCCAGGTCGGGCAGCGCTTGGTCCTGCCGGTGTCGCGCCAGTACATCGTCCAGCGCGGCGACACGCTCTACGGCATCTCCCGCATGTTCAGCGCGGACATGAGCGAGCTGACCCGCCTCAACGGCCTGACCGCCCCTTACGCGGTGCAGGCCGGGCAGCCGCTGCGCCTGCCGGGCGGTGGCGATGCGTCGGGGGGCACCGCGGTGGCTCAGGCGCCGTCCTCCAACGCCGGGGCCGCGGTCGGCGGCGTGGTCGCCTCGGCGCCGGTCAAGCAGGTGTCGCGCGGGTCCATCCAGGCGGCGGAGCTGCCGCCGCCGGGCGCCTCGGCTCCGGCACCGGTCGAAAGGGCCCCGGTGGACAGCCCGCCGTCGACCGCGACCGTCCTCGCCCCGGTGCCCGCCGCCAAGCCGGGCGCCGCGCCGGAGGCGACGACCGGAGCACCCGTCTACCAGCCCGGGCAGGCCCCGACCTCGCTGCGCCCGCCCGGCCAGAAGCCCGCCGTTCCGGAGCCGGCGCCCGCGCCGCGCGTCGTCGAGGCCGCTCCGGTCCCGGCTCCGCCGCCGGCACCGGCCCAGGAGGTCGCCGCCGCCCCGCCCCCGCCGCCAAAGGCCGCGGAGCCGGCGACGGCGCAGCGCGCCACCGGGCGCCTGCTCTGGCCGGTGAAGGGGAAGGTGATCTCGACCTTCGGGCCGAAGCCGGACGGCCTGCACAACGATGGCCTGAACATCGCCGCCACCAAGGGAACGACCGTGGTCGCCGCCGACAACGGCGTCGTCGCCTACGCCGGCAACGAGTTGCGTGGCTTCGGCAACCTGCTGCTGGTGAAGCATTCCGACGGCTTCATCACCGCCTACGCCCATCTCGACCGCATCGACGTGGAGCGGGGCGTGGCGGTGAAGCGCGGGCAGGCCATCGGCACGGTCGGCCAGACCGGGTCGGTGACGAGCCCGCAGCTTCACTTCGAACTGCGCAAGGGCAGCCAGGCGGTCGATCCGCGCGACCGCATGGAGCCGCGGGTCAGCGAAGGGGCTTCTCCAGACGGCCAGCCAGGTCCTGGATGAACTGCCAGGCCACCCGGCCGGAGCGGCTGCCGCGGGTCACCGACCATTCCACGGCCTCGGCCCGCAGCTGCTCCGCCGGGATGTCCAGCCCGAAGCGGGCGGCGTAGCCCTCGATCATCGCGAAGTAGGTCGGCTGGTCGCAGTTGTGGAAGCCCAGCCACAGGCCGAAGCGGTCGGACAGCGACACCTTCTCCTCGACCGCCTCGGCCGGGTTGATGGCGGTGGAGCGCTCGTTCTCGATCATGTCGCGCGGCATCAGGTGGCGGCGGTTGGAGGTGGCGTAGAACACCACATTCTCCGGACGCCCCTCGATCCCGCCCTCCAGAACGGCCTTCAGCGACTTGTAGTGGGCGTCGTCATGGTCGAAGGAGAGGTCGTCGCAGAACAGGATGAAGCGGCGCGGCTCGTCCTTCAGCCGGACGAGCAGGCGGGGCAGGGTGGGAATGTCCTCGCGGTGGATCTCCACCAGAGCCAGCGTGCCGGGATGGTCCTGGGCCACCGCGGCGTGCACCGACTTGACCAGCGAGCTCTTGCCCATGCCGCGCGAGCCCCAGAGCAGGGCGTTGTTGGCGGGCAGGCCGGTGGCGAAGCGGGTGGTGTTGTCGAGCAGGATGTCGCGCTGCCGCTCGACGCCGCGCAGCAGGCCGATCTCGACCCGGTTGACGGTGGGCACCGGCTCCAGCCGGTCGGGATCGGCGTGCCAGACGAAGGCGTCGGCGGCGCCGAGGTCGAGCCGGCCCGGCGGCGGCGGGGCGAGCCGTTCCAGGGCTTCGGCGATGCGGGTGAGGAGGGGCAGCAGTTGGGCGTCCGACATCGTGTTCCTTTGCAGGCGTTTCTTCCGGTTTCGTTGCGCCGACCCTAACCCGTCGCTGCGCCGCCGGACAAGGCGGCGCGCTTGCGGGGGAGGGGTGCGCGCCGCTAAGGTGCGCGCAACGCGAACCGAGGGCCGGCCATGCACGCAGAACGTTCCGTCGATCTCCGCACCCCGGCGGGGAGCGCCGATCATGTCCTGCGGCGGCTGGAGGAGACGCCCCTTCGCGAGGACCCCTTTCCGCATCTGGTGGTGCCGGACGCCCTGCCGGCGGACCTCTACGCCCGCGCCGTCGCCCGTTGGCCGCGGTTCGAGGCGCTGGCCCTCCTGCAGATGGACACGCTTCCCCAGCGCCATCAGATGGTGCTGACCGACCGCGCCCTGAGGGAGATGGAGCCGGAGGCCGGAGCGGTCTGGCGGGAGGTCCGCGATTGCCTGTTCGGTCCGGAGACGCTGAAAAGGCTCGCCCCGCGCTTCCCCTCGCTCGCCGCCAAGCTGGAAACGCCCGTCGCGGCCCGGCCGGCGACGGTCTACGCGCGGCTGGTCGAGGACCATGCGGGCCACGCCATGCTGCCCCACACCGACGTGTTCGGCACCTTCCTGTCCATGCTGCTCTACATGCCGGCGGACGGCAGCCGCCCCGATCTCGGGACGGCGCTGTACCGGCCCCGCGACCCGTCCTTCACCGCCAACACCGGGCGCTCGACGGAGCGGTTCCCGCGCGAGGATTTCGAGTTGGCCGGCACCGCGCCTTTCCTGCCGAACCATCTTCTGGCCTACGCGCCGTCCGACCGATCCTTCCACGGGGTGGAGCCGGTCGAGGCGCCCTGCGTGCGCCGCTTCCTGCTTCTCTTTGCCGTGATGGACAGCCGCGGCCCTTGAAGCCCGGCGGGCGTACCCCTATTCCATTGCATCGACGGCCCGGACCGTTATAGTCGCCGCGTCCGCGAGCGCCCGCTGCGCCTTCGGAACCAAACCACAGGGAGCCTCCAGATGTTCGTTTCGACGGCCTATGCACAGACCGCCGCGCCCGCCGCCGGTGGGGCCGACATGATCGTGCAGTTCCTGCCGCTGATCCTGATCTTCGTCGTCTTCTATTTCCTGCTGATCCGTCCGCAGCAGAAGAAGATGAAGGAACACAAGGGCATGCTGGAGGCCATCCGTCGCGGCGACCGCGTGGTGACCGGCGGCGGCATCATCGGCACCATCACCAAGGTCGGCCCGGACGACGAGCTCCAGGTCGAGATCGCCGAGAACGTCCGCGTCCGCGTCATGCGCTCCACCGTGAATCTCGTGCTGTCGAAGTCCGAGCCGGCCAAGAGCGCCGACGAGAAGGCTGAAGAAAAGGTTGCGGACCGCAAGTAACGCGGTTCTCCGGTAGCGAACGGGACTGGTTTACGAATGCTGTATTTTCCGCGCTGGAAGATTTTTCTGATCGTCGCGATCTGCGTGCTCGGGACCATCCTCACGCTGCCGAATTTTTTCAGCCGCGAGACGCTGTCGGCCCTGCCGAGCTGGTACGCGCACAGCCGGGTCAATCTCGGCCTCGATCTGCGCGGCGGGTCGCACCTGCTGCTCGAGGTGGACATGGGCGCGGTCATCCGTGACCGCGTCGAAGGCCTGGTCGATTCGGCGCGCACCCAGCTGCGCAACGACAATGTCGGCTACACGGCGATCAACCCGGGCGACCGCGGCATCACCGTGCAGCTCCGCGACCCGGCGCAGGCCGACACGGCGGTGCGGGCGCTGCGCCAGCTCGCCAACACCATCGGCGGCGGCCCGCTCGGCGGCGGCCAGCCCGACCTGGAGGTCACCGCCAACGGAGGCAGCGTCACCGCCCGGCTGAGCGAGATCGCCCTGCGCGAGCGCGCCACCCAGGCCATCGAGCAGTCCATCGAGATCGTGCGCCGCCGCATCGACGAGACCGGCGTCAACGAGCCGACCATCGCCCGCCAGGGCGCCGACCGCATCCTCGTCCAGCTTCCCGGCGTCGAGGACCCCGACCGCGTGAAGCGGCTGCTCGGCACCACCGCGAAGATGACCTTCCGCTTGGTCGACATGAACGCCGACCCGAGCGCCGGCCGCGCCCCTCCGGGGACCGACATCCTGCCCTCGGCGGAAGGCGGGCGGGCGCAGAGCGCCTACGTCATCCGCAAGAAGGTCGAGGTGGACGGCGCCAACCTGACCAACGCCACCGCGGGCAGCAACCCGCAGACCGGCGAGTGGGTGGTCAATTTCGAATTCGACAGCATCGGCGCCCGCCGCTTCGCCGACGTGACCCGCGCCAACGTCGGCCGGCCCTTCGCCATCGTGCTCGACAACAAGGTCATCAGCGCCCCGGTGATCCGCGAGCCGATCACCGGCGGACGCGGCCAGATCAGCGGCAGCTTCACCGCCGCCGACGCCAACGACCTCGCCGTGCTGCTGCGCGCCGGCGCCCTGCCGGCCCCGCTGAAGGTGATCGAGGAGCGCACGGTCGGTCCCGACCTGGGCGCCGATTCGATCCGCGCCGGCCTGATGTCGGTGGGGATCGGCTTCGTGCTGGTCTGCGCCTACATGATCGCCGCCTACGGCCTGTTCGGGGCCTTCGCCTGCTTCGCCCTGCTGGTCAACACCGTCCTCACCCTGGCCGCGCTGTCGCTGCTCCAGGCGACGCTGACCCTGCCGGGCATCGCCGGTGTCCTGCTGTCGCTCGGTCTGGCGGTCGACGCCAACATCCTGATCAACGAGCGCATCCGCGAGGAAACCAAGAAGGGGCGCGGCGTCTTCGGCTCGGTCGAGGCCGGCTTCAGCCGTGCCTATTCCACCATCGTGGACGCCAACCTGACCACCGCCATCAAGATGGCCATCCTGTTCGTGCTGGGCACCGGCGCGATCAAGGGCTTCGCCGTCACCATCACCTTCGGCATCCTGATTTCGCTGTTCACGGCCACCGTGCTCGTGCGTCTCATGATGGTCAGTTGGCTGCGCAAGACGCGGCCGGCCGCCCTGCCGGTGTAAGAGGTCATTCCCATGTTCCGGCTTCGTCTGGTCCCTGACAACACCAACATCCAGTTCATGCGCGGGCGACACGCCGGCCTGATCGTGTCGGCGTTCCTGTCGATCGCGTCGGTGGTGCTGTTCTTCTATCCCGGCCTGAACTACGGCATCGACTTCCGCGGTGGCATCGTCATCGAGGCGCGCACGCCGCAGGCCGCCGACTTCGCCTCGCTGCGCCACACGCTGACCCAGCTCAACATGGGGCAGGTGGCGTTGCAGGAGTTCGGTTCGCCCCAGGACGTGCTGATCCGCCTGGAACGCCAGCCGGGCGACGACGCGGCGCAGCAGGTGGCCGCCGACAAGGTGAGGGCCACGCTCGCCCAGGAGATTCCCGGCACCACCGTGCGCCGCGTCGAGGCGGTCGGCGCCTCGGTCAGCGGCGAGCTGTTCTTCAACGGCATGCTGGCGCTCGGCCTCGCGCTGCTGGCGATGCTCGTCTACATCTGGTTCCGCTTCGAATGGCAGTTCGGCTTCGGCGCCATCGTGACGCTGCTGCTGGACGTGACGAAGGTGGTCGGCTTCTACGCGATCACCGGGATGCAGTTCAACCTGACGGCCATCGCGGCGATCCTGACGATCATGGGCTATTCGACCAACGACAAGGTCGTGGTCTATGACCGCATGCGTGAGAACCTGCGCATCTACAAGAAAATGCCGTTGCGCGAGCTGATCGACCGCTCGATCAACGAGACGCTGAACCGCACGCTGGGCACCTCCATGTCGACGCTGCTGTCGATCCTGCCGCTGGCCTTCTTCGGCGGCGAGGCGCTGCAGGACTTCGGCATCGTGCTGATCTTCGGCATTTTCCTGGCCACCTCCTCGTCCATCTTCATCGCCGCCCCCATCTTGCTGTTCCTGGGCGAGAACCGGCTGCGCCGCAACGCGCCGGCGGAGAACGCGGCCCCGGCCGCCAACCCGACGCCCTGAGCGACAAGAACAGGAACGGATCAGAGATGGCGGACATCACGCCGATCATCCCGTCGGACCGTCAGGTCATCGACGGCTACGGGGACGGGCAGTTCTGCGTGTCCGGGCAATGGCGCACCGGGGCGGTCGTGGTCCTTCCCGACCGCACGGAGCCCTGGCGCCCCCAGGACTTCGCCGCCCTGACGGCGGAGGACTTCGCCCAGGTCATCACGGCGGAGCCGCGGGTGGAGTTCCTCCTCCTCGGCTCCGGCGCCCGGATGCAGCTTCTGCCCAAGGCGCTGCGCCAGGGCCTGCGCGACGCCGGTCTGGTGGTCGAAGTGATGGACACCGGGGCGGCATGCCGCACCTACAACGTCCTGCTGGCCGAAGGCCGGCGGGTGGGGGCGGCGCTCTTGCCGGTGTGAGCCGGGTCTGTAGCCCGGCCGGAATGGAGCAACAAAAAAGGCCCCCGATCGGGGGCCTTTTCCGTTCTGGCGATCCGGGGAAGGATCAGGCCGGGGCCTTCGACAGGCGCTCGGCCACGAATTCCCAGTTCACCAGGCTCTCCAGGAACGCCTTCACGAAGTCCGCGCGGCGGTTCTGGTAGTCGACGTAGTAGGCGTGCTCCCACACGTCGGCGGTCAGCAGCGGGAAGTGACCCTGGGCCAGCGGGGTGTCGGCGTTGGAGGTCTTGGTGACCTTCAGCTTGCCGCCGTCGATGTACAGCCACGCCCAGCCCGAGCCGAACTGGGTGATGGCGGCGTTCGAGAACTCTTCCTTGAACTTGTCGACGCTGCCGAAGTCGGCGATCAGGCGCTTCTCAAGCTCGCCCGGGATGGCGCCGCCACCGTTCTTCTTCATGCTCTGCCAGTAGAAGGTGTGGTTCCACACCTGGCCGGCGTTGTTGAACAGGCCCTGCTTGGAGGCGTCGCCGTAGCTTTGCTTGATGACGTCTTCCAGGCTGGCGTCGGCCAGCGGGCTGTCCTTCGTCAGGTTGTTCAGGTTGGTGACGTAGGTCTGGTGGTGCTTGTCGTGATGCAGGTGCAGCGTCTCCGACGACATGAACGGCTGCAGAGCATCATAGCCATACGGGAGCGGCGGCAGTTCGAACGCCATTGAGTTACCCTCTCTTCTTGGATTGTCCCATCTCGGCCCGCGCCTTGGCGGCACGGCACCTCCGTCCGCTCAAATAGGCCCGCGGCGCGGCAAAGTGAAGGCTGGAAAAAGGCCGAGGCGCGAAAAGGTGGTAATCCCAGCGGTTAGGACCGCCCGCGCGGCGAACTCGCCGGAGCGGACCGCACCTTCGAGCGTTGCCGGAAGCCCCATGTTCGTCCAATCGCCGGCCAGAACGAGGTTTTTCAAAGCGGTTCGGGCACAGGGGCGATTCGCCGCATGGACAGGGGACTGGTCCGGAGTCGCCCGGCGCTCCTTGATGATTCGGAAAGGCGGCAGGGCTGCATCGGGGGTGCCCAGCGCTTGTGCCGCGTCGCGCCACAGCGTGGCGGCGACCGCGTCGGTGGGCTGGGCAGCCAGCGCGTCGGCATCGCTGACCGTTACCGACAGCACGTCGCCGCGCCGGAACAGCCAATCGGCGGTGCCACCCACCAGCCCGAGGAAGGGCAGGCCGTCCGGCAGCGCCGTTGCGGCGGGCAGCCGGAAGTGAGCATTGACGATGGCCCGGCCGGCGGCGGGAACGGGTACGGCTTCGGGAAGCAGGCGCGCGGCGATCCAGGCCGGCGCCGCCAGGATCACCACGTCACCGCCGCCGAGGGCGATGCGCTCCCCATCCACCGACAGGGCGGCGATGCGATCCCCCGCGCGCTCCAGCCCATCCACCCGCGCGCCGGTGCGCAGCTCGGCGCCGTGCCGGTCCAGCCACGCCACCGCCGGATCGACCAGGGCGGCCGACAGACCCTTCTCGGCGAACAGGGGGCGGCAGGCGGCCTCGCCGCGCAGCAGCGTTTCCCGCAGCACGGCGCCGAACAGCCGGGCGGACACCCGCTCCGGCGCCCCGTTCATCACCGACACGGCCAGCGGCCGCCACAGGCGGTCGTACAGCGCTCCGCCGGGGGGCAGGGCGTCGGCCACCGCCGCGGCAGGACCGGCGGTCAGGGTCCGCAGGGCGGCGAGGTAATCGGCGGGGCGGCTTTCCGGCACGCGGCGCGCCTTGTCGAACAGCCACATCCCGCCGGGCCGCAGGCACCAGCGCTCGCCGCTGCTGAGATCGAGGAAGGGAAAGGCGGCGGGGCGCAGTTCGGTCAGGGCGCCGCCAGCGCCGACCCGCTCTAGATAGCCGAGCAGGGAGCGGTTGCCGCTGAGCGCCAGATGGCTGCCGTTGTCCACCACACGGTCCAGCGTGGCGTTGTAAAAGGAGCGGCAGCGTCCCCCGGCCTGCGGCGCGCTCTCGTGCAGGATGACCCGGCGCCCGGCCTCGGTCAGGCGGACGGCGGCGGACAGACCGGCAAGGCCGGCGCCGACGATGTGGACGGTGCCCAAGCCGGCCCGTCAGGCGGCGGGCGGATAGCCGAGCGCACAGCGCACGGCCACCAGGGCGCATTCGCGCTTGCCGACCCGCACCCGCCGGTCGAGATCGCGCCAGCCCCGGGCGCGCAGCCGCACCAGCAGCCGGTGGTACAGCACCATCATGGCAACCGCCGCCCACAGCGAGCCGCGCCGCCCGGCGGACTGCCCCTCGGCAAGCGCCCGCCGCGCCTCGGCGAAGCGCTCCTCGGCGAGCACCGCCAGCGCCTCGCAGGTCTGCGGCAGGTTGGGGTGGGCGAGCACCGTGGCGGGGTCGGAGCTGCCGATGCCGGCCTCGTCGAGCAACTCGCGCGGCAGATAGAGCCGGCCCATCTCCGCGTCCTCGGTCAGGTCGCGCAGGATGTTGGTCAACTGCAGTGCCTCACCCAGCGCCAGGGCGAAGGCCTCGGTGGAGGCGTCCGCCCGGTCGAACACGCGAATCGCCAGCATGCCCACCGCGCCGGCGACGCGGCGGCAATAGAGCCGCAGGGTCGGCAGCGCCGGGCCGGTCATGCCCCCGCTGTTGCCGGCCCCGTTGCCGCCGGTCCCGTTGCCACCATCCGCGGGAATGTCCATCGCCATGCCGTCGATCAGCGCTTCAAGCTCGCCGCGCGGCAGGCCGTAGCGCTCGATGGCGCCCTTCAGCGCCGCACCCAGGGAACTGGACGGCGCGCCGCCGGCGTAGAGGCCGCGAATCTCGGTCCTCCAGGCGTCGAGCGCCGCGCGCTTCTCCGCAGGGTCTCCGGGCTCGTCCGCGATGTCGTCGATTCGCCGGCAGAAGGCGTAGATGGCGAACATCGCCGCCCGCTTGGAGCGGGGGAGAAGCAGCATTGGCCAGTAGAAGGTGCTGCCCGACCGCCCGGTCACCGCCGCCGCCGCGGCAGCCGGGCTGCCGGCGGTGTCGCTCTGCGTCGAATCCAGCGATGGCTGCGGCATACGTCGGTCCTGCGTGGTGGCGGTCGAAGGGGGCGGAGTCTATTTGCTCCCGATGGCGCGCGCCAGCCCGCGTGCGGTGGCGAACAGCTTATGATGCGTGCCGAGCACCACCCGCTTCTTCAGCGGGTCGCGGCTGCGCAGCCGCTGCGCCAGCGACTCGGCGAGGCTGAGGATCACCGACGCCTCCATCCGAAGGCCGCGGTGCTGGATCAGGCCGGGCAGGGGGGCGGCGCGCTCCAGCAGCCGGTCGGTGTGTTCCAGCGTGCGGTCGAAGATGGCGCGCAGCTTGGCGTCGCTCTCCGTCTCGACCAGCCGTTCAACGCTGATCGCCGAATCGTCGAACCAGACCAGTGGGATGTAGCAGCGCCCGAGCTGGCTCCAATCCTCCCGGCAGTCCTGGAGGTGGTTCAGCACCTGCAGGGCGGTGCACAGCGCGTCCGACGCCGGCCCGGCGGCCACGCCCTCGCCGTGCAGGTCCAGCAGGTAGCGCCCGACCGGGTTGGCGGAGAAGCGGCAGTAGAGCAGCAGGTCGCTCCAGCTGTGGCAGCGCGCCCCCACCGCGTCGCGCCGGAAGGCGCGCAGCACCTGCCGGGGGTGGCGGTCGCTGACGCCGGTCGCCTGCAGGCTGGCGCGCAGATCCAGCGCCGGCTTCAGATAGGCGTGCTTGGCTTGGCCCGTGGTCAGCGAGCGTTCCAGCGCCTCCAGATAGGCGAGCTTGGTCTCCGGCTCGAGATCGGGATCGTCGGCGATGTCGTCGCCCAGCCGGACGAACCGGTAGAAGGCCATGACATGCGGCCTGAGATGCTTCGGCAGCAGACGCGAGGCGACCGGAAAATTCTCCGAGTCCGTGTCCTTGCGGGCGACCGGGCTGGGTTTGCGGGGCTTGGTGGGGGCGACGTTGAAATCGGCCATTGTTCCGCCTGCTGCGCGTCGGGGCTGGTGTGGAGAGCCTGTCTGCCTAATATAAGGCGCGAGCGGGCTTTGCCCCGCTTCCAAACTGTGCCACCCCCATTTTTCCAGAACAGGCATCACATGGCGAAGGCGACCCCCGACCTGTCCTATTGCGGACGGGAGGTGAGGAAATATGACAACGACCGTTTCCTGACGTGCCTTTTCGCCCCGGCGGAGCGCCGCGAATCGCTGTTCGCCCTCTACGCCTTCAACCTGGAGATCGCCAAGACCCGCGAGGTGGTGACCGAGCCGGTGCTGGGCCAGATGCGGCTGCAATTCTGGCGCGACGGGCTGGACAAGGTCTACGAGGGCGCCGCCGTGCCCAAGCACGCGGTGATGGAGCCGCTGGCCGCCGCCGTACGCGAGAGCGCGCTGAGCCGCGCCCTGTTCGACCGGCTGATCGACGCGCGGGAGGCCGATCTGGACGACACGCCGCCGGCCAACCTGTCCTGCCTTGTCAATTACGCGGAGGTCACCGGGGCGCCGCTGGTCCAACTCGCTCTGGAAATCCTCGGCGCGAGGGATGCCGACGCGGTGGAGGCCGGGCGTCAGGCCGGGATCGGCTACGCCCTGGCCGGCATCGCCCGGGCGGTGCCGTTCCACGCCCGCCAGCACCGCCAGCTTCTCCCCGCCGACCGCATGGCGGCGCACGGCGCCAAACAAGGGGATCTGTTCGAGCTGCGCTCCACTCCCGAACTGCGCCCCGTGGTGCGCGAGGTGGCGCAGGCCGCCCGCGACCATCTGGCGAAGGCCCGCGCGCTCCGCCGGTCCGTGCCGCGCGGCGCCTTGTCGGCCCTGCTGCCGGCGGTGCTGGCCGGGCTGCATCTGGACGCGCTGGCGAAGGAGGGCGACGACCCCTTCGCCCCGCGTGTGCTGATGCCCCACCCGCTGCGCCACGCCAAGCTGGCCTGGGCGGCGCTGCGCGGGCGGTTCTGAGCCCTTTCGGTCAGGCGGCGCGGATCATCGCCACGAACCGCTCCACCTCCTGGCGGAGCTGGTCGGCCTCCCGCGACAGGTCGCCGGCGGCGCCGAGCGCCTGATCGGCCATCGTGCCGGTGGAGCCCGCCGCCTGGGTGACCCCGCCGATGTTGGCGGACACGGCGGCGGTGCCGATCGACGCCTGCTGGACGTTGCGGCTGATCTCCTGGGTGGCGGCGCCCTGCTGTTCCGCTGCGGCGGCGATGGCGGTGATCGTCTCGTTGATGGCGATGATGCTGCGCCCCACCGTCCCGATGACGCTGACCACCGTGCCGCTGACCGTCTGCATGTCGGCGATCTGGCGCGAGATGTCCTCGGTCGCCTTGGCCGTCTGGTTCGCCAGATTCTTCACCTCGCTGGCGACGACGGCGAAGCCCTTGCCCGCCTCCCCGGCGCGGGCGGCCTCGATGGTGGCGTTGAGCGCCAGCAGGTTGGTCTGCCCGGCGATGCCCTGGATCAGATTCACCACGTCGCCGATCTTCTGCGCGGCGGTGGACAGACCTTCCAGAGTGGCGTTGGTGCGCTCCACCTCGGCCACCGCCTCCGTGGCCATCTGCGAGGACCGGCCGATCCGCTCGTTGATCTCGCGGATCGAGCAGCTCAGCTCCTCCGCCGCGGCGGCCACCGTCTGGACGTTCTGGCTGGCCTCCTCGGCGGCGGTGGACACAGCGGCGGCCTGACGGTCGGTCTGGGTGGCGATGGCCGACAGGTTCTGCGCGGTGCCGCGCATCGCGCCGGCCTGTTCCGACACGTTGCGCACAACGCCGCCCACCGACGCCTCGAACCGGCTGGCGACGTCGGCGAGGTCGCGCTTGCGGCGCTCCGCGGCGCGCTGCTCCTCGCGGTGGCGTTCCTCCTCCAGCTCCGCCATGCGGGCGGTGTTGTCCTGGAAGAGCTTCAGGGCCTTGTTGATGGCGCCGATTTCGTCGGTGCGGCCGGTGTCGGTGATGACCACGCCGCGCTCCCCGGCGACCACGGCGTCCAGCGTCGCGATGGTGCGACGCAACGGCAGGCCGACGATGCGGCGGCTGGCGAACAGAAGCGCCGACACCAGGGCGGCCAGCAGGACCAGCCCGCCGACGATGGTGACGTTGCGCAGCTCCCGGACCGGGGCGTTGACCTTGTCGAGCGGCAGGTTGACCTGCAGGGCCCAGGGGGTTTCCGTTCCCGCGACCTTCACCGGCAGGAACAGCTGCTTCACGGGCTGCCCGTCGGCGACCGCCGTCTGTTCGAAACTCCGCCCCGCGCGGATGGCCGGCTTGGCGGCGTCGAGCGCCGGGTCCGACTTGCCGATCGGTTGCCCCATCCGCTCGCTGTCGGGATGGCCGGCCCAGACGCCGTCGTTGGAAATCAGGTGGATGGACCCGCTGTCGAACGGCTTCACCGTCTTCAGCATGGACCAGATGCCGTCGGTGGACAGATCGATGCCGGCAACCCCGATGACCCGGCCGTTCTCGACGATCGGGGCGGACATGGACACCATCAGCACCTTCCGGCCGGCGACCGTGTAGCTGTAAGGCTCCACCACCATGGCGCGCCCGGTGCGCTTGGGGATCTGATAATAGGCGCCGTCGGAACCCGGATCGTCGTAACCGACAAGGGCCTCCAGCGCCACCGCCCCCGACCCGCGGTTCCAATAGGGGAGGAACCGGCCGGAGGCGTCGGAGCCCGGCTTGTTGGCGAACTCAGCGTCACGGCCGTCCAGGGCGTTCGGCTCCATGCCCACCCACACGCCGAGGAAATCCGGGTTGGCCTCGGCGATGCTCTTGAGCCAGGTGGAGAGCTGCTCCCGGTCGGCCCGGCCCGTGGCCTTCAGGCCGACCAGGGAGGCCGCAATGAAGCGGCTGGCTTCCATCGCGGTGCCCAGCCGGGCCTGCACCATCTCGCCATAGCGGTGGCCAAGCTGCTCTCCGCTCTGGAACGCCAGGGATTCGATGTCCGACCCGCTCTTGGTTGTCAGGGCCGCGATCCCCGCCGCCAGGGAAACGATCGTCACCATCACGATGACGATCACCTGTTTGGCAACCAATGATTTTGTTTTAATCATAACCATCCCGTTGGAAGACTTTTCCGCTCTTTCGAAAGAAAGTGTTCCACGGAGATGGTTAAGTCTCACTTATGATCTTTATTATGGTTCAGTAACATTTTGACTGGAATCACCGCTCCTCAGGCCGTGACGCCGGGCGCGGCGGCGAGCCAGCCGCCCAGATCCTCAAGCGCGCGGCGGGTGTAGGCCAGCTTGCGGTCCCGGCCGCGGATGCGCTCGTCCACCGGCGGGAACAGGCCGAAATTGACGTTCATCGGCTGGTAGGTGTCGGCGTTGGCGCCGCCGGTGATGTGGCCGAGGATCGCCCCCAGCGCCGTGGTGACCGGCGGTGCGGACGGCTCGCCGCCCAGCCGCTCGGCGGCGGCGAAGCGTCCGGCCAGCAGGCCGACGGCGGCGCTTTCCACATAGCCCTCGCAGCCGGTGACCTGACCGGCGAAGCGGATGCGCGGCTGCGCCTTCAGCCGCAGCGCGCCGTCCAGCAGGCGTGGGCTGTTCAGGAAGGTGTTGCGGTGCAGGCCGCCCAGCCGCGCGAACTCCGCTTTTTCCAGGCCGGGGATCATGCGGAAGATGCGCGCCTGCTCGGCGTGGCGCAGCTTGGTCTGGAAGCCGACGAGGTTGTAGAGCGTGCCCAGCGCGTTGTCCTGGCGGAGCTGGACCACCGCGTAGGGGCGGCGTTCCGGCTTGTGGGGGTTGGTCAGGCCGACCGGCTTCATCGGGCCGTAGCGCAGCGTGTCGACCCCGCGCTCCGCCATCACCTCGATGGGCAGACAGCCTTCGAAGTAGGGCGTGCTCTTCTCCCACTCCTTGAAGTCCACCTTCTCGCCTGTCAGCAGGGCGTCGATGAAGGCGCGGTACTCGTCCTTCTCGAAGGCGCAGTTGATGTAGTCCTTGCCGGTGCCGCCGGGGCCGGGCTTGTCGTAGCGCGACTGGAACCACGCCTTGGACAGGTCCACGCTCTCCAGATAGACGATCGGGGCGATGGCGTCGAAGAAGGCCAGCGATTCCTCGCCGGTGAAGCCGCGGATCGCCTCGGCCAGCGGCGGCGAGGTCAGCGGGCCGGTGGCGATGACGACGCTGTCCCAATCCTCCGGCGGAAGGCCGGCGACCTCGCCGCGCTCCACGGTGATGAGCGGGTGGCCGGTGATCGCCTCGGTCACGGCGCCCGCGAAGCCGTCGCGGTCCATGGCCAGCGCGCCGCCCGCCGGCACCTTGTGCGCGTCGGCGCAGCGCAGGATCAGCGAGCCGCAGCGCCGCATCTCCTCGTGCAGCAGCCCGACCGCGTTGTACTCCGCGTCGTCCGACCGGAAGGAGTTGGAGCAGACCAGCTCGGCGAGTTGGTCGGTGCTGTGCGCCTCGGTCGGGCGGACAGGCCGCATCTCGTGCAGCACGACGGGAACGCCGCGCTGGGCGAGTTGCCAGGCGGCTTCGGAGCCGGCGAGACCGCCGCCGATGACGTGAACGGGGGAAAGGGACGTGTCGGCCATATCAGCAACTTTCACAAAGTTGCCGAACAAGTAGACCGTCACTGTCGCCACGGCAAGACCAACCGGACCACGGCGCGGAATCGCGGCCAGGATCGTCCGCCGGTTCCGACGACCCTGGTCGCTCGCCCGACGTGCGGTGACTTACTGGGCGGCGAGCTTCTGCTTCAGCCCGTCGAATCCGGAGGTGAAGATGCCGGAAATCACTTTGCGCGATTCCTCGTCGCTGGCGCCGTTGGAGGTGTAGCGCGCCTTCCACACGACGCGCGTGCCTTTGCCCGCCGGTTCGGCCGACAGGGAGGCCGCGTAGTCCTTGACCGGCAGCGGGCTGGTCAGGATCGAGTAGCGGATGCGGTGGCTGCTGGCGGAGGAGGAGAGCAGCCGCTCCTCGATCGTGCCGCCGCCCTTGAGGGCCAGCACGCGCTCCTGCGCGCCGTCCTTCCGGCGCAGAGTGCAGGTCTCCACCGCCGGGTGCCAGGTGCCGAGGTTGCAGAAGGGGCCGATCTGCTGCCAGACCTTCTCGACCGGGTAGGGCAGGGTGGCCGACTCCGTGACCTCGACGGCCAGGGCCGGGCTGGCCAGCGCGGCCAGGGTGGCCGCGACCGCGAACAGGGTGCGCATGGGGTTCCCTCCGTTGTTCGGCTGTTCCGGCGCGCGTCGTTGGGCGCGCCTCGAAATCCTAGCCGAGCGGAGAAGGCTTGAAACTTGTACGTTGGTAGGACGAACAAGCAAAGAGTCGGCAAGACAGAGTTGGCAAGACAACGGCCGGTCCCGCCCATGCGAAGCCGGCCGTTTTTCATGGGACCGAAACGAACAGTCCTTATTCGCTCTTGGTCGTCGTCGTGCGCTCGGTGGTGGTCGACCCGCTGCCCGGCGGGGTGGTCAGGCTGGAGTTGCCGTAGTTGGGCGAGGTGGTCGTGGTGGTGGTCGTGGTGCTGGTGGTCTCGTCGGTCCCGCAGGCGCTGACCAGCAGGGCCGCGCCGAAGGCCAGTGCCACACCGGACATCATGGTCTTGGACATGCTCCGTCTCCATCCTGATTGGCGAACGATGAAGAGGAAACACTCCCGCTCCGGCTTTGTTTCCAGGGCAAAAATCGGTCGAAAGAAAAAGGCCGGGGATGACCCCGGCCCATCTTCACGCCCTCTTCCGGCTTTTCGGCTTCGCCTTCAGGTAGGGGGCGAGATACTGGCCGGTGTAACTCCGCTTGACCTTCACCACATCTTCCGGGGTGCCCTCCGCGACGATCTCACCACCGCCGGTCCCGCCTTCGGGGCCGAGATCGATGATCCAGTCGGCGGTTTTGATGACCTCCAGATTGTGCTCGATCACCAGCACCGTGTTGCCCTGGTCGACCAGCGCGTGGAGCACCTCCATCAGCTTCTCGACGTCGGCGAAATGCAGGCCGGTGGTCGGCTCGTCGAGGATGTAGAGGGTGCGGCCGGTGGCGCGGCGGCTCAGCTCCTTGGACAGCTTCACCCGCTGCGCCTCGCCGCCGGACAGGGTCGTGGCGGGCTGGCCGATGTGGATGTAGCCGAGGCCCACCCGCTCCAGGGTCTCCAGCTTGTCGCGGATGCCCGGCACCGCCTTGAAGAACTCCTTGCCCTCCTCGACCGTCATGTCGAGCACATCGGCGATGGTCTTGTCGCGGTAGGTGACCTCCAAGGTCTCGCGGTTGTAGCGCTTGCCGTGGCAGACGTCGCAGGTGACGTAGACGTCGGGCAGGAAGTGCATCTCGATCTTGATGACGCCGTCGCCCTGGCACGCCTCGCAGCGCCCGCCCTTCACGTTGAAGGAGAAGCGGCCGGGGCCGTAGCCGCGGGCCTTGGCCTCCGGCAGGCCGGCGAACCAGTCGCGGATCGGGGTGAAGGCGCCGGTGTAGGTCGCCGGGTTGGAGCGCGGGGTGCGGCCGATCGGCGACTGGTCGATGTCGATGACCTTGTCGAGATTCTCCAGCCCCAGCAGCTCGTCATGCTCGGCCGGATGCTCGCGCGCGCCCATCAGCTTGCGCGCCACCGCTTTGTAGAGCGTTTCGATGATCAAGGTGGACTTGCCGCCGCCCGACACGCCGGTCACGCAGGTGAAGGTGCCCATCGGGATGCGCGCCGAGACGTTCTGAAGGTTGTTGGCGCGCGCGCCCTTCACCTCCAGGAACTGGCCCTTGTGGCCGGGGCGGCGCTCGTCCGGCACCGGCACGAAGCGGGTGCCGTTGAGGAACTGGGCGGTGACGCTGTCGGGGTTGGCCTGGACCTCCTCCGGGGTGCCCTGGGCGATCACGGTGCCGCCGTGCTGGCCGGCGCCGGGGCCCATATCCACCAGATAGTCGGCGGTGCGGATGGCGTCCTCGTCATGCTCGACCACGATCACGGTGTTGCCGAGGTCGCGGAGCCGCTTCAGGGTCGCCAGCAGCCGGTCGTTGTCGCGCTGGTGCAGGCCGATCGACGGCTCGTCCAGCACGTAGAGCACGCCGGTCAGGCCGGAGCCGATCTGCGAGGCCAGCCGGATGCGCTGGCTCTCGCCGCCGGACAGCGATCCGGAGCCGCGGCTGAGCGTCAGGTATTCCAGCCCCACCGCGTTGAGGAAGCCCAGCCGCTCGTTGATCTCCTTGAGGATGCGGTAGGCGATCTCCTTGTCCTTCGGACGCAGATGGTCGTTCAGCGTGCTGAACCACGCCGCCGCGTCAGCGATGGACATCTCCGCCGCCTGGGAGATGTGCTGGCCGTGCACCTTGACGGCCAGCGCCTCCGGCTTCAGGCGGGCGCCCTTGCAGGTCTCGCAGGGCTGGGAGGACTGGTACTTGGACAGCTCCTCCCGCATGTGGACGCTTTCCGTCTCGCGGTAACGCCGCTCCAGGTTGTTGACGATGCCTTCGAAGGCCTTGTTCGTCTGGTAGCTGCGCAGCCCGTCGTCGTAGGTCATCGTGATCGGCGCGCCGTCGGAGCCGTAGAGGATGGTCTGGCGGACCTTCTCCGGCAGCGTCTCCCACGGCGTGTCCATGGCGACGCCGAAATGCTTGGCGATGCTCTCCAGCGTCTGCACGTAATACTGGGAGGAGGAGCCGGCCCAGGGGGCAATGGCGCCCTTCTTCAGCGACAGCCGCTCGTCCGGGACGACCAGCATGGGATCGAAGTAGATCTTGCTGCCCAGCCCGTCGCAGGCCGGGCAGGCGCCGAACGGGTTGTTGAAGGAGAACAGCCGGGGCTCGATCTCCGGGATCGTGAAGCCGGACACCGGGCAGGCGAATTTCTGTGAGAAGACGGTCTGCTCGTGCGACTCGGCGTCCTCGACGAAGACGATCCCGTCGGCGAGGCCGAGCGCCGTCTCCAGCGAATCGGCGAGCCGGTTGCCCAGCCCCTCGCGGACGACGATGCGGTCGACCACCACGTCGATGTCGTGCTTCAGCTTCTTGTTGAGCGCCGGGACCTCGTCGATCTCGTGCATCGTGCCGTCGACGCGCACGCGCTGGAAGCCGCGCTTGCGGAGGTCCTGGATCTCTTTCTTGTACTCGCCCTTGCGGCCGCGGATGAGCGGCGCCAGCAGCAGCAGGCGCGTGCCCTCCGGCATCGCCAGGATGCGATCGACCATCTGGCTGACCGTCTGGCTCTCGATGGGCAGACCGGTGGCCGGGGAGTAGGGGATACCGACCCGCGCCCACAGCAGGCGCATGTAGTCGTAGATCTCTGTCACCGTGCCGACGGTGGAGCGCGGATTCTTCGAGGTCGTCTTCTGTTCGATGGAGATGGCCGGTGACAGCCCCTCGATCGAATCGACGTCCGGCTTCTGCATCAGCTCCAGGAACTGGCGCGCGTAGGCCGACAGGCTCTCGACGTAGCGTCGCTGGCCTTCCGCGTAGATCGTGTCGAACGCCAGCGATGACTTGCCCGATCCCGACAAGCCGGTGATGACGATCAGCTCGTCCCGAGGCAGATCGACATCGACGTTCTTGAGGTTGTGCTCCCGCGCGCCGCGGACACTGATGTGCTTGTTCATGGAGTGTTCTTAGCCGAAACCGGAGGGGAAGGGAAGGCGCCAAAAAAGCTCCGAAAGCCCGGACAGATATGTGCCACGCGCAGGCGTTTGCCACCGGCGCGCGGCCCTTTCCGGCCGCGTCGGACGCAGGGGCGGGATGCGGGAACCCTGGGAGGTGGTGGGGAGGCGCCGGGGAGACGATGATGGGGAGCCCCCAAGGAATCGGTTGGCGGCACGGACTCTCTCTGCTATGTTTGTTCATGGAGTGTTCTCTTCCGTGCGGGCCGGGCGGGTTGTTCCGGACGGAAGGGGCAAGGCGCTCCGGCGGCGGCGGTTGACCCGTGCCTGTCCCCCGTGCTTTGTGAAGCGCAAGGCGGGGCGGGCATGGACCGGACCACGGATCAAACCGGCCCTGCGAACAGACACCCCCGGTATCCGGACGCCCTTCCGCCGGGCGCCCGAACGGGTCGGATGGGATACCGGGAACCCGCGCTAGGAGACACGTGCGATGAATGTATGGACGTTTACGGGGCGCCTCGGCGCGGATGGCGAGCTTCGCTCCACGCAGAGCGGTGAAAAGGTTCTGGGCTTCCGCGTTGCCAACGACGTCGGGTTTGGCGACCGCAAGACCACCCAGTGGGTGGACTGCTCCGTCTGGGGCCGCCGTGCGGAGGCTCTGGCACCGCACCTGACCAAGGGCAAGGCCGTGGTGATCTCCGGCGAGGTGACGCTCCGCGAGTTCGAGAAGCGCGACGGCACCCGTGGCGCCGGCCTGTCGGTGCGTGTCGCCGAGATCGATTTCACCGGCGGTCGTGAGGGCGAAGGCGGCGGTGGTGGCGGTTACGGCGGCGGCGGTGGCGGCGGCTACGAGTCGCGTGGCGGCGGTGGTGGCGGTGGCTACGGCGGTGGCAGCAGCGGCGGTGGCGGCTACGGCGGTGGCGGTGGCGGCCGCAGCGGCGGCGGGGCTCCGCCCAAGCACGACGATCTGGACGACGAAATCCCGTTCTGAAATCGGTCGGCTGATCTCGTGCAAGGCTTCGCGAGCCGAGGACCTTTCCCCGTCCGAGGGGCTGTTCCTCCCACCGGCCCTCATCTCATCCGTGTGAGATGAGGGCCGGAAAGGGCACGTGGAGAATACCGGCCAATGGCGTCTGCATGACCGTCATGGAGCAGGGCGATCTCGTCCTGCCGTGATGGACGGCATGGTTGGGCTCCCGAGGGAGCAAGCGGTCGATAACGAAGATGCCGCGGTTCCTGCGACCAAGCCCGTCTGGAGTCGCTTGCTGGCATCGAACGCGATGGCAATCGGCAAGCTGTTCACGCGACCGTCGCCAGCGTCACATCCGAGTGGCCAAGGCACCGTCGGCGTGAATAGCTGTGCCCGGAAACGGGACAAGATCAACGGGAACCTGTCCCCGGTGCGGATTGCGGCCGGTGGCGGGCGACCGATGGTCCGAAGGTGGCCATGATGGACCGGAACTTGGCCGTGGCGACGACGCTGATCGGCATCGGCGCCGTCACGCCACCCTAACCGGGTCTCCGCACGGCTTCCGTCCCATGGCCCGGCGGCACAAGCCCCGGCAGCACGAGGGTTGTGCCGGTTTCGGATTCCAACAGATGCCTTTCGGCGTCATCCTGCCACGGCAGACGGTGGATCGGGGCTTCCTGGAGGGTATGGAAAACGGCGCGGTTTCGTTCGACCGCGGTCAGGTCGGCGCCAGACGGCATGTCAAGGATGGTCAGCCCGCCGGGGATCATGACGAAGGAGGAAATGGCGCCCTCCGGCCGCTCAATCTCGCGCACGCCGAATCCGGCGCGGCGGTTGCGAATGGTGAGGTCCAAGTGCTCGAAGCCGTACCCTCGGAATCGGGTGTCATAGAACCCGACCTCGGCCAGCGAGCGCAGCGAGAACGCCATGCAGAGGCCGTGCAGATACTCACAGACATAAGGCTCTTCCGGGGTTCCATGACCACCGTAGAACATTCCTTCCGTCACGAAGGGAATGTGCGAGGCACCCATCCAGTTGACGTGATGCCAGCGGTCGATGGCCTCGATCCATGATCGGTTCCAGCCGTCTTCGGTTACTCCCGTGTCGTCCTCCAAAAGGATGAACCGGTCGCACCCCCGCCCAAGCAGCCAATGGAGGGCGCGATTCTTGTTCCATGCCACCCCGCGGTTTGCGCCCGTGACGAAGGGCACGTCCGCCCGCCGACAGACATCGAGCGTCTCGTCACCGCTGCCGTCGTCGGCGACCACGAGGCGGTGGTCTCCGTGTGTCGCCCGCCGCAACGCATCAAGCAGCGTGGCAAGCGCGGCCGGGCGCCGGTGCGTGACGACACCAATCCCCAACATCCCGCTCAATTCCACCCTCCCTGGCCTCGCTGACTGAACAAGGCTCCGAACAGCAATCGCATCGCGATGTTCGTCTCCATCACGTTGAGATTGGCGATGGGAACGGAAAAATCCTCGATGACGATCTCGTCAAGAGCCACCTTCAGGGTGCGTGGTCGCTGCTCCATATCCTGGGCAAGGATCGGAAGAACGAAGCCGTGGCGCCCATTGCCAATGCCCGCCTTCTCCAGATCGGGGCGGTATCGGGTTGCATCGACGCTGCGCACGATCCAGCCGTCCAGCAGCAATTGTACGCTAACGGGCCGGTCGGGCCGGTCGGGCCGCCAAACCCACCCCTCCAGTCGATCGGCGGTCAGCAGATCGAGGCACCCGACCGCGCCATCCGCTTTGAGGTCATGCATTGGTGCGCTCACTTCTGTTTGGGGCACTGATACAGCAAGCCACGTCCCGCGCCCTGCGGTGTCAAGCCCAGTCCCTTCAGGCAGGACTCGAAGGCAGCATAACCCCGCTGCTCACCAACCCGGTGCGCAAGCGCTTGACCGCCCCGGCGCAGGTCTTCCAAGTCTGATTGTTCGATGGCGGCGATGGTGCGCGCGACCGCATCGATGTCCAGGAAGTTGTCGATGAAGACGGCGTCCCGGCCATGCGTAAAAATGGTCTCCGGCGCCCCTTTGCGCGTCATGACTGGAATGGCGCCGCAGAAGGCCGCCTCGAGCGGAAGCAGGCCCAGTCCCTCATAGAGCGAGAAATCGAGGTAGAATTCGACCTGCGAGAAGAGCTGCGCCACCTTGGCGGGTTCGAGGAAGCCATGCACCTCGCCGAACCCGGCCAGCGCTTCGGCCGTATCGGTCTGCTTCCCGAAGAAGGACAGGGAGAAGCCTTGTTCCCGCAGCACTTCGGCGACGGGAAGGGCCAAGCCGGCCCCCTTTTCGACGCTGCCCGGAATGGCCATGGCGATCGACCGGGGGCGCCGCGGTTTTCCTGTGCGTGGGTAGAAAACGAGCGGGTTGGGGCCGAACGGAATCGTCGCGATCGATCGCCCGGACAGCGTTTGGGCGAAATTCCTGAGATAATCCGACACGCCGACGATGTGGTCGACATTACGCAACGCGTCGCGAAACGCCGGGAATGTCTTGCCGCCGTCGAAATAGGCCTCCGGTCCCTGGAGAAACCAGAGAATCGGCGCCTTGAAATGACTGCTCAGCAGGCGCGCCGTTTCAATGGTGTCGATGCAGGTCGGAACCACCACGGTCAGTTCGGTGATGTCACGCAACGCATGATTGAGGTCGACGTAGGGCCGAACGCCGCCCTTCCAGCCCGATGCGATCTGGTGGGCCTCGGTCAGGCAGAGGATCTTGGCGTTCCATCCCCGGGCCACAAGATACTCCACCAGGCTGACCGTCGCGCGGACCCCGCCATATTGGAGTGCGTCGGTCGGCAGGATGAACAGGGCGTCCACCGCCTGGTTCGCCAGCAGGGCGTTGAGATTGCCATGCCCGTCCATGAGGTGCCGGAGCGAGCCGGACAGGTTGTAGCTCAACTCGTCGGCGATGTGGGTCTGGCCCCAGCGTGAGAAGAACACCCGCCGGTTTCGCGCCTGGATGCGTGACAGGTCGGGCTGAAGCAGGTAACTGGCTGATCCGTGATGGTGGATCACCAGATTGTCGCAGATGACCGAGCGCGCGCCGCGGCGTTTGACCCGGTAATGCAGGTCGGAGTCCTCGCCGTAGCCGTGGGAGTAGACCGGGTCGAACAGCGGTCCTGTCGGCAGGGCGGTCCGTCGGATGGCGAGGCAGTAGCCAATGGCGGTGCACGCATCGGCGTAGCGGGGGCTGCGTTGGCCGGCGATGGCATCGGCCTCGCGCCAGTCCTGTCCCGGCTGCAGAGTGACGGTAAGGTTGGCGCCCGAGGTCGCCAGCGGTGTGACCAGCCCGATCGACGCGTCGTGAACGAAGGGAGCCATCAGCCGATCGAGCCAACCGGTGGGCAGTTCGATGTCGGAATTCAGCAGGATGACGAAGGGGGCCTGGGACGCCGAGAAGGCACGGTTGCAGCTTTCCAGGAAACCCAGATTTTCCCGATTGCGCAGCAAGATGAACTTGCGGCCCAACACTTCGCCCAATCCCTCGAGGTAGCGCGCGGTGAAAGGATCGCTCGCGTCGTCGATGATGATGAGCCGCTCGATCCGTTCATCCGGCAGGTCATCCAGCAGCGTGTTCAGCAGACGGTCGAGGAGGTCGGGCCGCTGGTAGACCGGAATGATGATGTCCACGGACATCGGTGCCCCCAGCTCGATGGCTTGGGGTGCTGCGGGGAGCGTGGGCAGGCGGACGGCGTGAATGCCGATTTCCACATCGTCGGACAGCGGAGCCAGCGGAGCGTTGACGAAGCTTGTCCCGTCGTCGGCAAAGGCAATGCCACACGGGTGGTTGACGCTCGCTTCCACCGGCAACGAGAATTCCCCAAGCAGGAGCGTAAACCCCTCCAGGGTGGTCCATTCCTTCAGGGGGACCGGAACCGTCCTCCGGATGGCCCGGTGCGTGACGGCGATCTTCACCTCGAAGGGAGCCGAGCGCCCCCCGACGGCCACGGCGATGGTGACCTGTCCGCCGCGCTGGTAGGCAATCATGCCCAGACGCGCCGGCGGAGCGGTGTCTGGACGCATGAGCATGGTGTGCAGGACGTGTTGCGTGAAATTCAGCAGCAAGTCGCTGCTCGCCGACTGTTGTGCCGCCCGGCTGAGGCAGGCCGTCATGCGGACGAGGTCACCGCGCTGGCACGCGATGAACGCGTGAAGCAGACTGATCTCCGAATGCTGCGGCGCATACAGGTTCGCAACGCGCAGCATCTTGGCCGCCGTCGCAAGGTCACCTTCGATCAGAGCCGAGGTGATCAAATACACGAGCGGCGTGACGGCCGCCGGATCGCCGATCAGGAAGCGGTGAGCGATCTCCTCGCTTAGTCCTTCGGGCAATGACGTCCGGAAGGCGAGTATCGCAGAGACATCCAGCTCCGTAAGCGGCTTGGACGCCCGGCCATCCGAGGACAAAAGGTTGATGCCGGTGGTATGATGCAAGGCGATGAGAAGTGGAGCCGCTTCGTGATTTTGCATAGCCATGATGAGTTGTCTTTGAATGCCAGCTTCCATTCAAGCTGGTCGATAGCGGCTTCCGGACGGATGTCGCATCAACGTGCGATTGGTTTCGCGTCGCTCATGTCATAGAAGTGTCCAGCCGGTCTGCGGGTTGGTTCCCAGGATCTGAGCGGACTGGATGGAGGTTCCGTTCATGGCCCAGAGCGACAGCGCGCCGGTGCTTTGCGAGCGCCACAGGATGTCGGTCTGGCCGTCCCCGGTGAAGTCGTCGAGCTTGGCGATCTGCCAGTCGGTCGAGCCGGGGCTGCCGACTGGCTGGACCCGGAAGACGTCGGTGCCGTGCATCTCCCACAGCGACATCGTGCCGGTGCTCTGCGAACGCCACAGGATGTCGGTCTGGCCGTCGCCGGTGAAGTCGGCGGTGCCGGCGATCTGCCAGTCGAGCGAACCGGGGTCGCCGACCACGCTGACCTTGGACACCTGGGTGCCGTTCATCGTCCACAGCGACATGTTGCCCTGCGAGGCCGAGCGCCACAGGATGTCCGGCCGGCCGTCGCCGGAGAAGTCCTCCACCGCGGCGATCTGCCAGTCGGTGGACCCCGGATCGCCGACCGCGCTGACCGCGGCCACGCTCGTGCCGTTCATCGTCCACAGCGACATGATGCCCTGCGAGGCCGAGCGCCACAGGATGTCGGTCTGGCCGTCGCCGGTGAAGTCCTGGGTGGCCGCCACCTGCCAGTCGGTCGAGCCGGGATCGCCGACCGCGCTGACCGCCGCCACGCCGCCCTGGCCGTCCATCGTCCACAGCGACATGATGCCCGCCGACTGCGAGCGCCACAGGATGTCCGCCTTGCCGTCGCCGGAGAAGTCCTGGAAGCCGGCCGGCCGCCAGTCGGTGGAACCGGCGTCGCCCATGAAGGTCGCCGTCGCCTGCGCCCCGTTCATCGACCACAGCGTCAGGCCGCCCTGCGCGTTCTGCCACACCAAATCCGCACGACCGTTCCCGTCAAAGTCCAGCCGCGGCGCCGCCACGAGAGGCAATGTGGACACGGACAAGGAGCGGTCGCTGAAGAGCAGCGTCTCGGTGTTCGTCAGGGTGTCGGTGCCGCCGGTCCCCACGGTGTCCCGAACGGTGACGCCGGTGGCGGTGCGCACCACCGCGTAAGTGGCGTAGGCGCCGCCGAAGGACGCAACGTCGATGCCGGCGCCGCCGTCCAGCGTATCGTTGCCCACTCCCCCTTCCAACGTGTCATCGCCCGCACCGCCCCGCAGAGTGTTTGCGGCATCGTTGCCGACGATGCTGTCGTTGCCGGCGCCGCCGATGGCGGTCTCGATGATCACACCGGCAGCGATCCCCAGATTGTTGACACCGTCGTAAGTCGGGGTTGGCACGCCGGTCGCCCAGCTCGGCAGGTTCATCCGCCGCTCGGCATCGCTCTGGCGGATCGCGATGGAGCTGAGGCTGCCCGGTCGCAGATCGAGGCGGCTTCCCAGGGTTTGATTGGACAGGTCGATGGTGTCGGTGCCGCCGCCATCCCAGATCGTCTCGAAGAAGGCTTCGGAAACCTGCCAGGAATAGACGGTGTCGCCGCTCCGCGTGGCGGTGTTGGCACCGTAGAGATATTGAACGGCGGCGACATCGTAGAGCATCGGCGTGCGCGGCACGACCATCTCCGACACCCAGGAATACTGGTTGGCGGTTCCCGTCACTGTTATGAGCGTGCTGTTCGAGGGCGCCGTGTAGGACATCACCGAATAATCGTAGTTGTCCTGGGCGGTCGGCAGCGTGTTCGGTGCCTCGAACGGATGCTTCAAGCCAAGCGCATGGCCGATCTCATGGATCAGCGTCATGTTGCCGAATCGGCCCTGGGTCTGGTCGAGATTGGTGTTGCTGGCGTCCAGCCAGACATCGCCGCCGATCGGGTTTTCATAAACCTGCGTGATGGTCCCGGACGCCCCCGGCGAACCGGAATAGCTGTAGCTGAAGGACGGATAATAAGCGTAGCCGCCACTGTCACTCAGCGTGTCGGTGCCGAAGCGGATCTGCCCGCCGTTGCCGCTGTCCGCCACCTCGGTGAAGGTGACGTTCGCCACCTGCGCATAGAGCGCGAGCACGGCCCGCGCGGCGGCCTTCTGCGATTCCGTGAACGGGGTGAACCGCGTGATGCTTCCCGCTTGGTAGTAGGACGGGACGGCGGTCATGAAGCTGTAGGTGATGGAAACCGACTGACCGAGCCCGCCCGGCGCGCTGTACGGCGTGCCGACGGCCGCAGCGAAGTTCCACCGCGCCGTATCGCCGACGTCGGACAGGGCGAGCAAGGCGTCGAGAGTCGAGCTTCCGCTGGACGCAAAAGCTTGCGGATCGGCCGGAGGCGTCACCAGCATTTCCACTCCAGAGAGTTGCGTGTCTTCTCCCAACGCGTTTCTGAAAGAGTGGCTTTGCGACATTGTGGTTGGTTTCCATGGCTTTCAATCTTTCTGCATTATGAAAGATTGAGATGGTCCCATATACCACTTCGTCGGGGGTCTGTAAAAAAGGAAAATGCAGTTTAGGGGCGCGGTCCTGTGCGTCTTTAACCCGCATGGTGGATGACGGTTTTATCGCAACAATCGATATGATAAAACCATAAGGTGCGGTTTTCAATCGCATAACATAGTATGCAGCAATTTCCGGCAAGGGAATGTTGCTTACAGTTGCGACGTCCTGTGCGGTTGGCGCCCTCTCAACAAGGAATAGCAAGCGTGTCGAATAGCAACGATTTCATTCACCTCCCTGGTGATGGACGGATCGCGCCGGCGGGGGCGAACGACTTGACGCAGGCAACCGACGGCAACGACGTCATCGATGCGCTCGATGGCGATGACACGGTGTATGGCGGGGCTGGAAGTGACTGGATCGGCGGCGGTGACGGCAACGACGTCCTGTACGGCGAGGCCGGGAACGACACGCTGGTCGGCGGCGCCGGCAACGACAGCCTGGACGGCGGGGCCGGCGACGACAAGCTGTACGGCAACGACGGCGACGACACGCTGATCGGAAGCGATAACGACACTCTGGACGGCGGGGCTGGCAACGATGTGCTGATCCTGAACAACCAGGGCTACACGCTCACTTTTGCTTATGGTGGGGACGGCGACGACAGCCTGGTCGGTGGCGACGGCAATCAATGGCTGGAGGGCGGCGCCGGCAACGACACGCTGAGCGGCGGCGGCGGCAACGACATACTGTATGGCGGGAAAGGCGCCGACGTCCTGACCGGCGGCAGCGGCGCCGACGAGTTCCGATTCTTCGGCATCTATCTCAGCCACTCGGGCAGCCCCGCCATGGAGTGGGTGGGCGACCGCATCACCGACTTCGAGGGCGGCGACAAGCTGCGCTTCATCGGGATAACGCTGCCCCCCTCGCGCATCCAGGTGACGGCGGCCAACGGGGTGACCACGCTGGCCATCGACGTCGACGGCAACGGCAGCTTCGAGAGCGCCCTGACCCTCGACGGTACCTTCGCCGCCGACGGCCTGATCGTCGAAACCGAGGGCAGCGACACCGTGATCTCCCTGCCTTCGGTGCAGGGCACCTCCAACGACGACTTCATTCATGTTGCCGGAGATGGCCTCACCGCGCCGGCCGGATCCAACGATTTGACGCAGGCGACCGGCGGCAACGACGCGATCTTCAGCGGCGCCGGCAACGACACGGTGTATGGCGGGGCTGGAAGTGACTGGATCGGCGGCGGTGACGGCAACGATGTCCTGTACGGCGAGGCCGGGAACGACACGCTGGTCGGCGGCGCCGGCAACGACAGCCTGGACGGCGGGGCCGGCGACGACAAGCTGTACGGCAACGACGGCGACGACACGCTGATCGGAAGCGACAACGACACTCTGGACGGCGGGGCCGGCAACGACGTGCTGATCCTGAACAACCAGGGCTACACGCTCACTTTTGCTTATGGTGGGGACGGCGACGACAGCCTGGTCGGTGGCGACGGCAATCAATGGCTGGAGGGCGGCGCCGGCAACGACACGCTGAGCGGCGGCGGCGGCAACGACATACTGTATGGCGGGAAAGGCGCCGACGTCCTGACCGGCGGCAGCGGCGCCGACGAGTTCCGATTCTCCGGCACCTATCTCAGTCAGTTGGGCAGCCCCGCCATGGAGTGGGTGGGCGACCGGATCACCGATTTCGAGGCCGGCGACAAGCTGCGCTTCACCAATCTGACACTGACCCCCTCGCGCATCCAGGTGACGGCGGCCAACGGCGTGACCACGCTGGCCATCGACGTCGACGGCAACGGCAGCTTCGAGAGCGCCCTGACCCTCGACGGCACCTTCGCCGCCGACGGCCTGATCGTCGACACCGAGGGCAGCGACACCGTGATCTCCCTGCCTTCGGTGCAGGGCACCTCCAACAACGATTTCATTCATGTCGCCGGAGATGGCCTCACCGCGCCGGCCGGATCCAACGATTTGACGCAGGCGACCGCCGGCAACGACGCAATCTTCAGCGGCGCCGGCAACGACACGGTGTATGGCGGGGCCGGGGGTGACTGGATCGGCGGTGGTGACGGCAACGATGTCCTGTACGGCGAGGCCGGGAACGACACGCTGGTCGGCGGCGCCGGCAACGACTACCTGGACGGCGGCGCCGGCATCGACAAGCTGTATGGCAACGACGGCGACGACACGCTGATCGGAAGCGACAACGACACTCTGGACGGCGGGGCCGGCAACGACGTGCTGATCCTGAACAACCAGGGCTACACGATCACTTTTGCTTATGGTGGGGACGGCGACGACAGCCTGGTCGGCGGCGACGGCAATCAATGGCTGGAAGGCGGCGCCGGCAACGACACGCTGAGCGGCGGCGGCGGCAACGACATACTGTATGGCGGGAAAGGCGCCGACGTCCTGACCGGCGGCAGCGGCGCCGACGAGTTCCGATTCTCCGGCACCTATCTCAGTCAGTTGGGCAGCCCCGCCATGGAGTGGGTGGGCGACCGGATCACCGATTTCGAGGCCGGCGACAAGCTGCGCTTCACCAATCTGACACTGACCCCCTCGCGCATCCAGGTGACGGCGGCCAACGGCGTGACCACGCTGGCCATCGACGTCGACGGCAACGGCAGCTTCGAGAGCGCCCTGACCCTCGACGGTACCTTCGCCGCCGATGGCCTGATCGTCGCCAACGAGGGCAGCGACACCGTGATCCTGGTGCCGACCACCCAAGGCACCACCAACGACGACTTCATCCACGTCGCCGGGGATGGTCATGCCGCACCGCCGGGCGCCAATGACCGAACCATCGCAACGACGGGCCCCGACATCATCTCCGCCCTGGCGGGTGACGACACCGTCTATGCCGGGGACGGCCATGACTGGATCGACGGCGGGGCCGGAAACGACCTGCTTTATGGTGAGAACGGGAACGACGTTCTCACAGGCGGGGCCGGCAACGACACCCTTGTTGGCGGCAGCGGCGACGACGTGGCGGTCTTCAGCGGTGCCTTCGCCAACTACACGATCACGCGCAACGGCACCTCGGTCATCGTTCGGGACACTGTGGGAAGCGACGGGACCGACACGTTGATCGGCGTCGAAACCCTGTTCTTCACCGACCGCACCGTCGCGGCCCCGACCGGGGCGGCGCCGCGGCTGGACTTTGACGGGAACGGTCGTGCGGACCTTGTGTGGCAGAACGCGCAGGGCGGCCTGACGCTGTGGTCGATGAACGGGGCGCAGGCGACGGCGACCTTCATGGGCGACGCCGGTTCCACCGACTGGCGGCCGGCCGGCTTCAAGGACTTCTCCGGCGACGGCAAGGCGGACATCCTGTGGCGCTCGCAGTCGGCGGGCATCATGTCGCTGTGGACGATGGACGGCCAGGGCGGCGTGGCGGCGGTCAGCGCGGTCGGCGATCCCGGCTCGACCGACTGGCAGGTGGCGGCCACCCAGGACTTCACCGGCGACGGCCAGACCGACATCCTGTGGCGCTCGGCCTCCCAGGGCATCATGTCGCTGTGGACGATGAACGGCACGAGCGTGGCCGCGGTCAGCGCGGTCGGCGATCCGGGGTCCACCGACTGGCAGATCGCCGCGGTGGAGGACTTCTCCGGCGACGGCCGCCCGGACATCCTGTGGCGCTCGGCCTCCCAGGGCAACATGTCGCTGTGGACGATGAACGGCACCCAGGTGTCCAAGGTCAGCGTGGTCGGCGACCCCGGCTCGCTCGACTGGCAGATCGCCGGCACCGCCGACTTCACCGGCGACGGCCAGACCGACATCCTGTGGCGTTCGCAGAGCACCGGCACGATGTCGCTGTGGGAGATGCACGGCACCGACGTCTTCCGGGTCCAGCCGGTCGGCAGCCCCGGCTCGACCGACTGGCAGATCGCCAAGCTCGACGACTTCACCGGGGACGGCCAGACCGACATCCTGTGGCGCTCGCAGAGCACCGGCGCGCTGTCGCTCTGGGCCATGAACGGAACCACCGTCCAGTCCGCTCAGATCCTGTCGGCCACCCCGCAGACCGATTGGGCGTTGCTGTAGGCCTCGGCCGAGGTTGTCGGGAATTCCGCCAGCGGCATAAAAAATTGAAACTGATGCAAACTTGATTGAAAAACGCGAAATGTGTATGACCGTTCCCTGAAACGATTCTCTCTGGAAACGCGTCCTCAACACATGATTGGTGAAACCCCAGCACTTGATGGTTCTGCCTGCGCTGATGCCAGCCCCGATGGCCTGGGGACGGCATCAGCCGCGTCGAGCGTGGACGATCGTGCGTTTTCCGCACCCACCGAACTGCCGACGCAAGCCGGCCCGATGGGCCTCCGCTACGACTTCAACGATGGGTGCCGCGTGCTGCTGCCGGAAGGCCGGCAACTCTGGCGGGTCCGCCTGTCCGACCTCGACACCGGCAATATCCTTTTCGAAAGCGTCTTGAAGGAAGGCCGCGTCAACAGCACCAAACGCTATTTCCTGCGGATCCGGCTGGAGGTCTGGCACGGCGACAAGCAGGTTCTGACGCATGACTACGACGCGCGCGGCCGTGAGGTCCTGATCCAGTTTCCGGTGGGCACGCTGGGCGATACGCTCGGCTGGTTTCCCTACGCCGTCCGCTTCCAGCAACGCCATGGCTGCCGGGTCACCTGCGTCGTGGCGGCGCGCATCATCCCGTTGCTGCGGGCCGCCAATCCGGAAGTCGACCTGATCGCACCCGACGAAGTCGAGCCGACCCGCTATTACGCCACCTACAACATCGGTTTGTTCTTCAACGACGACGATCACGTGTTTCAGCCCTGCGACTTCCGGTTGGTCGGACTGCACCGGACCGCCGGCCATATTCTGGGTGTCGACCCCGCCGAGACCCCGCCATTGATCGCGCTGGCCGACGACTCGCGTCCCATGGCCGAACCCTATGTGTGCATCGCGGTGCAGAGTTCGAGTGGCTGCAAATACTGGAACAACCCCTTCGGCTGGGGGGAGGTGGTCCACTTTCTCAAGGAAGCCGGATACCGGGTGGTGTGCATCGATCAGAAGCCGGTGCATGGCGACGGGCTGATGTGGACCCACATCCCGCACGGCGCGCAGGATGAGACCGGGGACCGGCCGTTGACGGAACGGGCGCGCTGGCTGAAGCACGCCGCCTTCTTCATCGGCCTGTCGAGCGGACTGGGGTGGCTGGCCTGGGCGGCCGGAACCCCGGTGGTGATGATCAGCGGATTCACCCACCCGACCAACGAGTTCAATACGCCCTATCGGGTGATCAATTACCACGCCTGCAACAGCTGCTGGAACGATCCGCGGGTTCGTTTCGACCACAGGGATTTCTTCTGGTGCCCAAAGCACAAGGGCACGCCACAGCATTTCGAATGCACGAAGCTGATCACGGCTGAACAGGTGAAGGCGGTGATCAGGACCATTCCAGGTTTTGCCATGCCCACTCCCGTGACCGGGGGCATGCCATCGGAGAGAAGGACATGAGCAATATTGTCGTCGGAATTGGACAAACCTCCTCGGGAATAACGGTCGGAAGCGGTTCGACGCTGTCTGTGACATCCGGAGGCGTGGTCAGCAGCGCGTTCGTGACCAGCAACGGCAGGCTCACCGCCGTGGCGGGGGGCAGCGCTGTTGGAACGGTGGTCGATTCCGGCGGCCTCATAACGGTCAGCTCCGGCGGCGTCACCTCGGGAACGCGCGCCGACTACTGGTACGGCTCCGAAACCGTGTCGTCGGGCGGTGTGGCCGTGGGCACGGTGATCGGCAGCACCGGGGCGCAGACCATTCTGTCGGGCGGCGTCGCCAGCGGAACGGTGATCAGCTCGGGAGGCGCGGAATACGTGTCGTCGGGCGGCGTCGCCAGCGGCACGGTGATCAGCTCCGGCGGCGCCCAATACATCGGTGGCGTCTATTACTCGGCCGGCGGCCTGTCGGTCGGCACGGTGATCAGCTCCGGCGGCGTGGAGTATGTCTACTCGCGCAACACGGCGAGCAACACCGTGCTGCGCGGCGGCGCGCTGATGGTTTCCTCGGGCGGCTACATCTCGGGGATCGACTTCAGCGGCGGCGGCGTCCTGGAGCTGGGCGGCCTGACCGGGGCGGCCAGCTACGTGGTGTCGGCCGGGACGCTCAGCCTGCTCAACAGCTCCGGCGGCCTGCTGTCCGCCACCGCGGTCACCGGCGGCACGCTCGGGCTGATCCTGCAGAGCGGCGGATCGAGCGGCACCCAGCTGGTGGCGCCGACCACGGTGATCAGCGGCGTGGTCTCCAGCGGCGCCGTCTACAGCGCCGGCACCATCGCCGAGGTGCTGGGCGGCGGCACCCAGCTGTCGGCGACGGTCAGTTCCGGCGCGGTCAGCTACGCCGCGTCAGGCGGCGTCGCCAGCGGCGTCTCGGTTCTCAACAGCGGCGGCCTGATCGTGGTCGCCGGGGGCCGCGCGGTCAACACCGACGTCACGTCCTGGGGCGGGGTGACGGTCCGGTCGGGCGGCGTCACCACGGGCACGGGCTTGAACGCCTACGCCGCCAGTCAGGTCGTCTCGTCGGGCGGCGTCGCCAGCGGAACGGTCATCCGCACCTACGGTTCGCAGACCATCCTGTCGGGCGGCGTCGCCAGCGGCACGGTGATCAGTTCGGGAGGCGCGGAATACGTGTCGTCGGGCGGCGTCGCCAGCGGCACGGTGATCAGCTCCGGCGGCGAGCAGCACATCGGTGGCGTCTATTACTCGGCCGGCGGCCTGTCGGTCGGCACGGTGATCAGCTCCGGCGGCGTGGAGTATGTCTACTCGCGCAACACGGCGAGCAACACCGTGCTGCGCGGCGGCGCGCTGATGGTCTCCTCGGGCGGCTACATCTCGGGGATCGACTTCAGCGGCGGCGGCATCCTGGAACTGGGCGGCCTGACCGGGGCGGCCAGCTACGTGGTGTCGGCCGGGACGCTCAGCCTGCTCAACAGCTCCGGCGGCCTGCTGTCGGCCACCGCGGTCACCGGCGGCACGCTCGGGCTGATCCTGCAGAGCGGCGGATCGAGCGGCACCCAGCTGGTGGCGCCGACCACGGTGATCAGCGGCGTGGTCTCCAGCGGCGCCGTCTACAGCGCCGGCACCATCGCCGAGGTGCTGGGCGGCGGCACCCAGCTGTCGGCGACGGTCAGTTCCGGCGCGGTCAGCTACGCCGCGTCGGGCGGCGTCGCCAGCGGCGTCTCGGTTCTCAACAGCGGCGGCCTGATCGTGGTCGCCGGGGGCCGCGCGGTCAACACCGACGTCACGTCCTGGGGCGGGGTGACGGTCCGGTCGGGCGGCGTCACCACGGGCACGGGCTTGAACGCCTACGCCGCCAGTCAGGTCGTCTCGTCGGGCGGCGTCGCCAGCGGAACGGTCATCCGCTCCTACGGCTCGCAGACCATCCTGTCGGGTGGCATCACCAGCGGCACGGTGATCAGCTCCGGGGGAGCGGAATACGTGTCGTCGGGCGGCGTCGCCAGCGGCACGGTGATCAGCTCCGGCGGCGAGCAGCATATCGGCGGCGTCTATTATTCGGCCGGCGGCCTGTCGGTCGGCACGGTGATCAGCTCTGGCGGCGTGGAGTATGTCTACTCGCGCAACACGGCGAGCAACACCGTGCTGCGCGGCGGCGCGCTGATGGTCTCCTCGGGCGGCTACATCTCGGGGATCGACTTCAGCGGCGGCGGCATCCTGGAACTGGGCGGCCTGACCGGGGCGGCCAGCTACGTGGTGTCGGCCGGGACGCTCAGCCTGCTCAACAGCTCCGGCGGCCTGCTGTCCGCCACCGCGGTCACCGGCGGCACGCTCGGGCTGATCCTGCAGAGCGGCGGATCGAGCGGCACCCAGCTGGTGGCGCCGACCACGGTGATCAGCGGCGTGGTCTCCAGCGGCGCCGTCTACAGCGCCGGCACCATCGCCGAGGTGCTGGGCGGCGGCACCCAGCTGTCGGCGACGGTCAGTTCCGGCGCGGTCAGCTACGCCGCGTCAGGCGGCGTCGCCAGCGGCGTCTCGGTTCTCAACAGCGGCGGCCTGATCGTGGTCGCCGGGGGCCGCGCGGTCAACACCGACGTCACGTCCTGGGGCGGGGTCACGGTCCGGTCGGGCGGCGTCACCACGGGCACGAACCTGAACGCCTACGCCGCCGGTCAGGTCGTCTCGTCGGGCGGCGTCGCCAGCGGCACGGTCATCCGCTCCTACGGCTCGCAGACCATCCTGTCGGGCGGCATCGCCAGCGGAACGGTGATCAGTTCGGGAGGCGCGGAATACGTGTCGTCGGGCGGCGTCGCCAGCGGCACGGTGGTCAGCTCCGGCGGCGCCCAATACATCGGTGGCGTCTATTACTCGGCCGGGGGCCTGGCGGTCGGCACGGTGGTCAGCAGCGGCGGCATCGGGTACGTCTATTCCGGCAACACGGCGAGCAACACCGTGCTGCGCGGTGGCACTCTGGTGGTGTCCTCGGGCGGACGGGTTTCCGGAATCGACCTGACGCGCGGCGGGGTGGTTGACCTGCGCGGCATCGGCGGCGCGACGAGCTACACCATCTCGGCCGGGACCTTCAATCTCTTCAACAGCTCGGGCGGCGTGCTGTCGTCGTTCTCGATTTCCGGATACGCACAGAGCGTGTCCATTCAGGGTGACGGCTACGGCGGCACCAGCATCATCGCCTCCACCGCCATCGCTCCGCGGCTGGACTTTGACGGGAACGGTCGTGCGGATTTGGTGTGGCAGAACGCGCAGGGCGGCCTGACGCTGTGGTCGATGAACGGGGCGCAGGCGACGGCGACCTTCATGGGCGACGCCGGTTCCACCGACTGGCGGCCGGCCGGCTTCCAGGACTTCTCCGGCGACGGCAAGGCGGACATCCTGTGGCGCTCGCAGTCGGCGGGCATCATGTCGCTGTGGACGATGGACGGCCAGGGCGGCGTGGCGGCGGTCAGCGCGGTCGGCGATCCCGGCTCGACCGACTGGCAGGTGGCGGCCACCCAGGACTTCACCGGCGACGGCCAGACCGACATCCTGTGGCGCTCGGCCTCGCAGGGCATCATGTCGCTGTGGACGATGAACGGCACGAGCGTGGCCGCGGTCAGCGCGGTCGGCGATCCGGGGTCCACCGACTGGCAGATCGCCGCGGTGGAGGACTTCTCCGGCGACGGCCGGCCGGACATCCTGTGGCGCTCGGCCTCGCAGGGCAACATGTCGCTGTGGACGATGAACGGCACCCAGGTGTCCAAGGTCAGCGTGGTCGGCGACCCCGGTTCGCTCGACTGGCAGATCGCCGGCACCGCCGACTTCACCGGCGACGGCCAGACCGACATCCTGTGGCGTTCGCAGAGCACCGGCACGATGTCGCTGTGGGAGATGCACGGCACCGACGTCTTCCGGGTCCAGCCGGTCGGCAGCCCCGGCTCGACCGACTGGCAGATCGCCAAGCTCGACGACTTCACCGGCGACGGCCAGACCGACATCCTGTGGCGCTCGCAGAGCAGTGGGGCGCTGTCGCTTTGGGCCATGAACGGAACCACCATCCAGTCCGCTCAGATCCTGGGAACCAACCCGCAGACCGGCTGGACACTGTTGTAACTGCAACTGGGCTGTAACTGCAGCCGGCTGGAGCCGGCTCTCACACTGAGACGATGTGGTGGACACGCCGCCACCACATCGTCACTTGACGGGGAGGGTCTGCCACCCGAGATTCCGCGGCACGCGTTCGCCGTGATCCAGGAGCAGCCATGGTCCCCCAGCGCCGTCACATCCTGCGCGCCCTTGCCGCCGTCGCGGTCGGTGGTGGCGCGGCGACCCTGTCCGGTCCCGCTGCGGCGTTCCGCGTGATTCCGAACGACGATCTGAAGGGCGTGCTGGACGAGGGATGCGGCGCCACCGCCTATCATCGCCGGATGATCGACGAGGCGGTTCAGGCCGCCGGCGTGTCGCTGACGGAGGAGCAGCGCAACACGCTCCTTTCCCAGATCGCCTGCCCGACCTGCCGCTGCCCGCTCAACCAGATCGACAATCCCGACGCGGCCGGCCTGCGCTTTTGAGCGGCTGTCACGGCGCCGCGCGCCGACGGGCACGTCCGGACACCAAGTCCCTCAGGCCGCGCGGGATCCGCGTGCGGTCGCTCCAGCGCACGGCGATCCCGGCGGCGCGGCACTCCGCGGCCAACTCTCGCCCGTTCTCGTAGCGGTGCTGGTCGAGCAGCGGCCAGCCATCCAACCCCCGGTAATCGAAGGGGCGTCCGTCGAGGAAATCCCGGAACCCGTCGAAGAATCGGGGATGCAGCACCACCGGCTTGGCTTCCCGCCAGGAGCGCGCGCCGTAGAAGCGGTTGTTGGTCACCCCATTCATTGGTACAGCCCCGGCCCGGCGCCCGGAGGGGTGTCCAGAACGGCCCGTCCCAACTTGTCGAGCAATCCCGCCGTCGCGATCGGCCCGTGCAGCGCGGCGAGGCGGTCCACCGCTTCGACCATCATGGCCCAGGCGACCATCCGCTCCGGCACGCCCTCTTGGCGCCCCTCGGTCCACAGGGACCGCACCAAATCCAGCGCCGCTGTGAACTCCGCCGGAACGTCCGGCGCGTCGTAAGCGGTGTTCTGGCCCCACCTTCCGGCGGGATCAGGGCAGAGCGAATCTCCCGGATCGCATGATCGGGAGAACGGTTTGTGTCTACGCTCGACCTTACGCTTGACCAGGAGCCCGTGCGGGTGCGCCGGATGGAGTTGATCACGGGCGATGTGGGCCGCCGGACCTGGTCGCCGGAGGAGAAGGAACGGATTCTGGCCGAGGCGGCGGTGCCTGGGGCCGTGGTCTCCGAAGTGGCCCGGCGTCACGGATTGCGGCCCCAGCAGGTGTTCGGCTGGCGTCGGGAGGCGCGTGCCGCCAACCGCTTCCAGGAAGAGGGCTTGGTGTTCGCGCCGGTGGTGCTGGACACCACGCCGCCCCCGGCCGCGCCGAAGGGACTCCCGGCCATCGAGGTGCAGATCGGCGATGCGATGGTGCGCGTGCCGGCCGGCATGGACGGCGCCACCGTCAAGGCGGTGCTGCGCGCGGTGAGGGCGTCGCGGTGATCGGCATTGAGGGCGCGGTGCGGGTTCTTGTCGCCGCCAAGCCGGTCGATTTCCGCAAGGGTATGGATGGGTTGGCCGCCCTGGTGCAGCAGCAACTGGGGGCGGATCCCTTCAGCGGGGTCATCTACGTCTTCCGCTCCAAGCGAGCCGACCGGGTGAAACTCCTGCACTGGGACGGCACCGGCTTGGTCGTCCTGGCGTCATAATGCCTCTCCAGAGCAGGTTCCTTGTCATCAGGTAACGTGCTTGACCTTGGTCGGCTTGCGGGGGCGGCGCTGCTGGTCGTGAGCCAGGGCGTCCTCCAAGCGGACAAGCCAGAGGTTCTGGCTTACCGCCGGCGCCCGACGTGCCGGGACCAATCCTTTGTACAGCCACCGGTAGATCGTGCCCTCGGGGACACCCAAACGGACCGACAATTCTGCCACTGTGAACTCGTCCGGAGCCCGTTCCACCACCAGCGTCGGCCGGTGCCGCCCGTCTGGCAGCAGGCCCCGGCGTTGCAGCCAGGAACGCACGCCCTTTTCCGTGGCTGGTCCGCCGTGTGGCATAAGCCAGCCCTCGGCTGCCAAGGTTCGGGCAATGGCCGGCGGGCGCAGTCCGTCAGCGAACAGGGCCGTGGTCCGGGAAAAAAGCTCGTCGTGGCCGGCCAACTGGGTCATGCGACGCACCGCCCGCCGCAGCCGGTGGCGGGTTCGGCGGCCGCCGGCCCAGTGACACTCCACCTCCATGTTCTCCGTCTCGCCCTCCACCGTGACCACGACCCGATCCAGCATCAGGCGGACGATCTCCTTGCGCTCGACCGCGGTGGTGCTCGCCGCCCGCCAAATCGCCGGCACGTCGGCGGCGAGCCGTTCGATGGCGGCCCGATCCGCCGCGGTCAGCCGAACTGGCTGACGGGCCAGGAAGCGGGCATGCTCGGCCGCGAGCTGCGTCTCGGTCTGCAACGCCGCTTCCCAGCGCCGTTCCAGTGTGCGGGCGACCAGCCGGTTTTCCGGCTCGACCTCGTCGTACTGGCGTTGCGCCCGTTCGGTCTCGTAGCGTGCCTGCTCGAGCCGCAATTCCCATTGCCGATGCTCCCGGGCGCGTTCGATCTCCACGTCCTCGGCGAGTTGCAAGGCGACGTCGACGGCGCCGGGCTGCAGCGCCGCCAGGACCAGGTCGGCGATGAGGGTGTCCAGGGTCTCGCCGGCGAACCCCTGGCAATGCTCCTCGCCGCGGTTGATCATCCGCCGCGTGCACTCGTAGCGCAGGCTGTGGCCGTTGTTGCGGTAGGTCGTCACCATGCGCGAGCCGCAGCGGCCGCAGACCAGGATCCCGGTCAACAGCGACGGCCCGCCGCGGGCGACGCCGATGTGCTTGCTCTGGTTGGCCTTCAATTGGCGCTGGTTCCTCTCGAACGTGTCCCAATCGATGTAGGCCGGCCAGCGGTCCTTGATCAGGATCTGCCACTCACCGGGGCTGGTCGCCCGGCTTCGTTTCGAGGGGTCCGTTGGCGGTGGCCGTTGCCGGCCATAGGCGTAGGCGCCGGCATAGGCAGGGCTCGTCAGGAGCTTCAGCACGGCATTCCGGGTGACGGGCGCCCACACGAGGTCGCCCTTGGCCGGCCCGCCCCGCACCCGATCGGGGAGTTGGAGGTCGTGGGCGTGAAAGTACCGCACCACGCCGTGGATGCTGCGCCGCCGCTCGAAGATCTCGAAGACCAGGTGAAGGCTGTCGCGCGCCCGCTCGTCGGGATCTTGGACGATCTCCCCCGAGGGCCGGCGGAGGAAGCCGCGCGGCATCGGAAAGCCGAAGTCCCCGCGCTCGGCCTTGTTCCAGCGCCCCTCCTCGAAGCGGGCACGCATGATGTGCAGTTCCGCCTCGCTCATCGTGCCCTTCAACCCGAGCAGGAGCCGGTCGTTGTAGAGGCCGGGGTCGTAGACGCCGTCGTTGTCGCCGATCAGCGTTCCGGCCAGGGCGCAAATCTCCAGGAGATGGTACCAGTCCCGGCAGGAGCGGGCGAGCCGGGAGACTTCGAAGCCAAGAATCAGGCCAACGTGACCGAGCCCAACCTCGGCCACCAAGCGCTGGAAGCCGGGCCGCCCAGCGGCGGATGCGGCGGAGCAGCCGAGATCGTCATCGATGACGGCGACCCGCGGTCGAGCCCAGCCCAGCGAGCAGGCCCGCTCGACCAGGGCGTACTGGACCGCGGTGGATTCCTTGTTGTGCTCCAACTGCTGAAGCGTCGACTGCCGAACATAGACGACGGCCTGACGGTCAAGATGGCGGCCCTCGATCTTGCTCGACAGCGTCCCGCTGATCCGCCTCGTGCGACTCATGACCGGCCTCCGCCGGGGCGCGGCCCTGCGCCATCCGCCAAGCCAATTGCCCCACCAGCACCGCCAGCCTCTGCCGGCGTGTGCGCGGCAGGTCGCCCCAGGACACCGTCTCGGTTATTGTCGCTGGTTCGGGCATGGTGCCTCGCCACCCAGTGCGCCAACGCCCGCAGGGCCTCCGCGCCGACACCGGGCGCTGAATCAAACCCGACCTCCTTTGCAGAGGTTCCTTGTCGGGGGGATGGTTCTCATCGCGAAGAAATTGGAGGCCGGCCGGTTCCGCTGGCCAGCGATCCGCGACGGCGTGATCCGGCTGACCCCGGCTCAGCTCTCGGCGCTCGTCGAGGGTCTGGACTGGACCCGGGTGCGGGGCGTGCGGGTGCCTCGGCCGACGTCCGCCGGCTGAGCTGCGACACAGCGACTCGCTTGCCGCTTCGGAGGCGAGGACTGCGCAAGCCGCCGCTATACTGGTGGACGTGACGACCGCGCCTGAAACCCTTCCCAGCGATCCGGACGAACTGCGTGCCCTGCTGTTGGCCGAACGGCTCCGGCATGCCGCGGAGTTGACGGCGGCCCGCTCCTCGGCCGAGGAGGAGATCGCCCGGCTGCGCCAGATCATCCGGGAATTGCAGCGCCATCGCTTCGGCCGCCGGGCCGAACCGCTCGATCCGGATCAGCTCGCCTTGGCCTTGGAGGACCTGGAGCAGACGCTGGCTGCCAAGGAGGCCGAGCCCACCGGCTGTGCTGCAGCCAAGCCGGCCCCTTCGCCGCTACGGCGTCGGATGAACCGCGGCAACCTGCCGACCGATCTGCCGCGCGAAGAGATCCTCATCGATGTCGCCGACAAGACCTGCCCGTGTTGTGGCGGCACGCTGCATCCCATCGGCGAGGATGTCTCGCAGCGTCTGGATCTCATCCCAGCCCGCTTCCGGGTGCTGGTGACCCGCCGGCCGAAATACGCCTGCCGCCAGTGCGAGGAGGGCGTCGTGCAAGCCCCGGCGCCGGCGCGCATCGTGGACGCCGGCATCCCCACCGAGGCGCTGATCGCCCACGTGCTGGTGTCCAAATTTGCCGATCACCTGCCGCTCTACCGCCAGGCTCAGATCTACGCGCGCCAGGGTGTCGATCTCGACCGCTCCACCCTGGCCGACTGGGTTGGGCGGGCGGCGTGGTACCTGCGGCCCCTGCACGACCGGCTGCTGGCCAACCTGAAAGCCTCGGGCAAGCTGTTCGCTGACGAGACGACGGCGCCCGTGCTCGACCCCGGACGGGGCAGCACGAAGACCGGCCAGCTCTGGGCCTACGCGCGCGACGATCGCCCCTGGAACGGACCGGAGCCGCCGGCGGTGGCCTACGTCTATGCTCCCGATCGCAAGGCGGAACGCCCCGTGATGCATCTGCAGGGGTTCACCGGCGTGCTCCAGGTCGACGGCTATGCCGGCTATCGCAAGCTGGCCGAGGGCGGAGCCGTGCGCCTCGCGTTCTGCTGGGCGCACGTCCGCCGCGGCTTCTATGATCTCCAGACCGGCGCCTCGGCACCGATCGCCAGCGAAGCCTTGCGGCGCATCGCCCAGCTGTACGCGGTGGAGGCCGAGCTCCGCAGCCGTGACGCCGAGGCGCGCCGCCGAGAGCGCCAGGCCCGCTCGACGCCGCTGATTGCCGAACTGAAGACGTGGCTGGAAAAGCAGCTGGCGACGGTGTCGCGCAAATCGACGTTGGCCGAGGCGATCCGCTATGCGCTCAGCCGCTGGGAGGGGCTGACGCTGTTCCTCGACGACGGCCGGGTGGAGATCGACAGCAACAGCGTGGAGCGCAGCATCCGCCCGCTGGCTCTCACGCGCAAGAATGCTCTGTTCGCCGGCAGCGACGGCGGCGGCGAGCACTGGGCGACCATCGCGTCGCTGGGGGAAACCTGCAAGCTCAGCGGTGTCGATCCGCAGGCCTGGTTCGCCGATGTCCTGACCAAACTCGCCAGCGGCCAACCGATCACCAAGCTCGATGAGCTGCTGCCCTGGGTCTATGCCCGGCAGGCGGAACCCGCCGTGGCCTGAGAACACCGCTTACGGCGCGTCCATGCCTTCGATCATCGTTCCCCCATCGCCGTCCGTCTCCAGACCTCACGCGGGAACTGTAACGTTATATCATAACAATATAAAGACAGAAGGGCGCCCCATGGCCGGACCTTGCGCCCCGTCACGGGGAGACGCGAGATCCGGCCGAAGGGGTGTTCAGCGCGGGGCGGTGGCGCGGTTCCAGTTGGTGGCGTCCGCCGGATTGCCGGCGGGGGCAAGGGCCGGCGCCATCGCGGCGGGCGTGGCGAACAGGGCGTCGAACTGGTCCGCGCTCATCTCGGTGAGGACGAGCGCCTGCCGTTCTTCCGAGTAGCGCAGCTGACCGGAGTCCAGCGTCACGTGGCGCCTCACCGGGTGGACCGGCGCGCCGCTCGCCACCACGAGTTGGACCGGCTCGCGCGCCGGGGTGACGACGACATCCTCCACCGCACCCAGGATGCGGTTCTCGGGAATGGACTGCACGGTCAGCCCGACCAGCTCCAGCGGCGACATCTGCGCCATGGGCCGCTGCGTGGCGCCGGTTTCCGCGCAGGCGCCGAGCGCGGCCAGGGCGCAGACGGCCAGCAGCCGGGTGGCGGGGCGGGGGGTGAAGCGTCGATGGTTCATGCGTGGCTCCTCCGTCGCGTGGGCAAGGCTATAACGCGGCAGCGGAGCGGAGGGGCCGCGGATCGGACCGGAAAAGGGCGCGGCCCACCATGGCCACGCCCCTTGTGCCATCAGCCCCTCATGCCCGCGGTACTTCCTTCAGATAAAGGGGCCGGTCCGCCGAACGACCGATCATGTGAACACATAATCGCGGCCCGCGATCAGCCCCACCGAGTCCACGGTCAGCGACGACCCGTCCCGGAAGCCGAAGGACGTGTTGGTCGCGGTCGTGGAGACGGTCAGGTCGGCAGCGGAGAAGCCGCGGAACTCGAGGCGATCGATCCCGGCCTCGAAGTAGCTGATGTCGTCGGTGCCGAAGCCGCCCGGCGCCACGTCGAATCGGAAGATGTCCGTCGCTCCGTCGCGGTAGCTGACCATATGGTCGTTGCCGGCGCCGGGCAGGAAAACGTCGGACCCGTCGTCGCGCAGCGTGTCGATCAGCCAATCATCGCCGGTTCCGCCGACCAGCGTGTCGTCGCCGCGCCCGCCCTTCACCGTGTCATTGCCCGATCCGCCGTCCAGCCAGTCGTTCCCGGCCCCGCCGAACAGCTGGTCGTTGCCCTGGCGTCCATACATACGGTCGTTTCCCGGATCGCCGGCGTAGGGATCGCCCAACCAGTCGTTCCCGAGCCCGCCATCCAGGAAATCGTTGCCGAGACCTCCGGAGAGCGAATCATTCCCCCCATTGCCATAGACCGTGTCGGCGGAGTCGGTGCCGAGATAGCGTTCGGCGGCGTTGGTTCCCGAAAACCTGGCCATGGTTGCCTCTCCTCAATGATTAACAAATCGTTAACATTGAGGTGGGGTGGCGGAAAGGTAAAAAAACACCGTGCGCATCGGTGCCAATTTTTGCCACGGTCCCTTGGGACTTGTTGCCCTTGTGTTTCGGTGTTGTTTCCAGATTCGAATCTTCGACTTTCGATGCAGAGGCTTCGGACAAAGAAAACGGCCGGAGCCTGAGGGCCCCGGCCGTTTTCGCATCGGCGGTCACCGGTCGGTCGTCGTGCCCGGCGCCTTACGCCTGGGTCGGCGTCGGCATGCCCGGTGTCGGCTGGTCCGCCGGCGGCGGCATCTCCGGAGGGGTGTCGGGGTTCTCGGGAACCGGGTAGGGGTCCGGCGTGGTCGGACGGTCCGGCTGCGGGGTGTTCGGGTTGCTTGGCGGCGGCACCTCGGTGGGGCGCTCCGGCATCATGGGATCGCTCATGCGGGCGTCTCTCTTGTGGTTGAAAGGCGGGTGGGGCGCGTCACTCGGCGGCGCGTTCGACGGCGCGGCCGCCGGCCTGGACATCCTGCCCGGCCCCTTCGACCGTGTTGCAGCCGACGAGCAGCGCGGCGAAGGTCAGGACGAAGCTGGCGAGGGCAATCTGGCGGACGGGGAACGGCATGGCGCGGCTCATGATCCCGAACTCCTCAATAGATGCTGTTGCTTCGTCAACGCGCCGCCGCGGGCGTTGGTTCCGGCCCATTCGGCGGATTTGCAACAGGGCGGAAGGACAATAAGCCGCCACTTGACGTGGTACGTCGCACGGTCAAGATGGCCGGTTCCGCCACCGGCGGTGACAACCGAACACAAGCGACCGACACCCTGATCATGCCTGACCACGCGATTCCCGCCCCTCTCCTGGCCGACCGTCTGCGCATCCATGCCGGCGAACTGCTGCGGCTGGCCGCCCCGGTCATCGTCTCGCGCGCCGGGCTGGTCGTCATGATGGCGGTGGATACGGCCATCGTCGGCCGCTACAGCGCGCAGGAACTCGCCTATTACGGGCTGGCCCATCTGCCGGCCAACCTGCTGGTCACCACCGGTGTCGGGCTGATGATGGGCGTGGTGGCGGTGACCGCCCATGCCCTGGGCGCCGGCCAGGACGCCGAGTGCGGGCGCATCTGGCGCCGGGCGATTCCCTACGCGCTGCTGCTCGGTATCCTGTTCGCCCTGGCCTCGCTGGCCGGCGAGCCGTTCTTCCGCCTGACCGGCCAATCCGCGGATCTGGCGGCGGGCGGCGGTCGGGTGATGGCGGTGCTCGGCTTCGGCATGCCGGGCATGATGCTGTACGTCGCCACCGGCTTCTTCCTGGAAGGGCTGAAGAGGCCCGTGCCGGGCATGGTGGCGATGATCCTCGGCAATCTCCTGAACGCTCTGCTCGCCTGGATGCTGGTCTGGGGGCATGGCGGCTTCCCGGCCCTGGGAGCGGTCGGTTCGGCCTGGGCGACCACGGCCGTGCGCTGGGGGATGGGGCTCGGCCTTGCCTTCTACGCCTGGCACATGAGCGATCACGCCCGCTGGGCGGTGCGCGACCCGGTCCGCGACTGGTGGAGCGGCAGCCGCAAGCAGCGCCATCTCGGCTACGCCGCCGGGGTCAGCCTGGGCGTGGAGAGCGGCGCCTTCGCCACGCTGGGGCTGTTCGCCGGGATGATCTCGCCGCTGGCGCTCGGTGCCTACACGGTCGGGCTGAACCTGACGGCGCTGCCCTTCATGGCGGCGGTCGGGCTGGCCTCGGCCACGGCGGTGCGGGTGGGGGTGGCCTATGGCCGGCGCGACCCGCTGGACATGGCCCTGGCCGGCTGGACGGGGCTGGCGGTCACCAGCCTGATCCTGGCCGGAGTCGGTGTGCTCTACCGCTGGGTGCCGGAGCCGCTGGCCGCCATCTACAGCGCCGACCCCGAACTGATCGCCGCGGTGGCGCCGCTGATCGCCTTCACTGCCTGGGTTCTGGTGGCCGACGGCGGGCAGGTGGTCATGGCGAACGCGCTGCGCGGGCGCGGCGACGCCTGGGTCCCCACCGCGCTGCACTTCATCTCCTACGCGGTGGTGATGATTCCGGTGTCGGCCCTGCTCGCCTTCGGGTTGGACCGCGGCGCGCGTGGTCTTTTTGAGGGAATTTTGATCGCCAGTGTGGTATCCGTGACCATCCTTTCGCTGCGCTTCGCGCTGTTGAGCCGCCCCCGGTCCGCCAAGGCCGGAGGCCATTGACCTGCAAAGGCCAGAAACCGTGGGATTGCCGGAGCGTTGTGTGCACATGCGAAAGCTGATAGGAATTCTTATATTACATGCAGCGGCCCGAAGGGCCGTGCGGACGAGCACCGTTGAGCCTTAAGTGTTGAACCGAGTGCGTTGAACAGCAAGCGCTGAACACCGAGCATCGCCGCAGCCCGTAGAATGAGTTTGTCTCCTTGAGCACGACGCCCCTTCCTCCCGCCTCCGACATCGCGCCGGTCACCATCGAAGACGAGATGCGCCGGTCCTATCTCGATTACGCGATGAGCGTGATCGTGAGCCGCGCTCTGCCCGACGTCCGCGACGGGCTGAAGCCGGTGCACCGCCGCATCCTCTACGCGATGAAGGAGGGCGGGTACGACTCGACCAAGCCCTACAAGAAGTCGGCGCGCATCGTCGGCGACGTGATGGGTAAATATCACCCGCACGGCGACAGCGCGATCTACGACGCCATGGTCCGCATGGCGCAGGGCTTCTCCATGCGCCTGCCGCTGATCGACGGGCAGGGCAACTTCGGTTCGATGGACGGCGACCCGGCCGCGGCCATGCGCTACACCGAGGCGCGGCTGGCCAAGGCGGCGGAGGCGCTGCTCGACGACATCGACAAGGACACCGTCGATTTCCAGGCCAACTACGACGATTCGGGCAAGGAGCCCACGGTCGTCCCGGCGCGCTTCCCGAATCTGTTGGTCAACGGCGCCGGCGGCATCGCCGTCGGCATGGCGACCAACATCCCCACCCACAATCTGAGTGAGGTGGTGGACGCCTGCTGCGCCTACATCGACAACAACGATGTCACGCTCGAAGAGCTGATCGAGATCGTGCCCGGTCCGGACTTCCCGACGGGCGGCATGATCCTCGGCCGGTCGGGCGTCCGCTCGGCCCTGATGACTGGGCGCGGCTCCGTCATCATCCGCGCCAAGACCGACATCGAAGAGGTGCGCAAGGACCGCCTCGCCATCGTGGCGACGGAGATCCCGTACCAAGTCAACAAGTCCAAGCTGATGGAGCGCATCGGCGAGGTCGTCAACGACAAGACGATCGAGGGCATCGCCGACCTGCGCGACGAATTGGACCGCGACGGCGTGCGCGTGGTGATCGAGCTGAAGCGCGACGCCGTGCCCGACGTGGTGCTGGCTCAGCTCTTCCGCCACACCCAGCTGCAGACGTCCTTCGGCGTCAACATGCTGGCGCTGAACGGCGGCCGCCCGGAACTGATGAACCTGAAGGACATCATTGTTGCCTTCGTCCGGTTCCGCGAGCAGGTCATCACCCGGCGCACCGAGTTCCTGCTGGGCAAGGCGCGCGAGCGCGCCCACACCTTGGTCGGTCTGGCCGTCGCCGTCGCCAATCTGGACGCCATGATTGCGCTCATCCGCAGCGCCCCGGACCCCGTCTGGGCGCGCGAGCAGATGATGGAGCGCGAGTGGCCGGCGATGGACGTCGCCCCGCTGATCGCGCTCATCGACGAGCCGGGCCGCGGCGTGTCGGAGAACGGCACCTACCGGCTGTCGGAGGAGCAGGCCCGCGCCATCCTCGACCTGCGTCTGCACCGCCTGACCGGGCTGGAGCGCGACCGCATCGGCGCCGAGCTGAAGGACGTGACCGACCAGATCGCCGACTACCTGGAGACGCTGGCCAACCGCGCAAAGCTGCTTGGCATCCTCCGCGACGAGCTGGTGGAGATGAAGGAGCGGTTCGGCACCCCGCGCCGCACCGAGATCCAGGAGCTGGAGTTCGAGGCCGACATCGAGGACCTGATCCAGCGCGAGGACATGGTCGTCACGGTCAGCCAGTCCGGCTACGTGAAGCGCGTTCCGCTGTCCACCTACCGCGCGCAGAAGCGCGGCGGCAAGGGCCGGTCGGGCATGTCGATGAAGGCGGAGGACGCGGTCAGCGACCTGTTCGTCGCCAACACCCACACGCCGCTGCTGCTCTTCTCGTCGCGCGGCATGGTCTACAAGCTGAAGGTCTACCGCCTGCCGCTGGGCAACCCGCAGGCGCGCGGCAAGGCCTTCGTCAACCTGCTGCCGCTGATCGACGGCGAGACCATCACCACGGTCCTGCCGCTGCCCGAGGACGAGGCCGTGTGGGCAGACCTGCACGTCGTCTTCGCCACCTCGAAGGGCAACGTGCGGCGCAACCGCCTGTCGGACTTCGCCAACATCCGCTCCAACGGCCTGATCGCCATGAAGCTGGAGGAGGAGGGCGAGCGTCTGATCGCCGTCCGCACCTGCTCGGAGGCCGACGACGTCCTGCTGGCGACCGGTGGCGGCAAGTGCATCCGCTTCGAGGTCGCCGACGTGCGCGTCTTCGCCGGCCGCACCTCGACCGGCGTGCGCGGCATCCGACTGGCCGACGGCGACGAGGTCATCTCGATGACCACGCTCCACCACGTCGACTCCTCGCCCGAGGAGCGCGCCGCCTTCCTGAAGCGCAAGCGCGAGGAAGGCGTCGATATGGAGGGCGAGGCGGCGCCGGAGGCCGATGAGGTGCCGACCGAAGCCGTGACGCTCAGCATGGAGCGCTACGAGGAGCTGAAGGGCCTGGAGCAGTATGTGCTGACCGTGACCGAGCGCGGCTACGGCAAGCGGACCTCCTCCTACGAGTACCGGGTGACCGGCCGCGGCGGCCAGGGCATCTGGAATATGGAGATGGGCGACCGCAACGGTTCCATCGTGGCGGCCTTCCCGGTGGAGGACTCGCATCAGGTGATGATGGTCACCAACGGCGGTCAGGTCATCCGCATGCCGATCCACGACGTGCGCATCGCGGGCCGCAAGACGCTGGGCGTCACGCTGTTCCGCGTGGGTGCGGACGAGCGCGTGGTGTCCGTCGCCTCCATCGCGGAGGACGAGGATACCAACGGGAACGGGGCCAACGGAAACGGTGGCCTGGGCGGTGATCTCGACGGCGGCGGGACGGCCGCCGTGGACGACAGCGCCGATGCCGCCGGCCCCGGCGAGACGCCCGGTGAACCGATCGAATAAGAAGAGGCGGAAGGTACTCCCATGGCCAAGCGCCGCATCGGTGTCTATCCCGGCACCTTCGACCCGATCACCAACGGGCACATGGACATCATCCAGCGGGCGTCGCGCCTCGTCGATCACCTGATCGTCGGCGTCGCCCGCAACGCCGGCAAGGGGCCGCTCTTCTCGACGGACGAGCGGGTGGCGATGGTCCGGGAGGACGTGACCGCCCTCAACAACGCGGGGGCCAGCATCGAGGTGCGGGCCTTCGACACGCTGCTGATGCATTTTGCGGTGGAGGTGAACGCCACCGTGATCATCCGCGGCCTGCGGGCGGTTTCCGATTTCGAGTACGAGTTCCAGATGGCGGGCATGAACGCCCGTCTGAACCCGAAGATCGAGACCATGTTCCTCATGGCCTCGGAGAAGAGCCAGTTCATCTCCTCGCGCTTCGTCAAGGAGATCGGGCGCCTGGGCGGCGACATCCGCGGCTTTGTCAGCGGCCGCGTGGCCGATCATCTGGCCGAGCGTTTCGCCCTGGAAGCCGGCAACGGCGACGCCAACAAGAAAGTGCAGACCCTTAAGCAGTGACGCCGAACAGCGGCGGCGGCGGGGTGGCGGCGGATGGCGAAATTTTTGTACGCTCCGCCCAACCCCGCTGTTGACGGGGGAGTCACTGGCCCCTATGTTGCGCCCCGCATCGGCGACAGGCCGTACGCTTCTGTGATCCGGTAGCTCAGTCGGTAGAGCACGTGACTTTTAATCATGTGGCCGTGGGTTCGAATCCCACCCGGATCACCATTTCCCCCAATGACTTGACGGTCTGATCGGCCATCCGATCTGGCTCCTCCGGCAAACCGATCCGTGACGGTTTGCAAGGTGTGGGGTACCGCTCCCGATTGCCGGCGGTTTAAAAAGATCGGGTGGGCGATCCCTCGTGTCACCCCGGCAGCAAACCGGAACCTTCGGCCAACTTGCGGTGTTGCTTGGCGGCAGCGTCAAGAGGGGGAGTCGCCGGCATGAACCGAGCCACCGATCCGTATGCCGACACCATGCACGGCGTCGCGGCGGGCAACACAGCAGACAGCACGCCCACATCCGAAAGCCCGGCATCGCCGCGCGGCCGGCGTGGGACGGACGAGATCGAACAGGACATCCACGCCATCCGCGGCCGCATGGACGCGGTTCTCGACGAAATCGAGTTCCGCCTGTCGCCCGGCCAGATGTCGGGCGGCGTCATCGAGGTGGTGCGCGACGTGGTCGAGGGCAACCCGTCGCGCATGGCCCGGGCCATACGCTCCAACCCTTGGCCGCTGGCCCTGGTGGCGGCGGGCGCCCTGTGGTTCGCCTGGACCGTGTCGCGCACGCCGGAGGTCGAACCGGTCGCCTCCGCAACGCCGACCGGACGGGTTGTCGACGGGACGATCCAGGATGTGCTGAGCGTTCTGGTCGCCGCCTGCCGCCAGGGAGCCACCGGGTTCCGTCAGGCCGACATGGTCCTCGACGACCCCGATCTGAGGAACCGGCTTTCTCAGGTCGCCACCCAGTTCGACCGCAGCGCCGCCGCCCTGGAGGCGGAACTGGTGCGTCGCGGCGGAGGGCGGGACCTGCGTTTGCCGGTTCATGCGGTCTGGCGCGACCTGGACACCGAACTGGGCGGCGCGCGGACGCGCGGCGGGCTGCTCCGCGGGCTGGAAAGCGGCGTGGAGGGCACGCTGGGTCTGTTCCGCAACAGCCTGCACGACGAACTTCCCGAGGAGTTGACGGTGATCGTCGGCGCCCATTTCCACGAGATCGAGACAGTGCGCCACCGCGTCGGCGCGCTGCGTGAAGCGGTCGCGTAAAGGGGGAACCATGCTGGGGCTGAGCCGTCGCCACCGCAACCAATATCCGCGCGTCGAGATGGGGGGAAGAGGGCGGTCGGCGGCCCGGCCGTCCGACATTCCCAAAGCGGGCTGGAAGGACATCCTCTGGCGCACCTGGGAAGAGCAGGGCAAGGACAACATCTCCATCGTGGCGGCGGGCGTGGCCTACTACGCCCTGTTCGCCATCTTCCCGGCCATCGCCGCGCTGGTGTCGCTCTACGGCCTCGCCTTCGACCCGGCGGGGGTGGAACAGCAGGTCAATCAACTGGCCGGACTGCTGCCGCCGGAGGCGTTGAATGTGCTGCGCGATCAGGCGCGCAACGTGGCGTCGGCGCCGCAGGAAGGTCTGGGTTTCGGCGTCCTGTTCGGCCTCGCCTTGACTCTGTGGAGCGCGTCGCGCGGCACCAATTCCCTGATCACCGCGCTGAACATCGCGTACGGAGAGAAGGAGCGGCGCAGCTTCATCTGGCTCGCCGGCCTGTCACTGGTTCTGACGCTGGCCGGGCTGGTCTTCGTGATCATGACCCTGGCAATGATCGTGGCGGTGCCGGCGGCCATCAATTTCCTCGGCTTGCGGGACACCCCGATCGGTTGGGCCGCCAGCCTCGCGCGCTGGCCCATCCTGGCGGTGGCGATCGTCCTGGCGCTTGCCGTGCTCTACCGCTACGGGCCGGACCGCCGGCAGCCGAAATGGCGCTGGGTCACCTGGGGATCGGCCATCGCCACGGCGCTGTGGATCATCGCCTCGGTGGGCTTCTCGGTCTACGTCTCGAACTTCGGCAGCTACAACCAGACCTACGGGTCGGTCGGAGCGGGCGTGGTGCTTCTGCTGTGGTTCAACCTGACCTCCTACGTGATCCTGATGGGAGCCGAGCTGAACGCGGAGATCGAGCACCAGACCGCCCAGGACACCACCGAGGAGGACGGGCGCGGCCCGAAGCCGATGGGCCATCGGGACGCCTACGTCGCCGACACGGTGGGCAAGCGCCGGGCGTAGGGTCCCACTCCCGGTCAGCGGCTGCCGCAGCTTTGGATGATGCCGTCGACTTTGCGGGCGCTGTCGGCGGTCAGGCGGTCGTGGACGAAGTCGGACCACAGGCCGGCGCCGTTCAGGTCGTCGGAGACGCAGCGGCAGGTGGCGGTGCAGTGCGCCACCGCGCCGCCGCCGGACGTGCAGGTCGCCACGCAGGAGGTCTGGAAGCTGCGGACGTCCGCCGGGTCGGCGCCGGCCCCCATCGCCAGCAGCGACAGCAGGCCGAACAGAATGGGCTGGTGCAGCAGATAGACGGCCAAGCTGTGCTGCCCGGCCCAGGCGAATGCGCGCCTGACCGCTCCACCTCGAACCGCGTTCGGGGCAGGCCGCCACAAGCGCCCCAGCGCCATTCCGAACAGGAAGCCACCGAACCAGGGAAAGAGCGGCACGTAGTCGTTCGATTCCGGCGCGAAGGTCATCAGCCCGATCCAGCGCAGCCAGGGCGTGTCGAACAGGGGCAGGGCGACCGTCTCTCCTGCGGCGATGACCGCCACGCCGAGCAGCAGGAGCGCCGGCCACGGCAGGCGCAGCAGCGCAAGCCCAAGCAGGCTCGCCACCGCCATATGATGCAGCACGCCGAAGAAGATCGGGCTGTCTGGAAACAGGACCAGCGACACCGCCGACACGCCACCCGCCGCCAGGACGAGCAGAGCGAACCGCCGCAGGAACCGCCGCCGGTCGATCCCACCCTCCGCCGCCAGAACGAGGCTGAGGCCCGACAGAATCAGGAAGCTGCCGAGGATGCCGGTGCGCGCGGCCAGCCACAATGGGTCGCCGAACAGGTCGAAATCAGCCAGCCCCAGATAGGTCAGGTCCCAGGAGCCGTGATAGAGGGCCATGGCGAGCAGGGCCACGCCGCGGGCCGTGTCGATGGCGCCGATGCGCCGGTTTGCCGGGGCCACCGATGCGGGGGAGGGGGAGAGGATGGGCATGGGCGGGACTTTTGCCCAAATGCCCTATCGCTGTCCACCGGGCCGCTGTCCACCGTTGCCCGTCAGGGCGGGGTGGGCTGGGACAGGGCAAGCCGGGCCGTGGTGCCCTGTCCGTTGGCCCCGCTCATGCTGAAGGTCGCTCCGATCTGGGTGGCCAGCGAGCTGACGATCTTCAGGCCGAGACTGGAGGGGCGGGTCAGGGTGAAGCCGTCGGGAAGGCCCGCCCCGTCGTCGCACACAGTCAGAACCAGCCCCCCATCGCCCGCTTGCAAATCCACCCCGATGCGGCCGGCCTCGCCGTTGGGGAAACCATGCTCCAGGGCGTTGCTGACCAGTTCGGTGAGGATGAGGGCGAGCGGGATCAGGGTGTCCGGCGACAGGTCGAACGCGGCGGCGCTGACCGTGCAATCGATCCGCTCCGCCCCGGAGGTCTTGAGGATGTCCTGGCACAGCTCGCGCAGGAACGGTTCCATGTCCATCGGCCCGTCATGGGGCGCGTGGAGCCGCCGGTGCAGGCGGCCGAGCGTGGACAGCCGTCCTGCGGCCTCCTCCAGCGCGCGGCGGGCTTCCGGGTCCCTCACCTTCGACTTCTGGATCGCGATCAGGGAAGAGGCGAGCTGAAGGTTGTTCGAGACGCGGTGCTGAAGCTCGCTGAACATCACCTGGGTCTGCTGCGTCAGGCGGGCGCTGCGGTTGCGCTCCTCTGCCAGCCGTTCCAGCGCCACGTTCATGATGTGGATCACGGCGATGTCCACGGCCACGACCAGGCCGAAGAAGCCCAGAGCCAGCGCGCTGCCGGGAGGCAGATCGAGCGACTGGGCGGTCCCAAGGAAGAAATACCAGGAGGCCAGCCCGCTCAGCAGAGCGGTCAGGATGCCCGGCCACAGCCCGGCGAGGAAGGTGGTGACGATGACCGCCGGGAAGAAGGTGAGGAAGGGAAAGCCCGCCGGAAGCCGGTCGTCCAAGGCGAGACGCGCGACCAGCGCGACGGCGAAGGTCGCCAGCGCGAACATGAACCCCAAACCCCTGTGCCCGCGCAATCGGGTGAGCTGGGCAAGAGTCATCGTCGGCGGTTGTCCGTTTCGAAAGCAGGGAACGGACGATGCCGTCCGCAGGGGAGAGCGTCTACGATATGGAGATTCGTATGCGAACGCACCGCCTTTTATGCGGGTGCTTGGCAAATTAAGCTCGATCTTCGTGGCGTCTGTCCAGCGTTCCCCGGTCCCTCATCACAGCGACGTCACGGATCTGCGCAGATCGGCGCATTGCGCCAGCAACGACGCCATCGAGCGCCGCGCGGCGATGCCGGCGGCGTCGTCCACGGATGACCGGGCCGCGTCGACGTTCCCCTGCGCGGCCAGCCCGCGGGCCAGGGCAAGCCGCGCCCAGGCCTCGTCACTGGCCTGTCCGGCGCCCGCGGCCTTCTCCGCGGCGTCTCGGGCGTTGCGGACGGTGTCCTCCGGCTGGCCGGAGAGCAGGGCGGCCTCGGCGATCCAGATGAGGATCTGCGGCTCGTGGCGCCGGATGCCGAGCATGCGGGCATGCTCCCGGCTGCCCAGCAGCAGGGACGCCCCGTCGCTGAGCGCACCCGTGCGGGCCAGCGCGTAGCCCAGCGCGCCGAGGACGAGCGGCTGGCAAGCGTGCAGGCGGATCGTTTCGGTGATGGCGACGGCCCGTTTCAGCGGGTCCACCGCCTGGGCGTAACGCCCCCCGGTCAGCGCCGCCCAGCCGAGATGCAGACAGGCCAGGGCGCGCGACGCGGCGTGGCCGCTGTGCTCCGCCTGGGCGAGTGCCTCCTGCGCCAGTCGCAGCGCGTCCTCCGGATCGCCGAGTTCCGCCCGGCAGCGCGCCCGGTGCGCGGCGACGCACACTGAAGCCAGCGCCGTCGGGCCATGGAGTCGGCGAGTCTCCCGCTGATGCGCCGGGTCGACCGCCAAGTTGGCGGCGGAATCGGCGGCCGGATCGGCGACTAGGCCCGCAGCGGCGCGCAGGACGGTGTCGGCGTGTCGGAAGCGGCCCGCCTCGGTCAGGCCACGGCCGAGCTTGATCAGCGTTTGAACCTGCTGCCGGGGGCTTTCGGACTGACGCCAGATCCGCAACGCCCGCAGGCCCGTCCGCTGGGCCGCCGGCAGGTTGCCGCCGACCCAGCGCAGGCTTGCCAGGATCGACAGGGCCCGCGCGGTGCGCATCCGATCGCCAAGGTCCTCGGCGAGCGCGTGGGCCTTCTCCGCCGCCTTGATCGCGCCACCATCCGCCGACGGACGGGTCCGCGCCAAGGCGGTCCACAGGTCGATGCGCCGTTGCGCGTGCCGCCGGGTCGCCGGCAAGCGGTCCAGCGCGTCCAGCGCGTCCGCGTAATGCCGGGCGGCGTCGGCTGGACGGCAGTCCGCCTCCGCCCGCCGTCCGGCGTGCCGCGCGCAGGCGCAGGCCAGAGCCCAATCCCCGGCCAATGGGGCGTGATGGGCCATCCACTCGATCCGCTCCGGCCGCCGGTCGCGGCGCAGCGCCCTCACCAGGATGGCGTGCGGCGCCGGATCATCCGCATGCGGATCCGGGCCGCCGCCGTCCGCGCCCGGCAGGACCATGCGCCGTGCCGTGCCGGAGGGCGTCCATCCGCCGGGCCGAGCGCCGGACGCCGGAGAACCGATGGCCAGCAGGCACAGCCGGGCGTCCTCGACGGCATTGCCCAGCGCGTCGAGCAGCGGCACCGTCAAGCCGCGCGCCCACTGGGCGTTCTCCACCACGATCAGGACGGGGCGCTCGTAGCACAGGTCCAGTATGGCGGCGGCCAGCCCCTCCACCTGGAAATCCGCCCTCTGCGCGCCGTCCAGACCCAGCCACAGCGGGTGGAGCGACGGCAGGCCGAGCAGGCCGCGCACCGCCGCCCCCGCCAGTTCACCACCGCCGCGTTCGGCGGCCAGGACGAGGTTGCAATGGGTGTCGTCCGTGGGCCCATCGGCCAGAGTCAGAAGGCTGTGGGCCACCGCTTCGAGATCGTCGGGCCCGCCCAGCGGCGGCAGAAGGGATTGCGGCCAGCGCAGAACGCCGAATCCGGCGGTGACGGGGCTGTGGACGAGGGCGGCGATCAGGCGGTGGGAGTCCTCCGCCGCCGCTGTCACGGCCAGGACGGAACCGATGCCTTCCTCGGCCCGGTGCAGGGCATCCGCGATGTCCATCAGCGCGCGCCGGAACGCCGCACCCGCGGGTGTCGCTTTGGCATCCTCCCGGACGACGGACCGCGGCTGCGCCATCGGTTTCCCCGTGGTGTTGATCTTCCGGAACGCGTGTCGCGTTCCGGCATGCCGGCGCATGCCCAAGGACGATGACAGATTTCGCGATCGAAGGCCTGTGCTTCTTTCGGCGATGGTGCAGGGGGATCGGAGACATACTGCCGCATGCCCTTGCGTCCTTCACTGCCCCCGCAAAGCGAAACGGCACCGTGGATTGCCGCGGTGCCGTTCGTTGCTGTTGACGATGCTCACAACCTTTCCGAAAGTCTTAACCGGAAGGACCGGGGTCCTTCGGTCGCGCCTTCGGAGGGGCGTCAGCGCTTCACGGCGATGCCTTCGACCTGCGAGACATCGCGGACCGCGCCGCGGTCGGCGCTGGTGGTCAGGGCGGCGTAGGCGCGCAGCGCCGGCGAGACGACGCGGTTGCGGTTGGCCGGCTTCCAGGCGTCGGCGCCCTTGGCGTTCTCGGCGTCGCGACGGCTCCGCAGCTCTTCCTCGGACACCGCGAGGTTGATCTTGCGGTTGGGGATGTCGATCTCGATCCGGTCGCCGTCGCGGACGAGGCCGATGGCGCCGCCCTGGGCCGCTTCCGGCGAGGCGTGGCCGATCGACAGGCCCGAGGTGCCGCCCGAGAAGCGGCCGTCGGTGACCAGGGCGCAGGCCTTGCCCAGCCCCTTCGACTTCAGGTAGCTGGTCGGGTAGAGCATCTCCTGCATGCCGGGGCCGCCGCGCGGGCCTTCGTAGCGGATGACCACCACCTCGCCCGCCTTGACGGTGTCGCCCAGGATCGCCTCGACCGCCGCGTCCTGGCTTTCAAAGACGCGGGCCGGGCCGGCGAAGACGAGGTTGGAGGCGTCGACGCCCGCCGTCTTCACGATGCAGCCCTTTTCGGCGATGTTGCCGAACAGCACGGCGAGGCCGCCGTCCTTGCTGAAGGCGCTGTCGACGGAGCGGATGACGCCCTTGTCGCGGTCGAGGTCCAGTTCCGGCCAGCGCTTCTCCTGGCTGAAGGCGATGGTCGTCGGGATGCCGCCGGGAGCGGCCTTGAACATGGTATGCACGCCCTCGTCCTGGGTGCGCTTGACGTCCCAGCGGTCCAGCGCGTCGCCCAGGGTCTTGGCGTGGACGGTGGCGACGTCGCGGTTCAGCAGACCGCCGCGGTCAAGCTCGCCCAGGATGCCGAAGATGCCGCCGGCCTTGTGCACATCCTCGATGTGGACGTCGGAGACCGCCGGCGCGACCTTGCAGACGTTGGGCACGCGGCGCGACAGACGGTCGATGTCGGCCATGGTGAAGGGCACCTGGCCTTCCTGCGCGGCGGCCAGCAGGTGCAGCACCGTGTTGGTGGAGCCGCCCATGGCGATGTCGAGCGTCATGGCGTTTTCGAACGCCTCGAAGGTGGCGATGCCGCGGGGCAGGGCGGTGGCGTCCTCCTCCTGGTACCAACGGCGGCACAGCTCCACCGCCATGCGGCCGGCGGCCAGGAACAGCTCCTTGCGGTCGGCGTGGGTCGCCAGGATGGTGCCGTTGCCGGGCAGGGAGAGGCCCAGCGCCTCGGTCAGGCAGTTCATCGAGTTGGCGGTGAACATGCCGGAGCAGGAGCCGCAGGTCGGGCAGGAGCCGCGCTCCATGACCGCGGCCTCCTCGTCGGTCACCGTCGGGTCGGCGGCGGCGACCATGGCGTCGATCAGGTCCACGGCCTTGGTCTTGCCGCGCCAGTTGACCTTGCCGGCCTCCATCGGGCCGCCCGACACGAAGACTGCCGGGATGTTCAGCCGCATGGCTGCCATCAGCATGCCGGGGGTGATCTTGTCGCAATTGGAGATGCAGACCAGCGCGTCGGCGCAATGGGCGTTGGCCATGTACTCGACGGCGTCGGCGATCAGCTCGCGCGAGGGCAGGCTGTAGAGCATGCCGTCGTGGCCCATGGCGATGCCGTCGTCCACCGCGATGGTGTTGAACTCCTTGGCGACGCCGCCGGCCTTTTCGATCTCGCGGGCGACGAGCTGGCCCAGATCCTTTAGGTGGACGTGCCCCGGCACGAACTGGGTGAAGGAGTTGGCGATCGCGATGATCGGCTTGCCGAAATCGCCGTCCTTCATGCCCGTCGCGCGCCACAGGCCGCGGGCGCCCGCCATGTTGCGGCCGTGCGTGGAAGTGCGGGAGCGATAATGCGGCATGTCTCTACCTCAGGGATCGAACATTGCGTGCGGATGCGCAGGGGCAGCAACACTAGCAATCCCGAAGGGCGGAAACCAGACCTCTCGTTCCCTTTTCCGTCCCATTTTCCGTCCTGCGGGGCATGGGAGGTCTGCGCGGCATGGGGGGGGAGGGCCCCCGCCCCTTCAGCCGCGCGAGGCGTCCCGGCGCGACGCCTTGCCCGGCTTTCCGCTGGCTGCACCACCGCGTGAGATCTGGCCGCCGGTTTTGGTCGTGCCGGTCTGCTCCGTCCGTCCGGCCGCCACCGCCGACAGGTTTTCCGCCGCCGCCCGCGTGCCGCTGCCCCCAACGGCCTTGGAAGCGGCCTTTGACTCCTTTGCGGAGGACTGCTTCGCGGCGGTCGCCTTGGAGCGCCGTTTCGGCGGAGCGTCCGGCGCGCCGCTTTCCGTTTCCTCGCCCCGCCGCTCGGCGCGGATCTCGTCGTCGACCTCGGCTTCGGCCTGGGCCCAATGCTCGTCGTGGCGTCCGTCGGGGCGGCCCTCCCGCTCCCAGATGTCATGGGCGCGGCGGCGCACGCGCTCGGCCCGATCGTGGCCCGGCTTTTCAGTCATGGGGCTGCCTCCTCCTGGTCGTGGCGGGACGTCATGGCGGGTCGGGGTCACGGACCGGCCTGCCCGTCACAACGCAGGAGAGCGGCGGTGGTTTCAAACCATCGGAAGCAGAAGGCCGGATGAGGGGCGATTTCCCGTCAGCGGCTGTCCTGTCCGACGAAGCGGTTCTCGAAACGGGCGACGTCGGCGGGGGCCAAGGCAACATGCACATGGGCCTGCCCGTCCTCGTCCCGACGGTCCAGCACCTGCCCATGTTCATAGAGCCAGGCCAGGGCGCGCCCGTCCGACAGGTTCACGCTCAGCTCCAGCACCTGCCGCCCGGCCGAGATGCGCCGGTCCAGCAACTCCAAAAGATCGTCCAGCCCCTCGCCGGTCAGGGCCGACACGGCGACGGCGCGCTCTTCCCCCTCCATCATCCGCTGGTTGGCAAGGCGCATGTGCAGCGCGCCACGGGCGGTCGCCGGCATCTGGTCGGTCTTGTTGAGCACCTCGACCACCCGCGGGTCATTGTCGGCGTCGATCCCGAGGTCGGCCAGCACCGAATCCACATCCGCCTTCTGCGCCGCCGTGTCGGGGTGCGAGACGTCGCGGACGTGCAGGATCAGGTCGGCGGCCTGCACCTCCTCCAGCGTGGCGCGGAAGGCGGCGATGAGCTGGGTCGGCAACTCCGACACGAAACCCACCGTGTCCGACAGGGCCATGGTCTTGCCCGAGGCCAATACGATCCGGCGCACCGTGGGGTCGAGAGTGGCGAACAGCATGTCCTCGGCGGTGACGCCGGCGCCGGACAGCCGGTTGAACAGGGTCGACTTGCCGGCGTTGGTGTAGCCGACCAGCGCCACCAGCGGGGTGCCACCGCGTTGCCGGGCGGAGCGGTGCAGCTTGCGCGTCCGCCGCACCTCCTCCAAGTCCGATTTCAGCCGCGCGATGCGTTCGGCGATCAGGCGGCGGTCGAGTTCGAGCTGGCTTTCGCCGGGGCCGCCGAGGAAGCCGAAGCCGCCGCGCTGCCGCTCCAGGTGGGTCCAGGACCGCACCAGCCGCGAACGCTGGTAGGTCAGCGCCGCCAGCTCGACCTGCAACTGGCCCTCGCGGGTGTGGGCGCGCTCCCCGAAGATCTCCAGGATCAGGCCGGTGCGGTCGATCACCTTGGCCATGCAGCGGCGCTCCAGGTTGCGCTGCTGCACCGGGCTCAGGGGATGGTCGATCACCACCAGATCGGCGTGGAAGGCCTCGACCATGCCGCCGATCCGCTCGGCGGTGCCGCGCCCGAACAGGGTGGCGGGATCGGGGCGGGCGACGCGGATGACCTCGGCGTGCGGCACCTCCAGGCGGATGGCTTGGGCAAGCGCGATCGCTTCGGACAGCCGGGCGTCGGGCTGGCGGAACCCTCCCTGTCCATGAATGCCGTTCCCCTCGTCGGGATGGGCGGGCAGGAGGGGAAGGATGACCAGGGCACGGCCGGAGGAGGGAGGCCGCGCCCCGTCAGGGTCCTGGCCGTGAGCGCTGCGGGAAACGGCGGCGGTGGAACGGGGTGACGGGCGGTCGTCGGAATCAGGCATCGGGCTGGCACCGTTCCTATGGCAATGGGATTGATCGATCAGGAGTTGCAGGTCCGCAAAAAACAGCCCGCCGCCGCCGCGGTTCCAAAACCGTCCGGAATCGTGCACAAACCGCTGGCGCGTAACCTCTGGACATACTCCGATCATGTCATCGTTCGACCGCGGCGCCGTCTCGCCCCATGGGGGCATGCCCAACCGCACCACCGGGATGCCCGGCACCGGCCTGCTGGACCGCTGGCCCTGGTGGGGGCTGTGCGCGGCGCTGGCGCTGGTGATGGTGGTGTCGGCCCTGGCGATCGGCTTCCGCACCCCCTACTGGTCGCACGCCGACCAGGATCTGGTGCTGGCCTATCACGGGCTGCTGTTCAACGAGGGGCTGCCCCAGGAGTATTTCGACCATCCCGGCTACACCTATTTCCTGGTGATCGAGGTCTGGTACCGGCTGCTGCACGCCCTGGGGCTGATGCCGGTCGTCACCCTGTCCGGCTTGCCGCCCGCCGCCGACACCGCCGCCTACACCGCAGCCTGGCAGAATCTGGTGGAGGCCGGGCGGGCGCTGTCCATCCTCATCACCACGACCTTCGCGCTGGTCTACGCCAATCTCGTCCGCGCGCTGGTCGGCGACCGACGGGTGGCCTTCCTGGCCGCCGTGGTGATGGCCTTCGGCATCGGCCTGTCCACCCAGGCGCGGCAGATGCGCACCGATCTGCTGTCGGCCTCCTTCGTGGTGACGGCGCTGCTCCTCGTGCTGGTCGCCGTCCGCACCGCGCCGGGCTGGCGCCCCCTGCTGCTGCTCGGGCTCGCCGGGCTGCTGGCCGGGCTGGCGGTGGTGACGAAGATCCAGGCGATCTTCCTGGCGATGGGCATTCCGGTCATCGCGCTGGCCTTCGGGCGGCGTTTCGCCGGGGAGAGCGGTCCCCGCTGGATTGCCGCCGGGATTCTGGGTCTGGCCGCCGCCGCGTCCATTCCCGCGGTGGCCCTGATCCAGCACGGCATCGCCAGCGCCGGCCAGTCGCTCTATCCCTACCGCCCGGTCGGCGGCGGGCTGTCGGGGGTCTATCAGGGGATCATCGTCGGGTGGGTCGTCCTCGGCATGGCCGTCTACGCGGCGGTGTGGCGGGTGCGCCTGTCCTACGCGGCGGCGGCCATGGCGGCGGTCGCGCTCGGGCTGGCGCTCGGCGTGCTCGCCCTGACGATCCGCCCGCACGAGCAGAACGTCATCGCCGTCGCCAACCTGATCGAGCATATGTTCGTCTTCACCACCTGGAAGCATCAGGCCGCCCTCCAGGGGCAGGAGCAGGTGCTGTCCGACGGGCTGGTGACGTTGCTGGCGAAGGGGCTGTGGCGCACGCTGGCGATCCGCACCATCGTCCTGCACCCCGACAACATCCCGCAGACCGTGGTGGTGGAGTGGTTCATCATCGGCGGCTGCATCGTCCTGTGGCGGCGGGGGGAGCGGGTGGCCGCGGCGCAGGCGGCGCTTCTGCTGCTGGTCGCCTGGGGGCTGGAGACGCTGTTCTCCCTGCGCGGCTTCCAGCGGGCCTACGCCGCCTACACCGACCCGCTGATGGGTCTGGCCGCGGCCTGGGTTCTGCTGCGCCTGCCCGGTCTGCTGGAGCACGCGCGGACGCGGCGCCGGCTCATCGGCACGGTGGCGCTGGTGGTGGTGGTCGCCCAGGTCTGGCCGGCCATCGAGGCGATCCGCCTGCCCAACCCCGCCGGGCAGTGCGGCTGGATTCCCACCTACATGAAGCGGGTCGAGCCCTTCCCCTTCTGCCGCCCCGGTTGAGGTGCGGCGCGGGCGTCCCACATCATGGGGAACAGGCTGACCACGAGGCTCGACCCCATGGACGACACCGCCGACACCCGCTGGAAGACCGACCCCGAAGCCCCCGATGCGGCTGAGAGCGCCGCGGCCGAAAGCGCCACGGCGGGGGGAGGCGCCGACGACCTGGACCGGCGGGTGGCCGCCGCGGCGATGCGGCTCGCCGCCGGACAGGGCTGGCGCAACACCGGCCTGCTGGCGATCGCGCGGGCCGCCGGGGTGCCGCCGGACGTCTTCTACCGCCGCTTTCCCAACCGTTCCGACACGCTGGCCGCGGTGTCGCGGATCGCCGACACCGCGGTCCTCGCCGACGACGCCCCGGCCGGTCCGGACGAGAGCGCCCGCGACCGGCTGTTCGACGTGATGATGCGCCGCTACGACGCGCTGCTGCCCTACCGCGAGGGGCTGCGCTCGGTCGTGCGCGACCTGCGGCGGGAGCCGCTGACCGCGTTGGCCTTCTCCCGCCATTTCGGACGCTCGATGGCCTGGATGCTGCGCGCCGCCGGGGTGGAGGCCGACCGTACCGGCGGTGCCCTGCTGGTGGCCGGTCTGGGCGCGGTGCAGGCGCGGGTCATGCGTGTCTTCCTGGAGGACGACAACGCCGACCTGTCGCGGACCATGGCGGCGCTCGATTCCGAACTGCGGCGGGCGGAACGCTGGGCTGGGGCATTAAGCCGCAGATCCGGGCGCGCTTCTCCCACCGAAGCGCAGGCGGCGCCGCAGAGCGCGGGAGAACCGGCCAGGGAACCGGGAAGCGCGTCCGCTGGTTGAGGTTCCGTAGGACGCAGTGTAGCCCCTGGTGCGACGCACAAGGGCGTTGACTATCTTTTTGGCAATCTGCATAGTCGCGCCACAGGTTTGCTGCGCCGCAGCACGCCGAATGAATCCTTTCGTCGGGGGTGAGAACCATGGCCAAGCAGACCGGTAACCCGTTCCTCGAATTCGACCTGTCCAAGATGCTGGGCGAGTACAAGGTGCCCGGCCTCGACGTCGAATCGATCCTGGCGAGCCAGCGCAAGAACATCGAGGCGGTGACCGCCGCCAACCAGCTCGCGATCGAGGGCCTGCAGGCCGTGCTGCGCCGCCAGGCCGAGATCGTCCGCTCCTCCGTCGAGGAGGCCGGCACCTATGTGAATCAGGTCGCCGCCGCCGGCACGCCGGAAGAGAAGGCCGCCAAGCAGGCCGAACTGGTCAAGGTCGCCTTCGAGAAGGCCCTGTCGAACATCAAGGAACTGGCCGAACTGGTCGCCAAGTCCAACACCGAGGCCGCCGACGTGCTGTCCAAGCGCGTGTCGGAGAGCCTGGACGAGGTCAAGGCCGCCATCGCCAAGAAGTAAGCCTCTCTCCCACCGGGGAGATGCGCCGCAAAGGGCCGCCCATCGGGGCGGCCCTTTCGCGTTTCGGCTTCGGCGTCACCGGTGCTAGCCTTGCCCGTGGTGATTGAAACCGTGACGACCGCAACAGGGCAGGGACGAGAGCCGTGACCATCAGCTACGACGATTTCCTGAAGGTGGACATCCGCGTCGGCACCATCACCGCGGCGGAGCCCTTTCCGGAGGCGCGCAAGCCGGCCTACAAGCTGACCATCGACTTTGGACCGGAGATCGGCACCCGGCGCAGCTCCGCCCAGATCACCCGCCACTACACGCTCGACGAGTTGGTGGGGCGGCAGGTGCTGGGCGTGGTGAACTTCCCGCCCAAGCGCATCGGCCCCTTCACCAGCGAGGTCCTGTGCCTGGGGCTTCCGGACGCCGACGGCGAGGTGGTGCTGGTCGGGCCGGGACAGGGCGTTCCGAACGGCGGGCGGCTGTACTGAGCGTGTGAACAGAAAAAGGGCCGGGAGGCATTGCCGTCCCGGCCCTTTGTCCTTTTGACCGACCGGTCTTACTCGGAGCGCTCGATGGAGCCCCAGAGGTCGTACTCGTCGGCGTGCTCGATGGTCACGTCCACGATGTCGCCCGGCTTCACGTTCGTCTCGCCGTTCAGGAAGACGTTGCCGTCGATCTCCGGCGCGTCGGCGTAGGAGCGGCCGATGGCGCCCTCCTCGTCGACCTCGTCGATGAGAACGCCCAGCGTGAAGCCGACCTTCTGCTGGAGCCGTTCGGCGCTGATCGCCTTCTGCGTCTCCATGAAGCGCTCCCAGCGCTCCTGCTTGACCTCTTCCGGAACGGCGCCGGGCAGATCGTTGGCGGTGGCGCCCTCGACCGGCTCGTACTTGAAGCAGCCGACGCGGTCGAGCTGCGCTTCCTTCAACCACTCCAGCATGAACTGGAAGTCCTCCTCCGTCTCGCCGGGGAAGCCGGTGATGAAGGTGGAGCGCAGAACCAGATGCGGGCATTCCTGCCGCCACTTCCGGATGCGGTCGAGCTGCTTCTCCTGGGCCGCCGGGCGGCGCATCGCCTTCAGCACGGTGGGGGAGGCGTGCTGGAACGGGATGTCCAGATAGGGGAGGATGCGGCCCTCCGCCATCAGCGGGATCACCTCGTCCACATGCGGGTAGGGATAGACGTAGTGCAGGCGCACCCAAACGTCGAAGTTCGCCAGCTCACGACAGAGGTCGATGAAGCGGGCCTTCACCTTGCGACCGTACCAGTCCTCTTCCGCATACTTGCGGTCGACGCCGTAGGCGCTGGTGTCCTGGGAGATGACCAGCAGTTCCTTGACGCCGGCGGTCGCCAGCTTCTCCGCCTCGCGCAGGACCGAGACGACGGGACGGCTGACCAGATCGCCGCGCAGGGACGGGATGATGCAGAAGCTGCAGCGGTTGTTGCAGCCCTCGGAAATCTTCAGATAGGCGTAATGGCGCGGGGTCAGCCGCAGCCCTTCCGGCGGCACCAGATCGGTGAAGGGGTCATGCACCGGCGGCACGGCGTCGTGCACGGCGTTGACCACCTGCTCGTACTGGTGGGGGCCGGTGACGGCCAGCACGTCCGGATGGACCTGCCGGATCATGTCCAATTCCACGCCCATGCAGCCGGTCACGATGACCCGGCCGTTTTCCTTGATCGCCTCGCCGATGGCCTCCAGCGATTCCTTCTTGGCCGAATCGAGGAAGCCGCAGGTGTTGACCAGCACCACGTCCGCGCCGTCGTAGGACGGCGAGATCTCGTAGCCTTCGGCGCGCAGGCGCGTGAGGATGCGCTCGGAGTCGACGAGCGCCTTGGGGCAACCCAGGCTGACGATCCCCACCTTGGGGGAGGAGGCCGGGTTGGTCTTGAAACCGGGAATGGACGGGGGCGTGCTGGTCATGGCGCGGATATATAGGCGAGTCGCGGCGCAACGCCAGACAAAACGCGCGGCGCAGCCCCGACACGAGGTGGTAGGAGCCCTGCGTTGTCTCCGCACCGGGTCCGGTGAACCGGACGGCGCCACAGGGGGGGTGCGACACCTTGTGCTGGATGAGTTTTAAGGTCAATGTTTCGTTTACTGTGCCGATGACGTAGTGTGCGCCCCGTCGTCGGGGGTGGGGGAGTCGTGGACTTGCCTACTGGGGCATGATAGTTTTGTAACCATATAGTCTCTGCATCGTACAGACTCGTTGCCGGCGACTTCGCTGCGCTGCGGGTCATTTTTTTGGCAACTGTCGAGACCCCGCTGCATGTCGAAAAGCCCCCAGTCCCTGGCATCGGCGCAGGCGATCGCCGAGGTCATGATGCACATCGGTCACATCGCCGACAGCATGGGCTACACGCAGGGTTTGAAGCCGTCGCAGTGGACGGCGCTGCGCTACTTCGCGCGCGCCAACGACAGCCAGCGGACGGTGTCGGCCTTCGCGGACTTCCACGCGACGACCCGCGGCGCGGCGTCCCAGATGGTCGAGGTGCTGGTGACGAAGGAGTTGCTGACGCGGGTTCCGGTGCCGGAGGACCGCCGCGTCGTGCAGCTTCACCCGACGGAGAAGGCGCTGGCGCTTCTCGAATACGATCCGCTGAAGGATTTCGCCGCGGTCATCGCCGCTCTGCCGGGGCCGGAGCAGTTCCAACTGGCGGATCTGCTGTCACGCGTGCTCAAGGGGTTGCTGAGCAAGCGGGCGTAGGGAGGACAGGCACGAGCCCCCTCCCTAACCCTCCCCCGCTGACGCAGGGGAGGGGACAATTTCTCCCTTCCCTGCGTCAGCGGGGGAGGGCCGGGGTGGGGGCAACGCGTTCCTACGCGCTGCCCACCGTCGGCCCCTTCAGCCGCTCGACCGCCTGGGTGACGATCTCGTGCAGGCCCTCGCCGCCGGCGCTGCTGTGCTCCAGCAGGCGCTGGCGCATGCGGGGTTCCCAGAAGGCGCGGATGTGGCCGGCGGTTTCGATCACCGCCTCGTCCTGCGGGTAGGACTGGAAATAGCTGGCGATCTGGTTCGCCATGCGGACGAGTTCGCGTGTGGTGTCCATGGGTCGGCTCCCGGAAAAGTCGGTTTTCTTCGTTAACGGAACAGCATGACGCCGTTGCCGCGGGCGCGGGCGGCCAGGGTCATGCCGGCGGCACGGGCGAGCTTCAGCGCCAGCGCCGTGGGGGCGGAGATGGTGGCGAGCATGGGGATGCCGATGGTCGCGGCCTTCTGGACCAGCTCGAAGCTGCAACGGCTGCTCATCACCGCGAAGCCGCCGGACGGGTCGATGCCCGCACGGGCCAGCGCGCCGGCCAGCTTGTCGAGCGCGTTGTGCCGCCCGACGTCTTCCCGCGCCATCACGATGCGCCCGTCCGGCCCGGCCCAGGCCGCGGCGTGCAGCGATTTGTTGGCGCGGTTCATCGGCTGGTGGTCGGGCAAGGCGGCGAAGGCGGCGGCCACCGCCGCCACCGACGGGGTGAAGCCCGCCGTCACCTTCGGCGGCTCGCGCACCGCGTTGGCGAGGCTGTCGATCCCGCACAGGCCGCAGCCGCTCCGCCCTTCCATGGAACGGCGGCGGAGCGAGCCGCGCAGAAGACGCAACGGGTCCGCCTCGATGGACAGGACGATGCCATCCTCGACCGGGCGGACGTCGACGCGGTCGATGTCGGCGGCGCTGCCGACGATTTCCTCGCACAGGCTGAAGCCGAGCGCGAAGTCCTCCAGATCGGCGGGCGTCGCCATCATCACGGCGTGGGAGCGTCCGTTGTATTCGAACGCCACCGGGGTCTCCTCGGCGACCAGCCACGTCACGTCCGCCGTTCTGGCCGCCTGATTCGCCGCCTGATCGGCGAATTCCGGAAAGCCGGTGCCGCTGGCCGGCAGGGAATGGGCGTGAGTGAGCATGGCTGGTCCTCCGCTGCGCGTTGCCGCTTTACTCCGCCGCCACTTCCACCAGATCGCCGCGGCGGATCTGCCAGTCGGACGGGTGGTTGCTCAGCGTCACCTGCACCGCGGTCACCTTGTATTCGGGGCAGTTGGTGGCCCAATCCGAATTCTCGGTGGTGACCACGTTGGCGCCCGTCACCGGGTGGTGGAAGGTGGTGTAGACCACACCCTGCGGCATCCGGTCGGAGATGCGCGCCCGCAGCGTGGTGGCGCCGATGCGGCTGGCGATGGAGACCAGATCGCCGTCGCGGATGCCCCGCTCCTCGGCGTCGTGGGCGTGGAGTTCCAGAATGTCCTCCGGGTGCCACGCCACGTTGGCGGTACGGCGGGTCTGGGCGCCGACGTTGTAGTGGCTGAGGATGCGGCCCGTCGTCAGGATCAGCGGGTAGAAGCGGGAAGCGCGCTCCTCCGTCGGCACATACTCGGTGATCATGAAGCGGCCCTGGCCGCGGACGAAGCCGTCGGCGTGCATGATCGGCGTGCCGACCGACTCCTCGTCGGTGCAGGGCCACTGCACGCTGCCCACCCGGTCCAGCTTCTCGAAGCTGACGCCGGAGAAGGTGGGGGTCAGGCGGGCGATCTCGTCCATGATCTGCGCGCCGCTGCGGTAGAACATGGGATAGCCCATGGCGGTGGCCAGATCGCAGACGACCTCCCATTCCTGCTTGCCGGTCTTGGACGGCATCACCGGGCGGACGCGGTTGATGCGGCGCTCGGCGTTGGTGAAGGTGCCGTCCTTCTCCAGGAAGGAGGTGCCGGGCAGGAAGACGTGGGCGAAGGCCGCGGTCTCGTTCAGGAACAGGTCCTGCACCACGACGATCTCCATGGCCCGCAGGGCGGCGAACACATGCTGGGTGTTCGGGTCGGACTGGGCGATGTCCTCGCCCTGCACGAAGATGCCCTTGAAGGTGCCGTCCACCGCGGAGTCGAACATGTTGGGGATGCGCAGGCCCGGCTCGGGGTCGAGCGCCGCGTTCCACACCTCCTCGAACTGCTGGCGGACCACATCGTCGGAGACATGGCGGTAGCCGGTCAGCTCGTGCGGGAAGGAGCCCATGTCGCAGGAGCCCTGGACATTGTTCTGCCCACGCAGCGGGTTCACGCCGACGCCGTCACGCCCGATGTTGCCGGTCGCCATGGCGAGGTTCGCCATGCCCATCACCGCGGTCGAGCCCTGGCTGTGCTCGGTGACGCCCAGGCCGTAATAGATCGCCGCGTTGCCGCCGGTGGCGTAAAGCCGGGCCGCCGCGCGCATCTCCGCCGCCGGGATGCCGGTGTACTGCTCGGTGTTCTCCGGGGAGTGGCGCGGGTCGCGGACGAAGGCTTCCCACCGGGCGAACTCCATCGGGTCGCACCGGTCGGCCACGAAATTGCGGTCGACCAGATCCTCGGTGACGATCACATGGGCCAGCGCGTTCATCGCGGCGACGTTGGTGCCGGGGCGGAGCTGGAGATGGTGCGTCGCCGAGACGTGCGGGCTGCGCACGAGGTCGATGCGGCGCGGATCGATGACGATCAGCTTGGCGCCCTGGCGCAGCCGCTTCTTCATGCGGGAGCCGAAGACCGGGTGGCCGTCCGTCGGGTTGGCGCCGATGACCAGGATCACGTCGGACTTGTCGACGCTCTTGAAGTCCTGCGTGCCGGCGGAGGTGCCGAAGGTCTGCTTCAGGCCGTAGCCGGTCGGGGAATGGCAGACGCGGGCGCAGGTGTCGACGTTGTTGTTGCCGAAGGCGGCGCGGATCATCTTCTGGACGACGTACACCTCCTCGTTCGTGCAACGGGACGAGGTGATGCCGCCGATGGAGCCGCGGCCGTATTTCTGCTGGACCGCGCGCAGGCGGGTGGCGGCGTAGGCGATCGCCTCCTCCCAGGACACGACGCGCCACGGATCGTCGATGGTCTCGCGGATCATCGGCTGCATCTGGCGGTCGGCGTGGGTGGCGTAGCCCCAGGCGAAGCGGCCCTTGACGCAGGAATGGCCCTCGTTGGCGCCGCCGTCCTTGTGGGGGACCATGCGGACCACGGTGGTGCCCTTCATCTCCGCCTTGAAGGAGCAGCCGACGCCGCAATAGGCGCAGGTGGTGATGACGCTGTGCTCCGGCTGGCCCAGCTCGATCAGCGACTTCTCGGTCAGGGTCGCGGTCGGGCAGGCCTGGACGCAGGCGCCGCAGGACACGCACTCGCTGTCCATGAACTGTTCCAGCGCGCCCGGCGACACCTTGCTGTCGAAGCCGCGCCCGTCGATGGTCAGGGCGAAGGTGCCCTGGACCTCGCCGCAGGCGCGCACGCAGCGCGAGCAGACGATGCACTTGGACGGGTCGAAGGTGAAGTAGGGGTTGCTCTCGTCCTTCACGGCGGCGCGGTGGTTCTCACCCTCGTAGCCGTAGCGGACGTTGCGCAGGCCGACCGCGCCGGCCATGTCCTGAAGCTCGCAATTGCCGTTTGTCGGGCAGGTCAGGCAATCCAGCGGATGGTCGGAGATGTACAGCTCCATCACGCCGCGGCGCAGACGGCCCAGACGCTCGTTCTGGGTGTGCACCTTCATGCCCGGCGCGACCGGCGTGGTGCAGGAGGCCGGCGTGCCGCGCCGTCCCTCGATCTCCACCATGCACAGGCGGCAGGAGCCATAGGCGTCCAGCATGTCGGTCGCGCACAGCTTGGGCACGGTGATGCCGGCCTCCATGGCCGCGCGCATCACCGAGGTGCCTTCCGGCACGGTCACCGTGCGGCCGTCGATGTCCAGCGTCACCATGGTGGCGGACTCGCGGGCCGGGGTGCCGTAATCGATGTCTTGGATGGACATGGGATCTGGTCCTTTCCGCTCACTCGGCCGCGACAGCCGCGGGGCTGCGGGTGAAATCCTCGGGGAAGTGCTTCAGGGCGCTGCGCACCGGGATCGGCGTCATGCCGCCCATGGCGCAGAGCGAGCCGTCGGTCATGACCTCGCACAGGTCGTTGAGCAGCGTGATGTTCGCCTCCACCTTCTCGCCGGCGATGATGTGGTCCATCACCTCGACGCCGCGCACCGCGCCGATGCGGCAGGGGGTACACTTGCCGCAGGATTCGGCGGCGCAGAACTCCATGGCGAAACGGGCCTGCTTGGCCATGTCGACGCTGTCGTCGAAGACGACGATGCCGCCGTGGCCGACCATCGCCTCGACCGCCGCGAAGGCCTCGTAGTCCTTCGGCAGCTCGAACAGCGAGGGCGGCAGATAGGCGCCGAGGGGGCCGCCGGCCTGCACCGCGCGGATTGGGCGCCCGGTGATGGTGCCGCCGCCGAACTCGTAGAGCAGCTCGTGCAGGGTGACGCCGAAGGCCTTCTCGACGATTCCGCCGTGCTTGATGTTGCCGGCGAGCTGGAAGGCCAGCGTGCCGCGCGAGCGGCCGACGCCGAAGTCGCGGTAGTGGTTGGCGCCCTTGTCCAGGATGATCGGGACGGAGGTCAGCGACAGCACGTTGTTGACGACGGTCGGCTTGCCGAACAGGCCCTCCAGCGCCGGCAGCGGCGGCTTGGCCCGGACGGTGCCGCGCTTGCCCTCCAGGCTTTCCAGCATGGAGGTCTCCTCACCGCAGATGTAGGCGCCGGCGCCGACGCGGACGTCGAGGTGGAAGCGGTGGCCGGTGCCGTGGATCTCGTCGCCCAGCCACTTCTCGTCATAGGCCAGCCGGATCGCTTCGCGCATGGTCGCGACGGCGTGCGGGTACTCGGACCGGATGTAGATGTAGCCCTCGGTGGCGCCCACCGCGATGGCGGCGATGGTCATGCCCTCGATCAGGCAGAAGGGGTCGCCCTCCATGATCATGCGGTCGGCGAAGGTGCCGCTGTCGCCCTCGTCGGCGTTGCAGCAGATGTACTTCTGGTCCGCCCTGGCGTTCAGCACCGTGTTCCACTTGATGCCGGTCGGGAAGCCGGCGCCGCCGCGGCCGCGCAGGCCGGATTCGGTGACCTCGGTCACGATCTCCGCCGGGGTCATGGCGAGCGCCCGCTCCAGCCCGCGGAAGCCGCCGTGCAGCCGGTAATCCTCGACCGACAGCGGGTCGATGATGCCGCAGCGGGCGAAGGTCAGACGCTCCTGCTTGGCGAAATAGGGGATCTTCTCGGTCAGGCCGTGGGCCAGCGCGTGGTCGGCGCCTTCGAGGAAACCGGCGTCGAACAGGCCGGCCACGTCCTCGGCCATCACCGGGCCATAGGCGACCCGGCCCTCGGGCGTCTCCACCTCGACCAGCGTCTCCAGCCACAGCATGCCGCGGGAGCCGTTGCGGACGATGCGGAGCGGGATGCCGCGCTTGTTGGCCTCGGCGCGGATGGCGGCGGCGGTCTCGTCGGCGCCCACCGACAGGGCGGCGGCATCGCGCGGCACGTACACGGTGTGCAGGGGCTCGCTCATCGCGCGGCCTCCGTGGCCAGGGTGGAGGCGGTGATGGCATCGAAGCGGGCCGGGCTGACCCGGCCGTGCAGCGTCTCGTCGACCATCACGGCGGGGGCCAGGGCGCAGTTGCCCAGGCAGAAGACCGGCTCCAGCGAGAAGGCGTCGTCGGCGGTGGTCTCGTGGAAATCCACCTTCAGGCGGCGGCGGATGTGCTCGATCAGCCCGTCGGCGTTCATCGACTGGCAGGCCTCGGCCCGGCAGACCTTGATGGTGTGGCGGCCGGGACGGCTGCGGCGGAACTCGTGGTAGAAGGACACCACCCCGTGCACGTCGGCGCGCGACAGGTTCAGCTCACGCGCCAGCAGCGGGATGGCCTCCTCGTCGATGCAGCCGAACTCTTCCTGCAGAGCGTGCAGCATCGGCAGCAGGGCCCCGCGCAGGTGACGGTTGGCGGCGATCACCGCCGTGGCGCGGTCCTCGCTCCATGGAGATCGGGCGTTCATGGTCTCCTCCCCCGCGTCCGCCTGGATCGGCGGCGCTTCGTTGGTGTCTCGTCCGTCAGCGTTACGGACATTGGAGGAGGCGCGCAAATTTGATTTTCTGATGCGGTGATAGGGTTTCGCTATCACCACACGGATTGCGCGGTTATGTCCTTGAGATCATAGCCCTTTTGGCAGGCCCCAGGGGGCCAGGGCCTCGTCGGTCAAGGCGCGCACGCGCTCGGCGAGGCCCGGTTCGGCGGCGACGGAGGCCAGCGCCTTGGCGAGCGGGGCCGGCGGATCGCGGTCGGCGTAGACGAGTCCGACGGCGTAGGTCAGGTCGGGCTCGGTCAGCGGCAGGGCGACCAGATCGGGGTGGAGCGCGACCAGGGTGAGGAGCTGGCTGGGCACCACGCTGGCCGCCAGACCGCTGCGCACGATGGTGTAGATGGTGACGATGGAGTTCGTCTCCATCAGCGGAACCACCGTCCGGTCGGCCATGCGGAAGGCGGTGTCGGCGATGCGCCGGTTCTGCATGTCCGGGGTGAGCAGGCACAGCGGCAGTTTCGCCGCGTCCGCCCAGCGGATGCCGGTCGCGCCCTCCCGGACCTGGCGGCGCTGGGCCAGGAGGAAGTAGCGCTCCGAGAAGAGCGGCACGGTGCGGACGTTGCTCAGCGGCTCGTTGTCGAGGTAGGTGACGGCGGCGTCCAGCTCGAACCCGTCGAGGTCGCGCTGGATGTCCCGCGAGCTGAGCGAACGCACACTGGAGCGGATCTGCGGGTAGCGCTCGGCGAAGCGGGCCAGCACATGGGGGACGGCGGGCAGGGCGGTCGGGATGGCGCCGATCCGCAGATGGCCGGACAGGCCCTGGCCGAGCGCCGTCAGCTCCTGGTACAGCCCGTCCCGTTCCGCGACGATGCGGCGCGCGTATTCGAGCACCTTCAGCCCTTCCGGCGTGAAGCCGGAGAATTTCTGCCCGCGCTCAACGATGGGCACGCGCAGCTCGTCCTCGAGCTGGCGGATGGCGTTGGACAGCGTCGGCTGGGAAACGTGGCAGGCCTCCGCCGCCCGGCCGAAATGCTGCTCGCGCGCCAGGGCCAGCAGATAGACGAATTTGCGGAACACAGTCCCCTCCCGTGCGTGATGGGCCGGTGCCCCATCGGCGCCCGCAGCCGGGCGTCGCGCACGTTATGCCGAATCGGGCACACCGGCGGCAAGGAAAGAGGTTCCCCGCCGGCGCGTCCGTCGGCGGATCACTCCCCGGGTTGCGCCGCGTGGGCCGCGTGGGTGGAGCGCATCAGGGTTCCGCGTTCGGTCAGCAGAACGGTCAGCAGCGCCAGCAGGCCCAGCACCGTGAAGCCGATGGTCAGCGGCCGCACGGTGCCGTCGAAGGACTGGCCGACGATCCAGCCGACCACGGCCGCCAGTCCGGTGCTGAAGAAACCGACGAAGGAGGATCCCATGCCCGCCACATGTCCCAGCGGCTCCATCGCCATGGCGTTGAAGTTCGGGGCGATCAGGCCGAAGCAGAAGAAGATCGCCGCCATGAACAGGCCGAGGCCGAGCAGCGGCGGGTGTTCCGGAAAGCCGAGCAGCGCCATGGCGAGGCCGGTCAGCGCGTAGCCGATCAGGGCGACGTGCGACACCCGGTGCATGCCGACCCGCCCGACCAGCCGCGCGTTGACCAGCGAGGCCAGAGCCATCACGCCGGCGATCGCCCCAAAGGCCACCGGGAACAGCGCGCCCAGCCCGTAAACGTCCACGAAAATCTGCTGGGCGCTGCCGACGTAGCTCAGCAGCCCGCCGAACAGCAGCCCCATCGCCGCGGTGTAGCCGACCGTGGCGCGCGTCGTCACCACTTTGTGGAAGGCGTGGCCGAGCGCCGCCGGGGACAGCGGCAGCCTATCCTCCGCCGCGCGGGTTTCCCTCAGCCGAAGCATCGACCAGGCGAAGGCGGCGACGGCGGCCAGGAACAGCGCGCCGAACACCCACGGCCAAGTGCCGAGACGCAGGATGCCCTCGCCCAGGGCCGGCGCGATGATCGGCACGATGATGAAGATCATCATGACGAAGGACATCACCCGCGCCATGTCGCGCCCGACGAAGCGGTCGCGCACGATGGCGATGGCGACGACGCGCGGCGCGGCGGCGCCGAAGCCCTGGAGCGCGCGGGCGGCCAGCAGCGTGGTGAAGCTGGGGGCGAAGACCGCGCCCAGCGACCCGATGGCGAAGATCACCAGCCCGGCGGCCAGCACCGGCTTGCGCCCGAAGCGGTCGGACAGCGGTCCGTGGAAGGGTTGCCCGACCGCGAAGCCCAGCATGTAGGCGGTGATGACGAACTGCCGGTCGTTTTCGCGGACCACCCCGAAGGACGCGGCGATGTCCGGCAAAGCAACGAGCATGATGTCGATGGACAGCGCCGTCAGCGCCATCAAGAGGGCCATGAGCGCGACGAACTCGCCGAAACGGACGTCGCCGCTCCGGCCGGCGGAAGCGGAATGGGGCATGGAGTCAGGCATTGGACCAATGTGCCGCCCGTCCGTCTCCGCGGCAAATCGAATTCCCGCAGGCCCGCCATCGATATTTGGACATCGACAATTCAAGGCTGTGGCACCTTCCCGCCTTGTGCGCCGCACACTACCACTTTTTATGGAAGGCCCAACTTTCATTTGCGAAAGACAAGAACTTCACGTGGACACTGCTGAAAATAGTGATAGATGCGCGGATTTTGTGGGAGTCGCCTGAGTGCGTCTCTATAGTGGGCGGCGTCAACGGTCTGTGAAAAGTGGGTATGCGCCTTCGTCTCCCCTTTGTGGCCCTGCTGGCGCTTCTTCCGCTCGTCGCCTTTGCGGTGGCCGCGATCATGCTGGTCGACCGTCAGCAGGAGCGGTCGGTGGAGGAGTTGGTCCGCCATGCCACCGACGCGGCGGTGCGGACGGTTGATGGGCGCGTCCTTATGACGCGCAGCGCGTTGGAGATCATGTCCTCGGCCCGTTCGCTGGACATCGGCGACCGCAACGTCTGGAAGGAGCGGTCGGAGCGTGCGCTGCGGCAGCGTCCGGATTGGGTCGCCCTGGAGGTGCGCGACCGCCAGGGTATGGTCACCCTGCTCCAACGGCCGCAGGATCCGGACGCCGGCCGAATCGATCCCGCCGCCCGGGCCGCCCAGGCCGACCGGGTGTTCCGGTCGGGAGAGTCCTGGGTCGGCGGCGTCATCAGGGATCCGGCCGGCACGGTGGAACCGGTCTTCGCGGTCAGCGTGCCGGTGTGGGGCGTGGGCGAGGTGCGGCTGGTGCTGACCGCCTATGTGCGGGCCTGGTCGCTGCGTCAGGTCTTGATCGATCAGGTGGTGACCCCGAGTTGGGTCGGCGCGCTACTCGACCGCGACGGGCGGATCGTCGCCCGGACGCGATCCGAAACCGCCTTCGATCCGGCGGTCGGACAACCGGCGCCCGACACCCTGGTCCGTCCGCTGAGGAGCGGCGAGGAGTTCTTCCTGGCCCACACCCGACTGGGGGAGGAGATTCTGTCGGCGAAGGCCGGTTCCATCGCCGCGTCCGGCTGGCTCCTGGCTCTCGGCACGCCGGCCGAGCCGATCCAGGCGGCGGCGCGGCGCACGATCTACACCGTGGCCGGCGGCGGGCTGGGCGCCCTGGCCATAGCGGCGCTGGTTGCCTGGACGCTGGCACGCTCCCATGCCCGGCGGGAGGCGGCGGAGCAACGCGCCCGGGTGGCCGAGGCCGCGGCGGAGGCCGACCGGCGGTCGCACGCCATTCTGGAAAGCACGACGGACGGCGTCTACGAAATCGACCGGTCCTGGCGCATCGTCTACATGAACGGGCGCGCGCGCGGCCTGATGGGCGGCAGCAGCGACCTGACCGGTCAGCGGCTCTGGGAAGCCTTTCCCGACGCCATGGGGACGGTGCTCTGGGACCGCCTGCAAACGGCCATGAGGGACCGCCACCCCGACGAGTTCGAAGCCTATTTCGCACCGCTCGGCGTCTGGCTCTACCTGCGGGTTTTCCCGTCGTCGGTCGGTCTGGCCATCTATTTCCAGGACATCAGCAAGCGCCTTCTCGCCGAACGTGCGCTGGAACGCGCGGTGGAGCAGGCGAACCAGATCCTGGAGAGCATTGGCGACGCCTTCTACGCCATCGACCGCGACTGGCGGATCACCTATGTGAACAAGCGCGCCCAGGAGATGTTCGACCGCACGCGTGTTGATCTTGTCGGACGCTGCCTGCTGGATCTGTTTCCTGAAGTGGCCGGCAACACCATCATCCGCACCTTCGAAGCCGCCATGGCCGACCAGCAGCCGCGGGAGTTCGAGGCGCTGTCCGGCATCTTCCAGCGCTGGACCATGTTCAACGTTTACCCGCAGGCGGGCGGCGGCCTGTCCATCTATTTCCGCGACGTGTCCGCCCACCGCGCGGCGGAGGCCGCCCTGCGGGCCAGCGAGCAGCGCTACCGGACGCTCCTGGAGGCGCTGCCGCAGATGGTCTGGACCTGCCGGGCGGACGGCGGCTGCGACTTCCTCAGCCGGCAATGGCTGTCTTACACCGGCCAGACGATGGAGGAGGGACGGGGGAACGGCTGGTCCGCGGTCATTCATCCCGATGACAGGGAGCGGATGTTCGCGGTCTGGATGCAGGCCGTGGAGAAGCGGACGACTTACGACACGGAGGCGCGCATCCGCAGCGTCGATGGAACCTACCGCTGGTTCAAGCAGTGCGCGTTGCCGATCGTCGATCCGGAAACCGGCGAGGAGCGTTGGTTCGGCACCTCCACCGACATCACCGACATGTTCGAGGCGCGCACCGCGATGCAGGCGGCGAAGGAGGAGGCGGAGCAGGTCGGGCTGCGCTTCCGCACGCTGGCCGATTCGATCCCGCAGCTCGCCTGGATGGCGCGTCCGGATGGCCGCATCTTCTGGTACAACCGGCGATGGCGCGACTACACGGGTGTCGAGGGCGCGGACTCCGCAAACGGCCCGTTGTGGGACGGCATCCTTCCCGCCGACCACGCCGACCGCGTCACCGCCAGCCTCCAACGCTCCTTCCGGACGGGGGAGCCGTGGGAGGACACCTTCCCCATGGCCGGACGGGACGGCGCCTTCCGCTGGTTCCTGTCGCGGGCGTTGCCCGTGCGCGATTCCGACGGCGCCATCGTGCTGTGGTTCGGCACCAACACCGATGTGACCGACCGGCTGGAGTCCGAGGAGGCCCTGCGCCGGGCCAAGGAGGAGGCGGAGCGGGCGGCCCTGTCCAAATCCAAGTTCCTCGCCTCGGCCAGCCACGACCTGCGCCAGCCGATGCAGTCGCTGTTCCTGTTCTCGGGCGCGCTGCATGGCCACGTCCAGAGCGAGAAGGGACAGAAGGCGCTGCGCCTCCTGGAGAGCGGGCTGGACGCGCTGAAAGGGTTGCTGGACAGCCTGCTCGATGTGTCCCGTCTCGACGCCGGGGTGGTCAAGCCGACGCTGGAGGACTTCCCGATGGCTCTGCTGCTCGACCACATCGCGGCGGGCTACGCCCCGGTGGCCCGTGGCAAGGGGCTCGACTGGACGATGGAGGGGTGCCCGCTGAACATCCGCTCCGACCGTGTCCTGCTGGGCCGGATGATCCGCAATCTCGTGGAGAACGCCATCCGCTACACCGAGCAGGGCAACATCGCCATCACCTGCTCGGTCGTGGACGGGCGGATGCGGATCACGGTCGCCGACACCGGCATCGGCATTTCGGACGAGCATCTGCCCCGGATCTTCGAGGAGTTCCACCAAGTCGGAAACCCGGAGCGCGACCGCAGCCAGGGTCTCGGGCTGGGCCTCGCCATCGTGCAGCGCATCGGGCTGCTGCTGGAGCACCCGGTGACCGTCCGCTCCACGCCCGGCGTCGGGTCGGTCTTCACCATCGAGGTGCCGCTGGGCGAGACTCCGAAGCCGGTGGACCTCGTGCCGGCGGTGCACCCCCTTGCGACGCGGCCCGTGGCGGCGGGCGGCGGGGAGGAGCGGCTGGCGATGGTCATCGACGACGATTCCATCGTGCTGCTGGGCCTGCAGGCGATCCTGCGCGAATGGGGCTACGAGGTGCTGATCGCCGGGTCCGGGGAGCAGGCGGTGGACAAGCTGCGCTCGGTCAGCCGCAAGCCCGACATCATCATCGCCGACTACCGTCTGCGCGAAGGCAAGGTCGGCACCGACGCCATCCTCGACATCCGCCGGCTGTTCGACTCCGAGATTCCGGCGATCGTCGTGACCGGCGAGACCGGTCCGGAGTGCCAGCGCGACGCGGTGCGCCACGGCTTCGGCCTGATGCACAAGCCGGTGACCCCGCGCCAGCTGGCCGGGGCGATGGAGCGCTCCCTGCAGCTGGCCGAGTGAGGCCGGCGGAGTGACGCCGACGGCGTCGGAGGGTCAGTCGCCGCCGCCGCCCATCGCGGGCGGGCTGGGGGGAAGGCGGCGGCGGGTCTCGCGGTGCAGAATGTAGAGGCCGCTCACCGCCACCACGGCGGCGCCCGACACCATGTGCAGGGTCGGCATCTCGTTCCACAGCAGCCAGCCGAACAGCACGGCCCACAGCAGCGCGGCGTAGTTGAAGGGCGCCACCACGGCCGCCGGGGCCAGCGAATAGGCCCGCGTCAGGAACAGCTGCGCGCCACCGCCGAGAACGCCGGTGGCCGACAGCAGGGCGAAATCGGTCAGGCTGCGCGGGGTGACCCACACGAAGGGCATGACCAGCGCCAGGATCAGGGTGGTGATGGCCGTGAAGTAAAAGACGATGGTGTTGGCGCGCTCGGTCTTGCTGAGCTGGCGGATCGCCACCATCGCGAAGGACTGGCAGAAGGCGGCGCCGAGCGCGACCAGGGCGCCCAGATGCGTGAGCATCTCGCCGGACGGCTGGACCATGATGAGGACGCCGACGAAGCCGACCAGCACCGCGCTCCACCGGTAGACGCCCACCCTCTCGCCGAGCAGCGGCACCGACAGGGCGGTGAGGAAGAGCGGGGCCGAGAAGTTCAGCGCCACCGCGTCGCCCAGCGGCAACAGGTTGAACGACCAGAAGGTCAGCGACATCGCGGTCAGCCCGACGACCGAGCGCCAGACATGCCCCATCGGCCGCTCGGTGCGCAGGTTGTTGATCCAGCCGCCCTGAAGAGAGATGACCACCGCCACGGGGATCAGCGCCATGGCGTTGCGGAAGAAGGTCACCTCGATGACGGGGTACGTCTCCGAGAGCAGCTTCACCAGCACGTTCATCACGGAGAAGAGCAGCACCGACCCCAGCATCATGACGATGCCGAGCGGTATGTTCTCCACGCGGATGTGGCGGGGCGTCGCGGGACGGGCGGGGGCGGGGGAGAGGGGGGGCGCGGTCACGCCCGAATGCTATCAAGCGCAACCACCCGCGTCACGTTGCCGCGACGCGGGTGGTCATGTCCTGACGGAATGGCCGGATTGCGGCGCCATGCCGATCCGGCCGCCTTGCGGTCCCGTCAGCGGTTGTTCAGCAGGTCGGCGATCTCGGCCTCGGCCAGCAGCCAATGGTCCATCTCGCGTCCGTTCGGCCGGCCCTCGCGCTCCCAGATCTCATAGGCGCGCTCCTGCACCATGCGGCTCTTCTGGCCCTGCAGCAGGCCCTCCGCGATGTGCATGTTGATGCGCGACAGCGAAACCAGCTTGCGCGCCTCGATGGAGCCCTTGGTCGCTTCCATGGTGGTGACGGTGACGTACTGCGCGAGGTTGCGCAGGTTCGCCTTCACCTCGGAGTCCAGGGTGTTCTCCTCGTTCTGGAGCACCGTCTTGATGGCGACCCAGAGGCGCAGGTTGTGGTCGAGCGCGTGGCTCGCCTTCTCCGGGGTGTCGGCTTCGACCAGCAGGCTGGCGGCGTGCAGGAGAGCGACCGCGTCCTGCTCGATGGCCGCGAAATTGGTGTTCAGGACGATTTCCGCCCCGGTGTCGGTGGCGAGCGCCTCGGCCGCTTCAAGCGACGGAGCGGCTTCGACGGTCTTTGCGGTGGCGGTCTTGCGCTTGGCCATGATCGAATCCCCGGCGTTGGTCCCCATGGTCAATAGAACCAGCCGTCATTAACAAGTGGTTAAGGCGAGTATTGCCAACCCCTTTGCGCAGCCTTCGCGTCAGAACAGAGGTCAAGTGATTCGCGGATGGTCATGCTGCGCCGCAAAACAACCGGCGGAGTCTCAGCGTCCGGTGAAGGCTCCGAACGGCATGCGGTAATAAAATCCGAAGACGTTGTTGGCCGGCGTGGCGGCGTCGGTGGCCGGGCCGCTGGTGTCGATGCGGCTGTAGCCGAGACTGAAGCGGGCCTTGTTCTCGAACTGGTACCCGAGTTCGAGCTGGGAGCGGAACTCGACCACGCTGCCGGTCGCCGACGGATCGCGCGGAGTGACGGGCAGGGTTCCGGCGCCGACGCTGGGCGTGAAGACGAAGGAGGAACCGCCGAGCGGCACGTCGATCAGGATGCCGCCCATGCCGTGCAGGCTGCCGTCCGGCGCGCTGGGGCCGAGCGACACCCAGGGACGCACCTCCGCGTAGCCGTCGAGCTTGGGCAGCAGGGAGGAGCCGATGCGGATCTTGTTGTGCAGGTCGGACACCTTGGTGTCCGGCGTTTCCCCGACGCTGTAGGCGAGGCCGCCGATCTTCCAGTTTCCGATCCGGTCTTCGGGCATCGACAGGGTCTGCGCGCCGGCGGGACCGGAGAGCGCGAGGCCCGCCACGGCAACCACCAGACAGAGGCACGAGGTCCCATGACGCACGGCGGCCTGCTCCCGATCGATCGTTGACCGTCCTACTCCGGCTGCTCCAGCCTACCGCGTCCGATCCCGACGCGGTTGTGGCATTACGCGTTGCACCGCACCCCCGCGCAAGCGCGTAACGGGGCTACTCCCACATGTCGTGCGCGCCGCGCGCCGCGTCAATGGTGGGAGGGCTGCCCTGATCGGGACGGCCTAGGCGGTTGGCGGGGCTCATCGGGGGGCGGGGGAGCGTGCTAGACTGTAGTCATGCAGCCCACCGCTTCCGATCCGGCACAGGAGCCGACGCCGTCGGTGGCCGCCTTCCTCGCTGATCCGGCGAGCCACGGCGGTGCGGCGGTGGAGCGTGTCGAAACCCACGCGGCCATGGTGTTCCTGGCCGGTGACCGCGCCTACAAGCTGAAGCGCGCGGTCCGCTATCCCTATCTGGATTATTCGACGGCGGAGCGGCGGCGGGCGGCCTGCCTGGAGGAACTGCGCCTGAACCGGCGGACGGCGCCCTCCCTTTATCTCGGCCTGGAGTCGGTGGTGCGGCGGGCGGACGGAACGCTCGCCTTCGGCGGCGCGGATGCCGCGGGTGGCGTGGCGCTGGACTGGCTGGTCGTGATGCGCCGCTTTCCCCAGGACGCCCTCCTGGACCGCGTGGCGGAGCTGGGCGGTCTCGACGAGGCGCTGGTTCGCGGCCTCGCGGACGCCGTCACCGCCTTCCACCAGGCCGCCGCGCCGCGCCCGGACGGCGGCGGGGCCGTGGCGATGCGGGAGGTGGTGGAGGGGAACATCGCTGAATTGCGCGCCAGCCCCACACTGTTCCCGCCGGAGCGTGTGGAGCGGCTGGCCAGCGCGTCGGCGGCGGCGCTTGAGCGGCTGTCCCCGCTGCTGGAGGAGCGGCGACGCGGCGGTTTCGTCCGGCATTGCCACGGCGACCTCCATCTGCGGAACATCGTTGATTTGGACGGAAGGCCCGTCCTGTTCGACGGCATTGAGTTCGACGAGCGGCTGGCGGTCATCGACGTCGCCTATGATCTGGCCTTCCTTCTGATGGATCTGGACCGGCGGGGGCTTCGCCCGCTGGGCAACGCCGTCCTCAACCGCAGTCTGGACGCGACGGAGGATTACGGCGCCCTGGCGCTTCTGCCCCTGTTCCTGTCGGCGCGGGCGGCCATCCGCGCCAAGATCGCGGCCAGCACGGCGTCTCTCGGTCACGGCGGTGACGCGGCACGCACGTCGGAAGGGGAGGCGGCCGCCTATCTGGAGCAGTCCCTCGCGGCGCTGGAGCCGCCGCCACCGCGGCTGGTTGCCGTCGGCGGCCTGTCCGGCAGCGGCAAGACCCGGCTGGCCCGCGCCCTGGCGCCCTCGCTCGGGGCATCGCCCGGTGCCGTCGTCCTGCGGTCCGACGCACTGCGCAAGCGCCTCGGCGGCGTTGCGGAGACGGAGCGCCTTCCCGCGGAGGCCTACGCGCCGGCGATGACCGAGCGGGTCTATGCCGGGCTTCTTGAGCGGGCACGGATCGTGCTGGCCGCCGGGCACGCCGTGGTGCTGGACGCGGTGCACGCCCGCCCGGACGAACGGGACGCCGTCGCCCGTCTTGCGGCGGAGGCTGGCGTGAGATTTGACGGCGTCTGGCTCGACGCGCCCTTGGATACCCGGATCGCCCGCATCGCCGTCCGCCGCGGCGACGCCTCGGACGCGACGGCGGAGGTCGCCGAGCGTCAGGACGTCTATGATCTGGGCCCGCTCGCGTGGCTGCGTACGAATGCTGGCAGGGATGCGGGGGAAACGCTTGCGGCCGTGCTGGAGCGACTGGTGTAATTCCAGGTGGAACGGGCGCCGCCGGTTCCCCATGGTCTAGACTACGGGCGGCGCGGCGCTGGAAACGGTGCATCCAGCCGCCGTTCCGACAGGCACCGTCCAGAAGATGGGCCGGCGGAAACGGCCCGGGGGGAGATCATGTCACTCAAGACGATCCTTGTGCCGCTGGCCGGACTCGACGGCGACACGGTGGCTTTGAACGCCGCGCTGAAGATCGCGCGCGAATTCGACGCCCATATCGACGCCCTGTTCGTGTCGCTGGACCCGCGCGACGCCGTGCCCATGCTGGGCGAGGGCATGTCCGGCGCGATGGTCGAGGAGATCATGCGCGCCGCCGAAGGGGAGTCGAAGACCCACCTCCACACCGCCCGCCGCACCTTCGACGATGTGATTCGCGCCGCGGACATCGAACTGCGCGACATGCCCACCGGCGTCGAGGCGCCGACCGCCCAGTGGCGCGAGGAAACCGGCCGCGTCGAGGAGGTGGTGCCGCGCGAAGGGCGGCTGGCCGATCTGCTGGTCTTCGCCCACACCACCTTGGACAGCAACACCCAGGCCTACGCCACGGTGGAAAGCGCCCTCTTGGGGGCGGCCCGTCCGCTGCTGCTGGCGCCCGCCACGCTGCCGGACGAGATCGGGCGCACGGTCGCGCTCGCCTGGAACGGCAGCCCCGAATCGGTGCGCGCCCTGGCCGGGGCGATGCCCTTCCTGACCGGCGCCGATACCGTTCATGTCCTGACCGCCGAAACCTCCAACACCCAGGCTGCGGCAGGTCGTCGCATTGCCCAACATCTGGCTTGGCACGGCATTAAGGTTCAGGTAACCATATTGAAGCCGGGATCGGAACCCGTCGGCCAAGCCATCATCAACAAGGCCGCGGAACTTGGGTCCGACCTCCTCGTGATGGGGGGCTACGGACACAGCCGGATGCGGGAAATGATCCTGGGTGGCGTGACCCGCTATGTGCTGAATCACGCCGGCCTGCCCGTGCTGATGGCCCACTGACCACAGGGCCGCTCTTTCAAAAGGCCGGGCTTCTCCGATCCGACGCGCGGCGCCGCACTGTCCGGCGCCCTCCACGCCGATGGTTTTCAACCAAAAAGGCCACCCGGACTCCGGTCCGGGCAAGGCCCGGCAATCGGGAAGGAACGCGCCATGTTGACGATCGACGATTGCATCGCGCTCAGCGATCTGACCGAAGCGGAAATCGACGCCATCGCGGAACATGAGCATCTGCCGGAAATCCTGGCGGTGGAACTGGGCTGCTGCCTCGCCCACGACGCCGAAGGCATCCGTCGGATCGCCCGCATCATCCGCGAGGACATCGACCGCGCCCGCAGCCACGGGCAGGTCGTCCATGCCCGCCAGCTGACGGTGGTCCTGGACGGCTTCGTGCACCAGCACCCGGCCCTGTAGACGAGCCTGCGGCGCACAGGCCCCACGGGTCGGAAGCGAGGAAGGAAACGCCCCATCCGCACCGCGACGGTGCGGTGGGGAGCGGGGAGGTGCGGAACAACCGGCCCTCCGTTCGGTTGGCATTGGCGGGTTGGCGTCGGGGGGACGGCGGGGAGTGCGCAAGGCGCGCTCCCCCAACCGTCGAGCCACCGCGACGCGCAGTCTTGTTCCGCCGCCAGCACAAAGGACGACGCCCGTGCCCTTGAAGACGATCCGCCTCGAACTGGCCCGCACCGCCGACCATCCGGAAGGCAGCGCGGAGCATGGCTATGAATTCACCGCTCCGCTGACCGCGGACGGTCACCTCGATCTCGAGGAATGGCGCAACCAGACGTCCGCCTGCACGGTCCGCCGCTTCTGGCGCGGCGAGGACGAGCAGGCCGGCCACTTGGTGCACCGGGGCAAGGGATGGCTTTTCGACTACGACGCCGACGACACGGACGACGACGAACCGATCTTCCGTTTCGACCGCCATACGCTGGTCGAGGGCGAATACATCTCCATCACCGAACATGACGGAGAGCAGCGCCCCTTCCGCGTCGTATCTGTCCGCTGAACGCCGGCCCGCTGAACGCCGGACGACTTCCGCGGCGGTCGGCTTGTTCCGGACCCGCCGCGCGACGTCACCCGATCAGGCGGCCAGCATCAAGGAGGCCGGCATCAGGCGGCCAGCCGGTCCTCGCGGTCGCGCAAATTGCGCCCGACCTGTTCAAGAAGTTGCCGTAGGGTTTCCGCGGTCATGCCGTCCCGATTCATCAGGGCGACGATGATGGGCTCGTCCAGGATTTCCGACAGGGTCGGAGCCGTCAATTGGTCCATGTTACCCTCCCTGTTCATTCCGGCCGGCCGAGAGGCGGCGTCGTTTCCATTCTACGCAAGATACGGTATTTCGCAACAATGATGCGCCGCGAAATAAACGAATAGAGTCGGCGCAAAGGTAGAAAAGCGCTGAGTGTTCATGCCTGAACGTCGCACCGATGCCTATGCGGGTAATGTGGTTACCCCGATGGAGGGATTTGGTCCGGCTCAGCTGTCCGCGTCGCGGTTCCGGATGATCGTAACTCCGGCTCCGGCGGTGTCAGGACGCGGGGAGGAAAGCTCCACATCGACGCGCGCACGGCGGACCTTCGGGTGGGCCAGGCAGAGATCGGCGGTGCAGTTGGCCAGATAGTCGGGACCCGGCACCGACTCCTGCGCGCACAACCGGCGGAGATCTTCGACGATGTCTTCGTAGGACATGACGGCGGTGATGTCGTCGGGGAAGCTCACGCCGGGGTGGCTGACCTTCAACTCGAGGCTGATTCGGACGGTGGAGCGGTCGGGGCGCCCGGCGAGCGACACGGTGGCGGTGAAGTCGCGCAGCAGAATGGTGTAGGTCGCCGCCGCGACGGAGGCATCGGCGCCGGAAGGTCGGGTAACAGGGTCGTTGGCCAAAAAACATCTCCTGGCGGGTGGCGGCCCTGGTCCATGCCCCGCCGGGGGCGGCCGCCTCGTCGCTGCGCCGCGCCCACTATAGCGCAGGCGCCCGCCCATTCGGCAAGGTCAGTCCGCCTACTCAGTCCGCCTACAAGGATCGGTCCGCTTCGACCATCGCCGGGGTCAGACCGTCACCGGACGCTCCGCGCCGATGCGGACCACCGTGTCGCGGCCCGGAACGGCGGCCAGAAGATCGTCGACGCTGCGCGCGATCGCCGGGTGCTGGAGGTCGCCCGCGATGTCGCCCAGCGGGGCCAGGACGAAAGCGCGCTCCGCGAGGCGGGGATGGGGGATCTCCAGCTCCGGCGCGTACATCACCAGCTCGCCATAAAACAGGATGTCGATGTCGATGGGGCGCGGCCCGAAGCGCGGTCCACCCTTCAGGTCGCGGCCCATCTCCGCCTCGACGCCTTTGACGTGGCTCAGGAGTTCCCATGGGCCGAGCGCGGTCTGGGCGCACAGCACCATGTTCAGGAAGGCCGGCTGGTCGGTCACATACATCGGGGCGGTTTCATAGACGGGCGAGGCCAGAGTGATGCGGACCTGCGGAGCGAGCCGCTGCTGCGCGGCCGCCAGATTGGCGGCGCGGTCGCCCAGATTGCTGCCAAGCGCTAGGTAGACCGTGGTCATCGCAGAACCGTCGCTAGTCGAAACCATACCATTGTCAGTCATACCACGATCCTCCGCTCCATCAACCGTCAAAGCGTGCTCACATCCGAAACCGGCCTCTCGTCCCCTGGGGAGGGGCGACCCCGAACGGGATCGGCGGGGAGCACGCTCCGGTTTAGGTAGCCGGCTTTCTCCGGGAACCGCAAGCGGTGGGCGGGGTTGTGCCAGTCGTGCGATGCTGCGTGGGAGGATGAGGGTCATGACGCTTCGGCAGGTCGGGACGGCGGCGCTTCTTGGGATGGCCGGGGCAATTCTGGCGTCCTGCGCCACGGGGCCGGACCCGCAGATCGCCCGGCGCGCCCAGACCGAACTGGTCGGCATGCCGAAGGAAAGGCTCCTCGCCTGCGCCGGTGTTCCGGCGCGGCAGGCCCAGGCCGGCGGTCGGGAATACTACACTTACGTCTCAGACCCCGGCGTGGCCGTCAGCCCGCTCGGCGGCAGCAGCATCGGCGTCGGCGGCTTCGGCGGGGGTGGGTCCAGCGGCGTCGGTGTCGGGCTGGGATTCGGGTTCCCGTTCAGCTCCTCCTCCCCCGGCATGTGCGAGGCCACGTTCGTCCTCGGACCGGGCGGAACCGTGGAGCAGGTGTCCTACCCGGGCAACGCCTCGCTGTCCGCCTGCACGCCGATCGTCCAGAACTGCGTGCCGCCCGCCCCGCGCTGAGCCGGTTCCGTCCCAGGTGAAAGGGGGACTGTGCTGAAAGGGGGGCTGTTGCCGGTTGCGGCCTTGCCGTATCGTCCGGCTATGGCTTGGCTGTGAAAAAAAGGCAGGGGAGGACAAGGTCATGGACATGAGCGGCAGCCAGCGCATCACGGCCCCGCGGGACAAGGTGTGGGCGGCGCTGAACGACCCGGAGATCCTGCGCCAGTGCATTCCCGGCTGCGAGGAGGTGCAGAAGACCTCCGACACGGAATTCACCGCCAAGGTGGTTGCCAAGGTCGGGCCGGTCAGCGCCAAGTTCTCCGGCAAGGTGACGCTCTCCGACCTCGACCCGCCCAACGGCTACAACATCACGGGCGAAGGGTCCGGCGGGGCCGCCGGTTTCGGCAAAGGCGGCGCCAAGGTCTCGCTGCAACCGGACGGCGAGGCAGCGACGGTCCTGTCCTACACGGCCAACGCCACGGTTGGCGGCAAGCTGGCGCAGATCGGGTCCCGTCTGGTCGACGCCACGGCGCGCAAGATGGCGGACGACTTTTTCAACCGCTTCACGGCGGTGGTCGGCGGGCCGCCGCCGGAACCGGTTGTCGGGCCGGCGTCCGAGAGCGTCGCTGCAGCGGTCTCCGCACCGGTCTCCGAAGCCGTTGCGCCGGCGGCCCGGAGCGCCGCCGCTCCGCAACCGGTGACGCCCGCCGTGGCGGCCCCGGCCCCGGAAATTCCCATTCCGCTGCCCGCCGCCCGGGGGCGGGGCGGCTTCTATGTTCCCTGGGCGGCGCTTGGAGTCGTGGCTGTTCTTGTGCTTCTTCTCGCCTGGATGAAATAACCCGTATTTGGTGTTTGTGTTTTGGGCGCGACACGTTGGGGGTTTGGCCTTAACCACAGAATGTGTATGCTGCGCCCGAACCTGCCGGCATCCGAATGCCGGCCTCATCCGGAAGGGGGAATCTGACCAATGAACAAGCATATCCTGGGCGCCGCCTTGATCGCCGGCATTGCCATGGGCGCGGGCGCCGCGCAGGCCGCTGACGCCGCCGCCGGTAAGGACGTCTTCAAGCAGTGCATGGCCTGCCACACCGCCGAGCAGGGCAAGAACAAGGTCGGCCCGTCGCTGTTCGGCGTCGTCGGCCGCCCGGCCGCCTCGATCGACGGCTTCAAGTATTCCAAGCCGATGCAGGAGAAGGCCGCCGGCGGTCTGGTCTGGACCCCCGACAACCTGAAGTCCTACATCACCGCCCCGAAGGAAGTCGTCCCGGGTGGCACGATGGCCTTCGCCGGGATCAAGGACGCCGGCAAGGTGGACGATCTGGTCGCCTTCCTGAGCGAGCAGAAGTAAAGACGCCCGCGTTTCGGCGCGGGGGTATGGACGGGCCGGAGGGGAAACCCTCCGGCCCTTTCCTTTTGCACCGGATTTTTCCGGTCAGCCCGCCGCCTCCAGGCTCTTGCTCGCCACTTCGAAGACGTCCGGCGACAGGCCCGGCGTGGCGACGATGCGTTCCAACTCGGCCTTCATCAGGGCACGGCGCGGCGCGTCGTAGCGGCGCAGGCGCGAGAAGGGGCCGACCATGCGGGCGGCCACCTGCGGGTTCATCGGGTCGAGCCGCAGGACCTGATCGGCCAGGAAGCGATAGCCCGCCCCGCTGGTGTCGTGGAAGCGCACCGGGTTGCCGCCCGCGAAGCCGCCGATCAGGGCGTAGACCTTGTTCGGGTTGCGGATCTCGAAGGCGGGGTGGGCGAGCAGCTCGGTTACCCGCTCCAGCGCGTCGGGCCGGTGCGAGGTCGCCTGCACGCCGAACCACTTGTCCACGACCAGCGCCTCGCCCTTCCAGCGCTCGTAGAAGCTGGCGATGGCCTCGTCCCGCTCCGGCGCGTTGGAATTGCTGAGGAACTGCAGCGCCGCCATCACGTCGGTCATCGCCTGGGCGCCACGATACTGGCCGAGGCAGAGGCCGAGCGCCTCCTCGTCCTCCAGCGCCATCAGATAGGCGAGGCAGAGATTCTTCAGCGCCCGCCGGCCGATGGCCGCGGCGTCGACCGAGAAGGGCTCGTTGCCCGCGTTGCGGCGGTGGGTCTCCAGCCAGCCGGGCCGCAACGCCTCGGCCAGCCGGCGGCGGGCGAACTCGCGCACGGCGTGGATGGCGTCGGGGTCGATCACCTCCATCTGCGTGCCGAGGTAGCTCTCGGTCGGCAGCACCAGGGCCTGCGCGGCAAAGGCCGGGTCCTGGTTGGCGTCCTCGAGGACGGCGCCCACCGCGTCGATGAAGCTCTGCGGCAACGCCAGTTCCCGCCCGGCCTGCCGGTCGGCGACCAGCGAGAGCAGCAGCCGGGTCGCCAGCGTCTGCCCGGCCTCCCAGCGGTTGAAGGCGTCGCTGTCGTTGGCCATCAGGAAGGTCAGGTCGCCGTCCGTCAGGTCGGCCCGCAGCTTCACCGGGGCGGAGAAACCGCGCAGCAGCGACGGCACCGGGCGGCCCGGAATGTCGGTGAAGGTGAAGGCCTGTTCGGCCTCGGTGATGTGCAGCGTGCGGCTGGTCCCGGCGGCTTCCGCCTCGCCGGTCAGGCGCAGCGGCAGGTCCGCCCCGTCCGGACCGAGCAGGCCCATGACCAGCGGGATGTGCATCGGCTCCTTCACCGGCTGGCCGGGGGTGGGCGGCACGGTCTGCTTGACGGTCAGCCGGTAGGTCTTGGCCGCCTCGTCATAGGCGCCGCTCACGTCCAGCTCGGGCGTGCCGGCCTGCCGGTACCAGCGCTTGAACTGGGTCAGGTCCACGCCGGTCGCGTCGGACATCGCCGCGGCGAAGTCGTCGCAGGTCACCGCCTGCCCGTCGTGGCGCTGGAAATACAGGTCCATGCCCTTGCGGAAGCCCTGCGGCCCCAGCAGCGTGTGGTACATGCGGATGACTTCCGACCCCTTGTCGTAAACGGTGGGGGTGTAGAAGTTGTTGATCTCCACATAGCTGTCCGGGCGGACGGGATGCGCCATGGCGCCGGAATCCTCGGGGAACTGCACGGTGCGCAGGCGCTGCACGTCGGCGATGCGCTTGACCGCCCGCGAGTTCATGTCGCTGGAGAATTCCTGGTCGCGGAAGACGGTCAGCCCTTCCTTCAACGAGAGCTGGAACCAGTCGCGGCAGGTGACGCGGTTGCCGGTCCAGTTGTGGAAATACTCATGCGCCACCACCGCCTCGATGCCGAGGAAGTCCTGGTCCGTAGCGGTCTCCGGCTTCGCCAGGATGTACTTCGTGTTGAAGACGTTGAGGGACTTGTTCTCCATCGCCCCCATGTTGAAGTCGCCGACCGCGACGATGTTGAAGATGTCCAGGTCGTATTCCAGACCAAACACCTCCTCGTCCCAGCGCATCGACTTGATGAGCGAACGCATGGCGTGGTCGACCTTGTCCTCGTTCCCCGGCTCGACATAGATGCGCAGGGTGACGTCGCGGCCGGACGCGGTGCGGAAGCGGTCCTCCTGATGCACCAGCGTGCCGGCGACCAGGGCGAACAGGTAGCAGGGCTTGGGGAAGGGGTCCTCCCACACCGCGCGGTGGCGTCCGTCGGGCAAGTCGCCGGATTCGATGAGGTTGCCGTTGGACAGCAGCACCGGATAGCGCGCCTTGTCCGCGGTGATCGTGGTGGTGTAGCGGGCCATCACGTCGGGCCGGTCGGCGAAGTAGGTGATCTTGCGGAAGCCCTCCGCCTCGCACTGGCTGCAGAAGTTGCCGGAGGACTTGTAGAGCCCCTCCAGCGCGGTGTTCTCCTGCGGCTTGATGCGGACGACGGTTTCCAGCGTGAAGCTCTCCGGCACGCTGTGGACGGTCAGATGGTCCGGCGTGACGGTGTAGTCGGCATCGCCCAGCGGCCGCCCGTTCAGCGCCACGGACACCAGTTCCAGCCGCTGCCCGTCCAACGTCAGCGGCAGCGCCGCCGCGTCGTCGCGCGCCGGGTTGCGTCGCAGCCTGAGCTGTGCGCGGACCGTGGTCACGTCCTCGCCGAGGTCGAAGAACAGATCGACCGTGTCGATCAGATGCGCGGGCGGGCGGTAGTCCTGCAGGCGGATGGCCTTGGGCGTGCCTTTGTCCATGGGGCTTTTCTCTAACCTTGTTTTGGCCGTGTCGGCGTCGCGGGGACGGACTCTAACATGGAGAGTGGGGACGCGGAGTGCCGTTGGACAGGGCCACCGTCACTCTCAGACGATCCATGAAAAAAGCCCCCATCCGTCAGGAAGGGGGCTTTCGTGGCTCGGTACGCCGCGTCGACCTCAAACGTGGAAGCTCTCGCCGCAGCCGCAGCGGCCCTTCTCGTTCGGGTTCTTGAAGACGAAGCCGGTCTGGAACTTGTCGTCGACGTAGTCCATCTCGCTGCCGATCAGGAACATCACGGCGGCGGGGTCGATCAGGACGGTGACGCCCTTGTCCTCGACCACCTCGTCGAACTTCATTTTTTCCTTGGCGTACTGCACGTCGTAGCTGAGGCCGGAACAACCCTTGGCCTTCACGCCGATGCGCAGGCCGATGTAGTCGTCGGTCGCCTTTGACATCAGAAGCCGCACGCGCTCCGCGGCGGCGTCGGTGATGGAAAGGGCCTTGGGGAGAGAAGCCGTAGAAGCCGTGGCCATGGGGATCTTCGCCTCCTTAAAACATGTCCAGTTGGACCCGCGCGACCTCGGACATCATGTCCTGGCGCCAGGGCGGTTCCCAAACCAGTTCCACCTTGCATGTGGTGACGTCCTCGACGGACTCAACCGCTTGCTGCACCTGCATCGGCAGTTCGCCGGCCACCGGGCACATGGGGCTGGTCAGCGTCATGTCGATCTCGACCTCGTTGTTCGGGCCGATGTCGACGCGGTAGATCAGCCCCAGCTCCCAGATGTCCACGGGGATTTCCGGGTCGTAGCAGCTCTTCAGCGCCGAGATCACCGCCTCGCTCAGCGCGGCGCGCGGGTCGTAGGCGGCCTTGGCCGCGGCCATGTCCGCTTCGGTCTGGTTCATCGGCCTGGCCTCCGCGGCGTCGGCGTCCTTGGAGATGGCGTCAGTGGGGGAGATCGCGTCATCGGGCATCGCGTTTCACCGTTTCCTGCAACTTACTCGCTGCTCGCCTTGTCCTCGCCTTCGATGGCCGCGTTCATCGCGTGCCAGGCGAGGGTGGCGCATTTCACGCGCACCGGGAACTGACGGACGCCGGACAGCACCATCAGCCGTTCCATGGCGTCCTCGTCCACCGGGCCGTGGTCGCCGTGGTCATGGTCGTCCTTGGTGCAGAGGTCGTGGAAGGTCTCGAACAGGGCCTTGGCTTCCGCCTCGGTCTTGCCCTTAACCACCTCGGTCATCATGGACGCGCTGGCGGTGGAGATGGCGCAGCCGCGGCCCTGGAAGGCCACATCCTCGACCACCCCGTCCTTCAGCTTCAGGTAGACCATGAAGCGGTCGCCGCACATGGGGTTCTCACCCTTGGCCTCCCGGTTGGCATCGTCGGGATGCCGGAAGTTCCGGGGGTTCTTGCCGTGGTCCAGGATCACTTCCTGGTACAGCTCGCGCAGTTCGTCCATCATGCTCCGAAGAACTCCTTCACCGCGATCACCGATTCGACCAGAGCGTCGGCTTCCGCCCGCGTGTTGTAAAGGGCGAAGCTGGCCCGCGCCGTGGCGCCGACCCCGAAACGCTCCATCAGCGGTTCCGCGCAGTGGCGGCCGACGCGGACGGCCACGCCGTACTGATCCACGATGGTGCCGAGGTCGTGCGGGTGCACGCCCTCCAGCGTGAAGGAAATGATCGGACCCTTGCCCGGCGCGGTGCCGTAGACGCGCAGGCCGTCGATCTGGGAAAGCTGCTGCGTGGCGTATTGGAGCAGGTCATGCTCGTGCGCCGCGATGGCCTCGCGACCCAGGGACTCCATGTAATCCAGCGCCACGCCCAGCCCGATCACCTCGGTGATCGCCGGGGTACCGGCCTCGAAGCGGGCCGGCGGGGCCTTGAAGGTGGTGCCTTCGAAGCTGACGCTCTCGATCATGTCGCCGCCGCCCTGATAGGGGGGCATCTTCTTCAGCAGATCGTACTTGCCGTACAGCACGCCGGTCCCGGTCGGGCCGTACAGCTTGTGGCCGGTCATGATGTAGAAGTCGGCGTCGATGTCCTGGACGTCCACCACGCCGTGCACCGCGGCCTGGCTGCCGTCGAACAGCACCGGCACGCCGCGCTCGTGCGCCATGCGGGCGATGAGCTTGGCCGGCGTCACCGTGCCCAGCACGTTGGAGCAGTGGGTCATCGCCACCAGCTTCGTGCGGTCGGACAGCAGGTCCTCGTAGGCGTTCAGGTCCAGCACGCCGTGCTCGTCCACCGGGACGACGCGGATGCGGATGCCCTTGTCCATCTGGAGGAGTTGCCACGGCACGATGTTGGCGTGGTGCTCCATGACCGAGACGATGATCTCGTCGCCTTCCGACAGGAAGGTCCGGCCATAGCTGTGGGCGACGAGGTTGACGGCCTCGGTCGCGCTGCGGGTGAAGACGATGTTGCGCTCCGACGGGGCGTTCAGGAAGCGGGCGACCTTGCGGCGGGCCTCCTCGAACTGGTCGGTCGCGGTCTGCGACAGGAAATGGACGCCCCGGTGGATGTTGGAATAATCCTCCTCCAGGAAGCGGGTCATGGCGTCGATGACCTGCCGCGGCTTCTGCGCGGAGGCGGCGCTGTCCAGATAGACGAGCGGCTTGCCAGGCTTGCCCTTCCGCTCGTGCACGGTGCGCGACAGGATGGGGAAGTCGGCGCGGACGCGCTCCACATCGAAGGTGGGGAGGGTGATCTGGGTGTCCATATCCGGGTCCCTCCTCAGCGCGCGTTCTGCCAGTCGGCAACGTAGCTCTGGAAGGCGTCGCGGACGCTTTCCTCGGCGATCTCCTCCAGCGCTTCGGACAGGAAGGCGCCGATCAGCAGGCCGCGGGCGGCCGCCTTGTCGATGCCGCGGGCGCGCAGGTAGAAGAGCTGGTCGTCGTCCAGTTCGCCCACCGTGGCGCCGTGGCTGCACTTCACGTCGTCGGCGTAGATCTCCAGCTCCGGCTTCGCGTCGATCTCCGCGGTGTCGGAAAGCAGGAGCGCGCGGTTCTGCTGGTAGCCGTCGGTCTTCTGGGCGTCGGGACGGACAATGATCTTGCCCTGGAAGACGGCGCGGGCCTGATCGTCGATCACGCCCTTGTAGACCTCGCGGCTGGTGCAGCAGGGCTTGGCGTGGTCGATGAAGGTCGTGGTGTCGACATGCTGGCCGCCGCGCACCATGTAGGCGCCGCTGACATGCGTGTCGCCTTCCTCACCGTCCAGGACACTGTTCACCTCGTTGCGCGACAGCTTGGCACCGATGGTGAGGATGAAGTTGTCGTACACGCCCTTGCCGGCCACCTTCGCCGTGGTGTGCGACAGGTGGAAGGACTCCGCGTGCTCGCGCTGGACCTTGTAGTGGTGGACCGACGCGCCCTCGCCGACGAAGACCTCGGTCACGCCGTTCGACAGGGTGGTGCAGGAGCCCAAGCCCACGTGATGCTCGACAATCACGGCGCGGGACTCCGCCTCCGCGACGATCAGGCCGCGCGGGTGGAAGGCGGTGGGTTGCGCCTCGGAACCGACGGAGACGAAGACCAGCTCGATGGTCTCCTCCACCGTGACGCCGCGCGGCACATGCAGGACCGGGCCGTCCGCCAGGAAGGCGGTGTTCAGCGCGACCAGCGGCTGATCGTCCGGGGCGGCGATGCGGCCCAGATGCTCGGCCACCAGATCGGGCTTGCGCGCCAGGGCGTCGGCGAGGTTCAGCAGTTCCACCCCCGCCGGCAGCCCGGCGGTGGAGGACAGCTCCGCCCGGAAGCGCCCGTCCACGAAGACCAACCGCGGGCCGGTCGCGCCGTCCGCGCGCACGGTCGGCAGCACGTCGAAGCGGGCGTCCGCCACAGAGGCGGGCTGGAAGGCCAGCTTGTCGAGCGCGCGCAGGTTCGTGTAGCGCCAGGACTCATTCTTGACGGTCGGCAGGCCCAGATCCGCAAAGCGGGCGCGGCCCTGGTCGCGCAGCCCGTCCAGCCAGGACAGGCCGGCGCCGGGCAGTCCGCCCTTCACGCGGTCGAGCTGCTCCAGGAAGGGCGTGGCCGCCGCCGGGTCATAGCCCCGCGGCGCCTTGGTGAGGGTCGTCGTCGCCATGATCAGGCCGCCTCGTTCACGCCGAACTCGGCGTAGCCGTTCTTCTCCAGTTCCAGCGCCAGTTCCTTGCCGCCGGAGCGCTGGATCTTGCCGAAGGCCAGCACATGGACATGGTCCGGCACGATGTAGTCGAGCAGGCGCTGGTAGTGGGTGATGACCAGCATCGACCGCTCCGGCGAGCGGAGCGCGTTCACGCCTTCGGCCACGATCTTCAGCGCGTCGATGTCCAGGCCGCTGTCCGTCTCGTCGAGGATGGCGAACTTCGGCTGGAGAACGGCCATCTGGAGCGTCTCGTTGCGCTTCTTCTCGCCGCCCGAGAAGCCGACATTGACCGCGCGCTTCAGCATCTCGTCGGTCATGCTCAGCGCCTTGGTCTTCTCGCGCACCAGCTTCAGGAACTGCATGGCGTCCAGCTCCGGCTCGCCGCGCTGCTTGCGGATGGCGTTCAGGGCGGACTTCAGGAAGGTGGTGTTGGCGACGCCGGGGATCTCGACCGGGTACTGGAAGGCCAGGAACAGGCCGGCGGCGGCGCGCTCCTCCGGCTCCATCTCCAGCAGGTCCTTGCCGAAGAAGCTCACCGAGCCCTCGGTGATCTCATAGCCGTCGCGGCCGGCCAGCACGTAGCTGAGCGTACTCTTGCCCGAGCCGTTCGGCCCCATGATGGCGTGCACCTCGCCCGGGTTGATCGTCAGGTCGATGCCCTTGAGGATTTCCTTGCCGTCCACCGAGGCGTGCAGGTTCTTGATCTCGATCATCGTTTCTTCTTCCTTCGCGATACGGTGGGCGGTCAGCCGACGCTGCCTTCGAGGCTGATGCCGACGAGCTTCTGGGCTTCCACGGCGAACTCCATGGGCAGCTCCTTCAGCACTTCCTTGCAGAAACCGTTGACGATCAGCGACACGGCGTCCTCTTCCGACAGGCCGCGCTGGCGGCAGTAGAAGAGCTGGTCCTCGCTGATCTTGGCGGTCGTCGCCTCGTGCTCGACGCGGGCGGTGCGGTTGCGGTTCTCGATGTAGGGCACCGTGTGGGCGCCGCACTGGTCGCCGATCAGCAGGCTGTCGCACTGGGTGTGGTTGCGCGCACCCTCCGCCTTCGGCAGGATCTTGACCAGCCCGCGGTAGGTCTGCTGCGCCCGCCCGGCGGAGATGCCCTTCGACACGATGGTCGAGCGGGTGTTCTTGCCGATGTGGATCATCTTGGTGCCGGTGTCGGCCTGCTGGAAGTTGTTGGTGATGGCGACCGAATAGAACTCGCCCACCGAATTGTCGCCCTGGAGGATGCAGCTCGGGTACTTCCAGGTGATGGCGGAACCGGTCTCCACCTGCGTCCAGGAAATCTTGGAGTTGCGGCCGCGGCAGGCGCCGCGCTTGGTCACGAAGTTGTAGATGCCGCCGACGCCCTCCGCGTTGCCGGGATACCAGTTCTGGACCGTCGAGTATTTGATTTGGGCGTCATCGAGGGCCACCAGCTCGACCACCGCGGCGTGAAGCTGGTTCTCGTCGCGCTGGGGCGCCGTGCAGCCTTCCAGATAGCTGACGTAGCTGCCCTCGTCGGCGATGATCAGCGTCCGCTCGAACTGGCCGGTGTTGGCCTGATTGATGCGGAAGTAGGTGGACAGCTCCATCGGGCAGCGCACGCCCTTCGGGATGTAGACGAAGCTTCCGTCGGTGAAGACCGCGCAGTTCAGCGTCGCGTAGAAGTTGTCGGTGTAGGGCACGACGGAGCCGAGATACTTCTGGACCAGCTCCGGACACTTGTGCACGGCCTCGGAGATCGCGCAGAAGATGATGCCCATCTCCTCCAGCTTGGCCTTGAAGGTGGTGGCGACCGACACGCTGTCGAACACGGCGTCCACGGCGATGGCCGGGCTCTTGCCCTCGGCCCCCTCGACGCCGGCCAGGATCTCCTGCTCGCGCAGCGGGATGCCCAGCTTCTCATAGGTCTTCAGCAGTTCGGGATCGACCTCGTCCAGCGACTTCGGGCGGTCCTTCATCTTGGGCGCGGCGTAATAGTGCGCGTCCTGATAGTCGATCGGCGGGAAGGACAGCTTCGCCCAATGGCGCGGCTCCTCCATCTCCTGCCAGACGCGGAACGCCTTCAGGCGCCATTCGAGAAGCCATTCCGGCTCCTCTTTCTTGGCGGAGATGAAGCGGACGATGTCCTCGTTCAGGCCCTTGGGCGCGACATCCGATTCGATGTCCGTCGTGAAGCCGTACTTGTACTTCTGCTCCGTGACGGCGCGGACCTGTTCGACGGTTTCGGTCGTGGCGGCCATGCTTGTCTCTCGTTCCCTGAAAGCGTTTCCGATGAAGGCGCCGAAACGTCAGACGGCGGCGCGCCGTGCCGGACCTGGGCCGGCTCCAATGCTGTCGAGTGGGCCGGGTGGGCCCTCCGCCCAGGCGGGCGGCCCCATCATGTCGGCCAGCGTCACCTGTTCGAGCGCGCCGCGGATGGCGCTGTTGACCTTTTCCCAGCCGCCGCGCATCGGGCACAGGCGCTGCACGCCGCACTGGCTGTCGCCGCCCTCCACGCAGGCGGTCAGAGCGATCGGGCCGTCGAGGGCCGTGATGATCTCGGCGATAGAGATTGCGTCGGCGGTGCGGCTGAGCGCATAACCACCGGCAGCGCCGCGGTGCGAGGTCGTGAGGCCCGCCGGGGTCAGCGTCTTCATGAGCTTGGCGACCGTGGGGGAGGGCACGCCCGTGCGCTCCGCCAGATGGGAAACGGTGTGAACCGTGCCCACATGGCGCGCCATTTCGCTCATCACGACGATGGCGTAGTCGGTCAGCTTGCTCAGCCGGATCATGACCACCCCGATACAGGACTAAATTGGTCCAGATTAAGTGGCCATCATAGGACCTTTGTCAAGCGGAACCGGAGCGGGATAACCGGGAAAAACACTCAGGTATAAGGATGGCAGGCCTGCGCCCGGCGCACGCTGCGGCGAACTGTCGCGGGCGTTCTCCACCCACGGGAAACCCTGCGCCGCGGTCGGACAACGAAAAACCGGCCCCGCGGTTGTGGCCGCGGGGCCGGTGCAGTCAGCGTGGAACCCGAAAGGAGCCCGTGTGCAAGGCCGGATCAGCCCGGCTTGCGCACCTCTTCCCGCGCCGCGTCGCTGGCCGCGCTCACCGCGTCGCCGACCTCCTCCTTGGCGGCCTCGACCGCCGCACGGGCGGCGCGGGTGCCACGATCCATGGCGTCGAGAGCCATCTCCTTGGCGCGGCTGGTCGCCTCGTCGGCGTAATCGCCGACCCAGCGGTCCTCATAGCGGGAGGCCGGGATGCTGGCGCCGAGCGCCGCGCCGAGGGCGACGCCCATCACGCCGGCGACCATCGGGTGGTCGTCGACCATCTCCCAGAACCGCCCGGTGGCGCTGTGCAAACGGTCCGAGGCCCGGAGGTGGCTGGCGCCGCCGTAGTTGCCGCCACGGTTGCCGATGTGGCTGTCCACGCGGCTGCTCATGTCGCGGCGCATGCCCTGCGCCCGGTCGCGGGCGTGGTCGGTGAGATCGTGCGCCCGGTCGCGAGCCTGATCGGCAAGTCCGCGCACGCGGTCGCCGGCGTCGTCCACGGCGTCGCTCGCCCGCTCATAGACGTGGCTCGCCGCGTCGCTGGCCCGCTCGTAGGCGTGGCTGGCGGCGTCGCGCACGCTGCTGCCGGCGCGGTAGAAGGTGTCGCGGGCGTATTGCGCGGCGCTGCCGGCGCGGTCGCGGACGTTGTGCATCGCGCCGCTGCGCGCGATGCGCCGGTCGTAGCCCGAGGCGGTGAGGGCCAGCCAGCCCAGGCCGATGCCGATCATGGCGAGCGGGATCGGGTTGCTGCGCATGGTGTCGCCGACCGAATGGGACCGCTGGTGGGTCTGGTTGCGGATCGGTTCGTAATAGCGGTCCTGGGCGCGCTCGCCGTAGCCGCCGGGGGTGGTGTGCATCCGGTTCATGGTCTGCTCCATCAGGTGACGGGGAGCGAGCCGCGCGGTCTTGCGCTTCAGCACCTGGATCGTGTCGCCGATCCGGGCTTGGCGTTCGCGGATCTCCCGTTGCATCGCGTCGTAGTCGCGGGGCGTTTCGCGCCCCTTCTCACCGCCGTTCATTGATCCGTCGCTCCTCGGCCGCCGCTCATCGCGCAAGCTGGGACCGGGCCCAACGCTTGTCGTCGCGCAGGGTCTCTATGGTGCGCTGCGGCTGGAGATTCTCCGGGCTGAGCCGCTTCTTGCCGATCATCGCCAGCACGCCGCCGATGACGAGCACGACGGCCCCGACAATGACGGCGGCGAGCCAAGGCTCGACCACCTTCGACAGGGCCAGCACCGCCGCGGCCAGCAGCACCAGGACGCCGGCAAAGGCGATCAGTCCGCCGGCGACCACATAGGCCGCACCCCCAGCCGCCTGACCGGCCTTCTCGGTCAGCTCGGCCTTGGCCAGTTCGATCTCGGTGCGGGCGAGGTTGGTGGTCTCGCGCGCCAGATCGGCGAACAGGCCGGAGATCGGTCGGTCTTGCCGCGGATCGTAGGAACGGTCCTCCGCAGCGCTCATGGTTTGATCCCCTGGATCGGCGTGCCGGCCACCGGCTTGGAGTCGGAGGTGCTACCCTGGGCGGTTCCGGGGGTGGACCCGGCGACCATCTCGGCGGCGTCACGGGTGCGGGCGGCGGTGGTCGCCGCGGTGGCGGTGTTCAGCGGACGCGGGCTCTCCTGGTTGCGGCCGACCCCGCCGCCGGCCGAGTTTATGGCCGTCGCCGATGTCATGCCGGAGGAGGCAAAGCCGGAGGACAGGCCGGACCGCGGCTGTCCCGCGCCGGTTCCCTCCATCGAGGCCGAGCCGCCAAACCCGGTGCGGCGATGACCGGCGAGGTCATGGTCGGTGCGCAGGGCTTCCTGTCCGGCGCGATCGGCGCCGCGGAGACCGAAATCGCGGTAGTCATGATGCTCCGGGTCATGGCCGCGGTGGCCGCGGTCGTGCCGGGCGTAGCCGCCGGTCAGGTGCGACGAGGACGCGCCGCGAAATCGCCGCTCTCCGGAGCTTTTGACGAAGCGGGCGAACAGGAAGCCGACGGCGAAGGCGGCGCCGACGAAGACCTCCGGCTGACGCCGCGCGAAGCGCTCCACCTGACCGACCATGTCGTCCACGGTGGAGTTGCGCAGCATGTCGGCCACCCGCTCCACGCGGTCGGCGGCCTGGCCGGCGTAATGGGCGGCGGTGCCGTTGTTCTCGTCGTTCAGCTGCTCCGCGGCCTTGTGCAGCGCGTTGGCGACGCTGCCGAGCTGGTCGGCGGCGCGGTCGGTCTGCGTCTCCAGAAGGGAGCGGATGCGGCCCTGGGCGGCGCCCAGGGTGTCGCGGCCGGCGTCAGAGGCCTCGCGGGCGGCCTCGCCGGCCATGCGGTTGATGTCATTGGAGGAACCCCGATTTTGCGAACGGTCGTTCCCCATTCCCGTGTTCGCCCCACGGTCGGCCATCGGGTCCGGCGTCTTGCGGTTCGGTTCGCCGGTGCCCAACGTATCGCGGTCTGCCATCTGTTTTCCTCCTCGGGGTCGGCAGCGGGCGTGTGCTGGCCCGCTGCCTGCGGCAATTCGCCGCGCTTTGCGGCGTCCGATGTCGGGAATCAAACACCCTCATGGGCATCGGAGTTCCGACGTGTGTATTGCGTTCCTGAGGAGCAACGCGGGGTTGCCGGTGTGCGGTCCGGTGTGCTGTCGGAATTGGACGGCCAGGGAAACTGTGCTAAACTTCCCCGCGAATTCGCGAAGGTTCAAACGAACCGGAGGAGGCGGCCGTGAACGGCATATTTTCCGCTCTGAGCAACGGCCAGAACAGCCTTTTCCAGCTCCAGAAGGCCAAGAAGGACTGGGAACGCGCGCTGGAAGCCATGGAGGGCAAGGACGCCAAGCAGGTCCTGACCGAGAAGGCCGACCAGGCGAAGCTGCCCTTCACCATGACTCCGGAGCAGCAGAAGAATTTCACCGCCGTGGTCAACGCGCTGGAGGAAGCCAAGCGCGTCGGCGGGCCGAAGGCCGTCGCCGCCCAACGGCTGGATGAGGTCGAGCGCAAGATCGAAGAACTGAAGATGATGATGCGCCACAGCCGTGGCGATCGGGAAAAGCTGGTGCAGCTGGCGCGCGAAGCCGCGATCCTTGCCAAGCAGGCCGGGCGGGCGGCCAAGGAGTATGGCGCCGGCGTGGCCGCGGCCGCGGAAATGGGACTCCCCGGCGGGGCGGGGGCGCCGTCGGTCGGCGGCATCACCGTCGAACGGACGACCACCCGCACCTCCATCACCATGGTCCAGACGGAGATCGCGGTCGATGTGACGGTAACCATCCGCGGCGACGGCGAGCCCAGTGAGGGCGCCCTGACCGACGGGGCGCCGCCGGACGCGTCCATGGCGCCGGCACCGGCTCCGTCCGTGCTGGCAACCGACGGCGCCGCCGCGGAGGGGACCACCGCCGCCGCGGATGCGGCAGCCAGGGACGAAGCGACGGAGGACGGGGAGGCGCGCTCCGCCGAGGCGGTGGCGGCGGAGGCGGCCGGTCTGGCCGGGCAGGTCTCCGTCCAGGGCGTGGCTTCGGATGGCAAGGCGTCTTCGGAGGACAAAGCGTCTTCGAATGACAAGGCCGCTGCCGAAAAGACGGAGCAAGAAAAGGAAAAAGACCGGGCGGAAGCGAAAGCCGACAAGGAGGCCGAGGAGCAGGCCGCGGACGGGCAGGGGAGCGACCTGGAGCGGTTGATGTCGGAGGCGGCGCCCAGCCTGAACGCCGCTCCCACCGCCCCTCAGGGCGACCGGATCCGCAACTACATCCAGCGGATGATGGCCGACAACGATCTGAAGATGTCGCGCTACCGCGAGGCCGACGAGTTCGGGCGCCGGGTGGAGGCCGTCCTTGCCACGGCGAAGTCGATCATTGCCGAAGCGAAGGCTGCCAACGAACTGGATCAGGCCGAAGAGAGACGCAAGGCGCGGCGGGAGTCCTTCAAGGATTACGACAAGATTGCCAAAGAGTCCCAGGACAACGTGAACGAACTGCGCCAGGCGGCCTTCGGGTCCAGCACGACCCTGAAGGACTTCGTGGAGGCCATGACCGACCCGAACGGTACGGGCGGCGGTTCCGGCGAGCCGGAAGGGTCCGCCGAGGGGGACGCGATCACGGCCTCGGCGGACAGTCTGCCGGCGTTCGGCGGAGGCGATCTGGGGACGCCCGCCCCGTCCGGTTCGGTCAATCTGCTCGCGTAGCGGCATTGCTGCCCCGGCGCCGGGGATGCCACCGGGCACCCCTTTTGTGCGCGTTGGCCGATTGCCTTCGGAAGTATCGCCATCAGAGTTAACCCAGCCCATTTCGCAGGCGGTGCAGTCTTGACGAAGGCGTCGGGCCGGGGCAGGATGGTGTCTGTGAAGGTTGATGCTCGAAAAGCATTGTACGCACAGTGCCGACCGGCGGTAACGCCGGCCGGATAGAAGGCTGGAGTTCAAGCGGCAACATCCTGTGAGACGCCATCACGGCGTTCTCATCTTACCGATACTGTTGCCCGTCCGGCTGACCGGCGGTGGGGCCATACCCGGGTGGCTCCGCCGCCGATTGTTTTTGGGGCTCTTTTTCGCCCTTTCCTTTTCCCTTCCCTCCCGCCGGTTTTCACGCCCATGGACGCACGGCGCCACGCGCCGTGTGTGCAAAACCCTTTGTGCGTCTCCCGTCACAGGTTAAGCCAAAGGAAAGTATGGGTATTTGAGGCGACCGGCGCCCTGTCACCTAGCCCACAAATAGGCAAATTAGTTCGAAATCCGACCTATCGATAGGAGTAGGAACAAAAATTGGCCGCAAATGTGCGCAAAAAGGGGGTATCAAACAGGGGTTTAACGCCACATTAACCAGACTGGACTGACCTTGATCTCACGGAGGCGGCAAGTGCAGGCATGGGGCCAGCAACACCGCCCGCGAATTCAACCACGTTGCTTGAAAGGCCCGACGATGACGATGACGGGTACCATATGCGAAGTGGCTGGAACCAATGCCGGAGTGGGGTGCCGGCGGCGGAAGGCGGGCCTTGTGCTGGCGGTTCTTCTGCTGGCCGGGTGCCCCGGCACCACGGTTCCTCCTGAAACGCAAACCGCCGGACCGACCGCCATGGCCGTTCCGGTGCCGAAGACGAAACCTGCTCCTCCGCGCGTCAAGACCGCGGGCAAGGATCAGGCGGCCATGCCGGCGGTGAACGGTCCGGGGACCGGATCCGCCGCCGCGGTCATCGCCATGGCTGGGACAGAGGTGGCGGGGCTGCCCCCCGTACCGTTCGGCGGCGCCAGCCCGCCCGCCACCCTGTCCCCCGAAACGCTCGTCGGCCTGGACCAAGTCCAGACCCGGCGTCTCCTGGGCACCCCTGCCGCAACGGAAGAGGCGCCACCTGCAAAGGTGTGGCATTACGCTAAGGGCGACTGTTCGCTCAAAGTCTTCTTCTTCATGGACATGACGTCCTCCCAGGACTTCCGTGCCCTTTCCTACGATATGAAGAGCAGCGAAAATGTCCCAGATGTCGATAAACGATGCTTCGCTCAACTCCTTGCCCAAGGCTGGGATGTCCGCAATGACTGAGGCCGCCGTCGCCCGCGTGGCGCTGGTCGACGACGACGACCTGTTCCGCGAATCCCTCAGCCTCAACCTCGCCGACGAGGGGTATGAGGTCATCACTTTCGACCGTGGCGAACCCGCGCTCGACTTCTTTGCCGAGGGCGGTTCGGTGGACATCGTCCTGCTGGACTGGCGCATGCCGAAGATGGACGGCATCGACGTTCTTCGCCAGATGCGCTCCCGCGGCATCGACCTGCCGGTGATCTTCCTCACCGTGCTGTCGGACCAGATTTACGAAGAGGCCGCCCTGGCCGGCGGCGCGCTCGACTTCGTCGAGAAGTCGCGCAGCCTGTCGATCCTGCTGAAGCGCATGCGCCTCATCGTGGACGGCTCGAAGGGCACGCCGGAGGAGGCCGAGGGGCCGAAGGAATCGGTCTACGCGCTCGGCAACCTCGACCTGCGCCTGGACAACAGCCGCGCCCTGTGGAACGGCAAGCGCATCGACCTGACGCTGACCGAGTTCAACATCGTCAAGCTGATGGCGACCCGTCCGGAAGAGGACGTGTCCTACCGCGAAATCTACGACCTCGTGCATGGCAAGGGCTTCCTGGCCGGCTATGGCCCGTCGGGCTACCGCGCCAACGTCCGCGCCTTCATCAAGCGCATCCGCCAGAAGTTCCGCGTGGTGGACGCCGAGTTCGATTGCATCGAAAACTATCCGGGCTTCGGCTACCGCTGGGGCAACGGCACGGGTGGCGCGGGCCGCACGCGCGACGACGACGCGGATGTGATGGCCGATGGCGCTGCTGCCGATTGAGGCCCGGGGGCCCGAGAGGGTGCCTGGCGGGGGGCCTGACGGCGCGCGGGACGGGGCGGAACTCACCAAGGGAGGCTTCTCCATGGCGGGTTTCCCCGGCGGCCGGCTGCGGTGGCTGTGGCACTCGCTGGCCAGCCGGCTGGCGCTGCTGACCATCGTCTTCCTGGCGGTCCCGGTGCTGATCTACGATCAGTTCCAGCGCGCCGACACCACGACGCAGACCCTGCTGCTGCAAAGCGCGCAGCGGCAGGGCGAGCTGATCGCCCGCGCTCTGGAGCCGGACCTGTCCCGCGCCAACCGCGCGGCCCTGCCGCAGCTCGGCCCCATCCTGCGCCGCTTCGCGGACGGGAACACGCGGCTGAAGCTGCTGGTGCGGCCGCGCGCCCTGGCCGGCAACAACCTGATGGGCAGCGACGGCTTCTACTACGTCGCCGCCGCCCCGTCGGTGCCCACCGACGACCTCGACGCCGAGCGGCACCAGCTCCTCGAACAGGGGGTGCTGGACCGGCTGGGCGCCTCCTGCGCCGGGAACGAGCCGCTGGCCCTGCGCCTGCCGCGCGCCTCGGGCGGCTATGAGATCCTGACCTCGGTCACGCCGATCAACACCGCCTTTGGCTGCTGGGCCCTGGTGACCAGCCACACCGCCGGCGGCTATCTGGAATCCTCCCTGGGGCGGCCCTACTGGAGCACGCCGGTCGTCCAGGCCGCGGCGATGATTTACATCGTCATGGCGGCGCTGGTGATGGCCGTGCTGCTTGGGGTGTGGCGCAACCTGCACCGCTTCGGCGATCTGGCCCGCGACATCGTGTCGGGCGGCATCGGCGAGGGCGGGCAGGGGTCCTTCACCAACCGCAACACCGTGCCGGAGCTGTCCGGGGTGGCCGAGGATTTCGACCGGCTGGTCGACACTCTGCGCGAGAGCGCGCGGTCGCTGCGCCGGGCGGCGGAGGACAACGCCCACGCCTACAAGACGCCCATCGCGGTCATCCGCCAGTCGGTGGAGCCGTTGCGCCGCTCGCTGTCCGCCGAAGACAACCGCAGCCAGCGCGCCCTGACCATGATCGAGAAGTCGGTCGACAAGCTCGACGGTCTGGTCTCCTTCGGGCGGCGCATGGACGAGGCCGCCGCCGACCTTCTGGTTCCGCCGCGCCGCCGGGTGGACCTGTCCGATCTGGTCGAGCGCATGGCCGGCGGCTACACCAGCCTGCTCGCCGAACGGCAGCTCCACATGCGCTCGCGCATCGAATCCGGGGTGGTCGTGCGGGCCAGCGATGACATCCTGGAAACCGTCATCGAGAATCTGGTGGAGAACGCCGTCAGCTTCTCGCCGCCGGACGGCACCGTCAGCGTGCGCCTGTCGCGCAACGGGGCCTGGGCGGAGCTGGTGGTCGAGGACGAGGGACCCGGCGTCGATCCGGCAAACCTGCCGCGCATCTTCGAACGCTACTTCTCCCAGCGTGAGCCGGGACGGGGCATGCCGGAGGACGCGGCGGCCCAGAACCAAGCCGAGGCGACCCATTTCGGCATCGGCCTGTGGATCGTGCGGCGGAACATCGAGGCCTTCGGCGGCAAGGTCCGCGCCGAGAACCGCTCCACCGGCGGCTTCCGCATGACGGTGACCCTGGCGGTGGCGTAAGCGGGGGCAGTTCCTGTACGCGCCACTCCGTACCGCTGTGGCCGGACCGTACGTCCGGTCACACGTACGGAACAGCTTTGTCCCTTATCCTGACCTTGCTCCCGCCCCAATCGGGCGATACCGTGCGCGCCGACCCCCAAGGGCCCCTCAGGGCAAGGCAGCCCCATGCACGTCATCGTCATCTATGTCCTCGCGGTTTCCGGCCTTCTGGCGCTGGTCAGCCTGCTGCCGCCACTGGCGGCCCGGCTGAGGATGCCCTACACGGTGCTTCTGGCCGCCGTGGGCGTGGCCCTGGGATTGGCGATCCAGACCTTCGCCGGGCAGGGCGGCACCGGACCCTTCCACGATTTCCTGAATTCCCTGGCCGAGATGGACATCTCGTCCGAGGTGCTGATCTACATCTTCCTGCCGGTGCTGCTGTTCGAAACGGCGCTGGCGGTGGACGTGCGGCGGCTGTTCGACGACGTCTGGCCGATCCTGCTGATGGCCGTGGTGGCGGTGTTCGTCTGCACCTTCGCTGTCGGCTATGCGCTCAACCTCTTCACCTCGATGGGGCTGATCGCCTGCCTGCTGCTGGGGTCGATCGTCGCGACCACCGACCCGGCGGCGGTCGTCAGCATCTTCCGCGACCTCGGCGCGCCGCGCCGCCTGACCATGCTGGTCGAGGGTGAAAGCCTGCTGAACGACGCCGCGGCCATCGCCCTGTTCACGCTGCTGCTCGGCATGCTGACCCGCAACGCCCATGGCGGGGCGACCGAAGCGGCGATGGAATTCCTGCGCGACTTCGCCGGCGGTGTGGCCACCGGCTATGTCTGCGGGCGCGTGGTCTGCATGATCGTCGAGCCGGTGCGCGACCAGCCGATGGCCGAGATCACGCTGACCGTGGCGCTCGCCTATCTCAGCTACGTTCTGGCGGAGCATTACGTCGGCGCGTCGGGGGTCGTGGCGGTCGTCACGGCGGCGCTGGTCGTCGGCTCGGTCGGGCGCACGCGCATCTCCCCGGCCACCTGGGGGGCGCTGGAGCATGTCTGGAAACAGCTCGGCTTCTGGGCCAATTCGCTGATCTTCCTGATGACGGCGCTGCTGGTGCCGCGCCTGCTCGGCGGCATCGGCTGGAGCGACGTCGGGCTGGTGCTGGTCGTGGTCGGGGCGGCGACGGTGTCGCGCGCGCTGGTGCTGTTCGGCCTGCTGCCGCTGCTGTCCGGCGCCGGTCTGGCCCAGCGGGTCAGCCACGCCTACAAGACGGTGATGCTGTGGGGCGGGCTGCGCGGCGCGGTGTCGCTGACGCTGGCGCTGGCCGTCACCGAGAACGGGCGCGTGCCCGACCGGGTGCAGGGCTTCGTCGCCGTGCTGGTCACCGGATTCGTCTTCTACACCCTTTTCATCAACGGCACGACGCTGCGCGCCGTCATCAACCTGTTGGGCCTCAACAGGCTGTCGCCGGTCGAGCACGCCATGCGCAACCGCGCGCTCGCCCTGTCGCTGGCCGGCGTGCGCGAGCGGGTGGAGGGTCTGGCCCATCGCTACGAGGTCGACGAGCAGGCCGTCGGATCCACCGTCTCCCAGTACAGCGACCGGCTCGACGCCATCGTCCGGGAGCGGTCGACCGAAGCGCCGCTGAACAACGAGGACCGCGTGACCATCGGCCTCGTCATCCTGGTGAACCGCGAGGAGGAGCTGTATTACGAGCACTTCCGCGAGGGCATCCTGTCGCGGGGCGTTGCGGAGCTGCTGAACCGCCGAACCGGTCGCTTGCTCGACGCGGTGAAGGCCCAGGGGCGCGCCGGTTACCGCGCCTTCGAGGAGCCCTTCATCTCCTTCACGCCCTGGATGCGGGTCGCCAGCCTGCTGCACCGCCGGCTGGGGATCCACGCGCCCTTGGCCCGCCGGCTCGCCTTCCGGTTCGAGATCCTTCTGGGCGTGCGCACCGTGCAGCGCGAGCTGCTGGAGTTCATCAACGACAAGGTCGGGCAGGTGCTGGGCACTGACGTTGCCTGCGAGCTGGAGGGCATCCTCACGGTGCGCCTCGCCATGGTCGAGCAGGCGCTGGCGGCGCTGAAGCTGCAATATCCCGACTACGCGCTGCTTCTTCAGAGCCGGTACGTCAGCCGCGCCGCCCTGCGGCTGGAGGAGGCCGATTACCGGGCGCTCTTCGCCGAGTCGATCATCAGCCAGGAGATTTTGAGCGACCTGCAACGCGATCTGGACGACCGCCGCCGCGCGCTCGATGCCCTGCCGAAGCTCGATCTGCGGCTGGACCTGATGGACCTCGTCGGACGGGTGCCGCTGTTCGAGGGGCTGGAGGGCGACCGCCTGCGCGGCATCGCCACCCTGCTGAAGCCGCGGCTGGTCCTGCCGGGGGAAACCATCGTCCGGCGCGGCGAGCGCGGCGACGCCATGTTCTTCATCGCGTCCGGCGCCGTGGAGGTGCTGGTTCCGGGTCTGGACGAGCCGGTCCAGCTCGGCACCGGGGAGGTGTTCGGCGAGATGGCCCTGCTGACCCGCCAACGGCGCAACGCCGATGTGCGTGCGATGGGCTATTGCCAACTGCTGGTCCTGGATGTGAGAGACTTCCATCGGCTGGTGAAGAAGGACGCAAGCCTGCGCGCCCATCTCCAGTCGGTGGCCGAAACGCGGCGCAACCCGCCGCCGAAGCCGGCCGAGGCCGTTCAGGAGGTCGCGGCGCCGGTGGCGGGCGCCCGTGCGGTGGAAGCGCCCAGGCCGGACCCGTCCGGCGTTGCGGCGCCCGCCCCGGACGTTCCGCCCGCGGTGGCCGAGGCCCCCACCGTCGAAAGCGCGCAGGCACGGGGATAGGAGATGACGAGAGACGATGACCGTGCAAGCGACCACCGCCGCCACGGGCGGGCGGCCCGATTGGGTGCGCCTGATGCCGGGCGTGTTCGTGCTGCTGTGGAGCACGGGATTCATCGGCGCTAAATACGGCCTTCCCTACGCGGAGCCGTTGACCTTCCTGCTGGTCCGACTGGGGCTGGTCGCGGTCATTCTCGGGGTGGTCGCCCTGGTCACCGGCGCCCCCTGGCCGAAAAGCTGGGCCGAGGCCGGGCGCATCGCGCTGGCCGGTCTGCTGGTGCACGGCGTCTATCTGACCGGGGTGTTCTGCGCCATCGCCAAGGGCATGCCGGCGGGGGTGACCGCGCTGATCGTCGGCATCCAGCCTCTGCTGACCGCCGCCCTCTCCGGTCCGCTGCTGGGCGAGCGGGTGAGCGGGCGGCAGTGGATCGGCTTCCTGATGGGGCTGGCCGGAGTCGGGCTGGTGGTTGGCGAGAAGCTGCACTTCGACTCGACGGACGCGCTGGGCATCGGGCTGGCGCTGGCCGCCTTGCTGGGCATCACCTTCGGCACGCTCTACCAGAAGCGCCACGGCACGGCGATGGACCTGCGCAGCGGTGCGGCCATCCAGTATGCGGCGACCGCGGCGGTGCTGGCGGTGCTCGCCCCGCTGTTCGAGACCATGCGCATCGACTGGACCGGCGAGTTCGTCTTCGCCCTGCTGTGGCTCAGCTTCGTCTTGTCGGTGGGAGCGATCTTTCTGCTGTTCCTGCTGATCCGCCGCGGCGCGGCGGCGCGCGTGGCGAGCCTGTTCTATCTGGTCCCGCCGGTGACCGCGGTGATCGCCTGGGCGATGTTCGGGGAACGGCTGGGGCTGCTGGCCCTGTCCGGCATGGCGCTGGCGGTGGCCGGGGTCGCCCTGGTGAACCGGAGCGCCAGGCGTGCGGCCTGACGGTCTGACTTAGTGCGCATTGCCTCGGCGGGGCGCTCCGACTATGCTTCCTCGCACCGGCAAAAGATCCGGCGGTGTCTCCGCCGGTTCAACCACGCTTCGGCAAACCACATCGGAAGTGAGTGTCATGGACGGCCTGGAGCCCATCTCGCTCGATGACAACCAGACCCTGCAGGCCATCGGCATCCTGGCCGATGTTCTGGATGGTGTGGACGGCCCCGGCGGGCTCGACACGGTTCTGGTTTCCAAGGCGCTGCGGCAGGTGATCGCCACCAAGTCCCAGCCGGCCTTCGAATTCGCCACCCGCGCCTTCAACACGCTCGACGCCGACGTGCGCCGTCAGGTGGCGGAGACCGCCGACCAGGCCGCCCACGATTCGGTCGAGTTGCGCGCCCGCGTCGGCGGCTTCCTGGCGACCTCGGCCAAGGCGCCGACGGGTGGCCCGGCCACGCCGGCGCAGGCCACCAGCTTCCTCAACGCGCTCAACCTGCGCAACCGCCGCCGGTCGCCGCCGTCGGAGTGAGCCGGCGGCTTCGGACAACCGGGCTCAGATCACCTGGGTGTAGCGGTTCGGTTGGCCTTCGGCGGACCAGCGGGCGTGGATCTGCCCCTTGCCGTCGAAGATCAGCGACAGCCAGTTGCGCTGCCGGATGATGCGTTTTCCCGATTCGGGGAAGGCCGGCATTTCGAAGACATAACCGTTGTCCAGCGTCTCCTTGCGGCTGGCCAGCCATTCCAGGGCGAAGGCCGTCGCTTTGGCAGGCGGCGGGTGAACGACCCCCGACGCGATGAGCTGCCAGATCTCCACGCCGCCGCCGCGCAGCACGGCCCGCGCCCCCGCGTGGATTTCACCCGACACGGAGGTGATCCGGCACCCGGTGCGCCGCGAGAATTCCGCCAGTTGGCCGAGCAGGCGCAGCCATTCCTCGGCGTGGGCCGGGCTGCGCCACTGGTCGCGCAGATCGTCCTCGATTCCGACGCGGACGGGCGACAGGCCGACCGCCCGCTCCATCACGCCGGTGTCGAGGTAGAGCAGCGGCACGCTGGACATCAGGATCAGGTGACGGCAGCCCTTGAAGCGCTCCAGCCACTCCGGCAGGGCATCCCACACCCGGTCCGACAGGACGCGGCGGGGCGTGCGGTCGCTGCGCATGTCGAGAGCCAGGACGCCGATGTCGCCCAGCCGGAAGCCCTGGCTGAAGGAGTTCAACGGGGCGCCCCACACGCATTCCGGCTGGGCGTCCTCCATGGCGGCCAATTGGAACAGCGAGAAATGGCGGCGAGCGGCGGTGTAGACGCCGCGCCAGGCCGGGGACATCATCTCCTCGTCGGGGTGGGAGCCCCAGCCGTCGAAGATGTCGTGATCGTCCCACATCATCACCGAGGGAATGCGGGCGGTCACCGCCGCGGTTTCCGGCTGGCCCCAGACCCGCAAATAGAGGTCGAAGTAGAAGTCCGCCGCCTCCTCCGCCATCGCCGGGGTGAAGGGTTCTTCCAGGCGGGCGTCGTCGGTCCGCTTCTTCCAGGCGGTGAGCAGGGGCGGCTGGCGCCACACCGCGTCGGCGTAGAGCTGGTCACCGCCTTGCAGCAGAAGATGGAAGCGTTCGCTCTCGTGGCGGCGCCGCAGGTCGCCCCACAGGGCGTTGCGCGGCGCGTTCAGCCCGGCGATCTTCTCCTCGTCCTCCACACCGTTGCAGGAGACGTAGGCGATCCGCGGCGGCGAGGCGCGCCCCGGCACGGTCACCGCCCAGATGTCCCCCGGCGACGCGCCGTCGGTGAAGCCATAGGCGGCTTCGACATCGCGGGCGCCGCGCGGAATGGCGAAGTCGAACCGCCAGACGTGCCGGTTGCGCCATTGCGCGAGGTGGCGGGGCGGAACGGGCAGCGTCACGCCATCCACCCTCAGATCATGGGGTTCGGCGTCTCCCTCCAGGACGAAGAGGGCCGACAGCCACCAGCGGTCGCCTTGCTCTCCCCGGAAATAAAGGACGGGACCCAGAATGATGTTCGGTGCCGGCCTGCCGCGCGCCATGGACGCTGTTTATCCTCTTCGTTCCCGCCGGTCCGGGCGCCCATGGCCCAGCTTCCGTTTCCGCGGCTCCTGTTTATGGGAAAAGCCGCCGGTCTGTAAAAGGGGCAAGCGTTGATCCGAAGGGAGAAGTCGCCTGGAAATGCGGGAGAGCCCGCGTTGGCGCCCGCCCCTGCGATGACGACGCGGGGGGTGCGCAAAAAAAAGCGGGCGGCCGGGTCGCCCGGTCGCCCCTCATGTGACGATGGAACGCGGGAATCGGGGGGCTAGCTCTTGCGGCGCTGCCTCAGCAGTTCGAGCATGCGCGCCGGTACCGGTTCTTCCAGCACGGGATCGTAAAGGCGGTGAAGCTCGTCCACATGGCTTCTGTGGAAGGTCACCACGGCCTTTGCGTCGGCGTCGTCCTCTACGGACTGCTCGAACTCCTGACGCTCCTTATCGTCCAAGGCACCGTCAAGATATGCGTTGATATGGTTCATCGTCACACGCTTCATATCTTTTGATCCCGGAACGTCCCCGGAGGCCATCCCCCTGAGACGGAAACGATCCGCGACGCAGAGTTCAATATAGTACGGCGGGCACGGCGTCGGGAGTGGTGACATACCTCTTCTTATGGGGATGGGACCGTTACCGCCAAATGGTTGGCGACGTGTATCCGTTCGTACCCCTGGGGTGTTCGGCCACTCCGCAGCAGCCCTGCTCGTTTCGCACGGGGGATGTAACAGCCGCTCCCATCGGTTGTTCCGGCCACGAACGGTCCGGATGCAATGGAAAGATCAACCTGTTGTACGGTTGCCATACCCCGCGACGCTTTCCCTGCCTCGTCTCAGGCGGCCATCAGGTTGTTCAGCCGCTCGCGGGCCCGGCACAGGCGGGAGCGGATGGTGCCGATGGAGACGTTCAGCTTCTCCGCGGCCTCCTGGTAGGGACGGCCTTCGATGGCGACGAGCTTGACGACCTTGCGCTGGCTGGGGGTGAGGGCGCCAAAGGCACGGTCGACGTCGCGGAAGACGAGCCGGGCGATCTGGGACGCTTCGACCGACATGGCGCCGTCCCACAACTCGACCTTGGTGACGTGCTTTTCACGCTGGAGGTTGTTGAAATGCAGATTCTTCAGCATCGTGGTCAGCCAAGCCTGCATGTTGGTGCCGGGTTCGAAACGATGCTGGCGGGACAGGGCGCGGGCAAGACAATCCTGGGTCAGATCTTCGGCGGCGCTGGCGTCGCGAGTCAACTTGCAAGCATAACGCTGCAGGTTCGGCATGCAACGGATCAGTTCGGCTTCGAAACAATACGCCATTGTTGCTCTTCCTCCAGCTTCTCTTGATTCGGCGGGGCTGCCGGTCTGTGGTGACGGCGCCCCAGGCCCGAGATTTCAGTGCCGAGATTTCAGGTTCCGGGAGTCCGGCTCCCGCGGCTTTGCCGGGAGTCGGTCCCTTTTTCGACGCGTGGTCCCCTCCGGCGGCGGTCCTGTGGCCGTGCCGGTCCTTCGGTTCGTGTCGGTGTTTTAGAATCCGGTGGTGCTGCCTAGCAGTGTCCGGGTGTCGGTCCGGCGCAGCACATCGAGCAGTTCGTCGTCATCAACGGTCTCCCGCTCTCCAGCCTGGGCAACTCCAAAGCATTGATGCGCTTCGGTGTTGCTCCCGTTCGTGGTGACGTTGAATTCATAACGCGGCGGGAAGAGGCTTGTTCCCCGGCGGCCACAGCCGAAAACATCTTAGGAGGAGAGGTGGTTGGAATCAGGGGGGTATCCGAACGGATGGCGGAACTGCCCGAAAGGGGATTTCAGGCCGCGGAACCGGGTTTGCGCGGCCGGGATTCCAGGCGACGCAGGAATTCGCCCATGATGAGACGGTACAGCCCGTCCTTCAGCTTGGCGTCCTCGACTCCGAGGTCGATGCTGGGGTTGTCGTTGATCTCGATGACGAAGACGCCGCGCTCGTTCTGCTTCACGTCGACGCCGTAAAGCCCGTCGCCGATCAGACCCGCCGCTTTGACCGCGGTCTCGATGACCTCGCGCGGCGCCTCCTCGACGGCCAGGGTACGGGAGGAGCCCTGTTCGGCCCGGCCGTTGCCGCCGTGCTTGACGATCTGCCAGTGCTTCTTCGCCATCAGATATTGGCAGACATAGATCGGCTGCCGGTTCAGCACGCCGACGCGCCAGTCGAACTCCGTGTACATGAACTCCTGGGCCAGGATCACGTCGGACTGCTCGAACAGGCTTTCCGCCGTCGCCTCCAACTCGCTGCGGGTCTGCACCTTGAAGACTCCGCGCGAGAAGGAGCCGTCCGGAATCTTCAGGACGATTGGGTAGGGGATCTCCTGGTCCAGCGTCGCCAGCCCGCGCTTGTCGAAGATCACCGTCTTCGGCGCCGGGATGCGGTTGGCGCGCAGGAGTTCGGCCAGATAGACCTTGTTGGTGCATTTCAGGATCGAGTTCGGGTCGTCGATCACCGGCAGCCCTTCCTTCTCCGCCTTCTTGGCGAAGCGGTAGGTGTGGTGGTCGAGGTTCGTCGTCTCGCGGATGAACAGCGCGTCGAACTCGGCGAGGCGGGCGTAATCCTTCTTTTCGATCAGCTCGACCGCGATGCCCAGGCTCTCCCCGGCCTTGACGAATTTCTGGAGCGCGCGCGGGCTGGAGGGCGGAAGCTCCTCCTTCGGGTTGTGCAGGATGGCCAGCGTGTAGCGCGGCGTCGCCTTGGCCGTGGGCTCTCGCCAGGAGGTGCGGGTGTAGGCGTCGAGCGCCGCCTGGAACAGCGCCTCCTGGTCGGGCCGCAGGTCGGCCAGGGACAGCGGCTCCAGGGCGTGGACGGTCCAGCCGTCCTTCAGCCGCACCTGGACCTTCAGCAGGGGGCAGCGGAACAGGTCGAAGATCGTGCGGGCGATGTCCTGGAACCGCGCGTCGTCGGCGTGGCCGAAGAAAAGCGTCAGGTTGAAGGACGCCTCCGGCGGGTGGTCCATCCGCTTGATCGCCTTGCGCAGCGCCTCCTCCACCTCGGCCAGCTGGGCGCGGTAGAAGGTCTTCTGTGACAGGTCCAGGATGGTCCGGACGGAGGGAATCACCCGCTCGCCGCGCGCCTCCGCCAGCAGCGAGACGTAGTAGCCGGTGCCCAGATAGCGGTAGCTGCGCGACAGGTTGAGCACCCGCGCGCCGCGCGGCGTTTGCTCCGGATGGGCGATGTAGTCGCGGGCGCTGACCACCGGCAGCCCGTCCTTCGCCCACTTCACGTCCGCCCGGCGGTCGACGACCAGCAGATGCGCGGGCATCAGTCGGCGGACCCGTCAGAGAGTTGGGGACGGAGGAGCAGGGCGGCCTTCAACTGGGCCTTGCCGTAGCGGGCCATGCGCTCGAAGTCGGCTTTCGGGATCGGCATGTTCATCCGGTCGATGTGAGCGTGGTGACGGTCGTACACAAGCGGATCATGAACATAGAGAAAGCGGTCGTCGGCACCGGTCACGACGACCCAATGCGGAAATTTTTCGTGATAGATCCGGTAGGAGCTGATGAGCACGATGGGGATGGCCCCGCCCGCCACCGCGTCGGCCATGTCCTGGGCGCTCAGCGTGTTGTGGCGGACGGTGGCGCCGCTGCCCTCCAACTCGTCGAGGAAGTCCTCGTGCACGATGCGCATGACCTCCTTCTTCTCATCGCTGCGCACGCTGTCCAGGAAGGGGGTGGCGTTGTCCTTGATGTGGATGTCCACCGCGAAGCCGCGCCGCGCCGCCGCCAGCGCCAGCCCGAAGGGGCCGCAGCCGCCATGGCCGGAGGTCATGAAGACCGTGGTGGACTCCCGCCACAGGCGGATCTCCAGCTTCCGCCCCAGTTCGATCTCTGTGGGCTTCAGCGCCTTCATCGCCATCATCAGGGCCGACGGGCCGCAGGTGAAGTCCAGGGTCTGCTGATAGTAGGGGACCAGGGGCCCGCCCAGCGGCGCGCTGGGACCGCTGTGGCCGAGGCGCTTTTCCAGCCGCAGCGCCTCCATGTGGTCTTCGTAATAATCGGTGTAGACGCCGAACTCGCGGTAGCCGGCCTTCTTGTAGAGATCGATCGCCGCGGCGTTATCGCGCCGCACCTCCAGCCGCAGGTAGATGCAGTCCCGCGAGCGGGCCGCCTGCTCCGCCGCGGCGAGGAGGCGCTTGGCGACGCCCTGGCCGCGGTGGCCGGGATCGACGGCGAAGGAGTAGAGCCGGGCAAGCGAGGTCCCGGAATGGAAGGACACCAGCGCGTAGCCGACGACCGCGCCGCTGTGGACTTCCACAAGACCTGTGGCCTTGGCTTTCGTGAGCAAATAATGAAAACTACGTCGGGTCAGGCGATCGGTGGCGAAACACCGCTCCTCGATGGCCAGCAGCGCGGGGATGTCCGCCGGCTGGGCCTGACGGAGCAGGATGGTGGCGTCGCCGGGAAGCTCCTGGCGGGAGTCCGCAGATACGGTATTGTCGAGCATCGGGAGGTTCAAAGAGGCTGACACGGACGCCATCTTACTCCCTCCAGCGGGGCTTCGCAGCGATTACCGGCATCCGGTGCGCCGCGGGGATGGTTTCCATTTTGGCACAGCGCGTGTGGCACAAGGGCAAGTCTTGGCTGTTGCTCTGGACGAACGGCCTAGGCAATTCGACAGGCCGATTCGACTGGTTGGCGCAGCGACTTAAACGTTGCTTAACCATGGACCCCGGAAACTGCCGCCGATGGAAGACCGGCTGAATAACCGCCGCTCCAGTTGGCCCTGGAAAGAAGAAAGTCAAGACATGGACGCTCGGTATAAGTCCCGCGAGATCGAACGCCGCAGTCTGGATGTCGACGGGCTGAAGCGCTCGTTTCTGGAGTGGCTGGTCTATTCCGTCGGCAAGGACGCGCGGGCGGCGACCCGGCGCGACTGGTTCCACACCGTGGCGCTCGCCGTGCGCGACCGGCTCGTGGACCGCTGGATGGACACGACGCGGACCTATTACCAGCAGGACGCCAAGCGCGTTTACTACCTCTCGCTGGAATTCCTGATCGGCCGCCTTCTGACGAACAGCCTCGCCAACCTCGGCATCACCGACCAGTGCCGCCAAGCGCTCGACCGCATCGGCCTGAACCTCGACGACGTGGTGGAGGCGGAGCCGGACGCGGCGCTCGGCAACGGCGGCCTCGGCCGTCTGGCCGCCTGCTTCCTCGACAGCATGGCGTCGGAAGCGCTGCCCGGCTACGGCTACGGCATCCGCTACGAGTTCGGCCTGTTCGAGCAGCGCTTCGAGCATGGCTGGCAGGTCGAGTATCCGGAGCAGTGGCTGCAGTTCGGCAATCCGTGGGAGTTCCCGCGTCCGGAGGTGCTGTACCCCGTCCAGTTCTACGGCCGCGTCGAGGAGTTCCGGGATTCGGTGGGCGAGCGCGCCTACCGCTGGGTTGACGCCGAGCGCGTGCTGGCCATGGCCTACGACACGCCGGTGGTCGGCTACGGCGGCGACACGATCAACACGCTGCGCCTGTGGTCGGCCCGCGCCACGCGCGACTTCAACTTCGGCCACTTCAACGACGGCGCCTACATGAAGGCGGTCGAGCAGAAGGTGCTGACCGAGAATCTGAGCCGCGTCCTCTACCCGAACGACGCGACGGAGGGCGGCAAGGAGCTGCGGCTGAAGCAGGAGTATTTCTTCACCTCCGCCTCGCTGCAGGACATCCTGCGCCGCTATCTGCAGCACCATTCCAATTTCGACAGCCTGCCCGACAAGGCGGCGATCCAGCTCAACGACACCCACCCGGCCATCGGCATCGCCGAGCTGATGCGGCTGCTGGTGGACCAGCACGGCGTCACCTGGGACAAGGCGTGGGACATCACCCGCGCGACCTTCTCCTACACCAACCACACGCTGCTGCCGGAGGCGCTGGAGGCGTGGCCGGTCCGCATGATGGAGCGCGTGCTGCCGCGCCACATGCAGATCATCTACGAGATCAACGCCAAGTTCCTGAACCGCTCCAAGGCGCGGGCGGCGGGCGACAACGGACGGCTGTCCCGCCTGTCGCTGATCGACGAGCGCGGCGACCGCCGGGTGCGCATGGGCAATCTGGCCTTCCTCGGCTCGCACAAGGTCAACGGCGTGTCGGCCCTGCACACCGAGCTGATGAAGCAGACCGTCTTCGCCGACTTCCACGCGGAGTTCCCGGAGCGCATCAACAACAAGACCAACGGCATCACGCCGCGCCGCTGGCTGCATCAGGCGAACCAGCCGCTGGCCGCGCTGATCACCAGCCGCATCGGCAACGGCTGGATCAAGGATCTCAGCCAGATCAAGGCGCTGGCCGAGAAGGCCGACGATCTGGTCTTCCGCGAGGAGTTCCGCCGCGCCAAGCGCAAGAACAAGAAGCGGCTGGCCGCCTACATCGCACGCCAGACCGGGGTGGACGTGCAGGTCGACAGCCTGTTCGACGTGCAGGTCAAGCGCATGCACGAGTACAAGCGCCAGCTCCTGAACATCCTCCAGGCGATCGCGCTGTACAACGAGATGCGCGACAACCCGACCGTGTCCTGGGTGCCGGTGACCAAGATCTTCGCCGGCAAGGCGGCGCCGAGCTATCACATGGCCAAGCTCATCATCAAGCTCATCAACGATGTGGCGAAGGTGGTGAACCATGACCCGTCGGTGCATGACAACCTGAAGATCGTGCTGCTGCCGAACTACAACGTGACGGCGGCGGAGATCATCATGCCGGCGGCCGACCTGTCGGAGCAGATCTCCACCGCGGGCATGGAGGCGTCGGGCACCGGCAACATGAAGCTTGCGCTCAACGGCGCGCTGACCATCGGCACGCTGGACGGCGCCAACGTCGAGATCCGCGAGCATGTGGGCGACGACAACATCTTCATCTTTGGCCTGACCGCCGAGGAGGTGAACGACCTGCGGGCCAGCGGCGGCTTCAACCCGCGCGACGTCATCGCGTCGAACCCCAGCCTGAAGCGGGCGCTGGACATGATCTCCACCGGCGTCTTCTCGCCGGACGATCCCCACCGCTATCACCCGATCCTCCAGGCGCTGACCGACGGCGGCGACCATTTCCTGGTGACGGCGGACTTCTCCGACTACTGCCAGGCGCAGCAGGCGGCCATGGACCTCTACCGCGACCAGGAGGAATGGACGCGCAAGGCCATCCTGAACACGGCCAACATGGGCTGGTTCTCCTCCGACCGCACCATCATGGAATACGCGACGGAGATCTGGGACGTGCATCCCGTGAAGCCGGAGCACCCGGCCGAAACCGAGACCTGACGCGGCCCCGTCCGGACCCGGACAAAAATTGTGTTGCGGGGGCGCGGGCGCTTTACAAGCCCCGCGCCTTTCGTTTATCTAGCGGGTTATGAATCGCTCGCTCGCCATCACCACCACCACTACCAAAACGACCCGCTCCGGCGGGCCGTCGGACGGTGGCGTGCGTTGATCGAGTAAGACGCTTCACCCACCACGAAGGCCCCGCCGGACACGGACGGGGCCTTGGTGCATCTGGGGCCGCCGTCCACGCTCGATCCGGGCAAGACCAAAGGACGGACCACACCCATGAGCACCTCTTCTCCTTCTCCTCGCCGCGTTGCCATCGTTGGTGCCACGGGCGCCGTCGGCCGCGAGATGGTCGATGTTCTTCACCGCCGTTCGTTCCCGGTCGCGGAACTCGGGCTGTTCGCGTCGGAGCGCAGCGCCGGCCGGACCGTCGAGACTCCGTTCGGCGAGAAGACCCTCGTGGCGTTCGACGTCGAGAAGGTGAAGGGTTACGACATCGTCCTGCTCGCCGTGTCCGGTGATTTCGCCAAGGAACACGCGCCGGCCATCGCCGCTGGCGGAGCGCTGGTGATCGACAACTCCTCGGCCTTCCGTTACGACGACAACGTCCCGCTGATCGTCCCGGAGATCAACGCCCACGCCATGGGCGACGCCAAGCTGGTCGCCAACCCGAACTGCACGACTGCCATCGCCGTCGTGGCGCTCGGCCCGCTGCACAAGGCCTTCGGCCTTCGCCGTGTCATCGTCTCCACCTATCAGGCGACCAGCGGCGCCGGTGCGGAGGGCATGGCCGAGCTTGAGGAGCAGACCCGCAACCAGCTCGACGGCAAGCCGGTCGTCAACAGCGTGTTCCGCCACCCGATCCCCTTCAACCTGATCCCCCAGATCGACGCCTTCCAGGAGAACGGCTACACGAAGGAGGAGATGAAGGTGACCTGGGAGACCCGGAAGATCCTGGAGATCCCGGACCTGCCGGTGAGCTGCACGGCGGTGCGCATCCCGACCTACCGCGCCCATTCCGAGGCGATCACGGTCGAGACGCTGTCGCCGGTCACCCCGGACGCCGCCCGCGCCGTTCTGGCCGACGCGCCGGGCGTGGTGGTGAAGGACGTGCCGGCCGACGGCGTCTACCCGATGCCGATCAACGCCACCGGCCAGTTCGACGTCGAGGTCGGCCGCATCCGCACCAGCCTGATCTTCGGCGACCACGGCCTGGACCTGTTCGTCTGCGGTGACCAACTGCTGAAGGGCGCGGCGCTCAACGCCGTGCAGATCGCCGAGCTCAGCCTGTAAGGCAGGCTGGAACAGGCCGGTCTTCGCTGCTATCTATACGTCCGAACGAAGAGGGCCGTGGGGCGTTCCGCCTCCCGGCCCTCTTCGCCGTTGTTTGCACCGCTGAGTTACGGGAACGCGCATGTCCGAGCTTCTGGACGCTGTTTCCCGGCGTCGAACCTTCGCGATCATCGCGCACCCCGACGCCGGCAAGACCACCCTCACCGAAAAGCTGCTGCTGTTCGGCGGCGCCATCCAGATGGCCGGCGCCGTGAAGGCCCGCGGCGAGCAGCGCCGCGCCAAGTCGGACTGGATGAAGGTGGAGCGCGAGCGCGGCATCTCCGTGACCGCCTCCGTCATGACCTTCGATTACGAGGGGCGCACCTTCAACCTGCTGGACACGCCGGGCCACGAGGACTTCTCGGAGGACACCTACCGGACGTTGACCGCGGTCGACAGCGCCGTCATGGTGATCGACGGCGCGAAGGGCATCGAGAGCCAGACCCTGAAGCTGTTCGAGGTCTGCCGCCTGCGCGACGTGCCGATCATCACCTTCTGCAACAAGATGGACCGCGAGGCCCGCGACCCCTTCGACCTCATTTCCGAGATCGAAAGCTCGCTGGCGCTGGAGGTCACCCCGGCGAGCTGGCCCATCGGCATGGGCCGCGACTTCCTGGGCTGCTACGACCTGATCCGCGACCGCCTGATCCTGATGGATCGCACCAAGGGCGACGAGATCGACGACGGCATCGAGTGCAACGGCCTCGACGACCCGCGCCTCGACGAGCTTCTTCCGGACCACGCGGTGGCGAAGCTGCGCGAGGAGGTGGAGATGGCCCGCGGGCTGATGCCGCCCTTCGACCTGGAAGCCTACCGCGCCGGCCATCTGACGCCGATCTATTTCGGGTCGGCGATCAACAACTTCGGCGTGCGCGAGCTTCTGCAGGGTCTGGCCGAGAACGCCCCGCCGCCGCGTCCGCAGCCGGCGGAGCAGCGCTCCGTGCAGCCCGACGAGGGCAAGTTCAGCGGCTTCGTGTTCAAGGTCCAGGCCAACATGGACCCCAACCACCGCGACCGCATCGCCTTCGTGCGCATCTGCTCGGGCAAGTTCAAGCGCGGCGCCAAGCTGAAGCATGTCCGTTCGGGCAAGCTGATGGCGGTGAACAACGCCGTGCTGTTTCTGGCCCGCGACCGCGAGTTGGCGGAAGAGGCCTGGCCCGGCGACATCATGGGCATCCCGAACCACGGGTCCTTGCGCATCGGCGATACGCTGACCGAGGGCGAGGATTTGCGCTTCACCGGCGTGCCGAGCTTCGCACCGGAGCTGCTGCAGCGCGTCCGCCTGGAAGACCCGATGCGCGTGAAGCACCTGCGCAAGGCGCTGGAGCATTTCGCTGAGGAGGGCGCCTCGCAGGTGTTCAAGCCGCTGACCGGGGCGGATTGGGTGGTCGGCGTGGTTGGCCAGCTGCAGTTCGAGGTGCTGGCCGCCCGCATTGAGGCGGAGTACGGCCTCGCCGCCCGCTTCGAAGGGGCGGGGGTGGATGCCGCCCGCTGGATCGAGACGGACGACGAGGACCAGCTCAAGAAGTTCCTCGACCTCAACCGCTCGGCGGCGGCGGAGGACCATGACGGAGCGTTGGTGTTCCTGGCGCGCAACGCCTGGCACCTGAACCGCACGCAGGAGGATTTTCCGGCCCTGCGCTTCCTGAAGACCCGCGAGCAAAACCGTAAGGTGCACACCGCGGCGTAACACTCATCCGGAACCATGCGGAGCGCGCTGACCAAAGGCTGGTATCGCGTTCCGCGTGTTGCTCCGCCCCTCTGATTCGAGTAGCGTTCGCGGATGCAGCCTCCGCGGCATGGTGCCGCAAGGCATTGTGCTTCAAGGTTTTGTGGCGAGATCAGAGAAACGGCGGCGTTTCCGGACCCAGCGGGGCCGCGGGCGGTGACCGAAAAATGAGGGGCGGCATGTTCGGTGGCGTGGAAGCCTTCTTCGACACCAGCGCGTACTTGCCTCACGGCGTGTGCCTGTTCTGGCGTCCGGAAATCCTCACTCTGCACATCGTGTCCGATGTGCTGACTGGCCTTTCCTATTATTCGATTCCCGTGGCGCTGCTTTATTTCATTTTGAAGCGCCGTGACGTCGCCTTCACCTGGATGGTCTGGCTGTTCGCCGCCTTCATCCTGGCTTGCGGCACGACGCATTTCTTCAGCCTCTGGACCCTGTGGTACCCCGACTACGCCGTCGAAGGCATCATCAAGGCGATCACCGCGATGGTGTCTGTGCTGACCGCAGTCGCCTTGTGGGTGCAGATGCCCAAGGCCCTCGCCCTGCCCAGCGCCACGCAGCTCGCCGACGCCAACGGAGCCCTTCAGCGCGAGATCGAGATCCGGCGTCAGGCCGAGCTGCGCTACGCCAGCTTCTTCAACAATTTAGCCGAAGGTCTGTTCGTCGTGACGGTGCTGCCGGACGGGGACTTTGCCTTCGACACGCTGAACCCCGCCCACGCGCGGGCGACGGGGATCGACCCGGAGACCATCCGCGGCCGGTTGGTCCGTGAGGCCGTTCCGCAGGAAACCGCCGAGGCGGTGATCGAACGATACAGCGCCTGCGTCGCCGCGGGCGGCCCGATCGATTACGAGGAGACGCTGGATCTTCCCGTCGGGCGGCGCACCTGGCACACCGTCCTGGTGCCGGTGCGCGGCGAGGATGGCCGGGTGGTGCAGATCCTGGGCAGCTCCCGCGACATCACCGACCGCAAGAGGCTTCAGGAGGAGCTGGTCCAGACCTCCAAGCTGGCGACCCTGGGCACGCTCGCGGCCGGCATGGCCCATGAGATGAGCCAGCCCCTGAACATCATCCGGATCTGGGCCGAGAACGCCCTGTCCCGCCTGCGCGACGGCGACACCGACACCGCGCGCCTGGACAAGGTGCTGACCATCATGTCCGAGCAGGCGGAGCGCATGGGCCGCATCATCGACCATATGCGCACCTTCAGCCGCCGCGACGGCGCGACCCAGCGCTTCGAACCCGCGGCCTGCGTCCGCTCCGCCGTCGAGTTGGTGTCCAACCAGTTCGCCCTGGAAAACATCGAGGTGGTGAGCGACGTCCCGGCCGTCGACTGCGTCACCCGCGGGCGTCCCCTGCAGCTGGAGCAGGTGCTGGTCAATCTGCTGTCCAACGCGCGCGACGCCATCCTGGAATGGCGCGCCGACCCCGACGGGTCGCCCGCGGCCGGGCGGATCACCGTCGGGATGCGCTGCGACCTGACCGCCGGGCGGGCCGTCATCATCATCACCGACGATGGCGGCGGCATCGATCCGGACATCCTGCCGCGCATCTTCGACCCCTTCTTCACGACCAAGGAGGTCGGCAAGGGGTCCGGGCTCGGTCTGTCCATCGGCTATGGCATCATCGATTCCATGGGCGGCCGGATCGACGCGGCAAACGTGACCCATAACGATGGGAACCGCGGCGTCCGTTTCACCATCACCGTGCCGGTGTCCCATCCCTCCGTTCAGGACGTGGAGCGCGCTCATGCCTGACCCCGTCACCGCTCCGTTGCATGTCCTGGTGGCCGAGGACGAATCCCTCGCCGCCATGGCTCTGGAGGATTTCCTGTCTCGCAAGGGATACCGTGTGACCCTGGCCCAGGACGGGCAGGAGGGTCTGGAGCGCTACAGCGCCGATCCGGCCGACCTCGTCATCACCGATCTGCGCATGCCGCGCATGGACGGTCGCGCCCTGATCCGCGAGCTTCGGACCCGGGCGGCCGATCTGCCGATCCTGGTGATGACCGGATTCCTGTCGATGGAGGCGGGGGAGGACGACCTGACCGCCGACCGCTGGCAGCCGCTGGTGGTGTTGCGCAAGCCGGTCAGCCCGCAGGTCATCCTGGACACGCTCGCCAGCCTCGCCGAAGCGGCGAAGCTGCGGCCGGCGTGATCCTTCCCTTTTAGAAGCGGTCGCGCAGGTCCGGCAGGGGGACGATGCGGACCCCCTTGGCCTCCAGCGTGCGGCGCAGGTTCCCGGCCATGGCGACCGCGCTCGGCTCGTCGCCGTGGACGCAGACGGAATGCACGGTGCAGGGGATGCGCGTGCCGGTGACCGACAGGATCACCCCCTCCTCGAGCATGCGCAGAACGTTGGCGGCCGCCACGTCCGGGTCGTGGACCATCGCGCCGGGCTGGCCGCGCGGCACGAGGTTGCCGTTGTCGTCGTAGGCGCGGTCGGCGAAGACCTCCTCCGCCGTGGGCAGGCCCAGCGTCCGCCCGGCCCGCGCCATTTCCGACCCGGCGGTTGCAAGGTAGATCAGGTTGGGATCGACGCCCTTGATCGCCCGCCCGATCGCCAGGGCCAGCCCCTCGTCGACCGCCGCCATGTTGTTCAGCGCGCCGTGCGCCTTCACATGGGTGACCGCGCCGCCGCTGGCGGCGGCGACGCCCATCAGCGCGCCGATCTGATAGGCGACCATCGCCTCGACCTCCGCCGCCGACATCCGCAGCGGGCGGCGCCCGAAGCCCTGGAGATCGGGGTAGGAGGGGTGGGCGCCCAGGCTGACGCCCTTGGCGACCGCGTTCCGGACGGTCCGCGTCATCACCAGCGGATCGCCGGCGTGGAAGCCGCAGGCGATGTTGGCGGAGGCGACGATGCCGAGCATGGAGTCGTCGTCGCCGATGTCGTAGGCGCCGAAACCCTCGCCCAGGTCGGCGTTCAGGTTCACGGTGATGGTCATGGTGCCCTCCCGCACATCTCTTCTCGGTTCAGGATGTCGCCGTTGCCGTTGACGATGTCGACGACCCCGGACACGAGGTTTTCCGCATAGAGCGCCTCCAGATCGACGCCGCCCGCCGGGCGCACCGGGCGGATGGCGCGGATCCAGGCGACGATGGTCTGTTCCTGGCGCCGCCGGATGGCCTCCGCCTCCTCCACCGTGACGGCCCGGAAGCTGAGGGTGCCGCCGGGGCTCAGCCGGCCGACGCGGGGCAGGTCGGCGGAGATCACCGTGGCGATCTTGGCGTAGCCGCCCGCCGTCTGGTGGTCGTTCAGCAGAAGGATCGGCTGACCGTTGCCCGGAACCTGGATCGAGCCGGTGACCAGCCCGTCCGACGGAATGTCGGCGGAGCCGGTGTGGGCGAGCGCCGGCCCGTCGAGACGCAGGCCCATGCGGTCGGCATCCTTGCCGACGCGATAGGTCGCCGACAGGAAGGTCTCCACCGCCTCCGCCGTGAAGCGGTCCTCCTGGGGGCCAAGCACCACCCGCACCGGCCCGCCGCCATAGTCGGGCGGTTCCGGCAGCTCCACGTCGGTGCCCGGTGGGGCGTCGTTGCGGTTGAGCGGCAGGCGCGCCCCGTCGCCCAGCGGCTTGCCGCCGAGCGGCCCGATGCCGGCGCGCACATAGGTGGACAGGCTGCCCAGGAAGGGCTCCAGCGCGAAGCCGCCGGCCACCGCCAGATAGGCCACCGCTGCCCCGGTGACGGCGCCCAGCTTCAGCACGTCGCCGCGCGCCAGCGTGTGGCTGCGGTGGGGTTCCAGCGGCTGCGGCGATTGCCCTTCGCGTTCCAGACTCAGCGCCATCGGGCCGACGACGGCGACGCGCACGCCGTCAGCCTCCACCTTCAGGGCGGGGCCGAGCAGGGCGATCTCCACCCCCGCGGTGCCCGCCGGGTTGCCGACCAGCGCGTTGGCGAGGCGCAGGGCGATGGGATCGAGCGCGCCGGCCACCGGCATGCCGAGTTCCTGATGGCCGAAGCGGCCGAGGTCTTGGATGGTGGCGAACAGCCCCGGCCGGACGATGGTGAGGCAGGGGGTAGGGGAGGGCGCGCTCATGACGCGGCCCTCAGCGTGTCGGGATCGAAGCGGCCGGCGGCGGCGGCGGCCGACAGCGCGTCGAAGCGGGCGCGGTCCACCGCCTCGAACCGCACCCGGTCGCCGGCGGCGAGCAGGACCGGGGCAGGGCGGGCGCCGTCGTAGAGCGGCACCGGGCAGCGCCCGATCAGGTGCCAGCCGCCGGGGCTCTCCCAAGGATAAACGGTGGTCAGCCGCCCGGCGGTGGCGACGGAACCCGCCGGCACGCGGACCCGCGGCTCGCTGCGCCGCGGTTTCTCCAGTTCGGCCGGCAGGTCGCCCATGTAGGCGAAGCCCGGCATGAAGCCCAGCATGTAGACGAAATACTCGGTCGACCCGTGGAGGTCGATCAGCCGCTCCGCCGACAGGCCGAGCGAGGCGGACAGTTCCGCGAGGTCCGGTCCCAACTCCGCGTCGTAGCAGACGGGCAGGCGCCACAGGGCGCCTTCGGCCGGCGCGTCCCCGGCGTGGGCCAGTTCCGCCTCGACGGCGGCCTGGACATCCCGGCGGCTGGTGACCGCTGGGTCGTAGACGACCTGGAGCGAACGGAAGGTTGGCACCGTCTCCACCAGACCCGGCAGCGCGGCGGCCTTCAGCCGGGCGTGCAGGGCCATGACGCGGGCGTTGGTCGGGCGATCGATGCCCTCGCCGAACTCCACGTTGAAGGCCGTGTCGCCCGCTGTGGTGAAACGGACGTCCATGATGCCGCTCCTCACCCGATCATCAGCGAGGGCAGCCACGTCACCATGCCCGGGAAGATCCAGAGCAGGGCCACCATGACGATCATCATCAGGAAGAAGGGCAGGCTGGCCTTGGCGATGGTGAAGATGTTCTTGCCCGTCATCGATTGCAGGACGAACAGGTTGAATCCCACCGGCGGGGTGATCTGGGCCATCTCCACCACGATGATGATGTAGATGCCGAACCACAGCAGGTCGATCCCGGCGTGCTGCACCATCGGCAGGATGACCGAGGTGGTCAGCACCACCATCGAGATACCGTCGAGGAAGCAGCCCATGACGATGAAGAACAGCGTCAGCACCACCAGCAGCGACGCGGTGGTGAGCTGCATGGAGGTGATCCATTCCGCCAGCAGGCGCGGAATGCCGGTGTAGCCCATGGCCACGGTCAGGAAGGCCGCCCCCGCCAGGATGAAGCCGATCATGCAGGAGGTGTGCGCCGCCCCCAGGACGCTGTCGCGGAAGGTTGCCCAGCTCATCGTGCCGGTAACCAGCGCCAGCAGCAGCGATCCCAGAACGCCGATGCCCGCGGCCTCGGTCGGCGTGGCGATGCCCGCGTAGATGGAACCGAGCACGCCGGCGATCAGCAGCATGACCGGGATCAGCGACCCGGTGTCGCGGATCTTCTCCATGAAGCTCTGGCGCGCCTCGCGCGGCGGCACGCGGCCGGGGTTCAGCAGGGACCAGCCGCCGACATAGAGCATGAACAGGCCGGTCAGCACGATGCCCGGGATAACGCCGGCGATGAACAGCCGGGCGATCGACACGTCCGCCGCCACGCCGTAGACGATCATGATGATCGAGGGCGGAATCAGCAGGCCCAGCGTGCCGGCGCCGGCCAGCGAGCCGACGATCATCATCGGGTCGTAGCCGCGCCGGGTCAGTTCCGGGATGGTCATCCGCCCGATGGTGGCGGCGGTCGCAGCCGAGGAGCCGGAGACGGCGGCGAAGATCGTGCAGCCGACGATGTTGACGTGCATCAACCGCCCCGGCAGCCAGCCCGTCCATGGCGCCAGTCCCTTGAACATGTCCGACGAGATTCGCGTTCGGAACAGGATCTCGCCCATCCAGATGAACAGGGGCAGGGCGGTCAGGGTCCAGCTCGTGCTGGCGCCCCAGATGTTGGTCGCCATGACCATGCCGACAGGGCGGGTGGTGAACAGCGCCATGGCGACGAAGCCGACGCCGGCGAGCGCCAGCGCCACCCAGATGCCGGTTCCCAGCATCAGGAGCATCGTCACGACGACGACGATGGAAGCGGTCGTCTGGTCCATCGGTCAGCCCTCGCTCTGCATGCCGGCGCTTTGGTAGGACGCCTCGCGCCCCTGGATCACCGCCAACAGGTCGTCCAGAAAGGCAACCACGAGGATCACCAGCCCGACGCCCATGGCGGCCTGCGGAATCCACAGCGGGATGGGCAGAACGCCCTGTCCCAGATCGCCGAAATCGTAGGAATCGTAGGTCATGCGCAGCCAGTACCACGCGAAGTAGCCGCTGAGCGCCGTGCCGAAGCCGAGGCAGAGCAGCTCCACGGCACGGCGGGGGCCGCCGCGCAGCCGGTCGACCAGGACGCCGACGCGGATGTGCGCGCCGCGGCGCAGCGCCGGACCGAGCATCAGGAAGAAGGAGGCGGCCATGCAGTAGCCGGCCAGCTCGTCGGCTCCCGGCACCATGCGGTTGGCCAGTCGGGCGAAGACCTGGGACACGATCAGCACGGCGATCAGCACCAGGAACACCGCGCCCAGGATCTCGGCGGCGCGGTAAAGGACGGTCAATGCGGTGCGCATGGCGCGACCACCTCCGGGTAGGGCGGGCGGGGGATGTCTTTTTTTTGGGGTAGCTTTGCCCCCTCCCTAACCCTCCCCCGCCTTTGGCGAGGGAGGGGATCAGTCTCCCTCTCCCGCGAAGCGGGGGAGGGTCGGGGAGGGGGCAAGGAGCGCCGCTTACTTCCGGAAGGCCGAAATGATCGCCTCGCCGTCGGCGCCGGCGGCCTTGGTCCATTCCTCGGTCATCGTCTTGCCGATGGCGGCGAAGCCGTCCTTGATCGCCGGGGACGGGGTCAGCACCTTCATGCCGTTGCCGGACAGCGTCTGGTTCAGCTCCGCCGTCTTCTTCTCCCACTCGGTCCAGCCGGTGGCCTCGGCCTTGGCGGCGGCCTGCTCGACGGCCTTCTTCGTGGCGTCGTCCAGGCCCTTCCAGACCTCGGTGCTGACAAACACCATGTTGCGCGGCAGCCAGGCCTGCACGTCGTAATAGACGTTCACGAAGTCCCACGCCTTGGTGTCAACGCCGGTGGCGGCGGAGGTCATCATGGCGGTGACGATGCCCGTGCCGAAGGCCTGCGACACTTCGGCGGCCTCGATCTTGGTCGGCACGGCGCCGGCCAACTCGGCGATGCGGGTGGTCGCCGGGTTGTAGGCGCGGAACTTCTGCCCCTTCAGGTCGGCGACGGAGCTGATCTCCTGCTTCACGTAGAGGCCCTGCGGCGGCCACGGAATCGAATAGAGGAGCTTCAGGCGCTGACGCTCCAGCTTCTTTTCCAGGTAGGGCTTGGACGCCTCGTAGAGCTTCTTCGACGCGGCGAAGTCGGTCGCCAGGAAGGGCACGGAATCGAGGCCATAGAGCGGGTCCTCGTTCGCCCAGGAGCTGATGAGCACCTCGCCGATCTGGGCCTGCCCGGACTGGACCGCGCGCTTGATCTCCGGATGCTTGACCAGCGAGCCGTTGGAATGGACGGTGATCTGGATCTTGCCGTTGGTCGCCGCCTTCACGTCCTCGGCGAACTGGCGCACCGTGATGGTGTGCAGGTTCGTGTCGGGATAGGGGGTCGGCATGTCCCAGGTCTCGGCGAAGCCCGCGACCGGGGTGGCGCAGAGGCCGATGCCGAAGGCGGCGGCGGCGAGGCGGGTCCGCAGGGTGATCGCGGTCATGGTTGGAAAGCTCCCTGTTCTTATCGAAAAAGTTGCGCGACCGAAGGGGACACGCCCTCCAGCTCGGCGTTCAGCCGGTCGGTGACCAGCATGTGGCCTGGGCTGTGGGCGATGGCGAAAGGCAGGCGGGCGGCGGCGAGCGCCATCTGGGGGGTGACCCCGCAGGCCCAGAAGACGGGGACCTCGCCGTGGGCGAGCGGAACGGCGTCGCCGAATTCCGGCCGGGCGAGGTCGCGGATGCCGAGCGCCGCCGGGTCGCCGATGTGCACCGGCGCGCCGTGCACGGCGGCGTAGCGTCCGGTCACCGCGGCGGCGCGCTCGGCCTGGGCAGGCGTCATCGGGCGCATCGACACCACCATGCGCCCGGCGAAGGGCGGAACGGCCACGCAGTCCCGGTCGGTCACGTACATCGGCACGTTGCAGCCGCGCTCGATGTGGCGGACCGGCAGGCCGGCGGCGAGCAGCGCTTCTTCAAAGGAGAAGGAGCAGCCGATGGCGAAGGCGACCAGATCGTCGCGCCAGACCGACAGCAGGTCCTCCGGCTCCTCGGCCAGAAGGCCGTCGCGGTAGACGCGGTAGCGCGGGAAGTCGGTGCGCAGGTCGAGGTCCGCGCCCAGCTCCGCGAAGCGGTGACCGCCCGGCGTCGACACGGCGAGCAGCGGGCAGGGCACGGGGTTGGCGCGGCAGAAGCGTTCGAAGGCGGGGGCCGCATCGGCGGGGACGATGGCGAGGTTCGCCTGCACATGGCCCGGCGCCAGTCCGGCGGTCGGCCCGCGATGCTCCCCCCGGCGGATCGCCAGACGCGCCAGCAGGGCGGCGGACGCGGCGCCGGTCGGGGACGGGGTGCTTGGGGTCACGGACTGCATGGCCGGCAAAACCTCGGTGACCGAACTGTTGTGTCCTAAGGGTTCACGCATCGGACCGATCCGTCAAATTTTCATTTTGGATCGTTTGCGATAAACGGCGTTTATCAGTGGGCGCCCCGTGCCGCTGCGCCCGCACGATCTCCAATGCCATATCCGCCACGATGGGCACCAGCGGGTTGTCGCTGTCCACCGGGTGGCAGATGGTGAAGTCAAGGTCGGGCAACGGGTCCTCCGCCGGGATCAGCCGCAGCAGCCCCTCGGCCAGTTCGCGCTCGATCACCGCGGGCGGAATGGCGCTGATGCCGATGCCGTCCAGGGTCATCCGCACGATGCTGGCGAGCGAGCTGTTGCCGTAGAAGCGCAGCGGCGGCAGGCCGGGCCGCTTGAACATCTGCTGGATGGCCACAGACGGCTTGGTCTGCCGGGAAAAGGTGATGACCGGATACCGCGCCAGATCGGCCAGCCCCAGCCGCCCGGCGGGGAGGTCGAGCGATGGGCTGGCCACCCAGGCCATGGAATAGCTGCTCAACGCCTCGTTGCGCATGTCCGGCTCGGCCACCGGTCCCAGCATGAAGGCGATGTCGAGGTCGTGGGCCAGCAGCCCGTTGCGCAGATGGATGGAGGTGTCGACCTCGATCTCCAGGCTGACCAGGGGGAAGCGGTTGTGCAGCCGCTCGATCAGGCGGCTGAGCCATGTGTGCACGATGGTCTCGGCCACGCCGAGCCGGATCAGCCCGCGCAGGGTCGTCGATTCGGCCACCGCGTGCACCAGCTCGGCCTGGAGCGTCAGCATCCGCTCGGCGTGGTCCAGCAGCTCCATGCCCTTCAGCGTCAGCGTCACCCGCCGCGTGCCACGGTTGAACAGCTGGACGCCCAACTCCTTTTCCAGCTGGGCGATGCGGGCCGAGATGGCCGGTTGGGTGGTGTTCAGCCGCCCGGCCGCAGCGCGGAAGCCGCCCAAACGGGCGATCCACACGAAGGCTTCCAAATTCTTTAGGTCCAGCATCGCCGAATCGCTCCGCAGCCCATACCCGCTGTTACAGTCTGTTACCAAATGGCTGTAGGATGGACATTAACCTGCAAAGCCTCTCCTGCGATAATGGGCCGCATTGCCTTATGGCGGGATGGCGCGCTCCGGCCGGACCGGGCAGCCCCACCGGGAGTTCGATGTGACGAAACGCATAGCGCTGTTTGCGCTCCTGCTGGCCGCGCTGATGGGCGGCGGTTACTGGTACACGCACCGGGCGGGCGGGGCCGACGCGCAGACGGCGAAGGCCGCCGCCCCGGCCGGACCACGCGCCCTCCCGGTGGTCATCCGCCAGGTCGAGCAGCGCGCGGTGCCGGAGCGGCTGGGCACCATCGGCTCGGTCCAGCCGGTGGCGGCCATCGCCATCAAGGCGCGCGTCGATTCGGTGGTCGAGACGGTCCACTTCACCGAGGGGCAGGAGGTGAAGGCGGGCGACCTGCTGTTCACCCTCGACTCCCGCGCCCTGGAGGCGCAGCTCCGTCAGGCCCAGGCCAATCTGGAGCGCGACCGCGCCAACCTCGACAAGGCGCGGGGCGATGTGAAGCGTTACGAGCAGCTCGTCCGCTCCAACACCGTCGCTCGCCAGCAGTATGACGCGGCGGTGGCCGCCGCCGATGCGCTGGAGGCCACGGTGAAGGCCGGGCAGGCGGCCATCGAGGCGGCCAAGGTCTCGCTCAGCTTCACCCGCATCGCCGCGCCCATGGACGGGCGCACCGGTGCGGTGAACGCCAAGCCCGGCACGATGGTCCGCGCGGCGGACGCCACGCCGCTGGTCACGCTGACCCAGCTCCGCCCGATCACCGTCGCCTTCAACGTGCCGGAACGCCACCTGCCGACCATCCGCGCGGCGATGGAGACAAGCAAGCTGTCCGTCACCGCCGGCATCCCAGGCGCTGCCGTGCCGCCCGCCGAAGGCGTTCTGAATTTCGTGGACAGCCAAGTCGATCAGCAGACCGGCACGATCCTGGTGAAGGGCCAGTTCGAAAACGCCGACACCCGGCTGTGGCCCGGACAGTTCGTCGACGTGGTGCTGACCCTGCGGGTCGAGCCGCAGGCGCTGACGCTGCCGGAGGAGGCGGTGCAGACCGGCCAGCAGGGCCGCTTCGTCTATGTGGTCAAGCCCGACGACACGGTGGAGATCCGCAACGTCGCCGTGGCGCGCAGCCAGGAGGGCATCGCCGTCATCGCCGACGGGGTGCAGGCCGGTGAGCGCGTGGTGGTGGACGGCCAGTCCCGCCTCTATCCCGGCGCCAAGGTCGCCGCCGCCAAGAACGGCGGCAAGGATGGCGCCAACGGCAAGGCTCCGCTCACCGGAGGCGCGTCATGACCCTCTCGGAACTGTGCATCCGCCGTCCGGTGATGACCATCCTGCTGACGGCGGCGCTGGTTCTGGGGGGCCTCGCCGCCTACCGCCAACTGCCCGTCGCGGCGCTGCCGCGGGTCGATTTCCCGGTCATCAACGTCTCCGCCACGCTGCCCGGCGCCAGCCCGGAAACCATGGCGGCCTCGGTCGCCAGCCCGCTGGAGCGCGAATTCTCGACCATCGCCGGCATCGACACGATCACCTCGACATCGAGCCTCGGCAACACCTCGATCACCATCCAGTTCGTCCTGGAGCGCGACATCGACGCCGCCGCCCAGGACGTGCAGGCGGCCATCGCCCGCACCCAGCGCCGTCTGCCGGCGGAGATGACCACCGCGCCCAGCTACCGCAAGGTGAACCCGGCCGACCAGCCGGTGCTGATGCTGGCCCTCTCCTCGCCGACTCTAACGCTGTCGTCGCTGAACGACTTCGCGGAAACCGCGGTCCAGCCCAAGGTCGCCACCCTGCCGGGCGTTGCCCAGGTGCAGATCTACGGCGCGCAGAAATACGCCGTGCGCGTCCAGGTGGACCCCAACGCGCTGGCCGTGCGCGGCATCGGCATCGACGAGCTTCAGAAATCGCTGGCCGCCGCCAACGCCAACACCCCGGTCGGCACGCTGTCCGGCGCCAGGCAGCAGCTCGTGCTGGCCGCCAACCCGCAGCTTCCCGACGCCGAAGCCTTCCGCGGCCTGATCGTCGCCTACCGCAACGGCGCCCCGGTCCGGCTGGGCGACGTGGCGACCGTGCTGGACAGCGTCGAGAACGCCCGCACGGCGAGCTGGCACAACGGCACCCGCGCCATCGTCATGGCCGTGCAGCGCCAACCCGACGCCAACACGGTGGACGTGGTCGACCGGGTGCGCAACCTGCTGCCCAGCTTCCGCGCGCAGCTTCCGCCCAGCGCCAAGGTCGAGGTGGTGAACGACCGCTCCACCTCGATCCGCGAGGCGGTGGAGGACGTGCAGTTCACGCTGGGCCTGACCATCGCGCTGGTCGTTCTGGTCATCTTCCTGTTCCTGCGCCGCCTGACGGCGACGATGATCCCGGCGCTGACCGTGCCGATCTCGCTGATCGCGACGGCGGGCGGGATGCATCTGATGGGCTTCTCCATCGACAACATCTCGCTGATGGCGCTGACGCTGGCGGTCGGCCTCGTCGTCGACGACGCCATCGTGATGATGGAGAACATCGTCCGCTACGTCGAAGAGGGGATGAAGCCCTTCGAGGCGGCCCTCAAGGGCTCACGGGAGATCGGCTTCACCATCATCTCGATCACCGTGTCGCTGGTGGCCGTCTTCATCCCGATCCTGCTGATGGGCGGTGTGGTCGGGCGCGTCTTCCACGAGTTCGCGCTGGTGGTGACCATGGCGATCAGCGCCTCGGCCTTCGTGGCGCTGACGCTGACGCCGATGATGTGCGCGCGCCTGCTGACCCACGAACCGCACGGTGCCAAGGAGGGCTGGTTCGGCCGCGTCCTGGAGGGCGGGTTCAGCGCGCTGCACCGCGGCTACGCCGTGACGCTGCGGATGGCGCTGAGGCACCGCCCGGTGATGGGGCTCGTGATGATCGCGACGGTGGTCGGCTCCGCCCTGCTGTTCCAGGCGATTCCCAAGGGCTTCTTCCCGACCGAGGACATCGGCCAGATCACCGTCTCGACGGAGGCCGCTCCCGACATCTCCTTCCCGGCCATGGCAGAGCGGCAGCAGGAGGTGGCGCGGATCATCCAGGCCCACCCGGCGGTGGCCGACATGACCTCGTCGGTCGCCATCGGCGGCAATTCGGTCAACACCGGCCGCATGTTCGTCGTGCTGAAGCCGCGCGCCGAGCGGCCGCCGGCCGGCGAGGTGATCCAGCAGCTCCGCCGCCAGCTCGCCGGGATTCCCGGCATGGCGGTGTACATGCAGCCGGTGCAGAATCTGCGCATCGGCGGCCGTTCGTCCAAGAACGAGTTCCAGTACACCATCCAGGGCCTGAACCCGGAGGAGCTGTACGCGTGGTCCGCAAGGCTGGAGCGGGCGATGCACGACATCCCGATCCTGCAGGACGTGACCAGCGATCTTCAGCTCAACAGCCCGCAGGCCTATGTGCATGTGGACCGCGAGAAGGCGGCGACGCTGGGGATCGGCGTCGATCAGGTGCGCTCCACCCTCTACAGCGCCTTCGGCCAGCGGCAGGTCTCGACCATCTACACGCCGACCAACGACTATCAGGTGCTGATCGAGCTGGCGCCGAAATACCAGCAGGACGACAACGCGCTGTCGCGAATCTATGTGCGCTCCGGCTCCGGCAAGCTGGTGCCGCTGGACGCCTTCGCCAGCGTGCAGCGCACCGCCGGTCCGCTGACGGTCAACCACCAGGGCCAGTTGCCCGCCGTCACCCTGTCCTTCAACGTGGCGCCGGGCCATTCGCTGGGCGAGGCGGTGAACGCCGTCCGGCAGGCGGAGATGGAGATGGCCCTGCCGCCGGGCATCACCACCGGCTTCGCCGGCACCGCCCAGGTGTTCGAGGACGCGCAGAAAAGCCAGGGACTGCTGCTGCTCGCCGCGGTTCTGGTGATCTACATCGTGCTCGGCGTGCTGTACGAGAGCTTCATCCACCCGCTGACCATCCTGTCCGGCCTGCCGTCCGCGGCCATCGGGGCGCTGGCGACGCTGATGGTGTTCGGGCAGGAGCTGAGCGTCATCGCGATCATCGGCATCCTGATGCTGATCGGCATCGTGAAGAAGAACGCGATCATGATGATCGACTTCGCCATCGACGCGCAGCGCAACCAGGGCATGACCGCGCGCGAGGCGATTGAGCAGGCCTGCCTGCTGCGCTTCCGCCCGATCATGATGACGACCATGGCGGCGATCATGGGCACCCTGCCCATCGCCGTCGCCCACGGCGCCGCCGCGGAGCTTCGCCAGCCGCTCGGCCTCGCGGTGGTCGGCGGCCTGTGCGTGTCGCAGATCCTGACGCTCTACATTACGCCGGTGCTGTTCCTCTACATGGAGGACGCTGGCAACGCCGTCTCCCGCCTGTGGAAGCGCCGTCACGGCGCCGCCCCGGAGGCGCCGCAGCCGGTGCCGGGCGCGGAATGAGGGCTCCACAAGGCTGTTTTCCCTCTCCCCTCCGGGGAGAGGGTTAGGGTGAGGGGGTTGCGCGTGGCGATGCGTTCGGCAAAAGCGCACCCCCCTCACCGGCCCTCCGGGCCACCCTCTCCCCAGAGGGGATCGGGTTGAACAGCGCCGGCCAGCCGCGTCACCAGTTCGCGGCTGTGGCCGGGCAGCGCGTCCAGCCGGCGGACGCAGACGACCAGCGAGCGGACCGCCCAGGGGTCGGTCAGGCGCACCGCACGGATTTTCGTGAAGCGGCGGCAGCGCTTCGCCGAGGCTTCCGGGACGATGCCGAGCCCCACCCCTTGCTCGACCATCCGGCAGATCCCGTCGAAGCCACGCACCCGCACGCGCAGCTTCAGCGGGCGGCCGGCGCGGATGGCGTGCTCGTTGATGTGCTGCTGAAGGGCGTTGCGCGTCGCCAGCCCGACGAAATCCTCTTCCAGAACCTCGCGCAAGGCGACGCTGCGGCGGTTGGCCAGCGGGTGGCCGTGCGGCGTGACCAGCACCATGCGGTCGGTGCGGAAGGGAAACACCTCCAGTCCCGACAGGTCGGCGTGATCGGACACCACCCCGGCGTCGGCCAGCCCCTCCGCCACCGCCCGCACGATCTCGTGGCTGGGCCTTTCCTCCAGGTCGATGTCGATGTTGGGGTGAGTGGCGAGGAAGGGCCCCAGGGCCTCGGGCAGGAATTCCGCCAGGGCGGCGGTGTTGGACAGCAGCCGCACATGGCCCTTCAGCCCCTTCGCGTAATCGCCCAGCTCGCCGCGCATCCGCTCCACCTGCTGGAGGAGGAGGCGGGCGTGATGGACCAGCGCCTCACCCGCCGGGGTCGGGCGGACACCACGCCGCCCGCGCTCCAGCAGCGGCACGCCGAGCGTCTCCTCCATCCCGCGGATGCGCGCGCTCGCCGAGGCGAGGGCGAGGTGCGTGCGCTCCGCGCCGTGGGTGATGCTCTCCGCCTCCGCCACGTTCAGGAACAGCCGCAGGTCGGTCAGGTCGAAGCGCATGGGCGGGTCTCCGGCAGGGCAGCAGCCTTCGTCAAACCCGAAGGCTGGCTGCGTGACATCCACATTGCCGCAAGACGTGGTCGGGCTTCAACTGGTGGTCATGACCGACCTTCCCCTCTTCATTGTCGCCGCCATGGCCCTGACCTTCCTGCTCGCCGGGTTCGTCAAGGGCATGATCGGCCTGGGCCTGCCGACCGTTGCCATGGGTCTGCTCGGCCTCGTCATGCCGCCCGCCGAGGCGGCGGTGATCCTGATCGTGCCTTCGCTGGTGACGAATCTCTGGCAGTTGGCCTTCGGCCCCGGCCTCGGCGCCACCATCGAGCGGTTCTGGCCGATGATGCTGGGGATCACGCTGGGCACCTGGGCCGGGGCGGGGCTGCTGGCCGGCGCCTCGTCGGGGCAGGCCGCGGCGGCTCTGGGCGGAGCGTTGGCGCTCTATGCGGTGGCCGGGCTGGTGAAGCTGCCGCTGCGGGTGCCGCCCGCGGCGGAATCCTGGCTGTCGCCGTTGGTCGGCGTGGCGACCGGTGTGGTGACGGCGGCCACCGGCGTCTTCGTCATCCCCGCCGTGCCCTACCTCCAGGCGCTGGAGCTGGAGCGCGACCGGCTGATCCAGGCGCTCGGCCTGTCCTTCACGGTGTCCACGCTGGCTTTGGCCGCCGGTCTGGCGCAGCATGGGCTGTTCGACGGCACGCTGGCCTGGGGCTCGCTGGCCTCGCTGCTGCCCGCCCTGGCCGGGATGGCGCTCGGCCAGAGCCTCCGCCGGCGAGTGCGGGCGGAGGTGTTCCGGCGCTGCTTCTTCCTCGGCCTACTGGCGCTCGGACTGTTCCTGATGCTGGAGCATCTGGGGTGAAGAGTTACTCTGCAGAGGCACCGTGCGCCACCGCGTCCGGGTCCTTGTGGGCGAACCAGCGCTTGAAGCGCCGGGACAGCGCGTCGAGGTAGGTCAGGATCACCGGCACCACCAGCAGGGTGAGCAGGGTGGAGCTGATGAGGCCACCGATCACCGCGTGGGCCATGGGTGCGCGCTGCTGCGCGCCTTCGCCGATGCCGAGCGCCAGCGGGATCATGCCGAAGATCATCGCCATGGTGGTCATGATGATGGGGCGCAGGCGGATGATGCCGGCCTCCACCACCGCGTCGCGCAGGTCCACCCCGCGGGCGCGGGCCTGGTTGGCGAAGTCGACCAGCAGGATGGCGTTCTTGGTCACCAGACCCATCAGCATGATGAAGCCGATGGCGCTGAAGATGTTCAGCGTAGAGCCGGCGACCAGAAGCCCCAGGAACACCCCGACCAGCGACAGCGGCAGCGACATCATGATGGCGATGGGCTGGAGGAAGCTGCCGAACTGCGAGGCCAGGATCAGGTAGATCAGGATCACCGCCAGCAGCAGCGCCTGGGTGGCGTAGGCCGACGTTTCGGCGATGTCCTTGGTCGAGCCGCCGAAGACGATGCGGTAGCCGGGCGGCAGCTTGATCTCCGCGATGGCCGCCTGAAGCTCCTTGCCGGCGTCGCCGGCCGGGCGCCCCTGGACGTTGGCCTGGACGTTGACCTCGCGGGACAGGTCGCGGCGGTTGATCTGCGAGGCGCCGAGCGTCGTCTCGACCCGGCTGACCTGCGACAGCGGCACCATGCGCGGCGCCCCCTCGGCGTCGTTGGAGCCGGTCAGGTAGATGCGGTCGAGGTCGGCGCGGCCCACCCGGTCGCTTTCCGGCAGACGCACCAGTACGTCGTAGGTCTCGCCGTCCGGCGCCTTCCAGGTCGACACCTTGTCGCCGGCGAAGAGGGGACGCAACGTGTTCGCCACCTGGGCCGTACCGACGCCGAGGTCGCTCGCCAGATCGCGCTCCAGCCGCACCGAGAGGGTCGGCTTGGCGGCCTTCAGGCTGACGTCCACGTCCACAAAGCCGCGGATGCCGGCCATGGCGGCAGTCACCTGCTTGCCGATGCGGTCCAGCTCCGCGATGTCGCGGCCCTGGACGGACACCTGGATCTGCTTCTGCACGCCGCCGACGCCGGGAATGCCGATTCCGATCTGGACGCCGGGGATCGCCGACAGCCGGTCGCGCAACGGCGGCGCCAGCGTGTTCGGGGTGCGGGTGCGCTGGTCGATCGGCTTCAGCCGGACATAGACGCTGCCCCGATTCTTGCCGACCGACGCGCCCGTGTTCACCGTGGAGTAGGTGTAGGCGACCTCCGGGAACTCGCGGATCGCCGCCTCCACCTGCCGCAGCTTGGCCGCCGTGTAGTCGAGGGACGAGCCGACCGGCGTTTCCACGTCGACGATGGATTCCCCGAGGTCGGCGGCGGGCACAAACTCGACGCCGATGCGCGGCACCAGGAAGAAGCTGCCGACGAAGATCCCCAGGGCCATCAGCAGGACCAGCCAGCGCCAGCGCAGCGCCCAGCGGAGCGTCCGGCCGTAGACCCGCGCCAGCGCGTCGAAAGCGCCCTGGAAGCCGGCCGCGAAGCGGCCGAAGACGCCGCGCCCGTGCCGTCCGTGGGCCGCCGGGTCGTACCACAGGCTGGACAGCATGGGGTCCAGCGTGAAGGACACGAACAGCGAGATCAGCACCGCCGCGGACACGGTGATGCCGAATTGCAGGAAGAAGCGCCCGATGATGCCGCCCATGAAGGCCACGGGCAGGAACACCGCCACGATGGTCAGCGTCGTCGCCAGGACCGCCAGACCGATCTCCTTGGTGCCGTCCAGCGCCGCCTGCCGGTGCCCCTGGCCCTTGCCGAGGTGGCGCATGATGTTCTCGCGCACTACGATGGCGTCGTCGATCAGGATGCCGATCGCCAGCGACAGCGCCATGAGCGTCATCGTGTTCAGGGTGAAGCCGAAGGCCGCCAGCACGCCGAAGGTGCCCATCACCGCCACCGGCAGGGTCAGCGCGGTGATCACCGTGCTGCGCCAAGAGCCCAGGAAGACCATGACGATGGCGATGGTCAGCACGCCGCCCTCGACCAGCGTGCGCTGGACGTTGGTCAGCGAGTTGGTGATCCCGCGCGAGGTGTCGCGCACCACCTCCAGGGCGACGTCGGAGGGTAGGGAGCCGTCGCGGCGCAGTTCGTCCAGCGCCTTGTAGAGGCCGCGCGCCACCTCCACCGTGTTGGAACCCTGGATCTTCACCACATCGACGGCCAGCGCCGGCTGCCCGTTGAACAGGGCGACGGAGTCCTGTTCCTCCTGGCCGTCGAGCACCTCGGCGACCTGGCGCAGCCGCACCGGTTCGCCGCCGCGGCGCGCGACGATGATGTCGAGCAGTTCCCGAGGGTTGATGACGCGGCCATCGACCTGGACGACGCGCTCCGCCCCGTTGCCGGAGACGGTGCCGGCGGGGATGTCCTGGTTCTCGTCGCGGATCGCCTTGAGGACCTGATCGACGCCGACGCCCAGCGCCTCCAGCCGTTCGGGGCGCAGCCGCACCTGGACCTGCCGTTTCACCCCGCCGGCGATGGTCGCCCGCCCGACGCCGCGCACGTTCTGCAGGCGCTTCAGGACGATCTGGTCGGTCATGGTGGTCAGGTCGCGCAAAGACCGGATGTCCGACTTGACCGCGAGGGACAGGATGGGCTGGTCGTCCGGGTTGAAGCGGGTGATCTGCGGGTCCTTGACCTCGTCGCGGAACTTGGGACGCAACGCCGACACCTTCTCGCGCACGTCCTGCAACGCCTGGGTGGAGGCGGTCTTCAGGTCGAACTCGGCGATTACCACCGACTGGCTCTCGTAGGAGCGGGAGGTCAGCGTCTTGATGCCGGCGATGGTGTTGACCGCGTCCTCGACGGGACGGGTGACGTCGGTCTCGACCGATTCAGGGCTGGCGCCGGGATACTCGGTCGAGATGACGACCAGCGGGAAATCCACGTCGGGAAACTGGTCGACGCCCAGCCGGTTGTAGGAGAACAGGCCTAGCACCATCAGCGCCACCATCATCATGGTGGCGAAGACGGGGTTGTCGACGCTGATGCGGGTGATCGGCATGGCGTGGCCCGCTCCCTTACGAACCCATGACCGTGACGGCCCGCCCGGCGGTCAGACCGGGCAGGGGGGCGGTCACCGCCAGATCGCCATCGGCCAGCCCGCGCACCTGCACGAGATCGCCGCGCGCCCAGGTGCCCAGCACCTCGACCTTGCGGCGCTCCACCCGTCCTCCGGTGACGACCAGCACGAAGTCGCCGTCCTGGTCGTGGCGGACCGCGGCGGGGGGCAGGGCGAAGGCGCCCTCCACCTCGTCGACCACCGCGTCGCCCGCGGCGAACATGCCGCCGCGCAAGGCTCCATCAGCGTTGTCGAGGACGATGTAGACGGGGATGGCGCGGGTGCCGGCGCGGGCCATCGGGTTGATGCGGGCGATCCGGCCGGCGAAGTCGCGCTCGCCGAAGCCCTCCACACGCAGCCGCACGGTCTGGCCGGGCTTCAGCCGGGCCACGTCGTCGGCGGGCACCGCCGCCTCGACCTCAACCCGGCTGAGATCGACGACGGAGAACATCTTGACGTTGACCGCCAGCGTCTCGCCGGGGTTGACCGCCCGCTCGGCGACCGTGCCGTCGATCGGGCTCGCCACCACCGCGTCGCGCAGCGCCTTGCGGGCGAGGTCCACCTGGGCCTCCAGCGCCGCGACGGTGGCCTGCTGGAAGCGGAAGGTGCTCTGCGCCTGGTCCATGTTGGTTTCCGAGACGATGTCTTTCTGGCGCAGCGCCAGATTCTTGGCGCGGGTCTTGTCGGCCAGGACGAGCTGCGCCTTGGCGCCTTCCAGGTTGCTCAGCTTCTCGTCCAGCTTGGCCTGAAGCTCCACCGTGTCGAAGCGGGCCAGAACCTCGCCCTTGCGGACGGCCTGCCCCTCGCGCAGCGGCACCTCGACCAGCCGGGCGGCGACCTCCGACTTCACCATGGACTGCTCCATCGGCTTCACGGAACCGCTGAGCCGCACCAGCTCGGTCAGGCGGTGCGGGGCCATGCGGGTCAGCTCGACGGGCGACAGCTCCACCGCGCGCTCCGCCGGGGGCAGGCTGGCCGCGGCCGGCGACACCGCGTCGTGGCTGCTCGTCACCTTCCAGGCGACGCCGCCCGCGGCCAGAGCCCCGACGATCAGCAGGGGCAGCAGCAGGCGGCGCCGCGGCTTGGCGGCGGGACCATCGGAACGGGCAGCGTCGATCATGGGGTGCGGTCCTTGGGTTCGGCCCTCAGCCCGTTGAGGACGAGGTCGAGATAGGCGTCGAGGTAGGATTCGGCGGAGGCCGCGGCGGGGTCCGGCTCGAAGGGGCGCAGCGAGTGGTTCCACAGCGAGAGCATGCTGAGCGGAGCGGCGATGACGCGGGCCATCTGCTCCACGTCAACCGGCCGGAATTCCCCACGCTCGATGCCGCGGCGCAGGATGCGCATGAAGAAGCGCCGCCCGCGCAAAACGACCTCCTCCATGTAGAAGCGGGCGAGGTCGGGGAAGTTCTGCGCCTCGGCGATGACCAGCTTCGACAGCCCGGCGTTGGGGCTCTGCTCCATCTCCCAGAAGCCGCGGGCGAGGCCGCGCAGAAACTCCTCGCTGCTGCCGGTGAAGCTGTCCAGCAGGTCCTCGCCCATCTGGAACTGCGGCAGGATGGATTGCCGGACGACCGCTTTGAACAGCCCTTCCTTGTTCTCGAAATAGAGGTAGGGCAGCCCGACGCTGACGCCGGCCCGGCGGGCAACATGCTCCAGCTTGGTTGCGGCAAATCCGCGCGAGATGAACAGGTCGCGCGCCGCCTCGATCACCTCGGCGGGGCGGGCCTCCTTGCGCCGGGACCGCCGGGACGGGGGAAGGGGAGAGCTGTCGGGCATCGCTGCGTGTCTATAAATGAACGTTCATTCAATATGAAATGGACTCTGAAAAGTCAAGCGGTTGCCCGGGCTGCGGCGATTGGTCGTGCAAGTTTAGGGCGTGACAGGAATGGGTCTCTCGCCCGCGCCGGCAAAGACCGCAACAGTGTCAAATGGGGCAGAAAAAGGGCGAATACGGATGAACAGCATTTGGCTGAAAACCATTCCAATGGGCTATGAAAAAGGGAAAGGCCGTGGAATCAGGACATTACACCCGCCTTGTTGCTTGACAGCCGACACCATTACATCGCAAAGAGAGGGTAACGCTTTCGATCTTTGTGCAACAAGCACGGACCCCTCCTCGTGGCTTATCGCGACTTCACCGCGGCCCGCGCCGCCGGTGCCGCCCTGATTCTCGCCCTCGGCTTGGCGGGTTGCGCCTCGAACGCTCCGGAAACGGCGGAGCTCGTCGTCAAGGCCCCGGAGGTGGCCGAAGTCCCGATTGATCCGAAGGACCCGCTCGGCCGTTGGGTGCCCCACATGCGCGAGGCGTCGGAACGGTTCGACGTGCCGGAGAAGTGGATCAGGGCCGTGATGATGCGCGAGAGCGGCGGACGTTCCGTCGTGAACGGCCGCACCATCACCAGCCATGCCGGCGCCATCGGGCTGATGCAGGTGATGCCCGGCACCTACGACATGATGCGCACGCAATACGGGCTGGGGTCCGATCCGTCCGATCCGCGCGACAACATCCTGGCCGGCACGGCCTATCTGCGCGAGATGTACGACCTGTTCGGCGCGCCGGGCTTCCTCGCCGCGTACAATTGCGGCCCGGCCTGCTACGCCTCGCATCTGGCGGGCAAGCAGCGGCTGCCGCGCGAAACCCGGATGTACATCGCCGCCCTGACGCCGAACCTGCGCGGCGCCGCGCCGCGCGAACCTTCGCAGGCGGCGGGCGCCAGCGCGATCGAGGTCGCCATCGTTCCGGCGAGCGCTCCCGCGCCCCAAACCGCGCCGACGCCAGTGGCGGTGGCCGCCAAGCCCGCCACCAAGCCGGCGGCGCCGGAACCGATCGCCGTCGCCGCGGTGGTGCCGGAACCGGTGGCGCCGGTGCCGCAGACCCCGGCCGCTCTCGCGCCGGTCGCCGTGGCCGCCCTGGAGCCCCGCCCGGCGCCGTTCGTGGTGGAGCCGATCGGTCGTGGCGACGCCCGCCCGCCCGCGGAATTCGTCGCCGCCACCGACCGGGACGCGCCGGTCGCCGCCCGCTCCGGACGGACGCCGTCGCGGACGGTGGAAACCCTGGTCGCCGAGGCGATGCTGCCGCCCCACGCGGTCGGTAAGGGCGAGCGGGTGGTCATCCGCTTCGTCTCCCAGCGCAGCGGCGGCTGCGGCAGCCTGGAAGGCCGCGACCGCGTCTGCGTCGCCTTGGCCGGAGGAGAGGGCGCGGGTCTGTAACAGTTTCGCCCGTTCCGTTTTTCACAGCATCGGCAACAACCAGAGGCGGCGCCCACCGGACGGTCGGGCGCCGTCTTCGGTTTTCCACAATAGCCTCACACCCACATCCCCGAGCATATAGGTACTCAAACAATAAAGCCCCGGAGGAGCCGCCCTGCGCAGCCCATCCGGAAGAATGAAGAGTTCGGGGGAACGCTGCGGATGAGGTGCGGAGATGGTAGCCGGTGCGAATGAACGGGCGAAACGCTCGACCTTTCAAGTCGTTGTGGTGGATTGCCTGATTGCGGGCGTTGTGGTGGCCGCTTTGGCGGTGTTCGGCGGCATGACCGCCATGGAGGCGACGCGGATCGCCGACGGCAACGCCGAACTGGCGCAGCAAGTTGCCGAGAACCAGCGGATCGCACTGGAGGCCGAACGGCTCGCCAAGCTGGGCGAGGCGGTGATCGCCAGCGGAGACGAGGCGACGCGGGCCGAGGCGCTGACCAGCCTGGACGCCCACGCGGCGCGGATGTCGGCCAACGCCGCGCCGGAGATCGCGCAGACCGTCGCCAAGGCGGTCGCGGCGAGCCGGGAGGCCGCGGCCATCGGCGCCAAGGTCGAAGCGCTGGACAAGAAATTCGGCTTCAACATCAGCCGCGCCGAAAGCCTGTCGGGCGACATCGCCCGCGGCCTGTCCGCGGCGATGCGGGCGACGGCGCAGCCGACGGACGAGCAGGCGCTCGCCACGCTCTTCTCGACGATCCGCGACGCCAAGTTCCTGCTGACCCGCCTGCCGTCCCAGCTCTACCCGCCGGCCGTCGGCAACGACCTGCGCCAGTTCCGCGAGCACATGGCGAAGGCCATGGAGCTGCGCCGGCATCTGCCGTCCGCCGACGAGTTCGAGAGCGTCGCCGACGACATCGCGTCCTTCGCGGCACTCGACGAGGCCTTCACGCAGCGCACCGAGACGCTGCGCCTGACCACCGACGCCAACGCCCACAACCAGGAGGTCCGGACGCTGGTCGACGGGCTGGTGCAGGGGATGAACGCCGCCTCCGATGCGGTGACCACGCGCAGCCAGGAGGGCGCGGCGGCGCTGACCGCGGTGCTCGACCGGCTGACGCTGATCGCGCTGGGGGCTTTCGTGCTGATCGGGCTGATCGGCGGCCTGAACATGCTGCTGGGCTACCGCTTCATCATGCAGCCGGTGCGTGACGCCAGCCGGGCGCTCCAGGCGCTGACCCGTGGGGAGGGCGCGGTGCCCCTGCGCCCCTCGCCCCTGCGCGAGATCGCCGACATCCACGGCGCGGTCGAAGCCTTCCGCGAGGCCCTGGACGCGCGCCAGCGGGCGGAAGAGACCCGACGGCACCAGGAACGCCGTGCCGAGGAGGAGCGCCGCGCCCTGATGGCGGAGTTGGCGGATGGGCTGGAGCGCACCGTGCAGGCGGTGGCCGGGTCGCTGTCCGTGGCGGCGTCGGAGGTCACCGGTTCCGCCCGCGCCGTCGCCGGCATGGCGTCGGACACCGCGCAGCGCACCCGCGCCGCCGCGGACGCCGCCGGCACGGCGACCAGCAACGTCGGCGCTGTGGCCTCGGCCAGCGAGCAGCTCTCCGCCTCCATCGACGGGATCGGACAGCAGATCGCCCAGTCGCGCAGCGTGGCGGAGGACGCCATCGCCGAATCCCGGCGCGCCGACGGCCTCACCAAGGGCCTGTCGGACTCCGCCCAGAAGATCGGCGAGGTGGTCGCCATCATCACCGCCATCGCCCAGCAGACCAACCTTCTGGCGCTCAACGCCAGCATCGAGGCGGCGCGGGCCGGCGACGCCGGCAAGGGCTTCGCTGTGGTCGCCACCGAGGTGAAGGCGCTCGCCTCCCAAACCGCTTCCTCGACGGAGGAGATCGCCACGCTGGTCCATGGCATCCAGCAATCGACCATGGGTGTGGTTGACGCCATCGCCCGCATCGGCTCCACCATTGGCGTGATCGGCGAGAGCGTGAGCGGCATCGCCGCGGCGGTCGAGCAGCAGCGCCAGGCGACCTCGGAGATCACCCACAACGTGCGCATCGTGGAGTGCATGAACACCGACGTGTCGTCCAACATCGGCGACGTCAGCCGGGTGGCGGTGGACACGGGGCGCTCCGCCGACGCCATGATGGGGGCGGCCGACCGCCTGTCGGAGCTGGCCGGCACCCTGAACGGCGCGGTGGACGATTTCCTGCGGCAGGTGCGGGCGTAAGCGCCGGTTCCCTGTTTTGTCCCGGGCTCTGTTTTGTCCGTGTGCGCGGGGCGGGCGGCGTGCTAACAGGCGGAACGAGACCACGCCTGCTCCTCCGGACCCATGGAACTTCCCCCCTCGCTCCGCCACGCGGTGGACCGCGCGCTCGACGGCATCGCCCTGTCCGATCTGAAGCGCGCGGCGGACCGCCTCTCCCAACGCTACCGGGCGGAGGTGCGGGACGGGCGTTTCCACCTGTCGGACGATCTGGCGGCGCGGGCCTATCTCGCCACCCGCCTGCCGGCCACCTTCGCCGCCGTCCGCTCCAGCATGGCGGCGGTGGCCGAGGCGCTTCCCGACTTCGCGCCGGTCACCGCCCTGGACGTCGGGGCCGGGCCGGGAACCGCGCTGTGGGCGGCGTCCGACTGCTGGGTCAGCCTGGACGACGCCCTGCTGATCGAGGGCAGCCCGGCCATCCGCGCGGTCGGCGAGACGCTGTCGCAAGCGGCGACGCCCGCGCGGGTCGCATGGCGGGCCGGCGACGCCACGGGTGACCTGCCCGGTCTGGAGCCGCGCGATCTGGTGACGCTGGCTTATGTGCTGGACGAATTGGCAGAGCCGGCGCGCGACCGGCTGGTCGACCGGCTGTGGTCGCTCACCGCCGGGACGCTGCTGATCGTCGAACCCGGCACGCCCGCCGGCTGGGCGCGGATCGTCCGGGCGCGGGAGCGGCTGGTCAGCGCCGGCGCCCATCTGGTGGCGCCCTGCGTGCACAGCGCCGCCTGCCCGCTGGCCGCCCCGGACTGGTGCCATTTCTCCCGCCGGGTCGCCCGGTCCCGCCTGCACCGCATGGCCAAGGGGGCGGAGGTGCCGTGGGAGGACGAGAAGTTCGTCTACATCGCCGCCTCCCGCCAACCCGGCGCGCGCCCCGACGCCCGCATCATCGCGCCGCCCTGGAGCGCCGGGAACGGACGCATCGGCTTCAAGCTCTGCGGCCGGGACGGCGCTCAAACCGAGCGGATTCTCGGGAAGCGCGACGGCGCCGCCTTCAAGGCCGCGCGCCGGCTGAACTGGGGCGACGGCCTGTCCACCCCGGACCAGTCGAAGGCATAGGCCCTACGCGGCGCGCCGCCGTCGGCTCTCGCTGGCGCGGGACCGCCGTTCGCGCTCCAGCCGGCCGCGCAGGAAGGCCAGAACGGCGGCCTCCTCGGCCTCCAGCTCCGGAAGCTCCTCGCGCAGTTCGGTCTCGACCTCGCGGGTCAGGGAGTCCAGCAGGTTGCCCTCCAGATAGGCGTCCAGAATCTCGGGATGGACGTAGCTCTTGCGGCAGACGCTGGCGGTGTTGCCGAGGCGGGCGGCCACCTGCTCGATGGCGTGGGTGACGTTGCGCTTGGCCTTGGCGGCGCTGTCGAAGGTTTCGAACTCGCGCAGCGCCATGGCGGCCAGGACGGTACCGGCCCAGGTGCGGAAGTCCTTGGCGGTGAAGTCCTGGCCTGTGGCGGCACGCAGATACTCGTTCACGTCGCCGGAACTCACCGCGTGGCGCTGCCCGTCGCGGTCGACATACTGGAACAGCTCGTCCCCGGGCACATCTCGGCAGGCACGGACGACGCGGGCGAGGCGGCGGTCCTTCAGCGCGACGTTCCATTCCTTCCCGGACTTGCCCTTGAAGGTGAAGCGGATTTCCGACCCCTCGATGTCGGCATGGTCGTCGCGCAGGGTGGTCAGTCCGTAGCTGCTGTTCTCGCGCGCGTAGCTTTCGTTGCCGACGCGGATCAGCGTGGTCTCCAGCAGCCGGACCACGGCGGCCAGCACCTTTTCCCGCGGCAGGCCGCGGCGGGCGAGGTCGCCGTCCACCTGACGGCGGATGGCCGGCAGGGCGCGGCAGAAGTCGAGCATCCGCCCAAATTTCGTGCCCTCGCGCATCTCGGTCCAGCGCGGGTGGTAGCGGTATTGCTTGCGCCCGCGCGTGTCGCGGCCTGTGGCCTGGAGGTGGCCGTCCGGGTCCGGGCAGATCCAGACGCCGCGGTAGGCCGGGGGAATCGCCAGCTTGCGGATGCGCTCCAGCGTGTCCTCCTCGGTCACCCGCGTGCCGTCGGGCCAGCGGTAGGAGAAGCCCTTGCCGGCGCGGCGTCGCCGGATGCCCGGCTCGTCGTCGCAGACATAGCTCAGCCCGGCGCAGGCCGCGGCCTCTTCCGCGTCGGTGCGGGGATCGGTGACCGTCACTCCGTCCATGCTGGAATCCCCATCGGTTGCCAGCCCATCGGCTGCCAGCGGGAAACATCGGCGCCGCGTTTTGGTTGCATGGTTGCGGCGCGCGCGCCGTTCGGCGACCATGGCCCCGGCCAAGAGGCCCGCCGGCACCGAAGGGAAGAGGACGATGGAAGAGACCAAGCTGACCGCCGCCCTGCCGAACCTGGACATCCAGATCCTGCACCGGGACGACCCGGAGCGCGGGGCCGAGACGATCGCCATCCAGATCACCGCCACGCCGTCCTTCGACGCGCTGCGCGGGATGATGGGGCCGGCGCTGCTGGCCTCGGCCAACCCGCTGCTCAACCCGGCCCTCGCCAACGCCAACCCGATGCTGGCCCTGTGGACGGCGCCGATGCGGATGTGGAGCGACGCCGTGCGGCTGGCCTGGGCGCCCTGGCTGCGCCTGACGCCATCGCCGGGTGCTCGGAAGCCGTGACCAAAACCGGCCCGGTAACCGATCGTTAGGGCTATGGGGCGACCCTTTCCACGAGTCTCTTGTGGAGGGTCCTTATGTCCCAGGCGTCTTCGTGGCTGCGCGGTGCCGCGCTGTACCAGATCTATCCCCTCAGCTTCCTCGACCGGAACGGCGACGGCTGGGGCGATCTGGACGGCGTGCTGGACGGCCTCGGCCATGTGGCGTCGCTCGGCGTGCAGGGTGTGTGGATCAGCCCCTTCTACCCATCGCCGCAGAAGGACTTCGGCTACGACATCACCGACCACCGGGCGGTCGACCCGCGCATGGGCCGGCTGGAAACGGTGGACCGCATCATCGAGGCGGCGCACGGCCACGGGCTGAAGGTGATCCTGGATCTGGTCTGCGGCCACACCTCGGACGCGCACCCGTGGTTCAGCGACAGCCGCCGGTCGCGCGGCGGGGCGTTCGCGGACTGGTATGTCTGGGCCGACCCGCGCCCCGACGGCACGCCGCCCAACAACTGGCTGTCGGTGTTCGGCGGACCCGCCTGGACCTGGGAGCCGCGGCGGCGCCAGTATTACCTGCACCATTTCCTGTCCAGCCAGCCCGCCCTGAACCTGAACGACGAGGCGGTGCTGCAAGCTCTCGGTGACACCGCAGCCTTCTGGCTGGAGCGCGGGGTGGACGGCTTCCGCATCGACGCGGTGGACTTCTTCGCCCACGACCCGCAGCTCCGCTCGAACCCCGCGGCGGCCTGGAACGGGGCGGAGCCGCCGGCCAAGCTGTTCGCCCTGCAACAGCATCTCTACGACATGATGCACCCGGCCATTCACACCGTGCTGGCCCGGCTGCGCGCGGTGGTCGACCGTTATCCCGACCGGGTGCTGCTGGGCGAGCTGTCGAGCCAGCCGGGCGCGGCACGGCGCATCGCCGCCTATTGCGGGCCACAGGGGCTGCACGCCGCCTACACCCTGTCGCTGGCCAAGCAGCCCTTCACAGCACAGAACTTCGCCGGGGCGCTGACCGGCACGCCGCAGCCGGAGGCGATCTGCTGGAGCTTCTCCAACCACGACGTCGAGCGCGCCGCCAGCCGTTGGCTGCCGCCCGGCGCCGATCCGGAGCGCTTCAACGCCCTGTTGGCCACCCTGTTCGCTGTGCTGCCCGGCACCGTCTGCCTCTATCAGGGGGAGGAGCTGGCGCTTCCCAACGCGGCGCTGGCGCCGGAGGATCTGCGCGACCCCTTCGGCATCGCCTATTGGCCGGATTTCCAGGGGCGCGACGGCAGCCGCACGCCGATGCCCTGGCGGTCCGGCGCCGCCAACGCCGGTTTCTCCAGCGCGGTCGACACTTGGCTGCCGGTCGCCGAACCCCACCACGCCCTGGCGGTGGACGCGCAAGAGCGGCGCCCCGGCAGCCCGCTCGACGTCTGGCGGGACGCCCTGCGTCTGCGCCGGCGGCACCCGGCGCTGACCCAGGGCGGCGTGGCGGCGGTGGAGGAGGCCGGCAACGTCCTGGCTTTCGAGCGCACGGGGGAGGGGGAGGAGTTGCTGGCCGTCTTCAACCTGTCCGACCGGCCGGCGGAATACGCGCTGAAGCGCAAGCCGCCGATGGCCGCCCTTGACCTGCCGCGTCCGCCGGGGACGCCGGTTCCGGAGGTCAGCGCGGATGGACGGACGCTGGTCCTGCCGCCGCTCTGCGCCTTCCTGGGGCGGCGTGGCTGAGCAGCGCGCGTAATCCGTGGGACCGGGGTAGACCTGTCATGCGCTTTTGTGCGATGAATCGGAACGAAAACGCTGCTTTGTTACAGTTGTGAAAATTCCCTCGCAACAAGTGGTCCGACGGACCGCTTGAAACGAAAAGGGAAGGCGGAGTCCACGGGAGAAGAATCGTGAAAAGACGTGCGTTTCTGAAGTCGGCGGGTGCGGGCGCTGCGGCCGCGGGTGCGGGGCTGGCGGTGGCCGGCGTGGCCGCGCCGGCCATTGCGCAGTCGCAGCCGGAAATCCAGTGGCGCCTGGCGTCGAGCTTCCCGAAGAGCACCGACATCCTGTTCGGCGCTTCGGAGCTGATCGCCCGCCGCGTCGCCGAGAGCACGGACGGCAAGTTCCAGATCCGCGCCTTCCCGGGTGGTGAGCTGGTGCCCGGCCTCCAGGTGCTCGACGCCGTGCAGAACGGCTCGGTCCAGTGCGGCCACACCTGCGGCTATTACTATGTCGGCAAGGACCCGACCTTCGCCTTCGACACGGCCATTCCGTTCGGTCCGAACGCCCGTCAGACCACCGCCTGGTTCCAGGCCGGCGGCCTCGATCTGATGCGCGCCTTCATGAAGAACCACAACGTCATCCAGTTCCCGGCGGGCAACACGGGCGCCCAGATGGGCGGCTGGTACCGCAAGGAAATCAAGACCGCCGCGGACTTCCAGGGCCTGAAGATCCGCATCGCCGGCATCACCGGCCAGATCATGTCGAAGATGGGCGCCACCCCGACCCAGATCGCCGGCGCGGACGTCTACCCGGCGCTGGAAAAGGGCACCATCGACGCGACCGAGTTCGTCGGCCCCTACGACGACGAGCGTCTGGGCTTCCATCAGGTCGCCAAGTACTACTACTACCCGGGCTGGTGGGAAGGCGGGCCGAACGTCTCGCTCTACGTCAACCTGCAGGAGTGGGAGAAGCTCCCCAAGTCCTACCAGTCGATCCTGACGGCCGCCTGCGCCGAGGCGAACACCTACATGATCGCCCGCTACGATTCGGAGAATGCCAAGGCTCTGAAGCGTCTGGTCGCCAAGGGCACCATCCTGCGCGCCTACCCGCGCGACCTGATGGAGCAGGCGCACAAGATCGCCTTCGAGTATTACGACGAGTTGGCGAAGACCAACCCGAACTTCAAGACGATCTACGAGAGCTGGAAGCCGTTCCTCGACGAGACCCAGCTCTGGTTCCGCGTCGCCGAGCTGCCCTACGACAGCTTCGTCGCGTCCGCCGGCACCAAGAAGTAAAAGCGCTCGCTTAAAGAAAGGCCCCCATCCGCAGCGCGCGGGTGGGGGCCTTTTCTTTGGGGGTCAGCCGATGTCCTGCTGCGGCATCAGCGCCATCTGGCGCTTGGCGCCGGGTTGGGCCAGCATGCGGGCGTGCCACGCCTGGACGTTGGGGTAGGTGGCGATGTCGATGTTCGACTCCTCCACGAGGTCGATCCACGGGAAGGCGAAGATGTCGGCGATGCTGACCCGTTCGCCCTCGATAAAGGTCCGGCCCGCCAGATGGCGGTCGAACTGGGCGAGCCCCCCGGCCGCCGCGGCGTCGATCCAGGGCAGGGCGTTGGCGTCGCCGTTGAACTTGCGCACCGCGCGGGCGCGCTGGACCGGCAGAAGCACGTCGGCCAGCCAGGACAGCCACTCCGCCAGCCGTACCCGCTCCGCCTCGTCCCGCCCACCGAATTGGCCGGTCTTTTCCGCCAGATAGGTCAGGATGACGCCCGATTCGGAGATGCTGAGATCACCGTGCACCAGGGTCGGCACCCGGCCGAAGCGGTTGATGGCGAGATAGTCCGGGGACTTCTGCTGGCCGCCACGCAGGTCGACATGGCGGTAGACGTAGGGCACGCCGGCCATCGACAGGAACAGGACGACGCGGGTGGCGGGCTGCGAGTTGAAATTGCCGTAGACGGTGAATTCAGCGGACACGGTCGAAGAACCCTCCATGCTGTCGCGCTTGGCCGCGCGGATTGCCGAAAACCATGACCGCAAGCCCGCCGCGACACCAGAGCAAATCGCGGGGCGCGATGCCGCGGGCTGGGGAAGGGGGTTTCGCACCGCCTCATCCCTCCCACATGTTATCAGAGCGGAACCGGGGCCGAGCGCCCTGGAGCAAACGATGGGAGGATGAGGCATGCGCCGTGTGGCCGCTGGACTGTTGATCGGGATGATCGCCGTCGCCGGACCGGCGGGCGCGCAGTCGCAGCCGCAGCACGGCATGGCGCTGTATGGCGAGCCGAAATACGGGCCGGACTTCCGGCATTTCGACTACGTCAACCCGGACGCCCCGAAGGGCGGCAAGGTGACCCTTCAGGCCATCGGCTCCTTCGACACGCTGAATCCCTTCACGCTGCGCGGCGTGCCCGCGGCTGGAGCGACGCTGATCTACGATACGCTGATGACGGGGTCGGCGGACGAGCCCTTCACCGAATACGGCCTGCTCGCCGAAAGCGTGGAGATGCCGGAGGACCGTTCCTCCATCACCTTCAACCTGCGCTCCGGCGCGCGGTGGCACGATGGAAAGCCGGTGACCGCCGAGGACGTGGTGTTCTCCTTCACCATCCTGACGGAAAGCCATCCCTTCTACCGCAGTTATTACGGCGCGGTGGACAAGGTCGAGGCGGAGGGGGAGCGCCGCGTCCGCTTCACCTTCAAGCCGGGCGACAACCGCGAGCTTCCGATGATCGTCGGCCAGCTGCCGGTGCTGCCGAAGCATTATTGGGAGGGCAAGGATTTCCAGTCGACCACGCTGGAGCCGCCGCTGGGCAGCGGTCCCTACCGCATCGCGTCCTTCGATCCGGGCCGCGGCATCACCTATGAGCGGGTCGCCGACTATTGGGGCCGGGACCTGCCGGTGAATGTCGGGCGGAACAATTTCGGCAGCATGGCCTACGAGTACTACCGGGACGCCAGCGTCGCCCTGCAGGCCTTCCGCGGCGGGCTGTACGATTTCCGCCAGGAGAACGTCGCCAAGACCTGGGCCACCGGCTACGACTTTGACGCGGTGCGCGACGGCAAGGTGGTGAAGGAGGAGATCGCCAACGAGGTGCCGGCGGGCATGCAGGGCTTCGTGTTCAACACGCGCCGCCCGGTCTTCGCGAACCCGAAGGTGCGCCAGGCCATCGCCTACGCCTTCGACTTCGAATGGACGAACCAGACCCTGTTCTACGGCGCCTACAAGCGGACGGAGAGCTATTTCGAGAACTCGCCGCTCCAGTCCAGGGACCTGCCGCAGGGCCGCGAACTGGCGATCCTGGAGCCGCTGCGCGGAAAAATCCCCGCCGAGGTCTTCGAGAAGACCTACCACCCGCCCAGCACGGAGGGCCAGAACGGGCTGCGTCGCAACCTGTTGGAGGCCAAGCGGCTGCTCGACGAGGCGGGGACCGACGTGCGCAACGGCGTGCGGGTTGATGTCGCGACCGGCAAGCCGCTGGACTTCGAAATCCTGCTGGACAGCCCGACCTTCGAGCGGGTGACTCTGCCCTTCATCGAGAATCTGAAGCGGCTCGGCATCCGGGCCAGCATCCGCACGGTGGACACCACCCAGTACGAGAACCGCACCCGCGACTTTGATTTCGACATGATGGTCCATGTCTGGCCGCAGTCCCTGTCGCCGGGGAACGAGCAAACCGGCTATTGGGGATCGGCCTTCGCCGACCGTCCGGGAAGCCAGAACATGGCCGGTGTGCGCAGCGAGGCGGTCGATCACCTGATCGGCGAGATCGTCCGCGCCAACAGCCAGGAGGATCTGAAGGCCGCGGTGGCTGCGCTCGACCGTGTGCTGCTGTGGGGCCATTACGTGGTGCCGCACTGGTACTCCGGCGTCTACCGCGTGGCTTATTGGAGCCGGCTGAAGCGTCCCGAGACCGTGCCGCCCTATTCGCTTTCCTTCGACTCCTGGTGGCTGTCGGACGCCTCGGCCGCCGGCACCGGCAAGACGCCCTGACGAGCGGAACGGTTTCCATGGATGCCCATTCGCCGGACCGGACACGGACCATTCTCGTCGTCGACGACAACGCGCTGATGCGCAAACTGCTGGTTCGCTGCCTGGAGGAAGGCGGTCACCGCGTCGTGGAGACGGACGACCCGCGGGGCGTGCTCGACCTGATGCGGGCGCTGAAACCCGATCTGGTGATCCTGGATGTGGTGATGCCCGGCCTCTCCGGCGTCGACCTGATGCGGATGATCCGCGCCGACCGGGCGTTGGCGCGGACGCTGGTCGTCGCGGTCACCAACCTGTCGACACCCACGGACATGCTGCGCTTCTCCCGCGCCGGCTTCGATGGCCATGTGGCCAAGCCGATCCAGCCACGGGACTTCCTGGCGACGATCAACGATTATCTGGGCGGAAAAGGTAATCGGATATAAATTCATTACAAAACAAGCATTTATAAGATTTTCCTGAGATATCGCTTTCGATAGATCGCCATCCGGAAACCTTTAACTCATCACTCAAATAATTCTCTACAATGGCTTGATAAAGCTGAGCTTTTAGCAAGCCCATGCTCTCTGGTCGACGGACGCTCCTCGTGGGCGGCCGATCCGTGCTATGATCCCACCGTCCTTGGCGTTTTTCCCGCGGTTCATGAAAGTCGTCGCCGCCGTCCCGCTGCTGCTTGCGCTGCTGTCCACACCCGCTGCGGCGGACCCGATGCGGGTGGAGCGGACCGATCCCAGCCATCTGCGGGCTTTGAACCGCTCCGTCCTCGCCCCGGAGGTCATTCCCCCTCGTCCCCGCTACGTGCGCAGCCAGGCGGTCTACAATCTGCCGAAGGGGATGGACGGCCTGACCCGCTACGATGCCGCGCTGTCACGCCTGTGCCAACGCGGCGCCTTTGGGCAGGAAACCGATGGATTCTACTGGGCGCGGACGCCGGACAAGCGGTATGGCGTCGCTTTTTCAGGCGGGGCGAACCTGTCGGACCCGCAGAACAAGCGGAAGTCCAGCGAGGTGTACTTCTTCGACGGCCAGGACAGCCGCTGCAAAGTCTATGTCGGCGATCAGGCCAAGCTGATGCCTCATTACGTCGGTCCGTGAACACGCGCCCCGCCGGGGGGCGGCGGGGCGCGTGTGGATCGTCACTTGGCCATGAAGGACGCGATTGTATCGCCGGCCTTGGCGATGTTGGCGATGCCGTCGAGGTGGCCGAGGCTGGTGGTGATCGCGTCGGTGTAGGTGACCGAGACGCCCTGTTTCTCCAGCCGGTCCTTCAGCGGGTGCATGGCGCGTTCCGGCGGGAAGACGAGGTCATCGGCGGAGGGGATCAGCAGGACCGGCGCCTTGATCTTCGCCAGCCCCTCGTCCAGCGCGCCGCCGCCGCCCACCAGGAAGGTCTGGTTGGCCTTCACCAGATACAGGAAGTGGTTGGCGTCGCTGACCGCGGCGCGGGCCGCCGCCGCCTTGTCCAGCCACGCTTCGATGGCGTACTGGTTGTTCATGCTGGCGGCCGGGTCCTTGCCGTCCTCCGCCCAGCCGCGGCCGAAGGTGGCGTCGGCCCATTTCCAATGGCGGGCGTGCAGGGTCACCAGCTTCAGCGCCTCGGTCAGCCCAGCCTTCGGCTCCGCCTTGCCGTAATAGTCGCCGCCCTGCCAGTTCGGATCGACGCGGATGGGCGCCGCCCACAGGTTCAGCCAGCCGATGAGAAAGGGGTCGGCCTCGGCCCCGCCGATCACCGCGACCACGCGCTTGACCATCTCCGGATGGGAGGCGCCCCATTCCAGAGCCTGGAGCGATCCCATGGATCCGCCCATCACCGCATGCAGAGACTTCACATCAAGACTGTCCAGCAACGCCTTCTGGACATTGACAAAATCGCGGATTGTGACGACCGGGAAACTCATGCCGTAGGGCTTGCCGGTGTCCGGGTTGACGCTGGCCGGGCCGGTGGTGACGACGGTCGGGTCCTTCGGCGACAGGTTCACCAGCGTGTCGGAACTGATGATGAAGTACTTGTCGGTGTCGAGCGGCTTGCCCGGCCCGATGATGGAATCCCAATAGCCGGGGGCCGGGTCCTCCATCTTGTACTTCCCGGCGGCGTGGCTGGTGCCGCTGAAGAAATGGGTGACGAGGATGACGTTGTCCTTGGCGTCGTTCAGCTTGCCGTAGCTTTCCCAGCCGATGCGGACGTTCTTGATCGTGCCGCCGCCCACCGTGGTGTAGGACGGCATCTCGAACACCTTCTTCTCCACGAGGCCCTCGAAGGCCAGGGCCGGCGCCGCGCAGAAGAGCCCGGCGGCCAGAGCCAGGCCGCCGAGCCATTTCGCCAGAGAACGCATGTCGTCCCTCCCGTTTCTCAAAGTCCCTATCGATGCGGGGAGGGAGTGTAAGGGGGTGCGACCGCCCGTCCAGGCGGGCAATCGGCCTAAACGATTGGTGGAACTCAGCCCAGCCGGACGGCCGTTCCGTTGATGGAAACCATCAGCATGCCGTTCTCCTTGCCCAGCACTTCGTAATCGATGTCGACGCCGACGATGGCGTCGGCCCCCAGCGCCCGCGCGGCGTCCTGCAGATCGGCGAAGGCGGCCTCGCGGGCGTCGCGCAGCGCGTTCTGGTAGCCGCCGGCCCGGCCGCCGACGATGTCGCGGATGCCGGAGAACAGGTCGCGGAACATGTTCACGCCCAGAATCGCCTCGCCGGCGACCATGCCGAGATACTGGGTGACGGGACGGCCTTCGACGGTGTCGGTGCTGGTGACGATCATCGGTTCCTCCGGATGTGGTTTTCCGCCATCCAGATGGCGGCGCGCGCGGCCTGTCGCAATGGGTGGGGAAGGGGCGCAGGCGGAGGGAAGGGGAGTCCGACGCGATACTGCGAAATCGCAGCGCATCCTCGGCGAAATTGCGACATAAGCGAAGAAACCTTGCGCGTTCCGTCAACGTTCTCTCTTATAAGGCGCTCTTTCGGCGGGGAGGACGGCGGTATGGACGACACGCGGCGGGCGATCCTGCGCTGGATGACCGGTGTGATGGAGGCCCAGGGCTGGAGCGCCGGGGCCTGGGCGCGGCTGGCCGAGGTGACCCCGACCAACATCACGCGCTTCCTGCGGGACCCAGCGCGCGGCAGCGTTCCCAGCGCGGAGACGCTGGGCCGGCTGGCCCGCGTCGCCGGGTCGGAGCCGCGCTTCCTCGACGAGACCGCCTACACGCCGGTCGCCCGCGTGCCGCTGCTGTCGGTCGAGCAGGTGCGCGCCTTCCTGGAACTGGGGCGGCGGGCGGGCGAATCCTTCATCGCGGCGGCGCTCAGCGGCGGCGCGCGGGGCGTCGCCGTGGACCGCCCGGCCTCGCGCCGCGCCTTCGCGCTGACCATCGCCTCCTCCAGCCTGAACGCCGCCGGCGTGTTGCCCGACGACTGCGTGGTGCTGGAGCCGCTGGACGTGCTGGTCCCGCAGGCCGGCGACGTGGTGGTCACGGTGGGCGACGGAACGGTGTGCGGCTACCGCTTCTTCCCGCCGCACCTGCTGCCGGTCAGCACCGACCCCGGTTGCCGCCCGACTCCCATCGACCGTGCCAACGTCGCCGGCGTCGCGGTCCACATCACCCGCTGCCTGCGCGCTTGATCGCCCGTATTTGGCGGGAATCTGAAAGAAAAACGGTGCATTCGGCCGCCTGAAATTCTTTTCCACGGCCCCCTTTGACGCCACGAATCCATGCCCATCTGTGCCGAGTCGCCCGATTCGGTCACAGCATGACCGCGGCCGCGCCGCATTCTACTTAGTTTTTTGAAAAGGTTCGAAGATTCGATCCTACGGCCAAGCCGCAGGTTCTCTTTTTGTTCTTGAATGCTGCGTGTTCGCAGCCCATATTTACGCTGCTGGTTATGGTTAACGGCGATGGCGCTGCGAAGACGCACCGAACTCGGGGCCGGAACAGAGGCCAGGCACGTGGGGAAACGGCTGGGGGCCGGCAGGGGAATGGCGATTACGGACGCGCAGCGCGCCGCGCGGGCAGGGCGGATCGGGTCTTCCGACGCCACCCGCATCATGGCGGGCGATTGGTTGAGCCTGTGGCGCGAGAAGACGGGGCGGTCGACGCCGGCCGATCTCGACCTCGTCGCCGCGGTCCAGATCGGCATCGCGACCGAACACCTGCATCCCCGCTTCGTGGAGAAGGCCACCGGCCGTCCCTGCGTGCCGGCGGAACGGACCTGGGTCCATCCGGAGCATGACTGGATGGTCGCCCACCCGGACTTCCTGACGTGGGAGGACGGCACGGATGGCGACGCGCCAGACATGCTTGTGGAGGCGAAATTCACCGGCGGCTTCCAGACCGATGCGGAGCTGGCCCAGCGCTACCACTGGCAGGTCCAGCACCAGCTGGTGGTCACCGGTCTCGACCGGGCCATGCTGTCGATCCTGCGCCCCACCGGCCACGCGCTCGTCCGCGTGCCACGGCGGGAGGCCGACTGCGAGCGGCTGATGACGACGTTGGACGCCTTTTGGTGGCACGTCGCCAACGACGTGGAGCCCGGCGACCCGGTGCCCACGGAGGCGCCGGCCTACGAGACTCGCCGGGTGGTCGACATGGCCCGGCACAACCGCTTCGCCGCCTTGGCGGCTGAGCTGGTCGACCGCCGCGCCGCCGCGCTCGCCGCCCGCGAGGCGGAGGCGGCCCTGAAGGCGCTGATGCCCGCCGACGCCCGCATCGCCTTCGTGGCTGGGGATGAGCCGGGCCGTGGCCTGTACCTCGCCCGCGACCGCGAGGGGCGTCTGTCGCTGCGTTACGGCGCGCCGCCGCGGCGGGCGCTCGACACCGCCGAACCGTGGCAGCCCGCCACGGCCGATCCGTCCCCTGACCCGAGCCTGGACGCTGTGCTCAGCGGCGGCTGGGGTGAGGGGAGAGACGAACGCTACTGACCAAAGGGGAACCCGACGACCATGGGACGCATGAGCAAGACCGACACCGTTGCCGAAACCGAGAAGACCGTCAGCACGGCCGCTCCGAAAATTGCCGGTTCCCAGACCTCCACCGCGGGGTCCGCCACCGTGGATGCCGCCGCGGCGGACCCCATGCATCTGTGGAACCGGCTGAAGCGGACCGACCCGAAGGCGACCAAGCCCTTCACCCGCTCCGGCGGCTTCCGCGGCACGCAGATCGACCCGACGTGGCGCCTGATGATGATGACCGAGGTGTTCGGCCCGGTCGGCAAGGGCTGGGGCTATGAGCAGATGGACTGGACCATCGCCGAACGCATGGTCTTCATCTGCGCCCGCGTCTGGTATCTCGACCCGCAGACGGGCGAGAAGTGCTGGACCGGCCCGCAGTGGGGCGGCACCGAGATGGTCCGCCGCCGCAACGGCATCGAGGCGCCGGACGACGAGTGCTTCAAGATGTCGATGACCGACGCGGTGGGCAAATGCCTGGTCCAGCTCGGCCTCGCCGCCGACGTCCATATGGGCCAGTTCGACGACAGCAAGTACCGGGAGGAGGCCGAGGCCTTCTACGCCGCCAAGTCCAACCCGGACCTGCAGCCGGCCGCCATTGCCGCCTTCGAGGAGGAGATCCGCAAGCGGCTCGGCGCCTGCCTGGACCTGGACGACCTGGAGGAACTGTGGCGCACCGGCGCCGGCACCCGCCTGCGCGAGATCGGCACGGTGGACCGCACGGCCCAGCACCGCATCACCAGCCTGTTCGCCCAGAAGAAGGCGGAAATCCTGAAGCAAGACGACGACGAGGGCGGCGATCTGGAGGCCGCCTGAGCCACGCCACTCCTGCGGCGTGGAAGGGAGAAGCCCTGTATGACACCCGCAAGCACGACGACCAAGCACACCCACGCCGAACGCTCGCCCAGCGGCCTGTTCCGCATGAGTTCCTGGGAAGGCGAGATGGAGCGCAGCCACCCGCAGCTTCCACGCTGGTACTGGAACGAGGCGGAGCGCCGCAAGCAGTATGCCCGCTGGGTCGAGGCGGAGGCGGAATCGCTGGCCCTGCGGCTGGCCGGGCTGCTCCGCCCCGACACCCCGGCGGATTCCGCCGGCCCCGCCCGCCTGCTGGTCGAATCGCTGGCCCGCGACGCCGAATGGGCGCGCAGCCTGGAAGACCGGCTGCTTTGCAGCGCCGCGTGATCGAAAGGCCGCCTGATGTTCAAGAAGGATGCACGCGCCATGACCATAGAAGAGGTCCAGTCCCGGCTGCGCGCGGCCCACGCCCGGATCGGGCATGAGGGACGCTTCGCCCTGACGCTCACGCTGAACGGGACCGAGGACGGTTACATCACCCACTGGTTCCGCCCCGACCCGCACGCCTTCGAGGACTGCCGTGCGGTCGGTTCCGGGTCGATCGCCGAGTGCCTCGCCGCCCTCGACCGTTATGTCGAGGCCTACCGGCGCCAGCCGACGACCGAGGAGGTCGGCCGGACGATCGGCCTGCCGGACCTGCCGCCGCGCGCCCACCACGGCGCGAGCTTTCTGATGGCCGCCGAGTGAAGCCGGGCGGGACGCCGCAACCAATTGGTGGCTGACGATCGCGCCCGCCATCCCTAAACTGCGGTCTTCCCGATCAGCGGAGCCGTGTCCATGGATGGGTCCGTTCTTGCCCTTTTGAGCGTTCTCGGCGCCCTGGCCATCGGCGCCATCAGCCCCGGCCCGAGCTTTGTCCTGGTGGCCCGCACGTCCATCGCCGTGTCGCGCCGCGCCGGGCTGGCCGCCGCCGTCGGCATGGGGATCGGCGGCGTGGCCTTCGCAACCCTGGCCCTGCTAGGCCTGCACGCCGCGCTGACCCAGGTCGGGTGGCTCTATCTTGCCCTGAAGATCGCGGGCGGCCTCTACCTTGTCCATCTGGCGGTGCGGATCTGGCGGGGGGCGGCGGAGCCCATCCGCGTTCCGGACGGGACGGCCGAGGCGGACGGTGTCCTCCGGTCCTTCGGGATCGGTCTGGCGACCCAGATCAGCAACCCGAAGACCGCCATCGTCTACGCCAGCATCTTCGCCGCCCTTCTGCCGGCTTCACCGCCGGGCTGGGTCCTGCTGGCACTGCCGCCCTCCGTGTTCCTGGTCGAGGCGGGCTGGTACGCCATCGTCGCGGTGGCCTTCTCCGCCGGCCGCCCCCGTGCTGCCTATCTGCGGTCCAAGACGTGGATCGACCGGCTGGCCGCCTCGGTCATCGGTGCGCTGGGCGTTCGGCTGGTGATGGACGCGGCCACGCCATCCTGAGGGCCAACCCAGACCGCTGCACCGGTCAGGCGGTGCCCAGCTCCAGCCGGTTCTTGCCCAGGCGTTTGGCCCGGTACATGGCCTGATCGGCGCAACGCAGCAGCACGCCGGCGTCGGCACCGTCCGACGGGTAGAAGGCCATGCCGACGCTGGCCGACACCGACAGGTCGAGGCCGGGAATGGGACGGTCGATGCAGTCGATCACCTTCTCCGCCACCGCCCGGGCGTTCTCGACGGAAATGTCTCCCTCCAGCAGGACGGCGAACTCGTCGCCGCCGATGCGGGCGGTGGTATCGCTGCTGCGCAGGGCGCTGGACACGCGTTGCGCGGTGGTCACCAGCACCTCGTCGCCCTTCTGGTGGCCGTGGGTGTCGTTGACCTCCTTGAATCCGTCAAGGTCGAGGAAGAGCAGGGCGAAGCTCCTGTCCTCACGCTTGGCGCGGGCAATGGCGTGCTCCAGCCGGTCTTCGAAGCGGATGCGGTTGCACAACCCGGTCAGCGCGTCGTGCCCGGCGAGGTAGCGCAGCCGCTCCTCCAGATGGTGCTGGGCCGTGGTGTCGCGGGCGATCCCCTCGATTCCGATGGGCCGCCCGGCGGGATCGCGCCGGATGTAGGCGTTGGCGGAAATCCAGAAGACGGTGCCGTCCTGCCGCCGCATCGGCATCCGATGGTCGCGGACCTCGCCGCCCGCCTCCTCCAGCGCCGCGAGGAACTTGGCGCGTCCGTCCGCCTCCACGTAATGGTCGGCGATGCGGGTGCCGATCACCGTCTCGGGGGCCAGCCCGAACTCCCGCGCGAACTGGGGAGAGGCCATGCTGATGCGACCGTCCAGGTCGGTGCGGAAGAAGGAGTCCGGCAGCTTTTCGATGACCGAGCGAAGGTCGGCCTCCGACTGCGCCAGCCGCTCCAGCGTGGAGCGCAGGGCGTCCTCCGAGCGGGTGCGCCGCCGGAACTCCTGGCGCAGGAAGCCCCACAGCGCCAGGGCGGTGAACAGGACGAAGGCCGTGCCCTTGACGTTCTGGATCAGCACCACCTCGCCCAGCCCGGCGGCGTCCAGAACGAGGTCGGACCCCACCACCCACGCGGTGGCAAGGCCCGTGTACAAGCCGACGATTCGGGTTGCCGAAGAAAGCATGGGCGCAACTGCGGTTGGCGTCGGTGCAGACTAGCCTTTGGCGCACGAACCGTCCATGGGAAGAGTACCGGAGTGTGCCGGCACCCGCCCCATGACACGCGTCCCGCTGGGCGCCCGTTGCGGCCTTACCGCTTCTTGCCGGCCTGCGCCCGCGCGAAGGCTTCGGCGAAGGCGTTGTTGATGGGCTCCGGCGCCTTCGCGGGTTTCGGAGCCGGGCCGCCCTTGCCGGGCGGCGGGCCGCGGCGGTCGTCACGGCGGTCGTCACGGCGCCTGTCGTCGCCACGCTGGCCTTCACCCCGGCCGTCCCCGCGACCCTGGCCCTTTTCCGGGCGCGGGGCGGCGTCGGTCAGGCGCATGGTCAGGCCGATGCGCTTGCGCGGGATGTCGACCTCCATCACCTTGACCTTCACGATGTCGCTGGCCTTCACGACGGTGTGCGGGTCCTTCACGAAGCTGGTGGACAGCTGCGAGATGTGAACCAGCCCATCCTGGTGCACGCCGATGTCCACGAAGGCGCCGAAGGCGGTGACGTTGGTCACCACCCCTTCCAGAACCATGCCGGTCTGGAGGTCCTTCAGCTCCTCGACCCCCTCCTGGAAGGTGGCCGTCTTGAACTCCGGACGCGGGTCGCGGCCGGGCTTCTCAAGCTCCTTCAGGATGTCCTCGATGGTCGGCACGCCGAACCGCTCGTCGGTGAAGTCCTCGGCGTTCAGCCCGCGCAGGAAGCGGGCGTCGCCGATGACGCTGCCCAGATCCTTGCCGGTCTTCTTCAGGATGCGCTCGACCAGCGGGTAGGCCTCGGGGTGGACGGCGGAGGTGTCCAGCGGGTTGTCGCCCTCGCGGATGCGCAGGAAGCCGGCGGCCTGCTCGAAGGTCTTCGGGCCGAGGCGCGCCACGTCCAGCAACTGCTTGCGCGAGCGGAAGGCGCCGTTGCGGTCGCGGTGCTCCACGATGTTGCGGGCGATGGTCTCGTTCAGGCCGGACACGCGGGTCAGCAGCGGGACGGACGCCGTGTTCAGGTCGACGCCGACGGCGTTCACGCAGTCCTCCACCACCGCGTCCAGCGAGCGGGCGAGCTTGCCGCCCGATACGTCGTGCTGGTACTGGCCGACGCCGATGGACTTCGGCTCGATCTTCACCAGCTCGGCCAGCGGGTCCTGGAGGCGGCGGGCGATGGAGACGGCGCCGCGCAGGCTGACGTCCAGCTTCGGGAACTCCGCCGCCGCGGTCTCCGACGCGGAATAGACCGACGCGCCGGCCTCGCTGACCACCAGCTTGGTCAGCTTCAGCTCCGGGTGGCGCTTGAACAGGTCGGCGACCAGCTTGTCGGTCTCGCGGCTGGCCGTGCCGTTGCCGATGGAGATCAGCTCCGCCTTGTGGCGCACCGCCAGGGCGGCGATGGCGGCGATGGCGCCGTCCCAGTCGTTCCTCGGCTGGTGCGGGTAGACGGTGGCGGTGTCGACCAGCTTGCCCGTGGCGTCGACCACGGCGACCTTCACGCCGGTGCGGATGCCGGGGTCGAGGCCGATGGTGGTGCGCGGGCCGGCCGGGGCGGCCAGCAGCAGGTCATGCAGGTTGCGGGCGAAGACGCGGATGGCCTCGTCCTCGGCGCGCTCGCGCAGGTCGCCCATCAGGTCGGTCTCGACATGCGGGCCGATCTTCAGCTTCCAGGTCCAGCGCACCACGTCGGACAACCACTTGTCGGCCGGGCGGCCCTGGTCGCGGATGCCGGTGTGGGCGGCGATGGTGCGCTCCGCCGGGTGGGGCTGCCCCTCCTCGACCGGCAGATCCAGGCGGATGTCCAGAACGCCCTGGGTCCGGCCGCGGAACAGCGCCAGCGCGCGGTGCGAGGGCACCTTCGCCCAGGGCTCGTCGAACTCGAAGTAATCGGAGAATTTGGCGCCCTCGGCCCGCTTCTCCTCGATCACCTTGGCGGTCACCACGCCCTTGTCGGCCATGGTGGCGCGCAGCCGGCCGACCAGCTCGGCGTCCTCGCCGAAGCGCTCCACCAGGATGTGGCGGGCGCCGTCCAGCGCCGCCTTGACGTCGGCCACGCCCTTGTCGGCGCTGACGAAGCCGGCAGCCTCGGCGTCCGGCGGAAGCGTCGGATCGGCGAGCAGACGGTCGGCCAGCGGCTCCAGCCCCGCCTCGCGGGCGATCTGCGCCTTGGTGCGGCGCTTCGGCTTGTAGGGCAGGTAGAGGTCTTCCAGGCGCGTCTTGGTGTCGGCCTGGCGGATCTGCAGTTCCAGCTCCGGCGTCAGCTTGTCCTGCTCGCGGACGGAGGACAGGATCGCCGCGCGCCGGTCTTCAAGCTCGCGCAGGTAGGACAGCCGTTCCTCCAGCGTGCGCAACTGCGTGTCGTCGAGCCCGCCCGTGGCCTCCTTGCGGTAACGGGCGATGAAGGGAACGGTCGATCCTTCGTCGAGCAGCTTGACGGCCGCGGCGACCTGGGATTCGCGGACCGAAAGCTCGTCGGCGATGCGTTGGCTGATGGACGTGGACGGCATGGAGGACCGGTGACTGGTGAAAGGGAAGGGTGCCTCCTATAGCGCGAAGGGGGCCTTCCCGGCCAGTGCCGATCTGGGAGAGGCGGGGGAGACCGGTCCGGAGGCCGGTCCGGAGCGGACGCGCGAGTCCGGAACCCGATTCTTGCGAAAAAGTATAGTCAAAGAAAAACTCCGCGCGATTCACGCGTCGTTAACCTTAACGGGCGCATATCTTCCCCTGCAACTTGGTTGCGTTTCCTCCCGAACAAACTCCGGCGGCTCCCGATTTGGTGAGCCGCCTTTTTTCTGTGCGCGTGGCGCCCAAAGCACGCGCATCCACGAGATGAACACGACAGAGTTTTTCCCCTTGCGTTCATTGGGAGAAACATCCTTACTGATTGTGGGTCTAATCCAAACGGATTCGCTGCCTTGGGACTGGTCGTTTCGGCAATCGCCTTTCTGTTCGCAGTGGCCGTCGTCGGCGCCGCGGCGAAGCGGCTGCCGCAAGCACCCACGGTGGTCTATGGCGGAACGGCGGCGGCCTGTGCGCTGATCGCGCTGTGGGCGGCGCTGCGGCTGGCCGGGGGCGGGGCGGACGCCGACTTGGTCCTGCCGGTCGGACTGCCTTGGATCCAGGCCCATCTGCGCGCCGACGCGCTGTCCGCCGTCTTCCTGATCGTCGTCAACCTGGGCGGCATCACCGCCAGCCTGTTCGGCTGGGGGTACGAGCGGGCGCATCACGAATCCCATGGTGCTTCTCAGGACGGCCCGGTCCTGCCGCTCTACCCGCTGTTCCTGGCGGGCATGAACATGGTGCTGATCGCCGCCGACGCCTTCACCTTCCTGCTGTCCTGGGAGTTCATGTCGCTGGCCTCCTGGCTGCTCGTGCTCTCCACCCACCGGGACCCGGACACGCCCAAGGCGGCGCGCCTCTACCTCCTCATGGCGAGCTTCGGGACGGCCTGCCTGCTGCTGGCCTTCGGGGTGTTGGCGACGGCGCACGGCGACTACAGCTTCGCCGCCATCCGCGCCCACGCCCCGGCGGCCGGGGCCGCGGCGTTGGTCGTGGCGTTGATTCTGTTGGGGGCGGGGTCGAAGGCCGGGCTGGTGCCGCTGCATGTCTGGCTGCCGCTGGCCCATCCGGCCGCCCCCAGCCACGTCTCGGCCCTGATGTCCGGCGTGATGACCAAGGTCGCCGTCTACGCGATGATCCGCGTGCTGTTCGACCTGCTGGGCGAACCGGAGTGGTGGTGGGGCTGCGTGACCATGGGATTCGGCGCGCTGACCGCCGTGATGGGTGTGCTCTACGCGCTGATGCAGGACGACGTGAAGCGGCTGCTCGCCTATTCCACGGTGGAGAACATCGGCGCCATCGTCATCGCGCTCGGGCTGGCGCTGGTCTTCAAGGCCGCCCACACGCCGGTGATCGCGGCGCTCGCCCTGGCGGCGGCGCTGCTGCACGTCGTCAACCATTCCCTGTTCAAGAGCCTGCTGTTCTTCGCGGCGGGCGCCATGCTGACCGCCACGGGGGCGCGCGACCTGAACCGGCTGGGCGGGCTGATCCACCGGATGCCGACCACCGCCGTCCTCGCCCTGATTGGCGCCGCGGCGATCTCGGCCCTGCCGCCGCTGAACGGCTTCGTCGGGGAATGGCTTCTGTTCCAGGCCATCCTGAACGCCCCGGCCTTGTCGGAATGGTCGCTGAAGATCGAGATCGCCGTGGTCGGCGCCGCCTTGGCGCTCGCCACCGCGCTCGCCGGCGCCTGCTTCGTCCGGCTCTACGGCATCGCCTTCCTGGGCCGCCCGCGGTCGCGCGCCGCCGCGGAGGCGGTCGAAGTCGGGCGGGCGATGCGGCTCGGCATGGCGGTCCCGGCGGTGCTCTGCGTCGTTCTCGGCGTCCTGCCGACTCCGCTGATCCGCCTGTTCGAGCCGGCGCTGCGCCTGCTGGTGGAGGCCGGGCCGTTCGACGGGCGCGCCTACCAGCCGTGGTTCTGGCTGGCCCCGACTTCGGCCATCGGCAACTCCTACAACGGCCTGATCATGCTGGTGGTGATCGCGCTGCTGTCGGTCGTGCTGGTGCTGGGCATCCATCGCAAGGCGAGCGACCGGGTGCGCTGGTCGATCCCCTGGGGCTGCGGCTTCGAAGGGCCGGACCCGGCGGCGGTCACCCAATACACGGCCTCCAGCTTTGGCCAACCGATCCGCCGCGCCTTCGGCAGCACGGTGTTCCGCGCCCGCGACCATGTGGACATGCCGGCACCGGGCGACACGCGCCCCGCCCGCCTGTCGGTGACCTGGACCGACCCGGCCTGGGTCGTGGTGGTGGAGCCGCTGGCCCGCGCGGTGGGGTGGCTGGCCGAGAAGGCCAACCGGTTGCAGTTCCTGACCATCCGCCGCTACCTGACCCTGATGTTCCTGGCGCTGGTCGTGCTGCTGGTGATGGTGGCGGTGACGCAACGATGACGCCGCTGCTCGCCACCCTGTACCAAATTCTGCAGATGCTCCTGGTGCTGGCACTGGCGCCGCTGCTGACCGGCTGGGTGCGGCTGGTCAAGGCGCGGCTGGTCGGGCGGCGGGGGCCGTCCGCTCTCCAGCCCTACCGCGACCTGCTGCGGCTGCTGCGCAAGGAGGTGGTGCTGGCCCGCAACGCCTCCTGGCTGTTCCGCTCCGTCCCCTACATGATGTTCACGGCGATCTGGCTGGCCGCCGGGCTGGTGCCGGTCTTCACCACGCAACTGGCGCTCGCCCCCACGGCGGACCTGATCGCGCTAATCGCCCTGCTCGGCTCGGCGCGCTTCTTCCTGGCGCTCGCCGGGATGGACACGGGGACGAGCTTCGGCGGAATCGGCTCGTCGCGCGAGATGATGATCGCGGCGCTCGCCGAGCCGGCGATGCTGATGATCGTCTTCTCGGTGGCGATCCTGGTCCGCAGCACCTCGCTCGCCGAGATCGCCGACTTCATGATGTCCGGCGCGGTCGGGCTCCGCATCTCCCTGGCGCTCGCGCTGATCGCCCTGGTCATGGTCGCGATCGCCGAGAACGCGCGCATTCCCATCGACAACCCGGCCACGCACCTAGAGCTGACCATGGTGCACGAGGCCATGGTGCTGGAGTACTCCGGCCGCCATCTCGCCCTGGTCGAGGCGGCGAGCATGCTCAAGATGCTGCTTTACATGGCGCTGATCGCCTGCGTCTTCGCGCCCTGGGGCATGGCCACCGCCGGGTCCGGCGTGGCGGCGGCGCTGGGCGGCGTGGTCGTCTTCGTGGCGAAGCTGGCCGTCGGCGGGACCCTGCTGGCGCTGTTCGAGACCTCCATCGCCAAGATGCGCGTCTTCCGGGTCGGCGAGTTCCTGGGCGGCGCCCTGCTGCTGAGCCTGCTCGGCGCGATCTTCCTCTACGTGTCGCGGGGGGTATGAGGTGAGCGACCTGGGCTATGACGCCGCGCACATGCTGGGGGCCGTCGTCCTGCTGATGAGCTTCGCTCTGCTCTACCAGCGGCGGCTGTTCTCCCTGCTCAACGTCTTCACCCTGCAGGCGCTCGCCCTGACCGCGACGGCGGCGTGGCAGGCCTACTCCCACGGGGAGCCGCACCTCTACATCACAGCACTCCTGACCCTGGTCCTCAAGGCCATCCTGATCCCGGTGGCGTTGCACCGCATCATCGTGAAGATGAAGATCCACCGCACGATCGAGCCGGCGCTGGGCATCGGGCTGACCATGGTGGCGGGCGTGTCGCTGGTCACCCTGTCGATCCTGCTGGTTCTGCCGGTGACGGCCGACGCCACCGCCCTGACCCGCGAGAACCTGGCGCTGTCGCTGTCGGTCGTCCTGCTCGGCCTGCTGATGATGATCTCCCGGCGCAACGCGGTCAGCCAGGTGGTCGGCTTCATGTCGATCGAGAACGGGCTGATCCTGGCGGCGGTCGGCGCGGCCGGCATGCCGCTGGTTGTCGAGATGTCGGTGGCCTTCTCCGTCATGGTGGCCTTCATCATCTTTGGCATCTTCCTGTTCCACATCCGCGAGCGGTTCGACACGCTCGACATGCAGAAGATCGAGAGCTTCCGGGGGGAAAGCGATTGAGCGTCGTCGCCGTCATCGTCGCCACCCCGCTGATCGGCGCCGCCGTCCTCGCCCTGGTTCCCGGCCACCGGCTGGGCGCGCGGCTGAACATCGGCTTCTCCGCCGTCACGCTGCTGGCGTCCCTGGTCCTGTTCGGGCTGGAGCCGTCGAGCGGCGCGCTGTTCGTGGTGGACGCCTTCAACATCTACCTGATCGCGCTCACCGCCTTCGTCGGGCTGACCACCAGCGTCTTTTCCGCCGGCTACATCGCCCACGAGATCGCAGTGGGCAAGCTGGACGAGCGCAAGCTGCGCTTCTACCACGCCATGTACCAGGCCTTCATGTTCACCATGCTGCTGGCCCTGTCGGCCAACAACCTGGGCGTCATGTGGGTGGCGGTGGAGGGGGCGACCCTGACCACCGTGCTGATGGTCAGCCTCTACCGCACCGCCGCCAGCATCGAGGCGGCGTGGAAATACTTCATCCTGTGCGGCGTCGGCATCGCGCTCGCCTTGTTCGGCACCATCCTGATGTACATGGCTGCCCAGCCGGTGATGGGACCGGGCATGGCGGCGATGACCTGGACGGAACTGATGGGCCACGTCGCCAAGATCAGCCCGGCGATCCTCAACCTCGCCTTCGTATTCCTGCTGATCGGCTACGGCACCAAGGTCGGTCTGGCGCCGCTGCACGCCTGGCTGCCGGACGCCCACGCGGAGGGGCCGACGCCGATCTCCGCCGTGCTGTCGGGCCTGCTGCTGAACGTGGCGCTCTACGCCGTGCTGCGCTTCAAGATGCTGCTGGCGGCGAACGGGCAGGCCATCGCGCCGGGGCCGCTGATGATCGCCATGGGGCTGGCCTCGCTGCTGCTGGCCGGGCTGATGCTCTACCGGCGGCGCGACGTGAAGCGCTTCTTCGCCTACAGCTCCATCGAGCATATGGGCATCATCACCTTCGCCTTCGGCATGGGCGGGCCGCTCGCCAACTTCGCCGGGCTGCTGCACATGGCGATGCACAGCCTGACCAAGTCGGCCATCTTCTACGCGGTCGGCCACGCCGTGCAGGTGACGGGGACGCAGCGGATCGAGCGGATTTCCGGCCTGACGGTCAGCCATCCGGCGCTCGGTTGGGGCCTGCTGGCCGGGGTCGTGGCCATCGCCGGGTTGCCGCCCTTCGGCGTGTTCATGAGCGAATTCCTGCTGGTCACCAGCACCTTCGCGCGGCAGCCGGTGCTGGCCCTGCCGCTGGTCGTTGGCATCCTGGTCGCCTTCGGGGCGCTGGTGCTGCGGGTCCAGCAACTGTGCTTCGGCGCGCCGGGCATGGTGGAGGGCAGCGGCGTTCCGGTTGCCGAGGTGCCGCTGCAGGGGACGCTGGTTCCGCTCTACGCGCATCTGGCGCTGGTTCTGGTGGCGGGGGTCTGGCTGCCGGGGCCGCTGGTCGCGTGGTTCCAGGCCGTCGCGGCGCTGCTGGGGTAGGGGAGGCGGCATGTACGGGGAAGAACCGCTGTTCGGCCTGTTGAACCGCATCGGCACGCCGGTTGAGGGGCACCGGCCCTGGCCGCGCTACCGGCTGGGACGCGACGGCTGGCTGCGCCTGATCGAGGAACTGGCGGGCAACGGCTGGAGCCTGCTCGGCCTGTGGGGGGAGCCGAAGGCGGTCCACGCCGCCTTCCGCGAGGATTTCTCCGGCGACGTCGCGGTGGTCAGCCTCGACTGCCCGCAAGGCCGTTTCCCGAGCCTGAGCGCCGTGCGCCCCGCCGCCAACCGGCTGGAGCGCGCCGCCCACGACCTCTACGGCTTGGTGGCGGAGCGCACCACCGACCCGCGCCCCTGGCTGGACCACGACGCCTGGGGCGTGCGCCGTCCCCTGTCGGAGCAGCCGGCGGCCCCGGTTCCCAGCCCCGGCCCCTACACCTTCCTGCCGGTGGAAGGCGAAGGGTTGCACCAGATCCCGGTCGGCCCCGTCCACGCCGGCATCATCGAGCCCGGCCATTTCCGCTTCACCGCCAACGGCGAGACCGTCGTCCGGCTGGAGGAGCGGCTCGGCTACGTCCACCGCGGGGTGGAGGGGCTGATGCAGGGCAGGCCGGTGGCGGAGACGGCGAGGCTGGCCGCCCGCATCTCCGGTGATGCGACGGTGGCGCACAGCCTCGCCTTCGCCCGCGCGGTCGAGGCGGCGCTGGGGATCGAGGTGCCGGCGCGGGCGGTGTGGCTGCGCGCCCTGATGGCCGAGCTGGAGCGGATCGCCAATCATCTCGGCGATATCGGGGCGATCTGCAACGACGCCGCCTTCGCCTTCATGCTGGCCCAGACCAGCCAGTTGCGGGAGCGCGTGCTGCGCACCGCGGACGCCTGCTTCGGGCACCGGCTGATGATGGACCGGGTGATCCCCGGCGGTGTCGCCACCGACCTGCCGGAGCGCGGCGCGGGCCTGCTGCTGGAGCTGGTGGCGGAGCTGCGCAAACGCTTCCCACCGCTGGTCGCGGTCTATGACGGCAAGGCGTCCTTGCAGGACCGCACGGTCACGACGGGGATCGTCTCCGCAGAGCTGGTCACCCGCTTCGGTGCCGGAGGACACGTCGGACGCGCCTCCGGCCGTGACCAGGACGCCCGCCGCAGCCCCGGCTACGCGCCCTACGACGAGCTGAATTTCGAGGTGCCGGTGCTGACCGAGGGCGACGTGAACGCCCGCGTCTGGGTGCGCATCCGCGAAGTGGAGCAGTCCCTGTCGCTGATCGAGCAGATCGTCACCCGCCTGCCGGCGATTTCGCGCGGCCTCGACCACCCGTCGGTCCCGCTGGAGGCCGGCCGGGGCGGGGAGGGCATGGCCTTGGTCGAATCCTTCCGCGGCGAGATTCTGACCTGGGTGCGGCTGGACGGGGAGGGCATGGTCGCCCGCTGCCACCCGCGCGACCCTTCCTGGTTCCAGTGGCCGTTGCTGGAGGCGGCCATCGGGGGAAACATCGTCGCCGACTTTCCGCTGTGCAACAAGTCGTTCAACTGTTCCTACGCGGGACACGACCTGTAAGGAGGCCGCCGATGCTGAAGCACATCCTGACCTCCCTGACCGGCGGCCCTGTCACCGAGGCCGCGCCTGCCCCCGCCGATGCGGCTTTGGCGGAGCTGGCCGGACAGTTGGACAAGGCCGCCAAGGCTCGGCTGGGCCGCAGCCTGTCGATCCGCGAGGTCGACGCGGGGTCCTGCAACGGCTGCGAGCTGGAAATCCACGCGCTGAACAACCCGATCTACGACCTGGAACGGTTCGGCATCCGCTTCGTCGCCTCGCCGCGGCACGCCGACGTCCTGCTGGTCACCGGTCCGGTCGCCCGCAACATGCGCGAGGCACTGATCCGCACCTGGGACGCCACGCCCGGCCCGAAATGGCTGGTGGCCTGTGGCGACTGCGCCGTCAGCGGCGGCCTGTTCGCCGGCGGCTACGCCTGCGTCGGTCCGGTGGAGGAGGTGCTGCCGGTGGACCTGCGCATCCCCGGCTGTCCGCCACGACCGGCCGATCTGCTGGCCGGCCTGCTGGCCTTGCTGGAGACCAGCGCGGCGCGGTGAGGGCGGGTCAGGAACTCGCCGCGTTCCTCGCGCTTGGCCTGCTGCCAGAAGGCCTCCATCTCGTCCAGCGTCGCCTCCTTGGGGGTGCGGCCCTGCTCGGACAGAAGCGCCTCAATGCGGTGGAAACGGCGTTCGAACTTGGCGTTGGTGCCGCGCAGCGCCGATTCCGGCTCGACCTTCAGGCGGCGGGCGAGGTTGACCAGAGCGAAGAGCAGATCGCCCAGCTCGTCGGCCACCCGATCCGGGGCGGAGCCGCTGTCCATCTCATGCCGCAGTTCGCGGACCTCCTCCTCGATCTTGTCGAGGATGTCCCGCGCGTCGGTCCAGTCGAAGCCGACGCGGGCGGCGCGGTTCTGCAGCTTCAGGGCGCGGGTGAGGGCAGGGAGACCGGCGATGACGCCCTCCAGGGCGGACGGGGCGCGGCCTTCCTCGGCGGCCTTGGCGGCGCGCTCCGCGGCCTTGTGGTCCTCCCAGCGCGAGGTCTGCATGTCGGCGCCCTTGACCTCCTCGGCGCCGAAAACGTGCGGGTGGCGACGAATCATCTTGTCGGCGATGACGCCGGCGACCTCGTCGAAGTCGAACAGATTCTCTTCGCGGGCCATCTGGCTGTAATAGACCACTTGGAAGAGCAGGTCGCCCAACTCCTCGCGCAGCGCCGGCATGTCGCCTTTTTCGATGGCGTCGGCCACCTCGTAGGCTTCCTCGATCGTGTGCGGCGCGATGGTGGCGTAGTTCTGCTCCAGATCCCACGGGCATCCGCCGTTGGGGTCGCGCAGGCGGGCCATGACGTCGATCAGGCGGTCGATGTTGCGGGACATGGGAAGGTCTTCTTCGGCAGCGGGATGGAATGGGTCAGCGACCTTAGCGGACCCGTACCAGCGAGAAAAGAGCGTGCGCCCCGCCGGAGCATTGAAATCATATAAGAGAGATTATGGAAAATAAGTTCTTGAAGAAGCGAGGAGGGCGCCTTTGGCAGCCCTCCGGTCCTCGATGGCTTCAGCCTCCGCGGAACCCCTTCAAGCTTTCGGCGGGTGGCTGAGGTGGAAAATCCGCGCCGCGGGCGGCCTGGATCAGCGATTCCACGAAGGACCGGTACGGATCGCCGGAAGTCTTTGCGGATTCTGCCGGTTCGATCGGCGCGTCATAGCCGGTGTCGCTCGGAGTAAGCGCTCCATACTCGGAGTTCTCCAGGGTCGGCGACAGAAAAATCGAGTGGGTCGTCGTCTCCGGCTCGCCGACGTGACGTTGGGAGGGCTTCAGCGAGAAGTTCCCATCAGCGTCCGGCATCGACAGGATCATCACGCCATGCTCCACCGCCTCCTTGTCCCGCGCGTTCTGCCGCGCGTCGTTGTCGAAGGCGCTTCGTGGGTAGACGCTCTCGATGCTTGAGGGATCGTGGATGTTGGCCGTCTGCATGGATCACCCGCCGTTGTTGCGTTGGTCCAACACATGGTGGCGATGGCGGGTTCCGAGGGATCGCGGGCCTTTTCACTCCATGGAATGCGCGTGCGTGGCGGGCCGCGGCTTCCGACGCTGCGGCGGTGCCACGCTGAGCACCGGTTCGGCGTCGATCGCGCGAACCACCTCGTGATCCAAGGCGGCGTCCGCGGTCTCGGGCTCGGTGGAACACTGTGCCGCGTCGGCGGCCAGGACCGCCGCTCCGCCTGAAGGCTGACATTCGGCGATGCGCTCCGCGCAGGCCGTGGGCGCCAGCAGTGACGCCACCAACAGCACGCGCTTCAGGGCAATGGCCTTCATGATCGGGCGCTCCGCAAGGCTCACGGCGGCCGTTTCCGGCATCCTGGCACTATAAGGCCGCCTTACCCAGGGAGTTCCCGCCGAATCCGGTCCCCGCCGGAGGACGTGTGCGGTAGTCCGGTGCGCGTTCCCCTTAGCCGAACAGATGCCGGTGCATCGCCTCCCAACTCGCACGGTCGGGGGTCAGCATCACCCCACCGTTGAGGGCGGTCGGACGATAGGGCGAGCCGTCGAACAGCGCGCTGTAGCCGCCGGCCTCCGCGTGGAGCAGAACGCCAGCCGCGTGATCCCATGGCATCAGCCGGTGGTACATCGAGAAATGCGCCCGGCCGTCGAGCAGGCGCAGATACTCCTGCGCGGCGCTGGACAGGCAGACGCGCGGGCCGAGGGAGCGGCCGCGCTCGTCGAGCTGGCGTCCCAGATCCTCCGCGCAGAAGCGCGTCGACAGGGCTCCGGTCATCTCGGCCAGGGGGACCGCCGGGGCGACCGTGACGCGCTTGCCGTTCAGGTGGGCGCCCTGCCCTTTCACCGCCGTGGCGATGCGCCCGTCGCACGGGTCGTAGATCCAGCCGGCCACCGTCTCGCCACGGCAGGCCAGGGCGATGATCACCGCGAACAGCGGGCGCCCGTTCGCGAAGTTCAGGGTGCCGTCGATCGGGTCGATGATCCAGACCGGCGCATCGCCGTGGATGCGGTCGAGCAGGGACTTGTCCTCGGAGACGGCCTCCTCCCCCACCACCGTGCTTCCGGGAAGCAGGTCCAGCAGGCGCGGCGTCAGGGCGCGCTCCCCCGCCTCGTCGGCCAGCGTCACGAGATCGGCCGGACCGGTCTTCTCACGGATGCCGGCGTTCGCCAGATCGCGGAAATAGGGAAGGATTTCGCTTTCCGCGACCTCGCGGATGATCGCGGAGACGCGGTCGACGTCGGGAATCGGAAAATCTGTCACGGTTTCGGTGCCGCTTTGTTGGATCGGGGGTCGAGTCTCAGAACCGTTCCGCCATCCTTCGGCGGTTCCGGCAGCATGACTTTGCCGTCCAAGCCGCTGTCTTTCAACGCTTTGACCAGCGCGTCATAGGTGGCTTGATCGGCCGCGGGGTTCGGGGCGGGCGGCGTGCCGGTCGGCGGGCCGGGGTCCGGCGGCTTGCGCGGCGCGTTCGGATCGGGCGGGGACTGCGGCACGTCGCGCGCCTCCCGTGTTTCCTCCTTGGGCGGCGGCGGGGGCGGACGCCACAGGCGGAAGCAATCGGTGAAGGTCGCTTCCTTGCAGGCTTTCAGCAGTTCCTTCGGGTCCGGCGCCACCACCAGCGGGCCGGGCGGCGCTGGAGGAAACTCCGCAGGCTCCGGCGGCAGGGGGGCTTCCGGGGCGACCGGTGGCTCCTCCACGAATCCCGGCGGCAGCACCCGCTCGGCGGCGGAGGCGGTGCCCGCGAAGGCCAGAAACGCCAGGGACAGGAGAGCGATCGGTACGCGCAAGGGAATCCGGAAAAAGAAAGCGGGCCGAGCGTCCATTATGGCGCCCTGCCCGCTGCATAGCCACGGACAAATCCTTGTCCCGGCACAGCCGTCTCCGTCAGGAGCGCGGCAGGCTTTCGCTCGGGGTGGCGTGCAGCGCCCAGGCGGCCAGTTCGGACCGCAGGGCGGCAATCTTGCCGCTTTCCGTCGGGTTGGTTTCCTTGCGCCAAGCGTCGCTGATGATTTCCAGCAGACGGGCGCGTCCGGCGGTGTCGCGCGACAGTTCCTGGATGCGCAGCACCGCGGCACCGGGCGACAACTGCTCCTGCCGGGCGACCAGGGTCACCTGATCGGCCAGAAAGGCGGTGATCGAGAAGTGTGTAGGATCGGTCTGCAAACGCATAGGCGGGCCTCCTCCCGGGGATAACCCATCGGCTCCCCGTGTCGAATATCGGGGGCGCGTTAGGAAAAGGCTACACCTCGGACGTCGTAGGACGGGGCTGAAATCGGGCGCGTCATGTCGTCGCATGTGCACGAACGAATTATGACGCGCCCGACTCCTTTATGGCGAAAGATCAGCCGTGCACGAACCGTTTCTCGAAACGGGCCAGATCCGCCGGGTCGATGGCCACCTGGATGTGGGCCTGGACCTCGTCGTCCCGCCGCTCCAGCACCTCACCTTTTGCATAGAGCCACGCGAGCGCCGCCCCATCCCCCAACTCGACCGACAGGTCCACCACATGGCGGTGGGCGTTCATCCGCTGGTCAAGCAGCCGGTCGAGATCGGCGATCCCCGCCCCGGACAGGGCGGACACCGCCACCGCGCGCGGGTTGCGGGCTGTCTGGGCCAGGATCGCCTCACGCGACTCCTCGTCCAGCGCGTCGATCTTGTTCAGCACCTCGATCACCCGGTCGTCGGCGTCCGGGTCGATGCCCATGTCGCTCATGACCTCGTGCACGTCGGCCTTCTGGGCCTCGCTGTCCTGGTGGGACACGTCGCGGACGTGCAGGATGATGTCGGCGGCGTCCACCTCCTCCAGCGTGGCGCGGAAGGCGGCGACGAGGCCGTGCGGCAGGTCGGAGATGAAGCCCACCGTGTCCGACAGGATCACCTTGCGCCCGGACGGCAGCGTCACCTGACGCATCGTCGGGTCCAGCGTGGCGAACAGCAGGTCCTTGGCGAAGACGTCGGCGTTGGCCAGCCGGTTGAACAGCGTCGACTTGCCGGCGTTGGTGTAGCCGACCAGCGCCACCACCAGGTACGGCACCTTGGCGCGGGCCTTGCGGTGCAGGCCACGGGTGCGGCGGACCTCCTCCAGCTCCTTCTTGATCTTGACGATGCGGTCGCCGATCAGGCGGCGGTCCATTTCAAGCTGGGATTCGCCGGGGCCGCCGAGGAAGCCGAAGCCGCCGCGCTGGCGTTCCAGGTGGGTCCAGGAGCGGACGAGGCGCGACTTCTGGTAGGTCAGAGCGGCCAGCTCGACCTGGAGCATGCCTTCACGCGTGCGGGCGCGGGCGCCGAAGATCTCCAGGATCAGACCGGTGCGGTCGATGACCTTGACCTTCAGGGCCTTTTCCAGATTGCGCTGCTGCACCGGCGACAGCGCGTGGTCGAGGATGACGAGGGACGCCTCCGTCTCCTCCACGATCTGGGCAAAATGCTCCACCGTCCCCGACCCGAGAAGGATCGAAGGCTGCGGGCGGTTCACCCGCGCGCATTCGGCGTGCACGACCTCCAGATCGATGGCGCGGGCAAGGCCCACCGCCTCGTCCAGGCAGGATTCGGGATGGCGCAGGACCCCGTCCGCCTCATTGCGGAGGACGGGGTGGACCACGATGGCGCGGCCGGAGGCATCAGGCGTCCGGCCGTTGCCATTGGTCGAAAGATCAGACGTTTTCACCTTCCTTGGGCGGCTCGAAGAGTTGGATCGGATGCGCGGGCATCACGGTGGAGATGGCGTGCTTGTAGACGAGCTGCGAATGCGCGTCGCGCCGCAGCAGAACCGAGAAGTTGTCGAACCAGGTGATGATTCCCTGAAGTTTAACACCGTTCACGAGGAACACGGTCACGGGAGTCTTGTTCTTGCGGACGTGGTTGAGGAACACGTCCTGCACATTTTGGCTTTTTTCAGACATTTTATGTCGCCCCCTTCTTCAGTGTTTTTTGGGGCCCCTTGTTAGAAGCCCGCCCCCTGCAGCGATAAGGTCATGGTTGGTCGCAACCGTCTCGACTACTGGTCATCCGATATGGTGTCACCACCGCTGCCCACCAAGCCGCACAATGCATGGCAGGTGTCGTACCGATGGGCCGGAGGGAAGCGGGTGAAGCCGCTGCCCTCGCCCGCCCCTATTAGCACCGGGACCATTCCCGCGCCATGGGCACATTCCATGTCGATGTCGGCGTCCCCCACGAACCAGACGTCCGGGCCGGGCGGAATGTTCGCCGGTTCCAGCGCCATGAGGACCGGCGCCCGATGCGGCTTGTCGAATTCGGCGTCATGGGCGCCGACCAGACGGCCGAAATAGCCGGTCCAGCCCAGCGCGTCGGCCTCCGCCCGCAGGAAGCGGCCGGTCTTGTTCGACACCACCGCCTGGTAGATTCCGCGTTCGGCGAAGCCGCGCAGCAGCGATTCCGCGCCCGGCAGAGCGCGGAGATGCTCCAGGTGATGGGATTCGAAGTAGGCGTAGAAGAGATCGCGCGCGTCGGTCCAGCGTTCCCCGAAGATGCGGGGGAAGCTGTCGCGCAGCGACTGCTTGATGCGCTCGCGCGCCTCCTCCTCGGTCCAGGCCGGATGGCCGAAGGTGACCAGGGCGTGGTTCAGCGCGGCCCGCACGGTGCCCCAGTTGTCGACCAGCGTGTTGTCCCAGTCGTAGAGGACGGCGCGCGGCAGCACGGGCAGGCGGTCGATGACGGCGGCGGCGTCGCTCACGACGGCACCCCGGCGGCCACGTAATCGAGATAGGCCTGACGCAGCGTCCGGGTGACCGGCCCTGGCCTGCCCTCGCCCACCGGCTTGCCGTCGATGCGGGTCACCGGCAGCGCGAAGGTGCCGGCGGAGGACACGAAGGCCTCGCGGGCGGCGAGCGCCTCCTCCACCGTGAAGCTGCGCTCCTCCACCGGGATGCTGCGCTCCCCGGCCAGCCGCAGGAGCGACAGGCGGGTGATGCCGTTCAGGATCTTCTGCGACGGGGCGCGGGTCACCAGCACGCCGTCCCGGGTGACGATCCAGGCGTTGGAGGAGGACCCCTCCGTCACCGTGCCGTCCGGATCGATCAGCCACGCCTCGTAGGCGCCGGATTCGGCGGCCTGCTGCTTGGCGAGCACCGGGGCGAGGAGGCCGACCGTCTTGATGTCGCGCCGGCCCCAGCGGATGTCCGGCACGGTCACGACGGCCACGCCCTTCTCGAGCTGCTCCGGCTTGGCGAAGGCGGTGACCCGCTTAACGGTCATCACCAGGGTCGAGGGGACGTTCGCCGGGAACTTGAAGTCGCGCGGGGCGACCCCGCGGGTGACCTGGAGGTAGAGCGACCCGTTGCGAACGCCGTTCCGCCGCACCAGCTCGCGGGCGATCATCGTGACGACGCGCGGGGCCGCCGGCCAGTCCATGCGCAGCTCCGACAGGCTGCGGCCCAGACGCTCCATATGGCCGTCCAGGTCCGCGAAGCGCCCGTCGAGGAGGGTCACCATCTCATAGACGCCGTCGGCGAACTGGAAGCCGCGGTCTTCGACATGGACCGCGGCCTGCCGGTGCGGCAGGTAACGGCCGTTGACGTATGCCCATCGAGCCATGGAAGTTCTTTTTGTTGGTGCCAAAAACGATACGGGAGGCGATCAGAAGAATTCAAGCCGGACGGCGAACATCTTCTCCACCTTTTTCACCTGACCGGCGGTGGCCAGGATGATGACGCGGTCCTTGGGGCGGATCACCGTGGCCGGGCGCGGGATGATCACCTCGTCGCCGCGCACGATGGCGCCGACGATGACCCCGGAGGGCAGTCTCACCTCGCGCAGCGGCGTGTTCACCACCGCGGAGGTTTCCAGCGCCTCCGCCTCGATCACCTCGGCGAAGCCGTCGCGCAGGCTGTGCACCGCGCGGATGCGGCCCCGCCGGACGTGCTGGAGGATGTTCGACACGGTGATGGCGCGCGGGCTGACCACCGCGTCGATCCCCAGCGGCGACACCAGCGAGGTGTAGGACGCCTTGTTGATCAGCGTGATGGCGCGCTTCGCCCCGTGCCGCTTGGCGAGCAGCGAGGACAGGATGTTGCCCTCGTCGTCGTTGGTCACGGCGACCACCGTCTCGGTGGCGCGGACGTTGGCCTCTTCCAGGATTTCCGGGTCCAGCCCGTCGCCGTGCAGCACCATGGTGCGCGACAGGCGCTGCGCCACGAACTGGGCGCGGCTGCGGTTCATCTCGATGATGCGGGCGGTGACGTGGGGGTACTTCGCCTCCAACTCCTCCGCCAGGCACAGCCCGATGTTGCCGCCGCCCAGGATGATGATGCGGCGGGCCTCCACCTCCTCGTGGCCGAAGGCGGCCATGGCACGGTTGAGGTGGCGGTTGTCGCAGGCGAAATAGACCTCGTCGCCGGGCAGCATCTGGTCGTCGCCGCCGGGGATGAAGGAGCGGTCGTTGCGGATGATCGCCACCACCTCCAGCCCCAGGTCGGGGAACAGGCCGGTCAACTGGCGCAGCGGCGTGTGCAGCACCGGGCAGGTTTCCGTGCACAGCACGCCGACGACGCGGACCTTGCCGTCCGCCAGAGGGATCATGTCGAAGGCGCCCGGCACCTGGAGCCGGCGGGCGATGGCCCGCGCCACCGCGATCTCCGGCGAGATGATGACGTCGATCGGCATGTGGTCGCGGCTGAACAGGTCCGCCCAGATCGGCTTCAGATAGCTCTGGTTGCGCACGCGGGCGATCTTGGTCGGCACCTTGAACAGCGCGTGCGCGACCTCGCAGGCGACCATGTTGATCTCGTCGATCTGGGTGACCGCGATGATCATGTCGGTCTCGCCCGCCCCCGCCGCCTCCAGCACGTCGGGGTGGGAGGCGTGACCGACCATGGCCTGCACGTCGAGCGTGTCGCTGATCCGCTGGATGAGTTCCGGCGAATGGTCGATCACGGTGACGTTGTTGCCTTCGGACGCCAGATAGCGCGCGATGTTCGAACCGACCTGCCCGGCTCCGCAAACGATGACCTTCACGGCCTATGCACCCTTCCCCGCCCATTTTCCAGGCACTCAGGCCGAGGACATTACCATTTTGCGGTTGGACGCACCAACTCTATGTTTGCGAAGGGAAATACGGGCCAACGCTGGAAGCCTGGGGCGGAAGAAGGGGGACGAAGGCGCCGTGCCCATCCCCCCTCCCCGACCGTCATTGCGAATCCCGGACCGGTGCGCCGGTCCCGGCGTCAGCTGTTGTCGATCGTGTAATAGAACTGCGTGACGACCCCGTCCGGAGCACCGTCCCTTCGGGTGTCGAAATTGAAGTCCTGCGACCGGCCGTCGATGTTGACCGATCCCTGGAAATGGGCGGGCCCGCTGAAGTTCACACCGACCAGCAGGAGCTGGTTCACGCCGGCCTGCAGGTTGCCGGTCAGCACGACCTGTTCATTGATCGCTTCACCGCCGCCAATGCGGTTGTAAACCTGAGCCCCATTCAAATAGGCAACAAGCTGGTTGTCGGTATAATTGACAGTCAGAACGGCTGTTGTCGTCATTTTACGGTTCCTCCTCAAAGAAATAATGTTTTTTCGGTCGTTGAGCGCGCCCACAAACAATAAATATTTACGCAATTATCGTCGATCAACAGTAAAAATGTTATTTATGGTTTCATGAAATATATAAATACAATTGTATTTGCGGGTTGCTCGAAAAACAGGAGGATTTAACGTCAACTGCACTCACAGAGTGACAATGCAGCGACGCATTATCAGCAGCCCATGCTCGTGCCAGAAGGCGGCCGATGCCGGTCACGGACAATGAAAAAAGCAGGCTCTCAAGCCGCCCGCATTCCGGGCGTGCTTGGGAAACCTGCTTGTGAAACGGCGATGACGAGCGGCTCTTGACGATACGGCGGCAGGGTCACTCGACGAACAGTTTTCCCTTTTCGCTGCCGTGCACACCAAGCGATTTCAGCTTGCGGTGCAGGGCGGAGCGCTCCATCCCCACGAACGAGGCGGTGCGGGAGATGTTGCCGCCGAAGCGGGTGACCTGGGCCAGCAGATATTCGCGCTCGAACACCTCGCGGGCCTCGCGGAGCGGCAGGCCCATGATCTCGCCCCCCTTGTCCCATTTCAGGACGGTGGGGGTGATGGCGCCGATCTCGGGCGGCAGCTGGTCGGCGCGGATCGGCTCCTTGGGGTCGCCCTGCGCCATGATCAGCAGCCAGTCGACCACGTTGCGCAGCTGGCGCACGTTGCCCGGCCAGTCGTAGGCCTGGAGCGCGGCCATGGCGTCCTCGCCGAACTCACGGATCGGCAGACCGGCGGCTTCGGCGGAACGCTGCATAAAATGGCGGGCCAGCAGCGGGATGTCCTCGCGCCGCTCGGCCAGCGAGGGCACGCGGATCGGCACGACCGCCAGCCGGTAGAACAGGTCCTGGCGGAAGCGGCCCTGGTCGATCTCCGCCTGGAGATCGCGGTTGGAGGTGGCGACGACGCGCACGTCTACCTCGACCCGCTGGCCACCGCCGACCCGCTCGAAAACCTGCTCCTGCAGGGCCCGGACGATCTTGCCCTGTGTTTCCAGAGGCATGTCGGCCACCTCGTCGAGCAGCAGCGTGCCGCCGTGCGCCTGCTCGAAGGTGCCGATCTTGCGCCCGCCGCCGTCGACCCCAGCCTCCGTCCCGAACAGCTCCATCTCCAACCGGTCGGGGCGCATGGTGGCGCAGTTCAGCCCGACGAAGGGGCCGCCGGCGCGGCGCGAGCGCGCGTGGATCAGTCGGGCCACCACCTCCTTGCCGGAGCCGGCGGGGCCGGTGATGAGGACGCGGCTGCCGGTGGGCGACACCTTCTCGATGCTCTGGCGGACGTGGTTGACGGCGGTGGATCGGCCGACCAGCTCCACCTCGCCGCCGGCGCGCAGCTTCAGCTCCTCGTTCTCGCGCTTCAGCCGGGCCGCCTCGATGGCGCGGTCCACCATCAGCAGCAGCCGGTCGGCCTTGAACGGCTTCTCGATGAAGTCGTAGGCGCCGATCTTGATCGCCGACACGGCGGTCTCGATGTTGCCGTGGCCCGAAATCATGATGATCGGCAGGTTCCGGTGGTCGCGCATCAGCTGTTCGAGAATCTGGAGCCCGTCCAGCCGGCTGCCCTGCAGCCAGATGTCCAGAACCACGAGGCTCGGCCGGCGCGCCGACACCTGCGCGAACGCTTGGTCGGCGTCGGCGGCCTCGCGCGTCTTCATGCCTTCGTCGTTCAGGATGCCGGCGATCAGCATCCGGATGTCCGCTTCGTCGTCGACGATCAGAATGTCATGCGCCATGGGCTGCGTGCCTCTTCTCTTCACCGGTCTCCGCCGGCGTGCCAACGCCGCCGTGGGCGTCGCCCGCGGCCATGCCGGAGCTGGTGGACGTGTTGGGGATGACCAGACCGACGCGCGCCCCGCCGCCTTCGCGGTCCTCCAGGGTCAGCACGCCGCCGTGGTCCTCCATGATCTTCTTGACGATTGCCAACCCCAGCCCCGTGCCTTTGGCGCGCGTGGTCACATAGGGTTCGGTCAGCCGGTCGCGCTCCTCGGTCGGCAGGCCCTTGCCGTTGTCCTCGACGATCACGGCGATGCGCTCGGCATCGACCTCGACGCGGATGGCGATGTGGGCGGGCGGCAGTTCCGTTCCATCGGCGGGCTGCGGGCGCCCTTCGATGGCGTCCGCGGCGTTCTGCAGCAGGTTGGTCAGCGCCTGGCTGATCTGGCGGCTGTCGCAGGGCACGGTCAGCGGCCCCTGGGGCAGCGCCATGTCGAACTTGATCTTCCCGGCGTGCGCGCTGGACTGCAGGAACACCGCCTGCCGGACGAGGTCGTTGAGGTTGCAGGGCTTCATCACCGGCTGCGGCATGCGCGCGAAGGCCGAGAATTCGTCCACCATGCGCCGGATGTCGTCCACCTGCCGGACAATGGTGTCCGTGCACATGGTGAAGACCTCGGTGTCGCTGGTGATCTCCTTCAGGTATTTGCGGCGCAGCCGCTCGGCGGAGAGCTGGATCGGCGTCAGCGGATTCTTGATCTCGTGGGCGATGCGGCGGGCCACGTCGGCCCAGGCCGCCTTGCGTTGGGCGGAGACCAGCTCGGTGATGTCGTCGAAGGTCACGACGTAGCCGCGGATCTCGCCGCTGCCCCGCCCTTCGGTGGAGATGCGGACGAGCAGCGTCAGCGGCGTCGTGCCGGGGCGGCGGACCTGGATCTGGTCCTGCACCACCCGGCCGGGCCGGCCGGGCGCGTGGTCCAGAAGCTCCCCCATCTCCGGCGACAATTCGGCCAGCCGCATCCCGATCAGGCTCTCCGCATCCTCGACGCCGAGAAGGCGCGCGGCGGAGAAGTTGGGCAGCGTGATGCGGCCGTCGGCGTCCAGCCCGATCACCCCCGCCGACACGCCGCCCAGAACGGTTTCCGTGAAGCGGCGGCGCTCGTCGATCAGACGGTTGGCCGAGAGGAGCTCGTGCCGCTGGCTTTCGATCTCGGTCGTCATGCGGTTGAAGGCGCGCGACAGCAGGCCGAGTTCGTCCTCGCCCGGTGGCTCGGTGACGCGGACGGTCAGGTCGCCGGCGCGCACCCGTTCCGCCGCGCCGATCAGGGCGCTGATCGGCCGCGCCAGCCGCGTCGCGAAGATCAGCCCCGCCCACACCGCGGCCAGCAGCAGGAGAAGCGCCACGACGAGGAAGATCAAAGTGAAGGTGATCTGCAGGCTGCCGCGCTGGCTTTCCAGCGCCCCGAACTCCCGCACCGCCCCTTCCGCCGAGGCCATGTGCGACAGCACGCGCGGCTCCACCATGCGCCCGACGTAGAGATAGGTGTCGGCGAAGCGGTCGAGCCGGACCAGCGCGCGCACGCGGTCGTCGTTCTCACTGACGATCATCGCCACCTCGCCGCGGCGGGCGGTGGCGAGCTTGTCGTCGGGAATCGGATCGAACTCCAGGGCGAAGGTGTAGCCGGAGCGCGCGACGATGGCGCCGGTCGTCCCGTTGAAGACGATGGCCTCCGACAGGGCGCGCAGCATCGCCTGGGTGGCGACCACTTGCTCGAACCGCTCCGGATCGCTGGCGAGGCGCGCCGCCTCCTGGTTCAGGTCGTTCGCCATGGCGAGCGCGTCGGCGCGGATGTTCTGCTGGTGCTCGTGCAGATAGGCGCTGGCGACGGCCAGCGATTCGTTCACCGCGGTGCGCACCCGTTCGCTGAACCAGGACTGCACGCCGACATAGAAGAAGACGGTGGAGAAGATGGCCATGATGATGGCCGGTGCGACGGCGAGCAGGCTGAACACCGCGACCAGCCGCACATGCATCTGCGACCCGGCGAGGCCGCGCCGCCGCCCGATCCACAAATAGACGATGCGCCGCGCGATCAGAACGCCGAGCAGCAGCAGGAGCGCCAGATCGAGGGTGAGCAGCCACGTGACGGTGCGCGGGTTGGTTTCCCCGAAGGGCGCGCTTTCCGTCAGCGCCGTGTAGGTCGCGAAGCCCGCCACCAGGGCCGCCAACGACAGCGCGAAGGCAAGCCGCTTCGCCAACCCGAACCGGGTTGCCCAGCGAAGGAACTGTTGCCAAAGCGGCGTGGCGGTCTCAGGGGGTGTGGGCGACATCAATCCGGCAACCAGTCTGTTGCCAGAATGATACACGAGCTGTTGCCGTCCTGCCAAGCGGCAACCCCTCTGCCTTTCGCACAGTCCCTAAGGAGCATTGCGAAGGGCGGAGCCAGCGAGAGCCTGTCGCAAAAACAACACGCTGTGGGAAGGCAGCGACGCCCGGCCGATCCGCCGGGCGCCCGATCACTTCAGCCCGCGCACCACCTGGATGTCGAGATCGCGGATCTTCTTGCGCAGCGTGTTGCGGTTGAGGCCGAGCAGCTGCGCCGCCTTGATCTGGTTGCCCCGCGTCGCCGAGAGGCTGAGCGAGATCAGCGGCCGTTCCACCTCGCGCAGCACCCGGTCGTAGAGGCCGTTCGACGGCATGCCGTCCTTGTGCGCGGCGAAATAATCCTTCAGGTGGCGCTCCACGGCGGCGGACAAGCCCTCGCCCTGCGGTTCCTCGACCGGCTGGGCGGCGGGGGTGGTGTCGGCAAGCTCCGCCTCCACCACATCCAGCCCGATGACCTCCTGCGAATAGAGCGCGGCGAGGCGGCGGACCAGATTCTCCAGTTCGCGCACGTTGCCCGGCCAGCGGTAGCGCTTCAACCGGTCCATGGCAGGCTGGTCGATGCTCTTGACCGGCAACCCTTGCGCCGAGCACTGGTTCAGGAAGTGGCGGACCAGGAGCGGCACATCCTCCGTACGCTCGCGCAGCGGCGGCAGGCGGATGGGCACGACGCACAGGCGGTAGAACAGATCCTCGCGGAACAGGCCCTGGCGGATCAGGGTGCGCAAGTCGCGGTGGGTCGCGGCGACGATGCGTACGTCCGTCTTAATGGGCGTACGCCCGCCGACGGTGGTGTACTCGCCCTCCTGCAAAACGCGCAGCAGGCGGGTCTGCGCTTCCAGCGGCATGTCGCCGATCTCGTCGAGGAACAGGGTGCCGCCCTGCGCCTGCTCGAACCGGCCGGTGGAGCGGTTGGTGGCGCCGGTGAAGGCGCCCTTCTCGTGGCCGAACAGCTCGGACTCGATCAGCTCGCGCGGGATGGCCGCCATATTGATGGCGACGAAGGGGCCGTTGCGCCGCTTGCCGTAGTCGTGCAGCGCGCGCGCCACCAACTCCTTGCCGGTGCCCGACTCGCCGGTGATCGTCACGGTCAGGTCGGTGCCCATCAAACGGGCAAGGACGCGGTAGATTTCCTGCATCGCCGGCGAGCGGCCGATCAGGGGAAGCTGCTCGTCGGCCTCCCCGGCGTCGGCCGGCAGAGGGGCCGGCGGGGTGTTGGAGTTCAGCGCCCGCTCGACGACCGAGACCAGCTCCTTCAGGTCGAAGGGCTTGGGCAGATACTCGAAGGCGCCGCGCTCCGCCGCCTTCACCGCGGTGATCAGCGTGTTCTGGGCGCTCATCACGATGATGCGCAGATCCGGCCGGATCTTCTTGATCCGCGGGATCAGGTCCAACCCGTTCTCGTCGGGCATCACCACGTCGGTGATGATGAGGTCGCCCTGCCCGTCCGCCACCCAGCGCCAGAGCGTGGAGGCGTTGCCGGTGGTCCGGACCTCGTGCCCGAGGCGGGCGAGCGCCTGGGTCAGCACGGTGCGGATGGCGCGGTCGTCGTCCGCGACCAGGATCGTGGCTGCACTCATCCGATGGCCCCTCGGATGCCTCTGGCCGGTGCCGGATCGCCGCTCATCTGCGCTTCATCGAACATGGGTAGCGAAACCTTGAAGACGGTGCGGCGCGGCTGGCTGTCAAACTCGATGACGCCACCGTGGTCGCCGACGATTTTGGCTACCAATGCAAGCCCCAGGCCAGTCCCATTGACCTTCGTCGTAATGAAGGCATCGAACAGGTTGGAACGCAGGTCGTCGGGTATGCCGTCCCCATTATCCTGAACGGACACCAGCAACGGCAGATGCAGGCGGGTGTCGCCGCCCGGAAGGGCCATGCGGACGCCGTGCTGATAAGATGTGCTGAGTATGATCTCGCCGCCTGATTCCGGTGCAGCTTCTGCCGCATTTTTAATCAGGTTGAGGAAAATCTGGATGAGCTGGTCACGATTGCCATAAACCGGCGGCAGGGACGGGTCGTAGCGCTCTATGAAGCGGATGTTTCGCGCGAAGCCGCTCTGGGCCACCTTGCGGACATGCTCCAGAACGGTGTGGATGTTCACCGCGTCGCGCTCGAGCGGCCGCTGGTCGGAGAAGACCTCCATCCGGTTGACCAGGGCGACGATGCGGTCGGCCTCGTCGCAGATCAGCCGGGTCAGCACCCGGTCGGACTCGCTGCAGTTTTCCTCCAGCAGCTGCGCCGCGCCACGGATGCCCGACAGCGGGTTCTTGACCTCGTGCCCCAGCATCGACGCCATGGCGGTGACCGAGCGGGCGGCGTTGCGGTGGGTCAGCGAATTGTCGATCTTGCGGGCCAGCGTGCGTTCGTTGACCGTCAGCAGCACATGGTCGGCCGGCTCGCCCAACGCGGTCACCCGCACGGTGACGTGGTGCGGGCCGATGCGCGGGGTGTCGATGACGACGCCCTCCTGCGAGGCGCGGTGCCGGCCCTGCTGAACCTGCTCGATCAACTGGCTGACCGGGCTGTTGGGCGGCAGAAGCTCCGCCAGGGGCATGCCCTCCATCATGGCGGCGGACAGGCCGAAGAACTCCTGCGCCTCCAGATTGACGTAGCGGATGTCGCCGGCGCCATCGACGACCAGCACGGGGTCTGGAAGAGCGTTCAGCATGACGGACGGATCGATGCAGGGGCGGACGGGGCGGTAGGAACTGGAGGGCGCACGGGGCCGCGCCGGGCGGCGTGGCAACGGAGCAGCGGCAGATGCACGGGCCATCAGGCAGCCATCCTTTCGATCGCCGGGGCGTAGAAGTCGCGGATGAAGCCGCGCACGTGTTCGGGATCGGACATGCGGTTGACCTCCGATCGGAATTCGGCGGAGTCGCGCAGGCCCGTGGAGTACCAGGAGATGTGCTTGCGGGCGACGCGCAGCCCGCCCTCGACGCCGTAATGGGTCAGCATGGCGTCGTAATGCTCTAGCAGCGTGTCGAGCTGCTCGTTGAGCGGCGGGTCGGGCAGCCGCTCGCCGGTGCGGATGTAATGCATCACCTGGGCGGGGAACCAGGGGCGCCCGTAGGCACCACGCCCGATCATCACCCCGTCGGCCCCGGACTCGGCGAGCGCGCGGTCCACGGCGTCGAAGGAGGTGATGTCGCCGTTGACCACCACCGGGATCGACACCGCCTCCTTTACGGAGCGGATGAACGACCAGTCGGCGGTGCCGGTGTAGAACTGCTCGCGAGTGCGGCCGTGAACGGTGACCAGCTTGATCCCGCACTCCTCGGCGATGCGGGCGAGGCGGGGGGCGTTCAGGCTGTTGTCGTCCCAGCCCTTGCGCATCTTCAGCGTCACCGGGATGGAGACGGCCTTCACCGTGGCTTCCATGATGCGGGCGGCGAGCGCCTCGTCGCGCATCAGGGAGGAGCCGGCGTGGCCGTTGACCACCTTCTTCACCGGGCAGCCGAAATTGATGTCGACGACGGCGGCCCCGCGATCCTCGTTCAGCTTCGCCGCCTCGGCCATCACCTCGGGCTCGCAGCCGGCGAGCTGGACCGCCATCGGGAACTGCTCCGGCTCGCACTCGACCATGCGCAGCGTTTGGCGGTTCTCGCGGATCATCGCCTGGCTGGCGACCATCTCGGACACGACCAGACCGCAGCCGGACTGTTTCACCAGCCGTCGGAACGGTAGGTCCGTCACACCGGACATAGGGGCGAGGATCACCGGACCCTCAAGTGAGATGGTGCCGATTTGAATGGCCATGTTCACCTGCCCACATGATGGGCACATTAGCGATATGATGAGAATTTGTGCACGGTAGCACAGCGTTTCGGCATGTTGCAAGTGCACATCCCGCGTGCGCCGCGGTGGCTGACATGCGCCGGGTTTAGCCGATCAGAACGTCGGTGACGAATTTGACGCCGGGATAGGCGAGGGTCAGCAGCAGGTAGGCGATCAGCACGAGACGCGCCGCCATCCGCCCGCGCACACCGGTGCGGGCGTGGGCCAGCAGCAACCCGCCGATGACGACGAAGCTGGCGACCGACAAAAGCGTCTTGTGGTCGGCGCGCAGCGGCGCGCCGGTTTCGTAATAGAGCACCGCCATTCCTGTGGCGAGACCGGCCCCCAGGACCGCCTCCGACGCGGCGAGCAGATGGAGCTGCATCCGCTCGCTTTCCGCCACCGGCGGCAGGAAGCGGGTCAACGGAGTCGGGCGTTTCGACTTCAGCGCCCGCTCCTGGAGGAAGGCGGCGAGCGACGCCACCGCGGCCATGGTCAGCAGCGCGTAGGTGATGACCGACACGGCGATGTGCAGGTCGATCCAGATGCCCGGCGCCCCGCCGCGCAGCACCGGCGCCGGGGCCTGCTGCGCCAGGGTCGCGACGGCGCCGACGGTCAGCAGATAAGGCAGCAGCAGCGGCGACAGCCGCCACGCCGACCGGGTCAGCGCGCTCATCGCCATGAACAGCAGCATGCAGGCCGCGATGGTGATCCACAGCGCGGTGGACAGGCCGGTGTGCCAGCGTCCCGCCACCTGGGTCAGCGCCCAGGCCGCCGGCCCGGCGAAGCCCAGCGCCAGGGCGCCCCAGAAATAGGCGGACCGGCCGTCGGCCCCCTGCCCCGCGATCCGGTGGTACGGATAGATGGACGCCGGCAGCAGAGCCATCAGCGCGGTCAGGCTGTAGACGATGTTCTGCGACATGCGGCGGACCCGTGCCCTTCCCTCTGCGGAAACCCAAAGTCGCTGTTGGACCCAAAGTCGCTGTTGGACAAGTCTCTGAAGCTCTTGGCGGAACGCCGGTGAGCGGCTAGGCTCCTGCGTCCGGCCGCCATGACGTAAGCGTCACGCGGGCGGCCCGTCAAGCGCGGATACCATAGCCCAAACGGCACGGATACGTCCCATGTCTTCCTGTATCGCGCTGATCGTCGCCGCCGGCAGCGGCCAGCGTTTCGGCGCCGAACAGCCCAAGCAGTATCTCGATCTGGCCGGGCAGCCCGTTCTGCGCCGCACGGTCGAGGCCTTCCGGCGCCACCCCAAGGTGAGCGCGGTGCGCGTCGTCATCAATCCCGCGTTTCGCGATCTCTACGATGCGGCGGTCGCGGGGCTCGACCTGCCCGAGCCGGTGACCGGCGGGGCGTCCCGCCAGGATTTGGTCCGCAACGGGCTCGAAGCGTTGGCCGATTCGGCGCCGGACCACGTGCTGATCCACGACGCGGCCCGCCCGCTGATCGATCCCGCAACCATCGACGCGGTGATCGCCGCTCTGGACACCCACCCCGCGGCGTTGGCCGCCGTTCCGGTCACCGACACGCTGAAGCGCGGCGAGGGCGGGCTGGTGACCGGCACGGTGGACCGCGGCGGCCTGTGGCGCGCCCAGACTCCGCAGGGCTTCCGCTTTCCCGATATCCTGGCCGCGCACCGCGCCGCCGCCGGGCTGGAACTGACCGACGACGCGGCGGTCGCCGAACGCGCCGGGCTGCCGGTCGCGCTGGTGCCCGCCAGGGAGGAGAATTTCAAGGTGACCACCCCCGACGACCTGACCCGCGCCGCCCGCGCGCTCGACAGCGCCCTGTCCGACATCCGCACCGGTTCGGGCTTCGACGTGCACCGCTTCGCCGAGGGCGATCACGTCACGCTCTGCGGCGTGCAGGTGCCGCACACGCATCGGCTGGACGGTCATTCGGACGCCGACGTCGGGCTGCACGCGCTGACCGACGCCATCCTGGGTGCGCTGTGCGCCGGGGACATCGGCAGCCATTTCCCGCCCAGCGACCCGCAATGGCGCGGCGCCGACAGCGCGCTGTTCCTGAAACACGCGGCGGAGCTGGTGACGGCCCGCGGCGGGCGGATCGCCCATGTCGACGTGACGATCATCTGCGAGCGCCCGAAGGTCGGCCTGCACCGCGAGGCGATGACCGCGCGCGTTGCCGAAATTCTGGGCATGCCGGTGGACCGGGTCAGCGTGAAGGCGACGACGACCGAGCGGCTGGGCTTCACCGGGCGCGGCGAGGGCATCGCGGCGCAGGCGATGGCGACGGTCCGTCTGCCGGGGTAGCATGAGCTTTGCGTAGCCCTCCCCCGAAACGGGGAGGGGCTGGTTCTGGCACGACGACGAAAGGGACCCGCATGTTTCCCGATCACATCCGCGAACTCTCCGCCAAGCTGCTCGCGGAATATGAATTGGCCGGCTACACCCTGGCGACCGCCGAATCCTGCACGGGCGGCCTGATCGCGGGGGCGCTGACCGACATCGCGGGCTCGTCCAAGGTGGTGGACCGGGGCTTCGTCACCTACTCCAACGTCGCCAAGTCGGAGATGCTCGGCGTGCCGCCCAGCCTGATCTACGCCCACGGCGCGGTCAGCCCGGAGGTCGCGGTGGCGATGGCGGTGGGTGCCCTGGCGAAGTCGAAGGCCGACGTGACGGTGGCGGTGACCGGAGTTGCCGGCCCCGGTGGGGGAACGCCGGAGAAGCCGGTGGGGCGCGTCTACATCGCCACGGCCGTCCGCCGTGGTGCGGCCAAGCACAAGGAATACACCTTCCCCGGTGACCGCGAGGCGGTGCGGCTGGCGACCGTGCAGACCGCGCTGGAACGGCTGCGCGCGGCCCGGCCGGAAACCGCGATTCGCTGACGGAGAGCCGGCTTTAGGCGGTCCGCGCCGCGGCGGGCCGGGTGGCGCCGTTGCCGTAGAGCTGGTTGGCGCGGGTCTCGAAGGCCTGAACCATCCGGCGCACCGCCTCGTTGAACAGCACGCCCATAATCTTTTGCAGCATCTTCGAGCGGAACTCGAAGTCCACGTAGAAATCCACGCAGACGCCGCCCTCGTGCGGGGTGAAGATCCAGTGGTTGTTCAGGTACTGGAACGGTCCTTCGGTGTACTGGACGTTGATGCGGCGGTTCGCTTCGTCCAGCTCTACCCGCGAGGTGAAGCGTTCGCGGACCATCTTGAAGCCGATGACAAGGTCCGCGAACATCACGTCGCCTTCGCGGCGGCGGATGCGGGCGGCGAGGCACCAGGGCAGGAATTCCGGATACTTCTCCACATCGGCGACCAGCCGGTACATCTGCTCCGGCGTGTAGGGAAGAACCTTCTTTTCCGCGTGCGTCGGCATACCCGCTCCGTTTCTCTTTCGGCCGCCTCTCAGCCCGCCGCCTTTCAGCCCGCGGTTGCCGCGAGCTTGCGGAGGCGAGCCTCCCGCAGCTTCGCGAAGTCCGCCCCCGCGTGATAGCTGGAGCGGGTCAGCGGCGTCGAGGCCACCATCAGGAAACCCTTGCCGCGGCCAAGTGTTGCGTAGCTCTGGAATTCTTCCGGAGTCACGAACCGGTCCACCGCCGCGTGCTTGGGCGTCGGCTGGAGGTACTGGCCGATCGTCATGAAGTCAACATCGGCGGCGCGCAGGTCGTCCATCACCTGCCCGACCTCCTCCTTCGTCTCGCCCAGGCCCACCATGATTCCAGACTTGGTGAACATCGACGGGTCCAGTTCCTTCACCCGCGCCAGAAGCTGCAGCGAGGTAAAGTAGCGCGCACCCGGACGGATCGTCGGGTAGAGGCGCGGCGCGGTTTCCAGATTGTGGTTGAAGACGTCCGGCTTCGCCTCGACCACCACCTCGACGGCACCCTTCTTCTTCTGGAAGTCGGGGGTCAGAATCTCGATGGTGGTGTCGGGCGACGCGGCGCGGATGGCGCGGATGGTCCGGGCGAAATGCTCGGCCCCGCCGTCCTCCAGGTCGTCCCGGTCCACCGAGGTGACGACCACGTGGCTCAGCTTCAGCTGGGCCACCGCCTCACCCACATTGTCCGGCTCGTGCGGGTCGAGCTGGTCGGGGCGGCCGGTGCCGACGTTGCAGAAGGCGCAGCCGCGGGTGCAGACGGACCCGAGGATCATGAAGGTCGCGTGCTTGTGCTTCCAGCACTCCCCGATGTTCGGGCAGGCGGCCTCTTCGCACACGGTGTTGAGCTTGAGCCCGCGCATCAGGTTGCGCGTCTCGTTGTATTCCTGGCTGGTCGGCGCCTTGACGCGAATCCAGCCCGGTTTGCGCTGGATCGGGTTGTCGGGCTTGTGGGCCTTTTCGGGATGGCGAAGCTTCTCGGGGTGATCGGCCACGGTCATGGTCTGAAGTGCTCCCACGGGCTGCCCGGTGGCAGCGCCGATGCTGAACGGTAACGCGCCGCCTTCCGCGCAAGGGACGGCACAGGGAAACGGCGCATGGCCGGCGGACACGGTCCCGCCGGATAGGCCGGAATGACCGACCGGTCAAGTCTGATTATCGGCCGCGACGAAACAACACCGCCAAAAGGATGACGACATCGGAATCGTTGCTCCCCCGCCCCGGAGGGCGAGGGAGGAAACGACCGCCAGTCAGACTCGCCACTTAGAAGTGGATGGCCCGGCCGTAGGCATCAAGAACCGACTCGTGCATCATTTCCGACAGGGTCGGATGCGGGAACACCGTCTGCATCAGCTCCTGCTCGGTGGTCTCCATGGTCTTGGCGACCGTGTAGCCCTGGATCAGCTCCGTCACCTCGGCGCCGACCATGTGGGCGCCCAGCAGCTCGCCGGTCTTGGCGTCGAACACGGTCTTCACCATGCCGTCCGCCTCGCCCAGCGCGATGGCCTTGCCGTTGCCGATGAACGGGAAGCGTCCGACGCGGACCTCGTAGCCCGCCTCCTTCGCCTTCTTCTCGGTCAGCCCGACCGACGCGATCTGCGGGTGCGAGTAGGTGCAGCCCGGAATGTTGCGGACGTCCAGCGCGTGCGGGTGCTTGCCGGCGATGTGCTCGACGGCGATGACGCCCTCGTGGCTGGCCTTGTGGGCGAGCCAGGGAGCCCCCGTCACGTCGCCGATGGCGTAGACGCCCGGCTCGTCGGTCTGGCAGTTGGCGTTGGTCTTGATGTGGCCGCGGTCGGTCTGGACCTTGGTGTTCTCCAGGCCCAGATTCTCCGTGTTCGGCGAGATGCCGACGGCGAGGATCACGCGGTCGACCGTGATGTCCTCGGTCTTGCCGTTGGCCTCCACCGCCACCGTCACGCTGTCGGCACCCTTGCGCAGGTTGCCGGCCTTGCCGTTGGTGATGATGCGCATGCCCTGCTTTTCGAACTGCTTGCGGGCGAAGGCCGAGATTTCCTCGTCCTCGACCGGCAGGATGCGGTCCATCACCTCGACCACCGTCACCTTGGCGCCCAGCTCGTTGTAGAAGCTGGCGAACTCGATGCCGATGGCGCCGGAGCCGATGACCAGCAGCGACTTCGGCGTCGTGTTCGGAGTCATCGCCTTGCGGTAGGTCCAGACGAGGTTGCCGTCGTCCTCCAGACCCGGCAGGGTGCGGGCGCGGGCGCCCGTGGCGATGATGATGTTCTTCGCCCCGAAGGTGCCGACCGCCGCGCCGCCCTTGGTCACGGCCACCTGCCCCTTGCCGAGCAGCTTGGCCTCGCCCTCGATGACGGCGACCTTGTTCTTCTTCAGCAGGTGCTTGACGCCGCCGTTGAGCTGCCCCGCCACCTTGCGGGACCGCTGGACGACCTTGTCCAGGTCGAAGGACGGGTTCTGGATGACCAGCCCGTACTCCGAGGCGTGCTTGGCGTTGCGCAGCACCTCGGCGGAGCGCAGGAGCGCCTTGGTCGGGATGCAGCCCCAGTTGAGGCAGATGCCGCCGAGATTCTCACGCTCCACCACCGCGGTGCTGAGGCCGAGCTGGGCGGCGCGGATCGCCGCCACATAGCCGCCCGGACCGCCGCCGATGACGATGAGATCGTAGTTCATGTCAGCCATGGTCGACGCCCCCTTACAGCAGCATGCTCAGCGGGTCCTCGATCAGCTTCTTGAAAGCCGCGAGGAATTCCGCACCCTGCGCGCCGTCGGCGACGCGGTGGTCCACGGTGACCGAGACGGTCATCACGGTGGCGATGGCGAGCGCGCCGTTCTTCACGACCGGACGCTGCTCGCCGGCGCCGACCGCCATGATGCAGGCCTGCGGCGGGTTGATGATCGCCGCGAACTCCCGGATGCCGTACATGCCGAGGTTGGAGATCGAGAAGGTGCCGCCCTGGTACTCTTCCGGCTTCAGCTTGCCGTCGCGGGCGCGCTCCGCCAGACCCTTCATCTCGTTGGAGATCTCGGCCAGGCCTTTGGTCTCCGCCTTCTTGACGATGGGCGTGATCAGGCCGGTCGGGGTGGCCACGGCGACCGAGATGTCGACGTGGTCATAACGGAGGATGGCCTCCTCCGACCAGGCGGCGTTGATGTTCGGGAACTTCTTCAGCGTCAGCGCGGCGGCGCGGATGATGAAGTCGTTGACCGACAGCTTGTAGTCCTTGGAGCGGGCGTTCAGGTCCGAGCGGACCTTCAGCAGCGCGTCCAGCTCGCAGTCGATGGCCAGGAAGTAATCCGGCACCGTCTGCTGCACCTCGGTCAGACGACGGGAGATCGTCTTGCGCATGGAGCTGTTCGGCTGCGCCTTGTAGCGCATGCCCAGCTTGTCCGACAGGTCCTTGGCGTCGATGCCCGCGGCCTTCGGGGCCGGAGCGGCGGCCGGAGCAGCCGCCGGGGCCGCGGCGGGAGCCTGGGCGGCGGCCTGCGGAGCGGCGGCCTTGGCGGTGCCGCCGGCCTTGGCGGCCTCGACGTCGGCCTTGACGATGCGGCCGTTCGGGCCGGTGCCCGTGACGGCCTTCAGGTCGAGACCGGCCTGCTCGGCCAGACGGCGGGCCAGCGGGCTGGCGAACACCCGGCCACCGCCCTGGGCGGCGGGAGCCGGAGCGGCCGCGGCCTGCGGAGCCGGAGCAGCCGCCGGAGCGGAGGCCGCCTGGGTCTGGGCCGGGGCCGGAGCCGCCGCGGGCGCCGCTGCCGGGGCGGGAGCGGCGGCCTTGGCGAGCGCGCTGTCGTCCTCGCCCTCTTCCAGCAGCACGGCGATCGGGGTGTTCACCGCGACGCCCTGCGTGCCGGCCTGCACGAGAATCTTGCCGAGACGGCCTTCGTCGGCCGCCTCGACTTCCATGGTGGCCTTGTCGGTTTCGATTTCGGCGATCACGTCGCCGGACTTCACCGCGTCGCCTTCCTTCTTCAGCCACTTCGCGAGGTTGCCCTCGGTCATGGTCGGAGAGAGGGCGGGCATGAGAATCTGAATGGTCATTCGCTCGCCCTCCTTACTTGCGGTAGCAGGCCTTCTTCGCCGCTTCCGCGATGCGGTCGGGCGAAGGAAGGACGAGCTTTTCCAGGTTCGCCGCGTAGGGCATCGGCACGTCGAGGCCGGTCACGCGGATCACCGGGGCGTCCAGATAATCGAAGGCCTGCTCCATCATCAGGGCCGACAGCTCGGCGCCGATGCCGCAGGTCGGCCAGGCCTCCTCGACGGTGACGAGGCGGTTGGTCTTCTTGACGGAGTTGACGATCGTCTCGGTGTCGAGCGGACGGATCGTGCGCAGGTCGATGACCTCGGCGCTGATCCCTTCCTTTTCCAGCAGATCGGCGGCGGCGAGCGCGTAGCTGACCATCAGCGAATGGGCGGTGATGGTCACGTCCGTGCCGGCGCGGCGGATCTTGGCGCGGCCGATCGGAACGATGAAGTCCTCGCTCTCCGGCACCTCGAAGGACTGGCCGTAGAGGATCTCGTTCTCAAGGAAGATGACCGGGTTCGGATCACGGATGGCCGACTTCATCAGGCCCTTGAAGTCCGACGCGCTGTAGGGGGCGACGACCTTCAGGCCGGGCACGCTGGCGTACCAGGGGGTGAAATCCTGGCTGTGCTGTGCTGCGACGCGGGCGGCCGCACCGTTCGGGCCGCGGAACACGATCGGGCAGCCCATCTGGCCGCCGGACATGTACAGCGTCTTGGCGGCAGAGTTCACGATGTGGTCGATCGCCTGCATCGCGAAGTTGAAGGTCATGAACTCGACGATCGGGCGCAGGCCGCGGAAGGCCGCACCGACGCCCAGGCCGGCGAAGCCGATCTCGGTGATCGGCGTGTCGATGACACGGTCGGCGCCGAACTCCTGGAGCAGCCCCTGCGACACCTTGTAGGCGCCCTGGTACTGCGCGACCTCCTCACCCATCAGGAAGACGGTCGGGTCGCGGCGCATCTCTTCGGCCATGGCATCGCGCAGCGCTTCGCGGACGGTCTTCTTCACCGTCTTGTCGAAGAACTTGTCCTCGTCCGAGGCCGGCGGCGCGGCGGCCGGGCCGCTGGCCGGACCGACCGGCAGGGTGGCCGGGGCGTGCGCGCCCGTGTCCTTCACCACCGGCTCGGCGGCGACCTTCGGGGCCGGCGTCGGGGAGCCGGACACGGCGTCGGTGACGCTCTCGCCCTCGCCGAGAATCACGGCGATGGGGGTGTTCACGGCGACGTTCTCGGTGCCTTCGGCGACCAGGATCTTGCCGATGCGGCCTTCGTCGACCGCCTCGACCTCCATGGTCGCCTTGTCGGTCTCGATCTCGGCGAGCACGTCGCCGGACTTGACCTCGTCACCTTCTTTTTTGACCCATTTCGCCAGCTTGCCCTCGGTCATGGTGGGCGACAGCGCCGGCATCAGCACTTCGATCGGCATTCCTCAACCTCCGGCGGCGCGGGTTCACCGGGAGGCGAAGCCTCCGGCCCTCGGCGCCGCTCCTGCTTATCGTTGTCGTCAGGCTTCGACCAGGACGTCCGTCCACAGCTCCGCCGGATCGGGCTCGGGGCTCTGCTGCGCGAATTCGGCAGCCTCGGTCACCACGGCCTTGACCTCGCGGTCGATTTCCTTGAGCTGGTCCTCGGTCACGTAAGCGCCTTCCAGCAGGACGCGCTTCAGGTTGTCGATCGGATCGGACTCGCTCCGCATCTTCTCGACCTCCTCCTTGGTCCGGTACTTGGCCGGGTCGGACATCGAGTGGCCGCGGTAGCGGTAGGTCTTCATCTCGAGGATGACCGGGCCGTTGCCGGCGCGGATGTATTCCACCCACTTGTCGGCGGCCTCGCGGACCTCGAGGACGTCCATGCCGTTGACCTGATGGCCGGGAATGCCGTAGGCCGCGCCGCGCTGGTGCAGCTCGCCCGCCGAGGCGCGCTCCTGCGAGGTGCCCATGGCGTACTTGTTGTTCTCGATCACGTAGAGCACCGGCAGCTTCCACAGAGCCGCCATGTTGAAGCTCTCGTAAACCTGACCCTGGTTGATGGCGCCGTCGCCGCAATAGACCGCGGACAGGCCGTCATCCTTGTTGTACTTGTGCGAGAAGGCGAGACCGGTGCCCAGCGGAACCTGCGCGCCGACGATGCCGTGGCCGCCGTAGAAGTTCTTCTCGCGGCTGAACATGTGCATCGAGCCGCCCTTGCCCTTGGAGTAGCCTCCACGGCGACCGGTCAGCTCGGCCATCACGCCCTTGGGGTCCATGCCGCAGGCCAGCATGTGGCCATGGTCACGGTAGCTGGTGATGACGTCGTCGTTGTCCTTCAGCGCGGCCTGGATGCCGACCACAACGGCCTCCTGGCCGATGTAGAGGTGGCAGAAACCGCCGATGAGGCCCATGCCGTAGAGCTGGCCCGCCTTCTCCTCGAAGCGGCGGATCAGAAGCATCTCGCGATAGTACTTGATCAGGTCCTCGGTCGAAGCGGCCTGCTTCGAAGCGGAGTCAGTCTGCGCCTTCGGACGGCGTCGTGACGCGGCCATGTTTCCTCCCCAGGGTTTATGCAGCGACGGCAAGCGAACAGCCAGGGCTGCAGCACGTTGCGAGGGTACATCCCACTTATGAGGGTGCATCCCCCTCGCACCGGAAGCGGATGCGGGGCGCACAGTACACGACAAGCGCACGAGACGCAAATATCTGTTTTTAAACGCGAAATTCGGCGTTAACCGGCTTTCGGTTAATTCACTGATATGACCTACTTCTCAGCGCTAGCATCACCTTCGGCCTGAGCCGGAGGGAGTGCGATTATGACGTCGCGGGGGCCTGAAAGGTTCAACATCGTGCGCGCACGCTCGTCCAGCATGTCGCGGTCCAGGTGGTCGCTGCGCATCAGTTGCGCGCGGCGGTCCATCCGCTCGCGCTCGGCCTTCACCTGATCCAGGACGGATTCCGCCGTGGCGATCTCCGCCTTCAGGTGGTTCATGGCGAGCAGCCCGCGGTCCCCCTGGACGGCGTAATAGACGAAGTAGGCGACGACGCAGGAGCCGATGGCCGGCCCGATGGCCTGGCGAAGGGCGCTTTTGGCGGCGCGTTTCAGCGAGTTGGTGAGGTTCTGGAGCATGGTCATGGCGGTATGATGGAATCATACGCGATTCCTTCGGTCAAACGGAAAAGAAGCAATCCGAAAGAATTCACCGCGCCATGCTCTTGGCAGCGCCGAGTAATAGGCGGTTTACACCCCCAAAGGAGAGGGACACAGTGCGCAACCTTCGAAAGAAGGCGGGCTGCGCTTCACTCCGGCGGGACCTCGCGCGGGCGGCGGTCCTCGCCGATGGCGACGTAGGTGAAAACGCCCTCGGTCACCTTGATCGCCTCCCCCGCGCTGCGCTGGCGGCGCACCCAGGTCTCGACCCGCACGCGGATGGAGGTTCGGCCGACCTTGGTGACATGGGCGAAGCAGCTCACCTCGTCGCCGACATAGACCGGCTTGTGGAAGGTCATCGCCTCGATCCCCACCGTCGCCACGCGCCCACCGGCGCGGCGCAGGGCGGCGACCCCGCCGGCCAGATCCATCTGGGACAGCAGCCAGCCGCCGAAGATGTCGCCGTTGGGGTTGGTGTCCGCCGGCATGGCGATGGTGCGCAGCGCCGGGCCGCCTTCCATGTCCGGTTGGGCCATGTCCGGTTGGGCCATGTCCGGATGGGCCGGGGTTTGATCGGTGGGGGTGCCGTCGCTCATCGTGCCTCCGCCCTCGTCCGTTCTGGGGTCGAAAAAGCGCATCACAAAATATGGTGCGGGGAGTATATAGGAGCCACCGCATGCGCTTGCGCAGCCCTGACGAAATTCCTATAACTGGGGCCATGAGCGATCTTTTCGAGAACACGGCGCGCAAGGCCGAGACCTACTCCGCCCAGGACATCGAGGTTCTGGAGGGGCTTGAGCCCGTCCGCCGGCGCCCCGGCATGTACATCGGCGGCACCGACGACCGGGCGCTGCACCATCTGGTGGCCGAGGTTCTGGACAACGCCATGGACGAGGCGGTGGCCGGTCACGCCAGCCGCATCGACCTGGAGCTGACCGTCGACGGCACGGTGGTGGTGCGCGACAACGGGCGCGGCATCCCGATCGACGACCACCCCAAGTATCCGGGCAAGTCGGCGCTCGAGGTCATCCTCACCACCCTGCATTCCGGCGGAAAATTCTCCAACAAGGTCTACCAGACCTCCGGCGGCCTGCACGGCGTCGGCCTGTCGGTGGTGAACGCCCTGTCCGACCGGCTGATCGTTGAGGTGGCGCGCGACCGCCAGCTCTACGTGCAGCACTACAGCCGCGGCCTGCCCCAGGGACCGCTGACCCGCCAGGGCGCGGCCAATCGCCGCGGCACGACCATCCGTTTCCACGCCGACCCCGAAATCTTCGGCGAGGCCGCGCATTTCGAACCGCACCGGCTGTACCGGCTGGCGCGCTCCAAGGCCTACCTGTATCGGGGCGTCGAGATCCGCTGGAGCTGCGACCCGACGCTGCTGTCGCCCGACAGCACCACCCCGGCGCAGGAGACGCTGCATTTCCCCGGCGGCCTGCTCGACTACCTGAACGCAGCCCTGAAGGAACGCCGGACGCTGACCCGCCTGCCTTTCTCCGGCGCGCTGGACTTCCCGAACCAGCAGGGCCGCGTCGAATGGGCTATCGCCTGGCCGGAGGATGACGAGGGCTTTTCCCACACCTACTGCAACACGGTGCCAACCCCGCAGGGCGGCACGCACGAGGCCGGCCTGCGCGCCGCGCTGACCCGCGGCCTGAAGGGCTACGGCGAGCTGACCAGCAACAAGCGCGCCGCCCAGGTCACTGCGGACGACGTGGTGGGCGACGCCTGCATCCTGCTGTCGGTCTTCATCCGCGAGCCGCATTTCCAGGGCCAGACCAAGGAAAAGCTGGTGACGGCGGAAGCCCACCGGCTGGTTGAGGCGGCGATCAAGGATCACTTCGACCACTGGCTGTCCGGCGACCCGTCCTCGTCCAAGGCCCTTCTGGAGCGGCTGATCGAGAAGGCGGAGGAGCGGGCCAAGCGCAAGCAGTCCAAGGAGTTGGGACGGAAGTCCGCGACCCGCCGCCTACGCCTGCCCGGCAAGCTGGCCGACTGTTCGCGCAATTCGCCGGAGGGCACCGAGATCTTCCTGGTCGAGGGTGATTCGGCGGGCGGGTCGGCCAAGCAGGCGCGCAACCGCGAGACCCAGGCCATCCTGCCGCTGCGCGGCAAGATCCTGAACGTCGCCTCGGCCTCCTCCGACAAGATGAAGGCGAACCAGGAGCTGAACGACCTCACCCAGGCGCTCGGCTGCGGGGTGGGCAAGGACTTCTCCAGCGACAAGCTGCGCTACGAGCGGGTCATCATCATGACCGACGCCGACGTGGACGGTGCGCACATCGCCTCGCTGCTGATGACCTTCTTCTACCGGGAAATGGGCGGCCTGATCCAGAACGGGCACCTGTACCTCGCCCTGCCGCCGCTCTACCGCATCAGCCACGGCGCCAAGTCGGTCTACGCCCGCGACGACGCGCACAAGGACCAGCTCATGAACAAGACGTTCAAGGGCAAGAAGGTGGAGATCAGCCGGTTCAAGGGCTTGGGCGAGATGATGCCGGCCCAGCTCCGCGAGACGACCATGGACCCGGCCAAGCGCACGCTGCTGCGCGTCGTCGTGCCGAACAGCGCCGACCCAGAGCAGGCGGAGGACGTGAAGGCAACCAAAACCCGCGTGGAGGAGCTGATGGGCCGCCGTCCGGAGCTGCGCTTCCAGTTCATCCAGGAGAACGCAAAGTTCGTCCGGGTCGACGACATCGACGTGTGATGCTGAACGCCGCCTGGATGCGCGGTCGGCTGAGCGGCGACTCTTCCGGAGGCGCGGGCTTGCCGGTGCTGCGGCGACGTCCCATGATTGGTCGCCCCACGTCCACTCAGCAGCCAGGCGAGCCATGACCTTCCTGCCCCGTGCCAGCCTTCTCGCCCTTTGTGCGATGGCGGCGGCCTGCACCAACGAACGCGTGGTGGCCGACCTGCCCGTCCCCGCCTACACGCTGAGCGAGGTGTCCTACGCGGCCTCCGACCGCGATCTGCGCGTGGTGATCCTCGGCAACCCCTTCGGCATGGACCCGCAGACCTTCGGGCCGCTGGTGACCGCCAACATGCAGAACCGCATTTCCGGCGTGCGCACCAATTTCACCACCACGCCGAACCAGACGGCGCGGCCCGATTACCGGGTCGTCCTGGCCTTCAACCCGGCCGAGACGACGCTGAACTCGTACCTGTGCAGCGGCCAGCCCTTGCGCACCAGCCCGCCCGGCGGCCCCATCGTGGTCCAGGGGGCCTTCTGCCGGGGCGGCGGAACGCTGTCCTCGGCCACCGGCTGGCTCGACCGCCCGCAGGGACCGAACGACCCCGATTTCCGGTCGCTCATCAGCGACATGACCTTCGCCCTTTTTCCGGCCCGCCGCGCCGACCTGGACGGCTGCGGCGGGGGTCCTGACTGCTGAGGCGGGAAAGGACGGCGCTCAGGCGTAGAGCAGCCACTGCCGCAGCAGGGCGGTGACCGCCTGCGGCCGCTCCATGGCCGACAGATGGCCGCAATCCTCGATCAGGGCGAGGTGGGCGCCTGGAATGCCATCGGCGATCTCCTCATGCAGAGCCGGGGGCGTGATGGCGTCCTGCCGCCCGCACAGCACCAGCGTCGGGCAGGCGATGCTCCGCAGGCCGGGCCGGCTGTCCGGACGGTTCATGATGGCGGTCTGCTGGCGCGCGTAGCCGTCCGCCCCGACCCGCTGGGCCTGGGCCTGCACCGAGTTCGACGAGAGCGGCTTCGCCCGTCCGGTCGGGATGGACGAGGCGCGGCATGCCGGCGGCCACCACCTGCCGCAGCCGCCCCTGCCCGACCAAGCGCACGGCGTCCTGACGCGTCGCCGTCTGCTCCGGCGTGTCCGCGCGGGCGCTGGTGTCAAGCAGGGCAAGCTTCGCCACCCGTTCCGGCGCCTGGCGCAGGATCTCGAAGCTCACGTAACCGCCCATCGACAGACCGGCAAGCGCGAACCGCTCCGGCGCCCGCGCCAGCACCGCGGCGGCGAGGGCGGCCACTGTGTCATGGCCGGTCAGGTCGCCGACGATCGGCTCCGCCACATCGGCGAGATGGTTGGTCTGGTGCTCCCACAGCGCCGCGTCCAGCGGCATGCCGGGCAGCAGGATCAGGGGAATCCGGTCGCTCATTCCTCGTCCTTTCCAAAAGCAGCGGTTCGGGCAGTCAGCGGTTCAGGCGGTCAGCGGATCAGGTCCAGCACCGCTTTGAAGGCGGGGATGTCCGACCGCTCCATCCACTCGAACAGAACCATCTCCGTGCTGACGATGGTCGCCCCGGCGGCGCGCATGCGGGCGATGCCCAACTCCGCGTTGAGGGGCGTGCGCGACGACACCGCGTCGGCCACCAGCACCACCTCGAATCCCAGATCGACCAGGGACAGCGCCGTCTGCATCACGCAGACATGGGCCTCCGACCCCGCCAGCACGACCTGACGGCGGCCGAGCCGTTCCAGGCGCTCCAGGAAGGCCGGCTCGCGAGCGGCGGAGAAGCTGATCTTCTCCACCACCCCGTCCGGCGGCAGCAGGGCGCGCAGCGACGCGGCGGTTGGGCCGAGGCCTTTGGGATACTGTTCGGTGGCGAAGGCGGGCACGCCGAGCAGCGCGGCGCCCTTCAACAGCGTCGCGGCGTTGCGCTCCACCCGCGCGGACTCGGCGATCGACGGCATCAGCTTTTCCTGGATATCGACCACCACCAGGACGGAGCGTTGGGAAGAAAGAAGCATCGCAGGACTGCCTTTTTTGATTGTCCGGTCCGGAGGGCGAAAATGGCCGCAAGAGCGTCCACAACCGCCGCAAGGGCCGGATTTCCGCGGTTTTTACGGCCTTTTCACAGCCTAGCCGAGCGGGCGCGACGCGCCAAGCGGCCCGTCCGGACACGCGCGATGCGCGATTCCATCACAAGGTCTATTGACAGCGCCCTTTGACTTCATATTCTGCCGCACCATCTACTCGTCGGGCCGTACCGGCACGATTTTCGCACTCCAGACAGAAACAGGTTGGATGCTCTTTTCGGAACTTGGGCTTGGACCTGACGTCCTGCGGGCAATCGAGGACAAAGGTTACACCCAGCCGACGCCAATTCAGGAACAGGCCATTCCCTGGGTCCTGCAAGGCCGCGACGTGCTCGGCTGCGCGCAAACCGGCACCGGGAAGACGGCCAGCTTCACCTTGCCGATGATCAGCATTCTGGCGTCGGGTCGGGCCCGGGCGCGCATGCCCCGGTCGCTCATCCTGGAGCCGACTCGCGAGCTGGCGGCGCAGGTCGCCGAAAGCTTCGAGACCTACGGCAAGCACCACAAGCTCAGCATGGCGCTCCTGATCGGCGGCGAGACCTTCACCGAACAGGTGAAGCGGCTGGACCGTGGGGTGGACGTGCTGATCGCGACGCCGGGCCGTTTGATCGACCTGTTCGAGCGCGGCAACATCATGCTCAACGACATCAAGGTCTTCGTCATCGACGAGGCGGACCGGATGCTCGACATGGGCTTCATCCCGGACATCGAACGGATCGTCAGCAAGCTGCCGAAGCTGCGCCAGACGCTGTTCTTCTCCGCCACGATGCCGCCGGAAATCCGCCGTCTGGCCGACGCCTTCCTGTCGAACCCGAAGGAAGTGACCGTCGCACCGCCGGCTTCGCCGTCGGAGACGGTGACCCAGGCCATGGTCCTGGTGCACGAGGAGGACAAGCGCAAGGCGCTGCGTCACCTGCTGCGCACCGAGGACGTGAAGAACGCCTTCATCTTCTGCAACCGCAAGCGCGACGTCGCCATCCTGCAGAAGTCGCTGGAGAGCCACGGCTTCAACGCCGGCGCGCTGCACGGCGACATGGTGCAGTCGAAGCGGATGGAGACGCTGGACGCCTTCAAGAAGGGCGAGATCACGCTGCTCGTCTGTTCCGACGTGGCGGCGCGCGGCCTGGACGTGCAGGGGCTCAGCCACGTCTTCAACTTCGACGTGCCGATCAGCGCGGAGGACTACGTCCACCGCATCGGACGCACCGGCCGGGCCGGCCGCTCGGGTCGCGCCTTCACGCTGGCCAGCCCGCTGGACGGCAAGCAGGTTTCGGCCATCGGCTGCCTCATCAAGCGGGAGATTCCGTTGATCGCCATTGACGGGCTCGAGTTCGGCCGAGTTCCTCAGCGAAGACGAGGCGCGCCGTGGCCGCAGCCGTGGCCGTGGCAAGGAGAAGGAGCGCGGCGACCGCGGCCCGTCCCGGGCCGAGCGCGCCGAGCGTCCCGACCGCGAGGAGCGGGCCCCCCGCGAGGAACGTCAGGCCCGCGAGGAGCGGCAACCGCGTGAGGAGCGGCCCAGCCGCGACGAGCGCCCGGTGCGTGAGGAACGGGTGCGCGAGGAACGGCAGCCCCGTGAGGAGCGTCAGCCGCGCGAATCGCTGGCCGCTGCCGAGAGCCGCCGCCAGGAGCCGCGCCGGGATCGTGACCGCGACCGCCGCCGCCGCCGCGACGAGGACGAGGACGACACACCCGTGATCGGCTTCGGCGACCATATGCCGGCCTTCATGCTCCGCTCCGCGCGGCGCCCGGCGCCGGCCGAACCCGCCGAGCAATCCTCGCAGGAGGGCTGACCGCCATGCAGACCATCTTCGTCATGGTCAAGTGCGAGCTGGGCAAGGCTTATCAGGTGGCCGATCAGGCCGTTCAGGACATCGAGCAGGTGTCGGAGGTGCACTCCATCTCCGGCCAGTACGACCTGCTGATGAAGTGCTATCTGCCCCAGGATCTGGACATCGGCCGATTCGTGACCGAGAACATCCAGACCCTGACCGGGGTGCGCGACACCTTCACCCTCATCGCCTACAAGGCCTTCGCCTGAGGGGTGGGCGGCGGTCGCGCCGCCTCGGATAAGGCCGGAAAAAAGGGGACGTCCGCCTGTCGCGGCCGGTCCCCTTTTTCATGCCTCGCCCGGCCGGCAACAGACATCGGACAATTCGCGAAACATGCCGCGAAACCGTTGACTTGGCCGGTTGGTTACCTCAAACGTTCCGCATGTCCCAGCTCCCGTCCCGACATGCCCGGCGCGCCCGCGCCACCAGCCCGAAGATGCACCGCCCATTGGACCGCCGGTCGCTGGTCCTGCGATCCGGCATCGTCGCCCTGATGGCCGCCTGCGGCATCGTCCTGGCCGATCTGGCCGACGCGCAGCAGCCTCCCGCTCCGGCGCCTCAGGCGAACGGCGCGCCGCCGGTCGGGGCAGCGGACCAGGGTGGGCGGCTCGAAGTCGTCGTTCCCGCACCCCAGCCGGCCGCGGGCAAGCCGCAGGACCCCCCGGTCCTTCTGGGAGCGGATTCGGTCACCTTCGACGAGGCGAACAGCCTCGTGACGGCGTCGGGCAACGTGGAGCTGTCGCAGGGCGCGCGGACGGTCCACGCCGACACGATCACCTACAACCAGCAGACCAAGGTGGTGATCGCCTCCGGCAACGTCCGTCTGGTCGAGCCGTCGGGCGACATCCTGTTCTCCAGCTACGCGGAACTGACCGACGACATGCGCGACGCGTTCGTCGAGAACGTTCGCGTGCTGATGACCGACAACAGCCGCATGGCCGGCACCGAAGGCGAACGCCGCGGCGGGCGGCTGATCCGCCTGAACCGCGCCGTCTACAGCCCCTGCGAGCTGTGCAAGTCCGATCCGACCCGCGCCCCGGTCTGGCAGATCCGCGCCGCCCGCGTGGTGCAGGACAACGAGGACCACGAGGTCCGTTACCGCGACGCCTTCATGGAAATGTTCGGCGTTCCGTTCTTCTACACCCCGTATCTCTCCCACCCCGATCCGACGGTGGATCGGCGCTCCGGCTTCCTGACGCCCAGCTTTCGCAACAACTCGAATCTCGGCTTCGGCGCCATCACCCATTACTACTGGGACATCGCGCCGGATCAGGATGCGACGTTCGATCTCGGCGGCTATTCCGAACAGGGCCTGTTCCTGGGCGGCCAGTACCGCAAGCGCTTCGAGAACGGGCGGCTGCAGCTCGACGCGTCGGGAACGCAGGGTGAAATCCCCAACGGCACGCTGAAGGGCGCCGACGACCGGCGCTGGCGCGGCCACGCCTTCGCCAGCGGCCTGTTCGACATCGACGAGACGTGGCGCTGGGGCTTCAACCTGAAGCGGGCCAGCGACGAGCTGTATCTGCGCCGCTACTTCAACATCCGCGACGAGGTGCTGACCAGCCGCGCCTTCATCGAAGGCTTCAACGGCCGCAACTACGCGGCGGTCAACGCCTACAGCTTCCAGGACCTGCGCTGGGGCAACAGCGTGCAGGAGCCCTATGTGCTGCCCGAGGCGCGCTACAACGCGCTGGGCGAGCCGGGCAGCCTGATGGGCGGGCGCTGGTCCCTGGACAGCAGCCTCCTGGCCGTCGCCCGGCCGGGCAGCGGCGGTCCCGACACCCAGCGGCTGGCCGTCCAGCCGGGCTGGCAGCGGGACATCTACTCGAACCTGGGTTTCGTCACCACCATCGAAGGCAGCGTGCTGCTGGCCGGCTACACCGCCCAGCGGTTCGATCCGAACGATCCGGGCGGCGGGACCGGCAACGACAGCGTCCAGCGCCTGCGCTTCTTCCCGCAAGCCACGACCACGGTCCGCTACCCCTTCGTCCGCTATGGCGAGAGCAGTTTCCAGACCATCGAGCCCATCGGACAGGTCAGCCTGGCGCCGAATGTGGACAACGATCCGGCCTTCCCGAACGAGGACAGCCTCGACGTCGAGTTCGACGAGGTCAACCTGCTGATGCCCAACCGCTTCACCGGCATCGACCGGCTCGACGGCGGGCTTCGCGCCACCTATGGCCTGCGCACGACGTTCCAGGGCTACAAGACCGGGTCGGCCAGCCTGTTCGTCGGCCAGAGCTTCCGCGCCGACGATACGGAGAATTTCCGCGGCGGGTCGGGCCTCGACAAGAAGTCGTCGGATTACGTCGGTCGCCTCGATCTCCGTCCGGCCGATTGGCTTGATGTGAATTACGGCTTCCGCATCGACCACGACACGCTGAAGCCGCGCCGGCATTCGGTCAACGCATCGGCCGGCGTGCCGCTGCTGCGCGTTTCCGGCACCTACACCTATGTCGACCAGACGGAAAACCCCTACGTCGTCGAGCGTAACGAGGTTGAGCAGGCGGGCATCTCGGTGTCGTCGCAGTTTTCGCAACATTGGTCGATCGGCGTGTCCCATTCCCAGGCCTTCCGTCCCGATGCCGGGCCGCGCTCCAGCTCGGGCGTGCTGCGCTATCAGGACGAATGCCTGATCTTCGAAACCATCGCCCAGCGCGACTACACCGTCATCCAGAACGGCGAGCAGGAAGGAAACACCATCTTCTTCCGCTTCGTGTTCAAGAATGTCGGCGAGTTCCGCACGCCGGGCATCAGCGCCGGGTTCCTCGGCCCGTCCGGAGCCAGCAACTGACCTGAAAGGGCTTTTCCTGCCAAGGTCAAGGGGTTGCATCGGACGGCCGATCTGGGTAGCCATAGCTCCCTCCTCTTCCGCTCGGGTTTGCTGCACATGGCCTTGGGACGCTACGACTACGAACGCCGTTATCGCCGCCGCTTCTGGGCGGGGTTCGCGAAGTTCGGTCTGTTCGCCGCCGTTCTCCTCGGCGTCGGTCTGTTCGCCTACCAGATGGGCATCGAGCAGTTGAAGGGCCGCGACGTCACGCTGCGGGAGGAGATCTCCACACTGTCGCGTCAAAAGGCGGAACTGGAACTGCTGGCCAGCCAGATGCAGCACGCCGCACGCACGGCGGAGGCCCGCGCGACGGATCTGGAGGCCCGGCTCCAGCGCGAGGTGCCCTCGGGCGACCTCGCCCGCCTGGCCGGACTGGTGTCGGAGCGTCTGAAGGGCGGCATGGACCCCAACCGCCTCGCCTTCGTGATCGCCCAGGTCCAGGCGGTGCGCAACTGCCAGCCGGCGGAGACCAAGCGCTTCGCCCTGGCCACCCCGCTCCTGAAATCGGGCAACCGCAGCACCAGCTTCAACAACGGCGCGGTGACGGTCAGCGGTGAGGGCCAGTCGTCGCGCAACGCCCAGGGCAACGCTGAGAGCTGGTACGATCCGGCGCAGCCTGTGACCATCAAGATCTCCGGGATGGGCGGCAAGGAGACGGTCGCCAAGGGGGTCCTGCCGCTTCACCAGACGGTGGTGATCGACAGCACCGAATACCGCTTCACCTTCGCGCCCGGCGCCCGCTCCTTCGTGGACGTGACCGCCGACCGCTGCCCCTTCCCCTAACCTTCGTCCGGGACGGCGAACGGGAGGGGCATCCGCCCCGCCGCGTGGATGTCCCACATCGTCGCGTAGGCGCGCTCCAGGGCGCGGGCGAAACGGTCGGTGTCGAACAGCGGCGCGCGGCCCCGCTCCGCGGCGAGGCGGGCCTTCAACCGGGCGATTCCGTCCGGATCGCCGGCCAACCGCAACGCCGTGGCCTCGTAGTCGTCGAGCGAGCGCACCGCCAGTTCGGGCAGCCCGGCGGCGCGCAGCAGGCTCGCCCCGACGCGGGACGCGAACCCCTCCCCCAGGACCGTCAGGACCGGCACCCCCGCCCACAGCGCGTCGCTGGCCGTGGTGTGGGCGCCGACCGGGCTGGTGTCCAGGAACAGGTCGGCCAGACGGTAGCGCGCCAGATGCTCCGCCGGAGGCCGCCGGGGGGCGAAGACCAGCCGCTCCGCCGCCACGCCGCGGCGTGACGCCTCCCGCCGCAGGGTCGCGCTCGCCTCGGGATGGCTGTCGAGCAGCCACAGCACGCTGTCCGGCACCGCACGCAGCAGGCGGCACCACCGTTCGAAGAGGTCCGGTGTGATCTTGTAGGCGGCGTTGAAGCAGCAGAAGACCGTGCCCCGCTCCGGCAGGCCGCAGGCCGCGCGCGACGGCGTCGGGCCGATCGGCCGGCTGCGGTCGTTGGGCTGGTAGCAGACCGGAAGCTGAACGATGCGCTCCGCGTAGAAGGGCTGGTGATCGAACGGCGTGACCAGCGGATCGCCGATCACGTAGTCAATGAACCCGGCACCCGTCGTCCCCGGATAGCCCAGCCACTGCACCTGCACAGGGGCGGGGCGGTGGGCGGCGATCTCCGGCCGGGCGTGCTGGGTGTAGCCCTTGAGATCCACCAGGATGTCCACCCCGTCCGCCCGGATGCGCGCCGCCGCGTCGGCGTGGGAGCAGGCAGCGAGGTCCACGAATCGGTCGAAACCGGCGGACAGCCGGCGCCGCATCGGGCCGCCATCGTCGGGCCCATAGCTGTAGCCGACGACCTCAAGCCGGTTCCGGTCGTGCCGCTCGATCAGTTCCGCGATGAGGGCGGCGGTGGCGTGTTCGTGATAGTCGGCGGACAGATAGCCGACGCGCAGTCGGCCGCGCGGGCCGGAGCCGCGGCGGGCGGGCATGGCGGCGATGCCCTGCGTCCGCCAGTCTGCGTAGCGGCGGGCGCAGTCCTGTTCCGCCGCCGGGCCGGCCCCCTCGCCAAGGAAGATCCAGGGATGGACCTGCCGCGTCGCCCCGCCGCGCACCAGGGCGGCCAGTTGGGTGGACCGCTCCGCCAATCCGTCCCAGCGGCCGAGGTGCCGCATCTGCTGGACGAGTTGGGCGAGCACGCCGCCGGCGTCGGGCAGGCCGAGCGCCAGGGCGCGCTCGAAGGACGGCAGGCTGTCGGCAAGCCGCCCGGCCTCCTTCAGCAGCAGCCCGAGATTCGCGTGGGATTCGGCCAGATCGGGGCGCAGCGCCAGGGCGTTCCGGTAGCAACCGGCGGCGGCCTCCGCCGGGACGTGCCCTTGAAGCACCGCGCCGAGGTTGAGCCAGCCGGGAACCAGCGTGGGGTCGAGCGCCACGGCCCGGCGCAACGCCGCTTCCGCCGCCTCGCGCTGCCCGAGCGCGCGGAGCAGGACGCCCTGGTTGCACGGGGCCGGGGCGAAGCGCGGCATCAGCCGGGCGGCCTCGCCGTAGGCGTCCGCCGCCGCCGCGGTGCGGCCCAGCGCCTGGAGGGTCAGGCCCAGATTGAAATGGTTGCCGCCGAAATCGGGCAGCCAGGACAGGGCCGCGCGATGGTGCAATTCGGCCTCGGCCGCCCAACCCTGCCGCCGCAGCGCCTCGCCGAAGGCGGAGCGGGCCACCGCCTCCTCCGGCGTGCCGGGCTCGCCCAGCGCGTCGAGCGCGCCGAACAGCCCGGCCAGCGCCGCCGAATCGCCCGGCGCCGCGGCCAGGGCGGCGCGGCACGCCCCGATCCGGGCGCGGAGTTCGGCGATCCTGGGCGCCGTCATGGAACGGGCAGGCCTATTTGCGAACCCAACGCCCGCCCGACAGCACATACTGACCAGCGGGGGTCCGCTCGATCAGCTGCTTTCCGGCCAGCGCCTGGACCTGATCCACCGACGTGCCGTTGCTGCCGGCGATCTCGCGATAGCGGGCGATGCGCTGGGCGTTGACCTGCTCGGCGAGTTGGGCTGCGGCGGCCGGCGCACCGGGAACCGCCCCGACCAGCCCGTCCGGCCGCTCGCCGATCTGCCCGGCGGCCTTGGCGGCGCCCAGGGCGTCCTGGGCCGACGCCGTCGCGGGCCCCGACAGGGCGAGCGCCAGAACCAGCCCGGCGGCGGCAAACATGCGCTTCATGGCTTCTTCCCTCCCTTCGCGCCGCCCAGGCTGTCCTGGGACGGCGGCAGGCCGAACAGGGCCGGATCGTCCGCGATGGCCTTTTCCAGGTCGCGTTCGACCTTAACCCGGACTTCCTGTTCGATCCGGATGTTCAGGTTGATCTCGATGGGCCTGTCGGGCGCCTCGACCTTGACGGTCGGGGTGCAGGCGCCCAATCCGGCCACCAACCCGGCGAACAGTGCGGCGGTCGGGACGCGCCGGCTTCGAACCGTGTGTCTCATGGATTCTTTCGTTGAAACTCCGTCATGCGGTCGCGCACCGTCTCGGGGATGCGGTAGGTATCGAGGCTCTGCCGCAGGATCCGGTCGAGCGCGCCGCTCACCTTAAGATTAAGCGCGACCGGATAGCCATCGTAGAATGCCGGGTTGGAACCGCGGATGGCGATGCCGACCGCCAGCTCGCCTCCGGCCTGTCCATCGACCGTGGCGGTCAGCGTGTCGTAGCGGAAGTCGGTCAGCGCCCCCATCAGCAGGGCCGTCGGGCTGCCCTCCTCCCCCTTCAGGAAGCCGGGCGGGTTTTCCGGGTCGTAGCGCAGCGTGCCGGGAGCGTCGGCCTCCAGCAGCCCGCCGTCGAGATGGACGCTGTCGGCTCCGATGCGCACCGGCAGGCGCCCGCTGACCGTTCCGCTGGCCTCCAGCCCGTCCACCGCGACCATCGCCAGCATCGGGCCGAGATGCACGCGCTCCGCCCGCAGCGTGACCGTTCCCTGCGGCGCCACCGGGTCGATGGCGAAGGGGTCGGCCCGCAGCACCCCGCCGGCCCAATGCCATTCGGCGCGCTCCACGCTCAGCCGCCCTTTGGTGCCGTAGCCGAAGCGGAGGGTCCCGTCGGTCAGCGGCAACCCGACGTCGAGCAGCTTCACCGCCAGCGTCTGACCGGGCGCCACCACCGGCGGGAACAGGCTGGGCAGCGACAGCACGCCGTTGATGCCGCTGGCCGACACCGGCCCGAACCGCCCGGCGAGATCGGCGAGCAGAAGGTCGCCCTGCGCCTTCAGCGCCGAGCCGTCCCAGGTGAGGCGCGCCTTGGCGGTCAGGGTGCCCACCGTCTCGGCGATGGTGCCGGCGCCCGTCCAGTGGGTCAGGACCGGCAGTCCCTTGGCCGCGGCGGTCAGGGTCGCCTGCCCGCGGTGCAGCGCGCCGTCGCGGGTCATGGTCAGGCGCAGCGTCCCGTCGGCCGTGCCCCGTGGAGTCGCCAGGGTCACCGCGGCGTCGCCGAGCCGGATGGTTTCGACGGGGATCGCGAAGCTCTCGCCATCCGCGGCGCCGCGGTCGCCTCCCGCCGTTGGGGAGCCGGTCAAGGGATAACCGGCGATGCGCAGGCTGCCGTCCTTGGCCACGTCCAGCCTCAATCGGGCGCCCGAAAGATCCAGGCTTTCGATTCGCCCCTCTTGGAGGGCGTCCAGCGGGTGGCGCAGGGTGAGGGTAGCCCCGACCGCCCCCGGCCGGTCCAGGCGGACCACGGCGCGGGTCTGCTCCGCCGACAGCTCGGTCACCGCCACGGTGGCGTCCGGAAAGCCGGCGCGGCGCAGCGCCTGCGTGGCGGCGGTGCCGGCCAGATCGGTCCGGTGCTGGACGGCGAGGGCGACCACCCCACCGATCAGCGCCAGCTTCACCAGCACCAGCCATCGTCTCAACCGCCGCACGCTCTGCTGCCGCACGCCCCAACCCCCTCGCCATCGGTCACTTTCGGGTATGAACACCCCGAAGGCAGTCTATCGTCCATCGCAGGCCGGGCGCGACCGTGCAGCGTTGGGACAATGATGAGGCGGCGGAGGTGGCACCGGAGGGCGCCGATGAAGGCAGCCCCGCAGGGCGTCTTTGCATCCGCGCCGGTTTCCCCTATGGTCGCGTCCGCGGAATCGGCACATCGGAGTGTTTCGCATGTTGCGGTGGACGCGCATTCTCATGGTGGCCCTGTTCGCCACTTTCTTTTTCGCTCAGGGGGAGGCCAAGGCCTTGGATCCGGAAAACACCCTCTACCTCGACCTCAAGGACGGCCGCGTGGTCATTGAACTGCGCCCCGACCTGGCACCGAACCACGTCGCCCGCATCAAGGAGCTGACCCGTCAGGGCTTCTACAACGGCGTCGTCTTCCACCGTGTGATCGACGGCTTCATGGCCCAGACCGGCGACCCGACCGGCACCGGCACCGGCGGTTCCGGCAAGAAGCTGAAGGCCGAATTCAGCAACGAGCCGCACGTCCGCGGCACGCTGTCGATGGCCCGCACGCCGGACCCGGACAGCGCCGACAGCCAGTTCTTCATCTGCTTCGCCCCGGCCTCGTTCCTGGACAAGCAGTACACCGTCTGGGGCAAGGTCGTCGAAGGCATGGAATTCGTCGACAAGATCAAGAAGGGCAGCCAGTCCCGCAACGGTCAGGTCAGCGACCCGGACAAGATCGTCAAGATGCAGGTTGCCGCCGACGCCAAGTAACGGCGCCAAGCAACGGGGCCGGGCCAGGATCGTCCGTTACGGCGATCCTGTCAGGTGGTCCTGTTCAGGTGGCTCTGTCCAGGTGACTGGGGCGGTGAAACCGCGCACCGCCCCGTTTCCGGCCGCACGCCCCCGGATGCTCAACCGGGCGCTCAGGGCCCGTTCAACGCCGCGGTCAGCGCCACCAGGAGATCCCGCATGCTGCGGGGACGGTCCTGCCAGCGCATCGACAAACCGCTCAACAGCACCTTCTCGAATCCCGGCGGCACGGTCGCGCCGCTTTCGGCCAGACGGGGCACCCGGTCGTTCATGAAGCGGCTGGTGGCGTCGGGCGGGGTCTTGCCGGTCAGTGCGTAATGGATGGTCGCGCACAGCGCGTAGACGTCCGTCCAAGGTCCCTGCTTGCCATCCGGCGCGTATTGCTCGGGCGGCGCGTAGCCCGGCTTCAGGATCACCGTCAGATCGGCGCTCTTCCCCGCCGCGTGGCGGGCGGCCCCGAAATCCAGCAGTTTGCGCTCACCGCCGCTCGTCAGGAAAATGTTGTCGGGGCTGATGTCCCGGTGAATGAGCCCCTGCTCGTGCACGGCGTGCAGCGCCTTGATGATCGGCGATAGCAGGGTCAGCGTCGGGCGCGCCGCGATCCGCCCACCGTTTTCGGAGACGTGCCGCTTCAGGGTCCGTCCGTCGAGAAGCTCCATCACGAGGTAGGCGGTCTCGTTCTCCTCGAAGAAGTCCTGAACGCTGACGATCTCCTTCACCTCGCGCAGGCGGGCGAGCATGCGCGCCTCCTCCAGGAACTTCGCCAGCCCGGCCGAGAAGCCCCGCGCGTGGTCGTCGGAGAAGGGGACGACTCCCGACGATCCGGCCCCCCGGGACACCAGATTGGCCGGGTAGAACTCCTTCACCGCGACCTTGATCTGAAGCCGCTCGTCCCAGCCGAGATAGGTGGCGCCGAATCCCCCCTGCCCCAGGACCCGGCCCACCAGATAGCGGCCCAGCAGCTTCGTCCCGGGAAGCAGGTGGACTCCGGCGCGGTTCTGGACGCGGACCGGATAGCCGCACTCCCGGCACGCCTCGCGCGGCGCCTTCGGCACGAAACAGGCCGGGCACAACCCCGGCGCGGCGCTGGCGGCGGGAGCCTCCATCGTCACGGCGGCCGTCACGGCGGCGAGGCTGGCCGGCACAGCGATGCCGCGCACCGGCGGCGCCACCACGGTCGGCAGCGCCGTCGCGCCGCAGGGTTCGAAGGACGCCCCGGTGCCGCCCGGCGCGGCCGCCGGTGCCGGCTTGGCCGATGGCAGCGGCATCTGGCTCAGCCGGTCGAGCAACTCATAGAGACGGCGAACCTCCGCCTGGGCGATGTCGTCGCCCTGGGACCCGGCCAGTTCGGTCTGGAACGCCGGTTGGCGGACCGTTTCCAGAATGTGCTGGCGCAGCACCGAAATCGCCCCGTCATCGCCGACCAAACCGGAGCATGCCAGCTCGGCCAGCCGGATGATCCGACGGCGCGGCAACGGCTCGATCTGGCGCAGCCGCTGGACGAGGCGGCCCCGGCGGGCGAACTCGTCGACCACCGAAGCCGCGCGGGCGGCGATCCGTTCGCGGTCGTGCTCCGCCAGGGCCGAACCGCGGATGGCCTCCACAGCACCGGTCAGGGCCTGCCGCACCAGCGCCGTGTCCGGCGTCTGGAGCACCATGTTCTCCACCAGAAGCTCGTTCTTCAGCGCGGCGTCCAGCGCGTCGACGATTTCGCCCATGTGCCGCTCCGCGGCGGGCACCGCGGAGACGGCCGCCAGATAATGGATCCGGCAGATCAGGTCCGGCTGGGTTTCGCTGAGCCCGACGATGGACCGCCGGTAGGCGCTCGCCCCGCCCTGCTCCAGACGACGGGAATAGCGGACGGTCAGGGCGTCGGCCATGGCGGCCCCGCCGGTCAGCCCCGCCGGGGACAGCAGATGCCCCGTCAAGGTCCGCAACAGCTCCGATTCCTGATCCGCCGTGCCGCGCCCGAGCGGCTGCGGCGCGCGGAGCTGGCGCCGGATGCGCTCCAGCACCATGGCGCGGGCGGCGGGCAGACGGCCCTGGCGGAACAGGCCGTTGAGGACGCCCAGCCGGTTCGGCCCGAAGGCGTCCATCGGCACGCGCCCGAACAGGAGGTTGCACAGCGTGACCAGCGGCGCCCCGCCGGCCGGCGTGCTGCCGAACAGTTCCTGGGTGGCGGCGGGCGAGGCCAGCACATCGCCGATCACCTCGTCGAGCGCCGCGCACAGCGCGTCCTGCCGCTCCGCCGGGAACAGCTGGATCAGCGCGTCGAGCTTCGACGTCCAGGTGCGGCATTCCTCCAGTTCCATGGAGAGCGCCACGCGCAGGTCGAACCCGGCGTCGCCGGTCGGCGACTTCCCCGGCGCGCCGCGCAGGATGGACTCGATCAGGCTGCGCCCCTGCGCTGCGCCGGAGAAGGCGGTGTGGGCGGCGCGCGCCTTCGCCGTGGTTTCCGACACCGCATTGTCCAGCGCGCGGCGGCGGGCCTTCGCCTCCTGGCCGGGAAGGCGGGCCTGCACCGTGGCGATCCGGCCCAGGGCGGCCTCCATCAGCGTGGTCTTGGCCTGAAGCGCCTTCAGATGCCGGCTGTTGTGGATCAGCTCCGTCGGGGTCAGCACAAGGCCGTCGAGATGCTGGCGCAGGACGATGCCGACGACCATCCGCGCCGGTCCGCCATGGTGATCGGCGAGCGTGTGGCACAGCGCCGCCTCGTCGAGCGCGCCGGCGGGGCCGGGCGCCCCTGCGGGAGCGGGTGTCCTGGAGGCGGGCATTGACACGGGTGGCCTTCGGGCGGAATCGGCGCGGCGCGCGGATGGCGTGGACGGTGCATCATCCGGGCGATCCGGTAAACAGCCGGTATACAGGGGCCAAAATGACTGATCGGCCCGGTTGCGCAACACACTGAGCCGTTTGCGCAAAGGTGTTGCAAGAGGCCATAGGGCTTGGCCCATGGCACACCTTTGCGCGCAGCCCTGCCCTTCCCTTCCCCTGCGGGCTGTGCGATACCCGAACGATACCGGCGTCCAACCACCGCCGGCAGGAGGTCCGGATGCAGCAGGTCGAGTTCGACCAGGGAATCGGCGCCCACACCCTAACCTTGAATCGCAGCGCTGCGAACGGTTCTTTGGAGTGCACACTGTGCCCGGAGCGGGGCGGCGTCGTGACCCGCCTCGCTTGGCACGGGGCGGACGGCACCATCGACCTGCTTCGTCCGGCTTCCGATTGGGCGCTGCGCCACGGTTCGGCCACCGACATGGGCTGTTTTCCGCTGGTGCCCTTCTCCAACCGCATCGCCGGCGGGGAGTTCACCATCGACGGTCGGCGGGTCCGGCTTCCGCTCGACGGGGACGGCAACCCGCACGTCATCCATGGCCATGGCTGGCGGGCCGGCTGGACGGTGGAGGACGCCACCGCCTCGGCCGCGCGCATGGTCTTCCGGCACCGCGCCGACGCTTGGCCCTGGCGCTACCGCGCGACGCAGACCGTGGTGCTGGAGGAGGATGGAGCCAGCCTGACCCTCTCGCTGGTCAACGAGGACGACCAGCCGATGCCCGCCGGGATCGGACTGCACCCCTATTTCCCGAAGCCTCCGGGCACCCGGCTGACCGCCCGGGTCCATGGTGTCTGGCTGAACGGCCCGACGATCCTCCCGGTGGAGCATGTCGCGGTGCCGCCCCGTTGGGCCTTCACGGATGGGATCGTCATGGACCGGACCGTCCTCGACAACGGCTTCACCGGCTGGGACGGGGTGGCGGCGCTGGACTGGCCTACGCTCGGCCGGCGACTGTCGATGGAGACGGAGGGACCGTTCGGCCATCTCATCGTCTACGCGCCGCCGGACGCGGACTATCTCTGCGTCGAGCCGGTCTCCCACATGACCGATGCGGTCAACCGGCCGGAGAAGCCCGGCAACGGTCTGCGCCGTCTGGAGCCGGGCGAGGAGCTGAGCGGCACCCTGCGCCTGCGCCTGGAACCGCTCGCCCGCTGAGCGCCAGTCATCTGAAGAATGGTCCTCTGAAGAACGGTCCGCAGGGTCAGCGGCAGCGGACGAAGGTGGCGCCGAAGGCCGGCGGGTCGAGCGTCAGGAACAGCCGGTCCAGCCGCGGCGCCTCGGCGGTGTCCAGCCGCAGGACGCCTTCCGGCAGCCCCTCCTCCCCGCCGAAGGTCAGCCCGTCCGCCAGATCGCCCTCGCCGGGCGCCAGAGGGCCTTCCAGCGGGAAGGCGGCGATGCGCGGGTCGTGCAGGCTGAACCCGCCGTCGCCGGTGATCTCCAGATAGGAGGTCCGGCAATCGTCGATGGGCGTCCGGGTTGCCGGGTCGGCCTTGGCCCAGCGGCCGGTCAGGGCCGGCAGGTCCGCCGAGCGCTTCACTGGGCCCGGTTTCGGCTGGCCCTGAGTGACGGCGGCAACCGGGCGCGGCGGGGCGGACGCTGAAACGGTCAGCGGCTCGTCGGCCACCGGGGCGCGGCGGGCGGCCAGTTCGGTTTCCAGCGCCTTGGTCCGCTCGGCCATCTGGCGCGCCAGACAGGCGGCGCGGTCCTTGCCCTTCTTCGCGTCGGCCAGATCGGCCTCCGCGACCGGGCAGGCGGCGTCCCGCCGCTGGATCCAGGCGCGCTGGCCTGCGGCCACCGCCTCCTCTCCGGCCTTCCCCGCCTCGTCGGACAGCGCCCGCAGCGCCGACTCGAGCTTCTCGGCAGCGGTGGCGAGCGTCGCGTCTCGGCAGAGGAGAAGCGCCACCGGCGCCTCTCCGGCGCAGTCCGCGGGCTTGGCGGCCTCCCCGCTGGTGTCCGCCGCCATGGCCGTTCCGGCCATCAGCATGCCCGCCAGAAGAATCGCTGCCCGCATCGCACAAAATCCCTTACGCCGGAAACGCTTCCAGGACGGCCTTCACCTGCCGCTGGAAATCCTGGTCGCTGCGATAGCGCGTCAGGACCGTCTTGTCACGCTGAACGAGGAAAAAGATGTCCTCGCGGCTGGGCAGCGAGCGCGGGTTGGGCTTGTCCAGAAGTTCCCCGTTCCAGCCGATCCGCGCCATGAAATAGACAGCGCGCGAGTTCAGCATGAACAGCTTGTTGTCCGGCGTCAGCTTCTCCCGGCGCAGCAGCGCGTAGAGGTAATAGTTGCGCCCATGGAAGTAGTTGACGTAGATCGCCTGCAGCGCGGCAAAGCGCTCGTCGGGGCTGGTGTATTTCTTGATCTGCCGTTCCAGCTTGAACCCGGCGAAAAAATACTCCCGGGCTTCGTTCTCGAAGGAAAAGGCGGAGCCGCGGATCTGGGTAAGCTGCTCTCCATACTTGCGCAGGACGCGCCCCATCAACAGTTCGAGGAAGCGCCGCTCCGCCGCGAGATCATCGGGGGGCTGCAGAATCATCTCGAAGACGTGGCGGAGATGATAGGGGTGCCGGACCACGATGACCGGAGCGCTCGACGCGGGACGTTTTTCCCGCTCCCCCAGCATGGTCGTCGCCGGCGACACCGAGGCGATCACCGAGGAGATGGTGTCCTGGATCTTCCAGCGCTGCTTCACCTGCGCGGACTGCTTGCCAATATGGAAACGCGCGAGCCGGCGCTGCCAACGGCTGCGCCACGTCTCCTTCGGCGCCTTGTGTGTCGGCAGGTTGGCAACGACCAGCGGGTTGCCCAGCACGTCCGGCGGCGGCGGCAGCGGGTTGAAGTTGAAGTATTTGCCGGTGACGACGCCGCGCGTGCCGCCGCCGGGCGCCCCGTCGCCCGCCGAAGCACCGCCACCCATGGACAGGCCCGCCAGCGTCGCCATTTCCGATTCACACTCTGCCTGGGTCGCTCCCGCCCGGCGGACAGGGCCGACGGTCAGGGATCGGGTCTTTATAAAGCGGGCGGAGCGGTGATGAAAGACGCAACCGATCCACTCTGACATTGCATGTTTTTTGTGCAACCAGTTCGTGCCGCGTCTGCGAAGCCACTCTGGTCTGCGCGAACTCTTCGATGGTACTATGCCCTTGACCGTGCGGCGGAGAGCCGCAGGGGACCGGCCAGCGCAGACAACGGGTGGAACTTCATGGCGATCCACGTCGCTCTCAACCACAAGACCGTCTACCGTTACGACCGTTTGGTCAATCTGGGGCCACAGATCATCCGGCTCCGCCCGGCCCCCCACTGCCGCACCCCGATCCTCAGCTATTCGCTGCGCGTCACCCCGAAGCATCATTTCCTGAACTGGCAGCAGGACCCGCAGTCCAACTATCAGGCCCGTTTCGTCTTCCCGGAGAAGACCCGCGAATTCGTGATCGAAGTCGATCTCGTTGCGGAGATCGCGGCGATCAACCCGTTCGACTTCTTCCTTGAGGAGAAGGCCCAGACCATCCCCTTCGCCTACGAACCCTGGCTGGAGCGCGAGCTGCGCCCCTATCTGGAGGTCGAGGAGCCGGGGCCGCTGCTGGCCGACTACATGACCGGCATTTCGCGGGAGCCGGCGGCGTCGATCAATTTTCTGGTCGACATCAACCAGCGGCTCCAGAAGGACATCGGCTACGTCATCCGCCTGGAGCCCGGCATCCAGACCTGCGAGGAGACGCTGGGCAAGCGCACCGGCTCCTGCCGCGATTCGGCGTGGCTGCTGGTGCAGATCCTGCGCAACCTCGGTCTCGCCGCGCGGTTCGTCTCCGGCTACCTGATCCAGCTCACCGCCGACCAGAAGGCGCTCGACGGACCGTCCGGTCCCGAAGAGGACTTCACCGACCTGCACGCCTGGACCGAGGTGTTCCTGCCCGGCGCCGGCTGGGTCGGGCTCGACCCCACCTCGGGCCTGCTGGCCGGCGAGGGCCACATCCCGCTGGCCTGCACGCCGGACGCCTCCTCGGCCGCCCCGATCTCCGGCCTCATCGACGAGTGCGAGGTGGAGTTCGGACACGAGATGTCGGTCACCCGCATCTACGAGGCGCCGCGCGTCACCAAGCCCTACACCCCCAAGCAGTGGGCGGGCATCGAGGCGCTGGGCCACCGCATCGACGAGGAGCTGACCGCCGGCGACGTGCGCCTGACCATGGGCGGCGAGCCGACCTTCGTGTCGATCGACGACATGGACGGGGCGGAGTGGAACACCACCGCGCTCGGGCCCAACAAGCGCAAGATGGCCGCCGACCTCGTGCACCGGCTGGCCAACCGCTTTGCGCCGGGCGGGCTGCTGCATTTCGGCCAAGGCAAATGGTATCCCGGCGAATCGCTGCCGCGCTGGGCGATGACCGTTTACTGGCGCCGCGACGGCGAGGCGCTGTGGGCGAACAGCGACCTGCTGGCCCGCGAGGACACCGACTACGGCCACACGGCGGAGGACGCCGGCGCCTTCCTGGTCACGCTGGCCAAGAAGCTGGGGCTCGACCCGGCGCTGGTGCTCGCCGCCTATGAAGACCCCTGGCACTACCTGCGCCGCGAATCGCTGCTGCCGGTCAACGTCGATCCGCTGGACAGCAAGCTGGAGGACAAGGAGGAGCGCGCGCGCCTCGCCCACGTCTTCACCCGTGGGCTGAACGAGCCGGTGGGTTTCGCCCTGCCGATCAACCGCAAGATGACTCAGCAGGGGCCGGTGTGGCTGTCCAGCGCGTGGCCGCTGCGCCAGGAACGGCTGCTGCTGATGCCGGGCGACAGCCCGGTCGGCTACCGCCTGCCGCTCGGCTCGCTGCCCTGGGTATCGCCGCAGGACTATCCCTACTCCTGGGAGACCGACCCCTTCGAGGAGCGGGCGCCGCTGCCGCCCAACCGGGTGCCGCTGCGCCAGCACGCGCTGCGCGAGGAGGCCGGGCGCCAGGACGCCTCCCGGCGGAACGAGCGCGTCCAGCGCGCCATGGCCGAGGTGCGCAGCGAAATGCCGGAGCACGGCAAGTCCGCCTGGTGGGTGGTCCGCACCGCCCTGACCTGCGAGGCGCGCAACGGCCGCATCCACCTGTTCCTGCCGCCGATGAACACGCTGGAGGACTATCTGGCGATGCTGGCGGAAATCGAGGCGACGGCGCTCGAACTGGACATGCCGGTGGTGATCGAGGGCTACCAGCCGCCGAAGGACCCGCGCCTGAACTCGCTGGCCGTCACCCCCGACCCCGGCGTGATCGAGGTGAACATCCACCCCTCGCACAACTGGGACGAGCTGGTCCGCAACACGCTGGAGCTTTACGAGGACGCCCGCCAGTCGCGGCTGGGCGCCGAGAAGTTCATGATCGACGGGCGCCACTGCGGCACCGGCGGCGGCAACCACGTGGTGATGGGCGGCGCCACCGCGGCGGACAGCCCCTTCCTGCGGCGGCCCGACATGCTGCGCAGCCTGATCACCTTCTGGCAGAACCACCCGTCGCTGTCCTACGCCTTCTCCGGCCTGTTCATCGGCCCGACCAGCCAGGCGCCGCGCGTGGACGAGGCCCGCGACGACGCGCTCTACGAGCTGGAAATCGCCTTCAACCAGATCGACAAGGCCGCCGCGACCGGTGATTGCCCGCCCTGGATGGTCGACCGCGTGCTGCGCAACCTGCTGACCGATGTGCAGGGCAACACCCACCGGGCCGAGTTCTGCATCGACAAGCTCTACTCCCCGGACAGCTCCACCGGGCGGCTCGGGCTGGTCGAGTTCCGCGCTTTCGAGATGCCGCCGCACGCGGAGATGAGCCTGACCCAGCAGCTTCTGCTGCGCGCCCTGGTCGCGCGCTTCTGGAAGGCGCCCTACAAGGGCAAGCTGGTGCGCTGGGGCACGGAGCTGCACGACCGCTTCATGCTGCCCTACTTCGTGCAGCAGGATCTGGCGGACGTCGTCGCCGATCTGCGCGACCATGGCTATCCCATCGAGGAGCGCTGGTTCGACCCGCACATGAACTTCCGCTTCCCGGTCTACGGCCACGTCAACCAGCGCGGCATCTCGCTGGAACTGCGCATGGCGCTGGAGCCGTGGAACGTCCTGGGCGAGGAGCCGGGCGGCGGCGGCACCGTGCGCTACGTCGACAGCTCGGTCGAACGGGTGCAGGTGCGGGTCACCGGCCTGACCGACGCGCGCTACACCATCACCTGCAACGGCCGTCGCGTGCCGCTGATTCCCACCGGGACGGAGGGCGAGTTCGTCGCCGGCGTGCGGTACCGGGCGTGGCAGCCGCCCTCCTGCCTGCACCCGACGATCCCGGTGCACACGCCGCTGGTCTTCGACATCCTGGACCTGTGGGCGGGCCGCTCCATCGGCGGCTGCACCTACCATGTCATGCATCCGGGCGGGCGCAACTACGACACCTTCCCGGTCAACGCCAACGAGGCGGAGGGGCGGCGCCTCGCCCGCTTCTTCCCCTTCGGCCACACCCCCGGCCCGATGGACAGCCCGGCGGAGGAGCGCAACCCGCAGTTCCCGATGACCCTGGATCTGCGGCGCGGCTGATCGGTCCTCCCCTTCCCCCGGCCGGAATACGCCTTTCGGCCGGGGTCCGCCGATGCGCCGCTTGCATCGGCGGGAGCGGGCGTTCACACTTGCTGCGCATTGCACCGCCGTGAACGTACGATCCGAACCTTGGCCGACCGCGAATCCCCCTTTCTTGACCCCAGCGCGCCCCCTCCTCCGGGGCTGCGGCCGGTGCCGTTCCTCCAGGGGTCGCTGTTCGGCGAGGCCGACGCCATGGGTTACGGCCGCGGCGAGGTCTATGACGAGATGGTCACCGGCCAGGGGCGCCTGCGCCCGCACTGGCAGACCTTCATGGGCACGCTGGGCCCCCTCGACCCGGAGCTGATGGCCGAGCGCTGGGAGGAGGCGCGGCGCCTGCTCCACCAGAACGGCGTCACTTACAACATCTATGGCGATCCCAAGGGGATGGAGCGGCCCTGGCCGCTCGACATGGTGCCGCTGCTGATCCCCTCCCACGAGTGGAAGGCGGTTGAATCGGGCCTGATCCAGCGCGCCACGCTGCTGAACGCGGTGCTGGCCGACATCTACGGGCCGCAGACCCTGACGCGCAGCGGGCGGCTGTCCCCGTCGGTGATCCACGCCGACCCCGGATTCCGCCGCGCCGTGCACGGCATTCCGGTGCCCAACGACATCCACCTGCATTTCTACGCCGCGGACCTCGCCCGCGCGCCGGACGGGCGCTGGTGGGTGCTGTCCGACCGCACCCAGGCGCCGAGCGGCAGCGGCTACGCGCTGGAGAATCGGGCGGTGCTGGCGAAGGTGCTGCCGGACAGCTTCCGCCACTGCCAGGTGGAACACCTCACGCCCTTCTTCGAGGCGTACAAGGAAACGCTGCTGTCGCTGAGCCCGCGCCGCGACCAGCCGCGGATCGTCCTGCTGACGCCCGGCCCCTACAACGAAACCTATTTCGAGCACGTCTATCTGGCCCGCTACCTCGGCATCACGCTGGTGGAGGGGGCCGACTTGACCGTGCGCGACCGTCAGGTCTATCTGAAGACGCTGTCGGGGCTGGAGCCGGTGGACGTCATCCTGCGCCGTCTGGACGCCGACTTCGCCGATCCGCTGGAGCTGCGCGCCGACAGCTCGCTGGGCGTGGCCGGGCTGATCGAGGCGGTGCGCGCCGGCAACGTCGTCGTTGCCAATTCCCTCGGCTCCGGCTTCCTGGAATCCATGGCGGTCAAGCCGTCTCTGCCCATGCTCTGCCGCCATCTTCTGGGCGAGGAGCTGAAGATGCCCGGCGTCGCCGTCTGGTGGTGCGGCAACGACGACGAGCGCGCCTACGTCATCGAGCATCTCGACGGGCTGGTGGTGAAGCCGGCCTTCCCGTCCCTGTCCTTCGAGCCGATCTTCGGCGCCGACCTGTCGTCGGCGGAACGCGCCGCCCTGGTCGAGCGCATCAAGGCCCGCCCCTGGTGCTACGTCGCGCAGGAGCGGCTGGCCCTGTCCACCGCACCGCTCTGGCAGGGCGGACGGCTGCAGCCGCGCCCGCTCGTGCTGCGCGTCTTCCTCTGCGCCCGGCCGGACGGCAGCTACACCGTCATGCCCGGCGGCCTCACCCGCGTGTCCACCGAATCCGGGAAGCTGGTCGTCTCCATGCAGCGGGGCGGCGGCAGCAAGGACACCTGGATCCTCTCCGGGCGCCGGGCCGAGGCCACACCGGCGACGCCGCGCCCGCAGCCGGCCCAGGAACCGCAGCCGGTGCCCAAGGCGGCCTCCGCCGACCTGCCCAGCCGGGTGGCCGACAGCCTCTACTGGCTGGGCCGCTACGCGGAGCGGTCGGAGGGCACGGTGCGCCTGCTCCGTTCCACCCATTCCCGCCTGACCGACGGCAACGTGCCGGGGGCGTCGCTCCAGCTCCGCCCGCTGCTCCATCTGATGGCCTGGGAGGGCATGATCCCCTGGGACCTGACGCGGGTCACGTCGCTCGGCGGCGGACGAGCGCTGCGGACGGCGCTCTACAGCTCGGTCGTCGATCCGGACCATCCAAACAGCCTGCGCGCCCAGGTGCAGCGGGTGCACCGCACCGCCTATTCGGTGCGCGACCGCCTGTCGCTCGACATGTGGCGGGTGGTGACGATGCTGGAGCGGCAGAGCCAGCCGCCGGCGCACAAGCTCGACGCCGCCGCCATGCTGCTGCGGCTGGACGACCTGATGACCTGCCTTGCCGCCATCGCCGGGCTGGAGCAGGAGAGCATGACGCGCGGCCAGGGCTGGCGTTTCCTCGACATCGGCCGGCGCATCGAACGGGCGCTCCACATCATTTCGGTGATGCGCGGCATTCCGGTCCACACGCTCGACCGCCAGGATGAGCCGGTCCAGGTGGCGACGCTGAGCGTGCTGTTGGAACTGGGGGAAAGCGTGATGACCTACCGGTCCCGCTACCTGACCAGCGTGCGCCGCCGCCCGGTTCTGGAATTGCTGCTGGCCGACGAGTCCAACCCGCGCGCGCTGGATTTCCAGTTGGCGGCGCTGGAACGGCACGTCGCCGCACTGCCCAGCGGGTCGCAGGCCGTGCCGGGCGACACGGCGGCCTCGGCCCGCTCGATCCTCGGCGCCGCCCGCGCCTCGCTGCGTGCGCCGGACGCGCTGGAGTCGGGGACCGCCCTGCACACGCTGCTGGACACGCTCGCCTTGTCGCTGCCCGAGATTTCCAACCTCCTGACCCACGCCTATTTCAGCCATGCCTTTGCCCGACCGGCCTGACCTCTCCCCGACCGTGGCCGGCGCGGCCCCCGCTGACGATCACTCCGGCGACGGATTCGGCGTGTGCTTTCGCGTGCGCCACACGACCCGCTACGACTATGCGGAGGACGTGTCGGTGTCGCACCATCTGCTGCACCTGACCGCCCGTCCGCACCCGCGCCAGCGCGTCCACCACAGCGCGCTGACCATCGTGCCGGCGCCGGCGGTGCAGTCGTCCCACACCGACTATTTCGGAAACACCGTCACCTACGTCGCGATGCAGGAGCCGCACCGGCACCTGATCGTCACCGCGGAGAGTGAAGTGGAGGTCGGCCCGCCGCCGCCGCTGGACGCCGCCGCGACGCCATCCTGGGAAAGCGTGCGGGACTCGCTGGGCGGCCTGAGCGGGCCGGAGGACGGGGCGGAGGTGGTTCAGTACCGCTTCGACAGCACACTGGCGGCGGCCAGCCCGACGCTGCACGACTACGCCGCCCAGTCCTTCACGCCCGGCCGGCCGTCCGCGGAGGCCGCGCTGGACCTGATGCGGCGCATCCACGACGACTTCACCTTCGATCCGGCTGCGACGACGATCGCCACCCCGCTGGCCGAGGTGATGCGGCACCGCCGCGGAGTCTGCCAGGACTTCGCCCACATCGTGGTCGGCTGCGTGCGCGCCATGGGGTTGCCCGCCCGCTACGTCTCCGGTTATTTGCGCACCCTGCCGCCGCCGGGCCGGCCGCGTCTGGTCGGCGCCGACGTCAGCCACGCCTGGGCGTCCGTCTGGTGCGGCGCCGAGGCCGGTTGGATCGACGTCTGCCCAACCAACGCGCGCCGCGCCGACCAGGACTTCATCACCATCGCCTGGGGCCGCGACTACGACGACGTCAGCCCCGCCCGCGGTGTCCTGATGGGGGCCGCCGGCCACACGCTGTCCGTCAGCGTCGATGTGGAACCGCTGAACGGGCTCGGGGCGCCCTGATGTCCTTTCAACCCTCTCCCCACCGGGGAGAGGGTGGCCCGGAGGGCCGGTGAGGGGGTTGCGCTTTTGCCGGACGTACTGCCACGCGCAACCCCCTCACCCTAACCCTCTCCCCAGAGGAGAGAGGGGATTTGCGATGAACACCAATGCTTGGCGGTCACTCCGCCGGCTGCGGGTGCGCGCCCGTAGGCGGATGGCCGGTCGGGTGGCTGGCGGAGCCGTCCACCGCCGGGAGGGGCTTCTTCTTCGCGATATAGCTGTAGACCGTCGGCACCACGAACAGCGTCAGGAAGGTGCCCAGCAGCATGCCGCCGACGATCACCGCGCCGATGGCCTGCCGGCTCTCCGCGCCGGCCCCATGGGCGTTGGCGAGCGGCACGGCGCCCAGCACCATGGCGCCCGTGGTCATCAGGATCGGGCGAAGGCGCAGCACGGCGGCCTCCTCCACCGCCTTGCGGATGTCCACCCCTTCGCGCTGGAGCTGGTTGGCGAACTCCACGATCAGGATGCCGTGCTTGGTGATGAGGCCAACGAGGGTCACCAACCCAATCTGGCTGTAGACGTTCATCGTCCCGCCGGTGAAATGCAGGGCGGCCAGCGCGCCGGTCATCGACAGCGGCACCGTCAGCATGATCACGAAGGGGTCGATGAAGCTTTCGAACTGCGCCGCCAGCACCAGATAGATGAAGGCCAACGCCAGGATGAAGACGAAGTACAGGCCCGTTGCCGACTCCCGGAACTCGCGGCTCTGCCCCGCATAGTCGGTCTGGGCGGTGGCCGGCAGCACCCGGTTCGCCGCCGCCTGGAGATAGCCCAGCGCCTCGCCCAGCGAGGTGCCCGGCGCCAAAGTCGCGGTGATGGTCACGGAGCGCAGCTTGTTGAAGTGGTTCAGTTCCTTGGGCGCCACCCGCTCCTCGATGCGGACGAGGTTGGCAAGCGAGATCATCGCCCCGGTGCTGGTGGCGACGCCGGCCTCCGCCGCCATGGTCGGCGTGCCGCGGACGTAGATGGAGGCGATGTCGTCCGGGTTGCGGCGGTCGACGTCGCCGACCTGGACCACCACGTCGTACTGCTTGCCCTCCTTCTTGAAGCGGGTGACCTGCCGCCCGCCCAGCAGGGTTTCCAGCGTGCGGCCCACCGTCTCCACATCCACCCCGAGGTCGGCGGCCTTGTCACGGTCGATGGTGATGCGCAGTTCCGGCTTGTTCAGCTTCAGGTCGGTGTCGAGGTTGGTCAGGCCGGGGAACTTCCGCGCCTCCGCCATCAGCCCGTCGACCATCTTCTGAAGCTCGTCGTAGGGCAGCGAGCTTTGGATGACGAAGTTGACCGGCTTGTCCACCGGGCTCTGGCCCAGCGAGGGCGGATTGGTGACGAAGGCGAGGATGCCGGGGATGCCGAACATCTTGGGGAAGAGCTGGGCGGTGATCGCCTGCTGCTTCACGTCGCGCTCGTCCCAGTCGATCAGGCGGACGAAGGAGATGCCCTGGTTGACCACCGGGAAGCCGACCACGACGAAGAACTTCTCGACGATGGGGATCTGGCGGAACAGCTCCTCCATCCGTTTGGCGTAGCTTTCCGTGTAGTCGAGGGTCGAGCCTTCCGGCGCGATGGCGATGCCGACGATGGTGCCGCGGTCCTCGACCGGCGCCAGCTCCGACTTCAGCCCGGTGAACAGCGTGTAGCTGAGCCCCGCCACCACCGCCCCAACCAGCAGCACCAGCGGGCGCGCCTTCAGCGACAGCCGCAGGATGGCGCGATAGCCGTTGGTCAGCCCGTTCAGCAGCCGCTCGATGGCGTTGTAGAGCGCGTTGTGCTTGGTCTGGTGCTTCAACAGCTTGGAGCACATCATCGGCGACAGGGTCAGGGCGACGAAGCCCGACACGATCACCGCCCCCGCCAGCGTCAGCGCGAACTCGGAGAAAAGGCGCCCTGTGCGGCCGGTCATGAAGCCGATGGGCGCGTAGACCGCGGCCAGCGTGATCGTCATCGCGATGACCGCGAAGCCGATCTCCCTCGACCCCTGCAAGGCCGCCTGGAAGGGCGGCACGCCCTCCTCGATGTGGCGGTAGATGTTCTCCAGCATCACGATGGCGTCGTCGACGACGAGGCCGATGGCCAGCACCATGGACAGCAGGGTCAGCGTGTTGACCGAGAAGCCGAAGGCGTACATCAGCGCGAAGCCGCCGATCAGCGACACCGGGATGGTCACCAGCGGCACCAGCGTGGCGCGGAAGCTGCGCAGGAACACGAAGATGACCAGCACGACCAGGACGATGGCCTCGAAGATCGTGCTGAACACCGCGTCGATGGACTTGGCGATGAAGACGGAGCTGTCATAGCCGACATCCACCCCCATGCCGTCGGGTAGGGCGGCGCGGATCTTCGGCAGCGCCTCGTTCACCGCCTTGGAGACGTCCAGCGGGTTGGCGGTGGACTGCTTGACCACGCCGATGGCGACGGCGCCGCGCCCGTTGAAGCGGGCGCTGACCCGCTCGTCCCGCGCCCCCAACTCGGCCCGGCCGACGTCCTTCAGCCGGACCAGATAGCCGCCGTCGTCGCGCAGGATGATGCGGTCGAACTCCTCCGGTGTGCGCAGGTCGGTCTCGGAGACGACGGTGAACTCCCGCGCCTTGCTCTCGACGCGGCCCGCCGGAATCTCGACGTTCTGCTTGCGCAGCGCGTTCTCGACGTCCTGCGGGGTGACGCGGTAGGCGGCCATGCGCTGCGGGTCGAGCCACAGCCGCATGGCGAAGCGCCGCTCGCCGAAGATTCGCACCTGGGCAACGCCGGGCAGGTTCTGCAAGCGGTCCTTGACGTAGCGGTCGGCGAAGTCCGTCACGTCCAGCGGCGAATGGCGGTCGGACGAGAAGGCCAGATAGATGATCGGCTGCGCGTCGGCCTCCACCTTCGCGATGACCGGCTCGTCGATCTCGTTGGGAAGCTGGGCGCGCACGCGGCCGACGCGGTCGCGCACGTCGCTGGCCGCCGTGTCGACGTTGCGGTCCAGGCGGAAGCGCAGGGTGATCTGGCTCTTCTCGGCGCGGCTGATCGAGGACATCACGTCGATGCCCTCGATGCCCGACAGCGAGTCCTCCAGGATCTGGGTGACCTGGCTCTCGATGATCTCGGCCGACGCGCCCTTGTAGGTGGTCTCCACCGTGACGACGGGCTCGTCGATCTTCGGGTATTCGCGCACCGACAGGCGCTGGTACGACACGATGCCGATCAGCATGAGCGCAAGGCTCATGACCGTCGCCAGGACGGGCCGGCGGATGGAGATGTCGGAGAGAACCATGGGTCAGCTCCCCGCCGGCTTGTTGTTCACGACCACCACCGGGGCGCCGTCGCGGATCTTCAGCTGGCCGGCGGTCACCACCACGTCGCCGGGCTGCAGGCCGGCGGTGATCTCCACCTCGGCGTTGCGGCGCTCGCCCAGCGTGACCGTGGTCTGCACCGCCTTGCCCTCCACCACCTTGAAGACGAACTGCTTGTTGCCGAAGGCGCTGACCGCCTGCTCCGGCACCAGCACGGCGTTCGGGGTCTGGTCCAGCGTCAGGGCCACCCGCGCGAACAGGCCGGGACGCAGCGCGCCGTCGCTGTTGGGGACGCGGGCACGGATCACCACGGCGCGGCCGTTCACGTCGACCAGCGGGTCGATGGCGTAGACCGTGCCGTCGAAGGTCCGCCCGCCGAAGGAATCCACGGCGACCTTCAGGGTCTGGCCGGTGCGGACGGTCGGCAGATACAGCTCCGGCACCCGGAAATCGAGCTTCAGGGTCTCGATGGCCTCCAGGTTCACGATGTCCTTGCCCGCCGCCACCACGTCGCCCACCGAGACCTTGCGCAGGCCCAGAACGCCGTCGAAGGGGGCGGTCAGGGTCAGCTTCTCCAACTGCGCCTTGGCGAGCTGCACCGCCGCCTCGTCGGACTGGAGCTTGGCGAGCGCCTGCTCGCGGTTGCGGGCTGGGCCGGTGCGCTGGCGGTACAGCTCGTCGGCGCGGGCCAGCTCGGCACGAGAAAAGGCGATGCTCGCCTGCGCCTGGGCCAGCGTGGCGCGGGCGATGGAGTTGTCGAGCCGGATCAGCACCGCGCCCTTCTTCACCGCCTGCCCTTCCAGGAAGGCGATCTCGGAGACCTTGCCTGCCACCTCGGGCCGGATGACCACCGATTCGCTGGACAGCAGCGAGCCGACCGCGGTGACCTGACGCGACACGGTGCCAATCTTGACCGGCAGTGCCTCCACCGGCATCGGCGGCGCGCCGCCCGGCGGTCCGCCCGCCGCCGGACCCGCGGAGGCGCCGCCGGGGGACGGAACCTTGCCGACAAGCAGCGTGTTGATGGTTCCGCCCTGCTTGACGAAGTACCAGTAGGCGCCGCCGCCGAGTGCGACCAGAACCAGAAGGGCGACGATGCGAAGCGTGTGGCGCATGGATACGGAACCCGCACAGGCCCGCCGGCCCGCCAAGCGGGCGCGCGGGGCGTTTCGTGTCAACCGGGCCGCTGTGAGGGGCGGGCGGTAAACTGAACTATATCGTTCAGTTCAGTTCCGGAGTTGAGACGGTTGCAAGGGTTCAGGCGCGGGAGTGCGGAGGATCGGGTTGCACAACCCGGCCCTTCTCCATCTCCAACCGCTCCCCATCGGGAAGAATCACCGTCAGATCAGCGGGTTGGCCGGGGCCGACCGCGGTGCAGCCACCGCGCGGGAGAACCGGCCCGCCATCGAGGCACAGGCCGGGCGCGCAACAGGGCGCCTCGCCCGCCGGTAGAACCGCACGAATCCGATCGCCTTCGATGCGAACATCGGCCAGCAGGGCGCCGTCCGCTCCGGGTGGCGGGGCGCCCTCGCCGAGGTCCGGGGAGGCGATGCGGGCGCGCTTCAGCCAGAACTTCCCGGACGCCAGCAACCGTGCGAGCAGGCAGGAGGAGGTGGACGCGCTCATTCCCCGATCCGATGCTGTGGCGGCGAGACGGTCGTTCGGCCGATGGCTCAGCCTGTCACGGAAGCGTAAAGGAAGTTTTGCTCCGGTTGGACTCTTGAAGACATCCGGGAAATCGGCGATGTGACAATCCTTGGTCCTCCGACCCTCGCGTCCCCAGGGGTGCCCGATGCTGATCGCCCAGATGTCCGACCTGCATGTCACGGCCCCCGGCACCGCCCCGACGACCGGTTACGACACCAACACCCGGCTCGCTGCCGCGGTGGCCCACCTCAACGCGCTGGTGCCGCGCCCCGACCTCGTCCTGATCACCGGCGACCTCGTCAACGGGCCGAAACCCGGCGAGTACGAGGCGATGTCCGCTCTGCTGGAACCGCTCGCCATTCCCTTCCGCGTGCTGCCAGGCAACCACGACGACCGCGCGGAACTGCGCCGGACCTTCGCCGACCGCGGCTGGATGCCCATGGATGGTCCCTTCCTCCATTATGCCATCGAGGAGTTTCCGGTCCGCATCCTGATGCTCGACTCGGTCGTTGCCGGTTCGGCGGTGGGCGGCCTGTGCGCCGATCGGCTGTCCTGGCTGGCGGAGCGTCTGGCCGAGCAGCCGGAGCGGCCGACGGTGCTGGCGCTGCACCACCCGCCCTTCGACACCGGGCTGGCCTTCCTGGACACGCTGCGCTGCCTGGAGGGCGCGGAGGAGTTGGGGCGGCTGGTGCGCAGCCATCCGAACATCCGGGCCGTCCTGTGCGGCCACACCCACCGCCAGACCGCGGTAGCCTGGAACGGAACGCACGGTTATGTCGCGCCGTCGGTGGCCTACCAGATCGCCCTGGACCTCGCGCCGGAGCCGCCCTACCGCTGGACGGACGAGCCGTCCGCGCTCGCCCTCCACCTGTTCCGTCCGGACGGATCGGTGGTCACGCATCTCAGCGTGATCGGCGACTACCCCGGCCGGGAGTTTTCCCGCAAAGCTAGGAACTCCTGAAAATTGGCGCAGCGTCCGGCGGCCTGCGCGGCCATGTAGGCGGCGTTCAGGGCGCGCTTGGCGCCCAGGGCGGCGGCGAAGCGGTGGCGCAGCGCGGCATCGGCGATCCGCAAGCCGTCGGCGGACAGACGGTCGAGCACATGGCGGTAGCAGAGTTCGGCCCGCGTCCCGCTGTCGGCGGAACAGGTGATCGACCCCTCCCGCTGTCGGTATTCGTAGAGCGGCTCCAGCACGAGCGGCAGTCGGCCCACCCGGTCGAGGACCTGGATGTTGAAGACCACGTCGTCGCAGAAATCCACCCCCTCCTCCCAGCCTGGGACAAGGTCGCGGCGGACCACGAAAAACATCGGGACGGAGGTTTCCAGGAAGGCCGCCGCGTCCAGCGTGGCGGTTCCTGTCCCGGATGGGAACAGGGTGGAGAGCGGCGCACCGTCGCCGTCGCGCACCACCGCCACATTGTCCGCCGCCGCCCCCTGCGCCGCCGCCAGCGGGGCCAGCCGCGCCAGCCGGTCCGGTTCGAACCGGTCGTCGGCGTCCAGCGGGGCGATCAGGGCCAAGCGCGCGCGGCGCAGTCCGGCGTTGCGCGCCGCCGGTGCGCCGGACCCGACGCGGCCGGTTCCAGTGAAGGTCAGGCGCGAGTTGGTGATGCCGGCGGCTTCCAGGACCGCGCGGTAGTCGGCGCCGTCGTCGCTGACCACCACCGCTTGCCAGTGGGAAAAGCTCTGCGCCAACAGGCTGGACACCGCGCGGGCGAGGGTGCCCTGCGCCCGGTAGGCCGGAATGATGACCGAGACGCCGCCACCGCTGTCCCTTTCCATGCACCGCCCCCGATTGTGCAAGTGGCAGTGTGCCTCTCCTTCCCGATGGTCGGCAAGCGGCGATCCGCACCGATGCGGCCAGCCTGAGCGCGACTATGACGATCCGGGGGTGGGATTTGGCGTCGCGGCCCGTTGAACAAGGAACCGATACGGGCTATGTGGAGAAACGAGTGGCGTGGTTCGGTCCCCATCCGACATCCCAGGCCCCCGCAAGCCAAAGCCCCCCGGTAGACACGCCGACCTCAGGGAGTTCAAAAACGATGGCGCAAGACGGATACACCCGCTTCGACGACGAACCCGAGCAGGAGCCGGACGAGAAGTCGAAGGAAAGCGCCCCGCCGCCGTTCGCTGCCGTGCAGTCGAACCTGTTCAAGGCGCGCACGGTGCTGATCTTCGGGCAGATCGACATGAAGCTGGCGCAGGCCGTCTCGGCCCAGCTGCTGGCTCTGTCCCACGAGAGCAACGACGACATCACGGTCGTGGTGAACTCCCCCGGCGGCCACGTCGAGGCGGGCGACACCATTCACGACATGATCCGCTTCGTGAAGCCGCGCGTGAAGATGCTGGGCACCGGCTGGGTTGCCAGCGCCGGCTGCCACATCTTCCTGGCCGCGAAGAAGGAAGACCGCTACTGCCTCCCGAACACCCGCTTCCTGATCCACCAGCCACTGGGCGGCACCGGTGGCCGGGCGACGGACATCGCCATCGAGGCGAAGGAAATCATCCGCATGCGTGAGCGGCTGAACCGCATCATCGCGCGCGAGACCGGCCAGCCGGTGGAGAAGGTGTCGAAGGACACTGACCGGAACTACTGGATGCTGGCCGACGAAGCCCGCGAGTACGGCATCGTCAGCCACGTCATCGACACCTTCGACGAGCTGAAGTAAGCGGTCCTCCGGAACGCACGAAGCCCCTCTCCAGCGAGAGGGGCTTTTTTTATGGCCGCGGCGTGGCTGGAACGATCGAGCCCGTCGGCTCAGCCGCTCACACGACGATGTTGAGATTCTGCCCGCGCGTGGCCGTGACGTTCCCGCCGGCCGACGCACCGTCCGAGCCGCCCTGGAGCAGCGTGGCGATCGCTTGGTCCTGCTGCTGCGCGGTCTGGTTCAGCGTCTTAACGCCGAAGTCGATCTGGCCCTGCGCCTGCCGCAAGCCGACCGCGGCACCCAGGGTGGAGGAGGAGATGTCGAGACCCATCGGAGGATGCCTTCACAGAAAACAGGCGGCCCAAGGAAACAGGCGAACGGCGCTCTGTTGTCCGCATCGCGCCGGTCAGATGACCACGTTTACGGAACCGGCCCCCGCCGAGGGAGCGGCCGCCGCGTGGGCCACCATCGGGGTTGAGGCTACCACCGGTGCGGTGTGCGCGGAAGTCCCCTGTGACGGGCCGGAGCGGCCTCCGCTGGTCCCGGAATGGCCTGCGGCCCAACGGTGCACGGGGGAGCTGTTGGCGGATGTCCCGCCCTGCCCCGCGCCGTTCGGCTGGTCCTGCCCGTCCGAACCGCCGACCAGAAGCTCAAGCGACGCCTTCCCGCCCTTCCGGTCCTTCTGCGCCTCGCGGTACTGGCGCAGCGCCGCCTCGGTCGGGATCTGGTCGAGGGTCGCGCCGTCCTCCGGGCTGCGGAACAGCAGCACCAGCCGCGACGCGTCGGCATCGTAGCGGTAGGCGGTCTTCGTGTAGCGTCCGGACAGCAAGGTTTCGGACTGCCCGGTGGCCGGGTCCCCCCTAGAGGGAGTCCCGGTGTCGGCCGCGTTATCAACAGCGTCGCTGTTGCGGGCCGTCATGAAGGCCAACGGCCTTGCAGCCGTTGCGGTGGCGAGGGCCACGTTCATGACATTACACCGATGGTTGGACAATCCAGATCATATATTGCAGCCGCACTCGTGCATTGTAAAGGGTTCGTTCACCTTTTTTCCGGCTAGTCCGAAGGGCGGGCGCCCACAGGCTGTTTGCAGCACCAAGGTTTCGCATTCCAGGACCATCGGGACCGCTCCCCACCCTTTCTCACAGCCGTGACACTTGCGGAGGGGCGCCGGGGTGCTTAAGCCTGTAGGCATGGTTACGATCGCGGAAGCGCTGGCGCTCGCCCTGGAGCATCACCTGGCCGGCAGGCTGGCCGAGGCCCAGCAGCTCTACCACCGCATCCTGGATGTGGACCCGGACCAGCCGGACGCCCTGCATTTCCTGGGGGTTCTGGCCGGACAGGTGGGGGAGCAGGCGCTCGGCCTGCAACTCATCGCCCGCGCCATCGCCCAGCGGCCCGAGGCGTCGGACATGCACGCCAACAGCGGCAACATCCGCCGCTCCTCGGGACAACCGGAGGCGGCGGTGGAGGATTACCGGCACGCCGTCGCCCTCCAGCCGGATTTCGCCGAGGCCTGGACCGACATGGCAAACGCCCTGCGCAGCCTGGGCCGCTCCGCCGGAGCCATCATGGCGCTGGAACGCGCCGTCGCGTCCGCTCCCGGCCTTGCCATCGCGGTGGAACGCCTGGGCGCACTGCGTCACGAGGAGGGGCGTCTCCTGGTCGAGCAGGGGCGCGGCACCGAATCCCTGCCGCCGCTGGCCCGCGCCGCGGAACTGTTGCCGCTGGATGCCGACATCGCCTTTCTCTACGGAAACGCGCTGTTCGCCATGGGTTTGCGGGAGGATTCCACCCTCGCCTACCGCAACGCCCTGGCCATCACCCCGGATTTTCCGTCCGCCGCCGTCAATCTGGGGATCGCCCTGGGGGTCGTGGGCCGGCTGGAGGACTCCGCCCGCGCGCTGGAGCGGACCGCCCGTCTGGATCCCCGTCATCTCGACGCCATAGACCGGCTGGTCGTCGCCCTCGCCTTCCTCGGCCGGGACGACGAGGCCGCGGAATGGGGGGAGCGCGCGCTGGACCTGAAGGACCGGACGGCCATCGACACGGCCCCCGCCCTGCCCCCGCTGCCCGCCCAGCCGCGCGGCGTGGAGCGACGGCACCGCAACGTCATCGCCTTCAGCCTGTGGAGCGGCCAGCCGGCCGGTGCCCACGATCCGGTCGAGATTCTGCGGCGTACCGTCGCGCTGTATCCGGGTTGGACCTGCCAAGTCTATCACGACGACGGTCTGGCCGACGACCGGTTGGTCGAGCTGGCCGCGACGGGGGCCGACCTCGTGGCGGTGACGCCCACCGCGCCGACCGGCGGCCCTTATTGGCGGCTGGCCGCCGCCGACGACCCGACGGTGGCGCGTTTCCTCTGCCGGGACTGGGACGCCCTGCCGTCCGCCGACGGAAAGGCGGCCGTCGATGCCTGGATCGCCTCCGGCCAGCCCTTCCACGTCCTGCGCGACGGGGTGCTGCACACCGAGGTGATGGCGGGCGGTCATTGGGGCGGCGTCGCCGGGCTGCTGCCCGACCTGCTGCCGCTGGCCGAGCGGCACGCCGCCGCCGAGCCGGACCGGACGCAGGATCACCGGTTCCTGCGCCGCATCGTCTGGCCGATGATCCGCGACCGCGCCCTGGTCCACGACCGGACCCACCCCCGGCACGGCCGGCCCTTTCCCACGCCGTGAGCGGCTACAACACCTGCTTCGGCAGGGACAGCAGCTCCTTGCGGATCTGGCCCATGCTCGGCCGGTTGTCGGGACCGAAGGCGATGGGGCGGCACAGATGCATGGCGGTCAGACCGACCCGCGCGGTCAGCAGGCCGTTGATCACTCCCTGCCCCATGCGGGTGGAAATGGCCGCGGCGATGGAGCCGCCCAGCGCCTCGACGGCGACGTGGTGGGCGCTTTCCGCCACCCCGGCGACGGCGAGGTTGGCGAGCATCCGCCGCAACAGCCGCAGCGACCCGACGTAACCGGGCCGCGCGCCGTAGAGCGCCGCGATCTCGCGCACCAGTTTCAGGTTGCGCCACAGCACCACCGCGAGGTCGACGACCGCCGCCGGGCTGAGCGCCGTCGCCACCGCCGTGTCGCGCGAGGCGCGCAGGACGGTCTGGTAGGCGCGACGGTCCAGCGGCCCCATCACCTCGCGGTCGAGCAGGCGCAGGATTTCCGCGTCGTCGTGGGCGTCGGTCACATGGTCGCGCACCCGCTCCAGCGCGGGCGTCAGATCGGGACGGCCTTCGTAGAGGCGGGTCAGCGACCCGGCGAAGCGCTCGGCGTGGCCCGGCTCCCCGGCCTTCGTCACGATCTCCGTGGACAGACGCCCCGCCTCGCCGCGCAACTCCTCGATCTTGCGCAGGCGGCGCAGCGCGCGCAGTTCGCGCAGCAGCATCGCCAGCGCCGCCCCGCCCGCCACCGCCACGGCGGCGGCCACCAGCACGCCCAGCGCGGCGCTGGTGGCGAAGGCGCGGTTGAACAGGTCCCAGGTGTCGAAGCCCAGCGCGATCAGCACCAGCGCCGCGACCGACCCGGCCAGCCAGCGGCCGAACCGGCTGCGCGGCCGGCCCTCCGCCAGCAGCGCGGGCAGACGCTCCGCCGCTGAACCGGACAGGGGGCCGGCCAGGGGGCCGGCGATGATCGCCTCCTCCTCCGCCGCAGGCACGGCGGCGGCGCGGGTGGGGTCCAGCTCCATCGGCGGGACCCAGTGGCGGTCGCGCGTGCGCTCGCTCATTCCAGATAATCCCCCAGCAGGAACTGCATGGCCTGATCCAGGCGGATGTGCGGCAGACCGCGCGCCTCGCGGGCGAGGTCGGCCGGCGGCTGGAAGGCCATGAAGTTGTACGGCCGCTCCTGCCCCGGCGGAAAGTCGGCGTCCTCGGGAATTTCACCGGGGAACAGCACGGTTGGACGGTCGCGACCGAGCGGGACGCCGCGCACGCAGCGCAGTTGCCGTTCTTCGTGCTCGGTCACCACCGTCTCGGTCGACTTCAGGGCGGCGATGGCCATGGTCTCCACCCGCGCCCCTTCGAAGCGGATGCCGGCGCGGGCGTCGGACACCAGCCGGTCCAGCAGGTGGCGCAGGCTGTTGTGCTGGTGCGAGGCGACATGGTCGGCCTTGGTCGCGGCGAACAGCACACGGTCGATCTTGCGGCCCAGCAGCCAGTCCAACCAACTGCTGGACCCGTGGCGGAAGGGCTCCAGGCTCAGTTCCAGGGCGCGCTTCATGTCCGCCATGCCGGCCGGGCCGGAGTTCAGAGCCCCCAGCACGTCGATGAGGACGATCTGGCGGTCGAGCCGGGCGAAATGCTCGGCGAAGAAGCGACGGACGACCTTAGACTTGTAGGCCTCGTAACGGTCCTCCATCAACGCCCACAGGCTGCCGCGGGTGCGCGGACGGTCGCCCGGCAGCGGGCAGAAGGTCAGCAGCGGCGCGTTCGCCATGTCCCCCGGCTCGACGAAGCGCCCCGGCTGGATCAGGCTCAGCAGATTGTCGGAGCGGCGGCAGGCGTGAAGATAGTCGGTGAACAGCGCCGCACCACGCCGCGCCTGCTCCTCCTCCGCCGGGGCCGCCGTGTCGATGGTGGCGAGCCAGCCGCGCCAGGACACCGACAGCTCGTCGCGCGGCGCCCGGCCGGCCAGCTCCAGGGTCAGCGCGCTCCATTCCGCGAAGGACTGGTGCAGCAGCGGCAGGTCGAGCAGCCATTCGCCGGGATAGTCGACGATGTCGAGATTCAGCGTGGCGACCGGCTGCACCGTGCGCTTCAGCACGGCGTTCGGGCGGTAGCGCATCGACAGGCGGAGCTGGCTGATGCCCTGGGTTTCCTTGGGCCAGCGGGGAATGGGCCCGGTCAGCTCCGCCAGCCGCTGCTCGACCTCGAAACGGGGAACCTGGGCGTCGGGCTGCGGGCGCAGGCGCGACGCCTGGAAGCGCCCGGACGACACCACGTCCAGGAAGGGAAGCCGCCCGGCCTTCAGGAGGTTGTCGACCAGCGAGGTGACGAAGACGGTCTTGCCGGCCCGCCGCAGCCCGGTGACGCCGAGACGGACGTCCTGCTCCAGGATGCCGCCGGAAACGAGATCGCCGGCCCGCCCCAACAGGCGCGAGCCGGCGTCGTACAGGTCGTTGAAAATGGGCACGCGCACGGTCAGCCGGTCAGTGGATGGAAGGGCGCCCTTCTATATGGGGGACCGTCCGTCCACGCCTATACCCTGACCGGCGCTTTAGGAGGCCCCGAAGTCGAGGTTCCAGGCCTCGTAGCGCTCCGGATCGTTCTCCCAGTCCTCGCGCACCTTGACGAACAGCATCAGGTGGACGCGCTGCTCCAGCATCTCCTCCAGCTCGGTGCGGGCGGCCTGCCCGAGCGCCTTGATGCGGGTGCCCTGCTTGCCGAGCACGATGGCCTTCTGGCTGTCGCGCTGGACATAGACGACCTGGGAGATCTTGACCGACCCGTTCTCGAACTCCTCCCATTGCTCGGTCTCGACCGTCGCCGCGTAGGGGAGTTCCTGGTGAAGCTGCTGGAACAGCTTCTCGCGGGTGATCTCCGCCGCCAGCAGGCGCATCGGCATGTCGGAGATCTGGTCCTCCGGGTAGTGCCAGGGGCCTTCCGGCATGCGGGCGGCCAGGAAGCCGCGCAGATGCTCCACCCCGTCGCCGGTCGAGGCGGACAGCATGAAGATGTCGGTGAAGATGCCTTCCTGGTTGAAGCTGTCGGCAAGGCCCAGCAGCTTCTCGCGCGGCACGAGGTCGATCTTGTTCAGGATCAGGATGGCCTTGCGCCCCTGCTCCTTCAGCCGGGCGATGATGCCCTGGGTGTCCTGGTCGATGCCGCGGCGCGACACGTCGAACAGCAGGCCGACCAGATCGGCGTCCTCCGCCCCCTGCCAGGCCGCCGCCACCATGGCGCGGTCCAGCCGGCGCTTCGGCTTGAAGATGCCGGGGGTGTCGACGAAGATGATCTGGCTGTCGCCGGCGATGGTGATGCCGAGCACGCGCGTGCGGGTCGTCTGCACCTTGGAGCTGACGATCGACACCTTGGAGCCGACCATCGCGTTCAGCAGGGTCGACTTGCCGGCGTTGGGCGCGCCGACCAGGGCAACGAAGCCGCAGCGCGGGTTCTCGGGCACATAGACGGCCTCTTCGGCGACGGCCTCTTCGGCGCCTTCTTCAGCACCGCTGTCGGCACCCTCATCCACGCTCTCGCTCACGCCCTCGTCCTTATCGTCGAAATCGTCGTCTTCAAACTTGTCGCGGCCGTCAGTCATCGACCTGCACTCCCAATTGGCGCAGCAAGGCGCTGGCCGCTTTCCGTTCGGCGACCCGCTTGGACGGGCCGGTGGCCGTCACCGGCTCCATGCCCTTCAGCCGGACCGCGATGCGGAACACCGGCTCGTGCGCCGGGCCGCTCTGCTCGATCAGTTCATAGGTGGGGATGGGACGCTTGTTGCCCTGCGCCCATTCCTGCAACGCCGTCTTGGAATCCAGCGGCGGCGGGTCCGCGCGGTCGATCTGTCCGGCCCAGGCCCCGCGGATGAAGTCCCGCGCCTTGTCCATGCCGCCGTCCAGATAGAGCGCCCCGATCACCGCCTCGCAGGCGTCGGCCAGGATGGTGCGGTTGCTGCGCCCGCCGCTCTGCGCCTCCGCCGGGGACAGGCGCAGGTAGCGCCCGAGCTGCAGCGTGTCGGCGACGCGACTCAGCGCCTCCCGCCGGACCAGCGAGACGTGCCGCTTGGCGAGCGCGCCCTCGCGTTCGTTGGGGAAGCGCTCCAGCAACCATTCGGCGATGACGAGGCCGAGCACCCGGTCGCCCAGGAACTCCAGCCGCTCATAGGCGAGGCCGGGTCCCTGCTCGGGCCGCCCGCCGTGGGCGTTGCGCTCCAGCCCCATCAGGCTGGGATGGGTGACCGCGTCGGCCAACCGTTGCGGGTCGGCGAAGCGATGGCCGACGGCCGCGGCCAGCTCCGCTAGGTCGGCGGAATCGGCGCTCACGTCCGGATCGGACGCCATGGGGGTCCCCCGTTCTTCAGGGCTCACAATAACAAATCTCCGCGCCCCAGTGCTCGACGGGGCTCACTTCACAGCGTTGAACAGGCGGCTGAACCGCAGGTCCGCCGGCCAACGCCACACTTCGAAGAAGCGCGTCCCATCCTCCAACGAGAAGAACAGGAATTCGGCGCGCCCGACCAGATTCTCCATCGGGACATACCCCACCTGCGACGGGACGCGGCTGTCCAGCGAGTTGTCGCGGTTGTCGCCCATCATGAACAGATGGTTCGCCGGCACCTTGAAGGCCGGGGTGTTGTCGAGCGGACCGTTGTCCGACTCCTCGATGATGCGGTGGCTGCGCCCGCCCGGCAGGGTTTCCACATACTGGGCAATGCGGACCTCGCGGCCCAGCGCGTCGCGAGACACATAGTCCTCGATGCGCTCGCGCTTCACCGGCTGGCCGTTGATGTGCAGCACGCCGCCGGTCACCTGGACGGTGTCGCCCGGAAGCCCGATGACGCGCTTGATGTAGTCGGTCTTGTTGTCGCGCGGCAGCTTGAACACGGCGACGTCGCCGCGCTCCGGCGCGTGGCCCAGGATGCGGCCCTCGAACAGCGGCAACCCGAAGCCGACCGTGTACTTGCTGTATCCGTAGGAGAACTTGGACACGAACAGGTAGTCGCCGATCAGCAGCGTCGGGATCATCGACCCGGACGGGATGTTGAAGGGCTCGAAGGCAAAGGTCCGCACGCCGAAGGCGATGATGACCGCGTAGAAGACCGTCTTCACCGTCTCGGCAAAGCCGCCTGTCTCTTTGGATTTGCCGGTCAAGGCGGTCTCTCTGTTCATGGTCATGCGGAGGGTGCCGTGGAGGTGGTGATGGAGGTGTCGGCGGAGGGGGCGGCCGGTTCGGCGCTGATGATGACGAAGGCCTCGGCCATCGGATACTCGTCGGTCAGCGTCACGTGGATGCGCGCCTGCATGCCCGGCGGGGTGATCGCCTGCAGCCGCTCCAGCGCGCCGCCGGTCAGGCGCATGGTCGGCTGGCCGGAGGGCAGGTTCACCACCCCCATGTCGCGCCAGAACACGCCGTCGCGGAATCCGGTGCCCAGCGCCTTGGAGCAGGCCTCCTTGGCGGCGAAGCGCTTGGCGTAGGTCGCGGCCCGGGCGCTGTGCTTGCCGGCGGCGCCGGCGCGGCGCTCCGACTTGGCGCGCTCCACGTCGGTGAAGATGCGGGCGATGAAGCGGTCCCCGAAACGGTCCAGCGACTGCTCGATCCGGCGGATGTCGATCAGGTCGTTCCCGATGCCAAGGATCATGAGACGCCTCCGCTTGCCAAACGGGCGTCCTTCATGACGGCGCGCATGCGCTGGAGCGTGTTGCCCAGCCCGACGAAGATCGCCTCGCCGATCAGGAAATGGCCGATGTTCAGCTCGACGATGGTCGGTATGGCGGCGACCGCGCCGACCGTCTCGTAGCTCAGCCCATGGCCGGCGTGGCACTCCAGCCCGATGGCCTCGGCGTGAGCCGCCGCCCGGACGATCCGCTCCAGCTCCGCCGCGCGCTCCGCCCCGGCGGGCGCGTCGCAGTAGGCGCCGGTGTGCAGTTCCACCACCGGCGCGCCCAAGGCCTTCGCTGCGTCGAGTTGCGCCGGTTCCGGGTCGATGAACAGCGAGACGCGGATGCCTGCGGCGCCGAGTTCGCCGACGAAGCGCTTGAGGGTGCCCATCTGCCCGGCGACGTCCAGCCCGCCTTCGGTGGTGACCTCGGTGCGCTTCTCCGGGACGAGGCAGCAGGCGTGCGGCCTGTGGCGCAGCGCGATGCCGAGCATCTCGTCCGTCGCCGCCATCTCCAGATTTCAGCGGCAACCGGCTCTCCGCCATCAGCCGTTCGATGTCGGAATCGATGATGTGGCGGCGGTCTTCGCGCAGATGGGCGGTGATGCCGTCGGCCCCGGCCTCGGCGGCGAGCTTCGCCGCGCGCACGGGATCGGGGTGACGCCCGCCCCGCGCGTTGCGGACGGTCGCCACATGGTCGATGTTCACGCCGAGGCGCAGAGGGCGGGGCATAGGCTCGAAACTCCGGTATCGCGCCGGTCCCGCATCCTGCATCCGGCGGGCACCGGTTCTCCCTGCTATATAGCGGCGGTGCAGCGTCGCGTCACGCCGTCATTCGACGACGTGATGCGCGACGATCCGCTCGGCGAGCGCCTTCAGCTCCTCGATGGGCGGGTCATGGCGCGGCCAGACCAGATCGGCGCCGTCGTTCTGATAGCGCGGCACCACATGCACGTGGATGTGCGGCACCGTCTGCCAGCCCGCCGGTTTGTTGGTCTGGAGAATCGTGACCCCCTCCGGCGAAAAGGCCGCCTGGACGGCGCGGGCGACCTTGTGGACGGTGCGGAACAGGGCCGCCGCCTCGTCCTCCGTCACGTCCAGAATGGTCGGGGCCGGGCGCTTCAGCGCCACCAGCACATGGCCGGGATTGACCTGACCGGCGTCCATGAAGGCGAAGGTCTCCGCATCCTCGTACACCACCGCGCAGGGCAGCTCCCCGGCGATCAGGCGGCTGAAGATGGTCGGGCTGGACATGCTTCCCTCGCTTCCGATGGGCGCGACCGGGCGGGCGCCCTCACCGCCCCCGCGCCCGCTCCACCGCGTTGATGGCGGGGGTGGCGCGCAGGGCCGCCATGATGTTGGTCAGATGCTTGGCGTCCTTCACGTCGATGTCGATCAGCAGCTCGAAGAAGTCGGTGTTGCGGCTGGTGATCTTCAGGTTCGTGATGTTGCCGCCGTTCTTGCCGATGACCGTGGACAGCGTGCCGAGAGAGCCCGGCTCGTTGTTGACCACCAGCGAGATGCGCCCGACATGCTCCTCGGGGCTGTCCGGTCCGATGTCCCAGGCGACGTCGATCCAGCGCTCCGGCGACTCGTGGAAGCTCTCCAGCGTCTCGCAGTCGATGGTGTGGATGGTCACGCCCTTGCCGGTGGTCACGATGCCGACGATGCGGTCGCCCGGCAGCGGGTGGCAGCAGCGGGCGTAATGGACCGCCATGCCGGGGATCAGACCGCGGATCGGCAGCGGCGCGTTGTGGCCCTTTACCTTCGGCTTGGGCTTCGGAACCGTGATGGCGTTCTTGTCGTCGCCTTCCTTCGTCGTCGCCACATGCGGCTTGTGGCCGGGGAAGACGGCGTGGAAGACCTCGCGGCCCGAATGCAGCCCCGACCCGACGCTGGCCAGCAGATCGTCGGCGCTCGGCTGCTGGAAGATCTTGATGACGCCTTCCAGCGCCTTTTCCGAGAACTCGTAGCCTTCCGACTTGAACTGGCGCTGCAGGATGGCGCGGCCCAGCTCGATGTACTGGGTGCGCTGCTGGGTGCGCAGGAACTTGCGGATGCGCGCCCGCGCCTTGCCGGTGACGACGAAGCGCTCCCAGCCCGGAACCGGGGTCTGGGCTTTGGAGGTGATGATGTCGACCTGATCGCCGTTCTGCAGCTGCGTGCGCAGCGGCAGCATCCGCCCGTTGATCTTGGCGCCGACGCAGTGGTCGCCGACCTCCGAGTGGACGGCGTAGGCGAAGTCCACCGGGGTGGCGCCGCGCGGCAGCGCGATCAGATCGCCCTTCGGCGTGAAGCAGAAGACCTGGTCCTGGAACAGCTCCAGCTTGGTGTGCTCCAGGAACTCCTCGGGCTTCTGGGCGTGCTCCAGGATGTCCAGGAGCTCGCGCAGCCAGCGGTACTCGCGCCCCTGCTGGGTGCGCGGCTCGCCCTGCTTGTAGGCCCAGTGGGCGGCGACGCCGAGTTCGCAGATCTCGTGCATGTCGCTGGTGCGGATCTGCACCTCGATCCGGTTGCGCTCCGGACCGATCACCCCGGTGTGGAGCGAGCGGTAGCCGTTGGGCTTGGGCGTCGAGATGTAGTCCTTGAAGCGTCCCGGAACGACCGGGTAATGGGCGTGTATGACGCCCAGCGCCTGGTAGCATTCCGGCACCGTGTCCACCATGATCCGGAAGGCCATGATGTCGGACAGCTGTTCGAAGCTGACATTCTTGCGCTGCAGCTTGCGCCAGATCGAGTAGGCGGTCTTCTCGCGCCCGGTGACTCCGGCGTTGGGCAGACCCTCCTCCGCCAGCGTGCCGCGGAGTTCCTGGATGATCCGCTGGACGCGGTTCTCGCCTTCGGTGCGCAGGCGGGAGAGCTGGGCCAGGATGCTGTCGCGGGCGTCCGGATTCAGCTCCGCGAAGGAGAGATCCTCCAGCTCGTCCTTGACCTGGTGCATGCCGATGCGCTCGGCGAGCGGCGCGTAGATCTCGATCGTTTCGCGGGCGATGCGCTTGCGCTTGTCCGGATTCTTCAGATGGAACAGCGTGCGCATGTTGTGCAGCCGGTCGGCCAGCTTCACGAGGAGGACGCGGATGTCCTCCGACATGGCGAGCACCAGCTTGCGGAAATTCTCGGCTTGCTTGGCCTGCTCGCTGTGCAGTTCCAGGCGCGACAGCTTGGTCACGCCGTCGACCAGACGGGCGATCTCCTTGCCGAAGTGCTTCTCGATGTCCTCCAGCGTGGCGACCGTGTCTTCGACCGTGTCGTGCAGCAGCGCCGTCGCGATGGTCCCGGCGTCCAGCTTGAGCTGGGTGAGGATGCCGGCGACCTCCAGCGGGTGGAGGAAATAAGGGTCGCCCGAGGCGCGGGTCTGGGAGCCGTGCGCCTTCATGGAGAAGACGTAGGCGCGGTTGAGCAACTCCTCGTCCGCCGAGGGGTCGTACGCCTTGACGCGTTCGACAAGCTCATATTGCCGGATCATGCCACCCGACCCGGCGCAGCGTGCGCCATGAAGTTTCGCAAATGATTGGTTTGTCGACGGAATAGGGGGCCGTCGGCCCCCAAGACCGGTCGCTGTCGGTCAGCGTCAGAGATCCCCGTCCGCATCGCGGCCGACGACATCGTCCTCGGTCTCGCCGAAGGCCGCCGCCGGATCGCTCTCCATGTCGGACATCAGATCGTCGCCTTCGCCGACCTCCTCCGCCTCGCTCATCCCGTCCTCGTCCTCCAGCGACGTGTCGCCGCGGGCGGCCCAGTCGTGCTCGCCGGCCATAAGCTCGACGATCTCCTCCTCGGGCTCGTCCGGCTCGACGTGCTTCTGGTGGCCCTTGATCAGGGCGTTCTTCAGATGCTCCAGCATCACCGTCTCATCGGCGATCTCGCGCAGGGCAACGACCGGGTTCTTGTCGTTGTCGCGGTCGATCGACAGCGGGGCGCCGGACGCGATCTCACGCGCGCGCTGGGCCGCCATCATCACCAGCTCAAACCGGTTCGGAACCTTGAGGACGCAATCTTCGACGGTAACGCGGGCCATACCAAACCAACTCCGGGATCTGCGAAGGGAACCGAATATATTGATGCGTTCGCGCCGGCGCAAGCGCTTCGAGCCTCGTCGGGTCCACCCGCCGTACCCCGCCCGCAGAGGCCCCATGCCCGCGCGCCCCCTTGCTCGCGCGTAGACGAACCCCTACGTTACTTATCTGGTGAATCGCAATTTCGCGTATGCCTGAGATATAATTCAATCCATCGTGGAAGGATTACGAAATTGGATCGCAATACGACTTTGCCGAAAGATGTTACGAAGCTCTTTTATAAGGAAGAGCGTCTGGCGATGTTCATCGACGGAGCCAATTTGTACGCAGCCGCCCGGTCCCTGGGCTTCGATATCGACTACAAGCGCCTGCGCGACGGCTTCGCCTCGGAAGGAAGACTGGTGCGCGCCTTCTACTACACCGCGCTGGTGGAGGATCAGGAGTACTCGCCGATCCGGCCGCTGGTCGATTGGCTGGACTACAACGGCTACACCATGGTGACCAAGCCGACCAAGGAGTTCACCGACGCCTCGGGCCGCCGCAAGATCAAGGGCAACATGGACATAGAGCTGGCCATCGACGTCATGGAGATGGCCGAGCGGGTGGACCACATCCTGCTCTTCTCGGGCGACGGCGATTTCCGCCGGCTGGTCGAGGCGGTGCAGCGCAAGGGCGTGCGGGTCAGTGTCATCAGCACCGTGCGCTCCCAGCCGCCGATGGTCGCCGATGAGTTGCGCCGTCAGGCCGACAACTTCATCGAGCTCCAGGACCTCGCCCCGAGCATCGCCCGCGTCCATCACCACCGCGAGCCGATGGGCAATCCGGGTTCCCCGGGCTCCCCGGAAATCCCCAGCCAGGGCGGCCCCTACGCCAACTTCTGATAAGCACTATTCACCGCGGGGCGTGCCTGACCGGTCAGCGCCCCGCCACGGCGGGCTTGAGCGCGTTGGCCGGAAGCTGGAACATCATCAGATAGGTCCGTTGGAGCGGGCTGCGGTTGTCGTCGGAAACGACGTAGACCAGCAGATCGCCGTCCGGGCCGGGGCGCACCGCCAGCCCTTCGAAATTGTCGGTCAGCAACGGCGGTTCCAGACGCGCCAGTTCCACGCCATCCATCGTCGCACCGCCGCGCAGCGAATCCGCCGGCACATGGACGATGCGCGCCGCCCAGCCGCCCAGCAGGGATACCCGCCGTTCCAGCACCAAGACCCCGCCGTCCGGCAGGGGCGCCGCCGCCGTGGGACGGAAGCGCGGCGCGGCGCGGTAGGTCAGCGGTTGCCAGTCCCCGCGCTTCTTCAGGTCGGCGGGAGCAATCCAGGCGTGGCGTTCCCGGACTCCGTTGTCGTCCCCTTCCTCGATGGCGAGAATGCGGCCGTCGGCCAGCGCCGCCAGAGCCTCGACCCCGCCGTTCGACGGCGCCGACTCCAGGCCGGGCGGAGTCGGGAACTTGCGCGGCTGCCCCTCGGGCCGGGCGGCGCCCTCGTAACGGAGGATGCGGTGGTTGCGTTCGAACGGCACCAGCCAGCCGCCGTCCGGCAGGCGGGCAAGGTCCTCCGAATCATTGAGCCGGCCACGGTAGTCCGGGTCCTTGTCGAGGGCGAGCGGGCGGACATCATACTGTCCGGCGCCCGCCAGACGGCCCTGGGCGTCGTAGGACAGGCGTCCGGTGACGCTCTTGCCGAGGTCGGACACCGCGACGAAGCGGTCGCCCGAGTCGCTGACCCAGAGGCCGGACAGGCCGCCAACCCCCGCCCCAGCGGGCAGGCGGAGGGCGCCACGAAATCGCAGGGCGCCGACCTCCGAAAGATCGGGACGGTCGCGGTCGAGCGCAACCGGAACGGACGACTCGGCGGGCCCGCCGTTGCCGGCCACCGCGGCGCAGCCGCCGGCCACGGCCAGCAGGGCGCAGAAGGGAATCACCAAGGTTCTCAAACGCATGGCGGCACTCATGCCACGACGGGACGGCCAGGGGAACGCATTTTCCGGCTTGCCCCGCCTGCCCATGCTTCCGACCTTTCGTCCGCCGGCCGCATAAGCCCTGCCCCTCCGCCCGAACGTGGACGAACGAATTGGATATGCGCAGAGGGTTAATTCCTCAGAACCAATTCGGGAGTGGGTTCAAGCGCATAAATTGTTCTGTACCTAAGTAATACCGGCGAGCGGAGCCGCTGACTCACTGAGAGGGATTCCCAAGGCCGGCAACCCGTGATTCGATTCCCCATCGCGATGGGGAGGAGCGAATGCCAGCGGCGTTGCCGATCCGGGAAGACCTGAGCGCCAGCGAATTGCGTGCTTTGGCGCGGCGGGAGAACAAAGGGCGGGTGGCGGCACGCATGTTCGCCATCGCCCATGCGCTCGACGGGGTGAGCCGGGCGGAAGCGGCGCGGCTGGCCGGCATGGACCGCCAAGCCCTGCGCGATGCGGTGGTGCGCTACAACGCCGAAGGCGTCGCCGGACTCTATGATCGTCCGCTGCCCGGCCGTCCGGAATGGCTGACCGAAGGCGAGCAGGCGACGCTCAAGGCCATCATCCTGGCCGGTCCCGATCCCAAGCGGCATGGCTGCGTGGAATGGACCCTGCCGATCCTGTGCGAGGTGATCGCCGACCGCTTCGCCAAGACGCTGCATCCGGCCAGTCTGTCGCGCATCGTGCGTCGGCTGAACCTGTCGAAGCAGAAGACGCGGCCCCGCCATCCGCAGTCCGACGCCAAGGCCCAGGCCGCCTTCCAAAAAAGGGGCTGCGCGAAGCGCTGAAGGCCGCGGCCGCCGCGCATCCGGAGCGGCGCCTCCAACTCTGGTTCCAGGACGAAGCGCGCATCGGCCAGAAGGGCCGCACCACGCACCGCTGGTGGGAGCGCGGGCAGCGTCCGGCCGGGCTGTGCGACAAGCGCTTCACCTCGGCCTACCTCTACGCCGCCGTCTGCCCGGCCAGCGGCGCCGACTTCGCGCTGGTCATGCCGACCGTCTCCACCACCGCCATGAGCCTGTTCCTGGACGGCTTCTCCCGAAGCCTGGAACCGGACGTCCAGGCGGTGCTCGTGCTCGACCAGGCCGGCTGGCATGGATCGCGGACGCTGGTCGTGCCTGACACCATCACGCTGGTGCCGCTGCCGCCCTACAGTCCGGAGTTGAACCCGGTCGAGCGCGTCTGGCTGTACCTGCGTGAGCGCTTTCTGTCCCACCGGCTACTGGACGACTACGACGCCGTCGTCCAGGCCTGCTGTGACGCCTGGAACGCCCTCACCGCCACACCGGAGCGCCTACGCTCCCTCACCAGCTATCCGTGGCTCCCATGTGTCAGTGCTTAAGCTCGGCGGTATAAAACATTGCCCAGCTTCAGCCGAGAATTGCGTGATGCCCAATCCCCTCCGGTCCCGGCCGGTCGCCCTGCCTGCTGATCGCCCCGCAACCGGTTCGGGAGCGCCGGAGGACCCAATCGCGGAACGCATCCGCGAGTTGGAGGCTGAACTGCGCGAGCTTCAGCACCGGGCCAAGAACAGCCTCCAGCTCGTCATCAGCCTGCTCAAGCTGCAGACGGGCCGCATCCGCGATCCGGACGCACGCGCCGCCTACGAGCAGACGCTGGTGCGCATCGAAGCGCTGGCCATCCTCTACCGCCAGCTCCACGAGTTGGGCACCGGCACCCATGTAAATCTGGGCCGCTACATCGAATTGCTGGCCGACGCGGTGAAGCACGGGACGCCCGGCGGCCTCGCCAACGTGCCGATCGAGGTGAAGAGCGATCCCATCCAGATCGGCCTCTACGAGGCCATGCCGCTGGGACTGATCACCGCGGAGCTGATCACCAACAGCCTGCACCACGCCTATCCCGAACAGGGCTGGATCCGCGTGTCGATCACCCAGGAGCAGAACGGCCGCGCCCGCCTGATCGTCGAGGACAACGGGCGCGCCCTGCCCGCCGGCTTCGACACGACGGCGGAGGACGGGCTGATGCTCGCCGAGGCTCTGGCCGCCCAGCTCGGGGACACGCTGAACACGGAAAGCGACGCCGCCGGGACCACCGCCAGCGTGTCCTTTCCCGTCTGATGACGGCGGCGCCTCGATGATCTAGGCCGGCGCCCCGTGGCGCTCCTGCGGGGTGTCCCCGGGGCCGTGGTCGTGATGCTCGTGGGGATGCTCGGGCGGCGGCGCGGTCTTGACGGACCCCGCGAACCAGTCGCGGATCGCCTGCGCCGGGTCGCTCTCCAGCGTGGTCACCGGCTCGATGCCGCGGCGCTTCATGTGGTTGATGAAGCCCTCGCCGGAGGAGCCGGTGATCACCACCCGCACCGCGTCGATCGGATGGGGGCGGCCGTCGCCGGCGAGGTGGAGCACCTCATCCTCGGCCAGTTCGATCCGCGAGACCTCCACGGGCTCGCCGCCCGCCTCGGCTTCGAAGACCAGGAAGCGGCGCGTGCGTCCGCCATGGGTGGCGATGCTGCGGTAATCCTGCGTGCCGACGGCGAACCTCATCCCACATCCCCCTCAAAGCCCAGCGGCCTTACCGTGGCACGGCGTCCCGCCGCGCACACTGAGGGAGGTCAATGCGCGTCAGAGGATTTCCGTTTCGTCGGAGCGGATGACGTCCGTCCATTTGCGCTCCAGACGGCGCAGCGTGCGGTAGGTGACCTCGAAATCCTGGCTGTCGCCGTCGGTGCGGATCAGCCCGTCGGAGTGGACCGACGCCATGTGGCGCAGCCGCTCGCACAGCTCCAGCCCGCGGGGCGACAGCTTCAGCCGGGCGGCGCGCTTGTCGCGCGGCGAAGCGGAGCGGTCGACATAGCCGCTGTCCACCAGCTGCTTCAGGTTGTAGGAGGCGTTGGAGCCGAGGTAATAGCCGCGCTCGATCAGGTCGCGCACGCTGATCTCGCCGTTGGAGATGTTCAGCAGCATCATCACCTGCACCGGGCTGATGTCGTCGATGCCGATGCGGGACAGCTCGATTCGCAGAACGTCGAGAAACCGGCGGTGCATCCGTTCGATGATCCGCGCCACCTCATGGTACATCTGGGTGGCAGAGGCCTTGCGCTCAGCGTCGGTGCGCTCGGCGTCTTCGGTCGGCTGGGGCTGAACGAGCGTCGTCATGGGCCTCGGTTCTGCGTGGGGATCGGGAAATATGGCCTGCCTTGCCCAACGCACCGTAGGGACCTAACTGTTTAATTTATATTAACTGTGATGGCGGCACGAAGGCGCACCGGACCTTTCCCAAAGGTTGGCACGCCTTCCGCCAAGGACTGGATAAGGTCAGATCCAGCTGTCGTCTCCACCGCCATCGCCGCCGCCGTCGTCGAACGAGGAGTTGTCGGCCTGATAGTCGACATTCTGGAGGTTGTTGTCCTCCGGCGGGAAGCCTTGGTCGGCCGCCTGATCCGCGGAGTCGCCGTAGTAGTTGTTGATGATCGTCTCGCCATGGCTGGCCGTCTGGCCCGCCGCCGCAGCAGCCTCGCCGAACGGTCCCGGCGAGTGGCTGAGCATCGAGGAGATGGCGCTGGCCGCCAGCATGCCGCCGGCCACGCCCGCCGCCGTCTGCGCGGCACCGCTCAGGAAGCCCCCGCCGCGCGGCGCGTAGCCCTGCGGGGCGAATCCGGGCGGCGGGGCATAGACGGGCTGGGGCGGATAGGCGGGCTGTCCATAACCAAGCTGGCCGCCGGCCTGCGGGGCGGCGCCCCACGGGCTGCGCGGGGGGGCGGCCGGGGACTGCATCGGTGCCGGAGCGGACGGCTCCGCCGGACGGTTGCCCCCGCCGGCCCACGGGCTGCGCCCCAGCCCCAGCGCGTTGGAGAGGAAGCTGCCGCCGGACGGCTGGGCCTGGGGCTGCTGGGCGCGGGACTGCGCCTCCTTCACCTGCCGCTCCAGATCCTCGATGCGCTGCTGGGCGGCGGTCAGCGCCTGCTGCTGCACCAGGACCGACTGCGCCATGTAGTAGGCGGCGGCAGGCTGGCCCTGGATCATCTGCTGGATGAAGCGTTCCGCCTCCGGATCGCGGGGTTGGTTCTCCACCTCGCGCAGGTGCGTGAACAGATCGGAAAGGAGGGTGCGTTCCTCGGGCGTCATGATCGTCTCCTGTGCGCGCTCCGTGCGGGCGCGCCATTGATGTGGCGCACCGCACCCCCGGTGCGCAAGGGGCCCGGCCCCTGCGGAGAACGCTACCCGGCCTTGCGCTCCGCCGCCTCCGCGGAGGGCTCCGGCACCAGCGCCGCGCGGACGGCATCGTCCACCCGCTCCAGCCAGACGAAGCTCAGCCGCTCGCGCACCGCCGCCGGGATGTCGTCGAAATCCTTGCGGTTGCGGGCGGGCAGCATCACCGTCTTCAGCCCGGCGCGCTGGGCGGCCACCACCTTCTCGCGGATGCCGCCGACCGGCAGAACCAGACCGCGCAGGCTGATCTCCCCGGTCATCGCCGTATCGGAGCGGATGCAGCGGCCGGACAGCAGCGACACCAGGGCCGTGAAGATCGCCACGCCGGCGGACGGCCCGTCCTTCGGGATGGCGCCGGCCGGGACGTGGATGTGGATGTCGAAACGGTCCAACCCCTCCGGGTCGAGGCCGAGGTCTTTCACCCGCGACTTGACGAGGCTGAGGGCGGCCTGGGCGCTCTCCTTCATCACCTCGCCCAGCTGGCCGGTCAGGATCAGCCGCCCCGAGCCGGAAAAGCGGCTGGCCTCGATGAACAGGATGTCGCCGCCGACCGGCGTCCAGGCGAGGCCGGTCGCCACGCCGGGCACGCTGGTGCGCATCGCCACGTCGTTCTCGAAGCGCGGCGGCCCGAGGATCGCCGTCAGGTCCGCCGGCTCCACCCGCATCCGCTCGACCTCGCCCTCGGCAATGCGGACGGCGGCGTAGCGCCCGACCGCGCCGATCAGCCGTTCCAGTTGGCGGTTCCCAGCCTCCCGCGTGTGGTCCCGGATGATCGCGCGCAGCGTGTCGTCGGGGATCTCCAGCTGCTCCGCCGTCAGCCCGTTCGCGGTGAGCTGACGGGCCAGCAGGTAGCGCCTGGCGATCTCCAGCTTCTCGTCCTCGGTGTAGCCGGACAGCTCGATCACCTCCATGCGGTCGCGCAGCGGGCCGGGGATGGTGTCCAGCATGTTGGCGGTGGCGATGAACATCACCTTCGACAGGTCGAAGGGCACGCCCAGGTAATGGTCGCGGAAAGTCGCGTTCTGCTCCGGGTCCAGCACCTCCAGCAGGGCGGCCGAGGGGTCGCCGTGGAAGCCCTGCCCCAGCTTGTCCATCTCGTCGAGCATCAGCACGCAGTCGCGCGTTCCGGCCTTGCGGATGGCCTGGACGATGTTGCCGGGAAGCGCCCCGACGTAGGTGCGGCGGTGGCCGCGGATCTCGCTCTCGTCGTGGACGCCGCCCAGCGAGACGCGGGCGAAGGCCCGCCCGGTCGCCCGCGCGATGCTCTGGCCGAGCGAGGTCTTGCCCACCCCCGGCGGGCCGACGAAACACAGGATGGGGCTGCGCCCCTCCGGGTTCAGCTTGCGCACCGCCAGGAATTCCAGGATGCGGCGCTTGACCTTCTCCAGCCCGTAATGGTCCTCGTCGAGGATGCGCCGGGCCTCGGCGATGTCGATCCGCGATTCCGACCGGCGGTCCCACGGCATCTCGATCAGCCAGTCCAGGTAGCTGCGGACCATCGAGTACTCCGCCGCCGCCTCCGGCATGCGCTCCAGCCGGCGCAGCTCCTTCTCGGCGTGCTCGCGAACGTCGGGCGGCATGCCGGCCTTGGCGATGGCGTCCTGAAGCTCGCCGATCTCGGCCTGCCGCCCCTCGTCGGCCTCGCCCAGTTCCTTCTGGATGGCGCGGAGCTGCTCGCGCAGCAGATATTCCCGCTGCCGCTCATCCATCGCCTCGCGGGTGCGCTCGCGGAGGTCGCGCGACAGCCGCAGCACCTCGATCCGCCGGGCGAGCAGGCCGCCGACCTTGTCGAGCCGCTCCGGCAGGTCAACGGTCTCCAGCACCTCCTGTTTCTCGGTGGGCTTAAGGTCCATGTAGCTGGCGGTCATGTCGGCCAGCTCACCGGGGCTTTCGAGCGCCTGGACGGCGGCCAGCAGCTCCTGCGGGGCCTGGGGCAGCAGTTGCAGCGCCTCCACCGCCTCGTTGCGCAGGTTCAGGAAGCGGGCCATGACCTCCGGTGTGGCGGCGTCGCTCTCCTCGATCATCTCCACGCGGGCGGCCATGAAGGGATGGCCCGGCACCCACTCGACGATGCGGAAGCGCTGCTGCCCCTGGCACACCAGATGGTGGGAGCCGTCGGGCGTGGTGACGTAGCGCAGAATGCTGGCGGTCGTCCCGACGCGGTGCATGTCGGCGCCGGTCGGCTCCTCCACCGCCTCGTCGCGCTGGAGCAGGATGCCGACCGGCCGCTCGGTGCGGGCCGCCTCCTGCGCCGCGGCGACCGAGCGCGCCCGACCGACCGTCACCGGCAGCACCACTCCCGGAAACTGCACGAGGTTGCGCACCGGAATGACCGGGATCACGTCCTCCGGCAATCCTGAGATGGGCGGCGCGGCGGATGACGCCTGGGACGTTGGCGTCGCTTCGGCGGCATGTTCATCAGTCATTCCGACGTCCTTCATCCCATCTTGTCGAGCGTCAGGACAAGGCAGCCCGCCGACAGCTCGCGCCGTCCCATGCGGAAGGCCCCGGCGGGCAGCTCGATCCGCCGCTCGAAGCGGCCATGGGGAATCTCAAGCCGATGGATGATCCCATCGCAGCCCAGCGGCAGCGTCCGCTCCCCGGCAACCACCAGAACGCCGTCCTCGACGGCGACGTGAAGCTGCTCCGCGCCGACGCCGGGAAGGGCGACCACGATGGTCACCGCATCCTCGGTCTCGTAGACGTCGACGGGTGGAGTCCAGCAGGCGCGGCGCAAACCGGGCGGGGCCGGGCGGAAGAACTGGCGGTGCAGCCGCTCGGCGCGGTCCAGCAGTTCGACGGCCTCCGACCACATGAAGGACGCGGGATCACGGCGGGGCGGCATGGCGTCTCCTTGGGGAACGGGTGTGGCGGACGTCAGATGCCCGCGCCGGAATCCGCGGAGGCTCGGGCGGGAGTGCCGGGATCGGAGGCACCCGGATCGGGGCCTTCGTTCTTCGCCCGCTCATCCTCCTCCTGGAGTTCGCGGCAGGCGCGCTCCCAATGCTCGGCGCGGCGGCCTTCGGGGCGCCCCTCCTGCTCCCAGATCTCGTAGGCACGGTGGCGGATGCGGTGCTCGTCCATCGCGGCGTTCCCCTCCTTCCCGCCCCGGCCGCAGGCATGGCCCGTCCGGCCGCAAGAACCGGGGCTCCTTCGTCCCTTCAGCAACGGCGGGGAGTTCGCAGGCGTTCCGCCGACCATGCGGACATCAGACGGAAGAAAGGCCAATGGCCCCTTTTGAGTTCTGGTTTTTTAAAGGCGGTCCGGCCCGTCCGTGGGGTCGGGACGGCCCGCCGCCTCGTCGTGGCCGCTGCGGTTGCTGAGGAAGACCAGGGCCATCAGCCCGATGGCGACGGCGCTGGTCAGCACGGCGCCGCCAACCAGGGCGAGCAGGCCCGGCAGGCTGAGGCCGAACAGGTCGAAGCCCGTTGCCGCCCAGGCGGCGAACAGCGCCGCCAGGACAATGGCGGGACAGGCGATCAGGAAGACGCGGAGCCAGGACATGCACGCTCTCCAGCCGGTGCCGGGACAACCTCTAGATGGCCGCCCGGCATGGCGGAGGAAAGCCCGCGACTCCTTTCCGTCTTCCGGACGGTGTCAGTGGGAGAGCAGCAGCGGCACCGGGCAGGTGCGCAGGACATGGCGCGTCCCGCCGCCGCGGTGCAGGAAGGGGAAGCCGTAATGGCCGTGCGCGCCCATCACCAGCAGGTCGGCACCGGAGTCGATGCTGCGGGCGAGAAGCGCGTCCATGGCGCCGATGTCGGTCACCGTAAAATGCGTCTGGTCGGCCGTCACGCCGTGCAGCGCCAGATGGTCGAGCAGGCCGATGCGCTGCGGCTCCGTCCCGGCCGGCGGGGCGGCCTGGGTCAGCACGGTGATGACCGTGACCTCGCCGGCGCCCTGGAGGAAGGGCATGGCGTCGGACAGGGCGCGGGCGGCCTCGCGCTCGGCGTTCCAGGCGACGGCGACGCGCTTGCCGATCACCGGGAAGGTGCCCGCGAAGGGCAGAACCAGCACCGGGCGGCCCGAATTCAGCACCACCTGCTCGTTCAGCTCCTCCGGCGCCACGCCGTCGGCGGGGGCGCTGCGGTCGAACTGGCCGAGCACCGTCAGGTCGGCGAAGCGCGACCAGATGATGACCTCGCGGATGACGTGGTTGTGCTCGCCATGGGTCAGGCCGTGCCACTGGCCCTGCAGGCCCGACGCCTGGAGCTTGTCGCGGAACATCGTCTCGCTGCGGGCGGCGGCCTGCTCCAGATGGTCGCTGGAGCGGCGGGCGATGACGCTGGTGGCGCTGCGGTCCGGCTGGGCGAACAGGCCGCGCAGGAAGGCGCCGCTGGTCTTCGCCAGGGCGATGGCCGCGTCGAGGCGCGTTTCCACCTGCGGGCCGGAATTGAGATGCACGAGGATGTGCTTGTAGGCCATGAAACTCCTCCCTTTGTTGTTGTCCGGGCCGTTGTTCTTGTTCGGGCGGGCGTGCCCGGAGGCGACGCACCGGCACCGATTGTTCCTCTTGCGGCGCCGCAACGCCAGCAGGAAAAAGCCCTCCGGAAGGATGGAACAAGCGTTTCCTCAGAAGCTCATCCGCAAGCGGGCGGTGAAGGCGTGGTTATGGCCGTCCGCCCCCGACAGTTCGCCGCGGTAGCCGACCGTGGCGCTGACCGCTTGCCAGAGCTGGGCCGACAGGCCGGCGCCGATCACCAGGGAGTCGCGGCCGTCGCCGCTCGGGCTCACGCTGTTGGCGGCTCCGCCGGGCAGGCGGACGGTGACGGTGCGCGCGTCCTCGGCGAACTGGTGCTCCCAGGCGATGCCCAGGCTGGGCTGAAGCACCGTCCGCCCGATCTCCACGACGGTGGAGGCATCGGCCCCGACGCTGCTCTCCAGCGATTCGGCGCTCTGCCGCTCGACGCCGAGCGACAGCAGGCCGGCGCCGCTCTCCTGATAGCCGTCGATGCGTGTGTGGATGTAGCGCAGGCCCAGCCGCGGCCCCAGCGCCACCGGCCCGAGTTGCGCGGTGTAACCCCCGGCGACCGACAGGGCGTAGGTCCGCCCGTCCGTCTCCGCCGAGGCGTTGGGGAACGGCGCGAAACCGGTGGTTCGGTCGATGTCGCCGTAGCGGTCGAAGGAGACGCTGCCAGCCACGGCCAGTTGGAAGCCTTGCGCCTCGGTCACCGCGTGCAGGCCGATGATGGTGCTGGTCATGTCCAGCGTGCCCGCCCCCTCGTCCAGCCGGGCGCGGCCACGCGACCCACCGACCGACAGGCCGATGCGCGAGGCCGGCCCGACCGGCAGTTCGGCGCCGACACCGCCCGACTGGGTGTTGAAGCGGAAGCCCTGGCGCTCCGGCGTGCCGCCGAGACGGCCCCAGGCGGCGTCGCCGATCAGGAACGCCCTCAGCTCCCCGCTGCCGAGCGGCGCCTCCACCCGCGTGGCGGCAGGGCCGGCGATGGAGCCGAGCAGCGCGCGGTGCCAGCTCCGCGTCGCTTCGAAGGCCAGTTCCGGCTGCATCGCCACCGTCTCCGCCGCGTCGTTCAGGGCCAACAAGGCACCCTGCATGTATTGCGCGATCAGCAGATGGGCGGCGCGGGTCGGGTGGATCTCGTCCCAATAGACGGTCTGGTCGGCCTGCGCCTCGGTCCCGCAGGCGCCGGTCGGCGCGTTGTTCGACAGGCAGGGCGTGACGGTGTTGGTGAAGCCGTAGGCCGTCGGGTTGGCCGCCACCGCGCGGTACAGCGCGTTGACATCGGCCACCACGACGGTGACCCCCAGCCGCTTCTCCACGTCGGCCATTGCCTGCGACAGCAGCGTGTTGTGGGAGGCGGTGACGGCGTTCAGCACGGTGGCGCGGTCGGAATTGCGGGTGTCCGGAATCGTGCCGAGGTCCGGCAGGTTCGGCACCAGGAAGGTCTTACCGCCGAGCGCTGCCAGACGTTCCACCGTGGTGACGATGTTGCCGACCGTCTGGGTGACGAGACCGGACGGGTCCGACCCGGCGGAGACCCGGTTGAAGTAGTCGTTGCCGCCCGCCCAGACCGCGAACAGCCCGCTGTTGGTGCCGCCCGGGCGGCTGAGCAGAAACTGCCCGACCTGCCCCTGGATGCCAGGAACGCCGGTCTGCGACAGGGTGCCCGTCTCGGCACCGCCATAGGCGAAGTTGGTCTTCTGGTCGGGTTGGCTGCCGATCAGCGGGGCCAGCCGCTCGACCCAGACGGGTCCGTTGGAGAAACGCCCGTCGTAATAGGGCGGGCTCTGCGGAATGGCGCCGCGCGTCAGCTCATAGACCCGGCCGGTGTCGGACAGGCTGTCGCCAAAAACGAACACCCGGTCGAACGGCACCGCCCCGGCGGGCGCCGACGCCAGCAACGCAGCTCCCGCCGCCATACGAATCACCCTGCCCGTCACCGCTTCACCCTCCCCCGCTGGACAGCCGGAAAACAGGGGCGGTGCGTCAAAGCGGGGGGCGGTACCGCCATTGCGTCGGGAAGAGAAGCCGCTTGGGCGGGTTCATCAGACCATGGGGGACCCGAGCATGGGTCCATCCATGGAGGAGGCAGGACCTCACCACTCGGCGGGCGGCGCCCCCCGGCAGTCCGGTGCCGGCGCCGCCCGCCCTTTTCTCAGCTCAGCGGCTTCCCCAGGGAAGCATGCGGCTCAGCGTCCCGTCCTTCAGGACATACTGGTGGACCAGGGCCGCCGCCGCGTGCAGGCCGGCCAGCACGATGATGGCGGTGCCGAGAAGCTCGTGCAGCTTCTCCAGCGTGTCGCCGAAGGCATGGTTTTCCGCCACCAGCGTCGGCAGGGTGAACAGGCCGAAAAAGGCGACGGGATGGCCGTGGGCCTGGGTCATCGTCACGCCGGCCAGCGGCACCGCGATCATCAGGGCGTAAAGCGCCAAGTGCCCGGCCTTGGCCGCCAGCAGGAGCAGCGGCGCGGTGTCGGCGGGCATCGGCGGCGGCGGGCTGACGACGCGCCAGACCATGCGCAGCGCCACCAGCGCCAGCACAAGGACGCCGAGCGAGCGGTGGATATCCATCAGGGCGGTCCGCTCCGGCCCGCGGGGCACCAGCCCGCGCCCCTGGGCGATGGCGAAGGCCACGAGAATCAGAAGGGCGACGCTCCAGTGCAGGAACAGCATCATCCCGTCGTACCGGGTCTTGACGGGGCGGGTCTTGACGGGTGGCCGGGCGGCGGCCTCGGAGTAAGCGTTGGACATCGGAGGTCCCCTCATCGGCAGAAATGGGCAAGTCCTGCCGATCCTGTCCGGGGGCGACTGAACCGAAGCTGAACGGCGGAACCCAGGACTGAGATGGGGGCGCAGGGCTGGTCCGCGCCGGGGTCTCACGGATGACCCGGCGCACCAGCCGGGTCACCACCAACAGGGAGAAGCGCCGGTACGCCGGCCTTGGCCGGACGGCGTCACACCGCCGCTTCGGATTCCGGTGCCAGCTCGGCGGCGGGCAGCAGCCGGCGGACGGTCAGGCAGACGATGTCGCCGGTCTGCCCGCCCACCCCCACATGAGCCTCCACCGCGCGCAGCAGCAGTTCGGAGCGGTCGCGTGCCGACAGGCCGCGGCCCTGGTGAAGGATTGCGGCCAGACGCTCCTCGCCGAACGGCTCGCGCTGGGCGTTCACCGCGCGCAGCACGCCCTCGGTGCACAGGAACAGCGTGTCCTCCTGCTCCAGCCGGGTCACCGCCTCGCCGTAGGGAATGCCCTTGCGCACGCCCAGCGCCGGACCGCCGGCGTCCGCCAGGGTCAGGACGCTGCCGTCCGCCCGGATGCGGCAGGGGGCGCGGTTGCCGGCGCTGGAATGGCTGAGCATTCCGGTCTCGCGGTCGTAGAGGGCGACGAACGCGGTGGCGAAGCCGTCGAAGGGGCTCTGCCCGCACAGCCGGTCGTTGGCCGCCGCCAGGATGGCCGCGGGGGTCAGGCCCGGCCGGGCCGCCGCCTCGCGGATCGCGCCGCGCACCAGCAGCATCAGGAAGGCCGCCGGCACGCCCCAGCCGGACACGCCGGCCACCACCAGCAGGCAATGGCGCTCGTCCAGCTCGATCACGTCGTAGAAGTCGCCGCTGACCGCCGGGCCTGGAACCAGAAGGCCGAAGAACTGGCTGTCGCGCCCGGCGGGAAGCTGCTGTGGCAGCAGGTTCGCCTGCACATCGCGGGCGGCGCGCTGCTCCTCCTCGATCAGGTGTTCGGCGGCGGCCAGCTTCTCCGTGCGGGTCTCCAACTCGGCCGTGCGCATCAGAAGCTGGGCGTCCAGCGTCTCCTCGCGGTAGGACGCCTCCAGCGCCATGCTGCGGAAGACGCGGGCGAGGCGGCCCATCTCGTCGTTGCGCTCCATCGCCTCGTTCAGGGTGAAGGGGTTGAAGCGCCCGGCCTCCACCGCGGCGACGGCCTCGCCAAGCCGCTCGATGGGGGCCATCTGGCTGCGCGCGAAGCGGACGGCGCCGTAGACGCCCAGCGCCAGGGCGAGCAACCCGACCAGCACGCCGATCTTCACATGGCGGCCGACCACCGAGGACAGGTCCTCCGCCGGCAGGCGGACCACCGCGATGCCCGCCCCCTGCCCGGCTGCCCCCTGCCCGGCCACAGCCGGAACCGGGGCGAAGGCGGTCAGACGGTCGCCCTCGCGCAGCAGGCCGGTCTCGCCGGCCGCCGCCGCGGCCTTCGCCGCCTCCACCGCCCGCTCCGACAGCGGCCCGGCGCTGGGGCCGGTGGCGTGCACGGCGAGGCGCCCGTCGCGCTCCAGCAGCCACGCGCCCTCCACCGTGCCGCCGGCCAGCAGGGAGGCCATCACGCCGTCCACCCCGGCCTTGCGGGCGATGTCGGCCAGCCGGCGCACGTCGGCGCCGACCTGGACGATGCGCGGCTTGTCGACGCCGGCCACGCCGGCGAACTTCATCAGCTTGCCACCTTCGGCGGCGGCGTCGGTCACCACCTTCTCCGGCGCGCGGTTCAGCAGGCCGTAATAGGGCGCCTGGCGCGGCTGCGCCCGCGCGTCGGGGCCGAAGGTGATGTCGGGGCCGGGGATATTGTGCAGATAGGCGCGGCCCCGGTTGTCGGTGACCCAGATCTCATCCGGCCCGCCGCCGTCCGCGACGGCCTTCAGCCGGTCGGTCACCGCCTTGGTCGGCGCCTTGCCCGCCTCCATCACCGCGACGAGATGGGCAGCGAGCGTCGCCTCCGACAGCAGACGGTCGCCCAGCAGCGCCTCGACGTCGCGCGGAACCTCGCGCGCCAGCGTGGCGCTGCGGGCCAACAGGGTCGCCGCACCGCGGCCGTCCGCTTCCACCCGCGTCTGGATCGCCGAATGGGTCGTCCAGGCCAGCAGAATCGTGACCAGCGCCACCGCCAGCGTCACCAGCCCGGAGATCAGGAGGACCAAACGCCCTTGAAAGGTCATGGAGGGGACCCGCCTTTTGTAGCCAACCGACCGCCGCGGGCGCTCCGCCGTCCCCGGACAAGCCTGGGATTTGGGAAAATTGCCCGACCGCGCCCGTCGGTTCTACCCAGCCGGGCCCCCCGAGTCCAGGAGTGGCGGACGTGCCCCCCTGTAACCTCAGTACCAGTAGCCGCCGATCCGGTAGCGCGGGCGCCGCAGCGCCGCCGGCATGGCGAGCGGCGGCGGGGCATGAAGGGGATGGGCGCCGAGCCCAGGCAGGACCGGCGGCGGGGTGCGCAACGCCATCAGGCGGCGGACGCGCTCTTCGGTGTCCGGGTGGGTGCGCAGCAGGGACGGGATGTTCTGCGCCCGGCGGCGGCCGGGAAAGCGCAGCCCCTCCCACGGGCTGTGCTGAAGCCGCTCGATCCGGGCGAGCGCCGAGGCGACGCCCTCCGGGTCGCCGGTCAGGTGGGCGGCGTCGAGGTCGGCGTCGAATTCCCGGGTGCGCGACAGGGCGAGTTGCAGAAGGACGCCGATCCAGGGTGCGGCGATAAGCAGCAGCACCAGCAGCCAGGGAACTCCCTTCTGCCGCATCATCAGCAGGGGCAGGTTGAGAATCAGCAGGGCCATCCCGAAGACCGACATCAGCCGAGTTCAGGCTGGTCACCGTGTCGGCCAGCCCCATCACGGTCAGGTCGTTGTTGCGCACGTGGCTGACCTCGTGGGCCAGCACACCGGCCAGTTCGCGCAGGCTGAGCGCGCGCAGCAGCCCGTCGGTGACCGCGATGGCCGACCGGCGGCGGCTGCCCACGGCGAAGGCGTTCAGCGCCGGGCTGGCGACGTACCACAGCTCCGGCACCGCGGGCAGTTCCGCCCGCCGGGCGATGACGGCCAGCGCGTCGAACAGGACCGGGGCCTCCGCATGGGTCAGGCGGCGGGCGCCGAACATGCCGAGCACCATGCGCGGCGACAGGCGCGGGCTGAACAGCAGGCTGACGGCGCCGCCGAGCAGCGCCCACAGCACCCCCTCCACCCCGGCCAGGATCATCCCGCACAGAGCCAGCAGCAGCACCATGCCGCCGAGCAGGAGGAGGGACTGGAGCACATTCGCGGTCTTGTGACGCCGCCGCAGGTCGGCGACGGCCTGGTCGGTGGGCATGAAGAACGGGTGCGTGCGCGGCATGTCGTGGGCTCCCTCTCTCACCAACTCCTTTTCGGGGCTCCTTTCGGGAACGTTCAACCGGAAGCAAGTCCGGCCCGCACTATATTGGCGCTTTCGACCCGGTCGCCATCCCGGCCGCAAGCACAGGCACCGTGCGCCGTATGGATGGGCCGCCCTCTTGATTTGCGGGGAGGCCTTGTACACATACACGTCACACGTGCTCACCCTTTTGCCGCTGACCCCCGCTTTTCACTGACGGTCATCGCCATGAGCAATCCTTACGAGATTCTGGGCGTATCCCCCACCGCGTCGGACGACGAGATCCGCAAGGCCTACCGGAAGCTGGCCAAGAAGCACCACCCCGACCTCAACCCCGGCAAGGCGGAGGCCGAGCAGCGCTTCAAGGACATCAGCGCCGCCTACAGCCTGCTGTCGGATGCCGACAAGCGCGCCCGCTTCGACCGCGGAGAGATCGACGACTCCGGTCAGGAACGGCCGCAGCGCCACTATTACCGCGACTTCGCCGAAGGCCCGGCGGGCGCCCGCTACGCCCACGCCGAGGGCTTCGCGTCGGACGATCTGGAGCACATCTTCGCCGACCTGTTCGGCGCGCGCGGCGGCGCGCGTGGCGCCGCCATGCCGATGAAGGGCGGCAACCTCGGCATGGCGCTGACCGTCGACTTCCTGGCGGCGGCCAAGGGCGGCAAGCGCCGCGTCACCATGCCGGACGGCAAGACGCTGGACATCGATTTGCCCGCCGGTCTGGAGGATGGCGGCACCATCCGCCTGAAGGGCCAGGGCTTGCCCGGCAGCAACGGCGGTCCGCCCGGCGACGCGCTGGTGACCGTCAAGGTCACCCCCCACCCCTGGTTCCGGCGCGACGGCGACGACATCCAGCTCGACCTGCCGGTGACCCTGGCCGAGGCGGTGCTGGGCGGCAAGGTGCGCGTGCCGACCATCGACGGGCCGGTGATGCTGACCGTTCCGAAAGGGGCGAACAACGGCACGCGGCTGCGGTTGAAGGGCAAGGGCCTTCCCGGAACGAACGGGGCGCGCGGCGACCAGTATGTGACCCTGCGCATCGCCCTGCCCGACGCGCCCGACCCGGCGCTGGAGGCGTTCGTCCGGGATTGGAAGACCGACCACAACCCGAGACGGGATATGGAGGCCGCGTGAGATGGACCGGAACGGCATGGACCAGGACGGCGTGGCATGGCGGACCGAGGAAGTGCTGACGATCTGCCGGCGCGTCTCCTCCGCCCAATTGACGGTGTGGGTGGAGCGGCATTGGCTGCGGCCGCGTCACGAGGGGACCGGTTTCGTCTTCAGCGCGGCCGACATGGCCCGGCTGGAAATGATCTGCGATCTGCGGGAGGACTTGGCGCTCGACGACGAGGCGATGCCGGTGGTGCTGTCGCTGCTCGACACCGTCTATGGGCTGCGGCGGCGCCTGCGCGTGCTGGCCGAGGCCATCGGCGATCTGCCGCCAGAGGCCCGCTATCTGCTGCAGGACGAACTGCGGAAGCGGGAGGAAATGGAGGAGTAGGTCAGCTCCGGACGCCGAAGGCCCGTCCGCTCAGCGCGATGTCCTGGTTGAAGCCTTCCGCGACCCGGTCGTTGCCGCCGGACTGCATGCACAGCGTCACGTTGATGGCGCTGAGGATCGCGTGGTCGATCTGCTCCGGCTTGGCGTTGTGGCGTTTGATGGCTTGAAGCGCGCGGGTCACGGATTGGGCCATGGAGCAGGTTCCGTTCGTTCTGGCAGGCTGGCCGGGTTGATCGGGGGGTTGATCGATGACGGCATCATGCCGCCGTTTCGCTCATCCCGCTGTGCACCGGGCCACACCCGCCGCACGGACCGCCTCTCGCAATGGCGAGAGTCCTAAGGCCCAAATTCTTAATCAGGTGTAAACGTCCGGCCGAGCCCAAAAGGCATAACCCTTCATGCCTTTCCTGGAAGCTCCATCAAACCAAGAGCATAGCTCAAGCCATTGGTTTGGTATTACCATTCATTAATGTCAAATGCGACACTTTGCCCGGGACCGCTGGCCACTCGCCAGGGAGGCATCGCCCCTCAGAGGTCCCCGTCCTCCGCCAGGAGTCGGCGATGGATGGCGGTGGCGGCGATCGCGGCCTGTCCCATGGCGACCGAGATCTGGTTCAGCCCCTCCACGATGTCCCCCGCGGCGTAGAGCCCCTCGATCCCCGTCTGCTGGTGCCCGTCGGTGACCAGCCGTCCGCTCGGCCCGATGCGCACGCCCAGCCCCTTCACCGCCTCGTTGCGCGGGTGGCAGCCCAGGGCGGAATACAGAGTGTCGAAGGTCAGCCGCTCCCCGGACGCCGTGGTCAGGGCGGCGATCCGCCCGCCCTCGGTGTGGATTTCCACCACCGGCTCCTCGACGGCGCGCAGCCCGGCCTCGGCCATGCGGCGCTCCTCCGCCTCCTCCAGATTCATCGGCTCGCCGAGCGTCAGGACGGTGATGTCGCGGGAATAGGTGCGCAGGAACAGCGCCTCCCCCAGGGCTCCGGTGCCGTGGCCGATGACGCCGATGCGGTGGCCGGTCACCTCGAACCCGTCGCAGATCGGGCAATGGCGGACCAGCCCCCGCTGAACCGCCTGATACAGGTTGGGCAGTTCCGGCTCACGGTCGATCACGCCGGTGGCGGCCAGCACGGTGCGGGCGCGGAACAGCCGGCCGTCCTCCGTCCGCACGCGGTAGCCCTCGTCGCCGCGCTCCACCGCGGTCACCGTTCCCGGCACAATCCGGGCGCCGTAACGCTCCGCCTGGGCGCGCATGCGGGCCAGCAGCTCGTCGCCGGTCACCCCGTCCGGAAAGCCCGCGTGGTTGTGGGACAGCGGAATCCAGGAGGCGCGGCTCGCCCCGGAATCCACCACCAGGAAGCGGCGGCGATAGCGCGCCAGATAGATCGCCGCGGTCAACCCGGCGGGGCCGCCGCCGACGATCAGGGTGTCCAGACTCTGTTCTTCGGGTGCGGCGGTCATCGCTCGGGCGTTCCAGCGGTCGTTGGCGACGTTGGGGAACAGGCTGCGCCTTCCCAGGTTCCGCGACCGGATGCTGCGGCGCCGAAGCGTCCATTCGTCGCGCCGGGCCCGGCTTGACCGGGTTGAATTGCCACACGCACTGTACGGCCATACCGTGTCCTGCCGGAAGCCGTCGCCGTGCCCCAGCCGCCGTCCAGCCAGCGCGAAGCGCACCCGGCAGACCTCCCGCCGTCCGACCGGGACATTCTCGATGTGGAGCCGATGCTGCGCAACTTCGGCGGCCCTGGCCCGACCGTCACGATGCTCTACGCCCTGTTCCTGGAAAACGCCGACGCGCTGTCACGCTCCTTGAAGGAGCGGCTGGCCGCCGGCGACCTGGATGGTGTCCGGCTGGCCGCCCATTCGGCGGCCGGCGCCGCCCGCAGCGCCGGGGCCGGGCGTCTCGCCGACCTGTTCGGCTCGGTGGAGGAGGCGGCCCTGCGCGGCGACGCGACGATCGCGCGGCGGGACGCGGCGGCCCTCGACCGCGCGCTGGCCGACGTGAAAATTTTGATTGCACGCATTTGAGTTTCTTTCGCGCTGATATATCATGCGGGCGTAACCCTTAGGGGTGTCCACGGGACGAAGCGCGAGGGTGGCCGTGTCGTTCAATTCGTGCGCGGTGCTGGTCGTTGAGGACGAGGTGGTGACCCGCAGCGTCTCGGTGCGGCTGCTGAAGCAGTTGGGTGTCGGCACGGTGATCGAGGCCGCCGACGGGGCGGAGGCGCTGGCCCGCTGCAACCGGGTCGATTTCGACGCGATCTTCTGCGACGTGGACATGGCGCCGATGGGCGGCCTGGCCTTTCTGCAGGCCTTGGACGGGCGGGCGCCGGTCATCATGCTGACCAAGCACGACGGGTCGGACGTCGTCCTGTCGGCCCTGCGCTCCGGTGCCACCGGCTATCTGGTGAAGCCGCTGACCCCGGTCGGCCTGCGCGAGAAACTGGAAAAAGCGCTGTCCGCGAAAGAGTAGAACCTTGACCGCGACATTATACTTTTCGTAACCACGGCGGAATTATTCTGTACACGGTGCATTGCTGCACCCTTGTGCGGATTGCCGGGAGATTCCGCATGCCCATGAACGTTCTGGAAGTGGCGATCTACGCCATGGTGCTCACCGCGTCGCAGCCGCGCCCCTATGAGTGCGTGGCGGTTCAGCCGGAGGGGGTGAACTGCACGAACGGCCTCGCCGTGGCGTCCGAGACGCCGAACGGCGTCATGGCCTTCAACACGGGCGTGCAGGTCATCAAGGACAATCAGGGCCGCGTGCGGCTGAGCAACGGAATCACCACCCATTTCGACGCCTCGGCCTGGGTGGCCTTCAAGAATCCCGGCGGGCAGACCCTGGTCAGCGTGCGCAAGACCGGGCCCTTCCGCTTCAAATTCTCCAACAGCTTCCAGTGCGAGATGATCGGGCCCAACCAGGACATGGCGCGCTGCTACAAGCCCTGACCCCGATCACCCCTCCCCTCATTCAAAAAGTCACCCCACCGCGTCACGGCCGTGCGGCGCGTCGAGGTCCAGCGCCGGCCCCTTCGGCACGATGCCGGTCGGGTTGATCATGGTGTGGCTGGCGTAATAGTGCCGCTTGATGTGGTGGAAATCGACCGTCTCCGCCACGCCGGGCACCTGATAGAGGTCGCGCAGATAGCCGGACAGGTTCGGATAGTCGGCGATGCGGCGCAGGTTGCACTTGAAGTGGCCGACATAGACGGCGTCGAAGCGCACCAGCGTGGTGAACAGGCGCCAATCGGCCTCGGTCTGCCGGTTCCCCAGCAGATAGCGCCGGTCGGCCAGCCGCTCGTCCAGCTCGTCCAGCGCCGCGAAGAGGGCGTCGAACGCCTGCTCGTACTTCTCCTGGCTGGTCGCGAAGCCGGCCTTGTAGACGCCGTTGTTGACGCGGTCGTAGACGAAGGCGTTGAGCCGGTCGATCTCCTCCGCCAGCTCTGCCGGGTGGAAGTCCAGCGAAGCGTCGCCGAAGGCGTCGAATTCCCGGTTCAGCATGCGGACGATCTCCGCGGACTCGTTGCTGACGATGGTCCCGGTCTTCCTGTCCCACAGCACCGGGACGGTGACGCGCCCCGAATAGGCGGGATCGGCCTTGGTGTAGACCTCGTGCAGGCGGGTGGAGCCGGTGATCGGATCGGGTTCGGGGAAGGTCCAGCCCTCCTCGCGCATCAGGGGATCGACCACGGTGACGCCGATGGCGTCCTCCAGCCCCTTCAGCTTGCGCAGGATCAGCGTGCGGTGCGCCCAGGGGCAGGCCAGCGACACGAACAGGTGGTAGCGCCCGGCCTCCGGTTGGAACGGGGTCGAGCCGTCGGCCCGCACCCAGTTGCGGAACTGGGTCTCCGGACGGACGAAGGCGCCGCCGCTGTTCTTGGTGTCGTACCACTGGTCGTGCCAGCGGCCGTCGATCAACAGGCCCATGCCCTGAACTCCCCTTCTTGCGGCCTCCCTCCCCCGCCCGGACGGCGGGAGAGGGTGCTCCGCCTCAACCGTGCAGCTTCTTGGCGATCTCCGCGACGTGACGCCCCTGGTAGCGGGCGCCGTCCAGTTCGACCGCGCTCGGCTGGCGGGAGCCGTCGCCACCGGCGATGGTGCTGGCGCCGTAGGGGCTGTTGCCCATCACCTCGTCCACGCCCATCTGGCCTTGGAAGCTGTAGGGCAGGCCGACGATCACCATGCCGTGGTGCAGAAGCACCGTGTGGGTGGTGAGGATCGTGCTCTCCTGCCCGCCGTGCTGGGTGGCCGAGGAGGAGAAGGCGGCGCCGACCTTGCCGACCAGCGCGCCCTTCGCCCACAGGCCGCCCGTCTGGTCGAGGAAGTTCTTCATCTGGCCCGGCATGTTGCCGTACCGCGTCGGCACGCCCAGGATGATGGCGTCGTAGTTGGCCAGCTCGTTCGGGTCGGCGATGGGAATGTTCGGCTCTTCCTTGAAGTGCGCCTTCTGCCGCACCTCCTCGGGGACCAGCTCCGGCACGCGCTTCACCAACACCTCGGTTCCCGGAACCGACCGGGCGCCCTCAGCCATCGCCTGCGCCATGGTGGAGATGTGGCCGTAGCTGCTGTAGTAGAGCACCAGAACCTTCGCCATGTCTCGTCTCCCCTCTGTCGTTGCGGCCGCGCCGGAGGCTGCGGCGTCCCAAAAGATAGCGCGTTGCCCCGTTTCGGCAAATCCAGGGCGCTGGAACTTCATTGTTCCCAGGTGTAGAACAATGGCATGGACCGCCTCGACGACATGATGGCCTTTATCAAGGTCGTGGACACCAAGAGCTTCACCACCGCGGCGGAGCGCCTGAACCTGTCCAAGTCCGTGGTTTCCCGCCGCATCGCGGAACTGGAGAACCGGCTGGGGGCGCGGCTGCTGAACCGCACCACGCGCAAGCTCAGCCTGACCGAGGTGGGACAAGCCTATTACGAGCGCTGCACCCGCATCATCGCCGACCTGGAGGAGGCGGAACAGGCCGTCGCCGACCTGCACGCCGCCCCGCGCGGGCGGCTGAAGGTCAACGCGCCGGTGTCCTTCGGACTGCTGCATCTGGCCAAGGCGGTGGCCGAGTTCCTTGAGCGCTATCCGTCCATCGAGATCGAGATGGACCTCAACGACCGTTACGTGGATCTGATCGACGAGGGCTACGATCTGGCGGTGCGCATCGGGCGGCTGCGCGACAGCTCGCTGATCGCCAAGCGGCTGGCCCCCAACCGGCAGGTGGTCTGCGCAAGCCCGGCTTATCTGGAGAAGCACGGCACTCCTCAGACGCCGGATGAGCTGTCCAATCACAACTGCCTGATTTACACCAATGTTCCGACTGCTGAGCAGTGGCAGTTCCGCGTTGGCGACGCCATGCGCTCCGTCCGTGTGTCGGGCTCGCTGCGCACCAACAACGGCGACCTGCTGCGCGAGTCCGCTATCGCCGGGGTCGGCATCATCGTGCTGCCCACCTTCCTGTGCGGCGAAGCGCTGTCCAAGGGGCAGCTCCAGTGCCTGCTGCTGGACTATTACATGGCGGAGTCGAACGTCTTCGCGGTCTACCCACAGAACCGGCATCTGTCGCCGAAGGTCCGTGTCTTCGTTGATTTCCTGGCTGAGCGTTTCGGCCCGCGCCCCTATTGGGACTGCGCCCTGCTCAGCCTGCAGCCGTTCCGGGCGGAGGCGTGACTCACGCCCCCGCCCCGAGCGGCGTCTTAGTCAGTTTTCCGGCTTCTCCAATATAAAGAGCAGACCCGGCACACCGACGCCCTTCTCCCGGCGGGGGGAGCAGGGCTCCATCAGCCGCACCGTCAGGCCCGCCGCCGCCGCCGTCTCGCGCAGATAGGCTTCGGTGTGGGCGTAGCGCCGCGACGGGCCGAGCGCATGGCCGGCGCCCGCCGCGTCCCCCTCCAGGCGCTCCACCGTCGCGGCGAAGCGACCCGCCGGCCGCAGAGCCTTGGCGGCTCCCTCGAACAGCGCGGTCAGGTTGCCGAGATAGACCAGCACATCGGCGGCGACCAGCAGGTCCCAGCTTCCCGGCGCCGGTGCCAGCGCCGCGACCACGTCGCCGACCGCCAACTCGTCATAAAGCGCGCGGGCGCGGGCCTTCTCGACCATGCGCGGGGCGAGATCGACCCCGGCGAGATGCCCGGCCAGCGGACGGAACGCCACGCCCGCCAGCCCGGTGCCGCAGCCGAGGTCCAGCACCCGCAACCCAGGCGCCCCAGGTTCGGAAGCTCTAGGTTCGGAAGCCGGCCCCAGCCGGTCCACCGCCTCGCGCAGCAGGGCCGGCGCGGAGTAGCCCAGCTTGCCCACCAGATCCTGGTCGAAGCGGTCGGCGTAACGGTCGAACAGGGCGCGCACATAGGCGGCCGAAAGGTCCTCTCCCGCGCCGCCTTCCAGCGCGGAAATCAACGCCGCGCAGCCGAGTCGGCCGTCCGGGTCGAGGTGTTCGGCACGGCGCAGCGCGGTCAATGCCTTCGCCGGCTCCTGCAGCGCGATCCAGGCCCGCCCGATGGCGGCGTGCAGGCCCGCGTCCTCCGGGTCCCGGCGGGACAAGGGCTGCAGCAGTTCGACCGCGCCCAGCGCGTCGCCGGCCTCGACCAGCAGGGCGGCCAGTTCCAACGCTGCCTCGCGGTCGCCGGGGCGCAGAGCCACGGCCTCGCGGTACTCCTCCAGCGCGGCGTCCCGCCGGCCCGACGCCGCCAGGGCACGGGCGAGGCCGAGCCGGGCCGTTGCGGAATCCGGCCGTTCCGCCGTCAACACCCGCCCGGTGGCCACGGCCTCCTCAAACCGGCCAGCGGTCCGCAACGCCTCGGCCAGCGCGATCCGCCAGGGCCACACGCCGGGGTCGAGCGCCACCGCCCGCCCGCAGGCGGCCAGAGATCCAGCGGCCTCGCCCGCGTCCCGCGTGCTGTCGGCCAAGGCGCCCCAAGCCTCGCCCGACGCCGGGTCGGCGGCGCAGGCAAGGCGGAAGGCGCGCGCCGCCCCCACCGCGTCGGCGGCATAGAGACGGTCATAGCCAGTCTGGAACAACATGCCCGGAACGTCTCCGGGTTGGACGAGGGGGGCTGCCCCCTCCCGCTCGGCTTGAGCCGTTGAATCGCGATCCACGATCACTTCGCTATGGGAGATGCGCTGGCGCCGTCCCCCTCCGGGAGACTCCGGACTGCGAGAGACGACGTGAACTCCTGCACCAGCTTCGAGACGCGCGCAAGAGGCATCCGAAGGAGGTCATCCAACCACGAATCGAGCGTCAGACCGTCGCATTAGGCCGTTTGGAGGAAATTGTACGCCTTTTGCAAAATTCACCACTTTCGGTTTTTCAAACGGCTTCGGAATCAGTGCCTTAATGGCTAAGGCCGAGGCGGAGAGTCGGCTTTTCAAACGGCCTTGTGACATCGTTCGAGCGAAAGGCGTGGTATTACCGGGCCGCAAATAGATTGACGCTGTATAAAATTTTTGGAAGTGTGGCTTCGGCGCCCGATGGTGGGCGCTGAACTTTCGGGTAGGAGGCGGTCACCGTAAGCAACTCGGTGACCGGTAATGGCGGCCCCGCGCGGGGGGCCAAAACGAAGCCGGATGACCCCGGCAACGAACGAGGGGACCGAGGATATGCAGGATCGAACTCAGCGCGTGCGACGCACGTATGGCGGCTGGATCGCTCTTGCACTGGGCTTAGCCGCCGCTCCGGTCCTCCTCGCCAAGCCCGCCGCCGCCCAGGACAGCAGCTGCGTCTCCCACGCCGTGGAGGCCGAGCGCAAGTTCAACATCCCCTCCGGCCTTCTCGTCGCCATAGCCCTGGTGGAAAGCGGCCAGGACGGCGCCCCGACCCCCTTCGCGATGAGCGTGGAAGGCCGTCCGGTCTACGCCCGCAACGCCAATGACGCCGCCCGGCACCTCCGCGACAAGCGCGGCCAGCTTCGGCAGAACGTCTATGTCGGCTGCATGCAGATCTCGCTGGGCACCCACCGTGGTGAGTTCCAGCCGGTGGAGCGGATCGTCGACCCCCGCGAGAACGTCAACTACGCCGGCCGCCTGCTGCTTCGCCTGCACGGCGAGCAGGGCAGCTGGAAGACCGCCGTCGCCCGCTACAACGGCGGCTCCACCCGTCAGGCCCAGAACTACGTCTGCAAGATCTGGCAGCACCTGAACGAGCTGGACCCGAAGAGCGCCAAGCTGCTGGAATCCGCCCGTTGCGGCGACTCCGAACCGGCCAGCATCGCGCCGAGCACCCGCCGCACCTTCCGCAACGCCCAGCAGGTCGCCTCCCTGGATTGATCCCGGCGTCGCGCCCGGCATCGTCATGACCCGCTCGCAGGGGATGGCGCGGAACGCCCCGATGGGCTAAATCCCTGCCCCATGAACTACCGTCACATTTTCCACGCCGGCAACCCCGCCGATGTGATGAAGCACGCCGTCCTGGCGCTGATCATCGATCATCTGCGCGCCAAGCCGGCGCCCTTCTGCGTGCTCGACGCCCACGCCGGCATTGGGCGCTACGACCTGGACTCCGAACCGGCGCGCAAGACGCTGGAGTTCCAGGACGGAATCGGACGGCTGTTCGGCCGGCCGGCGCCGCACCCGGCGCTGCGGCCCTATCTCGACGCGGTGTCGGCTCTGAACCCGGACGGGCGGCTGCGCTGGTATCCCGGATCACCCCGGCTGGCCCGGGCGCTGCTGCGCGAGCAGGACCGGCTCCTCCTCAACGAGCTTCACCCCGACGACTGGCAGACCCTGAAGACGGAGTTCGCCGGGGACCGTCAGGTCTCGGTCTTCAAGACGGATGCCTATCAGGCGCTGAAGGCCCATCTGCCGCCGCGGGAAAAGCGCGGCCTCGCGCTGATCGACCCGCCCTTCGAGCAGCCGGACGAGTTCGCCCGCATGGCCGAGGGGCTGAAGGCCGCGCACAAGCGCTGGTCCACCGGCATTTACGCCCTGTGGTACCCGATCAAGGAGCGTGCCGCCGTCTGGCGCTTCCAGGAGGCGGTGGAGAACACCGGCATCCGCAAGATCCTGAGGGTCGAACTGACCTGGCACCCGGAGGACACCCACCTCCGGCTGAACGGCTCCGGGCTGCTGATCGTCAACCCGCCCTGGACGCTGGACGACACGCTGCGCGACCTGCTGCCGGCTCTGCACGCCGCCCTGCCCTCCACCGGCGGTGGCTGCACGGTCGACTGGCTGGTTCCGGAAGGTTGAAACCGCAAATTTCAACGGGAAAGCGTCAACCGGTCACAGAGGTTGCCGTTGCAACCGCCCCGCCAATCGCCCTAGGCTGAACGGGATTACTCCGTTCCGGCAAGGCCACGATGTCCCGTTCCAACGAATTCGCCAGCAGCTTCATCAAGGCTCACGCCGACGCCGGGTTGGAGCGCGTCTCGATCGCCCACATCCTCCAGACCATCCAGAAGGACCCGGCCTTCCTGTTCAGCGAGGAGTTGCGGCGCGGCGGCGGCCAGTGCCCGATGCACGCAGCCCCCAACGCCGACGACGCGGACAAGGTGACGGTCAACACGCTGCTGGCCTACCTGTTCGAACGGCTGCGCGACCATGTGGCGTCCAAGCTGCCGCTGGACGAGCGCGGACAGGTGATGCTGCCGATCCCGCCGCGCTCCCCACACGGCATCAACCCGGCCGACCGCGCCGCGATGGCGGCCGCGCCGCTCGACGTGATGGCCTCGGTCCTGCGCGACGCCACCTGTCACCTGCTGGACGGCCTCATCACCGGCTGGGCGGCCGACCTGCTGTCGGAGGAGGAGCATTACCGGGCGCAGGGCACGGGTGAAATCTCCGCCGCCGCCGCCGCCACCTTCATCCTGCGCACGACGCTGGAGGATTCGCCGCTCTACCAGCGCGCCGGCTACGACATGCTGTCGATCACCAAGACCGGCAGCCACACCGCCATCCACATCTGCTGGGCGATGGTCGAGGCGGCCCCCCTGCTGCTCCCGGACAAGGACGCGGCGGCTTACGACGACCTCGTGCGGCGCAGCCTGAAGCAGGTGGTGCCGCTGTCGATGGCCAGCCTGGGCATGCTGGTCCATTACATGGAGGCGTCGGGGATCGAACCCCACGACGGCCTCGCCATCCACCTGCTGCCCAAGGACCAGACGGCGTTCGTCCTCGACGAGGCCGGGCTGATCTGCCTGAACCCGGAGCCGATCACCCGCTTCGCCAAGCCCGACGAGCGGCACTACACCGGCTGCCCGGCCTTCTACACGCCCGGCTTCATCAAACTGTATCTCGACATCGTGGCCAGCATCGCCATGGACTACGGCGTCTACGACCGGCTTCGCGACCGCTGACCGTCCTCACCCACGAGATTGACGCCCCATCATGGCCCGCTCCAACGACTTCGCCCTGACTTATCTCGCCGCGCATGAGGAGGCCGGGATGACCCGGATCAACCTCGCGCCGATCCTGCACCGCATCACCGAGGACCCGAACTACCTCTTCACCGAGGAGCTTCAACGCCTCGCCGGCCAGTGCCCGGCCCACGCGGACACCCGCAAGGAGGATTACGAGAAGGTCGCGATCAACACGCTGCTGGCTTTCCTCTACAACGACCTGCGCGACCACATCACCAACCGCATGCCGCTGGACGCCGACGGCCATCTGCAATTGTGCAACCCGCCGGACTCGCCGCACGGGCTGGACGTCGCCGACGCCGCCGGGCTGGAGGCCGCCTCGGCGGAGACGCTGATCGGCTTCCTGCGCGACAGCGTGTGTCACCTGCTGGACGCCATCATCAAGGACTGGGCGATCAAGGTGACCCTGGAGGAGGAGCGCTGCCGGGCGGAGGGCGCCATCACCCCGCTCGCCGCGGCCAGCTTCGTCCTCGCCAACACGCTGGAGGCGTCGGTGCTGCACGCGCCGTCCGGCTACGACATGCTGTCGATCACCAAGACGGGCAGCCACACCGCGCTCCACGTCTGCTGGAACCTGTGCGAGTCGGCGCCGATGCTGAAGCCCGGCCTGACCCCGGCCGAATACGACGACCTGTCGCGCCGCAGCCTGAAGCAGGTGCTGCCGCTCGCCATGGGCAGCCTCGGCATGCTCTGCCAGTTCATGGGGGCCGGCCACATCGAGGCCGACGACCACCAGGCCATCCACCCCCTGCCCCGCCACCAGACCGCCTTCGTCTACGATGCGGAGGCGCCGGGCGGCATGATCGTCCTGAACGCCGACCTGATCGAGCCGACCGCGCAGGCGGGCGAGCGCCACTACACCGGCTGCCCGGCCTTCTACGCCAACGGCCTGATCAATCTCTACATGGAGATCGTGCTGTCGCTGGCCGCGCGGTACGACATCTACGGGCGCGTCCTGCGGGCCGGATGACCAAAGCGCCGCACAGCCCAGCGGTGCGGCGGCCTTGACGCCACGCAAAGTGTGCCTATCTTGGCGGCCTTGTCGATTTGGAGACTGCTGCGTGGCCACCACCCGGAAGATGTTGCGCCGTTACACGACCACCGCCCTGGCCGACGGGATCAAGCGGGCGCGCGGGCGCATGGTCTCCCCGCTGCAACGGGCGCTCGGGCATGTCGAAAGCGTGTTCATCGACCACGCCTGCTTCCGGCTGGTCTATTCGAACACCCACCGCATCTCCCCCAACATGTACCGGGCGAGCCAGCCCTCGCCCTCGCACATCCGGGAAGCGGCGCGGCACGGCGTGAAGACCATCCTGAACCTGCGCGGCGGCCGCGACTGCGCCTCCTACATCCTGGAGGCCGAGGCCTGCCGGGCGGCCGGCCTGACGCTGGTGGACTTTCCCGTCAACTCCCGCGACATGCCGAAGAAGGAGACGCTGCTGAAGGCCCGCGACCTGTTCGCGACCATGCAGTATCCGGCGCTTCTGCACTGCAAGTCGGGGGCGGACCGCGCCGGTTTCATGTCGGCGCTCTACCTCTTCATCCACGAGGGCGTGCCGCTGGAGCGGGCGACCAAGCAGCTCCACTGGAAATACGGCCACTTCAAGCAGGCGAAGACCGGCATCCTCGACTATTTCTTCGAGCTGTACGCCGCCTACAACGAGAAGCGTCCGATCGCCTTCTGGGACTGGGTGGAGCGCGTTTACGACCCGGTGGAGGCCAAGGCCAGCTTCCGCTCCCGCGAGTGGGCCGACACGGTGGTCGACCGGGTTCTCGGCCGGGAGTGACCCGGCGGGCGCGTCACTTCGCGCCGACGAAGTGGCAGTAGGGGAAGTTCAGGAAGTCGAAGCGGCGCACCCGGATCGGCTCATGCCGCTTCAGCCAGTCGAGCACCGCGTAATGGGCCATCTGGTCCAGCATCCAATAGACCTCCGCCCCTGCCAGGAAATGCCCGATGTAGGCGCCGAGCAGGGACAGGAAACGGTCGCCGCCCGGCGTGTTGTTGTAGACGTTGAAGCAGACGGTGATTTCCCGTGATGGTCCGCGCCTGCGCCCGTCGATGAGGAACCCGACGTCATAGCCCGCCATCTCCTCCCGCAAGCTCCGCAGGTCCTGGGCGATCCGCGCGTCGGTGTCGATCACCATCAGCGGGCGGTCCAAGCGGCGCAGCCACTGCAAGGCGCGGAGGAAGCGGGCAGAGGCGTAATAGGTGACGCGCTTGATGTCGGTCCATCCGGCCATGTCCGGCCGGTCCAGCGAGAAGCCCACGCTCAATCGGCCGTCCCGGCTCCAACGGGCCATGGCCTGCTCCGTCTCCGGCGAGGGCGCCACCACATGGACGGCGACCGTGGCGCCCGGCATACGCTCCGCCAGCGACTCCAGCAGCGCGGGGGCGAACCGGCGGAAATAGACGTCGTCGCAGCAGAAGAAGACCGCCGGCTCCCCGGTGGGTCCCGGCACCGGGGCGATCCGGAAATCCAGGGGGGCCATGCCCTCCAGCACCGTTTCGACCGGCGGCAGGGCGCGGAAGAAGACGTCGTCGGCGCGCAGCATGGTCCATAGGCCCAGCTCATGCTCCCGGGCGACCTCCGCCGCGGTGAAGCGCCGGCGGAAGCGCCGACCCAGCCAGGAGGCGAGGACGAGCCGGTCCCGGCGGTAGGCGTGGAAGCCGATGACCGACGCCGCCACCGTGTCCTTGGGGTGGCGCCGCAGGCGGACCCAGGCGGCCCGCGCCCCGTCGCGCAGGACCGCGTCGGACGCCAGACCCACCTGCACCAGCGTCGCCACCGCGGCGACGTGCAGCCAGTCGGCCTCGTCATCGTCCGGGCGGGCGGCGACGGCCCGGCGCAAGGCGCCGATGGCCTCCTCGACCAGCGCCCGGTCGACCGCGAAGGGCTTGCCGTCCTGCACCCCCATCGCCCCGCTGCGCTCCAGCAGCAGGCGCCCCAGCAGCCGGTTGGCCCGGTGGTTCCCGTCATCGCGGTCCAGGGCGGCGCGCGCCATCGCTTCCGCCACCGCCGGATCGCCGACCGTCACCAGGGACTCCGCCGCCGCAACCCAGGTTTCAGCGTCCGCCAAGGGGAGGCGCGCCGCGGCGCTCCGCCGCTCGGCCTCGTCCAGGCGCGCGCCCCACTGCTCACGCAACGCCGCCCGGTTGCCCGCCGCCCCGGCATGGCCGGGTTCAAGATTCAGGGTCCGCCGGTAGCTCCGCTCGGCGCCGGCCGCCTTCTCCTGCTGATTCAAGCCGTTGCCGAGGTTGAACCAGGAGGCCGCGTGCGCCGGGTCGAGGGCCAGCGCCCGATGCAGGCAGCCGATGGCCTCCGCCCCCTGCCCGGCCAGACGCAGGGCGGCGGCGAGGTTGCTGTAGCCGGCGACGCCGCCGGGCTCCAACCGCAGGATGGTTCGGAAATGGCCGACGGCCTCGGCCGGACGCCCGGTCTGCACCAGAAGCATCGCCAGCATCTGCAGCGCGCCGCGATTCGCCGGCTCGCGCTCCAGCACGGCACGGTAAAGCGGCTCCGCCCCCGCGTGGTTGCCGGATTTGTGCAGGCGGATCGCATCGTCGAGGGAAGGTTCCATGAGGCGGGACCATAGACCGGATCGGCCCCGGCGCCAATTGCCGGCGGGGCATCCGGGGCCCCTTCCCTGGGCGGGTCGATGGATTCTCAACCGATTATTGTGTGGTATGATACAACCCGGTTTAGAGATGCCAAGCAACCGGTGACCCAGGGGTGGCCTGCGAAATGCCTCGGTACGTTCGGACCGGACACGTCTCCTTGATCGATGGCCCCGATAAAACCAAGCCGTTTCATGGACTTCGAGGGATGAGAGCGCGCGCTGCGGTGCCGTCCGGACCGCGAGGAACCACCCGCGACGAAGCCCCCCGCCAACTCGGTCGCTGTCCGCAAGCGATCCGACACCGGGTTGTGTTCGGACGCCGGCCGATTCGATGACCCCCAATCCGGTGATGCCACCGCGGCCGACGGCTTGGCTGCGCCCGCAACGGGTCCGGGGCTGGCTCGTCCTGCTCGTCATGGCGGTCGCCGTGCCGCTGGTCCTCTTCTCGGTGTTCCTCCTCATCCGCAACGTCGACGCGCAGGCCCGGCAAACGGAACAGCTCGTCCTCGACCGGACGCGCCTGTTGGCGGAGGATGTGGAGCGCGAGGTGAGCCGCCTGATCGCCGCCGCCGAGGTGCTGTCCACAACGGAAAGCCTGACAACAGGCGATATGGCCGCTTTTTACCGGCAGGCCGCCGGCACGCGCGACCGGCTGGGCACCAACGTGGTTCTGCGCGATCCGCAGGGCCGGCAATGGGTCAACAGCCGGGTGCCCTGGGGCGAGGAGCTGCCGGACCGCACCGTGCTCGATGCCGATCAGCGGGTGATGGACACGGGAAGACCGCAGGTCACCGGACTGTTCATCGGCGGCGTAAGCCAGATGCCGCTTCTCGCGATCGTCGCCCCGGTGATCCGCGACGGCCAGATCCGCTACCTGCTGAGCCTCAACATTCCCCAGGACCGGATTCAGGCCATCGTGTCGCCGGAACGCATCCCGGCGGGCTGGCGGGCCGGGGTGATCGACCAGGACGGCGTCGTCATCGCCCGGTCGCACCAAACCGAGCAGTTCGTCGGCAAGCGCCTTCCCGACTCCTTGTGGACCGGGATGCAGCGGGTACCGGACGGCTTCCACAGCGCCGTCAATCTGGAGGGTGTGGAGGCGATCCAGACCTACAACCGATCCCGCAGCTTCGGCTGGGTGGTCGCGATGAGCGTCCCCACCGCCCTGGTGGCGACCCCGGCGCGCCACGCCCTCCTGCTCTTCACCGGCGGCGGCGTGGTCCTTCTGCTGATCGGGGTCGCGGCGGCGATCCTGCTTGGGCGGCGCCTGACGCGATCCGTCTCCCAACTGGCCGAAGCGGCCCAGGCCCTGGGCGCCGGACGCCCCGTGCCGCCGCCCGGCGGCGGCGTGGCGGAGATCGAGGCGGTGGGCCGCGCCATCCGCGGCGCGGCGGATCTCATCCGGCGACGCGAGGCGGCGCTGGCGGAAAGCGAGGCACGCCACCGGGCCATCGTGCAGACCGCGGTGGACGCCATGCTGGTGATCGACGAGACCGGCACGATCCAGAGCTTCAACCCGGCGGCGGAGCGCATCTTCGGCTACGAGACCGGCGAAGCGGTCGGCCGGAACATCCGCATCCTCATGCCGGAGCCCTACCACTCCGCCCATGACGGCTATCTCCAGGCCTACCAGAATACGGGCGAGAGGAGGATCATCGGCATCGGGCGCGAGGTGGAGGGGCGGCACAAGGACGGTTCGATCTTCCCGATCGAACTGGCGGTCACCGAATGGACCGCCGGGGAACGCCGCTTCTTCACCGGGATCGTCCGCAACATCACCGAGCGCCGCCGCGCCGAGGATGCCCTGCGCGCCTCGAAGGCCGAGGCCGACCGCGCCAACGTCGCGAAGTCCAAGTTCCTCGCCGCCGCGAGCCACGACCTGCGGCAGCCGGTCCAGGCGATGATGCTGTTCCAGTCGGCGCTGGAGGAACGGCTGGACGGGCACCCCGCCGCCCCTCTTCTCGATTCCATGGGGCTGGCCATGGACGGGCTGCGCATGCTGCTCGACAGCCTGCTCGACGTGTCCAAGCTGGACGCCGGGCTGATCGTGCCGCAACTGCAGGATCTGGCGATCGGCCCGATCATCGAACAGCTCGCCGCCGAGTATCACCCCCAGGCGCAGGCCAAGGGGCTGCGGTTGCGCGCGGTTCCCTGCGCCCTGACGATCCGCAGCGACCCGGCCCTGCTGATGCGAATCCTGCGCAACCTCGTGGAAAACGCGTTGCGCTACACCGAACGGGGCGGCCTGCTGATCGGTTGCCGACGCCGGGGCGACCGCCTGCGCATCGAGGTGATGGACTCAGGCATCGGCATCCGGTCCGACAAGCACGAGGAGATTTTCGAGGAGTTCTTCCAGGTCGCCAACCAGGAGCGGGACCGCAGCAAGGGGCTGGGGCTCGGCCTGGCGGTGGTGCGCCGCCTCGCCCGCCTGCTCGGCCACACGATCCATCTGCGCTCGCGGCCGGGACGAGGTTCCGCCTTCTGCATCGACGTGCCGTTGGTCACCCGCCAAGCCACCGGCGCCGCGCCGCCGGAAGCCCGTCTGGTGACGGGCGACGGGCGGGGCATGATCCTGGTGATCGACGACGAACCGCTGATCCGCCTAGGCCTGCAGGCGATGCTGGAGGGCTGGGGGTATCGGGTGCTGACGGCCGGCTCCATTGAGGACGCGGTCCGGCACGTCGAGAGCGGCGAATGGCCGAGCGCCATCCTGGCCGACTACCGCCTGCGCGACGGCAAGACCGGGTTGGACGCCATCCGGGCGGTGTGCGACCGGCTGCGGGCGCCGGTGCCGGCGACGATCATCACCGGCGACACCGCGCCGGAGCGGCTGGCGGAAGCCCGCGCGGGCGGCCACACCCTGCTGCACAAGCCCATCGCCGCCCAGGAGCTGCGCAACGCCGTGGTGGAGATGCTGCCCGCGGCGGAATGACCGCGGGCCGGCCACATTCCAACCCGCCCGTTCAGTTCATGGGGTCTCAGGGCGCCAGCAAGGCGGCCTCGCCGTCCTCGCCGAACTGGAGCTTGCACAGGCGGGCGTAGGTACCGTTCTGCGCGATCAGGGCGTCGTGGGTGCCCTGCTCCAGAATGCGCCCGCCCTCCATCACGACGATCCGGTCGGCGTTGCGCACGGTGGCCAGACGGTGCGCGATGACCAGCGTCGTGCGCCCCTGGGTCAGCCGCTCCAGCGCGCCCTGCACCAGCCGCTCGGACTCGCTGTCCAGCGCGCTCGTCGCCTCGTCGAGCAGAAGGATCGGCGCGTCCTTCAGGAAGGCGCGGGCGAGCGCGAGGCGCTGCCGCTCACCGCCCGACAGCTTCACGCCGCGGTCGCCGATCACCGTGTCGTAGCCCTCCGGCAGCCGGGCGACGAAGTCGTGCGCGGCGGCGGCCTTCGCGGCGGCCACGATGTCGTCGAAGGGGGCGTCCAGCCGACCGAAGGCGATGTTGGCCCGCACCGTGTCGTTGAACAGGACGGTGTCCTGGCTGACCAACGAGATCACGCCGCGCAGGCTCTTCAGCGTCACCGCCCGCACGTCCTGTCCGTCGATCAGCACCTGCCCGCCGGTCGCGTCGTAGAGGCGCGGGATCAGGTTGAACACCGTGGACTTGCCGGCGCCGCTGCGCCCGACCAGGGCCACCGTCGCTCCCGCCGGAACCTCCAGGTCGATGCCCTTCAGCGTCTCCGTCCCCTCCTCGTAGGCGAAGCGGACGTCGCGCAGGGACACGGCGGCGCGTTCCACCGCCAGGGGCTTGGCGCCGGGCTGCTCGGTGATGGTCGGCTTCTCGTCCACCAGCTCGAAAATGCGTTGGGCGGCGGCCAGACCTTCCTGGAGCACGGCGTTCAGCGTGCCGATGGCCCGCACCGGCTGCGCCGCCATCAGGAGCGCGCCGACGAAGCCGGAGAAGGCGCCGACCGAGCCTTCGCCCATCGCCATGCGGTAGCCGGCGAAGGCGATCACCCCGGCCACCGCGGCGCCGCCCAGAACCTCCATCATCGGGTCGATGCGCGAGCGGGCCCGCGTCGCCTTCATGGTCAGGGCGAAATTGTCCTCGAAGGCGCGGGCGGCGCGGGCGCGCTCGTACTCCTCCAGCGAGTAGGTCTTCACCATGCGGGCGCCGGCCAGGCTTTCCGTCAGCAGGGCGGTCATGTCGCCCATCTGCGCCTGGGTGTCGCGCGACACGCGGCGCAGCCGCTTGCCGATGTTCACGATGGGAATGGCGGCGATCGGGTAGATCAGGAAGACGATCAGCGACAGCACCCAGTCGAGATAGAACATCGACCCGACCAGCGCGATCACCGTCAGGATGTCGCGCACCAGCCCGGTCAGGGTCCGCGACAGGGCGTTGCGGATCAGGTCGACGTCGCTGATGAAGCGGGAGGTCAGCGTCCCGGTGGGGGCCGCGTGAAGCTGCGCGGTGTCGGACCGCAGCAGATGGTCGAACATCGACAGGCGCACGTCGGTGATGATCCGCTGCACGATGTCGGTGGTCACCACCGTCTGGGAATACATGGACAGCGCCTTGACCGCCGTGACCACGATGATCAGCAGCGGGATGACCAGCAGCATGCCGCGGTCCTGCTCGGAGAACATCGAATAGGCCTGGTCGATCAGCAGCGGATAGGCGCCGGTCGCCGCCGCCACCACGGCCATCAGCAGGAAGGACACCATCAGCTTGCCGGTGTAGGGGCGCACCCATTCCCGCAGCATGCGGCCGACCAGCCGTTCCGTCGCCGCGTCGAGGCGCAGCCGTTCTCCGCTCTTCTTGCTCACGTGCACGTCTTCCTGTAGCGCAATCGCGATGGCTTAGCCGATGGCGCCGGTGCTTGTCCACCGGGCCTTACTTCACCGGGGCCCGTCCGGCGGGCCTTGTCCGGCGGGGCGGAACCGATCAAGCTTCCTTAACCGGGCGGATGGCACGATACCGACCGGAACGCGCTCCACCCCGTGCAAAGGAGGCGCCATGGCGGCGGACGGCGGAAACGGACAGGGTCCCGGCAATCGCTACGGCCAGCACCATCACCGACCGCGCATCGGTCTGGCGCTGGGCGCCGGGGTGGCCCGCGGCTGGGCGCACATCGGCGTCCTGCGGGCGCTGGCGCGCTACGGGATCGAGGCGGACATCGTCTGCGGCAGTTCGGTGGGGGCGCTGGTCGGCGGTCTCCACCTCGCCGGCAAGCTCGACGCGCTGGAGGAGTGGACACGAAGCCTGACCCGGATGAAGATCGTCGGCTATCTGGACCTTCGGCTGCGCCAGGGCGGCGGGCTGATCGGCGGTGACCGGCTGGTCGCCGAGATGCGTCACCATCTGGGCGACGTCCGGATCGAGGAGCTTCCCAACCCCTTCGCCGCCATCGCCACCGATCTGGTCACCGGGCACGAGGTGTGGATGCGCAACGGCCCGCTGGTGGACGCGTTGCGCGCCTCCTTCTCCCTGCCTGGGGTCTTTCCGCCGGTGCGCTTCGAGGGGCGCTGGATGGTCGACGGCGCCCTGGTCAACCCGGTTCCGGTGTCGGCCTGCCGCGCCCTGGGCGCCCAGATGGTGATCGCCGTCAATCTGGCCGCCGACATCATCGGCAAATCGCGGCGCCCCGGCGCCGCCGTGCCGACCGCGGCGGGGTTCGATCTCCTGAAGCTGATCGACGAGGAGCAAGGGCCGGATGGCGAGTCCAAATCCCGCGCCGGCTTCCGCGTGCCCATCGGCGCGCTGAGCCGCCGCATCTTCCGGCGCGACTACGAGGGGCCGAGCCTGTTCGGCGTCATGGTCTCCTCGCTGGGCATCGTCACCGACCGCATCGCGCGGTCCCGTCTGGCGGGTGAACCGCCGGACGTGCACATCACGCCGCGCCTCGGGCACATCGGCCTGTCGGAGTTCGACCGGGCGGACGACTGCATCCGCGAAGGCGAGGCGGCGGTCGAGCGCGTCCTCCCCGACCTTCAGGACGCGTTGAGGGTGTTCGGCTACGCGCCCCCGGTCTGAGCGGTGCCAAGCTATCAGGCGGTCAGGTCGACCGCGGCGCCTCGCCGGTCCTGCTCGCCGGTCAGTTGGCGCTTCAGTTCCTCGGCGATCTGCTTCTCGATGGCCGCCCGCTTTTCCGGCGGCATCTCCGCGAGGGACTGCTCGTCCAGCTTCATCCGGGCCAGCAACTGGTCGCGGATGCGCTGGGCCGGTGATTTCCGCGCCTCCTTGAGGAAGGCGTCGGCGGCGCTGACGCCGCCGCTCTCCTTCTCCGGTTCGGTCTTCTCGGTCTTCTCGGTCTTCACCGCGAACTTGGCGACGACGCGGGAGACCTCGGTTAAATAGCTGCCGATCTGCATGACGGTTTCTCGTGACCGATGGGTTGGAGATCCGACAAGCAAGTTTTGTGCAACCATAAATATGCTTGGCAATCAACCGCGTAAGTGGGATTCCTGATAGCCCCAATGTGCCGGTCGGCAAAATTGACCGGCCCATGATTTGCCGGCTTCCCCGCCCGGCCCCTTCCGCAGAGGCGATGAATGGACCCCATCACCACCGAGCGCCTGATCCTAAGACCCTTCCGGGACGGGGACGCGGCGGACCTGCTTGCCTACCTGCGCCATCCTCGGGCGAATTGTTTCCTCTCTCTCAAACTGGATGACCTCGACGCGGCGGCCGCGGAGGTGGACGCGCGCAGCCGCAGTGATGAACACGTCGCCGTGTGCCTGCGCAGCACCGGCCGGGTGATCGGCGACCTGTTCCAAATGCCCGAACCGCCGGACACCCATTCGGTCGGCTGGAACTTCAACGCGGAGTTCGCGGGAGCGGGATACGCCGCCGAGGCCGCGCGGGCCTTCTTCGATCATCTGTTCGCCGCGAGGCAGGCGCGTCGTCTCTACGCCTATGTCGAGGACACCAACATCGCGTCGCAGCGCCTGTGCGAACGGCTCGGCATGAGGAAGGAGGGGCTGTTCGTGGAGTTCATCTCCTTCACGACGGACGGCAACGGGGCCCCGCTCTACGAGAACACCATGCAGTACGCCATCCTGCGGAAGGAATGGCGGGCCTGACAAAGCGAAAGCGCGCCGCACCGGATCGGTGCGACGCGCTTGTCGTCATCGGCAACGGACCCTGTCCGTTGCGTCCGGTCAGCGATCCAGGGCCGTGCCCAGGGCGGCGCCGCCCAGGCCACCGATGATCGCGCCACGCTTGCCGTCCACGGCGTAACCGCCCGCGGCGCCAGCCGTGCCACCCACCACGCCGCCGGTCGAACAGGCCGCGAGCGTCAACAGCGCAATGGCGGTCCCGATCAGGCGCAAACGAGACATGTCCAAACCCTCCTTGTGGTGCATCTCGCCCCTATAAACAGGCGAGAAGGCCATTTGCTTCCACGACACCGCGATTCCGTCGGGAAACCACCCTTGGATAAGGGCGAAAGAGGCATGTCGAGCCCATTCGGGCCAAGAATCAGAACAGAACGCGGGTCCCGACGCGCAGCATCGTGCTGTCCGACGGGTCGCCGCCGTAGGTCATGGTGCCCAGATCGGCGGTGACGCTCACCTTCGGCGACATGCGGAAGCGCAGGCCTGTGGACCAGGCCTCCTGCGGAGCCTCGTTGCCGATCTGGCTGTGGGCCAGCCGCCCCATCACCGTCCAGCCGCGCAGCGGCGTGCCCTGCTCCAGATAGAGACCGGCGTTGAGCGTCCGCCGCGCCACGCCGTCGTCCGGCAGCTGCTCGCGATAGCCGGCACCGACCGTGACGCCGGGCAGCGTCACCTGACCACCGACCACCCAGGACCGGCGCGGCGTGCCGCGGTCCTTGGCGACGGCGGCCTTGCCCGCGCCGGCGGTGATGCGCAGCCGGGCCTTGCCCAGCCGGCCGTCGTGCCGCACGACGCCCTCCACCACATGGCGGGCGAGCGGGTCGGCCGCACCCAGCTCCGTCCGCACGGGGGTGTAGCCGAGACCGATGTTGAACCCGTGCAGCCGCGGCGAATAATAGGTCGCCCGCGCGTCCGGCCCACCGAAGGCGCCGTCGTTCATGAAGACCGGGTCGGAGAACCATTGGTCGCGCACCGGCGTGGTCACCACCATCCGGCGCGACGCGCTCTCCGTCTGGCCGACCTCCAGGGCGCCCCAACCGCCAAGGTCGATGGCCTTCTTGTCGAACCGGATCGGCGTCGTGCCGCCGCCCGCCGCCGTGCGGTCCAGATCCGGCAAGGCCCCCGCCATCGCCGCGGCGGAAGAGGACAGAACAAGGATCAGGGCTGCGAGGGGTGGTGTCGGAATACGCCGTGTACGAAACATGAAATGCCCCCTCGCCCGTTGCATTAACCCGGAAGGATTGTAGCCCGCCGCAATGCTGCATTGCGGGAGACATTTCTGTATTATTTTAGGAACATTGGGAAATTTTGGCCGCTGCGTTGCACTCGTGCCCAAGAATTGCCAAAATCGGATGACCGCAAAGGCGGCATCATCCCCATTCCGGCGCGAGGACTATGGAGACGGCGAGCACCATCATCCTGATCGGATCGTCGCTGCTGATCGTCAGCATCCTGACCAGCTATCTGGCGCTGCGGATCGGCACGCCGCTGCTGCTGATCTTCCTGGGCGTCGGGCTGTTCGCCGGCGTCGACGGCGTCGGGGGCATCAGCTTCAACGACGCGGACAGCGCCTTTCTGATCGGCTCCATCGCGCTCGCCGTGATCCTTTTCGAAAGCGGCCTGGACACCAAGCTGTCGAGCTACCGCGCCGCCGCCTGGCCGGCGCTCAGCCTCGCCACCTTCGGGGTCGCCATCACCTCCGGGGTCATCGGCGTCGCCGCGCATGTTCTGCTGGGCCTGCCCTGGATCGAATCCTTCCTGGTCGGCGCGGCGGTCAGCTCCACGGACGCGGCGGCGGTGTTCTTCCTGCTGCGGGTCGGCGGCATCACCATCCGCGACCGCGTGCGCTCGACGCTGGAGATCGAGTCCGGCAGCAACGACCCGACGGCCATCCTGCTGACCGCGATGCTGGTGGAGGCGGCGCTGCACGGCTGGGGGACGCCGCTGGAACTGGCCGGCTTCCTGGTCAAGCAGATCGCCGGCGGAGCGGTCCTCGGCGTGCTGGGCGGGGCCGGGCTGGCCGCCTTCATCAACAAGGCCCGCCTCGACCCCGGCCTGAACCCGGTGGTCACCCTGGCCTTCGCCTTGTTCCTGTTCGCCGGCACGAACGAGCTGGGGGGCAGCGGATTCCTCGCCGTCTACGCCGCCGGCCTCGTCGCCGGCAACGTGAAGCTGCGCGGGGCGCTGGGCCTGCGCCAGTTCCACTCGGGCCTGACCTGGCTCAGCCAGATCGTCATGTTCGTCATGCTGGGCCTGTTCGCCACCCCGCACGATTTCGGGGCGATCGCCCTACCCGCCCTGGCGCTGGCCGTCCTGCTGATCCTGCTGGCGCGCCCGCTGGCGGTGTGGCTGTGCCTGCTCCCATTCCGCTTCTCGGCCAACGAGAAGACCTTCATGGCCTGGGTCGGGCTGCGCGGCGCCGTCTCGATGCTTCTGGCGCTGGTGCCGATCCTGGGCGAGCTGCCGGGTGGTCAGGTGATCTTCAACACCGCCTTCCTGGTGGTGATCGTGTCGCTGGCCGTTCAGGGCTGGACCATCGGCCCGATGGCGCGCTGGCTGAAGCTGATTGTGCCGCCGCGGCGCGGCCCGGTCGAGCGGTTCGAGCTGGAGCTGCCCGGCGGGGCCGACCAGGAGATGGTCGCCTACACCGTTCACCCCAAGAGCCCAGCCGCCCGCGGTCAGCGCACGCCGCGTTTCGCCCGCCCCTCCCTGGTGATCCGCGACGGCCGCGTGGTGCCGCTGCACAAGGCGCGGACGCTCCAGGCCGGGGACATGGTCTATCTGTTCACCCCGCCCAGCCAACTGCCGCTGATCGACAAGCTGTTCGCCGAAAGCCGGCCGCTGGACCAGGACGACCGCGCCTTCTACGGCGATCTGGCGCTGAATCCCGACGCGACGGTGGAGCAGATCGCCGAGATGTACGGCCTGCCCCTGTCGCTGGCCAACGCCCAGCGCTCGCTGCGCGACCTGCTGCGCAACGAGTTCGGCGGCGCCTGCGAGTTGGGCGACCGGATGCGGATGGGCGGTGTCGAGCTGATCGTCCGCGACATGCAGGACGGGCAGATCACCTCGGTCGGCCTGGCACTGGAGCCGTCGGCGATGGACAAGCCCCGCGTGCCGCTGTTCCAGGGGCCGGAACGGCTCTGGCAGACGATCCTGTCCTGGTGGTCGAAGCGCTCCTTCCGCCGCTGGCAGCGTCGGGAAACCCGCCGCGAGCGCCTGCCCGCCCGTGCCATCGAGGCGCCCACCTTGGCTGGAAAGGAACCGGAACGGCTGGAGGGGTGATCCTCATCCAGCCTCTTCCGCCGGACGCTCAGGCCATCGCGGGCTGTTGGGCGCGGACCATCGCCGCGAAGGCGTCGGGGGCGACGGGGCGGCCGAACAGGTAGCCCTGGAGCAGGTCGCAGCCCACCGACACCAGGAAGTCGCGCTGCTCCTCGGTCTCGACCCCTTCGGCGACGGTGACGAGGCCGAGTCCGTGCGCCATACCGACCGCGGCGCGGACCAGCGCCCCGTTTTTCAGGTTGTCCGGGATGTCTTCCATGAAGGCGCGGTCGATTTTCAGCTTCGACACCGGAAGCTGCTGCACGTAGCTGAGCGACGAATAGCCCGAACCGAAATCGTCGATGGCCACCTGGACGTCAATGGCCTCCAGTTCCGTCAGGGTCTGCACGGCGGCCTTCAGGTCGCGCACGGCCGCCTGCTCGGTGATCTCCAGCCCCAGGCAGCCGCGCAGCTCCGGATGGCGGCCCAGCAGTTCCTCCAGACGGGCGCTGAGGTTGCCACGCAGGAACTGCGGCCCGGAAACGTTGATGAAGATCTGCTTGGGCAGGGTGCCGGCCTTCTCCCAAACGGCCATCTGCGCGACCACGGCGGTCAGCACCCAGTCGGTGATGGGGACGATCAGGCCGCTTTCCTCGGCGACCGGGATGAACTCGCCCGGGGAGACCGGCCCCAGCGTGTGCTGGTTCCAGCGCAGCAGCGCCTCCGCCCCGACGATCCGGCCGGAGCGGGCCTCGACGATCGGCTGGTAGGCCATGTGCAGCTCGTTCCGCTCGATGGCGTGGGCGAGATGCATGGTCAGGAACATGCGCCGGGTCGCCGCCGCGGCCATCTCCGGCGTGTAGAAGCAGACGGCGTTGCCGCCGTTGTGCTGGGCCGCCTGGAGCGCCAGCTTGGCCTTGGCGTTCAGCTCCTCCAGCGTGCGGATGTCGGCGTCCTGGACCGCGGCGCCGATCGACAGCCGCAGCCGCACCCAATGGCGGTCGGCGTAGATGGAGGCGGTCAGCCGGTCGTGCAGCAGATCGGCCAGGGTCTCCGCCTGCTCGGCGCTCTCGACGCGGGACAGGGCGGCGAACTCGTCGGCGGCGATGCGGCAGACGTAGGTCTGCTGCGGCAGCACCTCGGTCACCCGGCTGACCATCGCCTTCAGCGCCGCGTCGCCGACGTGGAAGCCGAACGCCTCGTTGATGTCGCTGAACTGGTCGACGTCGAGCGCGTAGAGCGCGAACAGGCCCCCTTCCTGGCCGGGGAACGGCGCGGACAGCACGGCCTCGCATTCCTCCAGAAAGGCGGTGCGGGTCAGAACGCCGGTGAGCGGGTCGTGCCGGGCGAGATAGGTCGCTTTCTGCTCCGCCGCCAGCCGTTCGGAGATATCGCGGATGATGCCGACGAACACGACCTCGCGCGCCAACTGGGCCTGCCCGACGCTGAGATGGATCGGGAACACCGCGCCGTCCTTGCGCCGTCCCAGCGCGTCGCGCCCGATGCCGATGATCTTGGCGCGCTCCGTCTCCAGATAGCTGCCGATGTACTTGTCGTGGTCGCGGGAGAAGGGCGGCGGCATCAGGACGGAGACGTTCCGCCCGATCAGCTCCTCCTCGTCATAGCCGAACAGCGTGCGGCAGGACCGGTTGACGGTGCGGATGATGCCGTGGCGGTCGGCCACCACCACCCCGTCCACCGCCGCGTCGAGCAGCGTGGTCACGAAGGGGTCGCGGCGCAGGACGAAATCGGCGATGCGGGCCGGGTCCGTCACATCCTGGAACAGCCCGAGAAAGCCATGGCCCCCGTCGCCGGTGCGGTGGGGAAGGACAAAGCCGGTCAGCACGCCGCGACCGCCGTCCGCGCGCTCGACCTCGCAATCCACCGGAGCGGCCTCCCCGGTCTGGCCGGAGCGGTCCAGCGCCTGGACGACGGCGCGCGCCAGCGGATGGTCGAATTCGGCCAGGGTCCGCCCGGTCAAGGCAGCGGGCGCCGTCCGCAAGACGGCCGCGAAGCTTGGGTTGGCGAACAGGCAGCGCCCATCGGCGTCGGCGTAAACCAGCGCGAAGGAGGCTTGATTCATGAGGCTTTCGGCCAGCGACGCCAGGAACGCCGACGTGGTCGGCATTGCTGGTGCGGACGGGCCGTCAGGCCCCTGATGCTCTGCCGGAGACACGTTGGACAAAACCGTACCCGCTCACCAAGGCGCCCGCGAACATCGAGATGTGGCCCGATACCCAGGGGTGCACAGAAACCGAGTTGTCATTATGACGGCTTGTGGACCGATTTCCAACAAATTGCGGCGAAATCACAACATCTGCTGCATCCAGGGTTCCCCGTACCACAACTTCAGGCAGGAGAACGGCGCGCCGCCTCACCCGGAGGAATGGCACCAAGGGCTGGCGCCAGCCTTCCCGGAGATACGCCTTTAGATATACACCAAGTCAGAGCGGGAGGCAACGCGCCTCCCTTCAAGTCCCCCCTCAAGCCGCTGCGGCGAGTTCCCGCACCCGCTGGGACAGCTTCTGGAAGGCGCGCTCCTCGATCTGGCGGATGCGTTCGCGGCTGACGCCGTAGACGGCGGCCAGATCCTCCAGAGTCTTCGGCGAAGGGCTAAGGCGGCGGGCGGTCAGGATGTCGCGCTCGCGGTCCTTTAACACCTCCATCGCGTCGCGCAGCAGGGCGCTGCGGTGCATCGCCTCGTCGCGCTCAAGCAGGCTGTCCTCGGCGTTCGGGCGCTCGTCGGGCAGGAAGTCCTGCATCTCCGCGGTTCCCTCCCCGGCGGAGAGCGGTGCGTTCAGCGAGGCGACCGGCTGGACGAAGCGTCGGTTCACCGCCACCACGTCGCTTTCCGGAACGTCGAGTTCCTGGGCGATGCGGGACACGCTCTCCGGCTTCAGGTCACCGTTGCCGAACTCGCCCAGCTTGCGCTTCAAGCGGGACAGGCCGAAGAAGAGCTTCTTCTGGGCGCCGGTCGTGCCCAGCTTCACGAGGCTCCAGGAGCGCAGGATGTATTCCTGGATCGACGCCTTGATCCACCACATCGCGTAGGTGGACAGGCGGAAGCCGCGGTCCGGCTCGAACTTGCGGACGGCGGTCATCAGGCCGATGTTGCCCTCGCCGACCAGATCGGTCATCGGCAGGCCGTAGCCGCGGAAGCCGGTGGCGATCTTGACGACCAGACGCAGATGGCTGGTCACCAGCTTGCGGGCCGCCTCCATGTCGCCATGCTGGCGCCACGCGGTGGCCAACACATACTCCTCCTCCGCGCCCAGGACGGGGAAGCGGTGGACCTGCTCGATGTAGCGGGACAGCGACTCACCGGGAAACGGGGTGGTCAGTGCCAATGCGGTGCTCATGTCACATCCTCTTGAAAGCGATATGACCCAATCGACCGATCCCCGTGATGGGCGACCGGCACCTTCTTCGTGAAGGCGCCCCCAGTTTACGCGCACGGAACGCCAAGTCAACGCCGTGCGATCGCGGGTGCGGGGTGCCCTGACGGGGATGCATGGCCGTCCCCGCTCATAAACGGGACGTAAACCACCCCCGCCTTATTCAGATCGGAAAATCGCAAACCCGAACAATCGTCCAAGAGAGGGCAGGCTCCGATGGCAGACATCCTTGTCGTCGATGACGACCCGGTATCCCTCAGCATCGTCAGCAAAATCCTGGAAAAGGAAGGCAACAGCGTGACCGGCTGCACCGACGCGCGGGCGGCCATCGAATCGTTGACCTTCCATGAGTTCGACCTGCTGGTCACCGACCTCATCATGCCGGAGCATGACGGGTTCGAGGTCATCCAGGCGGCCAGAAGCCTTCGTCCGGACCTGCGGATCATCGTCCTGTCCGGAATCGACGAGCGGGTGCCGCCGGAGCTGACCATGCAGGCCCTGACCAAGCTGGGCGTCGCCCGGATGGTCCGCAAGCCGATCAAGCCGGCGGTCCTCGCTTCGGAGGTGCTCGCGGTTCTGATCGCCGGCTGACGGGCTTTTACCAGGGGACAATGGCTGGGCGGCGTATGGCTTCCTTGCGGTTGCGTCGGAACGGGGCTTCCCTCACCCTGCCCTCTCCGCCCGCCCTCCTCCCTGGGAAGCCCGCATGATCCGCACCGCGCTCGCCACCGCTGTCTCCGCAAGCCTCCTCGCGGGTGCCCTGTCCGTCGCCGGCCCCGCCGCGGCGGAGGCGCCGGCTTTCGCGCTGCCGCTCGCCTGCCAGGTCGGGGAGACCTGTTTCGTCCAGAACTACGTCGACGAGGACGCCGGCCCCGGCTGGCGCGACCACGCCTGCGGGCGGCTGAGCTACGACGCCCACGACGGAACCGACTTCCGTCTGCCCGACTACACGGCCATGGACAAGGGCGTCGCCGTGCTCGCCGCCGCCGCCGGCACCGTCCTGCGGGTGCGCGACGGCATGGAGGACGTGAACGTCAATGTCATCGGCCGCGACACGGTGATGAAGGTCGGGGGCGGCAACGCCGTCATCATCGATCATGGCGACGGCTGGCAGACCGTTTACCTGCACATGAAGCGCGGCAGCGTCGCGGTCACCCCCGGCCAGCGGGTGGAGGCCGGGCAACGGCTGGGCCAGGTCGGGCTGTCGGGACTGACCGAATTCCCCCACCTGCATTTCGGCGTGCGCCACAACGGCGCGGTCGTCGACCCCTTCGTCGGACAGCAGCCCTTCACCGCCTGCGGCCAGGCCATGGCGCCGTTGTGGAACGCCGCCACGGCCAAGGCCTTGGCCTACCGCCCGACCGCCGGCCTCGGCGCCGGCTTCGCCACCAGACGCGTCCCGGAGGCCGAGCCGGCCCGCCACGGCGAATTCGCCGGCGAGACGCTGACCCGGGATTCCCCCATGCTGGTTCTGTGGTCCGACATCATGGGCGTCCGCGACGGCGACACCCAGAGGATCCGCATCCTCGACGGCGACGGACGGCCCCTGTTCGACAACAGCAAGGGCATCACCGGCGACAAGGCCGTCTGGTTCTCCTACCAGGGGCTGAAGCGCCCGGCGGCGGGATGGCCGAAGGGACCCTACCAGGGCATCGTGACCCTGGCCCGTGACGGTAAGACGGTGGTCACACTGGAGCGCCGGCTGGAGGTTCGCTGACTCTCGCCCCCCCATCAGCGGGCCGACCCCGCCTTCATCGTGTCGGGAGCGCTCTGCGTCAGCAGCGTGGTCAGCCAGCGGAAGTTCGGGGCGTTTTCGGCCTGGAGCGCGCTCTGCACCACCTGCATCGCCTCCTCCGCGTTGGGCGCCGGCATGTCGGGTGTCTGTCCTTCGGCCTGACCGGCGGACGCCGTGCCGGCATCGCTCTGCGCGAAGACGCTGACGGCGCCGACGCCGAGCCGATGGGCGATCGCCGAGCTTCCCGTCACCGGACCCGCCGTGGAGGACGCCATCGGGCCCGCCGCGCCATCCTCGCCGCCGACGCCGTTCAGCTGCTCCAGCATCGCGGCGAACTGGCCGGCGAGTTCCCCCGCCTGCCGGGGCGCACCCGTGCCTTTGCGCTCCAGAAGCTCTTCAGCCCGGATGCGCATCAACTGGGAAGCGTCGGCGTTGGCCGGTATCGACATGGCGCGTGGACCCTGCGGCGTTCGGCTACCGGATCAGGGCAAGCAAGGGACGGGCCATCGTCGGACGATGCGGAAGGCCGGGTGGCGGGGCCCTCTCGCCACCCGCGCACCCGGCAAAAATTTCCGCCCCACCCGGCAAGAATGACCCGCCGCCCGGCAAGAACGGCCCCGTGGAGCCCTTGCCGCCGGTCAGTCGCGGAAGTTTCAGTCGCGGAAGTTCAGGTACTGCAGGGGCTGCTCGATCTTCAGCCCGCGCACCAGCGCGATGGCGTCCTGGAGGTCGTCGCGCTTCTTGCCGGTGACGCGCAGCTCGTCGCCCTGGATGGAGACCTGGACCTTCATCTTGGCGTCCTTGATCGCCTTGACGATGGTCTTGCCGAGGTCCTGGGCGATGCCCTGCTTGACGGTGACGACCTGGCGCAGCGCGTCGCCCGCCGCCCGCTCCGGCGGCTTGGAATAGTCCAGGGCACCGGCGTCCAGCTTCCGCCGGGTGACGTAGACCCGCAGCAGTTCCTGCATCTGCTCCAGCTTGGGGCCATCGTCGGCCAGCAGGGTGATGTCGTTCTCGGTGCGCTCCACGGTGCAGCGCGAGCCCTTGAAGTCGAAACGGGTCTCGATCTCGCGGCGCATGCCGTTCAGCGCGTTGTCGATTTCGTGGATGTCGGTCTTGGACACGATGTCGAAGGACGGCATGGGACTCTCTTTGCTCAAGCGGGGTGATTCGCGGAACCGTAGACGAGGCCGCACCCCGCCTTCAAGGGGCCTTCACGGAGGCTGTGACGGAAAGCCGCCGGAAGGCCCCGCCAACCGACCACCGGCTGTCAGGTCGGCTGGCCGGGATGCTGAAACTCGATTCCCGGATTGCCGCCCGGTCCGCCGTTGCCGGGCGCGTTCTCATAGGGCTTGTCCGGCATCTTCGGCTGCGGCTGCGCGTAGAAGCGCGGTTCCCGGTCGTCCCAGGACCGCTCGAAGGGCAGGCGCATCATCGGGTTGGTGCCGTTGCGCTGGGCCTCGCGCTGGGCCTCCTGCAACTGCTCCGCCATGCGGCGGTCCCAGGGCAGGCGGTAGAGGTTGGGCGCCTGCTCCCAGAGCAGGGTGAGGTAGATCGCTTCGTTCTCCACCAGCGTGGCGCTCAGCACCTTGGCCTCGCGCACGTTGGCCCCCATCCATTCCAGCGTGACCGGCTTCGCCCGGCCCAGCAGCGTCGCCGGCGCCGCGTAGGCGGCCGGCAGCAGCAGGGCGAACAGCAGCAGGATCACCACGCGGGCCATCGGGCTGCGCGTCCAGCGCAAAGCCGACAGCACGAGCAGCAGGGTGACGACGGCGACGAAGCCGAAGATGACGGTCAGGCTTTCCATGGCGCACTCCCGGTCCGGCGGGTCAATTCTTGGCCGAGCGCAGCGGCTTGAACACGGCGTTCAGGGACCCCGGCACCAGTTCGCCCCGCTCCGTCAGGGTGAAGCGGAAGGCGGTGATCTCCTGCCCCTCGTGGTCCAGCCGGACGCGCGTGGCGGCGATGGTGGCGGCGCCCGATTCATGCTCCGCCTTGACGCGGGCGACCACCCGGACCCAGATCGGAAAGACGTTCTCCAGATTGCGGAACATGTGCACGTTGACGGTGTATTCCCCCGGAGGAATGCCGCGGGAGTAGGAGGTCTCGAAATTGATCTCCGTGGGATCGGCGTAGGCCCCCAGATCGTCGCGCAGGAGGTTGAAGATCAGCCCCGACTTGTTCGAATAGCCGACCGGCACGTCGCCCGGCGCCTGCACCCACAGATCAACGTCGCTGCGCAGCTTGTCGTCCCAGCGTGCCTCGATGATGACGTTTCCCGGCGGCTCCATGCCCGCGGCGGCGGACGAGGAGGACTCGTTCTGCTGGTTGGCCTCGGTCTTCTTGGCCTCATTGATGAAAGGGACCGCCAGAACCGCGCAGGCCACGAAGCCGCAGAGCAGCAGCGTCAGCAGGTCCCGCGCGACGAGCACACCGGTTTGGTCCTCGCCCAGGAAATCGTTCATGATGTGGCCTCACCGCCGAGCGCGCCGTAGGGGGCCGCCTGCGGCGCGGCGAAGTCCGGCGTCCCGGACCGCGACCCGGCTTGCGGAGCGATGCGCGAGCGGGCGTGGGCCTCGTCCATGATCAGCGCGCACAGCGACGCCGTCGCCCCGCGCAGGAGCTGCAGGTTGCAGGTCGTCCACAGGCACAGGGCGCCGCCCAGCATCGTGGCGTAGATCGCCACGCCCAGACCGCTGGCCAGCGTGGTCACCATGGCGCCGGCCGAGGCGGCGTTGCCCACCATGTCGGGCGTGATGTTCGCGGCGAACAGGCTGAAGCCCCAGGCCGTGCCGATCAGGCCGAGCATGCCCAGCGCGTTGGCGATGTGCTGAAGGTGCGAGATGCGGGAGAACAGGCGGATTTCCAGGGCGCGTTCGCTCTCAACCTTCATCAGCCGCCCGCCGCCGAGCTTGGCCTTGTCCAACTCGCCGCCGATCTTCCACACCCGGTAGGCCGACATCACCAAGCCGACGACGAAGACGATCCCGATGATCGCGGTCGCCACGGCGATGTGCCCGGTCAGCACCCGGTCCAGCCACCCCTGCGCATAGAGAACGAAGACGAACGCCGAGATCGTCAAATTGAAGGCGACAAATTTCGCCTTGAGGAGCCACTGTTCTTCCATGGTTTTGACCCTGTGACGGTTGCGTGTGTCTCCGGATCGTCATGGTCAGGCGGCAATGGCGCGTAACGGCGGCGCCGCGGAAAGCCGGGCGGCGATGGCGGGATCAGGAGAGCGGAGGGCAATTCGGGACGGCGTGCGCTGGCGGTCCCGGCGCTGTCGGTCCGGGCGCGGGTGGCGGGACGGCTCCGTGTCGGCCATCGGTTCATCGGCGCACCTTCGCCGGAATTGCGCGACGACGGAGCCTTTCAGGAGTCATCCGTCACGTCATGAACCCCGGCCCCGGCCAAGAGTTCCCGACGCCCGGCGACGGCCGGGCCGGGGCAACGCGCGATGCGGGTTGATAAAACCCCGCTGTCGGACAGAACAAGGCAGCGCTCCGCGACATCCCGTGCCGTTGACCGGCGACGACGATCGCGTCGGGAGTCAGAGGTTTAGCGGATCGACCGCCCCGATCCTGGGAGGACGCGCACGGCCATGGCCGTCCTTCGAGAAATGGCCCTTTACCCCACGCCATTTTCCTTCAGGAAGGGGCCGTACTTCTTGTCGGTACCCTGGATGTGCTTGATCAGCCAGTTCTTCAGGAAGTTCATCACCTCCATGCTCAGCGTGGCGGTGGCGCCGGCGTGATACTTGCGCTGCACCTCCAGAACCTGATTGGACAGCGCGTCGTGCTCCGCCTTGTGGGCGTCGCGGTCCGGATAGCCGAGGCGGGCGAAATGCTCCTCCTCGTGGGTGAAGTGCGACTTGGTGTAGGCGACGAGGCTGTCGAGGATGCCGCCCAGCGCCTCCTTGCTGCGCCCCGCCTGGACGGCGTCGAACAGCTCGTTGACCAGGGCGACCAGTTGCTTGTGCTCCTCGTCAAACTGCGCGATTCCGACGCTCAGCTTCTCGTTCCACACCATCAGCGGCATTTCGTTCCGTCCCCTCGCGCTGGGCCCCTCATGACCGGCCGGGAAAACCCCAGCCCGCGGAAGGGTAACGCCTTCTGGATGAGGCTTCAACGACGCTTCAACCACCGGCACCGGTCGCCGGCACTGGTCAACCCCACCCATCTTCGGGAACCAATCCCCTGGGCGGGCTGTTCGACAACCGTTTCCAGCAAAAAGGAACATTTCATGAACGAGAAGCGCAGCAACGACCATGAGCGTCGCCCGCAGTCCCATCGTGAAGGCGCGCCGACTCCGGAGAGCAACCCGAAGACCGCGCCCGTTGGGGATGCCGATCACTCGAACCGAGAGAAGGACCCCGACGACTGGACCACGGGCGACGAGCCGATGACCGGCGCGCAAGCCTCCTACTTGAAGACGCTCAGCGAGGAGGCCGGCGAAGGCTTCGACGGGGACCTGACGAAGGCCGAAGCCTCCAAGCGCATCGACGCCCTGCAGGACAAGACCGGCCGCGGCGCCTGACGGGCGACGCCGCGGCCCCCTGGGCCTCAGCGGACCTCAGGCCATCTCTTCCGCGAAGTGGCAGGCGACCAGCCGTTCGTCCACGGGGCGCAGCGCCGGCACCTCGGTCGCGCAGCGCTCCGTGGCGTGGGGACAGCGCTTGTGGAACGGGCAGCCCGGCGGCGGGTTCAGCGGCGAGGGCAGTTCGCCCTTGGGGATCACCCGCTCCGCCCGCAGCGCCGGGTTCACCCGCGGCGTGGCGGCCATCAGGATGCGCGTGTAGGGGTGGCGCGGGCGGGAGTAGACCACGTCCTTCGGCCCGTGCTCCACCGGCCGGCCCAGATACATCACCATGACCGCGTCGGCGATGTGCCGGACCACGCTGAGGTCGTGGGAGATGAACAGGTAGGCGAGGTTCAGCTCCTCCTGCAGATCCATCATCAGGTTGAGCACCTGCGCCTGGATCGACACGTCGAGCGCCGACACCGGCTCGTCCGCCACGACCACCCGCGGATTCAGCATCAGCGCGCGCGCGATGGCGATGCGCTGGCGCTGGCCACCGGAGAACATGTGCGGGTAGCGGTCCACCTGATCGGGGCGCAGCCCGACCTTCGCCATCATGGCGACAGCCCGCTCCCGCCGCTCCTGCTTGCCCATCGGGGTGTTGATGACCAGCGGCTCCGACAGGATCGAGCCCACGGTTTTGCGCGGGTTCAGCGATCCGTAGGGGTTCTGGAAGACCATCTGGACGGTGCGCCGCAGCTCCTTCATCTCCGAGGCGGTGCGCCCGACCACGTCGCGCCCGTCGTAGAGGAGCTGTCCCGAGGACGGCGGCTCGATCATCGTGACGGAGCGCGCCAGCGTCGACTTGCCGCAGCCGGACTCGCCGACCACCGCCAGCGTCTTCCCGGCTTCGAGCTGGAAGGACACGCCGTCCAGCGCCTTGACGGTGGCCGCCGGCTTGAAGGCGCCACGCTTCACCGCGTAGTGCTTGCGCAGGTGGATGGCTTCCAGAACCACCGGGCCGGTGGCCGGCATGACGTCGGTGAGGATGTCAGTCATCACAGAACCTCCCCGGCGCCGACCGGAGCGTCGGCGAGCGGATAGAAGCAGCGCGCCTTGCCGGCATCCACGTCGAACAGGGCCGGCCGCTCGATGCGGCAGCGGTCGTTGGCGAAGCGGCAGCGCGGGTTGAACAGGCAGCCCTGCGGCCGGTCGCCGATGCCCGGCACCACGCCGGGAATCGTCGGCAGCCGGCGCTTGCCCAGCGCCCGCTCCGGCAGCGCGTCGAGCAATGCGCCGGTGTAGGGGTGGCGCGGCGCCTTGAACAGAGCGTCCACCGGGCGCGTCTCGGCGACTTGCCCGGCGTACATGACGACCACCCGCTGCGCCGTCTCCGCCACCACGCCCATGTCGTGGGTGATCAGGATCAGCGCCATGCCCCGCTCCTTCTGGAGGCGGACCAGCAGGTCGAGGATCTGCTTCTGGATGGTCACGTCCAGCGCCGTCGTCGGCTCGTCCGCGACCAGCAGGCGCGGGTTGCAGGCGATGGCGATGGCGATCATCACGCGCTGGTTCATGCCGCCGGAGAGCTGGTGCGGAAAGGCCGACAGGCGGCTTTCCGGGGCCGGGATGCCGACCTGCTCCAGCAGTTCGATGGCGCGGTTGCGCAGCGCCTTGCCGGACAGCCCCTCATGCACCTTCAGCGTCTCCATGATCTGGAAACCGACGGTGAAGCAGGGGTTCAGGCTGGTCATCGGCTCCTGGAAGACCATGGCCACGTCCTTGCCGGTGATCTTCCGGCGCTGCGACGGGCTCATCGCCAGCAGGTCCTTGCCGCCGAAGTGCATGCGGTCGGCGACCACCGTGCCGTTGGAGCCGAGCAGGCCCATCACGGCGAGCGAGGTCACGGACTTGCCGGACCCGGACTCGCCGACGATGCCCACCACCTCGCCCTCGTCCACGGTGAGGTCGATTCCGTCCACGGCGCGGAAGGTGCCGGCGCGCGTGGTGAACTCGACGGACAGGTTCTTGATGTCGAGAAGAGGCATGGCAGGCATCAGCGTTTCAGCTTGGGGTCGAGCGCGTCGCGCAGCCCGTCGCCCAGCAGGTTGAAGGCCAGCACCGTCACCAGGATGGCCACGCCGGGCCAGGTGACGACCCAGGGGGCGCGCTGGAGGAACTGGAGGGAGGAAGCCAGCATGGTGCCCCACTCCGGAGTCGGCGGTTGCGCGCCAAGGCCGAGGAAGCCCAGCGCCGCGGCGTCGAGGATCGCCGTGGAGAAGCCGAGCGTCGCCTGGACGATCAGCGGCGCCACGCAATTCGGCAGGATCACCACCAGCATCAGCCGCAGCGGCCCGGCCCCCGCCACGCGGGAGGCGACGACGTAGTCCTTGTTCGTCTCCGCCATCACAGCGGCGCGGGTCAGGCGGGCGTAGTGCGGGATGACCACGATGGACACGGCCAGCATGGCGTTGACCAGCCCCGGCCCGAGGATCGCCGCCACCACCACGGCCAGCAGCAGGCTGGGCAGCGACAGCAGAATGTCCATGAGGCGCATGACCAGCGCGTCGGTGACGCCGCCGAAGAATCCGGCGATCATGCCCAGCGCCAACCCGACCGCCAGCGACAGCGTGACGACGATCAGGCCGATCATCATCGACAGCCGCGCCCCGAAGATCAGACGGGACAGCATGTCGCGCCCGATGTCGTCGGTGCCGAGAAGGAAGGCCCAGCGCCCGCCCTCCTGCCAGACCGGCGGCACCAGGATGGCGTCGCGGTACTGGATGTTGGGATCGTGCGGCGCCACCAGTTCGGCGAACAGCGCCACCACGGCGATCAGCAGGATCACGGCAAGGCCGGCCATGGCCCCCTTGTTCTGCCGGAAATGGTACCAGAACTCGACCAGCGGATGCGGCGGCTGGGAAACCGGCGGAGAAGCGGCCGGAAGAGTCTCCGGAACGCCCGTCGTCGTAGGAGTCGTCATGGCTCACCTCACCGCGAATGGCGGATGCGGGGGTTCAGGACGCCGTAAAGAACGTCCACCAGCAGGTTCACGGTCATCACCGTCGTCGCGATCAGCAGCACCCCGCCCTGGAGCGCCGGATAGTCGCGGCGGTTGATGCTCTCGATCAGCCACTTGCCCACGCCGGGCCAGGAGAAGATGGTCTCGGTCAGGATCGCGCCGCCCAGCAGCGTGCCCACCTGGAGGCCGATCACGGTGACCACGGGGATCAGCGCGTTGCGCAGGGCGTGCATGCCGATCACCCGCTTGCCCGCCAGCCCCTTGGCCTTCGCGGTGCGGATGTAGTCCTCGCCCAGCACCTCCAGCATGGCGGAGCGCGTCATGCGCGCCACGACGGCCAGCGGAACGGTGCCGAGAACGATCATCGGCAGGATGAGGTGGTGCAGCGCCGACCAGAAGGCGCCGTACTCCCCGGCCATCAGCGTGTCGATCAGCATGAAGCCGGTCACCGGCTCCACGTAATAGAGCAGGTCGAGCCGCCCGGACACCGGCGTCCAGCCCAGCCCCACCGAGAAGAACAGGATCAGCAGCAGGCCCCACCAGAAGATCGGCATGGAATAGCCGGTCAGGCTGATGCCCATCACGCCATGGTCGAAGATCGAGCCGCGCCGCACCGCCGCGATGATTCCCGCGGGCAGGCCGACCACGGTGGCGAACAGCATGGCCAGCGCGGCCAGTTCCAGCGTCGCCGGGAACAGCGTCACGAATTCGCTGAACACCGAATTGCGCGTCACCAGCGACACGCCGAGGTCACCCTGGAGGACGCCGCCGATGTAGTCGAGGAACTGGTGCCACAGGGGCCGGTCCAGCCCCAGCTCATGCCGCAGTTCGAGAAGCCGTTCGGGGGGATTCCGCGCTCACCGACGCGCACCTCGATGGGGTCGCCGGGGACAAGGCGGATCAACAGGAAGGTCAGGAAGGTGACGCCGAGAAAGGTCGGAATCACCAGGCTCACCCGAGTCAGGATGAAGCGTAGCATCGGATCGTCACCGGGGGCTCGAAACGAAAGCAAGGGGGCCGCGGCCCCCTTTTTTACCTCTGCATCCGCAAAGGGAAGCCGGGGGTTTAATGCCCCGGCCACCGCTTTGTAAAGCCGCTTGCTACGCTGAGTTTATTGTTTCAAATCGACGCCGTAGAAGCGATGGATGCCGAACGGGTCCATCTTGTAATCGACCACATTCTTGCTCAGCGCCATGTGCACGACCGAGTGCGCGACGGTCAGCCACGGGGCCTCTTCCTTGAAGATGACCTGCGCCTGCTCGTACAGCTTGGTGCGGGCGGCGATGTCGGTGGTGCGCTTGGCCTGAACGACAAGGTCGTCGAACTCCTTGTAGCACCACTTGGCGATGTTCGACCCACCCGGACGCGCGGCCTCGCAGCCGAGCAGCACGTGCAGGAAGTTGTCGGGGTCGCCGTTGTCGCCGGTCCAGCCCAGCATGCCCATCTGGTGCTCGCCGGCCTGGAGGCGCTTGCGGTACTCGCCCCACTCGTACTGCACGACCTTGGCCTTGATGCCGACCTTGGCGAGGTCTGCCTGCATCATCTCGGCCATGCGCTTGGCGTTGGGGTTGTAGGGGCGCTGCACCGGCATGGCCCACAGGTCGGTCTCGAAGCCGTCCGGGAAGCCGGCCTCGGCCAGCAGCTTCTTCGCGCGTTCCGGATCGTACGGGTAGTCCTCAATCTCCTTGTTGTACGACCACATGGTCGGCGGGATCGGGTTCTTCGCCGGGACGCCGGCGCCCTGGTACACCGCGTCGACCACGGCCTTCTTGTCGATGGCCATGTTCAGCGCGCGGCGGACGCGCACATCGTCGAAGGGCTTCTTGGTGACGTTGAAGGCGAGATAGCCGACGTTCAGGCCTTCCTGCTCCATCAGGGTGATGGCGCTGTCCTTCTTCATCGCCTCCAGATCGGCCGGGTTCGGGTACGGCACGATGTGGCACTCGCCGGCCTTCAGCTTGGCGTAGCGGACGGCGGCGTCGGGCGTGATGGCGAAGACGAGGTTGTCGAGCTGCGCCTTGCCGCCCCAGTACGGCTCAAACGCCTTGTAGCGGATGACCGCGTCCTTCTGATAGGCGACGAACTGGAAGGGACCCGTGCCGATCGGCGCCTGATCGATCTTGTCGATCTGGTTCTTCTTCTGCAGGGTCTCGGCGTACTCGGCGGACTGGATGGGCGCGAAGGGCATCGCCAGATTGGCGATGAAGGGCGCCTCGACCTTGTTCAGCGTGAACTTGACCGTGTAGTCGTCGACCTTCTCGATCGACTTCAGCAGGTCGGGCATCGCCATGTCGTTGAAGTAGTCATAGGCGCCGCCGGACACCTTGTGGAAGGGGTGATCCTTCTTCCACTGACGGTTGAACGACCACAGAACGTCGTCCGCGTTGGCGTCGCGCGTCGGCTTGAAGTCGTTGTTGCTGTGCCACTTCACGCCCTTGCGCAGGTGGAACGTGTAGGTCAGCCCGTCCTCCGACACCTCCCACTTCTCGGCGAGGCCGGGGACCACCTTGGTGCCGCCGTACTCGAACTGCACGAGGTTGTTGTACACGGGCAGCGAGACGTCGAAGCTCGTTCCGGTCGTGTTGACCATCGGGTTGAAGTTTTCGGGGCTGCCCTCGGAGCAATAGACGAGGGTCTTGGCGGCCTGGGCCGGCGCAGCGAGCGCCAAGGTGGCGGCAACGCCAAGCCCGGCACCCAGCAGGATGCGCTTCATTCCTAACAACCTCCCGTGTTCGGTCGAATGGCCGCCCGTTCTTTTCGGCGGCCGGTGATGCGGGTTCATTTGGCGCGTGGCCGAATCGTCTGTCAACACGCAACCAAGCCGCATCACGCAAGCTCCACGGCAGGCGTCAGGCCAAGCGGAATTTCAGGCGCGGCCCGATCTCCGTGAAGCCCTCGCGCTGGTAGAATCGCAGGGAATCCGGCCATTCCGCGGCGGACGGCGCCCCCACCTCGACCCTCGACCAGCGATGGCGGCGGCCATGGTCAAGAACGGCCCGGATCAGCACCCGCCCCACCCCGGCGGAGCGCGACTCCGGTGTCACGTACAATTCCCGGATCGTCCCGAACCGGCCCAGGGCGGAGATACAGGCCCCTTCCGACAGGGTCGCGACGCCGAGCGGGCGCCCCGCCGCGTCCTCGGCCAGGAACACCGTGTAGGACGGGTCGTCGCCGCTCAGCAGGGATTCGGCGACGGCCAACATGATCGCCCGCGGCGTGTCGCTCTGCCCGGCGGAAAGTTCGGAGAGCAGAGCCGCCACGAGGCCGGTGACCGTGCCCGCATCAGTGAGACCAGCCTTTCGTACGCGAACGTCATTCATCACCGGCCTCCCCCATCCTTTTTCTTGTGGTCAGCAAGCCTCCGCTTCGATGGTCAGGCTGTCCAGGAGAAAGCTGCCGTCCTCCAGGATGTCGAAATGGCGACGCACCTCATCGGAGGCGAGGTCCTGGAGGGCGCGGATGGCCTGGGCGCGCAGGTCGGGGGTGGAGGTGCGGGCGGTCCAGACGGCGAACTCCATGCGCAGGCGGCGCGGTGTCAGGCCGGTCACCGCGAAGCCGGCGCGCGACAGGGCGGCCATCCATTCCGCGGCGCTGTAGTTGCGGACGTGCGAGGTGTCGCGCAGCAGTTCCACGGCCTGGAGATGGGTGTCCAGCAGCGGGTGCCCCGGCGACACGATGTCCACGAAGACCGCCCGCCCGCCGGGGGCCAGCACCCGCCGCGCCTCGCGCAGGCCGGCCTCGGCGTTCAGCCAGTGATGGGCGCTGAAGCGGCTCAGCACCACGTCGAAATGGCCGTCCGCGAAGGGCAGGCGCTCGGCGGGGGCCTGGGTGGTGGTGATGTTGGTCAGCCCGCGCTCCGCCGCGGTGCGGGCCACCGCCTCCAGCATCGGGGCGGTGACGTCCACGGCGACCACCTCGGCGGCGTGGGGAGCGGCGCGGTAGGCGACATGGCCGCCGCCGCAGCCGAGATCCAGCACGCGGCCGGCGTTCCTCCCGCGCAGCGTATCCTCGATCTGGTCCAGGTCGGCGCCGGAAGCGTGGACGGCACTGGTCACATAGGCGTCGGCGCGCTGGCCGTACTGCGCGGCGACGACGCCGTGGTGGCTGTTGGTCATGGTGGCGATTCCGTTGGTGCTTGTTGGGGCGTGTCCGTTGTGATGACCCAGCATCAGGCTTCCGGCAAACTGGTACAAGGCAAGCGCTTATCCTGGTATAAGCGCTGCCACCATGAGTTCCGACGACGATGCCCGGCACCGGCTGGGCGCCTTCCTGCGCGCCCACCGGGAGCGGCTGACCCCGGCCGAGGCCGGCATCCCGCAGACCGGCTCGGCCCGCCGCCGCACGCCCGGCCTGCGGCGGGAGGAGGCCGCCCAGCTCTGCGGCCTCAGCCCGACCTGGTACACCTGGCTGGAACAGGGGCGCGAGGTCTCCGTCTCCCCCCATGCGCTGGCGCGCATCGCCGGGGCGCTGCGGCTGACCGCGGCGGAGCGCGCCTATCTGTTCGAGCTGTCGCGCAAACGCGACCCCGACGCCGACGCGACGGACGGATCGGACCAGCCGCCGGCTCCGCTGCTCGCGGCGCTGGAGTCGATGACGGCGCCGGCCTACCTGCTGGACCGCGTCTGGACGGCGGTCGGCTGGAACGCGGCGGCGGCGCATCTCTTCTCCGGCTGGCTGGGCGGGGCGGAGCGCAACCTGCTGCGCTACGTCTTCCTCGATCCCACCGCACGGGTTTTCATCGCGGACTGGGAGGACCGCGCCCGCCGGCTGCTCGCCGAGTTCCGCGCCGACACCGCCCGCCGCGCCGGGGATGCGGAGGTGACCGCCCTGGTCGACGGCCTGCGCGCGGCCTCGCCCCGCTTCGCCCGGCTGTGGGAGGACCAGGGCGTTCTGGAGCGCGAGGGCGGCACCCGCGGCTTCACCCATCCCCAGGACGGGACGCTGGTCTACGAACAAGTGACGTTGTGCCCCGCCGGACGATCCGACTACAAGCTGGTGATGCTGCTGGGGCCGCAGGCTCCGTAAGACGCCCACCGACACGCTCCGGACGCCCCATGGATCGCCAGCCGCGCAACGCCGTCTTCACAGCCTATGCCCTGTATCTGCTTTCCTCGGCCTTCTTCGCCTCCAACGTGGTGATCGGGCGGGCCGCGGCCGCCATCGTGCCGCCGGTCGGGCTGGCCTTCTGGCGCTGGGTGCTGGCCTTCCTGATGATCCTGCCGCTGGCCCTGCCCGGCCTGATCCAGCACCGCCACGTCCTGCGCGCCTCGTGGAAGCGCTTCCTTCTGCTGGGTGCGCTGGCCCAGGGCGTGTGCGGCGCCGTCGTCTACATGGGGCTGGAGCGCACCAGCGCGACCAACGCCGCCCTGATCTACGCCACCAGCCCGGTCATCATCCTGATGATCGCCGCCCTGTGGCTGCGCGAGAAGGTGACGCCACGGCAGGCCGCGGGAATCGCCGTCGCGATGGCCGGCGTGCTGGTGATCCTGACCCGCGGCGACGCGCAGGCGCTGCTGCACCTGTCCTTCAACGCCGGCGACCTGCTGATCCTGGTGGGGTCGGCGACCTGGGCGGTCTACACGGTGCTGCTGCGCCAGACCCGCAGTTCGCTGCCGGTGGTGACGGTGTTCGCGGCGAATGCGTTGGCCGGTGTCGTCGTGCTCGCCCCCTTCTACGCGTGGGAGACGCTGGCCCTGCGCCCCGTCCCGCTGAGCCTGGACGCCGCCGTCCGCATCGCCGGGGTGGCGCTGTTCGCCTCCGTCCTGGCCTTCCTGACCTACCAGAAGACGATCAACCTGATGGGGCCGGCGCGGGCCGGCACCTCGCTCTACGTCATGCCGCTGTGGGCGGCGGTGGCGGCCTGGGCGCTCCTGGGGGAGCAGCTCCAGATGTTCCACCTGCTCGGCGTCCTGCTGGTTCTGCCGGGGGTGGCGCTGGCGACCCTGCCGCCGCGCGCCGCCCCCGCAAAATCCATCAGCCGATCATCGGAAGCGTGAGTCCCTTCTCCTTCGCGCAGTCCTTCGCGATGTCGTAGCCGGCGTCGGCGTGGCGCATCACGCCGGTGCCCGGATCGTTGGTCAGCACCCGCTCCAGCCGCTTGGCCGCGGCGTCCGTCCCGTCGGCGACGATGACCATGCCGGAATGCTGGCTGAAGCCCATGCCGACGCCGCCGCCATGGTGCAGCGATACCCAGGTCGCCCCCGAGGCGCAGTTCAGCAGCGCGTTCAGCAGGGGCCAGTCGGACACCGCGTCCGAGCCGTCGATCATCCCCTCCGTCTCGCGGTTCGGGCTGGCGACGGAGCCGCTGTCCAGATGGTCGCGCCCGATGACGATGGGGGCCTTCAGCTCGCCCTTCGCCACCATCTCGTTGAAGGCGAGGCCGAGCCGTGCCCGGTCGCCCAATCCCACCCAGCAGATGCGCGCCGGCAGGCCCTGGAAGCGGATGCGCTCGCGCGCCATGTCGAGCCAGTTGTGCAGGTGCGGGTTGTCGGGGATCAGCTCCTTCACCTTGGCGTCGGTGCGGTAGATGTCCTCCGGATCGCCGGACAGGGCGGCCCAGCGGAAGGGGCCGATGCCCCGGCAGAACAGCGGCCGGATGTAGGCGGGCACGAAGCCGGGGAAGGCGAAGGCCTCGGCCACCCCCTCGTCCTTGGCGACCTGCCGGATGTTGTTGCCGTAGTCCAGCGTCGGCACGCCCATGGCGTGGAAGTCCAGCATGGCGCGGACATGGGTCGCCATCGACGCCTTGGCCGCCGCGACCACCGCCGCCGGGTCGCTGCGGCGCTTCGTCTCAGCCTCCTCCATCGTCCAGCCGGCGGGCAGGTAGCCGTTCAGCGGGTCGTGGGCGCTGGTCTGGTCGGTCACCGCGTCGGGACGGAAGCGCGGGTCGGCCTTGGCGCGGCGCACCAGCTCCGGAAACACCTCCGCCGCGTTGCCGAGCAGACCGACCGACACCGCCTTGCCGGCGGCCTTCGCCTCCCAGAGGATCGCCATGGCCTCGTCGAGGCTGGTCGCCGAGCGGTCGAGATACTTGGTCTCCAGCCGCCGTTCGATGCTGCGGGCGGAGCACTCCACGGCCAGCATGGACGCCCCGGCCATGGTCGCGGCCAGCGGCTGCGCGCCGCCCATGCCGCCCAGACCGCCGGTCAGGATCCAGCGACCCTTCAGGTCGCCGCCGTAATGCCGCCGCCCAACCTCGACGAAGGTCTCGTAAGTGCCCTGCACGATGCCCTGGCTGCCGATGTAGATCCAGGACCCGGCGGTCATCTGGCCGTACATCATCAGGCCCTTGGCGTCCAGCTCCCGGAAATGGTCCCAGGTCGCCCAGTGCGGCACGAGGTTGGAGTTGGCGATCAGCACGCGCGGCGCGTCGGCGTGGGTGCGGAAGACGCCGACCGGCTTGCCGGACTGGACCAGCAGCGTCTCGTCCTCGTTCAGGGTCTTCAGCGACGCCACGATGGCGTCGAAGCAGTCCCAGTTCCGCGCCGCCCGCCCGATGCCGCCATAGACCACCAGCTCGTCCGGGTTCTCCGCGACGTCGGGGTCGAGGTTGTTCATCAGCATGCGCAGCGGCGCTTCGGTCAGCCAGGACTTGGCGGACAGCTCCGTCCCGTGCGGCGCCCGGATGACGCGGCGGTTGGCCGGCGGCTTGGTGTCGGACATGTGACTCGTCCCTCTCGAATTTTGCTTGATGCGTTTGTTGTTTTCAGACGTGCACCGTGCCGCCACCGAGGAGGACGGTCAACGCCTCCCAAGGGGTGGAGCGGGTGCGGGCGCGCAGACGCTTGTCCAGCGTGACGAGCGGTGCGCCTCGCGCTTCGGCGAGCGCCAGATAAGCGCAGTCATACACGGGATGATCCAGTTGACGGGCGATGCGAAGCGCCTGTGACCATACGACGGTCGGCGGAACCAGTTCGGTCAAAGCGCGGGGAATGCGCTCCACGATGCCTTCGGCCTGCTCCGCCTGAATGCCGCCGCGTCGCGCGATCTTCCAGACGGCGTTGGCAACTTCGATCAAGATGAAGTCCGGAGCAATCAAGGGCCGGGATGACAAAAGAAGGGATTCCGCCGTTTCCGCCAGTGAGTTCCTCGACCCCCCACAGCACCGCGACACTGGCATCCACCACCAGAGTCATCGCTCGCGTCCCTCGCGAATCACGGCCGCGACATCGATGGGGGCACCGGGTGGCGTCAACGCGCGGATTTGTCGAAACTCCTCGACCAGCGCGCTGCGGTCGGGAGGCGGCGCGGCCGTCGCTTCCTCGACAATCCTGCCAATTTCCTCTTCGACGGACCGACCGGCGATGCTGGCCCGCATCTTCAAGCGGTCGAGCACATCTTCCTCAATCCTGAGCGTGATCTCCCCCATCGCCGCCTCACCTCCGTCCGCGTTGCCCCGATGATATCTTACCCCTGGAGCGATTTCACCAGCCGCCCGTCCCGCACCACCGCAGCGCAGGGGTTGGCACCCAGCCAGTAGCACAGCTCCGCCGGGTCGCCGACGTCCCACACCGCCAGATCGGCGGCCTTGCCGGGCTCCAGCGTTCCGTGAGTGGCGGCCATGCCCAGGGCCTGGGCGGCGTTGCGGGTGACTCCGGCCAGCGCTTCCTGCGGGGTCAGGCGGAACAGGGTGCAGGCCATGTTCAGCATCAGCAGGAGCGACACGGCGGGCGAGGTGCCGGGGTTGCAGTCGGTGGACACCGCCATCGGAACGCCGTGGCGCCGGAACAGGTCGATGGGAGGCAGTTTGGTCTCGCGCAGCGTGTAGAAGGCGCCGGGCAGCAGCACCGCCACCGTCCCGGCCGCGGCCATTGCCCGAGCGCCCTCCTCGCCCGTGTGCTCCACATGGTCGGCGGACAGCGCGTTGTAGCGGGCGGCCAGCGCGGCCCCGCCGCCGTCCGACAGCTGGTCGGCGTGCAGCTTCACCGGCAGGCCGAGCCGCCGCGCGGTGTCGAAGACGCGGGCCGTCTGCTCCGTCGAGAAGGCGATCCGCTCGCAGAAGGCGTCGACCGCATCGAGCAGCCCCTCCGCAGCCAGGATGGGCAGGATGTCCTCGCAAACCAGCGCTATGTAATCGTCCGCCCGCCCGGCGAACTCCGGCGGCAGGGCGTGGGCAGCCAGCCCGGTCGTCCGCACCGTGACGGGGAATCGCTCACCCAACGCCCGCGCCGCACGCAGCATCCGCCGCTCCGTGGCGAGGTCGAGGCCGTACCCGGACTTCACCTCCACCACCGTCACGCCCTCGGCCAGCAATGGTCGCAGGCGAACGGCGGCGCTGGCGATCAGGCTTTCCTCGTCGGCAGCGCGGGTCGCGGCGACGGTCGAGGCGATGCCGCCCCCGGCGCGCGCGATCTCTTCGTAGGTCGCGCCCTCCAGCCGCATCTCGAACTCGCGGGCGCGGTTGCCGCCGAAGACCAGATGGGTGTGGCAGTCGATCAGCCCCGGCGTGACCCAGCGGCCACCCAGGTCATGCTCCTCGGCGGCGCGACCGGCGGGGCGGTCCTTGGCGGCGCCGATCCACGCGATCCGCCCGTCCTTTACGGCGATCACGGCGTCCCGCAAGACGCCTCCCGGAGCCATGGTGGCCGCATGACCGTTGAACCACAGGCTGTCCCACTCCATCATCCCCTCCCCGGCTTCGCGCCGCTGTCCGTCCCACCTTACCATCGCCATGGCCGACACCGACACCACCCCAGCCCCGCGTACCGCGCATCCGGTCCTGCTCTGCGCCGATGACTACGGCCTTGCGCCCGGCGTCAACGAGGCCATCCGCGACCTCATCGCCGCCGGACGCCTGACGGCGACCTCGGTCATGTCGCTCTGTCCTTATTGGGCGGAGGGCGCCGCGCCGTTGAAGGCGTTGGCCGACAAGGCGGACGTCGGGCTGCATTTCACCCTGACCGACCAGCCGCCGCTGGGTCCTCTGCCCAAGCTGGCGCCGGACGGCAAGCTGCCGCCGCTGGGGCGGCTGATGAAACTGGCCTACAGCGGTGGCCTCGATTCCAAGGAAATCCGGGAGGAACTGGCCCGCCAGCTCGACGCCTTCGCCGCGGCCTGGGGCGGCCCGCCCGCCTACATCGACGGCCACCAGCACATCCACCAGCTTCCCACCGTGCGCGACGTGGTGGCCGACGCCCTGGCCGCCCTGCCCGGCGCCTATGTCCGCCTGTGCGGGGAACCGGTCGGTGCCGTCCTGCGCCGCGGGGTGGCGGTTCCGAAGACGCTGCTGATCGGCGGGCTGGGCGGCGGGCTGGCGCGGCTGGCGCGGACGCGCGGCATACCCACCAACGACCGCTTCGCCGGGGTCTACGACTTCTCCAGACACCAGCCTTTCCCGGACCTGATGGCGCGCTTCCTCGACCGTCCCGCCGGCCGGCTGCTGGTGATGGTCCATCCCGGCATCCCCGACGAAGCCCTGCGCCGTGCCGACCCGCTGGTGGAGCAACGCAAGGTGGAGCATGACTATCTGAAGAGCCCGGCCTTCGCCGCCCTGCTCGCCGAGCGGAACATCCGGCTCGCCCGCTTCGCAGGGTTCCCGGCGCCCTGACACAACCTCCCGCATTCCCGCCCCTCCGGCGGCATAGTCCCGCCGGTCATTCTTGACCGCTGCGATTGTTCGCCCCTACCATCATTACGACACGGCCGGATCGAGGGGGGCTCTTCCGGACGAAGAGACGAACAACACATTCCCTCGGCAAGAAACGGCCTACAAAAAGGGATGCGGGACATGCAGAACAACGGGCAAAAGGACGGACTGTCGTCCGGGCCGCCGAACGGCCAGGGTTCCAGCGGCTGGGTCGATTTCTGGAACCGCCCCAACGCCATCTACGCGAACCAACGCAACCTGGAAGCGCATTTCGCCTGCTTGCAGAACGACCTCGACGCCCATCTGCCAAAGGGGGGGACCGTCCTGGATTTCGGCTGCGGCGACGCACTGGCGGCGGAAGCCATGGCCAAGCGCTGCCGGAACGTCTGGCTCTACGACGCCGCGCCTGCGGTGCGGCAACGCCTGCGCGAGCGGCTGTCCGGCCATCCGCGGATCCGGATTCTCGACGACGACGATCTCGCCACTCTGCCGACGGGCAGCGTCGATCTGGTGCTGGCCGTCTCCGTGCTGCAATACATCCCGCGTGAGGATCTGGAGGGCGTCCTTCACCGCTGGCGCCATCTGATCGGCGCGCGGGGGCGCATCCTGATCGCCGACGTGGTGGAGCCCGACACGCCGATGCTGCGCGATATCGCCAGCCAGCTCAGCATGGCGCGCCGGCACGGCTTCCTGATGGCGGCGCTGATGGGGTTGGGGCGCATGGCCCTGTCCGACTACCGCCGCATCCGGCGCGAGGCCGGCTTCTCCACCTACACGCCCGCGGAGTTGCAGGCCCGGCTGTCCGCCGCCGGGTTGCGGGGCGACCGTCTGGCGAAGAACATCGGCCCGACGCCGCACCGCCATTCCTTCGTCGCCCGGCTCCATGCTCAGGCGGCCGGCGATCCGTCCTTGAAGGTCCAGTAGCGGTTCGCACCGAAGCTCCACAGCATCACCAGCCCCGTGGCGGTGAGCTGGGCCAGCAGGTAATGCAGGCCCAGCCGCTGCGCCAGGGCCCACATGATGGCACTGTTCACGCACAGCCCCACCGCCGCGACGGCCACGAACTTCGTGGCGGTGGGCAGATGATCCTGCTCGCTGCGGAAGACATGGCCGTAGTTCAGCAGGTAGCTGATGACGCCGCCGACGAGGAAACCCACCGCCGAGGCCAGGACCGGCGGGGCCGCCGCCAGCTCCGACAGGGCGATCAGCACGCCGTAATGGCCGACCGCCGCGGCGCAGCCGACCAGCGCGAAGAGCAGGAACTGCACCAGCGGCGGGTGCGCCGCCCGGTCCCCAGTGAATCTTCCCCCGGTCAATCCTCGTTCTCGACCCATTCCCTCTGCCGCAGCTTGTAGCGCTGGATCTTGCCCGTTTCCGTCCGCGGCAATTGCTCCAGGAACTCCACCGCGCGGGGGTACTTGTAGGGGGCGATCCGGTCCTTGACGTAGCATTGCAGCCGTTCCGCCAGATCGTCGCTGGGCCGCACGCCGTCGCGGGTGACGATGAAGGCCTTGGGGATGGAGCCGCGCAGCGGGTCGGGCGCCGCGATCACCGCGCACTCCTCCACCGCCTCGTGGCCGAGCAGGACGTCCTCGACCTCCAGGCCGGAAATCTTGTAGCCGGCGGAGACGATCAGGTCGTCGGTCCGCGCGTGATACCAGAAATAGCCGTCCTCATCCATGCGGAAGGCGTCGCCGGTCAGGTTCCAGCCGCCCTGCACGTAATTCTCCTGACGCGGGTCGTCCAGGTAGATGCAGCCGGTCGGGCCGCGCACGGCCAGCCGCCCGATCTGGCCGGGGGGCAGCGGGGTCAGGCTGTCGTCGACCACGCGGGCCTCGTAGCCCGGAACCACCGTCCCGGTGGCGCCGGGCCGGACGGCACCGGGCGGCGAATGCAGGACGGCGTTGAGCATCTCGGTGGTGCCGAAGCTGTCGAGAATCTCCATCCCGGTCACCGCCTGCCAGCCTTCCAGCGTGGTCGCAGGCAGCGGTTCCCCCGCCGAGACGCAGGCGCGCAACGTGCGCAGCCCTTCGGCCAGGGCCGGGTCCTCCTCGATCCGCGCGGTCATGGCGCGGTAGACGGTCGGCACGGTGAACATCACCGTCGCCTTGTGCTTCGCGGTCACCTCCAGCAGCCGCTCCGGCGTCGCCCGATCCAGCAGCACCACGGACGCCCCCACCCGCAGCGGGAACAGCAGCATCCCCCCCTGCCCATAGGCGAAGGCGAGCGACGGCGTGCCGCAGAACACGTCATCGCCGCCGGTCCTCAGCAGCGATTGCGGCGACAGGTCGGCCACCGCCAGAAGGTCGCGGTGGAAATGGGCGGTCGCCTTGGGCTTGCCCGTGGTGCCGGAGGTGAAGGCGATCAGCGCCACGTCGTCGGCGGCGGTGTCCACCGCGGCGAAGCCGGTTTCGGTCTCCTCCAGCCGCCCTTCGAGGTCGCCGCCGTTGAAGGTCACGACGGGCATGCTCCCGTCCATCGCCTGCGCCGCCGCGTTCAAATCCTTGGCGAAGCGCGCGTCGCACAGCGCCAGCGAGACGGCGGCGCGGTCGAGGATGCTCTCCAGCTCGGTCGCGCGCAGCAGCGGCATGGTCGGCACCACCACCGCCCCGGCCTTCAGCACCGCCAGCCAGCAGGCGGCGAGCATCGGCGTGTTGGTCCCGCGCACCAGCACCCGGTTCCCCGGAACGATGCCGAACCGTTCGGCGAGGAGCCGCGCGATGCGGTCCACCGTGTCGCGGAAGCGGCCGTAGCTCCACACATCGCCGTTGCCGATGACGCAGGGACGCTCGTCCCAGCCGCGCTCGCGCCAGACGTCCAGCAGGGCCGCCGCGGCGTTCAGACGGTCAGGATAGGTGAGTTCGGGGCGGTCGTAGGAGAAATCGGGCATCTGCTCCGGCGGCGGCAGCCGGTCGCGCGTGAAACTGTCGATATGACCGGACCGAATCATCCCCTGACGCCTCCGCCACGCACCGTGTTCTTGAGCTTTCCCAACAACCCCATCAGCTGGACCACATCGCCGTGGGGCATTCCCTCCGTCAGCTCGGTCAGCCAGCGGCGTTGCGCCGCCATGATGGCCTGCGCCAAGGCGCTGCCTTCGGGGGTGATCCGGACGAACTGCATGCGCCGGTCGTTCGACGCCGCGGCGCGCGTGACCAGCCCGTCCGCGGACAGCCGTTCTACAATGCCGGTGACGTTGCCGTTGGTGACCATCATGCGCTTCGACAGCTCGCCCATGGTCAGCCCTTCCGGCTGGCGGTCGAGCAGGCACAACAGGTCGAAACGCGGCTGGGTGGTGCTGAACTCGGCGCGCAAACGGCTGCGCAACCGGGCGCCGATCAGAACGGCGCACGCCGAAAGACGCAACCAGAGGCGCATCTCCGGGGAGGCGGCAAGGTCAGCCGCAGCCTCCACATCGACCGACACGTCCCCCTGCGCCTCGGCCGATGCGTCGGCCGCTGCGGTGGCGGGTCCCTTCACGGTCTGTCTCCACTCCCGATGGGAGGCATCCGCCGCAGCGCCGCCTCTTCTTCGTTCGAAGGCTTACTGTAGTTGGACGCTCGGCCTTTGAGCCATGCAAGGAAGGAATGCTTGGTGCACAAGCAATAATCATCTGCGCAGAGATCAGGCGCTTTTTTCCGTCAGCGCCGCGTCGGTTACTCGGCGCTGAGGTACAGATCGATTTCGCGCTGCTCCATGACGTGCGCGGTGCCGTGGATGATGCCGTTGGCGACCTGAATGATTCGATGGATCATCGCCACCGAGGTCTGGCAGTCCAGCCGCAGCTTGTCGCTCGCCCCATCCTGGATGTCGACGGACACGCGTTCCAACGTGTGGCGGACCACCTGATGCGCCTGGGCGATGGTGTCCTCGAAAGGCCGTTTGAACTTGGCCGGAACGTGGCCGTACGCCTCGATGGCGAGATCCTTGTCCGAGAAACCGCTGTCGCGGAAATGCTCCGGGTAGCTCTTGGGCTGCCAGATCAGGCATTCCTCCAGCATGTCGGGCATGTCCGGAATCATCTCGATCAACATCACGATCTCGTTGAAGTGATTGAGATAATCAGTCGCCAGCAGGGTCTTGTCGGAAATGTTGGTGCCGACCACGCGCTGCCGCCAGGCGTGAAAATCCGCCAATTCATCCGGCGCGACACCGTCGGTCACCGAAGGATCGGAATCGGGCGGATGAGAGTCCGATGGGTCGAAGTCTGGTTCGGTCATTCGCGACTTCTGGCATGCGCGGCCCTGGCATACACGGTTCGACAGGAACGGGTCTGGCGAGGCGGCGTGGACGGTTTCGACGCCGTTCCATCACCGGTGCGTGACGCCGGGGACAGTCAGTAATATCGCACTCATCCCTGTGCAAGCCCACGGGCGCGGTTTTTTTTGGTGCCGCGCAAAAAAACGCCGCCGGCGCGTCCTCGATGGGACAGGCGCTGCGGCGGCAGTGACTGGCGGTTCAGGGAGGACTTCCGGCCCCCTTCCCTAAGCGCCTGAGAACGCTCAAACCCTTCTGTTTCCTTGCCTTTTGGGTAGAGGATTGGGTAAAACTTTGGGTAAAATGGAGCGTTCCGCATGCCGACTCAGATAGCTGATTACGTCTACGTCCGGAAAGAGACGGGTTACCTCTTCGTGGCGATCACCGTGCCACCTGAGTTGCGCGCGTTTGTCACAGGCGGGCCGAAATCCAAGCTCTCCAAGTCGCTTGGCGTCCCTCCTCCGATGACCGGGGAGGCGAAGCGCAAGGCAACTCAGGCCATTGCGGAGTTCCAGAACGAGATCGAAGCGGCGCGGAAGCGGTACGAGGCGCTTGAAGCTCGCAACCGCGCTGACGAAGCCAAGCGCGATGTCCGGCGGAATCTCGAAGTTCTCGGCTTCTTCGGAGCGGAGGGAGTTGTCGGTGGAGAGGACGACGGTTCTCCCGACCCTTCCCCTCCCTCGCTCAATGATGCGCTCGACTTTGTATCTTCCGGTTGGCTGAGCCAGGAGGCAACCGCTGATGCACTGAATGATGTCGTTGAACGCATCAAGACGGCACACGATTCCACAGTTCAGCTATCCAAGGTCGAGGCGTACATCAGCGCTGAAGCTGCGAAACTCGACACAGCGCGAAACGTGCTGCACAGCTTGAAGGTCTCCACCACGCCGAAGGTTGAAGAAGCGCTTGACAGTACGCTTACGGTATCCAGGCTTCTGGAAAAGTTTCTGAAGGACCATCCCAAAACCATAGACACAGAACGCCAGTACCGCACGGCCAAGGACATCTACCTATCAAACCAAGATGACAAGCCGATTCAAAAGATCACGCGAGCCGATGCGCTGGCGTATCGCAGTTACCTGCAAGGCTGTACGGACTTGAGCTTTGGGACTTGTGATCAACGGCTGAAGAAGTTGAGAGCGCTATTCAACTACGCCACGAAGGAGCTGCGAGCGCTCTCCCACAACCCGTTCGAAGGCATTCAGATCGATCAGAAGGCAAAGACCGGTCATGGAAATGAGCTTGACCGTGCCTCAATCACTCCTGAACCAATCAACATCAACCTTACGGAAATTATTCCTACATTTGGCCGCGACGATTCGATGCGCTGGCCCTATCTGATTGCCTTCTTCACTGGGGCAAGAATTGAAGAGATTTGCGGTCTTCGAATGGACGAAGTGGGAGTGAGGTGGGGTATTAACTGCATTCACATTCGCCCACGTCCAGAAGACAATAGAACTGTAAAAACGAAAGAAGCAAGATACGCCCCACTTCACCGCTTTTTGTGGAACGAGCTTGGATTCGGCGAGTTTGTTGATGCGCGGCGGGAGGCAGATGAAACGATGCTGTTTACGTTCAGTCAATGGAAAAAAAAATACTATTCGGGAAAGTTCAGCGCAAAAATGACAGAACTTCGCGCCCCGATTGAAAAAGAGCGTAGCATTGACTTAGCAGATCAGCATTCTCTACGTCATAACCTAACGACATTGCTCCGAAATGCTGGTGTGCACGATGAATGGCGCTGCCTTTTAATTGGGCAGAGTTATGGAAGCAAAATTAACGCTGGATACGGGAGCAATGACGGAACGCTCACGCACATAAATGATGCTCTCCATAAGATCGACTTGTCTGACTTCGACTTCTCGAAGCTGAAATAACGAAACGAAAGACAGGGAGACAACGGACTCCCTGTACTTCTACAATATTAGAACTCCAATGCCTTTATAGCTTCAGCCACGAACTCGGGCGAGTGGTGTCCATAGACGCGCTGAATGATCTCCTTCGACGTGTTCGTGAACTTGGCGATGCGTTCGAAACTGATATCAGCCTGAACCATCCATGTTACAGCACTGTGCTTCAGCACATGCGATGAGACGTGAGGGATTCCGGCCTTCTTGGAAGCTCGCATAAGTCCGCTTTTCACATCCCGCAATGAGCTACCATACCACGTAATGACAAGCTCTGAAGTTGACTGCTTCTTGGCTTCCTTAAGTGCTTCGATAAGACGGGTGTTTCCTGAGATAGGTGACGTACCGCGACGCTTGTTCCCTACGTCCTCTCCGAAGTCTATGTATTCGTACCCCTGCCGATCCAAGTGCACCCTGTCCCAAGTGAGTTGCAGGATGGCAGAACGCCTTTTGGCCGTACTGAGCGCGATCAAGATGAAAAGGGCCAGATAAGGCGGCGATGCGGCTATCAGCCGATTCGCCTCGTCCTTGGTGATCCACTCGTCACGAACTTTTCCCGTTGACAGATCAATGCGAAAGCCCGGTTTACGGCTCAATAGACCTTCAGCATAGGCCCAGTTAAGTGCCGCGCGGACCATACGCAGCTCTTTGTTAATCGTAGCTTCGCTTACCAACGGGGCGTCTACACATCCCTTGAAGCGCCCCTGTAACTTCTCCTGGCTGCGCTTCTTGATATACTCGGTAACATTCGACTGTGTGAACGTCTCAGCTTTGAGCGCGCCGAGGAGGCGTCTCGGAGCTGCAAAAACATAGTCGAATGTTACGGGTGCTGCGACTATGGGCTTCCGGTACTCAACATAGGTGTCAAAAACTTCCTTCAGAAGCGGCCCTTCAGGGAGCTTTGGCTTCAGATAATCGGCAACATATTGCGCACGGAATAGTTCGGCCCTCTCCGCATCCCTGGTGCCGGTTGATACCGTCTTCGTGCGGCCATCATGCCGATAACGGATTTGATAGTACCCGTCAGGTCGCCGCGTCATGTTAAAGTTTGGAAACTTGAGCTTGGGATAAGTCATTGCCCTCTTTGCCCTCCCGCTCCCTTCAACCGCCATGCCTTGTCAGCGATGGGTGGGGAGCATTCAAATGAGCGAATTGGAAGGCATTGCGTCCAGTTCAGTTTTGCTCTTTACCATTATCCTCATGTTTCTCCTCGCTATTTAACGTATCAATGACGTCACTGAGCAAAGAAAGCGTACCTACCAACAAGTCACGGAGGCTTGTCTTATTACTCTGCGCCTCGCGAAGCAGCGTGTCAACGTGGCGGTTCATTTCGGCGACGGACATGGCTGTGCTTTCTCCTATGGAATGGGAGTGAAGTGCTTGCGGTGCATTCGATGGGTGGCATCGCGTCGGATGCCTAATCCAGAACGTAGGTCACACGATCTACATCGTCAACTGTTTTTTGTAGCTCTATTGACCTACGCAGATTGCGTGGTCTAGCCTCAGCCAATGAAGCAAGATCGAGCGAAGCGAATCATGCGTCTCCTGGGCTGGGGACAGTCCGAGACGGCGCGGCAGTTCAACCGGGTCGCGGGGACGCGCCTTGGTCGGCAGAACATCAATACCCAGATCAACGGCACACGCGGCATATCCGAATCGCTGGCCGTGTTCCTGCGCATGGCTGTGCGGGTGGCCGTACTGTCCAGGCGCCGGGATCGGGGATGCCGGTGATAGACGGCGGGTCGCCCCCTCCTTACAGACAAGAAAGCCCCGGATTGCTCCGGGGCTTCTGTGTTTCAGGCGCAGTACACCGCGTTACGGCTTACCGCCTACCTCGCATTTCGCTCAGCGCCCGCAACAGAGCGGTACGCACCGTATCAAGGAACTGGACCGCGATAGACGCCTGTTCGTCCGCATCGCCCTTCAGCCTGGATTCCCAAAGCTCGGGGGTGATTGCCTTACCGGCACGCTCGGCAGCAATCTTCCGCGCGGCCCTGCGGTACTTGCGCCCCGCGTCCTCCATCTCTTCAATGAGGAGCGCTTCAACGTCATCGATCAGAGCATTGATGTAGTCCGCCCGGGACTAGAAGAGCGGCGAGTCAGTCATTCTCGTTCTCCAGATAAGCCCGCACAATCTGCGAAGCGGAATTCGGGTCTAGGGGGTTAAGATCAAGCGCGATATCGTGAGCAAACGCTGCGACCATCAGATTAGCATATTCTTGCGTCCCTGCGTCGTTGGCATACATATCCTCCCACTCATTTTCAGCGGTTAGCATCTTGACCAGTTCGTAAACTGGGCGAAGTTTGTGCTTCATCGCCCGACGAACTGTGCGAGTAGGATGAGGATGATAGTCGAGGTAGGCTTCTTCAGCGGTACGCTTGAGCGTGCGAGCAAAGAATTCCTAAGCCAGGAGCGGCTAGATATTATTGATCTTGGGCATTTTGCCTCCAAGTATGAATGTTGATAGGATGCTCAGGCAAACAGATGGCCTTCGCAGATGGAAAGGAAGCGTTCTGGGTCCTTGGCGAACGCTTCCTTGATTTCAGCGTGGTTGTACATCGGCCTAACCGGTGAGATGCGGATACCGCCACGCTGAATATGGACGTGAACCAGTTCGCCACCGATGCCGGACCATGGGTTCTCGGCATTGGCAATCGGCGCGACCGTTTCAGCAACCTTGATAAGAATGTCCGGAACCTTGGCGGACAAAGACACTTGATCTTCGTCAGGGAAGCCCGGTTGCCAGATGAATCCCGGCTTCAACCACTCCATTGCTACGTCAGTGCCGTCCACCGTGAAGCGGAAGCCAACGCAGCGCTTCTGCTGTTCCGACCATCCGATGATGATGCCCAGTTCCGTGCGTCCTTCGAAGGTGTCGAACACGTCGCCGTATCGCTCCTCCTTCAGCGCCGCGACGGTGCGGAGCGCGTCCGGCAATGCGGCGTATACGCCTTCGATGTCGGTAAGCGGGGCGTGGTTGAGCCAGCGTCCCAAGGTATCCGAGAACCAAGTCGTTCCGGTGTGCACCATGACACTGCGAAGATGAGAGAGGATTACCGGCTTCGTTCTGAAACCGGTGAATCCTAGAACCGGATTGGATATCGCACTGTCAGTGATGATGTGCGCTTCCTACGGCTTCAGTGAGATGTTCAGAAGGGTCATTCTTCTTCCTCATTGTTCGATTAGGGGGAGGATGCTGACAGAAACCGGCTTCACGGGAGCGATGTATGCCATGTCCGCCAGCGTCTTCGTGAAGATGTCCTTCAGGCTGCTGGCGAAATCACGGAACGTGACCTTGCTGCCCTTGACCATCTTGTCAAAAAGGTCTTCCCAAGCGTCCCCTATGTCGTCAAACGCCCTGTAGAACGCGCCCTCGACCGTCTTGGTTTGCTTGGTGATGTCCCACGCGGCGCGGCTGAAAGCCGCTTCAAGCTCGGGAGTCATCTTGCCGTTCTGGGCAAGAACGCGCTGCGTCTCGTTCAGCTTCTCCAGCCCAAGGCGAAGGCGGGTCGCACCGTCACCGTACCGCTCAAGGATGGACTGCCCTTCCTGCGCGGCTCGGAGATATTCCCGAGAAGCTTCCGCCGCTTCCAGCTTCGCCGCGATCTCGGAACGAAGGGCCTGAAGGTCCGCGTCCTTCGCGTCCAGGCCCATGGCGCGGAGTTGGCGTTCAACCTCGATGGACTTCGCCATTTCCGCCGCTGCGCTGGCACCCTGAAGGGTGGCGTCCGCGAGGCGCTTGGTCTCCTCCGTCTCCGTCGCCAAGTCCTTTGCGCGCTTCAGCGCGTAGACCTTGGCGCGTTCGACTTCGATAGCTCGGAAGCCTTCGCGAAGATCGTCCAAGGAAACGCCAGCGGCCTGAGCAAGTTCAGCAAGCGACTTTCCGACAATATTCGCCTTCTTGCCGAAGTCAGTCAGGAAGTCTGTCACACGCTCGTTCGCCTTTACATCAATGATCGTGCCTTCACCAAGCCTCAGAGCTTCGGTTGCCAGCTTCGCGCTGTTTAGTTCCAAAACGAGAGCGTTGTAACTCTCCGCGACGCTCCAAACCGCCTTCCCTTCGATGGTCATCGTGTTTGCCGATTTCTCGGCGCGCGCAATGGCATCGTCACGGCTCTTGGTAATCGCCTTGAAAGCAGTGTCGTAATCGTCAACGCTGATGTCGGGCTTGAACTTGTTTAGCTGTTCAAGGCTCTTGGTGTACTCAGCGTTCGCCTTCGCAATCGGGTCGTTCGCTTCGATGATGTCTTTTGCGCCCCGCTTGGCTACGCCGACACGCTGTTCCCACGCCCGGTTATCCGCGTCGATGGTGGCTTGCCCAGCGTCCACAGCGGCGCGGACCATGTCCGTCTGAACCCCGTCCAGTTCTTTCACAAGCTCAGCGCGTTGGTTCTGGAGTGCCTTGCGCATCCACCCGATGGGGTTCCGGGCGATCTACGAATCCAGTGAGGCAATCTGTCCCTGAAGGTCGGCAACCCGTTCGGCTGGCTTGGGACCGGCAAGCATGTTGTTCGCGGCCTGAAGCGCCTTCTCCGGAAGCTACAAAAAGAACTTGTACAGGTCGGATAGGTGCAACTTGCTGTCCAAGTTGATAAGAAGCTAATCCCACTGATTGCTAATGGAAGTGTTGATCTGTTCAACGGTACGAGGGATGACGGAGAAGTCCTTATTCACCTGATCCGTCATGTTGCGCATCGCCTTCAACACAATGTCGGTGGTGATTAGGCCCTGACTGGCAAGCTCCTTCAGCTCTCCCGTCGTCACGCCCATGATACGGGCGATTTCGCGGGTAAGGGGAGGCATGTTCTCGGCAAGAGACCGATACTCGTCCCCCTGGAGGCGGCCGCTCGCAAGAGCCTGTGACAGCTACGTCAGTGAGGAAGCCGCTTCCTGCGCCGTCTGACCGGACACCTTGCCCAGCTTCAAAAAGGTCTCGGTGAGGCTGGAAACGTCGCTGTTCGCCAAGCCTATGTCCTTCCCAACACCCGCGAACCGGGCCATGGCCGAACCCACGTCACCCACGGCAACGCCAAGGCGGTTCGCGATGGCGACCGTATCGGCGTACAGCACCTTGGCCGATTCCATACTTCCGCTCGAAGCGTTCAGCTTCCCAATCAGCAGGTCCATGGCGTCAACTGGCCTTGCCATTGCTGCGCCCGCTGCAAGGGCCGCTACGCTCAGTGCGGTGAAGCCCAAGGCAACCCCGCCGACGATGCCGACAGCCGCACCAGCGGCCACGCCAGCGGCGCGCAGACCCGTTGCCACCGTGCTCACGCTGTGGGCCGCGCTACCCGCTGCGGGGGAGAGAGTGCCAAGCGCCGAGATGACGCCACCGAAGCCCCGGTTCAGGGTCGGGAGAAGGCCGTTGGTGCGCGCGATCTCATGGTTGAGGGTGTTCATGCTTCGGGCGAATTCGCCCTACGCCTTGGCGCCTTCCATCGAGCGTGCGCCGAACGTCTGGAGGGTGCTGTTGTAGGTGGAGAGCGCGACACGCGCGCGGTTGGTCATGTTCGCGTTGCCGTCCATCTGCCGCCCGATTCGCTGAACCATCGATTCGGTGCGGGTAAGAGCGGCTTGGTAGGCCCGTTCATTGGCAAGGGCCTGCCGCGCGATATCGACGGCGTTGCGCCCGGCGTTCGACCCGCCCGAGCTGCCGGGACGGGAGTTGGAACCACCCGGCGCGTTGGCGCGGGCCTGGATATCGGACAGGCGCTTGACCTTGCGTTCCGTCTCGGTGACGAACTGGTCTACCTGCTACTTCGCGCCGGTGAAGTCGATCCCGGCTGTGAGGATAAAATCGGTGGTCATGGGGCTAAAGTACTTTCGGTCTGGGGTACGGTCGGGAGAATAACTATGTTCTCGCGAAGGAATGCCGTAGAGATGAAGATTTGCCCTCCACGCCCTCGTCCCTATCGGACTACATGGCCGTCAAAAAGACCTTCGCGGTAGGCGCGACGCACAAATTCGACGTGCCAACCGACAATATCGGCAAAATCCTAAGCGGAGACAAATGAAGGTAAAGAATGAATATAATTAAGTTCGACAATGCGCATCTGAACACTCCATAGCCATTGAACTCAGGTATTATACATCATTTGTTGTAAAATGTCAAGATGCGATGCGAATCTAATTACCAATCTCCGTCGTACCCATAAGACCTGAACAGCTCCCTTTGGTCTTCCGGCAGGTTCATTTCGTGAATATATGGCATTGTCTTCACGCCGTGCCCCATGTAGCCGCTGCGCCCGATCGTTTTCCCTCTTCGATATACCCGCGGCTGCAATGCTTTGGCGAAAGTTGGGTCGCACTTCCCTTTGTACGCTGTTACCCCTTGGAAAAATGAACTGGCAATCACATCAGCAAGCTGGAGTCCTGGGTGTTGGGTATGGGGGATCGCATGTATCGCATTGAAATCTACGACCGAGAAATCTATCCTGTAGTCTAGGTAAAGGTTGTTGTTGTCGCTTTGAATAGACAGTTTGATCAAATAGTCAATAAGCTTCTGATAGTTGAAATCATCGCGTTTTGAGAAAATTATCTCAGCAACACGCCGTCTTTCATCGTACTTGCGCGACCATGCTCCGCAAAAAGCAGTCACTCGCTCCAAAAGCAGTCTTGTCATCCACCAATACATGAACAGACGGTTTGCTGGCAGGCGCTTATTGTTGTGTGTCACCATGTTTCGCTTGTTGGACATTACGCTGAAGTATCTTGCTTCTAGCTTTGCCGCTTCTGCGCACACCAATGATTTTTTGTATGGCTGAAGATCACGAAAATGAATGTCTCGCCGCTGAGGGCTGTTTGTAATTTTCTTGCAATTATCTAGCCACTCAGAAACACGATGTTCATTTTCTACGCGGATGACTGCCGCTGACAATACGAACCATTCAGACGCGCCGTTTGGATAGAATGGCTTTATTCGCCTGATATGATCGTCTCCCGCCTCATCGATGTACACGAGATATCCCACGTCCACTTGTTCGCCTCCTTTTCTCCCATCCTGCAAGCTGGAAAAGCCTGTTGCAGGCGAATGAATTCCCGCTATGGTCGTCTTTTTAGTGCGAGATGATGCGGCTCCATCGATATCTATTGGATGACGCTACCATGGAGGGTGTGGCAGGGCAATCCAGGCAAGGCCACATACTCAGGCACATTCGGATTTGGACGCGTTCAATCGATGTTTGAGAGCGGTCAAAATCGGTCAAACCAAATGACCAAAATTAAAAAGGAGGGGGAGCCAATCCCCCTCCATGTCCTATACGAAACCCATCGCACGCAACGCCATGCGGGCGGCGGTTGCTGCCTCATGTGGTGGCGTCGTGATATGGAATGCTTTTGGTAGAAACTTCTTAGCCTTGTCCATGGGGTGCGTGCGTTCGGTGAACAACTGTTGACCAGTCTCGCACGCATTCTTTACGTGCTCGATCATCGCCAATGCGAATGCGAGCATATTCTGTCGGGCGATTGATCTGGCTTCTTCAAGTGATGAACCTGCCCCCAGAGCCTGAGTCATGTCGGACTGCATAGCGTTGAATACGGCGGAGGGGTTCAGGTCCTTCATGTAGGAACTGATGAAGTGCTTCGTCGTCGTTCCTCCGAAGTCGGCGCCGCCCGCGATCTGGATCAGCATGTTCGTCAGGTCGCGCTTCAGCGCCGACTCCGGATCGACTTCGATGTCCTCCGGGTAAAGCCGCCCGCGCTTGAGCTTGGTTTGACCGAACGGAGTTCCTTCCTCTTCGAGGCTGTCGGCTTCGGAAAGAGCGGACATGAAATCATCCCGATCCAAAGGGGCACTCGCTGGAGAGGGCTTGACGTTCAATGACTCATTGTAAGCCCCACGTATGTGGGTGGGGTGGCAGAGGTCGTCTTCCACGGCTTGGAAGACGGCGTTCCAGTTCTCCGCCAGCCACATCGCATCAGATCGGCGGCGGGGATCGATGTCACTGAAGCCGTTGTCCCGGCACCACTGGCCGAACGCCTGATTGCTTCGGTGGAGTTGGCGACCATGACGGAGCGCTTCCCCGACCTTTCGCCAGTCTTCCCGCATCATCTTCGCAGCGGTGTTGATGCGTTTCCAGGCTTCGCGGCCTTCGGCAATCGGATCAGGGGAAGTGGGTGCAACGTCACCAAGGTTGATCTCCACGGATATGTTCAGGTCTGCTTGCTCTTTGGTCAGCACGTCTACATTCCTTCCGCTAAAGTACTTTAGTCATGGCGACGTGCGGCACCCGCTCCACCACCAAAAGGAGACACCAAGTTGGTGTCTCCTTCCGTGTGTGAATCATCCAACTTCATAGGAAGACGCCCGCGCGACATCATTGCGGGCATCAAAAAGGGACGGCGGTTGCCGTCCCCTCGGTTCACTGGCGCTGATGCCCACCGCCCTTCTGGCCCGGTGGTGTGGGTGGTGCGTCGTCGTGTCCTTCGTAAGGGTGATCGGTCAGTGGGGCGGATGGTTCTGGAATACGCCTATTGCCCGCGCGTCGGCGCGTTCTTCATAAGGGCCGTTAGTTCGTGTACCCAGCAATCCCGGCTTAGCCAAAAGGGAGGCTGGGCCTCCCTCTCTGCCGAACGTGTGTCACGCGGCGCGGCGCATCAGGGCGATGAAGGACCTTTCGTACGATGTTGACTATCCATGATGACGGCAACGCCAACGATCTTCTCGACCAAATTGTATCCTGCTAGAAGGAACGTGAAACTCAACGCCCAGAAAAGCAGAACACCGATGCACTGCAATATCTTACTTGCGCGCCCAATCAGCTTCAAAGAGATATGCCTTGACATGGCTATAGAGTAGTTTGTCAATACCATTAGAATAGCCATGACCATTAGAAGAGCTGTGGCAAGCACATAAATACTTCCGCTTACCTTAGCTGCGATAGCCATGACGCCTGTCGCTAGGCACCAGGAGATAAACTTGAAGAATCGCTCAATGGCGTCATGGGACGATTTATGAAAATCACTTGGCGATTTAGACAGGAGGACAACGAAGCTATTAAGAAAGCTATCTGCGTATCTCACAATCCGTAACACAGCAATCTCCTCATCGCTCTCTGATTAGTTGGTCATCCGACCAACAATATCAAACCGACGTTGATCTGTGAAGGATTGGGCAACCTTAGCATACAGAACGAATGCTCAATCTCGTCGTTTTTCACCCAACATTCGAGGGGTTGCAGGCTTCCAAGTGCGGGAGGCAATGCTCCGAGAGGGTGACAAAGGAGGGGGCGTTTCCGCCGCACTCATTGGTAAAGTACTTTCGTTGGGCTTCCGCGCGTTGCCTCGCGAACACCGCAACGTCGCGCCGAGCGGGGGCGTTACGCCTCCCCGCCGTCCAAGGCTCGGTAGACGCTGGCACGGCTCACGCCCAGCGCTTCCACGATCTGCGGAACCGTCTTGCCGCTGGCGCGCATCGCGCGGATTTCGTCGCCCTTGGCGCGGGCGGTAGGCGCCCGACCCTTGTACTTCCCTTCGCTCTTGGCCTTGGCGATGCCTTCGCGCTGGCGTTCGAGCATGATCGCGCGTTCGAACTCGGCCACCCCTCCCATGACCGTCATCATGAGCTTCCCGGTGGGCGTGGCAGTGTCGAGGTTCAGATTCAGGATGCGCAGCGCCGCGCCCTTCGCCTCGATACGGTCCACAATCTGCAACAGATGGGCGACGGAGCGTGCAAGCCTGTCCAGGCGCGTCACAACGAGCGTATCCCCGTCGCGGAGGTAGTCCAGAGCGGCTTCAAGCTGGGTGCGCTTCGCCACGTCCACGGACGAGACTTGCTCGCTGAACAGCTTCCCCACGCCAGCGGCGGTAAGGTCGCGGTGCTGCGCGTCCAACCCGGCTTCCTGTTCGGTAGTGCTGGTACGCGCGTAGCCGAGCAACATGGCGTCTCTCCGTCTCAAAGTCTCACTAGAGTCAAAGGCGTTGTCTCATGGCCGTCTCAAAACGTCAATACCATTCGTGTGAGACGGCCAAGCCCGCGCTTTGGCGAAGCGGTGAGACATCTCGCACGGGTAAGGTCCAGTGAGACGCCACGCAACGGTTTGAAAAGCGGGGCACGGGCTTTGCGCTACGCCCCAACCCGCAGAAACACACGGCGTGGGGCGCAATGCTCCGAAATACGACTAACGCTTTCCCTACGTTTCGAGGGGATTCCGCAACGCCTTCAAAGCAAATGCCGGGACGTGGGCTGTGCGGTGGCAATGCCCGGCGCAATGCAGGTGGATGGGACCCAAGGGGGGTAGTATCCCCCTTCACCGCTGTGCCGTACAGGTGATGGGGCAATAGTAAAAAAACGCTTGAGCGCGTCAAGACATGAGCGTCGGGATGTGGTACAATACTCTTGTCGGCACCACCCAGTCGCCGACGTTTTCTTGCGCGAACGAGAAAGAGAGGCCGCTCAACTGAGCGGCCTTTCGCATTCGTGGGTGGTTTCCCTGCGCTGGCGCTGCTATTGTGCTTCCGGAGCGGAGGTTTTCGGCTCTTTTGAGGCGCTGAAGAGCGGTTTATCCGCCTTGGGCCGCTTGTTTGGTTGTTTTGATTGCGATATTTTTCACCTTAGGGTAGCAGAAAACACCACCTCCTGGACGCTGTGCGAGAAAGATATTCTCCTTTTGGTGGAAAATCGAGGACCTTGGACTGTCCTTTTTGAACCCAAAAATCGCGTAAGACATTGAAATCATTGACGAAACTAGCCGAGGGACCTTCTGTGCGTACCGTTGCATATAGTAAAATACACATGTTGTGGGGGGTATAGTGCCATACGGTATGTGTACTCCCCCTAAAACAACAAGAATTGGAAAAGTAAATAGGAAGGATCAATGCCTAACTGCTTAACTGAGAACTCTCTTTCTTCAATAAAATCAACGACTTCCGCCCGGAGAAGCCGTCTGGAGAAGGGTCGTTTTTCGCCCGTTTCGGCGGAAAGGCTCCCTCGCTCAGGGCTGAAAACTGCCGTTTTTGCCTATCTTGAGTTGCATTCTATGGCGAGCCCACTCAACCGAACTTCACTCACATCGCCCAGAAGAAGGGCAATTGCGCCCCGCTATGCGCCAAGTCGAGGCGAAATCACCACCCGTACAGCCGCTTCAGCGCTCCTAGACCGCCTTGCAACCGCCCTTGACCGACTAAAGTACTTTACTCGGCACTGACAACCACCCCATTTGACATCACAACACCCGCCTTCGGCGGAAAGCCCGTCCGCACGCTCAAGATCGAGGGGGTGAACTGGTTCTGCTCCAAGGATGTATTCGACGCGCTGGGAATCTCTACCGTCAACATCGCCGCGCATCTGAACCTGTTTAACGTCCCGAAGGACGAACGGCAGATGCTGCGCGGACTGATCGGTAACGGGTCCCTAGCGAATTCCGCTACGCACCCGAACACCGGCTTTATCAACGCGACCGCCGTCCGCCGCATCGCCCAGCGCTCGAACAAGCCCGCCGCCCGCGAGTTCCAGACCTTCCTGAACAAGACGGTCGCGCGCGCCATCGAGAAGGACGGCGTTCACACCTGTACAAAGCTCACCCTTTTCGCGAGGATGATTGCTCGTAACCCTCCCTTCGCGAGTGCGTTCTCATGTTTCGTCCATTCGTAATCATGCTTGTGGCTTTGGCATGTTCGGCTTGCACAAAGCGTTTCGAGCCAATGTCATCAGGCTTGATTCACTACGGGCCACCGGGGTTTGTAACACCAGAAGAACCCACCCTCATTACTTTGCGACTTAGGGCTATGATTGGTGCTTGCCTTAAGGATATTCCAGATCGGGCGCCGATGGTAATTAAGGAACTACCGGGTGGTGACAGAGTCCTCATCTTCAATAGTCTTGTCTATGCGGAAGCTGGCCATATCTCAGCATTCAACGCACAGGACGGCACCAACGTCGTGGTAAACGGAGACAGGTTGATACCACACTTCATTAAGATAAAGAGCTGGGCCGAAGGTGACACAACGTGCTGAACAAGGCTGGAAGCAGAAACCTTCCCTAACCGATCGTTAGGAGCGCTTCGTTCCATCGTCACAAATATTTCGTGCGCCCATTGTAATCACATCGTCAATGGTGTATAATTCGCTCATTGCTTTGAAACAGAGGAAACCTCCAATGGTCGATATTACTGAGTACATTTCGGTTGCCGAAGCGGCGACGATTGCGGGCGTATAGGAAGAGACCCTCCGCAAACGCCTCCAACGCTTCGGCTTCCAAGCGTCCGTCCGTATCGGGCGGCGCATTTACCTGAACCGCGCCGAGTTCTTGCGCTCACCCTGTGCATGCGCACTGTGAGGCAAAAAGAAAAAGGGGCGTACCGCGCCCCCGCGATACGCCCCCTGAATATTCTCTTGATCAACTTGGCGCCTATTATAGCACACGCAAAGCGAATAGGCAAAATGAAACACAACGAACTTGACGGGATGGCAACCATCCCCGGATATCCCGCTTACGCTATCACTCCGGAAGGGGTTGTATTCAACCTCAGAACACGGCGCATGTTGCGTTCTTTCCCTTCAACCTACGGGTACCCCGCCGTACGACTATGCCGCAACGGCTAGGGGCGGAACCATTACATCCACCGGCTGCTCATGGACACCTTTGTCGGACGCCCAATCGAGCCGGGCGACTGGACGGTTGATCATCGCAACGGCGTCCGAGATGACAACCGCCTACCAAATCTGTAGTGGCTCACGCGCGGTGAGAACACCCGACAAGCCAACATGCGCAGAAAGGCACGCAAGAGTGCTCAGCAAGAAACGTAATCCGTCCGCCGCGGCCAAACAGGCGCTAAGCCGGTTCTTCGTCAAGCCGAAGAAGACCGAGACGAAGCCGAAGGAACGTGGCTCTAAAGTACTTTTCGACAACGCCGACTTCGGCACCCAAGATCATCTTGAATCAACAAAGGACTGAAAATGAACTCCAACGAAACCAAGAGCCTGCTTGATCAGGCGAACAGCAGCCTCTCCAACGCCCAGTTGGCGCTTGAAGACGCGCACAAGGCCCGTGACTCCGTCGCCGCTGAAATGGCGTCCGGCAGTGTTGACGCCGTGTCCCGCCTTACCGCCGTCCAGTAGATCGTTCGCGCTTGCGAAGACGATATCGCGGCCTTCCGAATCGTAGCCGACCACGCGCAGCGCCAGCACCAAGAGACCGTGGCGCGGGAGTACCGGGAACGCCAGGAAGAGCTGTACCACGACGCCTTGGCCGTCTGTGACGATGTCTGCGAACTTGCTGGAGAAGTGGATGCCGCGTTTCTGGAGTTCAACGCCAAGTTGGCCGAACTCAACACTCGCGTCGGTGATGTGTTCAAGCTCATGCGCGAACGCGACAAGGACCGCGAGAAGCCACTTTTCCAAGGAATGTGGATGCTGGGACAGTCCCTCGCGTGGGACCTTGAAAATCGCCTTCACGTATACCGAAACGGTGATGTTGTCCGTGAGTTCAGATGCGCCGATGGATACTCGGGAAACTTCCGCAACTCGGTGAGGAAGGCTCGATAATGACCCACGATTACAAAATCTTCTGGGACGAGAGCGGCAACTCCCTTGTGTCGCGCACCCATTTCCCCTGCGAGTACGTTGTGACTTCGAAGACCGGCGACATCGAACGCGGCATCGCGTAGGCCGCTGGATTCCGCGTTATCGAATTGAACGACGAAGGCCGCATCGTTGAACCGCTGTCTTCCTACCTGAAGGATGAACCGGACGCCTTTTCCCCGAAGTGGAAGCCGCTCGCAGAGAAGATTCGGAGCGAGTTCCATCCCGCCCCGCCATCCGAAGCGAAGGGGTCCGGTACCGCCCCCACGCCCGTCAGCGCTTCCAAGCCCGTCGCCCCGGATTACGGCGAAGTCAAATTCATCAGCGGGGTTGCGCCCGGCACCGTCACCGAGACCTTCGAGGATGGATAGACCCTCACATCCTCGATGGGCCGACGCGGGCGAATTGAGACGCCGCCCGTCCAGCCCGCGATGCGCACGTTCAACCCGTTCTCCGTTGACATGAACGGCTACATGGAACTTCGCCGTCAGGGTTTCACTCCTGAAGTCCGCGTGAAGGTGGTGGGGAACGACTCTCTCGGCCAACCCGCCGATACGCCTGCTTGGCAGAAGCCCCACTCCACAGCCCTGACGCCGCACGAAATGGAAACGTGGCTTGAAGCCCGCGCCCGTGGCGAGGTGCCAGTATGACGAGCCTTCCACGCGGCTTTGACGCCGACGTTCCGAAGGAGGCGCGCAACCCGAAGCGCGCCCCTGTCCTTCCCGAAGCGGCACCCAACGAACCCGTTGCGGCGCCAACCGCGCCAGAACCGGTAGCAGCGCCGACGCACAAGGTCGAACCCTTCGCGGCGCTGAACGCGCTGAAGCGGCGATCCACCCGGTAGGGTCCGCCAAGGAATTGGGAGGCGCAGCAATGACGCGCAAGGAAGCCCTAATCGTCATCGCGCTTGATGCGCTCTATCAGCTTCGCGACGAAGTCCCCGCCGACCTTAAGAAGAAGCTATCCTCCGTGCGGAGGCGACGTAAAAAGACCAGCAAGAAAGGAAAACCCAATGGTTGAATTCTAGGATTATGACGGCGGCAAGTACGCTGTTGTTGGCGCCCCCGGCGCATCTGCCGTGGTCACACTGATTATCGAAGACAATACCGGCTATGGTTGGCTCAAGTGCCCCACGACGCGCGGTGCGGTGCTTGTCTGGACCCCCGGCGTCCGTCAGTGGACGTTCAAGGGCCACTTCTGATGTGCAGCGCCGTTGTGGCGTGGCTGTTTGCCGCCGCTCAGACGCTTCAGGAGCGCGCTGAGTGTGCTGAGCCAGCGATGTAGCGGCAACGGCGCAGACCGAATCCAGCGGGCCGTGAGGCGGCGCGCTGAGGGTGGTTGAAGCCGGGGCCTATTTGGTGACGCCCCTACCCCAACCGACAACGCCCATCGCCCCGAAGCGGTGGGCGTTTGCATTTGGCCGACCGTTGGGTAAAAATTGGGTAATCAGTTGGGTAAAGGGGTGGGTAGAGACAAGAACCGACACAACGGCTAAGCCATTGATTTTAGCCAATTTTGTCTCTACCCACGCAGTTTATGGCGGTTCAGGGAGGAATCACACCATTGGCAATCCCAACACCCTCCCCTTGCCGATTGTTCCGTCACCACGCACATGCAGCGGACCGCGGGACGACGAAGCGCCCGGAAGTGCCCGGAGCCCAAGCGGACGAAGTATGACGTCGCCCGACCGGGGACCGGATTTAATCCGATCAAGCTATCCCGAATAACCCTTTCGTCATCACTCCCGATACGGCGCGAACTGCGCCATATGAACTTAACTTTGTAAGGGATCGGACGGGAACATTCGGCACAGTCCGAGAAACGCGGCAGGCAAGCCAGCGCCCCTTCGGCGGTCCGCACTGGCTGGAGGTACGGGGAAAAAGTCATGGATCAGAACACCCGCCACCTGATGGAACATCTGCCTTATCTGCGACGCTACGCGCGGGCCTTGACGGGAACGTCGACGCAGGGGGATGCCCTGGTGACGCGCACATTGGAATGGTATCTGGACGGGCCGGGTGGATCGGCGGCGGTCGACTCGTCGCGCGGCTCGCTCTACCGCTATCTGAACCAGCTGCAGGACAGTTCCGGCGCCCGGGCCGGCGCGCCCGGCGCCCATCCGGTCGAGGCGGCGCTGCACAGCCTGGACGAGATGGACCGCCGGCTTTACCTGCTGGTCAACCTGGAGGACCTGCCGGTCGCCGACGCCGCCACCGTTCTGGGCATCGCGCCGGAAGACGCGGTGGAGCGGTTGAACTTCGCGCGCGAGCGGGTACGGTCGAAGCTGACGGCGACCATCCTGATCGTCGAGGACGACGCCATCATCGCCTTCGATCTGGCGGAAACGGTGCGCGGCATGGGCCACACCGTCTGCGGCAACGCCGCCACCATGGACGAGGCGCTGACGCTGGCAGGCCGCCATGCGCCGACGCTGGCGCTGATGGACATCCGACTGGCCGAGGGCGACAACGGGATCGAGGTGGCGCGGGAGCTTCGCCGCCAGCGCTTCCTGCCGGTGATCTTCGTCACCGCCTTCCCCAATGAGCTGGCCAAGCAGGGGCTGGAGCATCTGGGCCCGGTGATTCCCAAGCCCTTCACCCGCGAGCAGATCGAACAGGCGATCACCCGCGCCGTCTTCACCCCCCACCCCGAGGAAGCCTCGCTCGCCATGAAGCACTGAGAGTCCGCGGGTGGAGGGCGAGCCGGCTTTGCCGGAAGACCGCCCTCCCTGACCAGCGCCTTACTTGAACCAGCGCCTTACTTGAAGACGACGGTGCGCCCGCCGTTCAGCAGGACGCGGTGCTCGACGTGGTAGCGGACCGCCCGAGCCAGCACGATGTTCTCGATGTCGCGCCCGATGGCCACCAGGTCGTCGGGCGTCATCGTGTGGTCGACGCGCTCCGCTTCCTGCTCGATGATCGGCCCCTCGTCCAGGTTCGAGGTGACGTAGTGGGCGGTGGCGCCGATCAGCTTCACGCCGCGGGCGTGCGCCTGATGGTACGGCTTGGCGCCCTTGAAGCTCGGCAGGAAGGAGTGGTGGATGTTGATGACCCGCCCGGCCATCCGCTCGCACAGGGCCGGGGACAGCACCTGCATGTAGCGGGCGAGCACGACCAGATCGATCTTCTCCTGCTCCGCGATCTCCAGCAGCCGGGCCTCCTGCTGGGCCTTGCTGTCGTTGTTCACCGGCAGGTAATGGAAGGGAATGTTGTGCCACGCCGCGAGCTGGTAGAAGTCGCGGTGGTTCGACACGATGGCCGGGATCTCGATCGGCAGATAGCCGGTGCGGTAGCGGTACAGCAGGTCGTTCAGGCAATGCCCGAACTTCGACACCATGATCAGCACCCGCTGGCGCCGCCCGGCGTCGTGCAGCTTCCAGGTCATGCCGAAGCGCTCGGCCACCTGCTCGGCGAAGGCCGCCTGAAGCTCCGCCTGCGACGGCCCCGACGCCTCGGCGGAGAAATGGATGCGCAGGAAGAACAGATTGGTCCCGCGGTCGCCGAACTGCGCGCTGTCGATGATGTTGCACGACCGCTCGGCCAGGAAACCCGACACGGCGTAGACGATGCCCACGGCATCGGGGCACGAGACGGTGAGGATGTATTCAGAAGCGGTGCCGGACATGCGCGCCTACCGTTGCGACCTGGAATCGAGGGCGGATTCCCTAGCACGATCGTCCGCGGGATGCATCGTGCAATGTCGGAATACCGGAACGCCCATCCGGCAGCATTTGGTAAGGATTCCCATGCGACAATGCACCGTTTCGGCATTGGACCGACCGCGGAGGCGAGCCATGGGCATGGGCGGCAAGATCATCGGCGAATACGCCAAGGGCAAGGTTGACAAGCTGCTGACGCCGGAGGCGGCGGAAAGCACGTCGCGGCACCGGATCATGCACTTCCTGGAGAACATGGAAGCGGCGGTGCTGGAAGCGAACTGCGAGGTGATGGGGCGGGAACTGCCGAACCTCGACCAGACCGCCTTCCTGCGCATGGCCGTGCGGGTGGCGGAGCTGCGGGCCGACTATCTGCGCGCCGGGCTGAAGGTGGCGGATCACCGGCATCCCAACGCCGCCGCCATCGAGGAGCTGGCCCGTGTCCGCCGCGCCTACGAGGAGATGCAGGCGGTCTTCGAAGCGGCGGAGCGGGTGATCGAGCGGGGCTACGTGAAGCTGGGCTGAGAGAGCCTCCTTCCCAGCGTCACGGCCCGGTCGATGCCAAGACATCAGGCGTCCATGCCGGGGTGGCGGTAGACCATCGGCCCCGGCCCGCCCTCCTCGCCGTTCTTCTCCGGAAGCTGCGGCTGCGGCAGGGCGTAGAATTTCGGCTTGTCGGGATCCAGCGTCTTCTCGAAGGGGAGCGTCATCGCCATGCCGGAGCGGTTCCTCTCCGCCTCGCGCATCGCCTGCTGGAGCTGTTCGGCCAGCTTCTGGTCCCAGGCCAGCTTGTAGTAGCGCGGCTCGACCCCGCCCTCCAGCTGGAGCCACAGGTAGATCCCCTGCCCCTCCTTGATCTGGGCGCCCAGAATGGTGGCCTGGGCGGTGGCGCTCTGCGCCCATTCCATGCGGACCGGCTTGGGCTTGCTCAGCAGGTCGGCCATGCCGGCGTAGGCGACGGGCATGAAGCCGATGGAGACGGCGACCGCCGACACCTTCACCCACAGCCGGCGCGGTGCCCAGATGGCAATGGTGGCGAGCGTGGCGGCCAGCGCGACCGCGGCGACCTGGAAGTCGAGCAGTTGGGTCATGATTTCCTCCCGCTGCGCAGGGGCTTGTAGAGGCTGTGCACGCTGTCGCCGACCAGTTCGCCGGCCTCCGTCAGCTTGAAGCGGAAGACGGTCAGCTCCTGCCCTTCCCGGTCCAGCTGGACAGTGGTGGCGAGGAGCTGGCGCGCGTTGTCGCCGTCCGGCCGCTTGGCGCTGACCACCACCGTGACCGGGACCGGGAAGACCATCGCCTTGTTCCGGTAGAGATGCAGGTTCACCGCGTATTCGCCGGGCGGGATGCCGCGGCTGTAGCTGGCCTCGTAGTTCAGCTTCGTCGGATCGGCGTTGCGGCCGAGGTCGTCGCGCAGCAGGTTGAAGATCACGCCGGACTTGTTGGAATAGCCGACCGGCACGTCGCCCGGCGCCTCCACCCACAGATCGACATCGGCGTCCAGCTCGTCGGGCCAGCGGGCCTCGATCATCACGTTGCCGGGGGCTGCGACGCCCGCCGCGTCGGCCTGCTTGGCCTCCGGCCGGATGTGGGGAAGCAGCAGGATGACCACCGCCACGAAGCCGCAGAGCGCCAGCGTGATGACGTCGCGGAAGACGGTGCCGGCGTCGTCCTCTTCGAACTGGTCAAGGGCCTGCATGGCGTTCCCCCACGGCGACGATCTCGGTGATCAGGTTCACCGTGGCGCCGGACAGCAGGCCGATGTTGATGTTCAGCCAGATGTTCAGGACGCCGCCGACCAGCGTGGTGTAGAGCGCCACGGCCATGCCCTCGATCAGCTTCGACACCATCGGGCCGATGGCGGCGACGTCGCCGGCCTTCTGCGGGTCCACACCCGACAGGGCCATGATGAAGCCGATGACCGTGCCGATCAGGCCGAGGATCACCAGGGTGGAGGAGATCTGCCGCACCGTGCCGATGCGCGCCGACATCTTGAATTTCAGGCACGACGCGGCGATCGACCGAGCCCCGGAATCCCGTCCGCGGACCTCCGCCAGATAGCGCGCGGCCCGCGACGGGATTGACGGGTCGAACTCCTTGGCGCGGTTCAGCTCGCGGCTGGTGCGCAGGATGCGCTGGGCCGACAGGCCCAGCCCGGCCAGAAAGACCAGAAAGATCAGCAGGCAGAGATGCGTGCTGTCGGTGGCGATGATGGGATCGATCAACCCTTCCGCCCAGGCGGCGGCGAGAAGCGTGAAGCCCACGGCGTTGACGACCGCGAAGCGCAGAAGCAGCAGGTAACGTTGCGACACCAGCGACAGGCCGGCGGTCAACTGGCCGCCACGGCGGCGGCGCACGGTGGGCACGAGGGAATGAACGGGGACGTTCTGGGCGTCATCGGCCATGGCGTCCGAAACAGCGTCCGACATCGGGCAGCCCTCCATCCAGGGAGCAGGGAGCGTTCGGACTGGCACTCCGCAACCGGCGTGCCAGCGGTTCGTCATCGGTCCCACCCAATCCCGCAGCCCGCCGCTCCGGCCCGTTCATGTGCTTGGCCGGATGGGATAAATCGCCCCTGTGACAAACAGGCTACTCCGGAAGTCTGTCCGCAGCGCTTGAACTCTCCATTGCTTTGGATCAACGGATTCCGCGATTTCGCGCGACGCGGTGATTAAATTGTAGTCAAGGCCCAAGACCCGGCCCATTCATTGCTTACGAAATAAGCAAAATTATGCTGCACCGCAGCATGGCAATGACACACGCGTTGCAGGCGGCGCGACGCTCGCGCGAATACAGAAAACCCCTTTCCAGCCATTGCAGGAAAGGGGTTTGCGGATGGCTTCGTTCGTATTCGTGCGATCAGGCGTCGCGGTAATGTTCCAGTTCGCGCCGCAGGTCGGTAACTTCGCGCTGCAACGCAACCACCCGGCCGACATCGGGAGCCGTGCGGCGCTCTTCCTTTTCGAGTTCGTCTTCGACCTCGCGCTGCTCCTGCCGGATGATGTTGAACAAGGCTTTCCTCAACATCGCCACCTCCCGAGCTTATTTCTAAAATTTTAGCGCTTTCGACCATCATCATCAAGGAATTCTTGGAAAGAGTCGAATCTTCATAGGGTGGCGACGCCCTCCATGACGGCGTGGCCGCGACAATTGGCGGAGCTAACCCGGCCGACCTTGACAACCCTTTTGCGCGTCCCCATTGGTTAACGCTCACACCTTGGGCTCAACCTCAGGCCTCTCCAGGCCGGTCGCCGCCTTTCCGATCGCGCTCAGGACTTTTGGTTTCGGCGGCCCCAACTCCTTGCGGAATCAGGGGCGAATGGAACGCAGACGTCTTCTCCAACTGGCGCTGACCCTCCCCCTCGCCGGGGCCGGCGCCTTGCTGCTCCCGCACACCGCGGGAGCCCAAACCAAGGCCCGCCCGGCGGCGCGCCCGCGCATGGTGGTGCTCGACCCCGGCCACGGCGGCATCGACCCGGGGGCCATCGGCGCGCGCGGCACCCGGGAAAAGGACATCACCCTGCACATCGCGCAGGAGGTCGGGCGCCTCCTGTCGCGCCAGCACAAGCTGGGGGTGACCCTGACCCGCGACGGTGACCGCTTCCTGGCGCTGGGCGAGCGGGTGGACGCCGCACGCGCGGCGCGCGCCGACCTGTTCGTGTCCATCCACGCCGACAGCGCGCCCAACCGCGAGGCCCGCGGTCTCTCCGCCTACACCCTGTCCGAGAAAAGCTCCAACTCCTTCGCGGCGGCGCTGGCGCACAAGGAGAACGCGGTGGACCGGCTGGGTGGCGTCGACGTGAAGGACGCCAAGAAGGCCGTGAAGGAAATCCTGCTCGACCTGACGGCGCGCCACACCAAGCACGCGGCGCTGGTGGCCCGCCACGCGATCGTGAAGGGCGCTGGGAAGGACATGCTGCTGCTGGACAACCCGATGCGCTCGGCCAACTTCGCGGTGCTCAAGGCGCCGGACATTCCGTCCGTCCTGCTGGAGACCGGCTTCCTGTCGAATCCGAAGGACGAGGCGATCCTGCGCGACTCCAAGGCGCGGCAGAAGATCGCCCGCGTTCTCGCGCGCGAAATCGCCGGGCTGGTGACGCGCGCGCCCTTCGCCTAGCCCGGATTCCTTCGCGCTCGCAGCGAGTGAAACATTCGTGCATCACCCCGGGACAAAACCACGATGAAGCCTGACACCACCAAGATTCCCCATTGCCAACGCACCTGCGGCATGACTTTTTCCGCCCGCCCGTTCTTTCGGCGGGCCGGGGATCGGAGGCAGAGCGTGTCGGGGTTTGGCCGCCTTTGGGCGCTGGTCGGGATGGCCGCTGTGGCGGGCCTTGCGTCTGGCTGCGCACCCGTCGTGCTGGGCGCCGCCGGGGGGACCGCCGTCGTCGCGGCCAGCGAGCACCGCGGCCTGTCCGGCTTCGCCTCGGACACCGAGATCAAGGCCCGCATCAACCACCTGTGGTTCCAGCACTCGCTGGAGATGCACAGCCGCATCGGGCTGACGGTCGACCAGGGCCGCGTGCTGCTGACCGGCCGCGCCACCGACGCGCAGATGCGCCTCGACGCCGTGCGCCTGTGCTGGCAGGTGGAAGGGGTCAAGGAAGTCATCAACGAGATCCAGGTGGACACCGACTCGGGCATCATGGACAGCGCCCGCGACACCTGGATCACCACGCAGCTGCGCACCAAGCTGACCTTCGATTCACAAATTCATAGCCAGAATTTCAGCATCGATACCGTCAACGGCGTCGTCTATCTCATGGGTCTGGCCACCCACCAGGGCGAGCTCGACCGCGTGATCGAGCACGCCCGCACGCTGCCGAACGTCCAGCGTGTCGTCAACTACGCCCGCGTCCTCTAGCGCACCAGGGTCTCCGCACCGCCATGGCCATCCTGCCCGCCTTCGCCCGCCGTCTTGCCGCCTCCGCCGCCATGAGCCTGCTCATGGCGCTGGCGGCGTTCACCGTGGCGGCGGGGGGCGCCGGCACCCCGGCGGCGGCACAGCAGCCGCAGCCCGACCAGGGGCCGGCCAACCGCCTGTTCGTCCAGGCGATGCAGATGATCCGGCAGGCGGACAACACCTACGACATCGCCGAGGAGAGCCGCTTCCTGAAGGAGGCGGACCGGCTGCTCAACGAGATCGTCGTCAAGTTTCCGGACAGCGCGCTGGCCGTCCAGCTCGTCACCAACCAGTTCGTCGGCGACTTCGACTTCTTCGAGTTCCGCTCGCGCATCCGCTCGCTGGTGTGCAACGAGCCGATGACCTCGCTGTGCTTCCTGCACCGGGTGGCGGAGATGCTGCCCCCGGTGGAGACGCCGATCACCGCCGCCCGGTGGGACTGGCTGTCGCTGGCCGTCGCCTACAACACCATCGGCGACACCGCGCGGGCCAAGGAGATCATCGCCCCCTTCGTCAGCGCGGTGCGCCGCGGGACGGCGGCCGACGGAGCCGGCCAGGACCTGTTCGTCGCCCGCGCGCTCGCCCTGATGGGGCAGAACCAGCTCGCGCTCGACATCACCCGGCAGATCCCGGAATGCTCGACCCGCATCTACAACCTCGCCGACATCGCCAAGGCGGCGGCGTGGCGCGGCGACATGGCGCTGGCGGGCCAGCTCGCCGAGGAGGCCAAGGCCTACGCCACCGCCCGCAACTGCAGCTGGGAGCTGGGCCTGGTCGCCCAGACGCTGCTGCGCGCCGGCAAGGAGGGCGCCGCCCGCACCCTCTTCCTGAACACGGTGGAGACGCAGTTCTCCAAGTTCCGCGAGACCAAGACCGATTGCTGCCCGCCGGAGCTGGCGGTCGCCGCGTCGGAGCTGGGCGACACCAATCTGGCGCTTGGCCTGCTGCGCACGGTGCAGGACGAAAATCCCTGGACGATCCCGGCGGTGCTGGGCCGCATCGCCCGCCGCTCCGACGCCTCGGTGGCGCTGTCCTACGCCGAGCAGGTGCAGGACCTCGACATCCGCGGCGAGGCTCTGGCCGAGCTGATCGAGGCGGCGCTGAAGCGCGGCGACCCGACCAGCGCGAACGAGCTGATGAAGCGGCTGACCCGTCTGGTGGATGATTCCGCCGGCCGCCGGCCCGGCCTGCTCGCCCAGAAGGCCAAGGCGGAGAAGGTGATGTACGGCGACGACCGCTGGCGCAAGAGCTTCCAGGGCTCGCTCAACGCCGCGGACCGCGCGAGCAACTTCGTGCGCCGCGACATCGGCGCCCCCCTGCTCGCCGCCCTGGTGCGGATCGAGACCGGCCTGCCGATGCTCGACTGAGACCGGCTTGCGGCCCCGTCAGGGCCGCGCCGCCAACACCACCAGCCCGGCCACCGGCGCGCCGCTCTCGTGGCGCAGCGTGTCCGGGGCGAAGCGTAGGACGGTCAGGCCCGCGGCGGTCAGGGCGTCCCGCACATGGCCCTCCGTGTGAGCGTAGCGGCCGTGCGGGCCGACCCGCCAGGGCGCTTCGCCCTCCTCCAGCCGCTCCACCGTAAAGGCCAGCCGCCCCCCCGGACGCAACGCCGCGGCGGCCCGGGCCAACACCCCGTCCAAAGCACCGAAATAGCAGAGCACGTCCGCGGCCACGATCAGGTCGAAGGAGGCCGGGCGGGCGTCCAGGAAAGCGCCGAGTTCCGCCTCCTCCAGCGCGTCGTACAGGCCGCGGGCGGCGGCGCGCTCCAGCATGCCCGGCGACAGGTCCACCCCGACCAGAACTCCGCGCCGCGCCGCGCAGGAAGGGACCGCACAGGCCGGTGCCGCAACCGGCGTCCAGCACGTCCAAAGCCCCGTCCGCCATGATCCCGGCGTCGGTCACCGCCTCGGCGAGCAGCGCCGGGGCGCGGTAGCCCAGCTCGCCCAGCAGCTTGTCGTCGAATTCCCCGGCGAACAGGTCGAACACCTGCCGGACATAGGCGTCGGACGCCCGCTCCCCGGCGTCCAGCCCGGCGATGGCGGCGCCGATGTGGCGGGCCACCGGATGGTCGGGATGATCGCGCAGCCACAGCCGGGCGAAGCGCGCCGCCTCCTCGTTCCGCCCCGCCTCGTGAAGCAGGTAGAGGGCTCCGGACAGGTTGTCGTGCGCTTCGTCCCAGTCGGGCCGCAAGGCCAGAGCCCGGCGGTAGGCCATGGCGGACTCGGTCAGCCGGTCGCCGTCGCGCAGCAGGTTGGCGAAATTGTTGAACGCCTCGGCATAGGCCGGTTCCTCGGCCAACGCCCGGCGGAAATGCCGCTCGGCCGGCGCCGCGTCGCCCGCCGCCTTCAGGGCCGAGGCCAGATTGTAATGGACCAGCGGGTGGTCGAGGCCGCAGGCCAGCGCCTCGCGATAGGCTGCCACCGCCTCCTCCGCGCGGCCCAGCGCGCGCAGCACGTTGCCCAGGTTGTTGTGCGCCTCCGCGAAGCGCGGGTTCAGTCCCAACGTGCGGCGGTAGGCGGCCTCCGCCTCCACGGCCAGCCCCTCGGCGGCCATGGCGTTGGCCTCCGCGTAGAGTCGCATGGCCTGAGCGGCCAGACCGCCGAGCCTCCCCGCGCCACGGGCGAGCAGGCCCGGACGCGGCGACGGGGGGCGGGGCGGATCGCTCGGCTCGGACACGGAACGGCTCCTGAATGGGGCGTGGGCTGACAGCATCTTTCTAACAGCATCTTTACCGGGAACCGGTGAACATGGCACTCCCTTCCGGCAACAGTCCGGCGGTAACAGGCCGTCGGCAGGCCCAGCAACCCGGGGCCGGATCGGGCAGACGGAAAAGGCGAACCCCATGACCCAGCCCACCGACCAGGATTCGCCGACGACGCCCGACGACCTCGCCGCCCGGCTCGGCCGCGCCGTCGACCACCATCGGGCGGGCCGGCTGGCCGATGCGGAGCGCGACTACCGCGCCGTCCTGGCGGCCGACCCGCGCCACCCCGACGCGCTGCACCTGCTGGGCGTGCTGGCGCTCCAGGCCGGGCATCCCGGCCCCGCCGTCGAGCTGATCGAAGAGGCCATCCGGCAGGCCGGCGGAATCGCCGACTACCACGACAATCTGGGAAGCGCGCTCGCCGCGCTGGACCGCCACGCCGAGGCGGCGCAGGCGCACCGCATGGCCGCCGCGCTGAATCCGCTGTCGGCCCGGCCGCGCCACAATCTGGGCAACGCCTTCCAGGCGCAGGCTCTGCCCGGGCTGGCGGCGCTGGCCTTCACCACGGCGGTGGAGCTTGAGCCGGGTTACGCGAAGGCCTGGTACAATCTCGGAAACGCGCTGCGCGCCCAGAAACGCCTGGGCGATGCCGTGCGCGCCTTCGCCCGCGCCGCGGTGCTGGCCCCCGCCATGGCCGAGGCCCACACCAACCTAAGCGACGCGCTGAGCGCCGCCGGGCGGCCCGACGAGGCGCTGGCCCAGGCCCGCGCCGCGCTGCGGCTGCGGCCGGACGATCCGAAGGCCCACCACAATCTCGGGGCCGCCCTGCAGCACAAGGGCGCCTACGAGAGCGCGGAGATCGCCTACCGCGAGGCGCTGAAGCGCGCTCCCGACAGCCTGACGACGCTGATCGACCTGGGGGGCGTTCTGCTGACGCTGGGGCGCCCCGCACCGGCCGAGCAGTGCTTCCGCAAGGCGCTGAGCCGGGACCCCCACGCCGTGGAGGCCATCCATAACCTCGGCAAGGCGTTGCAGGCCCAGGGGCATTACACCAAGGCGGAGGCCTGCTACGAGGAGGCGCTGGCCCACGCCCCCAACCTCGCCGCCGCCAGCGACAGCCTCGCCATCATCGCTCTTCTGCACGGCCGGCTGGAGCGCGGCTGGGAGGGCCACGAGCGGCGTTTCGCCGCCGGCCGGGCCCGGCCGGACCGGCGGATCGACGCGCCGCGGTGGCGGGGCGAGGGGCTGCGCCGGCGCCGCCTGCTGGTCTGGCGGGAGCAGGGAGTGGGCGACGAGATCCTGTTCGCCTCCTGCTACGGCGATGTCATCGCCTGGGGCGGCGGGCCGGTGACCATCGAGACCGACCCGCGGCTGGTCAGCCTGTTCGCACGCTCCTTCCCGCGCGCGACGGTGCGGGCGGAGACCATCGATGCCGATGGACGGGAGACGGCGGTTCCCCTGGATGCCGACCTCCAGATTCCGGCGGGCAGCCTGCCCGGCCTGCTCCGGGGAACGCTGGCCGCCTTCGACCAGTTCGACGCGTGGCTGAAGCCCGATCCGGTCCGCACGGCCCTCTGGCGGGAGCGGCTGGACGCGCTGGCGCCGGGGCTGAGGGTCGGTGTCGCCTGGCGCAGCCATCGGACCACGCCCGAGCACAAGGGCGCCTACACCACGCTGGACCAATGGGCGCCCCTGTTCGCCCTGACCGGGGTGGTGTTCGTCAACCTTCAGTACGGCGACTGCGCCGAGGAGATCGCCGCGGCGGAGGCGCTCTTCGGCGTGACCATCCACCGCTGGGACGATCTTGACCTCAAGGACGATTTCGAGGGCGCGGCGGCGCTGACCGCCAACCTGGATCTCGTCATCACCCCGGCGACGGCGGCGGGCGAACTGGCCGGCGCCCTCGGCGTGCCGGTCTGGCGCTTCGGACACCGGAGCTGGAGTCAGCTCGGCACCGCGGTGCGCCCCTGGTTCCCGGCGATGTGCCTGTTCGAGCCGCGCCCCGGCGAGACCTTTGACCATGTCCTGACCGGCATGGCGGATCGCCTCGCCGCGTTGCGCCCCGCCCCGGCACGCCCGGCCGCGCCACCTCCGCTGCCACCGGTGACGGTGCCGACCACTCCGCCGGCCGATCCGGACGCCGTGCTGAACGACGCCATCGCCCTGCACCGCTCCGGGCGGTTGGACGCGGCCATGACGGCCTACCGCGCGGTCCTCGACCTGGAGCCACGGCACAGCGACGCGCTCCACCTTCTCGGCCTGATCCAGCATCAGCTCGGTCATCACGCCGAGGCGGAGGAGCACATCGCGGCAGCGCTCCGGATCGATCCCGAGTTTCCCACGGCCTGGAACCATCTCGGCCTCGTCCGGCAGACCCTGGACCGCCCCGAGCAAGCCCACGCCTGTTTCAGCCGCGCCATCGCGCTGCGTCCGGACTTCCCCGAGGCGATGACCCACATGGGGCTCAGCCTGAAACAGCCGGACCGGCTGGACGAAGCCAAGCGCTGGCACCGCCGGTCGATCCGCCTTGCCCCGGCCAACCCGGCCGCCCACACCAACCTCGGCTATGCGTGCGAGGTCGAAGGGCGCTTCGAGGCTGCGGCGGGCCATTACCGGCGGGCGCTGACCCTGCGGCCGGACTCCGCCGACACCCTGAACAACCTGGGCACGCTGGCCAAGATGGCGGACCGGCCGGCCCTCTGCCGGCATTTCCTCGACCGCGCCCTGCGGGTGTCCCCCGGCCTCCCCCTCGCCGCCTGGAACGTCGGACTTCTCGCCTTGGCGGACGGCGACCTCGCCACCGGCTGGGCCGGCTATGAGCGCCGCTTCTCCGCCCGCCAGCTTCAGCGGGCGCGCCGCATCGCGCTCCCGGTGTGGACCGGCGAGCCTCTGCGCGGGCGCCGCCTGCTGGTCTGGCCGGAGCAGGGGCTGGGCGATGAAATCCTGTTCGCCTCCGTCTTCGGCGATCTGAAGGACAGCGACGGGACGGTGGTTCTGGAATGCGACCCGCGTCTGGTCACCCTGTACGCCCGCGCCTTCCCCTGGGCAACCGTGCGGGCGGAGTCCGTCGCCCCCGACGGGCGGGAGCGGTTCGACCCGCCGGACTGCGACCTGCAGATCGCCGCCGGCTCCCTGCCAGCTCTGCGGCGAGACCGGCTGGAGCGTTTCCCGCCCCGCCCCGCCTTCCTGACCGCCGATCCGGAGCGGGCCGCCGTCTGGCGGGCGCGGGTGGAGGCGCTCGGCCCCGGCCTGAAGGTCGGCATCAGCTGGCGCAGCCAGATCGTGACGGCGCACCGCGAGGGCGCCTACACCCGCATCACCGACTGGCTGCCGCTGCTGGAGGTGCCGGGAGTCCACGTCGTCAACCTGCAATATGGGGACTGCGCCGCCGAATTGGCCTCCATCGAGCCTAGGGGCGTCCGGCGCGTCCATCGCTGGGACGATCTGGACCTCAAGAACGACCTGGAGGGGGTGGCGGCCCTGATGGCGGCGCTCGACCTCGTCATCCTGCCCGCGACCGCCGCCGGGGAACTGGCGGGCGCCTTGGGCGTGCCGGTCTGGCGGCTGGGAGGCCGGGACTGGACCTGGATGGGCAGTCGGGTGCGGCCTTGGTTCCCCACCCAAAGGCTGATCGGCCCATACCCTGCCGAGACCTCCGCCGACATGATCTGCCGGATCACCGGGATGCTGGCCCGGATGGCGCCGAATCCTATCCCCGATGGGGTATGACGACGCAAGAATGCGCAGACTTTCGGTCTAATCCCGCAACGAAAGGCACGGGGCAGGCCTATGCGGCGAATTGTCCTACCCCCCCATCGTAAGGGGCGGTCACCCCCCGTCTTTGGAGTACTAGGACAAAAGTTTGGGGTTGTTTGGCAGCACGGATGGGTGAACACTATGGTTTCCGGCCTGCCGGACTTGGCAGGAGCCGGTTCGATCTGACGGAGAGCAGCCCATGCACACTGATGCTCGCCTATCTTCCCTGCAGGAAAAGCACCTGCGTCTCGACCGCGCCATCCTCGACGAGGAGAAGCGTTCGTGGCCTGACGATAGTGCCATCAAGCGGATGAAGCTTGAGAAGCTCCACCTCAAGGAAGAAATTGATCGTTTGGCCAGAACCAGTCACAGGGTGAATTAACACCCTTCCGGATCGATCCGATTCGTAAAGTCGGGGGCGGCGGACGGTTCGCTCCCGGCTTTCTTTATGCGGCGCTGTCTATACTGGGCCTTGTTCATACTGGGCGAAGCGCGGCCAGACGGCGCGCGATCGTCGGCAAGGCACCGGACGCCGCCTCTCCCGCCGGCGCCGGGATCAGCGCCATGCTCGGGAACCAGGGGCGGACGCCGGTGCCCAGCGCCGTCCAGTCGCCCCGCGGCCCGAACCGCCAGACCGGCACCCCCAGCGCCCCCGCCAATTCCCCCACCGAACTCGCCGGGGTGACGACGAGGTCGAGGGCCGTCATCAGGGCGGCCACGCCATCCAGGTCGTCCTTGAGGTCCAGATCGTCCCAGCGGTGGAGGGTCACCCCGAAGCGCCGCTCCGCCTCGGCGATCTCGGCGGCGCAGTCCCCGTATTGCAGCGTGACGAAGACCACGCCGGTCAGCGCGAACACCGGCCCCCAAACGTCCAGCGGCGCGTAGGCCCCGCGGCGTTCCGCGGTCATCAGCCCGCTGCGCCACGCGATTCCCACCTTGAGGCCGGGGCCGAGCGCCGTCACCCGCTCGCGCCAGCGGGCGGCCCGCTCCGGGTCGGCGGTCAGGAAGGACGGGCGCGACGGAAAGCGCTCGAAGCGGGGCCGCAGCCAACGCGGCAACGACCCCATGGCGACGTGACGGTCGATCCCGGCGCAGGGCGCGTCCGGGTGCGCCGGAGCCGGGCGCCAAGCCGCCTGGGGAAAGGACCGCGCGAACAGCGGCACCAGCCGCCGGTCGCACTCCACAACCACCGCGGCGGCCCGCGCGACCAGTTCGTCCAGGCAACCGGCGAACATTATCTCGTCACCGATCCCCTGCTCCGCCCAGACCAGCAGGCGCAGGCCGGCGGGATCCTCTCCCTCCCAGGCGGGCACAGGGACGACACGGGCGCCGCCGGACAACTCGCGCGCGCGGAAGCGGGCGTCATAGCCGCGCCACCCCGATTCCAGCCTGCCACGGGCCAGATCCAGAAGCCCGAGGTTGAACGCCGCCGCCGGCTGCCCCGGCTCAACCGCCAGGGCGCGCCGGCACCAGCGTTCCGCCGCCGCGGAATCGCCCCGGTCGCGCAGCAGACGCCCCAGATTGCCCAGCCCATCCCCAAGGGCCGGGACCAGGGCCAGCGCACGGATCAGCGCCCGCCCGGCCTCGTCCAACCGCCCCGCCCGGCGCAGCACCACCCCCAGATTCAGCCATCCATCCGCGCGGTCCGGAGCCAGGCGCAGCGCGTGGCGGTGGCGCTCCTCGGCCAAGCCCAGCGCACCGAGCCGGGTCAGTACCGCGCCCCAATTGTCGTGCGCCTCCGCCAGCGCCGGGTCGGCCAAGGTCGCCCGGCGGTGGGCCTCGGCGGCGGCGCTCAGGTCGTGCGCCGCCTCCAGCGCGTTGCCGAGATTGGTCAGGGCCGCGGCGGCGGCCGGTTGCAAGGCGAGCGCGAGACGAAAACGGCGCACCGCCTCCGGCGCGCGGCCCAGCGCCAGCAGCACGGTTCCCAGGCTCGAGTGGGCGGCGCCGTAGGCGGGCAACGCGTCCAGCGCACGGGCGATGCGCGCCGCCCCCGCGGCGGAATCGCCGGTTTGATGCGCCAGCAACCCCGACAGGTGCAGGGCGACCGGGTGGTCCGCCTTGACCGTCAGCACCCGCTCGTACAGGGGGGCCGCCTCGGCCAGCCGGCCGTCCCGGTGGTGGGCGGCGGCGGTCTCCAGCAGCCTGTCCAGATCATGCGGACCACCCTGCGGCAATCCGCCGGGCGGTGGGTCGTCGTCCGGGGGCATGAGCCGGCGCAGCGTGTTCGCCATCCGGCCCATGACGTCGGCCAGCCCTTCGCCGGGGCGGGGCTGGAACAGGCGCATGGACGGGAACCAGGGGCGCACCCCGGTGCCGAGCTGGGTCCAGTCGCGGTGCCCGATCCGCCACACCGGCACGCCGAGGGCGCCGGCCAGTTCGCCGGTGGAGATGGCGGGGGTGAGGACGAGATCCAGATTGGCGGTCAGCGCCGCCGCGCCCTCGAAATCGTCCTTGAGGTCGAGATCGTCCCAGCGGTGGATGGTCACCCCGAAGCGCGCCTCCGCCGCGGCAATCTCCGCCGCACAGTCACCGTATTGAAGATTGACGAACACCACCCCCGGCAGAGCGAACAGCGGCACGAAGGCGTCAAGCGTGACGTAGGCGGCGCGGCGCTCGCCATCCATGATCTGGCTGCGCCACGCGATGCCGACCTTCAGCCCCGGTCCCAGAGCGGCCAGCCGGTCGCGCCAGCGGTCCAGGCGTCCGGGATCGGGCACCAGCCAGGGCTGGGCCGGGAACCGCTTCCTGTCGGACCGCAGCAGCCGCGGCAGGGACGCGGCGGCAACCTGCACATCCACGTCGCGCGGCTCCACGGTCGGCGCGCGAACCGTCGCGCCGGGGAAGGAGCGCGCGAACAGCGACACCAGACGGCGGTCGCATTCGACCACCAGATGCCCGGCGCGGCGCAGCAGATCGGGATAGCAGGAGGCGAAGAGGATCTCGTCGCCGACCCCCTGCTCCCGCCAGACCAGCAGGCGGGAGGACGCGATGTTCTCGCCACGCCAGGACCGTGCCGCGACGTGGCGTTTCTGGCCGTGGAACTGGGGGGTGTCGAACCGCCACTCATGCTCCAGCCATCCGGAGCGGAGTTCTCCCTGTTCCAGCAGCAGGAGCGACAGATTGTAATGGGCGGTCGGCAACGCCGGATTGAGCCGGATGGCTTGGCGGTAGGCGTCGATGGCCTCCGCCGGGCGCTGCCGCCGCGCCCAATGCAGGGCGAGGTTGGCCTGCGCCTCGGCCATCTCCGGCGCCCGGTCGACGGCCCGGCGGTGGCAGGCCAGCGCCTCTTCGACGCGGCCGAGCCGGTCGAGCGCGCTGCCACGGTGGCTCCAGGCCACGGCGGAGTCCGGAGCGCTCGCGGCGGCACGGCGCAGCAACCGCTCCGCCTCCGCCGGTCGGTCGGTGCGCAGGCGGAAAGCGCCGAGGCTCACCAGCGCATCGGCGTCCGACGGCGCCAGGGCGAGCGCGCGTTGGTGACTCCGCTCCGCTCCCTCTCGGTCCTCACGCTCGGCGAGCAGGTGGCCCAGATGGGCGTGCGCCACGCCGAGCTGCGGGCGGGTCCGCAGGGCCCGCCGCGCGCAGGCCTCCGCTTCGGCCCCCTCGCCCGCCCCACGCAGCAGGGCGGCGCGGTTGAGCCAATGCTCCGCCGCGTCCGGGCGGAGCAGAATGGCGTTGCGTTGCGCCGCCCGTGCGGCGTCGTGCCGCCCCAGCGCCTGCCAGGCATCGGCCAGGGCCGCGTGCGCGGCGGCGTTGCCGGGGTCGGCCGTCACGGCAAGGGCCAGCATCGCCGCCGCACCTTCGGCGTCGCCCTGGCGAAGCCGAAGGATCCCCGACAGGTGAAGGGCGACGGAATGCTCCGGCACGGCGTCCAAGACCGCGCGGCACCGGTCTTCCGCGTCCTGCAAGGCTCCGGCGCGATAACGGGCGACGGCCTCGGCGATCAGCGGTTCGACGTCCGGCGCCGCGGCGGGCGCCACGGATGGGCTGCTCGCCGCGGCCTGGACCGGCCGCGCGAGATCGCTGAGGGTCCAGGCGACGCGCGCCATGACGGTCTCCAACGTCTCGCCGGCGCGCGGTTGGAAGAGGCGCATCGACGGATACCAGGGACGAACCCCGGCGCCCAGTTGGGTCCAGTCGCGGGCGCCGATGCGCCACGCCGGAACGCCCAGAGCCCCGGCCAGTTCGCCGGTGGACACGGCCGGGGCGATGACCAGATCGAGCGCGGCGGTCAGGGCCGCGGCGCCCTCGAAATCGTCCTTGAGATTCAGATCCTCCCAGCGGTGGATGGTCACGCCGAAGCGCGCCTCCGCCGCGGCGATCTCCGCCGCGCAGTCGCCGTACTGGAGGTTGACGAGAACTCACCCGGGGATTGTGAACAGGGGGGCGAACGCCTCCAGAGTGATGTAGGCGGCCTTTCGTTCGGTCGTCATCAGCTGGCTGCGCCAGGCGATGCCGATCCTCAAGCCAGGCCCCAGGGCGGCCAGCCGCTCGCGCCACAAGGCAAGGCGTTCCGGGTCGGGCACCAGCCAGGGACCGGTCGGAAAGCGCGCCAGATCCCGACGCAGAAGGCGCGGCAAGGCACCAGCGGCGATGTGGGCGTCGCAGTCGGCCGGGACCGGCGCCTTCGCCCCGTCGGCGGCGCTGGAGTCCGCCCGGACAGTGGCCCAGGGAAAGGAGCGGGCGAATAGGCTGACCAGCCGATGGTCGCACTCCAGGACAACCTGACCGATCCGCCCCGCCGCCACGCGATCCGCCAGGGTGGGATAGCAGGAGGCGAACATGATCTCGTCCCCCACCCCCTGCTCGCGCCAGACCAGGAGACGAGGCACGGCCGCTCCGTCGTCCTGCCAGAGCGGCGCGCCGATGGCGCGCTCGGGAAGGTCCTTGGCCTTGAAGCGGTCCTGATAGGCCGGCCAGCCCTCCCGCAGATTGCCCGTCGCGAGGCTGACCAGAGCGAAGTTCAGCCGTGCCGCGGCCAAGGTGGGGTCGGTGTGCAGGGCGCGGCGCAAAGTCCGCTCCGCTTCGGCCACGCGCATCGATTGCCATTGCAGCATGCCGAGGTTGGCGTAGGCCTCCGCATGAGCGACGTCGATGGACAGGGCGCGCCGATGCGCGGCTTCCGCCTCGCCGTTCCGTCCTAGCATGTTCAGGGCAAGGCCCAGGGTGGTCAGCGCGATGGCGCTCCGTGGCGCGAGACGCACCGCGCGCCGGTGAAGGCGCAGCGCGCCCGGCCAGTCGTCGCCGTCCTTGAGGACGTTGCCAAGGTTGGTGTAGCTGTCGGGATAGTCCGGCTGGACGATCAGCGCGCGCCGGTACAGCGCGGCGGCGGCCTCGGCCCGGCGCGCGACCCGGTGGGAGTTGCCCAGATTGTTCAGCGCCTTGCCATACTCCGGCTGGATCGTCAGGGCCCGCTGGAAGACCCGCGCGGCCTCGGCGGGCCGGTCGATGCCGTCAAGGCCGGTGCCCAGGTTGTTGAAGGCCACCGCGTCGGTGGGATGCAGCGCGAGGCAGGTCCGCAGCGCCGCCACCGCGGCGGTGTGGTCCCCCAGGTCGAGCAGGGCGACGCCGAGATTGTTCCACCCCCCCGCCAGCAACGGGTCCTTGGACAGCGCATCACGGTAACGGGCCACCGCCTCCGCCAGCCGTCCCTCCCCCTGGAGCGCGCTGCCCAGATAGAAGATCAAACGGGCGTCCTGACCGGCGTCGGCCTCCACCGCCGGAGCCAGAACCGTCACGGCGTCGGCGAAGGCGCCCCGGCCGTTCAGAAGCGTTCCCAGGGCGCGCGCCACTTCGCGGTCGGTCGGGTCGTCGGCCAAGGCGCGGCGCAGGCACAATTCCGCGTCGGCATGGCCCAGGACCCACAGCACGAGCGCCAGGCTGCGCCACGCCTCCCTATGGTCCGGCCGCGCCTGGACGACGCGGTAGAATGCCAGGGCGGCCTCGTCGAGACGGCCGAGGCGCCGATAGAGAACCGCCAGATCGAAGCGCGTCGCCGGACGTTCGGGATCGGCGCGCAACGCCTCTTCGTAAGCCGCGACGGCGTCGCCGATCCGCTCCTGGGCCTGAAGAAGAAGACCAAGATTGCCGAGCGCCTCGGCGTAGCCGTCCTGAAGCGCGATGGCGCGGCGGTAGGCGCGGATGGCGTCGTCCGGACGGGCCCGGTCGGCGAGGAGGTTGCCCAGGCTGTTGTAGGCCGGGGCGAAGGACGGTTCGATCGCCAGGGACAACCGAAAGCACGCCGCGGCCCGCTCGGGCTCGCCGGCCTGATAGGCGGCGATGCCCGACAGGTGACGGGCATCGGTATGATCCGGATCGGCGGACAGGATGCGGCGGTAGAGCTGCTGCGCCTCGTCCAGATTGCCCGCCCTGTGCCGGGCGACGGCGTCGGACAGAAGCGTGTCTGCGGATTGGCCGCCCCACCCCTCGACGGCGGCGTCGGTCACGGTGCCGGATCGGCCGCCGGGCTTTCCGCCGTCCCGTCCGGGGCGTTGGACGAGGCATCACCGCCCTTGAACATCTTCCGGCAGATTTTCAGCGCGCGGTAATAATTGCGGGCCTCCACGAGCCGTTCGATCTCGTCGAGATCATCGCGGCAATCAGGACGCGCGTCGCGCGTCTCGCCCAGTATCGAGGCGAAGCGCTGCAGGTTGAGCACCGCGTCTTCTGGAAAGATATAGATAAGCTGGATGACGAAGTAGAGTTTCTTCTCGATGCAATCGATCTGCTCTTCCTTCAACACCTCGCGCCCGCGGAGAAAGTTGGCGGTGTTGTAAAGAAAGAACGAGCCGGGACGGTCACCGGCCCCGATGACCGCACCGTTGATGATGACCTTTTCATTGGGGCGGAGAACGAACTTCAGAGGCATGAAACGGACCCGGTCCTTGTCTCGGCGGCGCGCGGAAGCGAAAAGCGCTTGCCGGAAAGCGCCGCACAAATGAAACGGGCGGCGGCTCGCGCCGCCGCCCGCCGGGCGTAATCCTACCCGAACTCTCAGGCTTAGAACAGACGCAGGATCGACTGCTGCGACTGGTTGGCCAGCGAGAGGGCGATGGTGCCGAGCTGCTGACGGGTCTGCAGCATCAGCAGGTTGGCGCCTTCCTCGTTCTGGTCGGCCAGCGTCAGCTTGCTCGCGCCTTCCGTCAGCACGTCGCTGAACTCCTTGGTGAAGTTCTCACGGGTCGTGATGACGTTCAGGTTGGTCGACAGCGTCTGCGAAGACGACCGCAGGTTCTGCTTCGCGTAGTCGATGCTCGCGACCGCCTTGTCGATGTCGGCGCGGTCGGTCCAATCGTTCTGCGCGTAGTCCAGACGCAGGCCCTGGCCGCTGGTGGTCAGGTTCTGGGCCTTCACCGTGATCGCGTTGGTGTTGCGCTCGTTGAGCTGCACCGTCAGATCGTTCGAGGTGTTGGCGTCGGTCACCTGCACCGAGACCAGGTTGGCCGCGGAGTTGGCCGCCGCCGCCTGCTTGATGTTCTTCTGATCGACGTTGAAGCGCACCGTGCCGGTGTCGAACGCGTAGGCGTTCTCGCCGTCCGCCAGCTTGCCCTCGCCGCGCTTGGACATGCCGTCGCGGGTCACCGTGGCGCCGCTCAGGTTGCTGACCTGGATCTGGATGTCGACCTTCTTCTCGATGGTCGAGATGCCGTTGCCGTTGTTGGCGGCCTGCTCCAGAAGGTTGCGGTCCACCGTGAAGGACACGATGGTGCCCGACGCGAAGCTCTCGGAGATGCGCTTGGTCAGGGCGTTCTCGGACGTCGCCTTGACGGTCATCTCGCGGGCGGCGTTGGTCGTCGTCGCGCCCGACAGCGTGATCGTGCCGGTGGCGTTGGACGTGACGGTCTGGACGTCCTTGCCGCTGAGGCGGCCGTTGGCGCCCAGCGCGTTGTTGATCGACGCCTTCAGCTGGTTGGCGATGTTGACGCGGGCGGTCTGGCCCGTCGCCACGTCGCCGGCGGTGGCGGTGTAGGTGAAGGTCTGGTCTTCGACGGTGATGGTGAAGCTGTCGCCGGCCTCGATCGTCCCACCCATCGACACCTGGGTGATCTGCGCGGTGCCCGACTTGGCCGCGGTCGTCGTGTTGGCGGCGATCGTCTGGCTGTTGTCGAAGTAGGTGATCGTGCGCGACTCGTTGCCGTCCGTGACGATGAACGACCGCTCGCGGCCCTTGGCGCCGCGGACTTCGATCTGCACGTCGGAGAAGCTGCCCGCCGACGTCGACATCGTGCCGGAGAGCTTCAGGCCGACCAGGCCGTGGGCCATCTCAGCGCTGTTGATCTCGCCGGCCGCGCCCTCGATCGAGCCGTCGCCCTTGACGCGCACCGTGTAGGTGTCGGTCGACACGACGTTGGTGACGCGGGCGTTCTCGATGCCCTGGATGGTATTGACGGCGCGGCGCGATTCGCTGGTGGAGTCCAGACGCAGGCCGTTGCCGGTCAGCAGGTTCTTGCCACCGTAGGAGGAGTCACCGGCCAGCTTGTCAATCTGCTCCTTCAGCGCGTTGAACTGGCCGGAGAGCGACTTGCGGGTGGCGACGGAGCCGGCATCGGTGCCGAGCGCGGAATAGGCGGCGGTGGTCAGGCCGCGCGCCTGCTCGATCATGTCGTCGATCGAGGTCAGGCCCTTGTCGGCGGCCTTGATGGTGCTGATGGCCTGACCCATCGTGTCCTTCAGCGCGGTCAGGTCGCCGGCGCGCTGGGTCAGGTTCTTCGCGGCGAAGAACGACGTCGGGCCATCGAGCGCCGAGTTGATCTTGTTGCCGGTCGAAAGGATGTTCTGCTTCTTCGCGATCGAGTCCTGCACGCCCTGCAGCTGCAGCAGGTTCGTGCGCATCGACGACGAGAGGGAGATGTCGCTGGTAGCCATGGAGTCACTCCTTTTGGAGGATGTCGATCCGCACGACGGTGCGCGTACGGAGAGGGACTAATTCCCTCGGGCTACCGGTAGGCAATAAATGGGCCAGATCGAATTTGCCGCCCGAGTGAGGAAAATCCTGCCTCTGGGCAAATCAGGGGTCGGCAATTTTTGCCGGGCACCCGGCAAGATTTGCCCGCTCCCCGGCACCCTTTGCCGGTTGCGCATCCGGCCCGGCAGATTCTGCCGAGCTTGCAGGGAGCGTGATCACCTCGCAGACGGCGAGCGGGCCGGCGGTCAGCGCAACGCTTCCCCACGACCAGCCGACACCGAACCCCGAGAGCAGAAGGCGCAGCGCCCCCCCGTGCAGCGCCCCACCCAATTCCGACGCCAGCGCCAGGGGGATGGACGCCGAACTGGTGTTGCCGAACCCGGCGAGCCCGACCACCGTCTGCGCGGGAGTCGCCCCGAGCTTCTGCGCGAGGTGGCGGATCATCTGGGCGTTGGCCTGATGCAGCACCAGACGGTCCACCGTCTCCATCGCCCAGCCCGCGCGCTCCAGAACCGCGCGGATGTTGCCCGGCACCTCCCGCAGGGTGAAGGCGAAGACCTGGGTGCCGTCCATGAACAGGTGCGCCGGCTCGCCCGGCCGCCGCAGCCCACCGCCGGGAACGGCGAGGTAGGGGGCACCGGCGCCGTCGCTGCCCAGCGCGAAGACCATGGGCGGCGTCGCCTCCGCCCCCGCCTCCGCCGCCTCCAGCGCCGTCGCCGTCGCGGCGTCGCCGAACAGAGGCGCCACGGCGCGGTCGTCGGGGTCGATCACGCGCGATGTCGTGTCGCCGGCGACCAGCAGCGCCCGCCGCCCGCCCGCCGCCTTCAGCATCGCCGACGCAGTCCACAGGCCATGGACGTAACCCGAGCAGCCGAGCGTCAGGTCGAGCACCGCGGCGCCCTTGCCCAGCCCCAGCCGTCGGTGGAGGAGATAGCCCGAGGCCGGCAGGATATGGTCGTGGGTCTGGGTGACCATGACCAGGAGATCGACGCTGTCAGCCGCCCAGCCCAGCCGGTCGAGCAGGCGCCGCGCCGCGGCCTCGCCCAGGTCGGAGGTGCATTGGTGCGGCGGCACGAGATGGCGGGCCTCGATGCCCGTCGCCTTGGCGATCCGGCGGGCGGCGTCCTCGCCGAAACGGGCGGCCAGATCCTCCACCGTCTCGCGTCCCTCCGGAACGCAGGCGACGAGTCCGGTCAGGGCGACGCCCTCGATCACGCTGGCCACCATGGGGCGTCTCCTTCCGTCAGCCGGTGATGCCGCCGTCCACGACGATGGTCTGGCCGGTCACGAAGCCCGCCCCGTCGCCCAGCAGGAACCGCACCACCGGAACGACGTCGGCCACCGCGCCCAGCCGGCCCAGCGGGGTGCGCCGCACGATCTGGTCGCGCTGCCCGTCGGCCAGCGAGCCGGACATCTCGGTGTCGAGATAGCCGGGCGCAACGGAGTTGACGGTGACCTGGAGCCGCCCGACCTCGCGGGCCAGCGCGCGGGTCAGCCCGTCCATTCCGGCCTTCGACGCCGAATAGGCGGACAGGCCGGTGTAGCCCCGCTGCCCGATGATGGAGGAGATGTTGACGATCCGCCCCGGCCCCCGCTTGACCAGCTTGGCGCGCAGGAAGGCGCGGGCGACCTGGATGGCGCCGGTCAGGTTGACCTGGACGACCTCCTCCACGTCGATCTCCGGGAAGGTCGCCAGCACGCCCTCGCGCGCGATCCCGGCGTTGTTGACCAGCCCCCAGAGCGGCGACGCGCCGCCCCATTCCAGCGCGGCGTCCGTGAAGGCGCGCACCTGCTCCCCGTCGCCGATCCGGCAGGCCTGCCAGAACAGGTCCGGCCCGGCCAGCCGCTCCAGCGCCGCGCTCGGCGCGCGGCTGCAGGTGGAAACCCGGTAGCCCTCGGCGAGCAGCGCCTCGACGATCCCCAGCCCGAGCCCGCGGCTGCCGCCGGTGACGATGACGTGCCGTTTGCCGCTCATGCCGTTCCCTTCCGCGTCTTCTTGCCCGCCGCCCCCAGGGCGATGCTCCCGGTCATGGTCACCAGACGGGGGCGCGCCGCGGGCGGCAGGTCGGCCACGGCGGCGCGGATCGCGGCGCGCAGGGCCGTTTCCTCCACCCCCGGCGCCGGGACCACCAGGGCGGTCAGGATGTGGCCGGTCACCGGGTTGGCCGCGGCCTCGACCAGGGCGTCCCGAACGCCCGGCACGTCCAGCAGAATCTGCTCCACCACCTCCGGGGAGACCTTGACGCCACCGACATTGATCCGCCCGTCGAGCCGCCCGGCGAACAGCGCGCGGTCGCCGCGCCGTTCCACGATGTCGCCGGTGGACAGCCAGGCGCCGTCCCGGCCGACCTCGCGGCCAATCTGAAGGCCGAGCATCGCGCGGGGGCTGTTCACCTCCAGCACGCCATCGCGGACACGCAAACCCACCCCGTCGACACCGCCGTCGAGCCAGGCGGCGGGGAAGCCCGCCTTGCCGTCGCCCACCGCGAAGAGGGACCCGGCCTCCGTCGAGGCGTAGATGTGCCGCAGCTTCGCGGTCGGGAACCGCTCGGCCAGCCGGTCGAGCAGCGGCTGGTCGGCCACCTCGCCGCCCAGCGTGATGGCGGCCAGCGGCGGCGCGGCGCCGTCGAGCGCCAGCAGGAAGGCGCGCCAGAAGCTGGGCGTCGCGCTGATGTGGGTGACCGCGTGCGCCACGGCGAGGCGCGCCAGATCCGCCGCCCCGGCGCCGGGCGCCGACACCAGGGTCGCCCCCGCCGCCAGCGCCGTCAGGATCACCTGCAGCCCGGCGAAGGCCGCCGGCTCATAGGCCAGCAGCCAGCGCGCGTCCGGATCGGCGGTCCCACGCAGGCGTCCGCGCAGACGCTGGAAGTCGTGCCGGACCAGCTTCGGCGTGCCGGTGGTGCCGGAGGTCTCCAGCAACACGGCGAACCCCGGTTCGCCGGGCTCGCTCGCCGCGTCCGCAGGCATGGCACGGCGCGACAGATGCAGCTCCACCCCGGCCCGCTCGGCGGCGACCAGGGCGGCGACCAGAGCCGCCACGCCTTGCGGCGGCAGGACCACCCTCCCCCCGAGGCGCGGAACGCCGCCTCGAAGGCGTCGGCCTGCGCGGCGATCCCCGCCCAGCCGACGCAACGCTCCGCCTCGATCAGACGAAGGCCGGGATGCAGCCAGGAGGGCGGCGGCTGGCTCATGCGGACCCGGCGGGCAGGCCCGGATGGTGAAGCGTCGGACGATAGAGGGCCGCAAGCTCCCCGACCGTGTGGAACTGGACGAAGCCGGCGCGGAACGGGTCCTGGCCGGTGCGCTGCTCCAGCACCACCAGAAGGGTGGCGAGGTCGAGGGAGTCGATCGGCAGATCCCCACCCAGGAAGCGCGTGTCCGGGCCGAGCGTCGGCAGGGTTTCTCCCTTCTCGGCGGCGATGCGGGCAAGCTCTTCGGCGATCAGCGCGAACATGGATTCGGTCATTGGGGGTCGCATGCGGAAAGAAAGTCGCGGAGGGTGGCCGTGACCGGGGTTGCTGCCTCACTATGCGGCAAGTGCCCGGCCTTGTCGAAGAGATGAAGCGGTGCGCCGGGGGGCAGGCGCTCGGCGCTCGGCACCGGGATGATGCGGTCCTCCCGTCCCCACAGGAGCTGGATCGGCATCGGAAACGCCGCCCAGTCCACCGGGCCGGGCGACCGGTGCGCCTCCGCGAAGGAGCCGGCGATGATCCGTTCCAGGGCGGCGCGGCGGCGCGGATCGGCGGCCTGGGCGTGCATCACCTCGCCGACACGGCCCGCCAGCAGCCAGGGCCGCGCGAACAGCCGCGCGGCACAGTCCCGCCCCTCCTCCACCGTCTCAAGCGCGGCGACCCGCCGCAGGAACTCCAGGTCGAAGTCGGGGCCGAGACCGGCGCTGGCGACCAGAGACAGGCTCGCCACCCGCCCCGGGGCCAGAACGGGCCAGTTCCAGCGCGACGTAGCCGCCCATCGAATGGCCGACCGCGTGGACCCGCGGAATCTCCAGCGTGTCCAGCAGGCGCAGCAGCCAGGGCGCGAAGGCGCCGACCCGGCCGTCCCCGACCTCCAGGGTCGAGGCGCCGTGCCCCGGCAGATCGACCGCCACGACCCGGCGGTGGGCGGCCAGAGCCGCGGCGTTGAATTGCCAAGTCAGGGAATCCCCGGCGAAACCGTGCAGCAGCAACGCCGGAACGCCGCCCCGCCCCATCGACAGATAGGAGGCGGGACCGCCCTCGATGTCGGCCCGCCCGCGGCGCGGCGAACGCTCGACCTTTGCCGTCACCGGAACGTCAGGCCGTGACGGCGATGCCGGCCAGAGCGAGCAGGTCGTCCACCGTCTTCGCCTTGACCAGCTTCTCGCCCTCCACGACGTGCCCGAGCTTCTCGTCAACCAGCGCGATGAAGCTGATGACGGCCAGCGAGTCCCAGCTGTCGATCGAGTCGAGTTCTTCAGCGCCCGTCAGGGTGCCGGCGTCCAGCTCCAGCATCTCGTCGAGCGCGAGCAGGAAATCCTTGCGGTCCATGGTGGTGTCTCCGTTTCAGTGGAGCGTGTTCTGACGCACGCTGCCGTTCAGGTCGGCCCATTCAGGGTGGTCGCGCAGGACTTTGCAACAATCCTGCCAGCCGAAGTCGGGATTTTCGGGAAGCAGCGCCCCCAGCAGGCGACGCACCAGTTCCAGATCGGCCTCCTCGTCCACGCACCAGCGCTGGTCGATGACGCTGCCGTCCTCCGGCGCCAGGGGGGCGCCGACGCGGAACCGCTCCGGGCGGCGGTAGAGGTGGGCGGTGACGTGCTCGCGCTCCGCCGGCTCGGTGGCCCCGGCGGCCGCCGTGTCCAGCGCGGCGCGGGTGAGAACCTCCGCATCCAGCCCGCGCGGGAAGCGGGTGACGTCCAGGCTGAGGTAGTCGAGCGGCGGCGCCGCGTCCAGGAAGGCGCTCACCACGCGGTCCACCAGCGCCGGGTCGATCAGCGGACAGTCGGCGGTGACCCGAACCACCACGTCCGCCCCGGCCATGGCGGCGGCCCCGGCGAAGCGCCCGAGCACGTCCTGCTCGTCACCGCGGAAGACCGTCGCGCCGAGCGCCGCCGCCAGTTCCGCCACTGGGTCGTCGGTGCCGTTCACCGTGGTCGCCAGCACCAGCGCGTCGAGCGTCCGGCAGCGCGCCAGCCGGCCCAGATGATGCGCCAGCAGCGGCTTCCCCGCCGCCTCCATCAGGACCTTGCCGGGCAGGCGGGTCGAGGTCATGCGGGCCTGCGAGATGCAGACGACGCGCGGCTTGGCCGGGTTGGTATCCATTCAATCCTCCGGGGCCAGCATGTCCCAGCGCAGCGGCTCGCCGCGCGTCAGCGCGCGGGCGGCGCGGCGGCCGAGGACGGCGGGGAGATGCTTCGGCTCCAGGCCGAAGCCGGGACGGATGGAGCGGACGCTGGCGGCGCTCAGCGCCTCACCCGCCGCCACGTCGGCGGTGACGTAGAGGGACCGGCGGTAGTCGCGCCCGCCCGCCTCGCTTGGCTTCACCCCGTAATGGACGCGGCCCAGCGCCGCCCAGGCGGTGCGGACGGACTCGGCCATCGCCTTGAACTCCGCCGGCTCCAGCGAGAAGGCGCTGTCCACCCCGCCGTCGGCACGGGACAGGGTGAAGTGCTTCTCGATCACCACCGCACCCAAGGCCGCCGCGGCGACCGGCACCGCCGTGCCGTGGGTGTGGTCGGACAGGCCGGCATCGACACCGAAGGCCTGCGCCAGATGCGGGATGGTGCGCAGGTTGCAGTCTTCGGGCGTCGTCGGATAGCCGCTGACGCAATGGAGCAGCACGAGCGGCGCGTCGCCCGCGGCCTCCACCGCTTCGCCGATCTCGCCCAGCGTGGCGAGGCCGGTGGAGAGGATCAGCGGCTTGCCCGAACGGGCGGCCCGGCGGATCAGCGGCAGGTCGTTCAGCTCGAAGGAGGCGATCTTGAAGGCCGGGGCGTCCAGCCGCTCCAACAGGTCCACCGCCGTCTCGTCGAAGGGGGAGCTGAAGATGGTCAGGCCGAGGGCACGGGCGCGCTCGAACAGAGGGCCGTGCCATTCCCAGGGGGTGTGGGCCTCGCGGTAGAGGTCGTGCAGGGTGCGGCCCTTCCACAGCCCGCCCTCCAGCAGAAAGCCCGGCCCGTCATGGTCGATGGTCAGGGTGTCGGCGGTGTAGGTCTGCAGCTTCACCGCGTCGGCGCCGGCCTCCTTGGCGGCATCGACCAGGGCGAGCGCCCGGTTCAGGTCGCCCTTGTGGTTGCCCGACATCTCGGCGATCAGGTAGGGCGGATGGCCGGGGCCGATGGGGCGGCCGTTGATGATGACGTCGCGCGGCACGGAGGGCGGTCTCGCTGTGGTGGTCGGGCGTCACTCTGGCACGGAAGCGGACGGCGGGTCTTCCTTTTGTGCGCCCGCCTTGGCCGCGGCGCGCAAAAGGTCCCGCGCCTCCTCGCCGTAGGCCAGCAGCCGTTCGGCGCAGCGATGGCGGTCGCCGACGGTCCGGAAGCGCGTGAGCGACAGCTCAACCTGCCGCTCGCGCAGCGCGGGGTCGGCGACCAGGGCGGCGGCGCGCTCCACATAGGCGGCGGCGTCCGGCACGGGAATGCCGGTCCCCGCCACGCTCGCCACATCGCCCCAGGCCAGCGTGACCACCGGCAGCCCCTCGGCGATGGCGTAGGCGGCGCTGCCGCCGCCCCCCTGGCGGGACGGGTTGAGGTAGGCGTGGCAGCGCCGGTAAAAGGCGCGGATGTCCTTGAGATGGCCCAGGCTGCGCATCCGCGCGCCGTTGCGCGCCGCCTTCAGCCGGGCCGGCAACCGCTCGACCTCCCCGGCGAAGACGATCACGGCGCCGGGGCAGCGGTCGAGGATGGCATCGGCGAGCGCGAGGAACTCCGCAGTCACCTCCAGGTCCAGGCGGGTGCCGACCACGGCGAAGACGAAGTCCGCATCGCCGAGGTCGAGCGTGCCCCCGACTCCCGCCGTGGGGGGTGGGGAGAAGCCCAGCGTGAAGGGCCGGAATCGCTGCGCGAAGGGGCCGCGGTAGAGCGCCGGCATGGCGTCCGTGTGGTTGCCCTCCTCATAGCCGAGGACGAGATGGGCCAGCGAGATGGTCATGCCGGAGGTGGTGGGCAGGCACACCACCGGCCGCGAGCCGCTCACCGCGAAGAGGTCGCCCACCACGTTGGCCCCGCCGAAGGTGACCAGCAGGTCGGGATCGTAGCCGTCGATGGCGCCGACGATGGTTTCCAGCTTCTCCTTCGAAAACGCCCGGTCGGTGAAGGACGCCATCTTCACCTGCCGACCGAACATCGTCAGCGCGAAGACGCCCTCGTAATCGGTGACCAGCTCCGCGATCATCGGCGGAACGAACAGGTTCTCGGCCCGCAGCGGCATGGTGTTGCAGTTGATGATGGCGACGTCGAGCCCGAACGCGTCCTGGAGCCGGCTGGCGTAATCGAAGCAGTCGCGCGAGGGCTGGTGCTGGTCGTTGGTGAACTGGTTGGTCAGAACGGCCACCCGGCGGATCGGCCCGTCGCGCGGCGCATGGCGCGGCGGAACGACGCCCCAGCGCCGCGCCACCGCCCGCACCAACTCCTCGTGGAAGCGGAACAGGTCGCAGGGGCCGAAGGCGGCCAGCTTCTCCGGCGCCGACGCCGCCAGGAAGAGCTGCCGGGCCATGCACCAGTAGGTGTAGTGCATCATCTGCGGTCCGACCCGCTCGCCGCCGAGCAGCAGGTAATGGAGAATCCGTTCGTAGTGGTAGAGGTCGCCGGTGAGCTGGAACAGCACGGAGTGGAGCAGCACCGTCTCGCCGGTCGGCGGATCGCGGCGCAGCTCCTCGGCGATGGACAGGCGGGCGTCCGGGTCCAGTTCGCGGCGCATGCGCTCGCAGTGGGCCGTCAGGGTGTTGAGCCGGTCGGCGTTGAACTGGCGCTCGGCCAGCAGGGCTTTCAGCGTGGCGGCCTGGTCCCCGGCGATGTCGGACATGCTGTTCCCCCAACCGGCGCCTGTGGTGCGCCTCGCCTCCTGATAGCCCCGACGTGGTTAAGGTTTCAAGAATGCGCGGCGGTTTGCTCCGCCAGCGCCGCCGCGGCCTCCGCGGCCACCGCGGCCCAATCGCCGGGCCGGGGCTGGCGGAACAGGCGGGCGGTCGGGTACCAGGGGCTGTCGGCGCGGTCGAGCAGCCAGCGCCAGTCCGGCGCGTGGGACAGCAGCACCCACACCGGCACCCCCAACGCTCCGGCCAGATGGGCGGGAGCGGTGCAGGAGGACACCACCAGATCGAGCGACGCCATGATCGCCGCGGTGTCGGCGAAGTCGCTGATCTCCGGCGCCAGATCGGTGAAGGAGGCCGGCATCGCCCGCCCCGCCAGCTCGTCGTGGCCGGGGCCGAGTTGCAGCCCGAAGAAGCGGCAGCCCGGCACCTCCAGCAGCGGGGCCAGCGCCGCCAGCCCCGGCGACCGCTCGCGGTCCCCGGCGAATTGCGGGTTGCCGGCCCAGACCAGCCCGACCGTGAGCCCCCCGCCGGCCAGCCGTTCCCGCCACGCCGCGACGCGCGCCGGGTCGGCGGTCAGGTAGGGCACGGCGGCGGGGATGGTTTCCAGCCGGGTGGCGAAGGCCCGCGGCAGGCTGAGCAGCGGGCACTGCCAGTCGAATGCCGGCAAGGGCTCACCGCGCGCGACGACCCGCTCCACCCCCGGCAGACCACGGAACAGCGGCACCAGATCGGCGCCGGTCTCCAGCAGCACGCGGGCACCGCGGGCGGCGACCAGGGGGGCGTAGCGGACGAACTGGATGGCGTCACCGCGGCCTTGCTCCTCGTGCAGCAGGATGGTCTGTCCGGCGATGTCCTCGCCGCTCCACCGCGGCTGCGGCAGGCCGCGCGGCTTGGTCGGGAAATCGGCCACGCCCCAGCGCGCCTCGTAATCCTCCCACCCTCCGATCAGGTCGCCGGCGAGCAGCCGCGCCAACGCGCGGTTCCAGCGCGCCTCGGCGCTCGACGGCTCAAGGCGGACGGCCCGGTCGTGCAGGCGCAGCGACGCCGCGATCGCCCGCCGGTCCCGCAGACGGTTCGCCAGCCCGCTCAGCGCGCTGCGGTGATCCGGCCGGAGGACCAGCGCGCGGCGGAGCGATTCCAGGGCGCCGGGCTCGGACAGGGAGAGCGCGTGCCAGCCGTTCGCCGAGTCCGGACGCAGCCGCAGGGAACGGCGCAGCGCCCTCACCGGGGGCTCCTCCCCGCCCGCCCGGCGCCGTGCGGCGGCGAGAAGCTCCAGCGCGCCGTCGTTCGCCGGGTCGAGCGCCAACGCGCCGCGCAGGGCCGCAATGGCGGCCTCCCAACGCCCCGCGTCGTAATGGGCACGGCCGAGATTGAGCCGGACCGTCGCGTCCTCCGGCAGCAGGGCCGCAGCCTGCGCCAACGCCGCCGCCGCGTCCGGCTCCCTGGTCCGCTGGAGCGCCACACCGAGATGGTGCCACGCCTCGCCATGGCCGGGGCGCAGCCGGACGGCGCGGCGCAGGGCCGACGCCGCCTCGCTGGTCCGTCCCGCGTAGCGCAGCAGGATTCCGGCCTGGGCCATCGGCTCGGCAAGGTCGGGCTGGATGAGGGTGGTGCGGCGGTAGGCCGCCAGTGCGAGCCCGCCATCCCCCGCCTGACGCGCTGCGCCCGCCAGCGGGAAGGCGAGCGCCGCCGAATCGGGGCAAAGCCGCAGGGCGGTCCGGTATTCCTCCGCGGCGGCCGCGGGGTTGCCGCGGGCCTGATGCAACGCCGCGAGGTTGGCACGGTACTCGGTTTGGCCGGGGCGCAGCGCCACCGCTTGGCCCAGCAGATCGGCCGCCTGCTCCAGCCGGCCGCTCTGGGCACAGAGAAGCCCGTAGAGGTGAAGGGCGTTCGGTTCGTCCGGAACGGCGTCGAGGATGCGCCCGTAGAGGGTTTCCGCCTCCTCCGTCCGCCCGGCGGTGTGGAGGTCGAGCGCGATGGCCAGCGCCTCGTCCAGCGTCGCCACGGCGCCCGCTCCGCTCAGGTCTCGCGGCCGCCGATCACGCTGGCGGCGACCGCCAGACTCTCCGGCGTGCCCATGTCGATGAAGCGGGCCTTGGCGATGTGGCCGTGCAGGGTCCCCGGCGGCATCTTGTGCAGCACGTCGCGGGTCAGCGAGCTGGCCCCGGAGGCGGCGAGGCGGTCGAGGAAGGCCGCGGAGAACAGATACACCCCGGCGTTGATGACGCCGCGCCCCGGCGCCTTGTCGAGGAACTGGCGGACCCGGCTGTCCGGCCCGACCTCGACCCGGCCGAAGCGGGCGGCGTCCTCCACCTCCACGCACAGCACCGACGCCTCCGCCCCCGACAGGCGGTGCGAGGCGACGAAGGCGCGCAGGTCGGCGTCGAGGAAGGTGTCGCCGCTCATCACCAGGACGGTGCCGGCCTTCAGGTCCTTGCGGATGTAGGCGAGCGCCGCGGCGGAGCCCATCTGGCTCGGCTCGATCTGGCAGACGACGTCCAGCGACCGGTTGGTGTCCCCCTGGGCCAGCCAGGCCGTCACCCGGTCGGCCAGATGGCCCAGGCACAGCACCACCCGACGCGCGCCGTAGGCCGCCAGATGGTCCAGCAGATGTCCGAGAAAGGCGCGGCCCGCGATGGGAGCCAGCACCTTGGGCGTGTCGCCCGAGACGCCCCGCATGCGCGAGCCGAGACCACCGGCAAGCAGCGTGACGTCGATGTCCGTCAAGGCTTCCTCAGGCCGCACCGTGCTTCCCCTCATGCTCCCGGCGCCTCGGCGCCGCCCCCACCCCCGCCGCATACCGCGTCGGCGGTGGATTGGTCAAACATTCGGTGGGGGTGACGGCGAACTTTCCCGGCCGACCGCCCAACGTAAGCCCCCCGCCGCTTGGCCTATTCCGCGAAGGCGGCCAGCGTGGTTTCGCGCGGGAAGAGACGTATATGCCCCTCCCACTCGCTGCGCAGCGTTTCAAAGACATAGACGTCGTGAAAACGGCCATATTTGTGGACATGTTGCCGCAGCACGCCGACCTCACGTGTTTTCAGCACGCGTTGGATGCGGATGACCGTGTCGTTCCCTTCCATGAAATAATTGACGATCTTGTTCATCCCCATGCCGTAATAGCAATAATCCATGATGAAATTGTGCAAAAAGCCAGCGAGCTTCCGGCGGTCCTTCTCCTCCGCGATGTAGGAACCGGAGGAGCAGCGCAGATGCACCCAGTCGATATCCGAATAGGAGAGATAGCCGATGGGGCGCCCCTCATGCTCGATGATGAAATGGCGGAAGTCCCGGCGCGCCTCGATCGCGGCCAGCCACGCCCGCTGCCGGTCCACGTCCGGGTTCTCCAGATCGGTGAACATGAAACGGGTGATCGACGGCTCGGTGCGCCAGCGCAGAAGCATCTCGGCGTCGTCGGCCGTTGGACGGCGGAATCGAAACATGAAGACCTACCCCTTGCGCTCGCGTGGTGTCACTTCGCCAAATAGCCGCCGTCCACCGGCAGCGTCACCCCGTTGATCCAGCGGGCGGCGTCCGACAGCAGGAAGGCGATGGCCGACGCCACGTCCTCCGGCTTGCCGAAACCCATGGGGTGGGCGGCGCGGATGGCCTCGAACTGCTCCGCCGTCGTGGTCTGGCGGAACCGTTCCATCATTTCCGTCTCGACCATCGCCGGGGCGACGCAGTTGACCCGGATGCCGTCGCGCAGGAACTCCATGGCGAGCCCGCGGGTGGCCGAGACCAGCCCGCCCTTGGCCGCCGAATAGACCACGTTGCCCGGCTGCCCGATCTCCGCGGCGACGGAGGACACGAGGACCAGCGCCGCCCGATCGGCATGGCAGCCCTTTTGACGCAGGCCACGGGCCAGTGCCAGGGCGCTCAGAAGGTTGGCGTGCAGGATCGTGTCGAAGAAAGCCTGATCGACGCTGCGCACCGGCTTGCCGATCTGAACGCCCGCGCAATGCGCCAACCCGTCGATGGGACCGGCCTCCGCCGCCTGAAGCTTCACCCATCCCGGAATGGAATCGACGTCCGACAGGTCGAAGGCCGCGATCCGATGCCCGTGACCATCCAGCCGGGCCAAGGTTTCGGAAAGCCGCCCCTCGTCCCGCCCGTTGAGGGTGACCCGCGCGCCGAGGCTCGCGGCAGTGGCCGCCGTGGCCCGCCCGATCCCCGACGACGCGCCGGTCACCAGCACATGGCGCCCGGAAAGATCGCCCAGCGGCGTCATTCGTCGGCCATGCGGGCGAACCACGCCCGGTGGAAGGCCGCGATGCGCTCTTCGCAGGCGCCGAGGGCCGCGGGAACACGCACCTGCTTCAGCCCGCGATGAGCGGATTCGGCGACGATCCGGTCCTCATCGAGAACCTGGCGGTTGAACCCGCAAACGTTGGCTTCCACCGCCTTGCGCGTCGGGCCGCCGATGCTCTTCGGCTTCGACGTTTGACCAAGGAACAGCCGGAAATGCAGGTTGCTGCGCTCCGGTCCGACGGGATCGTAGGTCTGCACGCTCATCAGCGCGCCGTGAGTGACGCCGATGGCGAGATTGGGGAAGATCATGAAATGATCGTAGTTCCGCAGCGTCTCGCTGCGCGGCAGCCCCAGCCGCTCGATCACGCCGTCCCACCAGCGCGCGGAGGTGTCCGACAGATGGGTCGTGCCGCGCGAATGCTCCCCTTCATAGGAACAGATCCAAACCTTCTTGGCGAACTTCTTGAAGGTTTCCGGGTGGGTCGCATCGACGTGATAGACCTCCAGCGCGCTTTCCAGCGCCGCCTTCCAGTTCGCCTGCCAAGGAAGCACGTCCTCGTCGATCCGATCGGTGAACATCGCCGACAGATGGTCGAGAATCGCCCCATAGGCGCCAAGCTGCTCGTCCAGTCCGGGTCCGCCCGGCTCCAGCCGGACGAAGACGAAACGGCCCCGCACCGCCACCTCGAAACGCGGCAGGGCGAGACGCTTCTTGTCCGCGTCGTCGAATCCGAAATGCTCGCGGTTGCCGGGAATGCCGACCGGCACGCCGTCGCGGTTGAAGATCCAGCCATGATACGGGCAGACCGGCTTGCCGTTGCCGCAGGGCCGCAAGTGGATTTGCGCGTAGCGGTGGGTGCAGACGTTATGAAAGGCCCGCAGTTCGCCGTCGAAGTTCTGGACCAGCACCGACGTTCCGGCGATGTCCGCGGTGATGAAATCGTTGTCGTTCGTCAGATCATTGGCAAACCCAACGAACATCCATGACCGCCGGAAGATTTTGTCGACTTCTTCGGCAAAAGTCGCATCACCGGAATATCGCTGGGGCGGGATAACGGAGTCCGGAGGGTACGCGAGCTGTTTCACCTGAACCCGGTCATCCATGGCTGATCCCATTTATCGGTTCGTTAATCACTCGACCCTAGCGTTCTTTCGGTTAATAGTCTCCGAATTCGCCCAAGTCCAGGACGGACGGAAGGGCGGCGGAGGGAGGGAGCATCCGGTGAAGGCCATCATCGAGGGCGTGCGCATCGCGGGTTTCCGGGCCGCCGTTCCGCCGCACCGCCATTCCTTCCTGGAGGACCACTCCCTCTTCACGGCGGAGGAGGCGGAGAAGCTGCTCGCCACCACCGGCGTATACGAGCGGCGCATCGCCGCACCGCACATCTGCGCGTCGGACATGTGCGTGGCGGCGGCGGAAGGGCTGCTCGCCCAGCTCGGCTGGGACCCGGCCAGCGTCGACGTGCTGGTCTTCGTGTCGCAGGACCCGGACTACAACGTGCCGGCGACCTCCTGCGTCATGCAGAAGCGGCTGGGGCTGGCGACGGGGGCGGCCTGCTTCGACGTCAATCTGGGCTGCTCCGGCTTCGTCTACGGGCTGTGGATGGCCGGGCGCCTGCTTGGCGGGTCGACGGGCCGGCGGGCCATCGTGCTGTGCGGCGACACCAGCTCGCGCCACCTCGTGCCGGGCGACCGCTCCACCCTGCCGCTGTTCGGCGACGCGGGCGGGGCCGTGGCGCTGGAGGTCAGCCAGGGGGCGACGCCGATCCACGTCGTCGTCGGCACCGATGGCGGCGGGGCCAAGAACATCTGGGTCAAGGCCGGTGGCCGCCGCAACTCGCTGGTGCCGGGCCGCGAGCCCTGGCCGGCGGACAAACAGGAACAGATGTTCACCGACTCGCGCCTGTCGCTGAACGGGGCGGAGGTCTTCGCCTTCACGCTGCGCGCCGTGCCGCCGCTGATCCGCGAGACGCTGGAGTTCGCCGGGGTCGGGGTCGAGGACATCGACCTCTGCGTGATGCACCAGGCCAACGCCTTCATGCTGGAGCATCTGCGCAAGAAGACCAAGTTCCCGCCGGAAAAATTCCTCGTCGACATGCACGATTTCGGCAACACCAGCTCCGCCTCCATCCCGCTGGCGGTCAGCCACCGGCTTGGCGAGGCGCTGTCCACCGGCACGCACAAGATGCTGCTGGCCGGCTTCGGCGTCGGCTGGTCCTGGGGCGCCGTGGTCGCCGACGTCGGGCCGATCCCCGCGCCGGAGGTGCAGGAAATCCCCGACGATTTCCCCCTGCTGACCCCCTGAGCCGCCGGACCATGCGCAACCCGCTCGACCTCACGGGACGGCGCCTGCTGGTGACCGGGGCCTCCGCCGACAGCGACATCGGTCGGGAGATCTGCCGGACGCTGGCCGGGCTGGGTGCCGCGCTGACGCTGGTCGGCCGGCGCGCCGACGCTCTGGAGGCCACCCGCGCCCTGCTGGACGGGCCGGAGCGGCACAGCGTCGCTCCCTTCGACCTGACCGACCTCGACGCCATTCCCGGCTGGATGAAGGGGCTGGCGGAGTCGGGCGGTCCCTTTGCCGGGCTGGTCCATTCCGCGTCGGAGCAGGGCTACTCCGTGCTGCGGCAGGTCAACCGGGCGCAGTTCGACCGCTATTTCACGCTGAACGTCGGGGCGTCGCTGATGCTGGCCCGCGCCTTCCACCAGAAGGGCGTCGTCGCGCCGGGCGGCGGGTCGATCGTCTATGTCGGGTCGGTCGCCGGGCTGAAGGGTCAGAAGGGCCGCTCGCTCTACGCCGCGAGCAAGGCGGCGCTGGTCTCGGTCGCGCAGTCCTTGGCGCTGGAACTGGCCGACAAGCGCATCCGCGTCAATGTGGTGGCCCCGGCGGTGGTGCTGGGCGCCAAGGCGGAGAAGCAGTTCGCCATGCTGCCGGCGGAGCAGAACGCCGCGCTCGCCGCCGCCCACCCGCTGGGCTACGGCGCGCCGCAGGACGTGGCCGATGCCGTGGCCTATCTGCTGGCCGACAGCGGACGCTGGGTGACGGGAACGGTGCTGCCCGTGGACGGCGGCTTCACCGCGGGGTAAGTGCGCCGACTGTCATCGCCCTCGCCCCTCCGGGGAGAGGGAGGGGACCCGCGCCGCAGGCGTGGGGAGGGTGAGGGGGATGCCCGTGGCGGCACGTCCGGCAAAAGCGCATCCCCCTCACCCTCCCCTCTCCCCAGGGGGGAGAGGGTTAATGGGAGCGCCGGAGTTCATGATGGCCTCCGCCAGCGCACGTGCGATGCGCAAGGCGCCTTGGCCATCGACGATCCCCGCCAGCTTGCCCGCCATGGTCCGCCGCCGCGCCGGATCCGCCCACAGCTCCAGCGCGACGTCCGCGATCCGCTCCGGAGCACCCTCGGTCTGTCCGGGCACCAGGGCACACCAGCCCAGAGCCTCCGATTGGCGGGCGGCCTCCAACTGGTTGTCGGCGATGGTGACGAGCACGGCAGGCGTGCCGATGGCCGCAAGTTCCCCCGTCGTGGTGCCCGCCGCCGAGACGGCCAGCCCGGCCTGCGCCATCAACTGCCCCATGCGCGGCGTATCGCGGTGCAGCCGCACGCTGTCTTTGAAACGCCCCGCTGCAGCCTCCACCGCAGCCGCGTCGCGCACCGCCCCGCCGATCGCCACGTCCAGCCAAACGCCGGGTGGCAGGCGGGGGGCGAGGCGTTCGATCACCGGAGCCGTCAGCCCCAACGGGTCGGAGCCGCCGAATGTGACCAGCAGGCTGTGGCGTTCCTCCAGCGGCGGCTTGGCCGCCGCCGCGGCCTCCCGCACCTCCCGCCGCAGCGGCGCGTGGGCGGGGCCGAGCAGCAGCCGGGCGTCGGGATTGCCTTTGCGGTAGGGCAGCGACGCGGCGTCCGGCGCGGCGTTGACGATCAGCCCGGCGTGGATCGGCTCCCCCGTTCCGGCGTCGTCGAAGGCCAGGATGGGCAGCCCCGCCTCGGCCAGCCCGGCCCGCCAACCTTCGGAGAATCCATAACCGTCCAGCACGACCACCGCGGTTCCGGCTTCCGCCGCGATGGCACGCGTCGCGGCGAGGTCCGCGGCGCTGCCGGCCTCTGCGTCGATCCGGTGAACCGCCATGCCGGCCGCGCGCAGACGCTCGTCCAAAGCCGATGGCAGGCTCGCCACCACGAACAGCGCATCGCCGCCCAGTTCCTGCACGGCTTCCGCCACCGCGAGGCAGCGCATGACATGCCCGGCCCCGATGGACGCCCCGGCGTCGGAGCGGAACAGCACCCTCACGGGCCGTCTCCCGGCGTTCAGTGCAAGGTCGGCGCGTTCGGCCCGGTGGGGCGCAGCCGCGTGCGGGCCGAGGACAGGCAGAAGGCGTGCCAATAGAGCGCGATGAGGGCGCCCGGCATGCTGTCCAGCTCATGCCCCGGCAAAGCCGTGATGTTCGCCGCGTGGGCCATGGCGGCGTTGGCGGCGTTGAGGCTGTGCTGCGCCGCCGGACCGATCAGCGCCAGCGTCTCCGCCAGCGCGCGGGCGTCGAGGCGCAGGGTCGCCGGGGCGACGGTCACCTGGGCGGTCCCGTCGCGCAGGCGCCCGATGGCGATGTAGGCCTCCAGAAGGTCCGGCCGGTCCTCCGGGCGGATCACCGCGGCGACCACGCGGTTGCCGGTCAGCGGGCCGGTGCCGTCGAACTCGAACACCACGGCGCGCTCGGCCTGCCGGGCCTCGGCCAGGGCGGCGGCGCGCTCCCCGGCGGACACTCCGGCCAGCCGCATCGCCTCCTCGAACATCTCCGGCCGCCCGCCGCCCTCGGCGTGGACGACCAGCGGCGCGTCCATCGTCGCGGCGATGGCGAGACGGCGCGCCATGATGTTCACCGCCTCCTCGGCCGCGTCCTCGGGCACCGTGCTCTGCAGCAGTTCCGCGCCCTTGCGCAGCATCACCTCGGCGAAGCTGATGTCCGGGGCGGTGTCTGGGGTCATGGCGCGGTCTCCGTCGGAAGGGGTCGGCTGTTGTACGCCAGGGGCAGGCTCCGGCTCAATGGCAGCCGCCATCAATGATAACCGATGGCGCCCGTCACCTTGCCGCGGAAAACCCAATAGCTGTAGGCGGTGTAGATCAGGATCGTCGGAATCAGGAAGGCCATGCCGATCAGCAGGAAGACCTGGGTCTCCGGCGGGGCCGCCGCCTGCCAGATGGTGATTCCCGGCGGGATCAGCACCGGCCAGAGGCTGATCGCCAGCCCCAGATAAGACAGGGCGAACAGCCCCATGGCAAAAGCGAAGGGCAGCACCTCCCGCCCCTCGTCCAACGCCCGCCACAGGCCGAAGGCGAGGAAGCCGACCATCAGAGGCACCGGCGACAGCAGCAGGATGTTGGGAACCGAGAACCAGCGCGCGGCGATGGAGGCGTCCAGGAAGGGCGTCCACAGGCTGACCGCCGCGACCAGAACCAGCACCACGATGAGCAGCCGCCGCGCCACGCGGAAGCACCAGTCCTGCAGAATGCCGATGGTCCGCCAGATCAGCCAAGTGCTCCCCAGCAGCGCGTAGCCGGCGATCAGCGCCACGCCGCAGAACAGGCTGAAGGGGGTCAGCCAGTCCAGCATGGTCCCGGCGAAGTTGCGCCCCTCCACCTCAATCCCCTGGATGAAGGAGCCGAGAACCACCCCCTGCGCGAAGGTGGCGAGCAGCGAGCTCAGGAAGAAGGCCTTGTTCCACAGATGGCGGCTGCTCCGCGCCTTGAAGCGGAACTCGAAGGCGACGCCGCGGAAGACCAGCGCGATCAGCATCAGCAGAAGCGGCAGATACATGGCCGGCAGGACGACGGCGTAGGCGATGGGAAAGGCCGCGAACAGCCCCGCCCCGCCGAGGATCAGCCACGTCTCGTTGAAGTCCCAGACCGGCGCCACCGAGTTCATCATGACGTCCCGCGCCTCCTCGCTGGGGGCGAAGGGGTAGAGGATGCCGATGCCGAGGTCGAAGCCGTCCATCAGCACATACATGAAGACGGCGAAACCGACGATGGCGACCCAGGCGAGGGTCAGCAGGCTGCCTTCCATGGGCGTCACTCCGCGGGTTCGATGGATTCGCCGGGCACCGACAGGGGCCGCTTCGGCTGGTGGCCCTGCGCCACCGCCGGGACCTCCAGATCCTCGTCGTTCAGCCGCGCCGGGCCGATGGTCAGCAGCCGGAACAGGTAATAGGTCCCGGCCCCGTAAATGATCGTGTAGACCACCATGAAGACGATCAGCGAGGTCAGCACCGCGCCGCCGGTCAGCGCCGGGGTCACCGCGTCCGCCGTGCGGATCATGCCGTAGACCACCCAGGGCTGGCGCCCGATCTCGGTGGTGAACCAGCCGGCCAGGATGGCGATGAAGCCCAGCGGCATGCAGCCGACCAGGAGCTTGTGGAACCAGTGCGGGCTGTAGAGCTTTCCGCGCACCCGCTGCACCAGATGGATCAGCGCCACCGCCAGCATGATCATGCCGATCCCCACCATGATGCGGAAGGTCCAGAACAGGATTTCCGGGTTGGGGCGGTCCGTCACCGGGAAGTTCTTCAGGCCGGGAACCACCCCGTCCCACTCGTGGGTCAGGATCAGGCTCGACAGGGCGGGAATGGCGATTTCGGCGTGGTTGGTCTCCGCCTCGTTGTCGGGGATGGCGAACAGGATCAGCGGCGCCCGCGCCCCACCCTCCCAATGGCCTTCCATCGCGGCGATCTTGGCCGGCTGGTGCTCCAGCGTGTTCAGCCCGTGCAGGTCGCCGAGGAAGATCTGCAAGGGCGCCAGGATGGTAATGAGCGCCAGCGACATGCTGAGGCCGACCCGCGCGTGCTCCAGGAAGCGGTTGCGCAGCAGGTAAAAGGCGCTGATGCCGGCCACCAGGAACCCGGTGGTCAGGAACATCGCGGTCAGCATGTGGGCCAGCCGGTAGGGGAAGGAGGGGTTGAACACCACCGCCCACCAGTCGGTGACGAAGAACCGCCCGTCGCGCAGTTCCGCCCCCGCCGGGGTGTGCATCCAGCTGTTCGCCGACAGAATCCAGAAAGAGGACAGCACCGTGCCGGTCGCCACCAGAACCGCCGCCAGGAAATGGATGCCCCGCGGCACGCGGTCCCGCCCGAACAGGAGGATGCCGAGGAAGGCGGCCTCCAGGAAGAAGGCGGTCACCACCTCGTACTGGATCAGCGGACCCAGAACGTTGCCGACGATGTCGGACCAGCGGCTCCAGTTCGTGCCGAACTGGTAGGTCATCACGATTCCCGAGACCACGCCCATGCCGAAGGAAATGGCGAAGATCCGCGTCCAGAATTCCGACAGGCTGCGGTACAGCGCCTTGCCGGAGATCAGCCAACGCGCCTCCAGAACGGCGATCCAGCAGGCGAGCCCCACCGTAAAAGATGGGAAAAGAATGTGAAAAGAAATCACGAAAGCGAACTGGATTCGTGACAGAAGCAGCGGATCGAGGTCCATGGCCGCGGTCCTCCATTGACGCTCACAGGGCCGATTCCAGGCGGCCCAACCGACCCCCAACGCGGCCTGTCCCGGGGAGTTCCCATTTTCCGGCTGCGGATACTTTCTTTCCCCCCACCCCTTGAACCGCCGTCGCGACCTCTTATTTCTAAGCTCTTGCCGACATCCACACAGTCACGGCCGGCCCTGGGCCACAGCCGATCTCAACCCCGCTCCGATGGCCCCGCCGGCCAGCCGGGCCAGGGGGCATCGGTCCATTGCAGGGTGTTTCCCGAGGATGCCGGAATCAGGAGAAGCTCTTTGACGGAACTGGCAGTTTCTGGCGAACCCCTCACCCTCTTTCTAAAAGAAACCCGCAAGTACGACTACCTCACCCCCGAGCAGGAACGCGACCTCGCCATCCGCTGGCGGGAGCGGCAGGACCGGCGCGCCCTCGACAAGCTGATCGGCAGCCACCTCCGGCTCGTTTTCAAAATGGCCCGCGGCTATCAGGGCTACGGCCTGCCGCTGTCCGACCTGATCGCCGAGGGCAACGTCGGCGTCATGCAGGCGGCGCAGAAGTTCGACCCCGACAAGGGATTCCGCTTCGCCACCTACGCGTCCTGGTGGATCCGCGCGGCGATCCAGGAATATGTGCTGCACAACTGGTCGCTGGTGAAGATCGGCACCACGGCGGCCCAGAAGAAGCTGTTCTTCAGCCTGCGCCGGCTGAAGGCGCAGTTGCAGGACGCCGAGAACGGCACCTTCGGCGGCGACCTGTCTCCGGAAGCGGTGGAGAGCATCGCGACGACGCTGGACGTCTCCCAGGCCGACGTGATCGAGATGAACCGCCGGCTGGGCACCGACCGCTCGCTCAATGCCACCCTGGCCGAGGATGGTGACAGCGAATGGCTGGACCTGCTGGCCGACGAGGGCCCCGACCAGGAGGCGATCCTGGCCGGCGCGCAGGAGCGCAAGCGCCGCCAGCAATTCCTCAAGCTGGGGCTGGGCGTTCTCGACGACCGCGAGCGGCAGATCCTGGTGGCCCGCCGCCTGCGCGACGAGCCGCTGACCCTGGAGGAGCTGAGCCAGCACTTCCACGTCTCGCGTGAGCGCGTGCGCCAGCTTGAGGTGCGCGCCTTCGAGAAGGTTCAGAAGGCGGTGATGGCCCAGGCCCGGCAGGTGCCGGGCACCACGGGCAAGGCGCTGCTGCCGGTGTAAAAAAAGCCCTCTCCCGTCCCGGGAGAGGGTGGCGCTGGAGGCGCCGGGTGAGGGTCGCGCAAGGATCAAGGCGCTGGCCCATTGCAGGCACCCTCACCCTTCCCACGCTGATGCGTGGGCCCCTTCCCTCTCCCGGGGCGGGAGAGGGAATTTTATCAAGGCGTAACGAAGCGCGGCGGCTCCGGCAGCACGGAGGTCCGCCGCCGCACGCCGCGCAGCGCGTGCTCCACCGTCGCGATCTGCTCCTCCACCGAAATCAAGATCTGCGACGTCACCTCCAGCGAGCGGTCCTCGTAGACCCAGCCGTCGGGATGGCGGTCGCTCCAAGCGGCGACCGTGCGGTCGCGCTCCTCCAGCAGGCTGAGAATCTGCGGCCGGAACAGCCGCATCATCGCGGTGATCCAGCGGTTCGCCGGCCAGGACGGCCGGGCGTGGTCCACCGTGAAGCTGTCGAGCATGCGGATCACGTCGTCCGCCGCGTACCAAGTCTCGCCGGTCACCCAGCGGTTCGTCGTGAACAGGCGGACCGGCTGCCCCGCCACGTCCATGGCGATCCCCACCAGATGGGACAGCGCGTCGTTGGGGTTGTCCGGCTCCTCGTAGTCCCGCAGCGGCAGCGGCACCATGCCCGGCGGCATGCCGAGCGGGCGCAGGAAGGTGTGGAAGTGCCCGTGCTCGCCATCGGGCCGCTCGTCTTCGGGGTGGCAGTGGTAATAATACTGGGCGTGATATTCGGCGTCGTAGACGTCGCCCGGCGGGTAGTGGCGCCATTCGTAGAGCGTGCCGTGCCCGCGCAACAGCTCCCCCACCACCGTGTCGCCGGTCTTGGCGAGCACCCGCTGGCACAGCCGGACCTCCCGCGCTGCCTCCGACATCGCCTGCAATTCGTCGCGCGAAAGCTCCGAAAGCTCCATCATCGGATGCTCTGCCCCGTCAGCCCCTGCCCGTCCCACATCCCTATTACGTATGAGGCTTTGTACGCATAGCAAGCGCTTTCCTTAACGGGAGCCCGCCGAACGGCTACGGCCGGCATCCGCACGGAACACTGCCTCGCCCCGCCGCAGCGTCCAATCCACCAACGCGCCCTCGACCTGACCCAGCGCCGTGTTGAAAGCGGCGATCACGTCGGTGAAGTCCGACCCGCGCACCGGGACCACGGCGTCGAAGGTCTCGCCCGCCTCGATGGTCCGATTGGGCATGGCGACCAGCTTGGCCGACAGCCGCACCCGCACCCGGTCCGGCGCCGTGGCGTTGGCGTCGCTGAACTCCGCCTGGAAATCGCGCAGTTCCGTCTTCAGCAGGAAATCGGAGCGCAGCCCCGCCGAATCCCGCCCGACCGAGACGATCCGCCGGCTGTCCTCGAAGGATTGGACGATCAGCCCCTGCACCATGTTCGGCGCCCGGTCGGCCCAGGATACCCCGGCGAAGTAGTCGAGCGCGGTGGCGGAGCGGGTGACCGCGATGCGCGGCGTGTCGATGCCGGCGCTGGCCGCCGGCGGTTCCACCAGCAACTGCCAGCTTACCAGCGGCGGCCCGGACTCCGCCACGGTTCCCGGCGTCAGCGTGTACAGGCTGGGTGCTGTCGGGTTCAGCGCCGCGCAGCCGCTCATCAGGCCGGCCGCCAGCAGCGCCGCCGCCATCGGCTTCATCAAACGCCTCGTCACCAAACGGCTCGTCATCGTCCACGCACCTCCACGCCCTGGCGGGTTCCGCCGAACAGGAAGTTCGACGGGTCGTTCTCGATCCGCGTGACGACGCGGGACAATTGCCCCGACAGGTCGCGCAACTGCGAGATCAGCAAGGTCAGTTCATACAGCCCACCGCCGGTGAAGTCGCGGACCGCCCCGCGATTCTCGCCAATCATGGCGTTGAGCTGGTTGGCGGTTTTGTTCAGCGACCCGGCCAGCGTGCTCAGATCGCCGGTCAGCGTCTTGGTGCCGCTCTCCACCGCGGCCAGCGTGCGCTGCGCCTGCTCCATCGTCTGGCCAAGCTGCGGCCCGACCGTCTCGAAGCCCTGGAGCGTGCGGTTGGCCTGGGCGAGCGTGGTGTCCAGCCCCTGGCTGGCGCGGGCCAGCTCGCCGGTCAGCGTGCGGGTGTTGGCCAGGATCTCGGCGATGGCCGCCTGGTTCTGCGGGGTCAGCAGGTCGGCCACCCGGTTGGTCAGGTCGAGCGCCCGGTTCAGAAGCTGCGGCGCGGCGTCGACGAACACCGTCAGCGACGACGGGCGCGACGGGATCACCGGGATGCCGCCGTCATGCGCTGTGCGCAGAAGCTCGCTCATCTCCGTGCCGCCGGAAATCTGGACGTAGGCGCCGCCGGTGATGCCCTGCACCTCCAGCGAGGCGATCGAGTCGGTCTTGATCGGCGTGCCTTCCTGCACCTCGATCCGCACGCGCACGCGGCTGACATCGTTGGGGTCCAGGCGAATGTCGGTCGCCGTGCCCACGGGAATACCGCGGTAGCGCACCGGGCTGCCCTCCTGAAGGCCGGTCACCGAGCCGGTGAAGTAGATGTAATAGGGCTGGCGCGTCTCCTCCAGCTGGATCTTGGCGACCCAGACCGTGAAGACGAAGAGGCCGGCGAGCAAGGCCAACACGAAGCTGCCCACGAGGATGTAGCTGGTGCGGGTTTCCATGGCGTCCGGTCAGCTTTCTGCATGGCGCGCGGCGCGGCCGCGCGGTCCGTGGAAATAGTCGTGAATCCAGGGATGCGGGTCGCGGAGATGCTCCTCCAGCGTGCCCACGCGAATCTTCTTGTCCACCAACACGGCGATGCGGTCGCAGATGGAGGTCAGGCTGTCCAGGTCGTGGGTGACCATGAAGACGGTCAGCCCCAGGCTGCGCTGAAGGTTGCGGATGAGCTGGTCGAAGGCGGCGGCGCCGATGGGGTCCAGCCCGGCCGTCGGCTCGTCGAGGAACAGGATGTCGGGGTCGAGCGCCAGCGCGCGGGCCAGACCGGCGCGCTTGATCATCCCGCCCGACAGCTCCGACGGGAACTTGGCCCCGGCGTTGGCCGGCAGGCCGGACATGGCGATCTTGACCCGCGCGATCTCCGCCGACAGCGCCGCCGAGAGGTCGGTGTGCTCGCGCAGCGGAACCATGACGTTCTGCGCCACGGTCATGGAGCTGAACAGCGCGCCGTTCTGGAACAGCACGCCGGTGCGCGCCTGGAGCGCCACCCGCTCCGATTCCGGCAAGCCGGCGGTGTCGCGGCCCAGCAGCTCGATCCGGCCGTCGGCCGGGCGGATCAGGCCGAGGATCTCCTTGAGCAGGACCGACTTCCCGGTGCCGGAGCCGCCGACCACGCCCAGCACCTCGCCCCGCCGCACGTCGAGGTCGAGCCCGTCATGGACCACCTGCGGGCCGAAGCGGGTGACCAGCCCGCGCACGCGGATCACCGCCTCCTGCGCACCGGTCCGTTGGTCATCGTCGAAAGGCGCCACGGTCCCTCACAGCCTGAGGAAGGAGAACAGGACGGAGAAGACCGCGTCCAGGACGATCACCAGGAAGATGGACTCGACCACCGACTTGGTGGTCAGCGTGCCCACGCTCTCGGCGCTGCCGGAAACCTTCAGACCCTCGTAACAGCCGACCATGGCGATCACCAGCGCGAAGACCGGCGCCTTCACCAGTCCAACCAGGAAATGCGGCAGCGTGACGGCGCCGTGAAGCTGGCGGATGAACTGCCCGAAGGTGATGTCCAGCGTCGCGTAGCTCATCACCGCACCGCCGAACAGCCCCATGATGTCCGCGTAGAAGGCCAGCAGCGGAAGGGTGATCATCAGGGCCAGCGCGCGCGGCACCACCAGAAGCTCCACCACGTCCAGACCCAGCGTGCTGATGGCGTCCACCTCCTGGTTCACCTTCATGGTGCCGATCTGAGCGGTGAAGGCGGAGCCGGAGCGCCCCGCCACGATGATGGCGGTCATCAGGATGCCGATCTCGCGCAGGATCGACACGCCCAGCAGATTGACCACGAACAGCTCCGCCCCGAAGCGGCGGAGTTGGTCCGCTCCCTGGAAGGCCAGAACCACGCCGATCAGGAAGGAGAGCAGCCCGAGGATCGGCAGGGCGTTCAGCCCGGTCTGCTCGATGTGGAACATCACCGAGCGGAAGCGCAGCCGCCGCGGATTCACGATCAGCCGTCCGAAGGTGATGGCGATCAGGCCGAGGAAGGACAGCAGGTCCCGCCCCTCGCGCAGCCCGTCGACGGCGGTGCGCCCGGTGCGCTCGAGCATGTCGAGGATGGGGCGGTGCGTCTGCGCCCGCTCGACCGGCGGGGGACCGACCTCGCGCACGGCGTCGAACAGGGCGGCGTGCTCCGGGCGGATGGCGGCCAGATCGACGCCGTGGCCCGCCGCTTTCAGCCGGTCGGACAGGGCGGACAGCAGATAGGCGCCGACCGTGTCCATGGCGTCCAGCCGCGACAGGTCGAGGCTGACCGCCCCGCCGCCGTCCAGCGCGAAGCCGTCGAGCGCGCCCGAGAGCCCGCCCGCGGCCTTCAGGTCCCAGTGGCCGAGAGCCGTCAGCCGCCATTCACCGTCGCCGGCGCGCGACGATTCCAACCACGCCCTTTCGCGCGCCATGCCCCGTCCTGCCCTTCCCTTCCGGTGCCGCGATGCGGCAATGCTCGTGCTTGTGGAGAGGAACTTGGCCGCAAGCCCCCCCGATGGTCAACCTCAAGCCGGGGAAAAACAGCCGCGCAGCGGCGGTTTGCACGCGGGCCGCCGCCCCGATAGTATGGCGCCGCCGTTGCACAGGAACCTTTTCACCATGCCGAACCCCATCGATCTGAAGAACCACATCCGCGGCATCGCCGACTTCCCCAAGCCCGGCATCCTCTTCTACGACATCTCCCCGCTGCTGGCTCACGCCGAGGCGTGGAAGGAAGCGGTGGACCAGCTCGCCGAGGCGCTGCGCCCGCACAAGCCGGAGCTGCTGGTTGGCATCGAATCCCGCGGCTTCCTGATCGCCGCCCCGCTGGCCCTGGCGCTCGGCACCGGCTTCATCATGGTGCGCAAGCACGGCAAGCTGCCCGGCGACAAGGTCGCCCATTCCTACGACCTGGAGTACGGCACCGACACCATCGAGGTTCAGGCCGACGCCGTGAAGCCCGGCCAGCGTGTGGTCGTCCTGGACGATCTGCTGGCGACCGGCGGCACCATGGCCGCGGCGATCAGCCTGCTGCGCCGCGTCGGCGCCGACGTCCGCGCCGCCGCCTTCCTGGTCGAGCTGACCTTCCTCAACGGCCGCGACAAGCTGGACGTCCCCAGCGTCTCCCTGATGAGCTACGATTCGTAAAACCGCCTTCCGGAGAGGCGTCTGCCCATCGTTTAAGCATCCTCTCCCGCCCCGGGAGAGGGTGGCGCCGAAGGCGCCGGGTGAGGGTGCTGCCAAGGATCAGACACCAACCTGTTGCCGGTACCCTCACCCTTCCCGCGCGTTGCGCGGGCCCCTTCCCTCTCCCGGGGCGGGAGAGGGAACGTCGCGACGGCCATCCGCCGGTCATGGCACAGCGCTTGCGAGAGTTGCCGGTCACAGTTGCTCGGCAGGGCGCCCCATGACCCATATGGCCCCGGTGATTCTCGAACAGCCGCCTCTCCTGGCCGTCCGGCCGCCCGAAACCGTTTCCATGCGGACGCGCGACGGAGTGCGGCTGGACGCCGACCTCTACCGTCCCGACGGGGTCGGCCCCTGGCCGGTCCTGCTGCTGCGTCTGGCCTGCGGGCGGCGCACGGCGATGACCAGCCATTACGCGCACCCGCGCTGGTACGCCGCCCGCGGCTACGTCGTCGTGGTGCAGGATGTGCGCGGGCGGGGCACGTCGGAGGGCCGGTTCCGCCCCTTCGAGGCGGAGCGCGAGGACGGCGCCGACGCGGTGGCCTGGGCGGCCTCCCTGCCCGGTTCCAACGGCACGGTCGGCCTGTACGGCAGCGGCTACGCCGGGATGGCGCAGCTCCTGGCCCTGGCCGAGCGGCCCGCCGCTCTGCGCGCGGCGGTTCCGGCGCTGGCCGGCTGGGATGTCTTCACCGACTGGGCGACGGAGGGCGGCGCTTTCCGGCTGGCCGACGCGATGGGCTGGGCGTTGCACTGCGCGGCGGAGTCCGCCCGCCGGCTGGAGGATGGCGCGGCTTACCGCGCGCTCCTGGAGGCGATCCGCAGCCTGCCGCTCGACGACGAGATTCCGTCCCGTCCACGGGTGCTGCGGGACTATGCGCGCCACTGCCATTACGACGACTGGCTGACCACGCCCGGTCCGGGCGGAAGCTGGGACGATCTGTCCCCCCGCCACGCCCTGTCCGGGGGCGTCGGCGAGGTCTCGGTCCTTCAGATCGGCGGCTGGTACGACCCCCGCCTGACCGGCACGCTGGCGGCGCACGAGGCGCTGTCCGCCGGCGGCGACGGCACCGTCCGTCTGCTGGTCGGCCCGTGGGACCGCCATGGCGTGGCCGCCCATGCCGGGCTCGACAGCCCGAAGCCGACCGATCTCCCGTCCTTCGATGCCCTGCAACTCGGCTGGTTCGAGCGTTTCCTGAAGGGGGAGATGAACGGCGCCGACCGCGGCGGGCCAATCCGCCTGTTCGACGTTCTGGAGCGCCGCTGGCGCGACCTGCCGGCCCTGCCGCCCGCAGCGCAGCCGTTGCATCTGTCGAGAGACGGCCTCGCCGCGCGGCGCGGCGGCACCCTGTACGACGACGCCCCGGATGAGGCGTTCCTCGACGTGCTGGTCCACGACCCGCGCGACCCGGTGCCCACCGTGGGTGGCCACGCCGTGCCGGACGCCGGCCCGCGCGACCGCGCCGCCACCGACGCCCGCCCCGATGTGGCGGTCTACGACACCGCCCCGCTCGCGGCGCCGCTGACGCTGGCCGGCCGCATTGCCCTGGAAGTCTGGGTGGAAGCCGACGCGCCGTCCTTCGACGTCAGCGCCGTCCTGTCCGCCGTGCTGCCCGACGGGCGCGTCCTGCCGCTCAGCCAGGGGCACGCGCGGGTGGAGCCGGGCGGCGAGCAGCGCCCCATGCCGGTGGCCCTGCGCGCCCTCTGCGCAACCCTGCCAGCCGGCGCGGCGCTGCGCCTCAGCCTCGCCGGGTCCTGCTTCCCGGCCTACCCCGTCAATCCGGGAACCGGAGCCGAGCCGGGCGAAACCCGCTTGGTCGACGCGCAGCCGATCACCCTGCTGATCCACGGCGGAGGTTCCCGCCCGTCGCGCCTGCTGCTGCCGGCCCGCGGCTGACGTCAGACGGCCTCAGGGGCGCCGGCCGTAACCGTCCTCGTAGCCGTCGTCAAGGGCGGCGCCAAGGCCGCCCTCGTTGTCATCGGCCGCTTCGAAATCGCGGAGGGCGCGGGCGGCGCTGCGCAGACACAGGTTCAGGCTGCGGTCGAGCAGCCGCATCATCAGGTCGCGGAACGGCGTCTTGTCGCCCAGCGACCAGGCGCGCTCGACCATCGCGCCGTACATTTCGCGATCCTCGTCGGTCACCACCACCGGCGGGAAGCCGGCGCGGTTCAGGATCAGGTTGCACAGCAGAAGCGCGGTCGCGGCGTTGCCCTGGAAGAAGGGGCGGACGCTCATCAGCCGGTGATGCGCCTCGAAGGCGGCCTCCGGCCCCGCTTCCGTCCGGCGCAGCCAGCCCGACAGAGCCGACATCGACACCCGCACCTTCGCCGGATCGGGGGAGGCGCCGGCGTCGTCCTTCAGCGGGCCCTCCCGGTAACGCCCGGCGTTGGTGTCAATCCCCTGGTACAGCACGCCGTGGAAGGCCGCGATGGTGCGCTCCGTCACCACGCCGCCGCCCTGGAAGGACAGGCGGGCCATCAGTTCCAGCGCGGAGCGGTGGTTGAGCACGAGGCGCTGCGGGTCGGCCGGACGGCTGCGCAGCACAGCGCCGCGGTCCAGCACCATGCGGATGTCGTCCGGGGACAGTTCCACCCCCTCGACGAGGAGACAGGCGGTGGTCAAGCCGCGTTCGAAGCGGTCGGCCAGATCGCGCACCACCGTCAGCGGCATGGGCCGGGCGTCGTCCAGAACCCGCTTCTTCTCCAGAATATCGTCCAGCAGCGCCATCGTCCCGAACTCCGCAGATCCCTTGCATTTTCATAATGCCTGGACGGCGCGCGGGGAAGCACATCCTTTGCCGGCCCACAAGGTCACAGGCTGCGGCGCAACCTCCGGCCTGCGGTTTTTTGCCGCTTGTGCCGCCGCGGTTGCCGGTTTTAACATCGCATCCCAAGATTTCCGCGCCCCCTATACTCGGCTGACCCGGCCCTCTGGAAGGATTGATCCGATGCAACATGTTGCCTGGGATAAATCGATGAGCGTCGGCGTCGAAGTTCTCGACGACGACCACAGAAAATTGCTCGACATGTTCAACCATCTACTCAGGGCCGGCATCGCGGAGAAGGACCGCTCCAGCCTGTCCGGGCTGCTGGGGGGCTTGCAGGAATACACGACCGTGCATTTCGCGCGGGAGGAGGCGCTGATGGAGCGGCAGGGCTATCCCGGCCTCGATGCCCACCGGGCCGCCCACCGCTACTTCATCGACGAGGTGCACAAGCTGTCGCTGGACAACGACGACGACAACGAGATGATGCTCCGCATCGACCTGATCCTGCTTTTGAAGGAATGGTTCATCGAGCACATCCAGTCGGTGGACAAGCAATACAGCCCTTTCATGGCCGAAGACGCCGGCAGCACCACCGCCCATTGACCGGACGCGCGAACGCCCCCGCGCTGGTTGGTGCGGGGGCGTTCCGACGGCGCCTCGGCGGCGGACTCAGAAAGCCATGGTGCCGCCCGGTTCACGCAGGCGCAGGTTGTTCTGGACGTGGCGTACTCCGGAAATGGCGTCGGCCAAATCCTCAGCGCGGCGCTTCGCCATGCGGTCGTCCACCGTGCCGTCCAACGTGACCTCGCCGCCCGACACGGACACCGCGATGTCGCTGGCGTCGAGATAGGGGTCCTCGGTCAGCCGGTCGTTCAGATCGTCGCGGATCCGCTCGTCCGAGCGGGTGTAGCCCCGTGGGCCGCGCCCGCGGAACTGGGCGCGCCGCTCGTCCTCTTCGCGGCGGCGTTCGGCGTCGTCGTTGCCGAACCAAGAGGCGACCTCGTCACCGGCCTGCTCCCAGAAATTGCGTTCCCGAGCCATGCCGATGGGTTCGTCGCGGTAGCGGTCACCCTGTGTCCGGTCATCGCGCATCCGGTCATCGTGATGCCATCCACGCTCGGCGTGGCCCCAGTCGCTGCCCCAGCGGCGGCTGGGATCGCGCCCGCCGGAACCGCCACTTTCGTAGTCACTCCGGGGATAACCGCCTGCGCCGTAGGCGCCACGCCCAAATTCGTTGCGCTCGCGGACGTCGCGGCGGTCGTCCTCGTCCACGTTGCGGGCCTCGTCCTTCCACCGGTTCTCGTATTGAGCCATCGTGCCAGACTCCCGTTCGCCGTTGCCCGCCGCCCGTCCGGACGGCTCTTTGGCAACAGGGCGGCGGCGCTCTGCGTTCCTCTTTCGGTGCAGCGCCGGCGTGTCCGCACAATCTGGCACGCGGATTGCTGCGCTGCACACAGTCATCCACGCAGCCTTGGCCCCGGTCTCCCCTTTGGACCGGGGCTTCTTTTTTTCCGGAAGACCTCTCAGGCCGCGCTGACCCAGTGGCGGATCGGGCTGCGCGACAGGGCGGAATTGCTGTAGGCCGCCCGCTGCGTGACCTCCGCCCCCACCCAATCGGGAAGCGGGACGACTTGGTCGGCGTGGGACAATTCGACCTCGGCGATCACCAGACCGGCGTTCTCGCCGCCGAACACGTCGATTTCCCAGCAGAAACCATAATGGTGGACGAGGTAGCGGGTCTTCTCGATCAGGCCGCCGCGGCAACTGTGGCGCAGCAGGCCGAGGGCGAGGTCGAGGGGAAGCGGGTGTTCGACCTCGTCGCGGCACAGGCCGCGGCGGGGACCCTTGACGGTCAGGGTGGCGTCCGGGCCGGCGACCCGGACCCGCACCGTCCGGCCATCGTCGGAGGGCAGATAGCCCTGGATGATGGACAGGCCGTTTCGGCACAGGGGACGGATGTCCCTCCGCACCAGAAAGCGCCGTTCGATCTCAACCGCCATGACACCGGCCTTTCGGCATATCGGACACCGCCGAGGATAGTCGTCCGCCACGCTGCGGTGCAACCATGCCCCATACGCATGAAGTCCATCCCTGCGTTGCGGTATTACCATTTGGACACATCACCGAACAAGCGTCGAGGGCATGGCTCCCGCCGCTCCGTGGTGGGAGCGGCCACCCGTTTTGGGGTAGCATGCAGCCATGGCACAAGACCTTGCACCCTGGCTGATCCTGTTCGCCTTGTACGGCGCGCCTCTCCTTCACGTGATGCTGTCGCGGCGCGGTGGTCCGTGGCGTCCCCCGCCCGGCACGCGCTGCCCCTTCGGCCCGCGGGCCGGCTGGGTGGTGATGGTGCTGATTCTGGGGCCGATCGGCTGGCTGATGTTCGTCATACGCAACGGGCGCCGTTCCCGTCCCGGCCGCAGCCCCGGAGCGTGACGCCCAGGGGCCGGTGGCGGAACGGGAACGGCGCCCGCGCCGGTAAGCCGGTGTGGCTTGCCCGTCAGATCCGGCCCATCAGCAGAAGCACGATCAGGACGATCAGCAGCACGCCGAGGATGCCGCTGGGGCCGTAACCCCAACCGCGGCTGTGCGGCCAAGCCGGAACCGCGCCGATCAGAACGAGAATCAAAATGATGAGCAGAATGGTGCCGATGGTCATGGCGTCCCCCTAAATGTGGAGCTTTCGCTGAGAAGAACGCGAGCTTGACCGGCTGGTTCCTGTACCCCGCCTGTTCTTTGGCGCCTGCCCCCTCCATTCGTGGCACCGACGCCCTATCCTTCCGGTCTTCCTGTAAATTCCATTTCCACCGGATCAGAAGGGCGGCCCGGCGCGGCGACTCGGGCGCTCCCAGACCTTCCCCAGCAGCGCCAGCTTGCTCCGCCCCGGCAGCCGCTCGTCGGACAGGGCTTCCAGGAAATCGGCCAGCCGCTTGGACCGCATCACGCTGAAGGCGATCAGCCCGACCGTCGCCAGCAGGACGAACAGGAAGAACAGTACGCGCGCCGGCAGCGGGTCGTCGGCCATGGCGAGCAGGTTCATGCCGAGGAAACCGGTGACCAGCGTGCCGATGGTGCTGACCACCGTCACCACGGTCAGCCGCAGCACCGTGTTGGCCTGCCGCCGCAGCCCGTCGCTGTCGAGGTAATCGGACATGTCCTGAACCTCGTCCCGCACCTCGGCGTAGAGACGGTCGGTGCCGAGATGCCCGGCCCACAGGCGGAACAGGTCGCGCAGCGGCCCCTGAATCGACAGCTCGTGGAACCAGTAGCGGTGGGTGAAGCGCAGGAAGATCTCGAACACCTGCCGGATGTCGCGCTTGAACCGCTTCACCGACTCCACGGTGCCAATGTCGAGTTGGCTGACCGCCAGCACCAGCCGGTCGGACAGCATCACCAGGGCCGCCCGGTGGAAATGCACGACCAGCCCCAGCAGGAAATACTGGTGCCGGAACTGGCCGAGCAGCCCGGTTTCCGCGTCGGTGAAGAAGGCGTCGCCCTCCGGCCCCACCATGACCAGCGAATGGCCGCAGCACAGGATGCGGCTGCGCGTCCAGGCGCCGGGTGCCCGCGGGTCCCAGTAGCGGTCGTAGCAGTAGCGTTGCTCGAACCCCTCCAGGAAGGCCGGGGCGAAGGGCATCGCCTCCCCCGGCCCCGGTCCCGGCCCCGATCCCGGCCCGGGCGACGTGGCGAAGCCCAGCCGCACCCAGTCGGCCCGCTCCAGCCGTTCCGGCTCGTCCAGCGACAGATAGGCCATGGCCGGCATCCGCTGATATTCAAGCTGGCGGTAGCGCAGCAGCCCGGTCTCCTCCGAATGGTGGTGGACCAGGGGGCGCAGAAGGAACGACCAGTGGGCGGCGATGCGCGGCGCCCGGTGGCGGCACACGAAGGACAGGTAATCGGCCTTCCGCTCGTAGTCGGAAACGGCGAGCACGGCGCCGTCGGCGCTGATCCATTCGACGCGGTGCGGGCATTGCGCCGCGCTGCCGTCCGGCTCCCAGGCGGGCGGATAGGTGCGGCCCAGCCGGAACAGCGTGTCCTGCACGCGGTCCAGCGGCAGGTCCTCGCCGAACAGTTCGACGACGAGGATCGCCACGTCGACGTCGTGGAAGAAATGCAGATCGACATGGGCGATGGTGAAGCGCAGCGGCGCCTGCCCCCGCCGCAGGGTGACCGCCAGCGCCGCCACGTCGCGCCGCCGGAAAACGCGGATCGGAGAACCGCCATAGCCGGGCCGATGGTCGCGCGATTCCCCCTCGCCATAGAGAAAGCGCTGCACATAGGGCAGGAAGGACACGAACTCGCTGTAATGGCGCTCGCTGAATTCGCCGGGGTCCTGGGTGAACTCGTCCGCGACCTCCTGCCAGGGGCAATCCGGCCCGCCCAGCCATTCCCAATGGTTCTGGATCTGTGCGCCCGCCTTCAGCGGCATCAACTGCACCGGCCACAGCAGGATTTCGCGAAACCGGCGCACGCGGATCGGGCTCTCGTCCATGGCGCCCCTCCCCCTTGTCCTTCTTTTCCCACATCCTAACAGAGTCCGGACCGGCGAGAACGCCGCACCGGGATTGGAGTGGCAGGACGTTCGCGCCATCCCGTTCGCCGCGGACCATTAACCAGGACGAAAGCCCGGCCCTGGTAGCGTCCCCTGTTCAGATCATGCGCCGGAGGAGGGTTGATGTGCCGATGACGCGCCGAATCGGGCTGTTTCTTCTGGTGGCCGGCCTGGGGACCGCCACGCCCGCCCTGGCCGTGGAGGGTCCCGTCTCCGATGTCGTCTGCGCCGGTGAGGGCACCGGGCAGCGCTGCACCGTGTCCGCCGTCCAGCCCTTCGCCGACAACCGCGGCGGCCTCGGCGAGTTGAGCATCAGCGCGGTGCGCGACGCGGCTTGCACCTCCCTCTACATCCTGTTCGACGAGCCCATCGCGCTTTCCCGCCCCGTCACTCTGGCGGTCGACGGCGCCCCGCCGCAGCGCTTCTACACGCCACGCCAGCTGTCCGACCTCGCCAACGCGCTCGACGCCGACGCGCTCGACGCCGACGCTCTCGACGCCGACGCTCTCGACGAGGGGCCGCAGACCGGCGCCGCGGCGGAGGCGGCTCCGCCCGAATTCGCCCGCTTCCTGGCCCAGGTCGCCGCGGGCACGATCGCCGACGAGGACGCCGGGACGGAGATGCTGAGGCGCTTCGCCGCGATCAAGGAGCCGCGGCGGATCGGCCTGACCTGCGGCCCGATGGAGCGCCTGATGCCGCTGGTCCGCTCCGACCGCCCGTTGCGGCTGGAGTTCCAGAAGCAGGCCGGCGGCGCGACCCAGCTCTATCACTGGCCGCGGCTCGACCGGCGAACCGTGGAGTTCCGGTTGGGCGGCCTGCTGGAGGCGCTGGACCGGGCCATGCCCGGCTCCTGACGCCACCGCCGAAGCGACGCCATCCGGAGTAACCATTCCGGCCCCTTGACGGCACCCCCTCTTTCCAGTCCGACTCGCCCCAATGGGATGAATTGGCGACGCCGGGCCGGGCAAGCGGGTGTGCGACTTGAGTGCGCGCGCCACCATCCCCATCCTGTCAAGGCAGGACCCACCCATCAAGGACGGAGGAGAGCGGAGCGTGTTCGGCTTTGCGCGCAAACTGTGGTCGGACCCGGAACCCGTCGCGAGCCATGTGCCGCGGGGCGTGCGCGTCTACGCGGTGGGCGACATCCACGGACGCCTGGATCTGCTCGACCAGCTGCTGGCGCAGATCGACCGCGACGCGACGAGCGGCGCCGACCTTGTCAAATATCTGGTCTTCCTCGGCGACTATGTGGACCGCGGGCCGGATTCCGCGATGGTCATCGAACGGCTGTGCCGCGAGCCCCTGCCCGGCTTCGGCGCCATCCACCTGCGCGGCAACCACGAGGCGGCGATGATGGACTTCATCGACAAGCCGGAGGCCGGGCCGGACTGGCTGGAGTATGGCGGGCGGGCGACGCTGGCCAGCTACGGCGTTCCGGCCCCCGTCGAGGACGCCCCGCCGGAGCATGTGGACGAAGCCCGCCAGCGCTTCGCCGCCGCCCTGCCGCCCCATCACCGGGCCTTCCTGGCCGGGCTGCGCTCCAGCGTCGCCATCGGCGACTATCTGTTCGTCCATGCCGGCATCCGTCCCGGCCTGCCGCTGCACCGCCAGCGCGACGAGGACCTGCTGTGGATCCGGCGGGAGTTCCTGACCTCCCACCTCGACCACGGCAAGCTCGTCGTGCACGGCCACACCATCGTCGAGCAGCCGGACATCCGCTCCAACCGCATCGGCATCGACACCGGGGCCTACGCCTCCAACCGGCTGACCGCGCTGGTCCTGGAGGGCGGGGAGCGCCGCTTCCTCTGCACCGTCTGACTCCCTACGGAGCGGCCTGACGGCGCCAGTCCTTGAGGAAGTCGAGAAAGGCGCGCAGCGCCGCCGGCGGCTGGCGGCGCGACGGGTAGTAGAGGAAGGGGCCGGGAAAGCCCTGGCTCCAGTCCTCCAGCACGGCAACGAGGCGGCCGGACGCGAGGTGATCGGCCACATAGCCGTCGAAGGTCAGCAGGAAGCCCAGCCCGTCCAGCGCCGCGCGGACCTGAACGCCGACATGGCCGGCGTGGAAGGGCCCGCCCGGCTGGACGCGCACCACGCGCCCGTCCCGCTCGAACTCCCAGGGCGGGTGGGCGCCGCTGGCGTAGACGACGGAGATGGTCGGCTTGCCCAGCAGGTCCTCCGGCTGTTGCGGCACTCCGAAACGCTCCAGAACCGACGGCGCCGCGCACAGCACGTAGCGTTGCGGCGGGCCGAGCGGCACCGCGATCATGTCCTGCGCCAGATGTTCCTCGTAGCGCACACCCGCGTCATAGCCCCGCGCCACGATGTCGATCAGCGCCATGTCCACGGTGATCTCCAACTCCACCTCGGGGAAGCGGGTCAGGAAGGGCGTGACCATTGGGGCCAGCACCAGATCGGCCGCGGGGGCCGGGGCGTTGATGCGCAGCCGCCCCGCCGGTCGGCCCTGGCGCTCCCGCAGGTCGGACAGGGCGCCGGCCACCTCGCCCAGGGCCGGTTCCAGCCGGCGGAGAAGCTGCTCCCCGGCCTCGGTCGGGGCGACGCTGCGCGTCGTGCGGTTCAGCAGGCGGACGCCGAGATGCTCCTCCAGGTCCCGCATCCGCTGGCTGAGGCTGGAGACGGACACCCGCTGCTCCAGCGCCGCGCGGCGGAAGCTGCGAAGACGCGCCACGGCGGCGAAGGCGTGCAGGTCGCGCAGGTCGGTGTCGTCCATTTCCGCGGTCCGATTGTTCGATGCAGTGAACAGCCCATTCGACATTGTCCAGCTTATCGGATCAATGGCGCCGGGTCATCATCCAGGGCACGGCGCCACCGGACCGGCGCCGCGACGGACGGAGAGGATCTAAACCATGGAACAGCGCACGCTTGGGGCCGCCGGCCCCGTCAGTTCGGTCATCGGTCTCGGCTGCATGGGCATGTCGGACTTCTACGGCCCCGCCGACCAGGAGGAGAGCATCGCCACGATCCACGCGGCGCTCGACGCCGGGATCACGCTGCTCGACACCGGCGACTTCTACGGCATGGGGCACAACGAGCTGCTCATCCGCGACGCCCTGCGCGAACGCGACCGCGACGGGCTGCTGATCAGCGTGAAGTTCGGCGCCCTGCGCGATCCGCAGATGGGCTGGAACGGCTACGATTCCCGCCCGGTGGCGGTGAAGAACTTCCTGACCTATTCGCTGCGCCGGCTGGGGGTGGACCACATCGACATCTACCGACCGGCCCGCCTCGACCCCAGCGTGCCCATCGAGGACACGGTGGGCGCCATGGCCGACTTGGTGAAGGCCGGCTACATCCGCCACATCGGCCTGTCCGAGGTCGGACCGGACACCATCCGCCGCGCCGCCGCGGTGCACCCGATCAGCGACCTGCAGATCGAATACTCCCTGATCTCCCGCGGGATCGAGGAGGCCATCCTGCCGACCTGCCGGGAGCTTGGCATCGGCGTCACCGCCTATGGTGTGCTGTCGCGCGGCCTGATCAGCGGCCATTGGAGCAAGGACCGTGCGGGCCAGGATTTCCGCAGCCGCAGCCCGCGCTTCCAGGGCGAGAATCTGGACCGGAACCTGGCGCTGGTCGAGCGCCTGCGTGACATCGCCCAGCGCATCGGCGGCTCGGTGGCCCAGGTCGCCATCGCCTGGGTGGCGGCGCAGGGCCGCGACATCGTCCCGCTGGTCGGCGCCCGCCGCCGCGACCGTCTGGCCGAGGCGCTGGGCGCCCTCGACCTCACCCTGTCGGCGGAGGATCTGGCGCAACTGGCCGAAGCCCTGCCGCCGGGTGCTGCGGCGGGCGAGCGCTACCCGGCGGCGCAGCTCGCCCATATGGACAGCGAGACGTACAAGAAGCCGTAAGGTTTGCCCCCACCCCGGCCCTCCCCCGCTGTCGCAGGGGAGGGAGATAGGTCCCCTCCCCTGCGACAGCGGGGGAGGGTTAGGGAGGGGGCAACCGAACCGCCGCCCGCGCCTTACCCCTCGACCTGCACCACGCGCAGGTTGTTGGTGGTCCCCGCCTTGGCGAACGGAATGCCGGCCACCACGACCATCTGGTCGTTGGGCTTGGCGAAGCCCTCCTCCTTGGCGAAGCCGAGCGCCCGCTCGACCATCTCCTCGTAGGTGTGGATGTCGGCGGACAGGACGCTGTGCGCGCCCCAGAGCAGGGACAAGCGGCGCGACACCGCGGCGTGCGGCGTGATCGCCAGGATCGGCACCGCCGGGCGACGGCGGGCGATGCGGGCGGCCGTGGTGCCGCTGGAGGTGTAGGCGACGATGGTCGAGGCGTGGATCACCTCGGCCAGATCGGCCGCGGCGGCGGCCACGGCGTGCGGCGCGGTCTGCTCCTCGCCGGGGTCCGACGCGTCGATGATGGAACGGTAGAGCTTGTGCTGCTCGGTGCTGCGGATGATGCGGTCCATCATCTCCACGGCCTCGACCGGGAAGGCGCCGCTGGCCGATTCCGCCGACAGCATCACCGCGTCGGCGCCGTCATAGATGGCGGTCGCCACGTCCGACGCCTCGGCCCGCGTCGGGGTCGGCGCGTTGACCATGGAATCGAGCATCTGAGTCGCCACGATCACCGGCTTCACGGCGAGGCGGCAGGCGCGCACCAGCTCCTTCTGGCGGCCCGGCACCTCCTCGTGCGGGATCTCGACGCCCAGGTCGCCGCGGGCGACCATGACCGAGTCCGACAGGCGGATGATGTCGTCGATGCGGTCGAGCGCCGCCGGCTTCTCGATCTTCGACATCAGCCCGGCGCGGTCGCCGATCAGCCCGCGGGCCTCCAGCAGGTCGGCGGGCTTCTGCACGAAGGACATCGCCACCCAGTCGACACCCAGTTCCAGACCGAAGGCAAGATCGACGCGGTCCTTGGCGGTCAGCGGCGACAGCTCCAGCACCGTGTCGGGCAGGTTGACGCCCTTGCGGTTCGAGATGGTCCCGCCGATCACCACCTTGGCATCGATGTAATCGTCGCCCAGCCCGGTCACGGCGACGCGCACGCGTCCGTCGTCGATCAGAAGATTGTGGCCCGGCATCACCGCGGCGAAGATTTCCGGATGGGGCAGCGGGATCGCCGTCTTGTCGCCGTCGACGCCGGACAGGACGAAGCGGATCGATTCGCCGGCGGCGACGGTGATCTTGCCGTCACGGATGGTGCCGACGCGGATCTTCGGGCCCTGCAGGTCCTGAAGGATGCCGATGGGGCGGCCCATCTCGGCTTCCAGCGCGCGGATGGCGGCGTGGACCTTGGCGTGGTCCTCGTGCGTCCCATGGCTGAAATTCAGGCGGAAGGTATCGACGCCGGCCAGGAACAGCCGCTTCAGCATCTCAGGCGTGTTGCTGGCGGGACCGACCGTGGCAACGATCTTCGCGCGGCGGTGACGACGCATATAATTTCGGCCTCTAGGGCCGCCTCCTTGATGGAGTGTCGAACGGCGGGCATGCCGGGTGGGAACCGGGCGGTCCTGGAACCGCCCGGCTGCCGTTCACATTGGTGGATGAGCGCCCGCTGACAACCACCAGGGCCGCAATAAAGCCCCGCCTGTGGCACGGCCGCCGCCGGCGGGCCGCGCCCCGCGTCCGTTCGTACACCCAATCATCACCGATCCGTCACCGAACGGTCACGCAAGGCCGCTATCACTCGCGCCGGCTGAGCGCGCGCCGCGGATTCGACCGCCGCGCGCGCCGACCTCCTGCCCGCAAGACATTCTCGCCATCGACCGCGTCATCTCAGGGAGTGTGACCATGCCGACCCGCCAGGGGCTCTTGGCAACCACGGCGCTGCACGGCTGCGTGGGCCTTCTGCTGTTCGTGTCCAGCCCGGCGCTGGCCCAATTCGCGGTGACGGGCGGAAGCACGGTCACCGGGTCGCAAACCCTCTCCGGCAGCCAGACCGGCACCGTCGCCGCCGGCGGCACGCTGCAGACCTCCGGCGCCGCCGTCACGCAGAGCGGAACCGCCAGCAATGTGATTCTGGACAACGCCGGCACCATCCGCTCGACCGGCGGGCGCGGCTTCGACACCTCGGGCGGCAACACGGTGCGGACGCTGACCCTGACCAACCGGGCCGGCGCGCTGATCCAGTCGGACGCCAACGACGCGGTCCGCATCAACACCAACATCACCAGCGGCGGGGTCACCATCGACAACGCCGGCACCATCCGCGCCGCCGCCCCCACCGATCCGGCAAGCGCGGTGCAGGGCCAGGCGCTGGACCTGCGCACGATGAACACGGCGGGCGTTCCGCTGAGCGTCATCAACCGCGCCACCGGCGTGATCGAGGCGCTGAACGACGACGCCCTGCGGCCCGGCCTGAACGCCACCATCGACAATTCCGGAATCATCCGCAGCTTTGGCGCCAACACCAGCGGCGGCGCCAACGGCACCGCCGACGCCATCGACGCGGGCGGACGGACCGGCGTGACCGTGACCAACCGTTCGGGCGGCCTGATCTCCGGCGCGCGGCACGGCATCACCGCCGACACCGACATCACCGTGGTCAACGAGGCCGGCGGCACCATCGTCGGGCGCAACGGTTCGGGTGTCGGGTCCGACGGCAACGGCACGGTCATCAACCGCGGCCTGATCTCCGGCGACTACGCCGGCGCCGGCAACATCGTCAACAGCAGCGGCGCCGCCTCGACCAACGGCGATGGCGACGGCGTGGACATCGATTACATCGGCACCATCGTCAACGACGGGACGATCCGCGGCACCGGGGCCGGCGGCGTCGATTCCGGCGGGCGCCCGAACGGCGCCGACGGCATCGCCATGGGCGGCGGCACCATCACCAACGCCGCCGGCGGCGTCATCTCCGGCACCGGCCACGGCATCATGATCGACGACGGGGCGGAGGGGGCGGCCTATGGGGTCACCACCATCACCAACGCCGGGCGGATCGAAAGCCGCGACGGCCCGGCCATCACCCTGATCGGCCCCTACGCCAACACCATCACCAACTCCGGCACCATCACGGGCGGCGGCGGCGACCCCATCGCCATCGCCTTCGGCGCCGGCAACGACCGGCTGGTGATCCAGGGCGGATCGATCACCGGCAAGGTGCTGGGCGGCGGCGGCACCGACGCGCTGGAGGTCCAGCTCGGCAGCGGCGGGCGCTACGTCATCGGCGCGCGGGACGCCTACAGCGGCTTCGCCACCGCAACGGTCGGCAGCGGCACGCTGGTGGTCGACGGCCCGCTGGCGCTCGGCAGCGCCCTGACGGTCGCCTCCGGCGCCACGCTGGCCGGCACCGGCAGCATCACCGTACCGGCGACCACCGTGGCCGGCACCGTGGCGCCGGGCACCGGCACGTCCGGCACGCTTGCGATAGCGGGCAATGTGTCCTTCGCCGCCGGCTCCCGCCTCCAGGTCGGCATCGCCCCCGCCGGCACCGCGTCGAAGCTGGCGGTCGGCGGAACGGCCACGCTGTCGAACGGCGCCACCGTCCAGGTGACGGCGGCCGACGGGCTGTACCTGACCGGGCGCAGTTACGAGATCCTGACCGCCTCGGGCGGAGTCACCGGCCAGTTCGGCGCCGTCGAGCGGCTGAACCCGGCGCCGCTCGGCGCCGGCACCCTGGCGCTGAGCCAGACCGGCAATGCCATCCTGCTCCAGCTCAACCCCGGCAACCCGTTCAACGGGCAGCGCAACAGCGTCAACATCGCCAACATGGACGTCGGCTTCGCCATCGCCGGGGCGGGCAGCGGCGACAGCCTGACGCTGGAGGGCAACTCCACCGTCCGCGCCGACGTCACGAACCTCGCCCAGCTCCAGATCGGCACGAGCACCGGCACGGCAACCGGCGTCGCGCTGGCCTCCGGCACCCAATCGGTCGCCGCCACCACGGTGAAGGCGAACGCCCAGCTGGCGGTCAACACGCGCCTCGCCAGCCCGACCGTCACCGTGGAGCGCGGCGGCCTGCTGTCGGGCGGCGGGCGGATCACCGGCGCGGTGAGCAACGGCGGCACGCTCAGCCCCGGCAACTCCCTGGGCGTCCTGACCGTGGAGGGCGCCGTCGCCAACGCCGCCGGATCGACCCTGCGCGTCGAGATCGACGGGCCGACCGCCGGGACCGGCGCCGGCTTCCACGATCAGCTGGCGGTCACCGGCACGCCTGGCACCTTCGCCGCCGGGGGCACGCTGGTCCCGGTCACCCGCGGCATCACGGGCGGCGCGACCAACAGCTTCACGCCGCGCCTCGGCCAGGGCTTCACCATCGTCACCGCCAGCGGCGGCGTGACCGGCGCCTTCGCCGGCATCGCCCAGCCCGCCGTCGCTCTGCCCGCCGGCACGCGGTTCGACACCGTCTACGGCCCGAATACGATCACCCTCACCGCCACACCGGCGAGCTACGCCCGGCTGGCGGCGGCGGACGTGCCGGCCACGGCCAACCAGTCGGCGGTCGGCGCCGCGCTGGACGCCGTCCGCCCGGCCGCCGGCACCCGCCCGTCCGACGCGGCCAAGCCGCTGTTCGACGCCCTCTACCCGCTGTCCGGCCAAGCCATCCCCGCGGCGCTCGACAGCCTGGGCGGCACCGTCCATGCGGAGGCGGTGACCGCCGCCCGCGACACCGCCCGCCTGTTCGGCGACGCGGTCCAGGGCCGCATGGCCGCGCTGCGCGCCGACGGCCTCGCCACCTCCATCGCCCCGCTGGCCATGCCGGAGGCAGAGCACGGGACGGCGCTCGGCCTGTGGGCGCGGGCACTGGGCCGCTTTGCCAACTCCGACGGCGACGGCAACGCCGCCGGCACCCGGCAGCGCAGCGGCGGCATCGCGCTGGGCGCCGACCGCGACCTTTCCGACACGATGACCGCCGGCGCCGCCTTCGGCTACCAGCGCACGGCGGTGGATGTGCGGACCAGCGGCGACCGGACGGACATCGACAGCTACAGCGCCGCGCTCTACGGCACCTACCGCGTCGGCGCCTGGTTCGTCGACGCCCAGGCCATGTACGGATTCGGCCAGTACGACAGCCGCCGCGTCCTCCGGATCGGCGCCCCGGGCGGAGTGGAGCACCGCGCCGATGGCGACAGCGACGGCCACGGCTTCGGGGCGGCCGTCGCCACCGGCTACGCCGTGACCTGGAACGGCGCCCGCATCGAGCCCTTCGCCGGGCTCCGCTTCGACCGGGTGACCCGCGACGGTTTCACCGAGACCGGCGCCGGCGCGCTGGGCTTGGCGGTGGACGATACCGACCTGAGCACGCTGCGAACCAGCCTGGGCCTGCGGACGAGCTGGCGCCTGAAGGCCGGCGAGACGGCGCTGGAGCCCGAACTGCGCGCCCGCTGGGACCACGACGTCCTCGACGTGGCTGCGCGCAGCGGGGCGCGCCTGCTGGGCGCCTCCTACACGGTGTCCGGCGTCCAGCCGGGGCGCGACGCCGCGGTGCTGGGGGCGGGCCTGACGGCGGCGCTGGGCGAGCGGTTCCAGGCCTATGGCAGCTACGACGCCGACCTGCGCCGCGACGCCACCGGCCACACGCTGAGCGCCGGCCTGCGCTACCGCTGGTGACCGGTCAGACGTTGAGGTGGCGGCGCACCGCCAGGGCGGCCTGCAGGACGGCCCCGTGCGCGCGGTCGACCAGACGGGTTGCCGTGGCGAAGGAGTGGGGCAGCCCATCATAGACGGCGAGCCGGTGCGGAACCCCCGCCTCGGCCAGCCGCTCCGCCAGACGGAGCGTGTCATCGCGCAGGCAATCGAGGTCCGCGGCCAGCAGCAGCAGGGGCGGCAAGCCACGCAGGTCGGCGAGCAGCGGCGCCGCGCGCGGGTCGTCGGGGGAGGCGGCGCCGAGATACTGGTTCCAGTACCAGCGCATCCGCGCCGTCGTCAGCCCGTACCGCCCGTCGCCGAAACGGCGGTGCGACAGGGTGTCGAAGTCGTGGGCGAACATGCCGTAGAACAGCAGCCCAAAGGCCACCCGCGGTTCGCCCCGCCCGCGCGCGGCCAGGGCGAGGACGAGGGCGAGGTTTGCCCCCGCGGAATCGCCGCCGACCGCGATCCGCTCCGGATCGATCCCGTGCGATGCGCCGGCGGCGGCAACCCAGCGCAGGGCGGCCAGCGCCTCCCCGTGCTGGTGCGGAAAACGGCGCTCCGGCGCCAGGCTGTAGCGCACCGCGCAGACCACCGCGCCGCTGTGCCGGGCGAGCAGCCGCAGCAACCGGTCGTGGGTGTCCACGCTGTTCACGACGAAACCGCCGCCATGGAAATAGACCAGGACGGGCAGCCGCTCCGTCCCGCGGCCCGCCGGGCGGTAGAGCCGCAACGGCACAGGACCGGCGGGGCCGGCCACCGTCGCCTCCGTCACCTCCGCGGCCAGCGGCGTGGCGCCGTTCAGGAAGGCGTGATAGCGCTCCGCCGCCGCGCGGGCCGCGGCGAGCGGGAGGCTCAAAGGATCGGCGGGGGCGGCGCCGAGGCGGGCGGCCGCCTCGTTCATCGCGATCACCTGCGGGTCCAGGCGGTCCGCCGCGGGCCGCAAAATGCTGTCCGGCATGACATCCTCCTTCTCAACCGAAGCGACGGCGCACAGCCGCGCGGACCGGGAGCGGTGCCGGTCAACCGGATGGGACCTCCGGATGCCGGATGGAAATCAACACTGGACGTCATGATAGACACAAAAATCTATCATGGAAATAGGATTTATGAACATAAAATAACAATGTAAAAATGTTTTATTAAGCGGGGCTTTTCGTGAGGCGGCGGCGGGCGAGAGCGAGCGCGGCGTCCGCGCACTGGCTGCGCAGTTCGGGAACCGCGGTCATCTCCCAGAAGGGCGCGCGGCTGACCGGGCCAAGAGCGAAGAGACGGTCGGACACCGCCCCGCCCTCCCCGATCAGCGCCCCCTCCTCGGTGACGTCGAGGCCGAGACGCAGCGGGTCGGGCCGGGCCAACCCCTGTTGGAGCAGGGCGCGCATCAGCGGATGGCGGATGCGCCCGAAGTCGCATTCGGTGCCGGTCGCGTTGACGATGGCGCCGACCGTCCGCGTCCACTGTGCCTCGTCGGCACCCCGCGCGCGGATCGTCGCCTCCACCCCGTCGGGGGTCGCGGCCAGCGACTGGAGGCGGCCGGCGCGGACGGTCAGTTGCCCACTCGCCCGCAGGGCCTCGATGCGCGCGGCCACCTCCGGCGCCATGCGGTGGCGGTGCACCTCCCAATAGGGCCGGGCGTGGCGCAGGAAGCGCTGCCGCTCCTCCAGGGGCAGATGTTTCCAGATCAGCGGGTGGAAGGGCCGCAGGGAATCGAAGGCAGCACGCCAGTCCAGCCCCTCCTCCCGCGCGCGGCGGACGTCGGCCTTCAGGGCGATCAGCACGTCCAGCACCGTGCCGGGCAGCGTCTGGGGATGGACGAAGCTCTTGAAGGGCCGCGTCTCAAGATGGGTGGTGGGCAGCAGCCCGCGGCGCGACAGCGCCAGGATCGGGCCGCGGTGGCCCTGGTTCTCCAGGGACAGCACCACGTCGACCATCGTCAGTCCTGTGCCGAGGATCAGCACCGGCGCGTCCGGGTCGATGGCGGCGACGGCCTCGCGGTTCCAGGGGTCGCCGACGAAGCGGTCCGACGCGAAGACCTCCGGCGCCGGGATCGACGGCGGCGAGGGCGGAAAATGCCCGACGCACAGCACCGCCCGGTCCACCGCGAGGCTTGTCCCGTCGGCAAGGCTCAACCGGACGCCGCCATCCACCGCCGCATTGACGACCTCCGCCCGCACCGTGTCGAGCGTCACATGGGCGGGGGCCTCCGCCTGGGCCTCGCGCAGCACGTCCTGGATGTACGCGCCGTACAACCGGCGCGACACGAAGGCGTGGCCGCTGGGCGGCACGTCGCCGCCGAGGTCCTTCGCCCACAGCCAGCGCAGGAAGTGGCGCGGGTCGTCGGGATAGGCGCTCATGTTGTAGGCGCGCACGTTCAGCAGATGCGCCGCGCTGTCGGTGGAATAGGCCAGTCCGGTGCCCAGCGTGCCGGCGCGTTCGATCAGGTGGATGCGCGTCGGCTCCTCCGCCTTGCGCAGAAGGTGGGCCGCCAGGATACTGCCGGTGAAGCCGGCGCCGACGATGGCGATGCTGTGCGCGGTGTCGTGGGACGGCATGCTCGTCGTTCCTCTCCCTGTGTCCAGCACCCCGCGGGGCGCCCCCGAATTGCCATCATTAGAGCACCATGAATCCCTATTTAACAAGTTGGCTTTTGCCGTATCGCATGTGCTTTCATATGTCGTGCGCCAAAAACAACTCGTAGAATTTGTTGATTCCCCTCGACCAAAAGGACCCGAACCGCAGAATGACCATGGGCAAGCGTGCACCCTTCGTCGTCGGAATCACCGACCACATGATCCCCCCGCCGGACCTGGAGGCGGCGGTTCTCGACGGCTGTGCCGAGGTGGATTTCCTCGACACCCGCCGCGAGGAGGATCTGGACCCGGAGCGTCTGGCCCGGCTGGACGCGCTGCTGGTGTGGAGCACCCGCATCGGCCCGGCGACGGTGGCCAAGCTGCCGCGCTGCCGCGTCGTCGTGCGGTTCGGGGTCGGCTACGACAAGGTCGACGTGGCGGCGCTGGAGGCCGCCGGCATTCCCTTCTGCAACAACCCGGATTACGGGACGGAAGAGGTGGCCGACCACGCCGTATCCCTGCTGCTCTCCCTGCAGCGCCGCCTGTGGGAGCATGACGCCCGCGCCCGCGGCTACAGCACGACGTGGCAGGCCAACACGCTGACCCCGCTGCGGCGGTCCAGCGCGGCGACGGTCGGCGTCGTCGGCGTGGGGCGGATCGGCACCGCGGTGGTGAACCGGCTGAAGCCCTTCGGCTATCGCATCCTCGGCTACGATCCGCAGCAGCCCGCCGGGCATGAGAAGGCGGTCGGCTACCGGCGCGTCCGCCGGCTGGACGAGTTGCTGGCCGAATCCGACATCGTGACCTTCCATTGTCCGCTGACGCCGGAAACCCGCGGCCTGATCGACGCGGAGTTCCTGGCGAAGCTGAAGCCCGGAGCCCTGCTGGTCAACACGGCGCGCGGCGAGATGTTCGCCGGCCTCGACCCGCTGGAAGCGGCGCTGCGCAGCGGCCAAGTCGCCGCGGTGGGGACGGACGTGCTGCCGACCGAACCGCCCGCCCCTCACCCGCTGCTGGACGCGTGGCGCCGCCGGGAATCCTGGCTGGAAGGGCGGCTCGTGGTCACGCCGCACAACGCCTTCCATTCCGACGAGGCGGCGATCGAGATGCGCCGCAACGCCGCCGAGACCGCCCGGCTGTTCCTGGAGGACGGGGTTCTGCGCAACCGCATCCTGCCCTGACCTCAACCCGGTCAGGCCACCAGGAAGGCCGGAACGTCGAGGCCGAGCGCGCCCCCGATCCCATGCAGGGCGCGCACGGTGTCGGGGTCGAGCGTGATGCCGCGCTCCGCGGCCAGCGCCCGGCTCCGCCGCTCCGGCCCGCCGGGCACAAGCACGCCGTCACCGCCGGGTACCGGCGGGGTGTCCTGGATGTGGTCGAGCACCGCGTCGGTCAACGCCTGCCAGTTGCCATTCTCCGCGTCGCCCCCAGACTCGGCCACCCGCGCCGGGTCGATCAGGAAGGCCAGCGCGTTGTTCACCACCCGGCCCGGACGCAGGTTCTCCGGCAGGGCCGGCAGCCCGCCGGCCAGCGCCCCGGCGAGGATCTCGCAGGCGAGCGCCAGCCCGTAGCCCTTATGCCCGCCAAAGGGCAGGATGGCGCCGGTCGGATCGCGGAACATCACGCCGGGGTCGCGAGTTGGCGCCCCCCGCTCGTCGATCAGCAGGCCGTCGGCGAGCTCCTTGCCGGACGCGGCGGCGACGCGGCACTTGTTGGCCGCCACCGCGCTGGTCGCGAAGTCCAGCAGGAAAGGCGGATGGCCCGGTGTGGCGGGAACGGCGATGCAGATCGGGTTGGTGCCGAGCCGCGGCCGCCCGCCGCCATGGGGTGCGGCCAGCGGACGGCTGACCACGTTGACGAAGAAGACCCCGGTCGCGCCGGCCGCGATGCACTGCTCGCCGTAGGCGCCGACCCGCCCGATGTGATGGGCGTTGCGCAGGGCGAGCACACAGGCCCCGCCGGCCTTGGCCCGCGCGATGGCGAGGTCCGTCGCCTCCCGCGCGATCACCTGCCCGTAGCCGACATCGCCTTCGACCACCAGGAACGGCGCCTCGTCGCGGACGACGCGGGCGTGCCGGTTGGGTTGCAGATGACCCAGTTCCAGGCTCTTCGCGTAGACCGCGATCTGGCACACGCCGTGGCTGGCGTGGCCGGTGGCGTCGGAGTCCACGAGGTTGGCGGCGACGATGGCCGCCTCTTCCGGGCTGCTGCCGGACCGTTGCAGAATGGCGTCGAGCAGAGCCACCAGACGGTCCGTCGCGTAAGGACCATTCATCCTCAGAACACCGAGTAGTCGATGGGCTGGTGACGATCGAGCGTCCGGTGGACCGGCGGCAGCGGGTACTTCAGCCCGGTCGCGCAGTTGAACAGCACGGCGCGCTCGTCGCGGCCCACCCGCCCGTCGGCCAGCGCCTGCTTGTAGGCGGCGTAGGTGGCGGCGCCCTCCGGACACAGCAGGAAGCCCTCTTCCCGCGCCGCCTCGTCCAGGGCCGCCTGGATGGCCTCGTCCGGAACGGCGACGGCGAAGCCGCCGCTCTCCCGCACGGCGCGCAGGATCAGGAAGTCGCCGACCGCCTGCGGCACGCGGATGCCGGACGCGATGGTGTGGGCATCCTGCCAGCGCGGCGCGTGTTCCTCCCCCGCCTCGTAGGCGCGGACCATCGGGGCGCAGCCGGCGGCCTGCACGGCGACCATGCGCGGGCGCTTGGAACCGATGAAGCCGATGGCCTCCAGCTCGGCGAAGGCCTTCCACATGCCGATCAGCCCGGTGCCGCCGCCGGTCGGGTAGAAGATGACGTCCGGCACCTCCCAGCCGAGCTGCTCGGCCAGTTCCAGCCCCATGGTCTTCTTGCCCTCGATCCGGTAGGGCTCCTTCAGGGTGGAGACGTCGAACCAGCCGGCCTTGGCCTTGCCCTCTCCCACGATCTTGCCGCAGTCGTCGATCAGCCCGTTGATCCGGTAGACCGTGGCGCCCTGGAGTTCGATCTCCGAGACGTTGACCTCCGGCGTGTCCTCCGGGCAGAAGATCGTCGTTTTGATGCCCGCCCGCGTCGCGTAGGCGGCCAGCGCCGCGCCGGCGTTGCCGTTGGTTGGCATGGCCATGTGCTTGATGCCGAAGGCCTTCGCCATGGACACCGCCATGACCAGCCCGCGCGCCTTGAAGGAGCCGGTGGGCAGGCGTCCCTCGTCCTTCACCAGCAACTCGGCGGCCCCCAGCTTGGCGGCGAGCTTGGGCAGCGCGACCAGCGGGGTCACCGCCTCGCCCAGGCTGACGATGTCCTGCACCCGGCGCACCGGCAGCAGTTCGCGGTAGCGCCACAGATCCTGCGGGCGTTCGGCCAGCGCGTCCTTGGTCAGCGCGCCGCGCACCCCCTCCAGGTCGTAACGGACGAGCAGCGGCTTGCCCGCCTTGGACAGGTTGTGGACGGTGTCGGCCTCGTACCGCTCGCCGGTGTAGGCGCAGTCCAGATGCGTGACGAAGGTCGGGCGCTCGGTGGTCAGGTTGCTGTCGAAAGGCACGGATGGATTTCCTTGCTGAAGAATCCCCTCTCCCGCCCCGGGAGAGGGTGCCCGCGAAGCGGGCGGGTGAGGGTCGCGCAAGGATCGAACCACTGATCCTCGCCGATACCCTCACCCTCCCGCCGCGGAGCGGCGGGTCCCTCCCTCTCCCGGGGCGGGAGAGGGGATTTGGTTGCTATCGGACCATTCCCCACTTGCGGACGGTGTGGGTCTCGATCCAGCGGAAGACGACGTTCTCGACAACGAGGCCGATCAGGATGACGGTGACGAGCCCGGCGAACACCTTGTCGATGTACAGCTCGTTGCGGTTCTGGAAGATGAACCAGCCCAGCCCGCCCTTGCCCGACGAAACGCCGAACACCAGCTCCGCCGCGATCAGCGTCCGCCAGGCGAAGGCCCAGCCGACCTTCAGCCCGGTCAGGATCGCCGGAAAGGCCGCCGGAATCAGCATGGTGACGACGTAGCGGATGCCGCTCAGCCCGTAATTCCGCCCGGCCATGCGCAGCGTCTCCGACACCGAGGTGAAGCCGGCGTGGGTGTTCAGCGCCAGCGGCCACAGCACCGCGTGGACCAGCACGAAGGTCAGGCTGACCGCCCCCAGCCCGAACCACAGCATGGCGATGGGCAGCAGCGCGATGGCCGGTAAGGGGTTGAACATGGAGGTCAGGGTGGACAGCACGTCGTTGCCGATGCGCGTGGACACCGCGAAGCTGGTCAGCACCACCGCCAACACCACGGCGATGGCGTAGCCCTTCAGCAGGACCGACAGCGACACCCAGGCCATCGACAGCAGGTTCTCCCGCCAGATCGCCTCCCACAGCGCCGCGACGGTGGCGGTGAAGGTGGGGAACATCAGCGGGTTGTTCTGCCACGTCGCGGCGACCTGCCAGAGCAGCGCCACCGCGGCCAGAACGGCGAAGCGGCGGAGCGCGGTGATGTTGCCGATCCGCTCCCACAGGGACAGCGGGCGGGCCACGTCGCCGATCGGGCCGGTGGTGGCGACCGTCCGTTCATACTCCGGGCGGACGGGGGGCACGCGGCGGCCTTGCGGCGCCAGGGACAGGCCGGTCATGAGCGCGGCCCCTTCACCGTTTCCACCTCGTCGGCGAACAGCATGGTGTGGATGCGCTGGGCGGTGTCCTGGAACGCCGGGCTGCCCATCGCGACATGGTCGTAGCCGTCGCAGTTCAGCTCCGCCTTCACCTGGCCGGGATGCGGCGACAGCACCAGGATGCGCGAACCGACGACCAACGCCTCCTCAATGGAGTGGGTGACGAACAGCACGGTGAAGCGCAGATCGTCCCAGAGCTGGAGCAGCTCCTCCTGCATCTTGCGGCGGGTCAGCGCGTCGAGCGCGGCGAAGGGCTCATCCATCAGCAGGATGTCCGGCTCCATCGCCATGGCGCGGGCGATGGCGACGCGCTGCTTCATCCCGCCCGACAACATGTGCGGATGCACGTCGGCGAACTTGGACAGGTTCACCCGCGCGATGCAGTCCAGCGCCTTCTCCTCGGCCTCCCGGCGCGACGCCTTGCCGCTGGCGAGCAGTGGGAACATGACGTTCTGTTTCACCGTCTTCCAGGGCGGCAACTGGTCGAACTCCTGGAACACCATCATGCGGTCCGGCCCCGGCCCGGTCACCGCGCGCCCGTTCAGGCGGATGGCGCCCTCCACCGGCGGCAGGAAGCCGCCCACCGCCTTCAGAAGCGAGGACTTGCCGCAACCGGACGGCCCCAGCAGGACGTAGCGTTCCGCCTGGAACACCTGGAAGTCGACGCGGTAGGTCGCGGTCACCAGATGGCGGCGCGTCTTGTACTGGAGCGTCACGCCGGACACGTCCAGCAGCGGGCGTTCGGACACGCCGGCGGTGCCCACGCTCTCGGTGTCCACGCTGGCGGGATAGGTGAAGGCGTTCATCGGATCAGCTCCCGGTTTCGCCGTGCAGGTCTTCGAAGAACAGGTCCTTCCAGGAGGCCGGCTTGTTCTTCATGGCGCCGACCTTGTGCATGAAGTCGGCGAAAGCGCCGACGCGGGCGGGGGCCACGGTGAACTGGTTGTCCGGGTCGTCGAGGATGCTGACGACGAAGGCCTTGTCGAGGTCGCCCCGGTTCTGCGCCAGATAGATGTCCGCCGCCGCGGAATGGTCGGCGTTGATGACGTCCATCGCCTCCTTCAGCGCGCCGAGGAAGGCCTGATAGGTCTTGGGATTCTTTGCGCGGAAGGCTTCCTTCGCCCAGATCAGGTTGAAGGTGTGCGGCCCGCCCAGCACGTCGTAGGAGCTGAAGACCTTGTGGATCTTCGGGTCGCGAAGCTGCTGGTACTGGAACGGCGGCCCGGAGATGTGGCCGGTGATCTCCGACGATCCGGACAGCAAGGCGGCAGTGGCATCGGGGTGTGGCAGCGAGACGGTCAGCTTGTCGAGCGCGTCGAACTTGCCCTCCCCGAACTCCTTCTCCACGGCCATCTGGAGCACGCGGGCCTGGACGCCGACCTTCACCGCCGGCAGGGCGATCCTGTCCTTGTCGGTGAAGTCCTTGAGCGTCTTGACGTTGGGGTTGGTGGTCGTCAGGAACAGCGGCATGCTGTTCAGGGCGGCGATGGCCTTGACGTTGGCGTTGCCCTTGGTGCGGTCCCAGATGGTCAGCAGCGGACCGACGCCCGCCGAGCCGAGATCGATGCTGTCGGACAGCAGCGCGTCGTTCATCGCCGCCCCGCCGGAGAGCTGCACCCACTCCACGGTGACGTCGAGACCCAACTCCTTGCTGTGCTTCTCGATCAGCTTCTGGTGGCGCAGCACATGCAGCGGCAGATAGCCCAGCCCGTACTGTTCGGCGATCCGTATCCGGCCTTCCGCCGCCGCCGGACCGGCCAGCGCTGCGGCGGCGAGCCCCAGCCCGGCCAGGGCGCAAAGCGCGCGGCGGATGACACGTGCAGGCTTGACCATACGAACCTCCGATAAATTTTACCTAATCTCTAGTAGGAAAATGACATCATGATTCCACGAATGATTCAACTGGGAAAATCGGATATAATAACTATTTGATTATGTGAAATTCGCGTGTGCAAAGACGGGACCGGCATGGGGAACCGCGCCCCCACGCCGGTCCCGGCCAGACGATCAGGCGGCGATGCTCGGCTTGCGGCCGAGCACACGGGTCACGCTGGCGCGGCCGTCGACGCCGACCACCACATCGCCGGCCACCGTCGTCCGGCGGACGACGCGGGGTCGGCTGCCGTAGTCGTCGACGGCGCGGTGGATGGTGGCCCGGTTGTCCCAGATCGCCACGTCGCCCGGAGACCAGTGCCAGCGCACCGTGTTTTCGGGACGGGTGGCGTGGTCGGTGACGATGCCGATCAACCGGTTGGAGTCGGAGGTGCCGAATCCGATCAGCCGTTGCAGGAAATGCCCGACCAGCAGGGTGCGCTCACCGGTGACCGGATGGACGGAGACCAGCGGATGCTCCGTCTCGTAGACGGTCGAGGTGAAAACCTCGTTGAAGCGCTTCAGCCCGTCTTCGCGCACCGTCCCCCGGTCACCCGCGTAGTCGTACTGGTTGGTGTGGATCGCCCGCAGCTTGTCGGCCAGATCGCGCAACGGCTCCGGCAGTTCGGCGTAGGCCGCCGCCGTGTTGCCCCACAGCGTGTCGCCGCCGCGGTCCGGCAGCTCATGCGGGCGTAGGATGGTGATGCTGGGATAGGCGTCGAGGAAGGTGATGTCGGCGTGCCAGGAGCTGGCGCGCTCGCCGCGGGAGCCGTCCACGTCCAGGATGCCTTCGGTCCCGCTGAGCGACGGGACGGTCGGGTGACCGACCAGCCTGCCCCACAACCGCCCGAAGGCCTCCTGCCGGGCGTCGTCGAGGTGATGCTGGTCACGGACGAAGACCACCTTGTGCTCGTACACGGCGTCCTGGATCGCTTTCAGCACCGCCGGGTGCAGGTCGCCGGACAGGGCGACACCGCGCAGTTCGGCGCCGATGTTGCCGTTGATGGGCTTGATGTCGAAACCGCTGGGAAGGCTCATCGGACAGGCTCCTGTGGGAAGGGATGGACGGGCAGGCGGAGATGAAGGGCGGGGAGCGGCCGGCGTCAGGCCGCGTGGAACCAGGCGAGCAGCGCGACGGCGCCGAAGGCCAGCAGCACGAAGGCCCCCGACAGGGTGTGCAGACGCCCAAAGTCCAGCGGCGGATCGGTCTCGCCGGTGTCGGACATCAGCAGCCACAGCGCCATGGCCTCGGGAAACGGCAGGCAGATCAGTTCCACTGGCGGTTCACGGTCGCCGGGCATGGGTCAGCTCCCCGTTTCGTTGTGGAGAATTGGGAGGGTGTAGTCCTTCCACGAGGCCGGCTTGGTCTTGATCGAGCCGACGCGGTGCATGTAGTCGGCGATCACGCCGGTGTTCTGCGGGATCTGGGAGTAGCTGATGTGGGGGTTGTCGAGCAGCGCCACGACCTCGTCCCGGGTCAGCTTGCTGCGCTCTTCCGCCAGATAGATGCGGGCGGCCTCGGCCTTGTCGCGCTTGATCAGCGCGAATCCGTCGCCCATCGCCTTCACCACGGCGGCGGTGAGCTTCGGGTTCTCGTCGTAAAACTTCTGCGTGGTGTAGCTCAGCACCAGCGTCGCCTCGCCGATGACGTCGCGCGAATTCAGGATGCGGTGGACGTTTGGGTAGGCGAGCTGCTGCGACCCATAGGTCGGGGTGGTGATGTGGCCGGTGATTTCCGTCTTGCCGGAGACGAGCGCCGCCGTGGCATCCGGGGGGCTCAACGTCGTGGTCAGCGGCTCGAAGTCATAGTGATGGCCGGGCCCGAACTCCGTCTCCGCGGCGATTTGGAGAATGACCGAGTTGATGGAAACCTTCACCGCCGGCACTGCGATGCGGTCCTTGTCGGTCAGGTCGCGGATGCTGCGGACGTTCGGATTGTTGCTGTTGATCCAGTAAGCCGAGGAATCCAGCCCGGAGATCGCCTTCACACCGAGGCCGCCGCGCGTCTTGTCCCAGACGGTCAGCAGCGGCGCGATACCGGCGGAGACGATCTGCGCGCTTCCGCTCAGCAGCGCGTCGTTGGCGGCCACACCGCCGTTCAACACCAGCCAATTGACCTTGACCGGTCCGATGCCCTGCGCCTCGGCATGTTTCTCGATCAGCCCCTGATTCTTGGCGATCATCAACGGCAGGTAGCCCAGCCCGTACTGGATGGCGATGGTCAAATCCGTCGCCTCGGCCCGCGCGCCGCCCGCGGGGACAAGGGCTACGCCCGCCGCCAGGGTCAGGCCGAGAAAAGCCCGTCTTGCGGTGGAACCGATGCGTTTCGCATCCGCTGTCATTGAAGCCTCCCAAGAAAGCGCGCCGGAGTTGATCGACAACCCAATCACAGCAATTTTCTGAGGCTTCGTCAATTACAATCTACTTATCAAGTAGATTTTTACGAGATGATAATACAAAAAATTAATGCTTAATATCCATTCGGTTCGGCTTTGGCTGCTCCGCACGGCACAGGGCGGCCTTGTGTCTGTTGCGCTTTGAGCGAATGAAATTGGCGCGCTGGAGGGCGGAGCGGTGAGAAATCAAGGGGCTGGACAGCCCGAGTCCATCACGATGGCGGTTCGATGTGGGACCATTGCGTCGGCGTTGCTCATGGCGGCCTGCGCCAACCTCAGCCCACCGCCACAAGCCGCCCCGGAACCCGGCGCGGTGAGCGCGCTGAATTGGCTGAGTTCGAATCCGTGCAACCCGGTCGTGGCGTCATCCCTCGCCGGGGTGCGCATACCGGTGTCCGAGGTGCGTTATCTCGCTTACGGTCTGTATCGTGACATCCGGAGGGGCGAGATTGTCGGCTACGATGCGTGGATGGGGCTGAACAGCCAGCCGGGGGCCGTCGTGGTGCAACTCGATGCGCTTTGCGCACCCCAGCAGATCTATGCCCGCGGCGGCGCCCGGCTGCCAGATGCCCGGTGATCGACGTGGCGGGACAGGTGCCGGAGGAGTCAGGCGCTCCGGGGCGCGGACCGCAAGGTCCAGAAACGAAAACGCCCAAGCAACTGAGTTGCTTGGGCTGAATTCGTGGCGGAGGGGATGGGATTCGAACCCACGATAGGGGTTTGAGCCCCTATAACGGTTTAGCAAACCGCCGCCTTCAGCCTCTCGGCCACCCCTCCTACCGGGGCGGCGCTCTGTGGCGCCGCCGGCGTGGGTGCGTTCTAACGATCCGGATGGGGCCTGTCAACGCTTACTCTCCAAAAATGTGATCGCGTGGAGAAAGATCGAAATCTGTATAAAATTTTATGTACTTTTTAGAAAATCAAAGGTAGCTTACCACCAGAACGCGATAGCAATCCTTGCTCGGGGGGACGCCATGAGCCTGTCACGCCGCTGCGCCGAAACGCTGATCGATCTGGTCGAGATCAAGCTGAGCTGTCTCGAGATCACCGACCGCGAGGATCTGCGCGAGAAGGAGCTGCTGTTGCGCTGCGTTCAGGAGCTGAAAGCCGAGGTGCAGGGTGAAAGCGGCGCCACGGCGGCCTTTGCCCCACCCAAACGGCGCGGCCGCCGCCCCAAGCATCTGCAGTTCCAGGACCTTCACATCTGACGCGGCCCGCCGCCCGAACCGGGGACTCCGTCAGACCGGGACCGCCGGCCCCGGCTCGGGCGATGGAACGGCCTCCGGGGCGGTTTCCCGCGCGACATGGCGCGGCAATCGCAGGGTGAATCCCGTGCCCTGCCCGGCCGCCGACCGCACCGCCACCGTCCCGCCCAGCACGCCCGTCACCGTGCTGTGCACGATGTGGAGACCAAGCCCCGAGCCGCCCTCGCCCCGTTTGGTCGTGAAGAAGGGCTCGAACACCTTCGTCAGATGATCGTCGGGAATGCCGAACCCATCGTCGGAAAAATCGATGACGACGTGATCGTCGCCATCGGCATGGGCCGCGATGCGGATGGTGCCCCGCTGGTCGTCGCCATAGGCGTGAATCAGCGCGTTGATCACGAGATTGGTCAGAACCTGGCTCAGCGCGCCCGGAAAGCTGTCCATCTCCAGCCCCTCCGGACAGTCCACCTCCACCGCCACCAGCGTGCGTTTCAGCCGGGGTCGCAGGGAGAACAGCACCTCGTCGACGTAGGTGCGCAGGTCGAAGGAGCGCCGCTCGCCGGAGGTCTGGTCCACCGCCACCCGCTTGAAGCTCTGCACCAACGCCGCCGCCCGGTTCATGTTCGACACCAGAAGGCGCGCGGCCTCCGTCACCGTGTCGAGATACTCGGCCAGATTCGTCTTCTTCAACTGACCCGAATCGAAACGGACGCGCAGATCGCGGGCCTGTTCGGCGATGTGGCTGGCGGCGGTGAGGCCGATGCCGATGGGCGTGTTGATCTCATGCGCGACCCCGGCGACGAGTTGCCCCAGCGAGGCCATGGCCTCCGCCTGGATCAGGCTTTCCTGGGCGGCGCGCAGGTCGGCAAGCGCGCGCTCCGCTTCGTCGCGGGCGGCGACCATGGCGGCCTCCGCCGCCTTGCGGTCGTTGATGTCGTAGAGCCAGGTCAGCAGCGCCGGCTCCCCGTCCATTTCGATCTCACCCCAGCTCGACAGCACCCAGACGATTGTCCCGTCCGGCTTGCGGAAACGCACCTCGGCGTCGCGGAAGGGCCCCTCCCGTTCGAAGCGGTCGATCAGAGCCTGACGGTCGGCCGGATCGGCGTACAGCCGCTCGGCCGGCATCGGCAGCAGGTCGTCGCGCGACCGGCCAAGGATGATCTCGGACTGCGTGTTGCAGAACACCAGCAGGCCGTCGCGGCGCGTGATGTTCACGGCGATGGGGCTGGCCTCCAGGATGCGCAGCAGCCGTTCCTTGCCGGCGCGGACCTCCTCTTCCTGGCGGCGGCGCTCGGTGATGTCGGTCATGATGCCGACATAGCGCACCGCCTGTCCGGAAGCGTCGCGAATCGCCCGCCCCTGCGCGGCGATCCACATCCAGCCGCCGTCGGCCCGGCGCAGCCGGTAATCATAGGCATAGGCCGCGGTCTCGCCGCGCAGGTGGGCGTCGATGGTGGTCAGCACGCGCTGCCGGTCGTCGGGATGCAGGCGCCGGTCCCAGAAGTCGGCGGGCATCTCCGGCGGCTCGGCGTAGCCCAGCATGCGCGCGAAGCTGTCGGACCACCAGCAGGTCCCCCGCGGGATGTCGGTGTCCCACACCGCCGCCCCGGTGGCGTCCAGGGCCATTTCCAGACGGTCCGCCAGATCGCGGCGCACCGCGTCGGCCTTCTTCTGCTCCGTCAGGTCGTAGAACCAGCTGATGTGGCAGCGCTGCCCTTCGAACTCGATGACGGTCGAACTCAGCGAGCCCATGCAGGTTTCACCGTCGCCACGGCGCAGCAGCACCTCCTGCCCGTCGAAGCGCCCCTCGGCGTAGAGACGATCGATGGCCGCCCGGCGGTCCCCCGGGTCATGGTAGAGCGGCCACATGCCGTCGCGCTGCAGCTGCTCGCCGCTGACTTTGAAACAGGTGGCGGCGCTGGGGCTGTGGTAGAGATTGTCGCCGTCGCGCGTGTTGATGAGAACACCGATGGGAGCGGTGTCCAGGATGGCGCGCAGCCGGTCTTCCGTTGCCGCGGAGGAAGGGGTCGTCCTGTCGACCCGGAAGCGCCCCGCCACGCGCCGAGCCGCCAGCACGCCGGCGAGAAATCCGGCCAGGAGACCGGCGAACAGCGCGAACAGCGCCACCGTCAGCGAATTTGCAATCATCGGGCCTCCCGCCGGCTCCAATTGAAACCGACGGGAGAACAAAATCAATGGCTATGACGCCGCACCGTGTTCCGGCGCGGCATCACGGCCGTTGCCGATCAGCCCTTCAGCTTGGCCATCAGGATTTCGTTGACCAGGGCCGGATTGGCCTTGCCCTGCGTCGCCTTCATCACCTGACCGACGAAGAAGCCGAACAGCTTGTCCTTGCCCGAGCGGAACTCCGCCACCTTGTCGGCGTTGGCGGCCAGCACGGCGTCGATGGACGACTCGATGGCCCCGGTGTCGGTGACCTGACGCAGGCCCTTCTTCTCGACGATGTCGGCGGGCTTCTCACCGGTCTCGAACATCGCCTCGAACACCTCCTTGGCGATTCGGCCGGAGATGGTGTTGTCGGCGATCAGGTCGATCAGGCCACCGAGGTTTTCCGCCGAGACGGGGCTCTCCTCGATCTCCTTGCCGGCCTTGTTCAGGTAGCCGAACAGCTCGCCGGTGACCCAGTTGGCGGCCAGCTTCGGGTCGCGCCCCTTGGCCACCGCCTCGAAGAAATCGGCGCGGGCCTTCTCCGACACCAGCACGTTGGCGTCATAGGGCGACAGCTTGTACTCGCTGATGAAGCGGGCCTTCTTGTCGTCCGGCAGTTCCGGCAGGGTCTTCTTGATGTCCTCGACCCATTCGGCGTCCAGCTCCAGCGGCAGCAGGTCCGGATCGGGGAAGTAGCGGTAGTCGTGCGCCTCCTCCTTGGAGCGCATGGAGCGGGTCACGAACTTTGTCGTGTCCCACAGACGCGTCTCCTGGTCGATCTTGCCGCCCTCTTCGATGATCTCGATCTGGCGGCGCGCCTCGTACTCGATCGCCTGCATGACGAAGCGGATCGAGTTGACGTTCTTGATCTCGCAGCGCGTGCCGAAGGGCGCGCCCGGCTTGCGCACCGACACGTTGACGTCGCAGCGCATGGAGCCTTCCTCCATGTTGCCGTCGCAGGTGCCGAGGTAGCGCAGGATGGAGCGCAGCTTGCGCACATAGGCGCCGGCCTCCTCCGCGGTGCGCATGTCCGGCTCCGACACGATCTCCATCAGCGCCACGCCCGACCGGTTCAGGTCGATGTAGGTCTTGGCGGGGTGCTGGTCGTGCAGCGACTTGCCGGCGTCCTGCTCCAGATGCAGGCGCGTGACGCCGACCGTGCGGGAGGAGCCGTCCGGCAGGTCCAGCACGATCTCGCCCTTGCCGACGATGGGCTGCTGGAACTGGCTGATCTGATAGCCCTGCGGCAGGTCGGCGTAGAAGTAGTTCTTGCGGTCGAACACCGAGTGCAGGTTGATCTGCGCCTTCAGCCCCAGGCCGGTGCGCACCGCCTGCTCGATGCAATGCTCGTTGATGACGGGCAGCATGCCGGGAAAGGCGGCGTCGACGAAGCTGACCTGGCTGTTCGGCTCCGCGCCGAAGGCGGTGGCGGCGCCGGAGAACAGCTTGGCGTTCGAGATGACCTGGGCGTGGACCTCCAGCCCGATCACGATTTCCCAATCGCCCGTTTCGCCCTGAATGTACGACATCGGTCTCTTCTCTCGTCCGGCTCAGGCCATGAACGGCGGGGTGGCGGTGACGGCGGCGGCCTTCTCGATGACCTGACCGACGCGCAGGACGGTCTCCTCATCGAAGGGCCGGCCCAGGAGCTGGAGCCCCAGCGGCAGCCCGTCCGACCCGACCCCCGCCGGGACCGACATGCCCGGCAGGCCGGCCAGCGAGGCCGGGACCGTGAACACGTCGTTCAGGTACATCTGGATCGGGTCGTCCATCTTCTCGCCGATGGCGAAGGCGGTGCTCGGCGCGGTCGGCGTCAGGATGACGTCGCACTGCTTGAACGCCTCGTCGAAGTCCCACTTGATGCGCGTGCGCACCTGGCGGGCCTTGTTGTAGTAGGCGTCGTAATAGCCCGCCGACAGCACGTAGGTGCCGATCAGGATGCGGCGGCGGACCTCCTTGCCGAAGCCGGCGCCGCGGGTGTTCTCGTACATGTCCTTCAGGCTGGCGCCCTCGACCCGCAGGCCGTAGCGCAGGCCGTCGTAGCGCGCGAGGTTCGACGACGCCTCGGCCGGAGCGACGATGTAGTAAGTGGCCAGCGCGTACTTGGTGTGCGGCAGGCTGATCTCCACCGGCTCGGCGCCGGCCTGCTTCAGCCATTCGATGCCCTGGTCCCAGATCGCGGCGATCTCGGCGGGCATGCCCTCCACCCGGTACTCCTTGGGAATGCCGACCTTCAGGCCGCGGATGTCGCCGGTCAGCGCGGCGCGGAAGTCCGGCACCGCCATGTCGACCGACGTCGAATCCTTCGGATCGAAGCCGCACATCGAGCGCAGCATGATCGCCGCGTCCTCGACCGTGCGGGTCATCGGGCCGGCCTGATCCAGCGAGGAGGCGAAGGCGACCACGCCCCAGCGCGAGCAGCGGCCGTAGGTCGGCTTGATGCCGACGATGCCGGTGAAGGCGGCGGGCTGGCGGATCGAGCCGCCGGTGTCGGTGCCGGTGGCGCCCAGAGCGGCGCGCGCGGCCACCGCCGCGGCCGAGCCGCCCGACGAGCCGCCGGGGACGATCTGGCGCGACCAGTTGCCGACCTCGCCCGGGCTCCACGGACTGATCACGTTGCCGTGGTGCGAGGTGATGTTGGCCGAGCCCATGGCGAACTCGTCCAGGTTCACCTTGCCCAGCATGACGGCGCCGTCGCGCCACAGGTTGCTGGTGACGGTGGACTCATACTCCGGCTTGAAGCCGTCGAGGATGTGGCTGGCCGCGGTGGTCAGCACGCCCTTGGTGCAGAACAGGTCCTTCACCGCGATGGGCAGACCCTCCATCGGACCGGCCTCGCCCTTGGCGCGGCGGGCGTCGGAAGCCTTGGCCATCGCCAGCGCCTGCTCCGGCGTCTCGGTGATGAAGGCGTTCAGGGGGCGGATCGTCTCCACCGCCTTGACGTGGGCCTCGGTCAGCTCGACCGCGGTGAATTCCTTCTTGGCGAGGCCGTCGAGGGCCGCCGCCATGGTCAGATGCGTAAGACCGGTCATCACTCGACCACCTTCGGAACGACGTAGAAGCCTTCGGCCGTCTCCGGGCCGTTGGAGAGGACGGCGTCGCGGTAACCGCCATCGGTCACCTCGTCCTTGCGGCGGCGCAGGGTTTGCGCGGCCACGCTGGTCATCGGCGGCACGTCCTGCGTGTCGACCTCGCCCAACTGTTCGACGAAGGTCAGGATTTGGCTCAGCTCACCCGCCAGGTGATCCAGTTCATCGTCCGGCACCTTGATGCGGGCCAGATGCGCGATCTTGGCCACGGTGGCCTTGTCGAGCGACATGCCTTCCACTCTCTTCCGAAACGTCTGGAAAAACGGCTTGGAAGCTATCACCCGAATTCTATTACCGCAATGATTCAGGGATATCCCTTCCACCGGCGCGCGCGCCGAGCGGCGGTGCAGAGGTGCAGGGAGACGGAGGCGCGGCAAAAGGCTTCCGCAGCCGACACCGCATGGTGCGGCGTCCGATTCCCTGTTAGATTGACCAACATACAAATCAAATTCGTGCCGAAGCCATTTCATCTCACTCAACCCGGCAGGCCTCCGATGACAGCATCACTGACGCTGGCGAAACGTCTTTTCCTCGGCTTCGGCATCGGCGTGGCGGGCTTCGCCGCCGTCGCGCTGTTCAACACCATCGCCATGACGCGGCTGAGCGATCTGCAGCAGGAGGGGATGCGGCGGGTCGCCGACGCCACGACGCTGACCGAACTCGCCGGTTATGACGGGCGCCTCTACAAGATCGTCGCCGACGCACAGATCAACGGCTACGCGCCGCAGCACGACGAACAGTGGAAGACCGTCCGCGGGAACGCCGAACTCTACATCCGCAGGACCGCCGAAGTGATGGACACGCCGGACGAGCGCGCTTGGGCGGACGAGGCCGAACGGCATTTCCGGGCCGCCGTGGACATCTTCGAGACGGAGATGCTGCCCATCCTGCGCAACGGACCCGCCGACGCGCGGACCCGCGCCATGGACGACCGCATCGACCGCGAGCTGGCCGCCATGTCTGACCTCTACGAGAAGATCAAGCTCTCCACCGCCCGCGAGGCCAGGGAAGCGGACGAGGAGTACGACACCACCGCCGACCGCTACGGCGCGATCGGGGTGGCGATCTCGCTGGGCATGACGGCGATCCTGCTGCTCACCGCTCTGCTGACCACCCGCGCAGTGGCCCGGCCGGTGCGCGCCATGACGGAGGCGATGCGCCGGCTGGCCGACGGCGATCTCTCCATCACCGTCCCCGCCCGGAACCGGCGCGACGAGATCGGCGCGATGGCCGGCGCCATGCTGGTCTTCAAGGACAGCCTCCAGCGCAACCGCGCCATGGAGGAGGAGGCCCGGCAGGCCGACCAGCGGGCCGCGGCGGACAAGCGGCGGCTGATGAATGAGCTGGCCGGCTCCTTCCAGACCGGCGTCCAGGGCATGGTCGGCGCGGTCGCCGCGGCGGCGGGCCAGCTCCAGAGCAGCGCGCGCAGCATGACGGCCATCGCCGAGCGGACGACGGCCCAGGCATCCTCCGTCGCCACGGTGACCGAGCAGGCGTCTGGCAACGTCCAGACCGTCGCCTCCGCCACCGACGAGTTGAGCGGCTCCATCGCCGAGATCGCCCAGCAGGTCGACGGCGCGGCGCGCACCAGCCGGACCGCGCTCGACGAGGCGCAGCGCACCAACGCCACGGTGGAAAGCCTGTCCGGCACGGCGGAGCGCATCGGCAGCGTGGTCCAGCTCATCCAGCAGATCGCCTCGCAGACCAACCTGCTGGCGCTGAACGCCACCATCGAGGCCGCCCGCGCCGGGGAGGCCGGCAAGGGCTTCGCCGTCGTCGCCAACGAGGTGAAGGGCCTCGCCAACCAGACCGCCCGCGCCACCGAGGAGATCGCCGCCCAGATCCAGGCGATCCAGGAGGAAACCCAGGACGCCGTGTCGGCGATCCGGGGCATCGCCGACACGGTGCGGCAGGTGAACGACATCGCCGGGTCCATCGCCCTGTCCGTGGAACGCCAGACCACGGCGACCGGGGCGATCGCGCGCAACGTCCAGCAGGCCGCCAAGGGGACCGCCGACGCCTCGCACAGCATCCGGCAGGTCAACGACGCCTCCCGCGAGGCCGGTCAGGCGGCGGCCGATGTGCTGCAGGCTGCCAACAGCCTCGGCGACCACGCCCAGGCCATGCGCCGGTCGGTGGACGAGTTCGTGCAGCGCATCCGCAACGCCTGAGGCGCCTCGCGCCCTGCGCCGCCGGGCTTGCCGTCCGGGCTTGCGGCTTCTATGGTTCGCGGCATGATCCACACGCTTCCCGAACTGGCCGCCCGCCTGGGCCGGGGCCAGCGCCTGCTCGGCCTCGACGTCGGCACCAAGACCGTCGGCATGGCCGTGTCCGACCCCAACTTCGTCGTCGCCTCGCCGATCGGCACGCTGAAGCGCACGAAGTTCACCCAGGACGCCCGCGAGCTGTCGCGGACGCTGCGCGATTACGGGATCGGCGGGCTGGTGATCGGCCTGCCACTGAACATGGACGGGTCGGAGGGGCCGCGCGCCGAGTCCACCCGTGCCTTCGCCAAGAACCTGATGGAGCGGTCCGACCTGCTGGGCTGGGACGCTGAGATCGCTTTCTGGGACGAGCGGCTGTCGACCTCCGCGGTGGAGCGTTTCATGATCGGCGAGGCCGACATGACCCGCAAGCGCCGGGACGAGGTCGTCGACAAGATGGCCGCCGCCTACATCCTGCAAGGCGCGCTGGACGCCCTGGCCCACATCCGCCGCATGGAGCGGGAGCAGCGGGAGCGCGACGAGTACGACAACGACATCGGCGGCGACAGCAGCGGCGGCGACAGCAGCGGCGGGGACGCCTGACGACCCCATGCTGCCCATCGCCGGGGCGCTGGCTCCGATCTTCCTGCTGATCCTGTTCGGCCAGGGGTTGCGCCGCCGCGCCGTGATCCCCGAGTCCGCTTGGCCGTCGCTCGACCGGCTGACCTATCTTCTCTTCTTTCCCTGCCTGATCGTGGACGAGCTGACGCGGAGCGATCTGCGCGCTCTGTCCATGGGCCCGATGGGCGGGACGATGGCGGCGGGGATCTTCGCCGGCGCCGTCCTGGCGCTTGCCGTCCGGCGCCCGATCGGGCTGGACGGTCCGGCCTTCACCTCGGTCTTTCAGGGGGCGATCCGGCCCAACACCTATGTGGGGCTGGCCGGGGCCGGCGCCCTCTACGGCTCCGCCGGGCTGACGCTGACGGCGGTGGGCATCGCCGTTGTGGTGCCGTTGGTCAACCTGCTCTGCGTCACGGCGATGGTGCGCTATGGACGGGTGGCGGACGGCGTGCCACAACGCAATGGCATGGGTGCGGTCGTCTCCGGCATCCTGCGCAACCCGATCATCATCGCCGTCGCCATCGGCGCCGTCCTGAACCTCAGCGGGATCGGCCGGATTCCAGTGATCGGCGACGTGGTGGGCATCCTGGCGCGGGCCGCCCTGCCCATGGGGCTGCTCTCGGTCGGCGCGGGGCTGGACCTCGCCGCGGCGCGCGGCGCCGGGCTCGGCGTGGCGCTGTCCAGCGTCCTGAAACTGCTGCTGGTCCCCGCCGCGACGGCGCTTGCCGGGCTGTGGCTGGGCGTGGACGGGCTGCCGCTGACCATCGCGGTGCTGTTCAACGCCCTGCCCTGCTCGGCCAGTTCCTACGTCCTGGCCCGGCAGATGGGTGGCGACCATGCACTGGTGGCCGGCATCATCACCGTCCAGACTCTCGCCTCCGCCGCGACGCTGCCGCTGGTCGTCGCCCTGGCGGGCTGACGGTCCGTCGCCGTTCATAAGCGGCCATTCATGGTTCGTTAGGAATTGCCCGGAAACACTACTCTGGCTAGTTTTTCCTGGGAGTCGCACAGCCATGACCATCAGCCAGACGACAACTCACAGCCATACATTGTCGTCGGCGCCTCGGGAAGCGATCCTGGGCAAGCCCTCGGGAAGCATCTCGGTGGCGACGCGGTCCTCATCGGCCGAGCCTCCCGCCTCCGGGCCGGTGGACACGGTCAGCCTGTCCGCCCAGGCTCAATTCCGGATGAGCGGCGCCACCCGAATGGCCGTGACCGCCGACTCGCTGGCTCAAGCGGCGGCGGCCGCCGAAACGGTGCCGGGACTGAACGCGGATGCGGAACTCTTCACACCCGAAGCGTTGGCGGCCCATGCCGATTGGCGGGAAAAGCACAATGAGTACCGGGGGAAGGTTCGCAGCCTCGTCGACCAGACCTTCGGCTTGAGCGCAGACGGCAACAGTTGGGCGGCGGGCGGAGCCGCGCTGACCGCCATAAAGAATCTCGCGGAAAAGAACGGGCTGGTCGAACCGGACATGCCCCCGGCCGTAGCCAAAATGCTGCAGACGACGGGCGAAAGCATGTGGACTGATAAAAGCGGCGTGTCCACCGGCATGTTCGACGTGACGTTCCTCCCGAAGGGCACGGAGAAAGGCGGGAACCTCCGCATCCTGTTCGACGGCGCCAGGAAACCCGACGCCGACACGTCCCTGGTCGATTTGAAGACGGGGGGCCTGAAGGCTCAAGCCGCCCTGTCGAGCATCCGGGCCTCGACGCTGGGTGCGGCGCTGGACAGCGTGGGCGGCTGGACTCCGGGCAGCGCAGCCAACGCCTACGCCATCACGAACGGCACGGACAGACGCGGCGGGGTCGTTGGCATGGTGATCGCCAACGGCGTGGAAGATGAAGCCAGGGAGCGCTCCGCCACCATTCTCAAGACGCTTCAGAGCCTGATTCCGTAAGGCGGGGAACCCTACAGCCCGTCACCGCCTGATCAGCGCGAACACACCCCATCCCAGATGCTCACGCGTGTGGGTGGCGTAGCGCTCGGGCTCCGAGGTCAGTTTGTCCCGGACCTCCGGCGCAAGCCCGTCGTCGGGGTTGGCGTCGAGCCACCGGCGCATGGTCAGCCATTTGGCCGCCTCGTAGCGGTCCCAGCCGTCCTGGTCGGCGAGCATCATCTCGACGACGTCGAAGCCAAGCTCGCGGAAGGACGCGAGAAGGCCCGGCAGCGTGAGAAAGTCGGAAACCGCCCGGGCAAGACATCCCCGGGCGACGTCGTCGGTGGGCGGCAGGCGCCGCCAGTAGGGCTCGCCGACGAGGATGATGCCGCCGCGGCGCAGGCTGCGTTCCAGCAGGTCGATCGTGCCGGCGACCCCACCGCCAATCCATGTGGCCCCGACGCAGGCCGCCACGCCGACCGTCTCGGCGGAGACATAGCCCGCGGCATCGCCATGCACGAACGATACCCGGTCGGCGACGCCGAGTTCCACGGCGCGGCGCTTCGCCTGCTCGGTGAACAGCCGGCTCATGTCGATGCCGGTGCCGACGATGCCGTGGTCGCGCGCCCAGGTGCACAGCATCTCCCCCGACCCGCTGCCGAGGTCGAGGACCCGCGTCCCGGGCTCCAGACGCAACGCCGCGCCGAGCGTGGCGAGCTTCTCCGGGGTGATCGGGTTGTGGATGCGGTGGGCGCTTTCCGTGATGTTGAAGATCCGCGGAATGTCCATCACCGTATCCCCCGAGAATGATGCGAATAATTCTTTCCAGAACCCGAATAGTCTTGGTGAAAACATCCGAGTGGAATCAGGTTAGCATGATTCCACGCTCGATAGCCGGGTTTCAGGGCCAGCGCAATAATGTGCGACGACTTGTCCCGCCACTTATGGCGGCTCGGGAGCGCCCTGGGGGAAGCGCTCCAGACCGTCGTCGATGGTGTAATAGTCCGCCTTGTCCGCCACATGGATGTGCCGCAGCGTGGCGAGGCCGGTCGGCTGGTCCAGGCTGCCGGCGGCGACGTCGAACAGGTTGGACCCGTCGCCGTTCCAGAACAGCGAAGACCCGCAGCGCGCGCAGAATCCGCGTTGCGCCTTCGCCGACGAGCGGTACCAGGACAGGGTGCCCTCCGCGTCGGACACCGCCACCGCCGTGCGGGGGACGGTGATGTAGGCGCCGAAGTGGCCGTGAAAACGCCGGCACTGGCCGCAATGGCAGTTCACCACCCCCATGGGCCGCTCGGTCACCGTGTAGCGCAAGGCGCCGCACAGGCATCCACCCGCCAGAACACCGCCCACCAGAACTCCGCCATCGCTCATCGGTCCGCTCCCGTCCGTTTCCCAGATGGAATTGCCTCAGCCCTGCCAGAAGGGCTTGTCGGCCTCGGTCACCGCGTCGGCGCGGGACAGGCCGATGTCCTGCAACAGATGATCGGGCAAAGCCTCCAACGCCCGCCGCTGCCGCCGCCGCTCGTTCCAGGTCGCCACCGTGTCGAACAGGGCGACCAGCGCACCGCCGATCCCCTGGCCGGGCCGCTCCTGGGCGTCGGTGCGGGTGTTCATGCCGTCATTCATGCTCTGGGCCATGACCGCGTCTCCTCGTGTCTCCGGTGGTCGTCGGCGTCTGTCGCCCGACGTTCCGGACTGTGTTCCGTGACTGGAGGATGAGCCACCCGGTCCTTGCGCACAAACGACGCTTTCTCATAGTTTGGATTAGTAAAACTAATCCGAAGCCCGTGTCCCGGAGTCGCTCCATGGCCCGCCGCCTGCCGCCGCTGAACGCCCTGCGCGCCTTCGAATCCGCCGCGCGGCACCTGTCCTTCACCAAGGCGGCGGAGGAGCTTCACGTCACCCAGGCCGCCGTCAGCCACCAGATCAAGGGGCTGGAGGAATGGCTGGGCATGCCGCTGTTCCGCCGGATGAACCGCGCGCTGATCCTGACCGAGACCGGGCAGTCCTACCTGCCGCCGGTGCGCGACGCGCTCGACACGCTGTCGCACGCGACGGAGCGGCTGTTCCGCATGGACGGGTCCGGCGCGCTGACCATCTCGACCATGCCGAGCTTCGCCGCAAAGTGGCTGGTCATGAGGCTGGGCCGCTTCCAGGCCCGCCATCCGGAGCTGGAGGTGCGGCTGCACACCACCCCGCAGCTCGTGGATTTCACCCAGCAGGACGTGGACATCGGCATCCGCTTCGGCGCCGGCAACTGGCCCGGCCTGCGCTGCGAGCGGCTGATGACCGAGGACATCTACCCGGTGTGCAGCCCGTCGCTTCTCGACGGCCCCCGCCCCCTGTGCTGCCCGGAGGACCTGCGCCACCACACGCTGCTCCACGACGACTACTTCATCACCTGGGGCACCTGGGGCGAGGCCGCGGGCATCGGCGGGCTGGACCACGCCCGCGGCCCGCGCTTCGACGATTCGGCGCTGCTGCTCCAGGTCGCGGCGGAGGGCGGCGGCGTGGCTCTGGCCCGCGGCGTCCTGGTGGCGGACGATGTCGCCGCCGGGCGGCTGGTGCGGCTGTTCGACGTCCATCTGCCGGGCAACTACGCCTATTACGTCGCCGCCCCGCCCCATTACTTCTCGCGCCCGAAGGTGAAGGCGTTCCGCGACTGGCTGTTCGAGGAGGCCGCCGCCGATCCTACGGACGCTCACAGCCGGACCTTGTCCGCGGCGGAGTCCGCCACAACCTCTTCCCCAGACGCCTGAACAGACGCCTGACCGGGGAAAGGTTGCGCCATGACGCCCGCACGTCCGCTCGCCCTCGCCGCCCTGCTGTCCGCTTCGCTGGCCTGGCCCGCCTCCGCCCACCATGGTTGGGGCGGCTATGAGGCAGGCCAGGAGATGACGCTGACCGGCACCGTGCAGCAGATCGCCTTCAACAACCCGCACGCCATGCTGAACCTCCAGGCCGACGGCAAGGTCTGGCACGTCGTGCTCGCCCCGCCCAGCCGGATGAGCACACGCGGCCTGCCCGCCGATTCGATCAAGCCCGGCCAGACCGTGACGGTGGTCGGCTATCCCGCCAAGTCCGACCCGGCGGAGTTGCGGGCGGAGCGCATCACCGCCGCCGACAAGACCATCGAGCTGCGCTGACGGCGGCCCCCGCGCCCGGTCGCTCAGCATGGACCACGATCTCGCCCCCGCCGGCCCCGGCTGGCTCGTCGCGCTGGAGACGTCCGGGCTCGGCGAATCGCTGCGCCAGTCGATCTGGCTCTATCCGCTGGTCGAGATCACGCACATCCTCGGTTTCGCGCTTCTCGTCGGGTCCATCCTGGCCTTCGACCTGCGTCTGATCGGGGTCCGGGCGCCGCTGCTGCCGGCGGATGCGCTGGCGCGGCTGCTCCTGCCGGTGGCGGTGACCGGCTTCGCGCTGGCGGTGCCGACCGGCCTCCTCCTCTTCACGACGGAGGCGACGGCGCTGGCGGGCAACCCGGCCTTCCTGGCGAAGCTGACGCTGATCGGGCTGGCCCTGCTCAACATCCTGGCCTTTCACCGGCTCGCCGGCCGTCGGATGGCGGAGTGGAGCCTTGCGGACCAGCCGCCACCGGGTGCCCGGTTCGCGGGCGCTGCCTCGCTCGCGCTGTGGGTCGGCGCCCTGGCCTGCGGGCGCCTCATCGCCTACCTTTAAAAAGGTCATAGGGCGCGCTTGCGGGCGTCCGGGACCGCTCCTATAGTCGCGGCCCATGACCGGATCGCCCCATTCCACGACGGTTTTCCCGCACCGCCACCTCCTTGGCATCGAGGGGCTGACGGCAGGCGAGATCACCACCATCCTCGACCTCGCCGACGGCTACGTCGAGCAGAACCGCCAGCCCACGAAGAAGTCGTCGCTTCTCGACGGCCGGACGATCGTCAACCTCTTCTTCGAGAATTCGACCCGCACCCGCACCAGCTTCGAACTGGCCGGCAAGCGGCTCGGCGCCGACGTCATCAACATGTCGTCGGACGGCAGCTCGGTGAAGAAGGGCGAGACGCTGATCGACACGGCGATGACGCTGAACGCCATGCACCTCGACGCGCTGGTCGTTCGCCACGCCGATTCGGGGGCGGTGAAGCTGCTGGCCGACAAGGTCAACTGCTCGGTCATCAACGCCGGCGACGGCCATCACGAGCACCCGACGCAAGGGCTCCTGGACGCGCTGGCGATCCGCCGCCGCCTCGGCAGCCTCGAAGGGCTGATCGTGGCGATCTGCGGCGACATCCTGCACAGCCGCGTCGCGCGCTCCAACATCCATCTGCTGAACGCCATGGGTGCCCGCGTCCGCGTCGTGGCGCCGCCGACGCTGATCCCCTCGCAGATCGACCGGCTGGGCGTCGAGATCCACCACTCCATGGCGACCGGCCTGAAGGACGCCGACGTGGTGATGATGCTGCGTCTCCAGACCGAGCGGATGAGCGGCCAGTATGTCCCCTCGACCCGCGAATACTTCTACTTCTACGGCCTCGACTACGAGAAGCTGGCGGTGGCGAAGCCGCACGCGGTGGTCATGCACCCCGGCCCGATGAACCGCGGCGTCGAGATCGATTCGGAGGTCGCCGACGACCTCAAGCGCTCCATGATCCTCGATCAGGTGGAGCTGGGCGTGGCCGTCCGCATGGCCGTGCTCGACCTTCTCACCCGCGACCCTACTAAAAATGAAGGCCGGGGTTCCAATGCCTAATTCCAACGCACCCCGCGTCGCCTACCGCAACGCCCGCCTGCTCGACCCCGCCAGCGGCCTGGACCAGCGGGGCGACCTGCTGACCGAAGGCGCGAAGATCGCCGACTTCGGCCCGTCCCTGTTCGCCGACGGCGTGCCGGAGGGGATCGAGGTCGTCGACCTCCAGGGCCAGTGCCTCGCCCCGGGCCTCGTCGACATGCGCGTCCTGATCGGCGAGCCCGGCGAGGAGGAAAAGGACACCATCAAGAGCGCGTCGCGCGCCGCGGTGGCCGGTGGCATCACCGCCGTGGTCCTGCTGCCCAACACCGATCCGGTGACCGATGAGGTGGCGAGCCTGGAGTTCATCGCCCGGCGCGCCCGCGAGGTGCGTCTGGTCAAGGTCTTCGCCTACGCCGCCGCCACCCGCGGGACCGAGGGCAACGAGATCACCGAGATGGGCCTGCTGTCCCGCGCCGGGGCCGTGGCCTTCACCGACGGCACCAAGGCGATCGCCAGCGCCAAGGCGATGCGCCGCGCGCTCAGCTACGCCCGCACCTTCGACAAGCTGATCGTCCAGCATCCGGAGGAGCCGAGCCTCGCCAGCGGCGGCATGATGAATTCGGGCGAGCGCGCCACCCGCCTCGGCCTCGTCGGCATCCCGCGGGAGGCTGAGATCATCATGATCGAACGCGACCTGCGCCTCCTCGAACTCTCCGGCGGCCGGCTGCACTTCGCCCACGTTACGACGGGCGAGTCGGTGGACCTGATCCGCCGCGCCAAGGCGCGCGGGCTGAAAGTCACCTGCGACACCGCCCCGCATTACTTCGCCCTGACCGAGACGGACGTCGGCGATTACCGCACCTTCGCCAAGGTCTCGCCGCCGCTGCGCGGCGAGATGGACCGGCGGGCCATCGTCGAGGGTCTGGCCGATGGCACCATCGACGCCATCGCGTCCGACCACACGCCGCAGGACCAGGATCAGAAGCGCCTGCCCTTCGCCCAGGCCGCCTGCGGCGTGATCGGGCTGGAGACGCTGTTCCCGCTGACCCTGGAACTGGTGCACAAGGGCGCCATGCCGCTGCTGAAGGCGCTGGCCTGCGTGACCGTGAAGCCGGCCGAACTCCTCGGCCTGCCGCTCGGCCGCATCGCCAAGGGCGCCCCCGCCGACCTGATCGCCTTCGACCTGGATGTGCCGTGGAAGGTGGACGTGGCCGCCTTCAAGTCGAAGTCGAAGAACAGCCCCTTCGAGGACCGCCCCGTCCAGGGCCGTCCGCTGCGCACCGTGGTGGACGGGCGCACCGTCTGGCAGTTCGAGGGCTGATCCGGTGACCCTCCTGATCTCGGCCCTGCTGGGCTACCTGCTGGGTTCGATTCCCTTCGGCTTGGTGCTGACCCGGCTGGCCGGGCTGGGCGACATCCGCAAGATCGGCTCCGGCAACATCGGCGCCACCAACGTGCTGCGCACCGGCAACAAGCCGCTCGCCGCCGCCACCCTGATCCTGGACAGCGGCAAGGGCGCCATCGCCGCCCTGCTCGCCCTCGCCTGGGCGGGGCCGGAGGCGGCGGTCTTCGCGGCGGGCGGCGCCATGCTGGGCCACAGCTTCCCGGTCTGGCTCGGCTTCAAGGGCGGCAAGGGCGTGGCGACGGCGCTCGGCGTGCTGCTGGCGGTGTCCTGGCCGGTCGGCGTGATCGCCTGCGCGACGTGGCTCGCCATGGCCTTCCTGTTCAAAATTTCGTCGCTGTCAGCCCTGACCGCCCTTGGCCTCAGCCCGATCTTCGGCTGGATCTTCGGCGGGCCGCTGGTGGCGGGTCTGTGCCTGTTCATCGCCGTGCTGGTCGCCATCCGCCATTCCGCGAACATCAAACGCCTGCTGAAGGGCGAGGAGCCGAAGATCAGCTTCGGCAAGAAGAAGGCCTGACCACGTCCGGTCAGGTCTTCAGGAACACCTGATCCAACGCCGCCAGAAGTTCCCCCGCCAGGACGGGCTTGCGCAGGATCACCAGCGGTCCGCCCTCCCCGTCCTGCAAACCGGGGATTCCGTCCTCGGGCGGAGAGGCGGACAGCACGACGATGGGCAGGTCGGGCCAGTTGCGGCGCAACTGGCGGATCATCGCCTCGCCACCCAGGCGCGGCATGACCAGATCGGTGATGACGGCGTCGAAGCAGTCCTCGGCCAGGGCGCTCAGCCCGGCTTCGCCGTCCGTCACGGTGGTCACCGTGCAATGGGCCATTTCCAGCATGCGGGCCATCGCCATGGCGGTGAGCGAATCGTCCTCCACGAGAAGAATCTTGAGCGGCCTCGCGAAACGCACCGGTAACCTCCACGGGTGGCGAACGGGCCGACACATTCTACGAAGGCCAATGTCTTCGCTCCTGCAAAAAAGTGTGCCGGGGTGCGTTATTTAGGACGCCGGCTTTCCCGTCCCAGGGGATGGCGTCCGGCGGGCCGGTTTCGAAAAGGCCGTGACCGACCCCGCCCCTCGGCCCTTGCGGCGGCTCGACCAGCGGTATTGCGGGTCGTCGGCGATCAGGTGCAGGTGATCGGAGATGCGGTTGCGCTCCAGCCAGCCGAGGGCGGCCTCAAGCTCCGACAGGGTCATCTCCGACCGCGCCTTGTTCATGCAGCGCTTCAGCACGGCGTTGTAGGTGTGGTAGCTGACCGGCCCTTCGGCGACGAGGTTGTTGTCCTGGTCCTCGATCACCTGGGCCGCCACGATCTGGCCGATGCGCTGGCGCAAATGATGCTCAACCGCGCTGGGCACCTGCACCCCGTCCTTTGACGGGCGCTCGGCCGAGGGGCGGTCGGCGGAATCGCGCCCCGGCGGCGGGTTGCCGAAATCGGGGCCGGGCGCCACCACGGCGAAGCGCAGGGCCGTCGCGTTGGATTCCAGCGGGATGATCTCCGGCTCCGCCTCCACCGTGCGCTCGAAGGGCAGTTCGTGCTGGCGCCGCATCTTGACCATGGCACGCGTGCCCTGCTGGGTCTCGACCATCTGGCGGAACCGCTCGAACATCATGTCGGAGGGATGGTAGATCACCGCCCGCTGCTGCTCGTAGGCGCCGGCGTGGGGATCGACGCGGGTGGCCCGCGCGATGGCCTGCTCCAGCCAGGGGCGGGAGCGGATGTGGGTCAGACAGGCGACGTGCGAGATGGCCGGCGCGTCCAGCCCCTCATAGGCCATGGCGACGGAGACCAGAACGGCGGGTTCGGGGCGCAGGCGGAAGGCGGCCACCACCTCCTGCGCGTCGCGCCGTTCGGAAATGGCGATCTGCGCCATCCGCGCCGCCTGCGCGCCGGGCATCCAGCCGCGCAGCGTGTCGAGGTAGTTGCGGGCGGTCTCCTGGTCCGGCGCGATCACCAGCAGCTTGCCCAACCCGGCGCCCTCATGCTCCGCCCCATTTGGACCGGTCGCCGCCGCGCGCCGCTTCGCCCGGTGCTCGCGGCAGGAGCGGTAGGCCTCGCGCAGCATGGCCTGGGCGAAGCCGGTGCGCAGCGCGGTGAACAGGGCGTCGCGGGTGTTCTCCCCGGCGCGGGACAGCGCGTCGACGCTGCGCGTCGTCCGCTCCGCGTCCAGCCATGTCGCGGTGCCGTCCATCGCGCCGAAGGTCACCGGAAGGATGGCCTTCTCGGCCAGCGCCTGCCGCCGCGAATAGCCGACGATGGCCCACCCCGGCGCCTTGAAATCGATCTCGCGCACCCGCCGAACCCCCTGCGGGGTGCGGTAGGGCAGCCAGAGGATGGGGCGCCCGTCCGCCCGCTCCAGGGTGCCGCTCATCAGCAGCCGGGCGGCGGCGCTTTCCAGAAGCGGCAGGATGGAGCGGCTCCAGGCGGTCTCGTCCTCCGCCGTGGACGCCGCACCGCTGTCGGCGACGGCGGGCAGGTGGTGCAATTCGTCCACGGCCAGCAGATAGCGGTGGCGGCGGAACTCCTGAAGGTGCAGGTCCGGGGCCGCCGCGACCGCCTGATAGGTGGTGACGTAGCCCTGGAGGCCGCGGCAGGGATCGCGCCCGTTCTCCGCCGCCCGCAGTGCGATCCCGTGACCCAGCGCCTCGCGCCAGCGCGGATCGGCGAAGGCCTCCTCCGCCTGCCGGCGCAGGCTGTCGCGCGGCACGATCCAGCAGATGCGGTCGATCAGCCCGGCGCGCATCAGCGCCGCCCCCATGATGACCGGCAGCAGCGACTTGCCTCCACCCGGCGTCACCGCGGCCAGCACGTCCCGCACGTCCGTCTGCCGCTGCGCGATGGCCGCGGCGACGCCGGCGACCATGGTCTGGTGGCTCCTCAACGCTGGCATGCCGGCCTGACGCCCCTCCCTGACGGTTTTGCGCGGTACGGACCGGCAAGGCTAAGCTGCGGGGAGTCATCGGGTCACGGATTCAATCGTAGGTAGACATCCTCCAAAGGAGGGGGGCTGCTCGCCAAAGGAGTCCGAAGGAAAGGCGCCGGATGCGCTTCGGTCTGGGCGCGGCTCGGGCTTCGTGGTACACGAATTGTTCTTTTGAAAAGTCCCCAACGAGACGAGCAACGAGGGCACCAGACGATGAGCACCCGTCCGCAGGCGGTTTCCACCCAGCATGTCGAGAACGAGCGCACCCGCGTCACCGAATGGCGTCTGGTGCCGGGGGCGGAAACCGGCGCCCATGTGCACGGCTACGACTATGTGATCGTTCCGGTGACGGCCGGCGCCTTCACCATCGTCGATCCGGACGGCAACGCCCGCCAGTTCCCGCTGGAACCGGGCCGTTCCTATTTCCGCAAGGCCGGCGTCAGCCACAACGTCATCAACGACGGCGACAGCGACATCGTCTTCGTCGAGGTCGAATTCCTCCAGCCCGGCTGACCCCTCACGCCCGATCCGACTGACCGATGCACCGCGGCTCCACCATGTTCGACTATGGCCAGGACGGCGACGAGCCGCTTCCCGACGCCGTCATCCGTTCCGGCGGGCCGCGGTCCGTCCAGCATTTGCTGCTCTCGCTGTCGCCCGAAAATCCGCTCTACCTCTACGCCGACGCGGCGGACGCCGGAGGCGGGGCCTATTACCGGGACTCCCGCGAGGTCTGGCAATCGCTGGCCGACGGGGAGGGGCAGCGCTGGCGGTGGTTCGTCGGCAGCCAGGGCCGCGTCGTCGAGGCCGCCCCCGGCGACGTTCATGGCCTGCGCCGCGCCGCACCGGTCGCCTTGACGATCACCTGGTACAGCCTGCCGGACCGCGAAAGCGTCGGGCGGGTGCGCAACGCCCTGCGCGCCATCGGCGCCACCTGCAGCCGCGGCCCGGCGGGCTGAGGGCGTGCCTCCATCGCGGACGCCTGTGAACGCATAGGCGCCATGTCATTTCGGAATCCCTCTTGATCAGGCCGGGATTGTGTGGGCGCGACTTCTGTCCTAGTGTTAGGAACCAGGAATCCGGGAGCAAACGACAGAGTGGCCGTCACCCAGGCACAGCCTTCGCGCGTTCTGACGCCCTGTGCCTCATCGCTCGTCCCGCGGTGACCGCCCATGATGGCCTCTTCCCACATGATCGTCGGCGGGGCGGCGTGGTTTTACGCCTCGGCGCGATTCGGCCTGCCCTTCGATGTGGTGGCCTTCGGGGCGGCGGTGGTCGGGTCCCTGGCACCGGACATCGACCATCCCAAATCGACGCTCGGCCAGTTGATGCGGCCCCTGTCGAACGTGATCTCCGCCGTCTTCGGGCATCGCGGCGTCACCCACTCCACACTGGCCATCGCGGGATGCTTCTGGGCCCTGCACGAGTACGCGGACTACTCGCACCTGATCCTGCCCTTCCTGATCGGTTATCTGACCCATCTGGCCGGCGACCTGCTGACTCCGGCGGGGCTGCCGCTGCTGTGGCCGATCAAGCGGCGGCGCAACTTCGCGCTGCCCATCCTGAAGACCGGCGGATTCTCGGAGCAGTTGGCGGTCACGCTGCTGGCCGGCTGGATGATTTCCGGCCTGTTCTCCGCCTCCTGGCCGGGCCTGCCTCTCGACCGCCTGCCTTTCGACAATTGGATCGCGATGGACCGCCCGTGGCGCTCCGCCGTCGTCGCGGCGCAAGGTTTCCTCGGAGAGGAGGGGCGGGAACGCAGCGCGCCCCCATCCCCGCGCGCAAACCCGCCGAGCCGGCGAAGACCCGACCGCTGAAAGGCTGAGTCATGACCGCCCGGGTTGTGTTTTTAATGTAACGGTCAATGAGTCATCTTTGCTTTCTGTTTCATCAACCTTGTTACATTTCGTCATAGAGCCCGCGAAAATCTGTCTTTGTCACCGCTTAGTGATTCGTTAGGCTTTTTAGGCATATTCTAACAACCATATCCAATCGATCTTAGATTGAAATTCCACACGCATCGATGCGGATGGGTCCGACCATGGCAAAGCTCCGGATGTCGAAAGAGACGCAGGCGGCCGACGGCGCTGCGCCCGATGCGGTGACGGCGATGCCGCCGCTGCACCTCTCGCTGTCCGGCCTGCCCGGCGGGCAGGACAAGAGTTTGAAGCGTGTGTCGGACGTGCTGGCCCCGCTGGACCATGGGCAGAAGCTCCAGCTCTACAAGATGATCCGCGACGGGTATCTGGAGGACATGGCCGAGCCGGTCGCCCAGATGCTGGTCACCATGCTGAACGGGCGGCGGTCGGAGCACGCGCGCCGCGTCTGGACCGGCCTGTTCGACGCGCTGATCCTGCGCGACGATTCGTTGCTGACCAGCGGGGTGCGGCTGGCCGGCGCCCTGCACCTGGCAGACGTCAGCGCCTGGTGGTTCGCCCTGGCCCCGCGCCTGGAGCCGGCGGTCGGCCGCGTCCAGGAGACGGTGGCGCGCCTCGCCAAGGACCAGCCGCTGAACGAGATCTTCGCCTCCGCCGAGGCGCAGGTCTGGGCCGACGAGCTGCGCCAGCGCAGCCTTGCCGTGCTGGCCCGCCTGCGCGCCACGCCCGCGGAGGCGACCGCCTTCCTGGCCGAGGTGTCGGGCTTCCGCGCGCAGATGTTGAAACGCCACGGCGTGCGCCAGCGCGAGGGTGTCGCCCGTGCGGAGCTGGAGCGGATGGAAACCATCCTTCTGGCGGCCCCGGCCTGGGCGGACCAGCCCCTGCCGTCGCTGCTGCACGGCGACCCGGTGCGTCTGGGGCGGGAGATGGTGCGCCGCGGCGACTGCACGCGCGAGGGGGCGGCCATGTTCGCGGTGGCCGGCCTGCACCGGCGCGACGACGCCGCTCTGGCGATCCGCCTGTTCGAAGCCTTCCCCGTCGCCGTCGCCAAGGACGCCATCATTGGCCGCCTTCTGGTCGCCGCGGAGGCGTTGAAGGCCACGCTGACCGGCAGCTTCCTCAGCAAGCCGGGCCTGCTGGTGGCGGACGCGGTCGACGACCGCGACCATCCCTCCGCCCAGCTGCAGCATTTCCTGGCCTGGTACGACGCCGTCCACGCGCTGGAGCTGGACACCACCGACCGCGAACGCAACATGGTCCATCAGGCGTTCCGCGAGCTGAGCAACGCCGTGCACGAGGACCTCGCCCCCGTCCTGGCGCGGCGGATCGAGGCGCTGACCATGCACAGCGTGCTCGACCCGCTGATCGAGCGCGTGCGCTTCGTCAACGAATTTCAGTCGCAGCTGGCGCGGCGCGGCATCGTGTCGTCGGGCAAGCCGTGGCGGGCGGAGGACGGCAACCACGTCGCCACGGTGTTCCGCCGCCTGTCCTCCACCGGCGCCGCCGAAGGGCTGCGGGCGCTGGGCCAGCTCGCCGATCTGGCGGACATGCTGAGCTACCCCATCGAAATCACCGCGCTCGACATCGCGCTGGCCGGGGTGATCGAGGCGGCCCTGCGGCAGCAGAAGACGTTCGGCGACTCGGAATCCCGCCTGATCGACCGCGTCATCGCCGTGTCGAGCGACGAGCGCAAGCGCTGCCGCTGGTGGGTCGCTCCGGAGGTCGTCACCCTGCTGGACGCCGCGGAGAAATCCGGCATCGCCGGCACCGCGAAGAAGTAACCGCGGACCACCGATCCCACATTTCCTCTGCCTGTTCCCAAATTGCGGGTGCGCCTGTTCACGGCCGGTTCGTTCCGGCTGCGGAACGGCGGTGCCAACCTCCTGTTGTCCGGACATGTGAAGTCGGCGCAGCCCGTTATCATGGCGGCGTCCGGCGCTCCCCCGCAGATCCGGAAGTCTTCATGGCACCGCTCAAGGCCAGCCCGCGCCCGGCCGTCGTCCCGCCGCCCGCGCCGATTCCCGTCACATTGACCGTCAACGGGGTGGAGCGGACGCTCCATCTCGCTCCCTGGACGACCCTGCTCGACGCGCTGCGCCTGCATCTCGAGCTGACCGGCACCAAGAAAGGCTGCGACCATGGCCAGTGCGGGGCCTGCACCGTGCTTGTGGACGGGCGGCGCATCAACGCCTGCCTGACGCTGGCGGCGATGCAGGACGGCCGCAAGGTCACCACCATCGAGGGGTTGACCACCGGCGACTCGCTCCACCCGCTTCAGGACGCCTTCATCGAGCATGACGCCTTCCAGTGCGGCTACTGCACGCCGGGCCAGATCTGTTCGGCCGCCGGGCTGATCGCCGAAGGCAAGGCCACCACCGACGATGAGATCCGCGAGTTGATGAGCGGCAACCTGTGCCGCTGCGGGGCCTATCCCAACATCGTCGCGGCGATCCGTCAGGCCATGACCATCGCCGGCCCGAAGGCGGAGGGCGCGCCATGAGGTCCTTCACCTACGCCCGGGCCGACAGCGCGGCGGACGCCGTCGGGCGAGCCGGCGCCTCCGGGACGGCCTTCGTCGCCGGAGGAACCAACCTGCTCGACCTGATGAAGGCCGACGTGGCCCGGCCGGGCGGGCTGATCGACATTTCCCGCCTGCCGCTGGACCGGATCGAGGAGACGGCGGGGGGCGGCCTGCGGCTGGGCGCGCTGGCCCGCAACGCCGACACCGCCTACGACGAGCGCGTGCAGACCCGCTACCCCATGCTGTCCAAGGCGATCCTCGCCGGGGCCTCGGCGCAGCTCCGCAACATGGCGACCAACGGCGGCAACCTTCTGCAGCGGACCCGCTGCTACTACTTCTACGACACGGCCACCCCCTGCAACAAACGGGAGCCGGGGTCGGGTTGCGGCGCAATCGGCGGGGTAAACCGCATCCACGCCATCCTGGGCGCCAGTGACCAGTGCATCGCGGTTCACCCATCCGACCTCTGCGTCGCTTTGGCCGCCCTCGACGCGGTCGTCCAAGTGCGTGGGCCGGACGGCGAGCGCAGCATCCCCTTCGCCGAGTTCCACCGCCTGCCCGGCGACCGGCCGGAGATCGACACGACCCTGCGGCCGGGCGACCTCGTGACGTCCATCGACCTGCCGGCCAAGGGCTTCGCCGAGCATTCGACCTATCTGAAAATCCGCGACCGCGCCTCCTACGCCTTCGCGCTGGTGTCGGTGGCGGCGGGACTGGAGCTGGATGGCGGCACCGTCCGCGACGCCCGTCTGGCGCTGGGCGGGGTTGCCCACAAGCCCTGGCGCGACCCGGAGGCCGAAGCCGCCCTCATCGGCAAGCCCGCCGCGCCCGACAGCTTCCGCGCCGCCGCGCGCGTTCTGCTGCGCGACGCCAAGGGGCACGAGCACAACAGCTTCAAGATTGAACTCGCCGAGCGCGCCATCGTCCGCGCCTTGAGCGAAGCCGCCGACCGCAAGGGAGCGTCCCACCCATGACCGCCATTCCCAGCATTCCCGGCTTCCTGAAGGAGCCCAACGGCCCGATCGGTAAGCCCGTCAGCCGGGTGGACGGACGCAAGAAAGTGACCGGCGACGCCCACTACGCGGCCGAGTTCACCCTGCCGGACCTCGCCCACGGCTACATCGTCTCCAGTGCCATCGCGCGTGGTCGGATCACCCGGATCGATGCGTCCGCGGCGCTGGCCCTGCCCGGAGTCATCCACGTCTTCACCCATGAGAACCGGCCGAGCCTCGCCTGGTTCGATCGCAAATGGAAGGACGACGACGCGCCCAAGGGGGCGCCGTTCCGCCCCCTCTATGACGCGGAAATCCACCATGCGCTCCAGCCGGTGGCGCTGGTGATCGCCGAGAGCTTCGAGCTGGCCCGCTACGCCGCCCGCCTCGTCCATATCGAGTATGAGGCGGCCCCCCACCAGACCGACCTGCGCGCCAACCGCGTCAACACGTTCACTCCCGGCAAGGACAAGGGCGGTTTTCAGCCCCCGCCAAAGCCGCGCGGCAACCCGGAACAGGCCTTCCTGGACTCGCCCGTCCAGGTGGACGCGGAGTTCACCCAGGCGGCGGAATACCACAACCCGATGGAGATGCACGCCACCACGGTCCTGCACCACGACGACGGCACGCTGACCGTCCACGACAAGACTCAGGGCGCGCAGAACTGCCAGACCTACATCTGCAACGTCTTCGGCTTGTCCAAATCCGCCGTGCGGGTGATGTCGCCCTTCGTCGGCGGCGCCTTCGGCTCCGGTTTGCGGCCGCAGCATCAGCTCTTCATGGCCATGCTGGCCGCGACGCAGTTGAAACGCTCCATCCGGGTGGAGTTGTCGCGTCCGCAGATGTTCAGCTTCGGCCACCGGCCCGAAACCATCCAGCGGGTGGCGCTGGGCGCCGAGCGCGACGGCACGCTGCGGGCGCTGATCCACGAGGCGGTGCAGGAAAGCTCCCAAAACGAGAACTATGTGGAGATCGTCGTCAACTGGTCGGGGCAGCAATACGCCTGCGACAACGTCCGCCTGGACTACAAACTGACGCGGCTGGACGTGCACACGCCGCTGGACCAGCGCGCGCCGGGGGCGGCGACCGGTGTCACGGCGCTGGAAATCGCCATGGACGAGTTGGCCGGCAAACTCGGCATGGACCCGCTGGAGCTTCGCCTGAGGAACTACGCGGAGACCGACCCCAACACCGGAAACCCCTTCTCCAGCAAGGAGCTGCGGGCCTGCTTCCAGCAGGGGGCGGAGCGGTTCGGCTGGGCGAAGCGCAGCCCCGCGCCGCGCTCCATGCGGGACGGGCGCGAACTGATCGGCTGGGGCATGGCGGCGGGCGTGTGGGACGCCATGCAGGGGCAGGCCGCCGCCAAGGCCGTCTTGGGCGTCGACGGCAAGCTGGTGGTGTCCAGCGCCACCGCCGACATCGGCACCGGCACCTACACCGTCATGACGCAGATCGCCGCCGACGTGCTGGGCCTGCCGATCGGGGAGGTGACCTTCTGCCTGGGCGATTCCTCGCTGCCCACCGCCCCCATCGAAGGCGGGTCCTGGACCGTCTCCACCGTCGGGTCGGCGGTGAAGGCGGTGTGCGACCGGGTGCGCTCACAGTTGGTGACGTTGGCCGGAAAGCTGAACGACAGCCCGCTGAAGGGCGTGGCGGAGGAGGACATTCTCTTCGCCGACGGCCATCTGATCGTCCGGAACGACCGGGCGCGGCGGCTGTCCATCACCGACGTGATGCGCGGTTCCGGCACCCTCAGCATCGAAGAGGAGGCGCGCGCCCTGCCCTATCTCCTGGCGCGGGCGCGGCACACCTTCGCCACCCATTCCGCGGTCTTCGTGGAGGTGCGGGTGGATGAGGACCTCGGCACCATCCGGGTGGCCCGCGTGGTCAGCGCCATCGCCGCCGGACGCATCATCAACCCCAAGACGGCGCGCAGCCAGATCCAGGGCGCCGTGGTCTGGGGCATCGGCATGGGTCTGGAGGAGGAGGCCTTCACCGACCACCGGCTGGGCCGCGTGATGAACCATGACTACGCCGAGTACCATGTCCCGGTGAACGCCGACGTGCCGGACATCGACGTGCTGTTCGTCGAGGAACACGACGACATGGTCAACGCGCTGGGCGCCAAGGGGGTCGGCGAGATCGGCATCGTCGGCGTTCCCGCCGCCATCGCCAACGCCATCCATCACGCGACCGGCGTGCGCGTGCGCGATTTCCCGCTCACGTTGGACAAGGTGCTGGCGGGACTGCGCTGACCGGATTGGGTGGTCGCGACGGGCCCCCCTCCCGACCTCCCCCCGCTTCGCAGGGGGAGGAGAAAAGCCGAAGCGGGGGAGGGTTGGGTGGGGGCCCTACACGACCACGTCCCCCTTACGCCGCCGCGACGGCCTCGACCGGAGCCATGCGGATCAGGTAGTCGAAGGCCGACAGGGCGGCCTTCGAGCCCTCGCCCATGGCGATGATGATCTGCTTGTAGGGCACCGTCGTCGCGTCGCCCGCCGCGAAGACGCCGGGGATGGAGGTCTGGCCGCGGGCGTCCACCTCGATCTCGCCGCGCGGGCTCAGCGCCACCGAGCCCTTCAGCCATTCGGTGTTGGGCACGAGGCCGATCTGCACGAAGATGCCTTCCAGGTCGATCCGGTGCACCTCGCCGGTGTTGCGGTTCTTGTAGCTGAGGCCGGTCACCTTGGTGCCGTCGCCATGCACCTCGGTCGTCAGGCCCGAGGTGATGACGCGCACGTTGGGCAGGCTGCGCAGCTTGCGCTGGAGCACCTCGTCGGCGCGGAGCTGGCTGTCGAACTCGATCAGCGTCACCTCGGCGACGATGCCAGCCAGATCGATGGCCGCTTCCACGCCGGAGTTGCCGCCGCCGATGACCGACACGCGCTTGCCCTTGAACAGGGGGCCGTCGCAGTGCGGGCAGTAGGCCACGCCCTTGTTGCGGTACTCGTCCTCGCCGGGGACGCCCATCTGGCGCCAGCGGGCGCCGGTCGACAGGATCACCGTCTTCGACTTCAGCGAGGCGCCGTTGGCGAGCTGGACCTCGATCAGGCCGCCCGGCCCCTCAGCGGGGATCAGCTTTTCCGCCCGCTGCAGGTTCATCACGTCGACCTCATACTCCTTGACGTGCTGCTCCAGCGCGGTGGCCAGCTTCGGCCCCTCGGTGTGGGAGACGGAGATGAAGTTCTCGATGGCCATGGTGTCGAGCACCTGACCGCCGAAACGCTCCGCCGCGACACCGGTGCGGATGCCCTTGCGGGCCGCGTAGATCGCCGCCGCGGCGCCGGCCGGACCGCCGCCGATCACCAGCACGTCGAAAGCGTCCTTGGCCTTGATCTTCTCCGCGTCGCGCTGCGAGGCGCCGGTGTCGATCTTGGCGAGGATCTGCTCCAGCCCCATGCGGCCCTGGCCGAACGGCTCGCCGTTCAGGAAGATCGACGGGACGGCCATGATCTTGCGCGAGTCGACCTCCTGCTGGAACAGCGCGCCGTCGATGGCGACATGCTTGATCCTCGGGTTCAGGACGCTCATCAGGTTCAGGGCCTGCACCACGTCGGGGCAGTTCTGGCAGGACAGCGAGAAGTAGGTCTCGAAGCGATACTCACCCTCCAGCGCCTTCACCTGCTCGATGACCTCCGCCGACTCCTTGGAGGGGTGGCCGCCGACCTGCAGCAGGGCGAGGATGAGGGAATTGAATTCATGGCCCATCGGCAGGCCGGCGAAGCGGACGCCGATGTCGGTGCCGGTGCGCTTGATCGCGAAGGACGGCTTGCGCGCGTCGTCGTCGGTGCGGACGAAGGTGATCTTGTCCGACAGGGACGCGATGTCCTGCAGCAGAGCCTGCATGTCCTGCGACTTGGCGCCGTCGTCCAGGGAGGCGGCCAGTTCGATGGGCTGCGTGATCTTGTCGAAATAGGCCTTGAGCTGGCCTTTGACGTTGCTATCCAACACGGCGAGGGCTCCCGAAAGTGGTTTTTCGAAGCGAGCCCGGTGGCGCCAGGGCGGGTCCGGGCAGCAGAGTGTCTTTGAACAGACTTTTTTTGAACGGATGAAGGCCACTCGTGATCCGGGCCCGGAATCGATCCGGGCCCGAAGCCGTGGCGCCGCGGCCAGCGTGGCCGCGGCCGAACCGTCCGGCCGCGGTAGCGGCCGGCGGTTCCCAGAGGATCAAGCCGGGGAGGCTTAGATCTTGCCGACGAGGTCGAGCGACGGGGCGAGCGTCTTCTCACCCTCTTCCCACTTGGCCGGGCAGACCTCGCCCGGATGCGAGGCGACGTACTGGGCGGCCTTCACCTTGCGGAGCAGCTCGCGGGCGTCGCGGCCGATGCCGCCGGCGGTGATCTCGACGATCTGGATCTTGCCGTCCGGGTCGACGACGAAGGTGCCGCGGTCGGCGAGGCCCTTCTCCTCGATCAGGATCTCGAAGTTGCGGCAGATCGTGGCGGTCGGGTCGCCGACCATGGTGTACTCGATCTTGCCGATGGCCGGCGAGGTGTCGTGCCAGGCCTTGTGGCAGAAGTGGGTGTCGGTCGAAACGCTGTAGATCTCAACGCCGAGCTTCTGGAACTCGCTGTAGTTATCGGCCAGGTCTTCCAGCTCGGTCGGGCACACGAAGGTGAAGTCCGCCGGGTAGAAGAAGACAACCGACCACTTGCCCTTCAGGTCGGCGTCGCTGACGTCGATGAACTTGCCGCCCTTGAAAGCGGTCGCCTTGAACGGCTTAATCTCGGTGTTGATCAAGGACATGATTTCTCCATCAGTCTGAATGATTGGAGCAAGCGTCACTCCGGTGTCCTGCCCGCTTGGCCCCGTCTTCCCAATGGTTTCCCATATGGGCTACCGGTGCCGCGGCATCCCTGCCGGAAGTCTGCTCCCCCCTCGTTGGTCGCTTGACACCAGGGAAGTTAGGGGCAATGGGTCAGCGATGGAAGCGAAAAATACCAATCGCTTTGATCGATAAAACCGATTATTGTGCAGTGCATGAAGCCCCTCCCCACCTTACGTCAGCTCCACTACCTCGTCGCCGTCGTCGATCGCTGCCATTTCGGCAAGGCGGCGGAGGCGTGCCTCGTCAGCCAGTCGACGCTCAGCGCCGGCATCCAGGAGTTGGAGAATCTGCTGGGCGCCCCGCTGCTGGAGCGCACGCGGCGCACCGTCCTGCCGACCCCGCTGGGCCGCGAGATTGCCGACCGCGCCCGCCTCGTCCTGAAGGGGGCGGAGGAGTTGGTGGACATGGCCCGCTCGGTGGAAGACCCGATGTCGGGGCCGCTCCATCTCGGCGTGATCCCGACCATCGGCCCCTTCCTGATCCCCCGCGTGATGCCGGCGCTGCGCGACAGCTTTCCCAAGCTGAAGCTGTTCCTGCGCGAGGACCAGACCGCCCGGCTGCTCGACCGGCTGGAATCGGGGGAGCTGGACGCGGCCATCCTCGCCCTGCCCTACCCCTCCGGCGACGTGGAATCCATCGACATCGCCGAAGACCGCTTCTCCGTGGTCTGCACGCCCGAGCACCGGTTGAGCGACGTCACCACGCCCCGCCCGTCCGACGTGGCGCTGGACGATCTGCTGCTGCTGGAGGACGGGCACTGCCTGCGCGACCACGCGCTGGCCGCCTGTTCCATGGAAGGGGCGCGGCAAAGCGCCGCGTTCCAGGGCACCAGCCTGCACACGCTGGTCCAGATGGTCGCCAACGGACTGGGGGTGACGCTGCTGCCGCAGATGGCGCTCGAACTCGGGGATTCTGCGCGGTTTGGATGTGGTGGTCCGCCCGCTGGGCGGGGAGCGGCCGTTCCGCCGCATCGGGCTGGTCTGGCGCCGCACCTCCGGCCGCAAGGAAACCTTCCGGCAACTCGCCGCCGCCCTGAAGACGGAGATGTCCCGCGACAGCGGACCGCAGGCCCCCGCCAACGGCGACGCTAGCGTGCGGACCGCCGCCTGATCCAGGGCCAGAGAACGCCAGAATCAGAGAACGCCGGAATCAGAAGACGTAGGTCATCACGAGATACAGCAGCGCCTCGCCGTCGCCGACGTTGCGGTAGGCGTGTGGAGCGTCGGCGTCGAACTGGATGGTGTCGCCTTCCTCCAGCCGATGGGTGCCATCGCCGGTCTCGATCTCGACCACGCCGCGCCCGACCAGGATGTTCTCCACGGTGCCGATGGTGTGGGCGTCGGCCCGCTCGTCGGTGCCAGGGGCGAGGCGCAGCTCGTAGAACTCGACCTGCCGCTCGCCGCGGAAGGGGAACAGCGCCCGCGAGCTGAACCGCCCGTCACGCGAGGCCAGCGGCCGGCTGTCCGCCCGCCGGATCACCGTGGTTCCGCCGCTGCCCCCGCTGCTGAGGAGGCTGGAGAAGGGCACGTCGAGCGCGCGGGCGATGGTCCACAGGAAATCGATGCTGGACGGCCCCTGCCCGGCCTCGACCGCCGCCAACTCGGCCCGGCTGTTCCCAGACAGCTTGGCAAGCGCGTCGACGGACAGCCCCTGGCGGAGCCGGAAGTTGCGGATGTTCTCGGCGATCACGCCGGTCAGCGCGTTGGCATCGCCGTCCGCCGTCCGGGAGTCCGTGCTCCGGGGGGTCGATGTCGTGCTCATGGTGTTTGGCCCTCCCGTTCCATCACTGCGTGCTCTTGTCCTGGGCTTCAGCGGGGCGCCGACTGGAGCTGGTCAAACAGGGCGCCCTCCGCGAAGTGGGTCGCCTGGGCCTTGCGCCAGCCGCCGAAGACGTCGTCCACGGTCACCAGCGCCACCGGGGAGAAGCGCCCGGCGTACTGCCGCGCCAGCTCGGGATGGCGGGGCCGGTAGAAATTCCGGGCGGCGATTTCCTGCCCTTCGCGGGTGTAGAGATACTGCACATAGGCTTCCGCCACCTTGCGGGTGCCCTTGCGGTCGACCACGCTGTCCACCACGGCCACCGGCGGCTCGGTGAGGATCGACAGGGACGGCACGACGATCTCGAACTGGTCGGCGCCGAACTCCTGAAGCGACAGGAAGGCCTCGTTCTCCCAAGCCAGAAGAACGTCGCCGACGCCCTTGCGGGTGAAGGTCAGCGCGGCCCCGCGGGCGCCGCTGTCCAGCACCGGGACGTGTTTGTAAAGGTCGGCGACGAATTGCCTGGCTTTTGCCTCGTCGTTGCCGTTGGTCTTCAGCGCATAAGCCCAGGCGGCAAGGTAGTTCCAGCGCGCGCCGCCCGAGGTCTTTGGATTCGGCGTGATCACCTCCACGTCCGGCTTTACCAGATCGTCCCAGTCCTTGATCTCCTTCGGGTTGCCCTTGCGGACCAGGAACACGATGGTGGAGGTGTAGGGGGAGCTGTTGTTTGGCAAGCGCTCCCGCCAATCCTTCGCGATCAGCCCGGCGTCGGCGATGGCGTCCACGTCGTAGCCAAGAGCCAGCGTCACCACGTCGGCGTCAAGACCGTCGATGACCGAGCGCGCCTGCGCGCCCGATCCTCCGTGCGACTGGTGAATGACCACCGTCTCCCCCGACGCGTCCGCCCAGGTGCGGGCGAAGGCGGGATTGAACTCCTCGTACAGTTCCCGCGTCGGGTCGTAGGAGACGTTCAGGATCGTGCTGCGGCTCGCGGCGCTGGCGGTCGCCAGGGCGGCCAAGGTCACCAGCCCGACGGCGATGAGGCTCTGGCTGAAGCGCGACGGCATGAACGGTGTTCCCCAGGCTGACGGTCGATGGCGTGATGCCGGGGATTATTGAACACGGGCGATCCCTATCAGGCAAGTCGTCTTTTGCTGCTAGGTGTGTAATTCACATATGTCCAATTATCATTTATCGGAGTTTTAATGTGAAAATAGGTCGTCAAACGGTTGCGCCAGCCGAACGGCGCAACCGGACCGGTCAGGCCTGCTTGGCGTCGATGATGCCGCGGCGGATGGCGCGGGTCTTGGTGAAATGGTCCTGCAGCTGCTCCCCCTCGCCCCAGCGGATGGCGCGCTGGAGGGCGGTCAGGTCCTCGGTGAAGCGCTGGAGGATTTCCAGGACCGCTTCCCGGTTGTTCAGGAACACGTCGCGCCACATCACCGGGTCGCTGGCGGCGATGCGGGTGAAGTCGCGGAAACCGCCGGCCGAGAACTTGATGACCTCGGACTTGGTGTCGTCCTCCAAGTCGGACGCCGTGCCGACGATGGTGTAGGCGATCAGGTGCGGCAGGTGCGAGGTGATGGCCAGCACGCGGTCATGATGGTTGGCGTCCATCAGTTCCACCGTGGAACCGATGCGGCGCCACATCGTCACCACCTTGTCCACCGCGCCCTCGTTGGCGCCGGGCGGCGGGGTGACGATGCACCAGCGGCCCTGGAACAGGGTGGCGAAGCCGGCCTCTGGCCCCGAATGCTCGGTGCCCGCCACCGGGTGGCCAGGGATCAGGTGCACGCCGTCCGGAATGTGCGGCCCGACGTCGCGCAGCACCGCCTGCTTCACCGAGCCGACGTCCGTCACGATCATGCCGGGCCGCAGCAGCGGCCCAAGCTGCTCCCCTACCTCGGCGAAGGCCCCGACGGGCGTTGCCAGGACCACCACGTCGGCACCCTCCAGGGCTTCCGCCAAATCGGTGGTGGCGCGCTCAACGATGCCAAGCTCCATCGCCTTGGCGCAATGCTCCGGGCTGCGGTCCGCGCAGACGACCTGACGCGCCACCCCATAATGCGTGAGCGCTCGCGCCAGGGACGAACCGATCAGACCCACGCCGACGATGGCGACGCGGTCGAACAGGGGGGCGGCCAGAGGGGCTGCGGTCTCGCTCATGATCTCAAGGCACCGGCTGCGGATGGGTTGCAGAACGCCCCGCTATAAAGCACCAAGGCGCCCTGTGACCAAGGGAAAGTTTGCCCGGCCGCCTCGTGAGGAAACGCGCGCAACGGCGCGCCCCCCTCTCCCGCCCCGGGAGAGGGGGGCCCGAAGGGCCGGGTGAGGGTAGCGCAAGGATCAAGGCGCTGATTCTTGTCTATACCCTCACCCTCCCACCGCTTCGCGGCGGGCCCCTCCCTCTCCCGGGGCGGGAGAGGGAAAACCACTCCGGCCTTACGCCGCCAGGAAGTCCTTCAGCGCCCGCACCACCTCGCGCATTTCGGCCTCCGTGCCGATGGTGACGCGCAGGCAGCTCGGCAGGCCGTAGGCGGGCATCTGGCGGACCAGGATGCCGCGGCCCTTCAGGAACAGGCGCGCCGCCTCGGCGTCGTCCTTGCCGGCGGTCTGGCCGGCGAAATCAACCAGAACGAAGTTCGTCACGCTGGGATGGGTCTTCAGCCCCAGCCCCTGGACCTGCTGGACGAACCACTCCCGCCATTCGATGTTGTGGCTGCGCGAGCGCTCCAGGAATTCGGTATCCTCCAGCGCCGCCACCCCGGCGATCTGCGCCGCGGAGGACACGTTGAAGGGACCGCGCACGCGGTTCAGCACGTCGGCGATCCCCGCCGGGCAATAGGCCCAGCCCAGCCGGACCGAGCCCAGCGCGAAGATCTTCGAGAAGGTGCGGGTCATTACCACGTTGGGGAAGCGGTCGACCAGCTCCTGCCCCGCCGAATAGTCGTTGTGGTTCATGTACTCGGCGTAGGCCGCGTCGATGACCAGGATGGCGTTTGCCGGCAGGCCGGCGTGCAGCCGGGCCATCTCGTCGGCGGTGATGTAGGTGCCGGTCGGGTTGTTCGGGTTGGCGACGAAGACCAGCCGGGTGCGCGGCGTGACGTGGGCCAGCAGCGAGTCCACATCGGTGGTCAGGTTCGTCTCCGGCGCCTTGACCGGCGTGGCGCCGACCGACTTGGCCCCGATCGGGTACATCAGGAAGCCGTGCTGCGAATACAGCACCTCGTCCCCCGGCCCGGCGAAGGCGCGGATCAGCAGGGCGATCAGCTCGTCGGAACCGGCGCCGCAGACCACGCGGTCGGCGTCCAGGCCGAAGCGCTCGGCGATGGCCTTGCGCAGCTTGGCGGAGCCGCCGTCCGGGTAGCGGTGCAGTTCGCCCGCGGCGGCCTTGTAGGCCTCCACGGCGCGCGGGCTCGGGCCGAGCGCGCCTTCGTTGGAAGCGAGGCGGATGTGCCCCGCATGCTCGCCGCCGACATAGGGGGCGATGTCGAGAATCCCCGGGCGGGGCGCCGGGCCGTTGTTCGGCTGGGTCATGTCAGGTCTCAGACCTTGCGGGCGTCGTGGGAGAAATGAAGCGGGACGGCGTAGCCGCCCACGATGTTGATCCGCACCGGGATCTCGCCCAGCCGGCCGGCGAAGGCAGCCAGGCGTGGGTCGGTGTGGTCGACGAAGTCGGCGACCTCGACCAGATGGATCGACGGGCCGGACGGGTCGCGGGCGTGCCAGGTGCAGAAATAGGTCGGCGCGAGGCCGCTCGTCTCCAGATGGTCCTTGAGCCGGCCGCGGCTGAGGTCATGCCCCAGCTCGATCCCCAGCAGGGTGCGGTCGTCGCCGGTCGGCTCGTGCGGGACCAGCGCGATGGCCAGCGCGTCGCGGTCCTCGCCGCGGGCGTTGCCGCGCCCGGCGAAGGGCAGCCGCGCCACCACGCGCGGCGTGCGCGCGTCGGACGACACCAGGAAGCGCCACCAGGGGTCCGCGTCGTCCTCCGCCGGGTAGGGAACGACGCCGACGGTGGCCGTGCCCTCCGACACCGCGCGGATCGCCGCGGCGGGGGAGTTGACGGCGGTCATCGGGACGACGCTGCCGAAATGGTCGCGGGCCACGTCCCAGAATCCGCGGCGGTCCTCCGGCGCGTAGACCGCAACGGCGAAGGGGCCCTGGAGCCGGGTGAAGGCGGTGATCATCTCCCGCCACATGCGGGTGACGGCCATCGCCGGGAAGGAGCCGGCGTGGCGCGCCATCAGGCGGCGCAGGATGACCGCCTCGCGCGCCGGGCGCAGATAGATCGGGGTCTGGGGGTTCCCGCTGACCTGACCTTCCGCGGCCTCGATCTGGCTTTTCACGACGCCGACGCGCTCCACCACCGCGGCGCGGCGCATCAGCAGGTCGTGGATCGTATCGTCGATGTGATCGATCTCGCGGCGCAGATCGTCGAGCGGGGACTTGGGCGGAGGCATGGGGCGGGAAACCGTCAAATCCAGGGCGAATCCAAAGCCGGATAGTAGTAGTCCGCAAGCGGCACGAAATCAAAGAAAACGTTGACACTCCCAACCGCCGGTCCGTAGCTATGAACTCCCGTTTTCCGGAGGCTCCCGACCCGTCATGTCCGCGCCGAACCCCGCCGCCGCCGTGTCTGGCGCCGTCTCTGCCGCCGTGCCTGCCGAGCCCGCGACGCTGCCCGGCCACCGGGTCACGCTCGGGGTGGGCCGGCCCATGCGGCTGGACAGCGGCGCGGAGCTGGGGCCGTTCGAGATCGCCTACCAGACCTACGGCGCGCTGAACGCGGACCGGTCGAACGCCGTCCTGATCTGCCACGCCCTGACCGGCGACCATTACGTGCTCGACCAGCATCCGGTGACCGGCAAGCCCGGCTGGTGGGAGATGCTGGTCGGACCCGGCAAGCCGGTCGACACCGACCGCTACTTCGTCATCTGCTCCAACGTCATCGGCGGTTGCATGGGCTCCACCGGCCCGAAGGAGACCGATCCGGCGACCGGCAAGCCCTACGGCCTCGGCTTCCCCGTCATCACCATCGGCGACATGGTGCGCGCGCAGAAGCTGCTGGTGGAGCATCTCGGGATCGACCAGCTCTTCTGCGTGATCGGCGGCTCGATGGGCGGCATGCAGGTGCTGCAATGGGCCGTCGCCTACCCGGAGTCGGTTTTCGCCGCGGTGCCGATCGCCACGGCCGCCCGCCACTCCGCGCAGAACATCGCCTTTCACGAGGTCGGCCGGCAGGCCATCATGGCCGACCCGGACTGGGCCGGCGGCAACTACCTGCTGGAGGGCACCCGCCCCCACCGCGGGCTGGCGGTGGCGCGCATGGCCGCGCACATCACCTACCTGTCGGAACCGGCGCTGCACCGCAAGTTCGGGCGCAACCTGCAGAACCGCCAGACCGTCACCTACGGCTTCGACGCCGATTTCCAGGTGGAAAGCTATCTGCGCCACCAGGGCATCACCTTCGTCGAGCGGTTCGACGCCAATTCCTACCTCTACATCACGCGGGCGATGGACTATTTCGACCTCGCCGCGGATTACGGGGGCGGCACCCTGTCCAACGCCTTCCGCAAGGACGGCAAGGGCACGCCGGTGCGCTTCTGCCTCGCCAGCTTCTCCAGCGACTGGCTGTTCCCGACCTCCGAATCGCGGGCCATCGTGCACGCGTTGAACGCGGTGGCCGCCAACGTCAGCTTCGTGGAGATCCGCACCGACAAGGGCCACGACTCCTTCCTGCTCGACGAGCCGGAATTCCATCAGGTGATCCGCGGCTTCCTCGACGGCTGCGCCGAACACCGCGGCCTGACGCGGGACTCCCGGCCATGAGTCCCCTCGACGACAAGCAAGCCGCCGCCCGCGCCGCCTCCGGCACCGGCATCCGCTCCGACCTGAAGCTGATCGCGGAGATGGTGGAGCCGGGCAGCCGCGTGCTCGACGTCGGCTGCGGCGACGGCGCCCTGCTCGCCTTCCTGTCCCGGCAGAAGGGGGCGGACGCGCGCGGGATCGAACTGTCGATGGACGGCGTGCACCAGTGCGTGGCCCAGGGCCTGTCGGTCATCCAGGGCGACGCCGAAACCGATTTGAAGGACTACCCGCCGGGCGCCTTCGATTACGTGATCCTCAGTCAGACCCTGCAGGCGATGCGCGAGCCGCGGACGGTGCTGGAGACGATGACCCGCATCGGGCGGCGGGCCATCGTGTCGGTGCCCAACTTCGGCTATTGGCGCATCCGCGTGCAGCTCCTGCTGACCGGACGCATGCCGGTGACGGAGAAGCTGGGCTACCAGTGGTGGGAAACGCCCAACATCCATTTCTGCACGATCCGGGACTTCGTCGTCCTGGCGGAGGAGATGGGCATCCGCATCGAGCGCTGCATGATCGTGAACGGCACCGGCCGGGTCACCGGCCACGTCCATTCCGGGCTCGCCAACCTGCTGGGCGAGCAGGGCGTCTTCCTGCTGCGCCGGGACTGACCGGACCCCGCCGGACGGCGGCGATGCAACCCCTGCCCCGCTGGCGCTGTTGAACAGGCAAAGTCCGTTCAACAACCGTCAGCGGGAGCTTCGCACCATGCGCCTCGTCCTCTCCTCCGTCCTGGCCGCATCGGCCGCCGCCCTGCTGTTGTCCGGCGCCGCATCGGCACAAACGCCCCAGGCTCAGGCACCGCAGGCTTCACCGGACGCCGCGCGGCCCCCGCTGATGACGGCGCCGCGCCCGGACGACACCCCGGCCACCCCGCCCGCGGCCTCGCAGGAAGGGCTCGGCGGCGACGCGCCTTCCGACGAGATGAAGCGCGCCGCCCCCTCCGTCGCCGCGATTCCCCATCTGCTGACCCCGGAGGAGGCGCGGACCCTGATCGGCAAGGAGGTGCGGACCCGCGACGGCCAGCCCGGCGGCTCCATCAAGGACTTCACTCTGGACGGCAGCGCCGCTTCGATCGAGCGGATCGTGCTGGCCCCCGCGGAGGGCAGCGGGGCGGACGGCAAACTGCGGTCCCTGCCGGTCAGCATGCTGCGCACCGACATCGCGGGTGCCGCCCCCGGTGGCGATGGCGCGACGACGCCGACGCTGGACCTGCCGGCCGCCGAACTCGCGCGGGCGCCGGAATTCACCTATGGAGACGGGGTAAAAACGGTGAGCGGCCAGCCGCAGTGACGGCTCAGGCGCCGCTCTCCACCGCGCGCAGCAGGTCGAGGACGAGCCGCTCGCCGTCCGGCCAGGGGCCGTAGCCGGCGGCGGTGTTGATGTGGCCGAGGGCGCCGCCGTCGATGAAGTCGGCGCCCCACCCAACCGCGAAGGCGCAGGAGCGGGCGATCGCGGCGTAGGGGTCGTCGTGGCTGGCCAGCACCAGCGCGCGGAAGGGCAGCGGATCGGTGGGCACCGGGGCGAAGCCGTGGACCTCCGGCGGCGTGTGCTCCGCCGATTCGACGTCGGGCGGGGCAACCAGCAGGGCGGCGGCGACCTGGCCCACCGACGACCCGCTCCGCACGCCCCAATGGGCGACGGCCATGCAGCCCAGGCTGTGGGCGATCAGAACCACCGGCGCGGTGGCGGCAGCCACCGCATCCTCCAGCGAGCGAACCCAATCCTCCAAGTGCGGCGCGTCCCAGTCGGCCTGCTCGACACGCGTGAAGGACGGGTGGCGCCGCTGCAGCCAGCTTTGCCAATGGTCCGGGCCGGAATTGCCGAGTCCCGGCACGATGAGAACGCTCGCCTTCGTCATGGGGTCCGATCCGCTGCGGTGACCAGCGAGGTTACAAACCGCAACGGCCCCGGAGCAAGGCTTACGGCTCCTCCGACACCCGCCACGCGCCGGACCCCGCCGGACGGCGGGCCGGAGCGGCCCCGCCGGGAAGCGGAACGATCAGGCGGCGCTTGACCGGTTGCTGGGTCTTGCGCGACACCCCGGCGAAGATCTGCTTCGACGCCTCGATCATCGTCACCCCGGCGAAGGCTTTGAACCAGCGGCAGCCGACCTCCTCCCAGGCCGGGGCGGTCTTCATCAGGAAGCGGGAGCGCAGCGGCGGCAGGAACAGGGCGTGCCCCGTGCGCTCCGGCACGAACATGGTGTCGCGCAGAACCTGCTTCAGTTGAGAAGCCGAATAGGGAAAACCATGGCCGAAGGGCGTCCAGTCGGCCCGCGCCCACAGGCCGCGGCGGTTCGGCACCACCACCAGCACCCGCCCGCCGCCGGCCAGCACACGCCAGATCTCGCGCATCATCGGGCGGAGTTGCTCCGTCCCCTCCAGCCCGTGGACGAGCAGCACGCGGTCCACCGACATGTCGGCCAGCGGCAGGTCCGCCTCGTCGCCCAGCGCCACCAGCCCCGGCCCGCCCGGCGGCCAGAAGGTCACGCCCTGGGTCGCCGGCATGATCGAGAACACCCGCTCCGCCTCGTCGCGGAAGGGCTGCAGGTACGGCGTCGTGTAGCCGACCCCCAGCACGATCTGGCCGCGCAGGTTGGGCCAGATGGTGCGGATGCGCCGGCGGATCATCCGCCGCGCCGCCTGACCAAGCCCGGACTCGTAGAATTCACGGAGATCGACGATATCGGTGTACATGGTCATCCCAGGCTATCACGTTTCGATCGAACGTCCATTCATGCGGGAGAGGGGCCCAAGCCCATGGACATCCACCTGATTCCGGCCTTCGCCGACAACTACATCTACCTCCTGCGCGATCCGGCCAGCGGCGCCGTCGGTGTCGTCGACCCCGGCGACGCGCAGCCCGTGCTGGCGGAGCTGGACCGGCGCGGCTGGACGCTGACGCACATCTTCAACACCCACCACCACAACGACCACATCGGCGGCAACCACGCGCTGAAGGCGCGCTATGGCGCCGATGTGATCGGCCCGCGCGCCGACGTCGCCCGCATTCCCGATATGGAGACGTGTCTGGGCGAAGGCGAGACCATTTCGTTCGGATCGCACACCGCCCAGGTGTTTTTCGTCCCCGGCCACACCTCCGGCCACATCGCCTTCTGGTTTCCGGAGGCCAAGGCGCTGTTCAGCGGCGACACGCTGTTCGCGCTCGGCTGCGGGCGGCTGTTCGAGGGCACGCCGGCCCAGATGTGGACATCCCTGGTCAAGCTGCGCGGCCTGCCGGACGACACGCGCGTCTATTGCGGCCACGAATACACCCTGTCCAACGCCCGTTTCGCCGTGACGGTGGAGCCGGCCAACGCCGCCCTCAAGACCCGCGCGGCGGAGATCGCCGCGCAGCGCGAGCGCGGAGAGCCGACCATCCCCTCCACGCTGGGAGTGGAGAAGGCCACCAATCCCTTCCTGCGCGCCGACATGCCGGAGGTCCAGGCCGCCCTCGGCATGGCAGGCGCCGACCCGGTGGCGGTCTTCGCCGAGATCCGCGGCCGCAAGGACCGCTTTTAAGACGGCGCGCCCTCGCGCTACCCTGACGCCCACAAAACGGGAGGAGAGATTCTGATGAAGCTGCGCTGGAGCCCGACCTCGCCCTACGTCCGCAAGGTCGCGATGGTCCTCATCGAATGCGGGCTGGACTCGACGGTCGAGAAGCAGGTGACCAACGCCTGGGCGCCCGACACCGACCTGCCGGCGGACAACCCGCTGGGCAAGGTGCCGGCCCTGATCCTGGACGACGGCTCGGCGCTCTACGACAGCCCGGTGATCGCCGAGTATCTGGACTCGCTGCACGACGGCCCGCGCCTGTTCCCAGCCGCCGGCCCGGCGCGCTGGACGGCGTTGCGCCAGCAGGCGCTGGCCGACGGCATCTGCGACGCCGCCATCCTGCGCCGCCTGGAGCTTCAGCGGCCGGACGGCGAGCGTTCCGAGACCTGGGCGGACCGCCAGCGCCGCGCCGTCGCCCGCGCGCTCGACGTGCTGGAGGCGGAGGCGCCGGCCCTCGACGGCACGCTGACCATCGGCACACTGTCCATCCTGGTGGCGCTCGGCTACCTCGACTTCCGGTTCGGGCACGAGGACTGGCGGGCGGGCCGTCCGGAGCTGGCGGCGTGGTTCGCCTCGGCCTCCGACCTCGACAGCTTCCGCCGCACCGCGCCGCCGCCGGCGTGACGGCCACGGTGAGAAAGGACGACGCCATGGAGGCCCTGACGCCCGAGCGCATCATCGCGACGCTGGGCATGCAGCCCCATCCGGAAGGCGGCCACTATGTGGAGACCTTCCGGGACGCCCCGCCGGGCGGCGGGCGTGGGGTCAAGACCGGCATCCACTACCTGCTCCAGGCGGGCGAACGCTCCCACTGGCACCGGGTGGACGCGGTCGAGATGTGGCACTGGCACGCCGGGGGACCGCTGGAGCTGTCCATCTCCGCCGACGGCCGGTCGGTGGAGCGGATTGTGCTGGGGATGGACCTCGCGGGCGGCCAGCGCCCGCAGGGCGTCGTTCCGGCGCACGCGTGGCAGGCGGCGCGGCCGCTGGCGGGCTGGGTTCTGGTCGGCTGCACCGTCTCCCCCGCCTTCGAGTTCGCCGGCTTCGAGATGGCGCCGGAGGGGTGGGAGCCCGGCTGACATCCGGGCGGCTGGGCCGCCGGACACCCGCACGAAAAAAGGCGCCCCGGAAGCGGGGCGCCTTTTCATGGTCGGCCTTCGGAAATCAGCCTTCAGGACTGCTCAAGGTTGATCCGGCTCGGGAGCGGGTCGAGCTGGTCGCGGTACTTGGCGTCGGGGCGCGCGGCGTAGGGCTTGGAGGTCGGCGACATCAGCGTTTCGAAGCTGAGGGCGCAGATCCGCATGCCCGGGCGCAGCGCCAGCGGCAGCCGTCCGCAGTTGAAGAATTCCAGGGTGATGCGGCCGTTCCAGCCCGGATCGATGGTGTGCGCGGTGGCGTGCACCATCAGGCCCAGGCGGGCGAGGCTGCTGCGGCCGTCCAGGCGGCCGGCGATGTCGTTGGGCAGGCCGATGCGCTGCACGGTGATGCCGAGCACCAGCTCGCCCGGATGCAGGAAGAACGGCTCGCCGACGGGAACCTCGACGCGGTCCATCAGCTTGTCGGGAACCTGGCTGGGATGGCCCTCGGGCGGGGCGAGGTCGACGAAGGCCGCCTTGCCCGGCGGGAAGACCTGGAAGGCGCTTCCGAGCTGGAGGTCCACCGACATCGCCCCGATCTGGCTCTCCGCCGGCAACGGGTCGATCTCGATGCGTCCTTCGGCGAGGTATCGGCGAATATCGACGTCTGACAGCTTCATGCCTTCCGAACCTCCTGGCGAACCCGCAAACGGCGCGGCTCCGGTCGCTTCCCTGGCGCACTCTATAGCCGGATCGACGCCTCTCGACAACACAATCACCAGTCTTTTAGAAGGCACCAAGCCCCTTGGATGGGGCCGCATTGCACAAGGGGTGATGGGAATGGCGGTATCCTCGATCGACGCGGCGGCATCGGACCATCAGGCCGAGTTGCGGCACCTGTCCGTCATCCTGGGCGAGGTCCCGCCGGAGGGCGGACGGCCGGACCCGGTCGCGCTGTTCCGCAGCCGCGTCGCCCAGCATGGGGAGCGGGTCCGTGCCCTCAAGGCCTCGGTGTCGCCGCTGTTCGTCGAAAACAGCGACCTCGCCGCCTACGCCGCCACCGACGGCCCGCTGCCGGCGCTGATCCTGGTCGGCGACAATCCGGGGCGCCGGGAGTTCGAGCAGTCCGTCTACCTGTGCGTCCAGGGGCGCGCCGGGGCCATGGCCCACAGCTTCTTCGACGGCATCTTCGGCGCCGGCTCCTTCCGCGGCAAGGTGATGGTGCTGAACAAAAGCTCCTTCCACACGCCGCGCACGGTGGGACTGACGGAGGCGATGCGCGGCGATCCGGCGCTCGCCGAGGCCATCCGGCGCGACCAGGAGGAGAACGCCCGTCTGATCGCCGACTCGGTGGCCCTGCTCGGCGTTCCGGTCGTCACCATCGGCATGGAGAGCGGCGGGACGACCTTCCAGAGTTTCCGCAAGACGCTGGAAACCCGCTATCGCGCGCTCGGCAACCCGCCGGCCGTCTTCCAGGGGAAGCGCCTCGCCAGTCCCTTCCGCAAGGTGCCGCACTTCTCGCTGTCGAAGATCTTCTGCCGCAACGCCGATGCCGCCTGGAACGCCGGTCTGGACGGCTTCCTGGACCGACACGCGGCGGTTCCGGGCCTGCGGACCGAGAACGGCAACGTCTCGTCCAAGCTGCTGCTCGGGCTGGGCGATGGCCCCCTGCTCGCCGATTACCTGGACCGGGTGATCCTCGGCAACGGCGGCTGACCCCCGGCCGGCCTCAATGGCTCAGGGTCTGCAACGCCTTGCGGCAAGTGTCCTCGCAGGACCGGCAGGCTTCGGCGCAGATGCGGCAATGCTGGTGCATGGCGGCGTGCCCCTCGCACTCCTCGGCGCACAGGCGGCAGGCGGTGGCGCAGGCGTCGAGCATGGCGCGGATCACCGCCTCATTGGAGCCGCTGCGCCGGGTGGCGATGGCGCCGGTCGCCGCGCAGACGTCGGCGCAATCCATGTTCAGGCGGATGCACTGGACCAGTTCGGCCACCGCCTCCTCGCCCAGGCAGGCGTCGGCGCAGGTGGTGCAGGTCTGCGCGCAGTCGTAGCAGGCCTCGATGCAGCGGATGAGTGCGTCGTTGGGGTTTCCGCGCACGTGTGGGTGGGTGCTGATCATGTCGCGGGCGTGCATGGGCAATCTCCGTAAGGACGGGGTGATGGGAGTGGGCGTCGGCGCCCTGCCCTGCCAACAGCGCAGCACCTCCATGGTTCGGAAATTCTCCCCCTTTCCCTGGCCCCGCCAACGCCCGCCGGTTACAAGCGATCATCACGGCTTGGGGAAGTGCTGGTGTTCAACGAGACGGCCGGACTGACGGCGCTGATCCTGGTCATCGCCACGCTGTACGCCGCGGTCGGGCAGGCCGGAGCCTCGGGATATCTGGCGGTCATGGGCATCGTCGGGCTCGACCCGGCGACGATGAAGCCGACGGCGCTCGCCCTCAACCTTCTGGTGGCGACCATCGGCACCGTGCGCTTCGTCCGCGCCGGGCTGTTCACATGGCGGGCCTTCTACCCGTTCGGCGTGCTGGGGATGCCCTTCTCGTTCCTCGGCGGCACGCTGCACCTGCCGTCCCATCTCTACTACCCGCTGGTCGGGGCGATCCTCCTGCTGGCGGCGCTGGAACTGGCCCGCTCGACCTGGGTGGCGCGCGGCGCGCCGGAGAGGACGGCCGCCGTCGCCCCGCCCTTCCTGCCGGCGCTCGCCGCCGGGGCCGCGGTGGGCTTCCTGTCGGGGATGACCGGCACCGGCGGCGGCATCTTCCTGGCGCCGTTGATCCTGCTGATGGGCTGGGTCGAGACGCGCCGCGCTGCCGCTGTGTCGGCCGCCTACAACCTGCTGAACTCGGCGGCGGCGCTGGCCGGCACCTGGACGACCGTGACGACGCTGCCGGCCGCCCTGCCCTGGTGGCTGGTCGCCGCCGGGGTGGGCGGCGCGGTCGGCGCCTGGCTGGGCAGCCGCCATCTGCCGACCGCCACATTGCGCTATCTGCTGGCGGCGATCCTCGCCTTGTCCGGACTCAAGATGCTCACGGCCTGACCCTGGCACTCTCCCACGCCCGCCTTTCCCAGACCTGGGCGGGCAGGCGACTCATCAGGCCGATGGGCAGCAAGAACAGGGCGACGTTGGTCCAGCACAGGGCGCGGCGCCCTTCCCGGCCTTGGGGTGCCTGGGCTTCGGCCCGCTCCATCCAGCCGCCGCTCGCCTCGCGGTAATCCGGCATGGCCTCCAGAACGCCGCCGGAGGTGTCGTGGGCCGGGCGGTTGTCGAACATGTCGCGGTCCATCCGGTGGGCCATCCTGCGGTCCGCCAGCGCCGGCGCCACCGCGTGCGGCAGGGTGGCGGAGCGCCCCGCGGCGCCGACGAACAGCTCGGGCCGTGGGTTTTCGGCGAGGCGCAGGATGGCCTCGGCGACCTCCTCCGGCGGGTGCAGCGGTGTCATCGCCTTGACGGCGCGGCCGGTGTAGTTCGCGCCATGCTGCCACAGCGGCGTGTCGATGGGACCGGGCAGCAGGGTGCAGACCTGGATGCCGGGGTCCTCCACCAGCTCCTGCCGCAGCGTCTCTGAGAAACCGCGCACCGCGAACTTGCTGGCGGCGTAGGCGGCAGCGTAGCGCTGCCCGACGAGGGAAGCCAGCGAGGCGACGTTGATGACCGTGCCCTCCTCCCGCTCCAGGAAATGCGGCAGCACGGCGCGGCATCCGTTGGCGGTGCCGAAGAAGTTGGTGCGCATCACCTCCTCGAACACGTCCTGCGGGGTCTCCTCGAAACGCCCGAAGGCGATGACGCCGGCGTTGTTCACCCAGACGTCGATCCCCCCGAACACCTCGATGGCACGCTCGGCCAGACGGTTCATCTGCTCCTGGTCGCGCACGTCGGTGGGCACGACCATCGCCCGCCCGCCGGCGGCCACGCACTCCTCCGCGACCTCGTGCAGGGCGGCGTGGCGCCGCGCCGCCAGCACCACCGCGGCGCCGTGGCGCGCGAACTCCACCGCGGTCGCCCGGCCGATCCCGCTGGACGCCCCGGTGATGACCACCACCTTGTCGAAATGCCGACCGGCCATAAGCGTTGCTCCCGCATTGTTCGTTCGAATCCGTTTCCCTGGCTAACATTCCAGCCCGGCAAAGGTGCCCCGGCCCGCCGGGAGCGCCCAATTGCACGGAACGGCAATTCTGCCGGAATGGTGGAGACGGAGGCGGGAACCCGGTACAGTCGCGGCGTCCGGTGCCCATGCAGAAGAAGAGGTTACGTCCGTGGCGGCCAAGGAACTCGACGTGAAGGGGCTGCACTGCCCGCTGCCCATCCTGCGGACGCGCGCCCTGCTGGACAAAATGGCCGAGGGGGAGGAGGTGATCGTCTACGCCACCGACCCGGCGTCGATCATCGACTTCAAGCATTTCTGCAACACGACCGACAACGTGCTGCTGGCGCACGAGACGCGCGGGGAGGTGTTCGTGTACCACATCCGCCGCGGCGTCTCCGCCGTCTGACGTTCCTCTCCATTCCTGAAGGAGTCCGCCCCATGCCGACCCTGCGCCCCGCGGTTCCACCCCCGCTGCGTCCTGGTGCTGTGGTCCATGGCCCCGGCTCCATCGCCGTCGACGCGATGATCGACCGCTTCGTGATGGAGCTGCGGCGGCGCGGCTTCCGCGTCGGCGGCGTGATCCAGCGCAACACCGGCGCGCCCGGCGACTGCGCCGACCTGATGGAGCTGGTGGACGTCGCCACCGGCCAAGCCTACGACATCTCGCAGCATCTCGGCCGCGAATCGCAATCCTGCCGCGTCGATCCCCAGGGGGTGGCCGAGGCCAGCCAGGCGCTGCGCCGCGCCATCGCGGAGCGCGCCGACCTGCTGGTGGTCAACAAGTTCGCCGGGCTGGAGGCGCATGGCGAGGGGCTGGCGGACGAGCTGCTGGCCGGCATCGCCGAGGGCATTCCGGTGCTGACCAGCGTCGGCAGCCGCTTCCTCAACGAATGGCAGAGCTTCACCGGCGGCTTCACCTCCCTGATCTCGCCGCACGAGGACGCGCTGTGGCGCTGGTGGGGGGCGCACCGGCTTTACGACGACCTGCTGCACGGCGTGGAGGACGCCAAGGTCCGCGCGATCACCATCGGCGCCAAATGGATCATGGTGGAGACGGACGGCGCCGGGGGACCCGGCATCGGTCTGGCCGCCCGCCCGCAGTCGGCACCGCCGCCCGATCCGGCGCGCTGGGCCGGCGTCGGCCTCGCCGGGCTGGCCGCCCACGCCGCGCGCTCCTGGGACCCGCAGGAGACCGCGGTCGGCATGGCCGCGCTGAACGCCCACTACAACCGTCCCGACCTGACCGGCTCCACGGCCAACGGGCTGGACCTGTTCACCGGGATGGAGGGGCGCGTGGTCGTCTTCGGGGCCTTCCCGCAGATTGCCAAGCGCCTGCCCAACGCCCATGTGGTCGAGCTGAACCCCAGCGACGGGGAGTATCCGGAAGCCGCCGGGGAATGGCTGCTGCCGGGGGCGGAGGGCGCGGCGATCACCGCCTCCACCCTGACCAACCGCACCCTGCCCCGCCTGCTGTCGGTGGCCGAGGGAACCCGCGTCGCGCTGGTCGGGCCGGGGACGCCGCTGACCCCGCGGCTGTTCCGCTACGGCGTTGCCGCGCTGGCCGGCTTCGTGGTGGAGAACCGCGACGCCGTGGCCGAGGCGATCCTGGCCGGGGGCTCGTCCCAGAGCTTCCACCGCCATGGCCGCTTCGTCACGCTGCACAACGAACAAAAGTGAGAGGGATTGGAATGGACGAGAAGACCCGCACCGAGCTGGAAGCCGCCGCGTTCCGCGGACTGGTCGCGCATCTCCAGAAGCGCACCGACGTGCAGAACATCGACCTGATGAATCTGGCCGGCTTCTGCCGCAACTGCCTGTCCAAATGGTACGCCGCCGCCGCCCGGGAGCGGAACGTGCCGCTGACCGACGAAGAGGCCCGCATCGCCGTCTACGGCATGCCCTATTCGGAATGGAAGGCGAAGCACCAGAAGGACGCCACCCCCGAGCAGCAGAAGACCTTCGAGGACACCAAGCCCCTGCACGCCGAGATCAGCGGCCACATGCCGAAGAAGTAAGGACTCTCTCCCTCTCCCGGGGACGGGAGAGGGATCGTCCGGCGCTCAGGCGAACAGCCCGGTGAAGGGCAGGAACTCCACCATGTCCCCGTCATGGATCGCGGTGGCGTCGGCCGGCATGTCGACCAGCCCGTCGGCCTCGACCATCGAGGTCAGGACGCCGGAACTGTCGCTGGGAAACTTGTGGGCGACCGGGCGGCCATCGGTTCCGGTCGCCAGACGGGCGCGCAGGAACTCGCGGCGGCCCGGCTTCTTCCTGAACTCGAAACCGGCAACGACGAGGCAGCGGGGGGCCGGCGCGCTCTCCGCCCCCGACAGGCGCAGCACCAGCGGGCGGCCCACCAGCATGAAGGTCACCATCGCCGAAACCGGGTTGCCCGGCAGGCCGAGGAAGGGCGTGGTGCCGATGCGCCCGAGCGCCAGCGGCTTGCCCGGCTTCAGGGCGAGCTTCCAAAGGTCGACGGAGCCCAGTTCCCCGACCACCCGCTTCACATGGTCCTCCTCCCCCACCGAGGCGCCGCCGGAGGTGACGACGAGGTCGGCGGTCGCCGCGGCGTCGGCCAGGGCGGCGCGGGTCACGTCCGGCTTGTCCGGCAGGATGCCGAGGTCGCGCACATCCGCCCCCAGCGCGTCGAGCTGGGCGGCCAGCGTGTAGCGGTTGGCGTCGTAGATCGCGCCTTCCGGCTTCTCCGTCCCCGGCTCGCGCAGCTCGTCGCCGGTGGAGAACAGGACGACGCGCAGGCGCTTGCGCACCGACAGGCGCGACCGCCCGACCGCGGCGGCCAGACCGACCTCCTGGGCGCGCAGCCGCAGGCCGGGAGTCAGCACGACCGATCCGGCCGTCATGTCCTCGCCGGCGTCGCGGATGTTGGCACCGCGCTTCAGGCCGGCGGGCACCAGCACCGCGCCATCCTCGGCCCGGCAGTCCTCCTGCATGGCCACGGTGTCCACCCCCGCCGGGATCGGCGCGCCGGTGAAGATGCGCACCGCCTCGCCCGGCCCGACCGTTCCGGCAAAGACCGAGCCGGCGGGCACGCGCCCGACCACGGCCAGCCGCAGGACATCGCCGTCCCCGCCCACGGCGCCCGCATTGCCGTATCCCCAGCCATCCATCGCCGAGACGGCGACCGGCGGCACGTTCACGGTCGCCGTCACCGGTTCCGCCAGGATGCGCCCCAGCGCGGCGCGCAGCGGCACCTCCTCCGGCTCCGTCACCGCGCCGTAGGCGCGCTGCACGCGGGCCAGCGCCTCGTCCAGCGGCAGGGGGGCGGAGGGGGCGGGAGCGGCGAAGCAGTCCATGCGACAATCCTTCTCCATTGGGCCACCCTCAAGGGGGCGGCACCGCGTCGTATCACCCCGGATAGTCCGGTGCGCGGCCGTGTTCGACCTTGATAATCGTCAAGACGCGGCCCTGTGCAAGCGTCCGTTCGTCGACGCACCATTGCGGTTTAACATCACCACGGCGAATGCGCGGCAGGATTGTTGGCCACACGTAGTAAATTTCGCAGCGCTGCGTTTTCCGCCTTGCGCATTTGGATCGATCCAAATAGGCTCCCCCAACATCCGGCGCCCGAGGCATCGCCACGACCCGCCGGACAACGAGAGGCCGACAACGAGAATCCCGCACAAGGGACTGTTCACCGAACGCGCACAGCGGTTCGGATGCGGCCGGCCCGGATGCGGAGGGAAAGCCCGTGAACTACACCTTCGATTTCAAGGCGGTCATCGACTCCTGGGACTATCTGCTCCAGGGCGCTTGGCTGACCGTGCAATTGTCGATCGGCGCCATGGTTCTCGGCCTGATCGTCGCGATTCTCTGTGCGCTCGGCAAGACGTCCGGGCCGAAGCCGGTCCGGTGGGTGATCAACGCCTACATCGAGGTGGTGCGCAACACGCCCTTCCTGGTGCAGATCTTCCTGATCTTCTTCGGCCTGCCGACCATGGGCATCCGCCTGTCGCCCGATCTCGCCGCGCTGATCGCCATGGTGGTCAATGTCGGCGCCTACGCGACGGAGATCATCCGGGCCGGCATCGAATCGATCCAAAAAGGCCAGATCGAAGCCGGGCTGGCGCTGGGGCTGAAGCCGCTGCAGGTCTTCCGCTACATCGTCATCAAGCCGGCGCTGCGCACCGTCTACCCGGCGCTGACCAGCCAGTTCATCCTGCTGATGCTCAGCTCCAGCGTGGTCTCGGCGATCTCGGCGGACGAGCTGACCTCGGTCGCCAACAACATCCAGTCGCAGACCTTCCGCAGCTTCGAGATCTACATCGTGGTGACCGGCATCTATCTGATGTTGGCGATGATGTTCTCCGCGCTGTTCGCCGGCATCTACAAGCTGGCCTTCGCCTACGACACCGACCGGCGCTGAGGGAGGGCCGAACCATGATCCGCGCCTTCAGTTACAACGAATTCCTCTTCCTCCTCAGCGCCGTGCAATGGACGCTGGCGCTGTCGGCCATCGCCTTCATCGGCGGGGCCACGGTCGGGCTGGTCATCGCGCTGGCCCGCACCTCGGACATCAAGGCGGTGCGGCTGGCCGCCACCGGCTACATCCAGCTTTTCCAGGGCACGCCGCTGCTGATGCAGCTCTTCCTGGTGTTCTTCGGCGCCACGGTGATGGGGCTCGACCTCAACCCCTGGGCCGCCGCCGCTCTGGGCCTGACGCTGAACGCCAGCGCCTTCCTCGGCGAGATCTGGCGCGGCTGCATCCAGGCGGTGCCGCGCGGCCAGTGGGAGGCGGCCTCGGCGCTCGGCCTGCGCTATCCGGGGCTGATGCGCTACGTGATCCTGCCGCAGGCGGTGAAGGTCGCGGTGCCGCCGACCGTGGGCTTCCTGGTGCAGCTCATCAAGAGCACGTCGCTGGCCGCGATCATTGGCTTCACCGAGCTGACCCGTGCCGGGCAGATCGTCAACAACGCCACCTTCCAGCCCTTCCTGGTGTTCGGGATCGTGGCGGTGCTCTACTTCCTGATGTGCTGGCCGCTGTCGCTGCTCAGCGCTCGCCTGGAGCGGCGCTACGCCCTCGCCACCCGCTGATCCTATTTTCATAAGAACCGTGAGGAAACCCCAATGACCTTGTCGATCACCCGCCGCCTCGCCGTCGCCGGCGCCATGATGGCCGCCGCCATCGCCCTGGCCGCCCCCACCGCTGGCCCTGCGGCCGCCCAGACCGTTGACGAGATCAAGTCGAAGGGCAAGCTGACCATCGGCATGCTGGTGGACTTCCCGCCCTTCGGCATCACCACCGCCGACGGCAAGCCGGACGGCTACGACGCCGACGTCGCCAAGCTGCTGGGCAAGCACATGGGCGTCCCGGTGGAGATCGTTCCGGTCACCGGCCCGAACCGCATCCCCTACCTGCTGACCAACAAGGTCGACCTGCTGGTCGCCTCGCTGGGCATCACCCCGGCCCGCGCCGAGCAGGTGCAGTTCTCCGAGCCCTACGCCGCCATCGAGATCGGTCTGGTCGCCCCGGCCAACACCAAGATCAAGGAGGCCGCGGAGCTGTCCGGCAAGCGCGTCGGCGTCGCCCGCGCCAGCACCCAGGACAACGCCCTGACCGCCGTTGCCCCGAAGGACGCGCGCATCATGCGCTTCGACGACGACGCCAGCGCCGTGCAGGCCATGCTGTCCGGTCAGGTGGACGCGCTGGGCCTCAGCAACGTGGTCACCAAGGAGATCAAGAAGCTGGCCCCGCAGGCCAACTACGAGATGAAGTTCGTGTTGAACCGTCAGGTCCAGGGCATCGCCATGCGCAAGGGCCAGGACGCCCTGCTGAAGTGGGTCAACGAGTTCATCGAAACCGCGAAGTCGAACGGCGAACTGAACGAGGTCCACAAGAAGTGGCTGGGCACCGACCTGCCCCCGCTGACCAAGTCGTAAAGACTTAAACTCCCTCTCCCCTCTGGGGAGAGGGCTGGGGTGAGGGGGTTGCGCTTTTGCCGGACGCTCCGACAGGCGCATCCCCCTCACCCTCCCCTCTCCCCAGAGGGGAGAGGGTTTAAATAGAGCAGGAGGAGTCCCCCATGGCCTCGGCTTACGATACCACGGACGTCCCCGCGCCGCGGCCGGTCAGCGGCGAGGTCGTCATCCGGATGGCCGGCGTCCAGAAATGGTACGACAGCTTCCATGTGCTGAAGGACATCGAGCTGGAGGTCCACAAGGGCGAGCGGATCGTCATCTGCGGCCCCTCGGGCTCCGGCAAGTCCACGCTGATCCGCTGCATCAACCAGCTTGAGAAGCATCAGAAGGGCACGATCACCGTCAACGGCGTCACGATCGACGCCCACCACCGCCACCTCGATCAGGTGCGGCGCGACGTCGGGATGGTGTTCCAGCAGTTCAACCTGTTCCCGCACCTGACCGTGGTCGAGAACTGCATGCTGGCGCCCATGCGGGTGCGCGGCACCTCCAAGCAGGAGGCGCGCGACATCGCCATGAAGTATCTGGCCCGCGTGCGCATTCCGGAGCAGGCGGACAAGTACCCCGGCCAGCTTTCCGGCGGGCAGCAGCAGCGCGTCGCCATCGCGCGGTCGCTGTGCATGAACCCCAAGGTCATGCTGTTCGACGAGCCGACCTCGGCGCTCGACCCCGAGATGGTCAAGGAAGTCCTCGACACCATGATCGGGCTGGCCGAGGACGGCATGACCATGCTGTGCGTCACGCACGAGATGGGCTTCGCCAAGTCGGTCGCCGACCGCGTCATCTTCATGGACCGCGGCGAGATCGTCGAGCAGGCCACCCCGGCCGAGTTCTTCACGAATCCGAGGTCCGAGCGGACCCGCAACTTCCTCGGCCAGATCCTCACCCACTAAGTCTTCCCCATTAAGGACAGCCTTTGATGAAGCCGGAGATCCTCCTCGTCGAATCCATGATGCCGGACATCGAGGCGGCGCTGGACGCGGGCTACACCGTCCACCGCCTCGCCGGAGCGCCCGACCGCGACCGCTTGGTCGCTGAAGTGGGGCCGCGAGTCCGCGCCGTCGTCACCGGCGGCGGCACGGGCGTCAGCAACGCGATCATGGACGCCTGCACCAACCTGGGGATCGTCGCGATCAACGGCGTCGGCACCGACGCGGTGGACCTGAAGCACGCGGCCGGCCGCGGCGTCCGCGTCACCAACACGCCCGACGTGCTGACCGACGACGTGGCCGATCTCGCCATCGGGCTGATGATCGCCGGCTCGCGCCGCATGATGGTCGGCGACCGCTTCGTGCGCGCCGGGCGCTGGCCGAACGGTGGCCTGCCGCTGGCCCGCAAGGTCACCGGCAAGCGGCTGGGCATCCTGGGGCTGGGCCGGATCGGGATGGCCATCGCCCAGCGCGCCGCTGGCTTCGGCATGGACATCGCCTACACCAACCGCAAGCCGCGCGCCGACGTGCCCTACCGCTTCGTCGCCTCCCCGGTCGATCTGGCGCGGGAGAGCGACATCCTGATCGTCGCCGCCTCGGCCGGGCCGGACGCCCGCAACATGGTCAACCGCGCGGTGATCGAAGCGCTGGGGCCGGACGGGCTGCTGGTCAACGTCGCCCGCGGCGCCGTGGTGGACGAGCCGGAGCTGGTCGCCGCCCTGACCGACGGACGTCTCGGCGGGGCCGCGCTGGACGTCTTCGCCAACGAGCCGCACGCGCCGGAAGCCCTGTTCGGCCTGGACAACGTCGTCCTGCAGCCGCATCAGGCGAGCGCCACCGTGGAGACGCGCATGGCCATGGGCAATCTGGTGCTGGCGAACCTGTCGGCCTTCTTCGCCGGCCAGCCGCTGCCGACCGCCGTCGTCTGAATGGCGGCGTGAATGACCATCCTCGACGAGCGCGGCGGACCGGCCCGCATCACCCTGACGGAGGTGGCGCACCACGCCGGGGTGTCGCGGTCCACCGTCTCGCTCGTCCTGCGCGGCAGTCCGCTGGTCGCCGCCGAGAACTCGGGAGCGCGTGCAGGCCGCCATCGCGGCGTTGGGCTACGTCTACAACCGCGGCGCCGCGACCCTGCGCGCCGCCCGCACCGACACGGTCGGGCTGCTCGTCTGCGAGATCAACAACTCCTTCTACGGCGAGCTGACCGCCGGGGTGGATGACGTTCTCGGCGAGCAGGGGGTCGTCGCCTTCCTCGCCAACACCGCGGAATCGGGGGAGCGGCAGGACCGCTACCTTCAGCGCATGCGCGAGCAGAATGTGGATGGGGTGATCCTCTGCCCCGCCGCCGGCACGTCGCCGGCCCTGCTGGACCGGCTGCGCCAGTGGCAGCTTCCCGTCGTCCAGGCGCTGCGCTTCCTCTCCGCCCGTGAAGGCGATTACGCCGGGGTGGATTACGAGTTCGGCATGGAGATGGTGACCGAGCATCTGCTGCGGATCGGCCATCGCCGCATCGCCTTCGTCGGCGGCAACCTGTCCCACTCCGCCTTCGCCGGGCGCCGCGTCGGCTTCACCGCGGCGCTGCGCCGCCACGGCCTGACCCCGGACCTCGTCGTCCGCTGCCCGGCCACCCGCCGCGGCGGGCTGGACGCGGTGGGGCCGCTGATGGATCTTGCCGACCCGCCCACCGCGATGCTGTGTTACAACGATCTGGTCGCGTTCGGCGTGATGCTGGGGCTGGAGGCCCGCGGTCTGCGGGCAGGACGGGACATCGCGGTGACCGGTTTCGACGACCTGACCGAAGCGGCGATCAGCCGCCCTGCCCTGACCACCGTCGCCACCTCCGCCCGCCAGATCGGGCAGGAGGCCGCCCGCCTGCTGCTGCGCCGCATCGCCGACCCGCAGGGGGCTCCGGAGCGCGTGATCCTGCCCGCCCGGCTGGTCATCCGCGAGTCCTGCGGCGCCATGAGAGTCCAACCCGACAAGCACCAATAACCAAAGAAAAGCGAAGGCCCGAAGACGATGTCCGAAGAAATGAACGAGTCCGCATTCCGCGATTCCGTTGACGCCCTGATCCAGGCGCGGAAGAGCCGCGACTGGCTGTCCGCCTTGCCGACCCGCCCGACCAGCGAGGCCGAGGCCTACGCCATCCAGGACGCCGTGGCCCGCCGCCTCGGTCCGGTCGTCGCTTGGAAGGTCGGCGCCCGCACGCCGGAGTCCGAGCCGTTCCGCGCGCCCATCCACGCCGACACGCTGTTCTTCGACACCACGGTGCTTCCCGCGGCGGACTATCAGGTCATCGGCATGGAGGCCGAGATCGCCTACAAATTCGCCAAGGACCTGCCGCCCCGCGCCGAGCCCTACAGCCGCGAGGAGGTCCTCGACGCCGTCGAGTCCGTCCATCCCGCCTTCGAGATCGTCGACACGCGCTTCGCCGGTTTCGGTTCGCAGGAGTGGTTCAGCCACATGGCCGACCAGTTCAACCACGGTGCCCTGGTCGTCGGCCCGGCCATCGCCGACTGGCGCTCGCTGGAGCCGCTGAAGGAGCGGGTCGCCCTGGTCGTCGACGGCGAGACGAAGGCCGATACGGTCGCCGGCAACTCGGCGGGCGAGCCGGTGCGGCTTCTGGTGTGGATGGCCAACACCGGCGCGGTCAGCCTGGGCGGCCTGAAGGCCGGCGACGTGGTGACCACCGGCTCGCACGTCGGCACCGTCATGGTCCCGGCGGGCAGCACGTCCGTTGCCGTCTATGGGACGATGGGAACGTATGAACTGACGGTGAAGTGAGCGAGTTCCCCTTGGCCACACAAGAGTAGTCGCCGCTCGCCTTTATAAGCCCTCTCCCCTCTGGGGAGAGGGTGGCCCGAAGGGCCGGTGAGGGGGTTGCGCTTGTGCCGGACGTTCCGAGACGCGCACCCCCCTCACCCTAACCCTCTCCCCAGGGAGGAAGAGGGAACTACCCCTCACCCGAACACCGACGCCCCGGCCTCTGCGCTGCCGACCCCCCGGCGGAACACGCCGAACAGCTCCCGACCGCAGCCGACACCGGCATCCGCCGGCGCGTCCGCCGGTGGGCGGGCGTCCCATTCCGCGTCTTCCACCAGCACCTCCAACGTGCCGCGCTCGGCGTCCAGCCGCAGCACGTCGCCGTCCCGCACCCGCCCCAGCGGCCCGCCCGCCGCGGCTTCCGGCGTGACGTGGATCGCCGCCGGGACCTTGCCCGACGCCCCCGACATCCGCCCGTCCGTGACCAGCGCCACGCGGTAGCCAAGATCCTGAAGCACGCCCAGCGGCGGCGTCAGCTTGTGCAGTTCCGGCATGCCGTTGGCCTTCGGTCCCTGAAAGCGCACCACCACCACCACGTCGCGGTGCAACTCGCCGCGGCGGAACGCCGCCTGCACCGACTCCTGGTCGGTAAAGACGCGGGCCGGTGCCTCGATCACGCGGTGGTCCGGCTTCACGGCGGAGACCTTCACCACCGCGCGGCCCAGCGGCCCGCTCAGCACGCGCAAGCCCCCCTCGGCCGCCATGGCCGACGCGACCGGCGCCAGCACGGCGGGGTCGGCGCTCTCGCGGACGGCCACGCCGCGCACCAGTTCGCCCCCCTCCAGCCGCAGCGGACGGCGGTAGGCGGTGATGCCGTCGTCCTCCCACACCGTGGCGGCGTCGCCATGGAGAAGCCCGGCGTCGGCCAGCTCTCCGATCAGGAAGGCCATGCCGCCCGCCGCCTCGAAATGGTTCACGTCGGCGCTGCCGTTCGGGTAGACGCGGGCGAGCAGCGGCACGACCGCCGACAGCTCGGCGAAGTCCTCCCAGGTCAGGGCGATCCCCGCCGCTGCCGCGATGGCCGGCAGATGCAGCGTGTGGTTGGTCGAGCCGCCGGTCGCCAGCAGCCCGACCACCGCGTTGACGATGGCGCGCTCGTCGACGATCTCTCCGATGGGCGTGCGCAGGCCGACCACCCGCCGCGCCGCCGCGTCGGTCAGCGCATCGCGCAACGCCGTGCCGGGGTTGGCGAAGCTCGCCCCCGGCAGATGCAGCCCCATCATCTCGACCAGCATCTGGTTCGAGTTGGCGGTGCCGTAGAAGGTGCAGGTGCCCGGCGCGTGGTAGGACGCGGCCTCCGCCTCCAGCAGCGCGTCCTTGTCCAGCTTGCCCTCCGCGTATTGCTGGCGGATGCGCCCCTTCTCCTTGTTGGGAAGGCCGGAGGGCATCGGACCGGCGGGCACGAAGACGGTGGGCAGATGGCCGAAGGACAGCGCGCCGATCAGCAGGCCCGGAACGATCTTGTCGCAGACACCGAGGCACAGAACGCCGTCGAACGTGCCGTGCGACAGGGCGACCGCCGTCCCCATGGCGATGACCTCGCGGGAGAACAGCGACAGCTCCATCCCCGGCTCGCCCTGGGTCACGCCGTCGCACATGGCCGGCACGCCGCCCGCCACTTGCGCCACGCCGCCCGCCGCCCGCACCGCCGCCTTGAGCCGCTCCGGGTAGTCCCCGTAGGGCTGATGGGCGGACAGCATGTCGTTGTAGGAAGTGACGATGCCGATGGCCGGGGTCGAGCCGCCGCGCAGCGCCGCCTTGTCCTCCGCCGCGGTGCAACCGGCGAAGCCGTGCGCCCGGTTGGCGCAGCCCAGCGCCAGGCGGCGCGGCCCCTGCGCCGCCGCGGCGCGCAGCCGCTCCAGATAGGCGGCGCGGGTGGCGTGGCTGCGCTCCCGGATGCGGCGGGTGACGGCGGCGAGGACGGGATGAAGACTCGTCATGGCGCGGTCCTTCCAGACGGCAGGCTGTTCAGGCGGCGGGAGCGATCCGGGAGGAGACCCGGGCGGCGATCTCCGCCGGGCTGGCGTCGATGTCGCAGACGATGCCCAGCTCCCCGGACCCCAGCGGCTCCAGCGCCGCGAACTGGCTGTCGAGCAGGGTGGTCGGCATGAAATGGCCGGCGCGCAGCGCCATGCGGGCGTGGATGATGTCCCGGCTGCCGTCGAGATGGACGAACAGGACGCGCGTCCCCCCGGCGCTCAGCCGCTCGCGGTAGCGCCGCTTCAGCGCGGAGCAGGACACGACGATCGGCGCCTTCGCCTCCCGCGCCAGCGCGATGTGGGCGGCGATGGTGTCCAGCCAGCCCCAGCGGTCCTCGTCCTGCAGCGGGATGCCGGCGGACATCTTCGCGATGTTCTCCGGCGGGTGGAAGCCGTCGCCCTCCAGGAACTGCCAGCCGAGCCGCCGGGCCAGCTCCTCCCCCACCGAGGTCTTGCCGCAGCCCGCCACGCCCATCACCACGACCGCGTCCACGGCCCCGCTTGTGTTAGCGGTAACATCGGAAGACGGGGGAGCGCTCATGCCGGTCGGTCCTTGCAACATTACGGGAGGGGAGAGATGACGATGTTACCGCTAACAAACGAGACTTGTAAAGCCCAAAGGGGCGCGGGATAATGGCCGCCGGACAACTGGAACGCCGATGACCGCCACCCCCCGCAAACCCCGATCCTCGCGCAGCGGACGCGCCACCATGGCCGACGTCGCCGCCGCCGCCGGGGTCAGCGCCATGACCGTGTCCCGCGCCCTGCGACGGCCCGACACGGTCAGCGAGGAGGTGCGCGCCCGCGTCGAGGAGGCGAGCCGCCGCCTGGGCTTCGTGCCCAGCCGCGTGGCCTCGGCGCTCGCTTCGGCGCGGACGATGACGGTGGCGGTGCTGATCCCCTCCCTGACCAACGCCGTCTTCATCGACCTGCTGGCCGGCGTGCAGGAGACGCTGAGCCCGCAGGGCTACCAACCGCTGGTCGGCATCACCGGCTACGGCCCGGAGGCGGAGGAGCGCGTGCTGCGCACCCAGCTCGCCCACGATCCGGACGGGGTGATCCTGAGCGGGCTCGACCACACGCCGGGCACCTGGGACCTGCTGCGCGGCCTGAGGATCCCGGTCATCCACACCATGGATCTGGCCGCGGAGGGTGAACACGGCGATTGCCCGGTGCAGACGGTCGGCTTCTCGCAGTTCGACGCCGGCTACGCCGTCGGCGCGCATCTGGTGGCGCGGGGACGGCGGCGGATCGGGTTGATCGCCGGGCAGCTCGACCCGCGGACGCGCCAGCGCTGCGACGGCTGGCGGCAAGCGCTGCGCGACGCCGGGCAGCACGACCCGGCGCTTGAGTTGATGGTGCCGGACGCCACCTCCGTCGCGCTGGGCGCGGAGCTGCTGGAGCGCACGATGGCCACCCACCCGGACACCGACGCGCTGTTCCTGTGCAACGACGATCTGGCGCAGGGCGCGCTGTTCCAATGCGCACGGCTCGGCATTCCGGTACCGGAGCGGCTGGCCGTCGCCGGATTCAACGATCTGGCCGGGGCGGCCTGGACCGTCCCGCCGCTCACCACCGTCGCCACACCCCGCCGCGCGATCGGCGTGGAGGCGGCCCGCCTGCTGATCGCGGGCATGGCGGACCGGACGCCGAAAAGCCGGGAAAATCCGCAGCGTGTGGATCTGGGCTTCCGCCTGATGGTCCGCGAGACCACTTGAGAAACCGAAACCGACTCCCGCGCCGCGGGGCGTCATCAAAGTGCCCCCCCCGCACCGCGGGGGGATCATCAAAGAGAATGTACGGGAGTTCGTTGTGATGGTGCAGGGCAACTCGACCAGGACCGGAGCGGAAACCACCGCCATCGGCTCGGCCGACATCGCCGTCCTCGGCCTGGGCGTGATGGGGCGCAACCTCGCCGCCAATCTGGCCGACCACGGGGCCGTGGTGGCGGGCTACGACCTGGACGAGGGGCGCCGCGGTGCCTTCGCCGCCCAGGTGGGCAACGCCATCGCCTGCGCGTCGGTGGAGGAACTGCTGGGCGCGCTCAAGGCGCCGCGCACGATCCTGATGATGGTGCCCGCCGGCGCCCCGGTGGACGAGCTGACGGCCGCCCTGCTGCCCCGCCTGGCGCCGGGCGACGTGCTGATCGATGGCGGCAATTCCCACTTCCGCGACACCAACCGCCGCGCGGCGCTCGCCGCGACCGCGGGCGTGCGCTTCGTCGGGCTGGGCGTGTCGGGCGGCGAGGAGGGGGCGCGGCGCGGTCCCGCCCTGATGGCCGGCGGCGACGCCGAAGCGCTGGCCCCCGTCGCCCCGCTGCTGGCCGCCATCGCCGCCCGCGCGCCGGACGGCGAGTCCTGCTTCGCCCGCGTCGGGCCGGAGGGGGCGGGCCATTTCGTGAAGATGATCCACAACGGCATCGAATACGCCGACATGCAGCTGATCGCCGAGGCGTATCATCTTCTGCGCGAGATCGGCGGCTGCTCCTACGAGCGTCTGGCGGACATCTTCGCCGACTGGAACGGCGGGGAGCTGGCCTCCTACCTGATGGAGATCACCACCGACATCCTGCGCACCAAGGACGGCGAGACCGGCGCTCCGATCCTGGAGGTCATCCGCGACGCCGCCGGCCAGAAGGGCACCGGCCATTGGGCGGCGACCACCGCGCTGGAGCTGGGCATGCCCGCCCCGACCATCGCCGAGGCCGTGCACGCCCGCTGCCTGTCCGCCCTGAAGGACGAGCGCGTGCGCGCCGCCGAGGCGCTGGCCATCCCGCATGTTCCCGCCACGGAGGATCTGGTTGCGTCGGTCGGCGACGCGCTGCTCAGCGGACGGATCGCCGTCTACGCCCAGGGCTTCGCGGTAATCGCGGCGGGCAGCCGGCAGTTCGGCTGGGATGTCGATCTGGCGGCGGTGGCGCGCATCTGGCGCGGCGGCTGCATCATCCGCGCACGCCTGCTCGACCGCATCCTGACCGCGCTGAACCGCGCGCCGGAACTGCCGAACCTGATGCTGGACCCCGACATCGCCGGCCTGATGACCCGCGGCGACGCCGGCTTCCGCCGCGTGGTGGCCGCCGCGACGCTGGCCGCGGTGCCGGTGCCGGCGATGGCGTCGGCCCTGTCCTACTGGGACGGCTACCGCAGCGGCCGGCTGTGGGCCAACATGATCCAGGCCCAGCGCGACTATTTCGGCGCCCACGGCTACGAGCGCACCGACCGTCCGGGCATGGTGCACACGGAGTGGAAGGGGGCCTGAGGCCGCGGCGCGGGCCCCCACCCCGGCCCTCCCCCGCTCCGCGGGAGAGGGAGATCAGTCCCCTCCCCTGCGATAGCGGGGGAGGGTTAAAGCGGATTGCAATCCGCTTTGGACCGCGACGGTGGTCCCGGCCGCACATGCGGCCGAAGCCCGCCGGCAAGTGAGGCGATGTGAGTCTAAAGCGAACGGAAGTTCGCTTTAGGGTGGGGGCCTCACACCCGCACTCACCCCTTTGGAAACACCGGCGCCCGCTTCTCGAAGAAGGCGGTCACGCCCTCCCCGGCCTCGTCGTTGAACAGCGACTCCACGAAGGCGTCGCGCTCGCGGTCGAGCTGCTCCGCCAGCCCGCCGTAGGCCACCTCCAGCAGCCCCTTGGCGCGGCCCAGCGCGGCGGTCGGGCCGGCGGCCAGCCGTTCCGCCCAGGCGGTCGCCTCGGCCAGCGCGCCGCCGGGGGCGGTCAGCCGGTTGATCATGCCGAGCTGCGCCAGACGCGGCGCCCCGACGCGCCCGCCCTCGAACAGGATCTCCGCGGCGAGCTGCGGCGGCAGCGCGCGGGCCAGCGACGCCGTGCCGCCGCCGTCGGAGGTCAGCGCAACCTTGATGTAGGACAGGGTGAAGACCGCGTCCTCCGCCGCGACGATCAGGTCGCAGGCCAGCGCCAGCGGGAAGCCCGCCCCGCCCGCCGGCCCCTCGACCGCGGCGATCACCGGCTTGGGGCAGGCGCGCAGGCTGCGGATCATGGCGTGGAAGCTCTCCACCCCCGCCCGCACCGACTCGCGATCGCCGTTGCGCGCCTCCTTCAGCCATTTCAGATTGCCGCCGGAGCAGAAGGCCCCCTCGGCGCCGGTCAGCACCACCGCCCCGACGCTCGCGTCCGCCGCTGCCGCATCGAAGGCGGCGCGGGCCGCCTCCATCAGCGCCGGGCCGATCGAGTTGCGGGTGGCTGGATCGTTGATGGTCAGGCGCAGGACACGGCCGTCCTGCGCGATGTCCAGGCCGGTCTTCTTATCGTTCGTGTCGGTCATCGGGGCGTTCCCTCCGGATTTTCACTTCCCGGAGAATATTTGAACATTCCCTCGGCGGACGCCAGCAGCGCGCCGTCATCCTTGCGCCGCACCTCGCCCCGACAACCGACGATCTTGCGCCCGCCGCCCAGCAGCGTGCCGCGCGCCACCACCGTGCCGTCCGCCACGGCACCCAGAAAGCTGGAGGACAGCGACAGCGTGACCACCCGGCGCGAATGGCCGGGCACCACGCAGTGGGTCGCCGCGAATCCCATGACGGTGTCGAGCAGGGTCATCAGCGCGCCGCCGTGCAGGACGCCGCCCCGGTTGCGGTGCTGCGGCGCGATGGTCAGTTCCAGCTCCGCCACGCCGTCCTCCCAGCGCACCAGCGTGTAGCCGAGCAGGGTCTGGAAGCCGGAAGCCGGTTCCCCCTTCATCAAGTCGTCCATAAAAGCGCTCTCCAACCCGTCTTCTTGGTTCTGGAGCGCCAGTGTCGCACAGAAGGGCGTGTCAGTGCCGCCGCGCCGCCTTCAAAAAGCGCTCGCGGTCGCTGGAGCCGACGCGCATGTCGAAGACGTCGCCCTCCCGCTCCATGGTCAGCGGCACGTCGACCCCCGCCGGGCCAAGCTTCCACAGGGCGCGGTAGAAGTCGGCCAGCGAGCCCACCGGCTGCCCGGCGACGGCGCGCACCACGTCGCCGGCCCGCAGCTCCGCCCGCTGCGCCGGCCCGTCGCCGGCCAGCCCGACCAGCACCACCCGCTCCCGCTCGTCCTGCGTGGCGTAGAGGCCGAGCCAGGGGCGCGGCGGGTCGCTGACCCTCCCGCGGGTCATCAGGTCGTCGAGGATCGGCTTCAGCAGGTCGATCGGCACGTTCATGTTCAGCGGCAGGACGCGCTCCCCCTCGGCCCGGTACTGGAGCTGGAGGGAGCCAATGCCCAGCAGTTCGCCCCCCGCCCCCAGCATCGCCGTGCCGCCCCAGTTCGGATGGGCCGGCAGGGTGAACAGGGCGTCGTCGATCATGTACTCCCAATAGCCGGCGAACTCCTGGCGGGCGACCACCCGCGCGGTGATGGACCGCTGGCGCCCGCCGGCCCCGGCCACCACCACCGGGTCGCCCAACTGCACATGGCGCGACGAGCCGAGCATCAGCGCCGGCACGCCCAGCGGCGACAGCGCCTGCACCAGCCCGAATCCGCTGGTGTGGTCGTAGGCGACGACGTGGGCCTGCACCGCCCGCCCGTCGTTGGTGGTCAGCCAGATCTCCTCGGCCTCCGCGATCAGATAGCCGATGGTCAGGACCAGCCCGTCCTCGCGGATGACGGCGCCCTGCCCGGCGCGCTCCGTGCCCAGAACGCCGGCGGTGTAGGCGTCTTCAGGAACGCTGGCGCGCAGCCCGACCACGGCGGACAGCGCCCGGTCCAGATCATAGGCCAGATCATCCGGGTCGGGCTGGAATTGCGGCGGAATCCGCCAGTCGTCGGACGGGTTCATCGGCGGCTCCTTTGCGCAGGGGACGGTATGATCCTCTCCCCTTTCGGCGTGATTCTCTATCGCGTTATCTGGGCTCCATGGCCTTATTTGGGAAGTCGAACGCGCCTGCTAAGCCCGGCGTTCCTACCCCCCTCCTCCGCGCGTGAAACCAGCGAGCCGCAGCGATGTTGTCCGGGATCGCTTCACAAGGCGACCAACCGAGGGAGGACATGATGGGTCTGTTCGATTTCTTCCGCCGTGATCACGGCGAAAAGGTCGGTGCCGCGGACACCCCGACCGCCGACGAGCTGAAATCCCACCTGACGCAGGTCGGCCTGCCGACCAATGGGCTGGACATCCAGGTCGCCGACGACACGGTGACCGTGCGCGGCAGCGCCGCCTCGCAGGAGGAGAAGGAGAAGATCGCGGTGGCGCTCGGCAACGTGAAGGGCGTGTCGCGGGTGGACGACCAGACCGCCGTCATCGCCAAGGACCAGGGTGCGGGCGGCCCGGACCAGCCGACCGTTCCGCCGACCGGGCAGCCGGCCAGCCAGACGCAGTTCCACACGGTGGAGAAGGGCGACACCCTGTCCGCCATCGCCAAGAAGGTCTACGGCGACCCCAACCGCTACAACGCCATCTTCGAGGCGAACAAGCCGATGCTGAAGGATCCGAACAAGATCTATCCCGGTCAGGTCCTGCGCATCCCGCCGCAGTGAGGGCACGCCATTCCGCGGCGGGAGGCTCCCGCCGCGGGATCGGTCCGCAAAGGTGCAGATCGCGCCGGACTCTCCCGTCATTCCGACCGATCTCGAATTGCTCCGCCCAAGCCGCTCCGGCAGGCTCCCCGCCACGAACCGGCAAGGAGGAGCAGGCCATGAAGATCATCGGATACCCGGACGACCTCATTCCGCGGGTGGCGTCGGCCAGCCTGGGGACGTACCGGACCCGGCAGGAATGCGCGGATCTGCTGGCCGGGATGGCCGACGCGGAAAAGGCGTTCGGCTCGATCACGTGGCACAAGGTGATGCTGCTCGCCCTCACCAAGCCGGAGCCGTTGGACGAGGACACCATCCACGTCTACGAGAGCGAGGTGGACAACGCCATCGCCCGCGTGTTCCGCAAGATGAAGATGCTCAACACGCTGGCCGCCGCGGCCTCCAAGGATCTCGGCGCCCTGGCGAAGGCGAATCCGAAGGACGCGGTGGCGAAGAAGGCCCTTGCCGCCACCAAGGCGGTGCCGGGCGTCACAGCCAAGCTGGTGAAGGTCCTTGAGGATGCCATCGACAAGGACCGCAAGGACATCAAAGCCCGTCTGGCCAAGGACGAGGCGGCCCATGAAAAGCAGCGCAAGGCGGCCGAAAAGGCGGCGCAGCAAAACAATGGCGGCCAGTTCGTGAACCCCTTCCAGGGCAAGAGCCTCGCGGACATCCTGAAGAGCAGCAAGCTGACGCTGCTGCTGCACGCCTGCGCCGAGAAGGAACACAACGGCGAGAACATCGAATTCCTGTCGATCACTCGCAAGGGCATCGACCAGCGGGGGGCGCTGAAGCTCTACAACCTGTTCATCGACCCGAACGGAGCGAAGAGCCTGAACATCACGGCCCAGCAACGCAACGATTTCTCCAACGGGATCGGCACGGGCACCTATGTGGCGGCCCTGAAGGACATTCGGGAGCATGTCGAGCTGGTCGTCAGCCGGGACACCCTGAAGCGCGCCCAGGAACTCGGCGAACCCGCCCTGCGCAAGCTCGGTTACAAGTGACCCTCAAACAGCATTGGGCCGCCAGCGGGTCAGGCGCGCCGCCAGCCGGTCGAACCCGGCGTCCAGCACCACCGCCAGGGCGGCGACGATCACGGCGCCCTGGATGACGTAGGCGGGGTTGGAGCCGTTCAGCCCGACGATGATCGGCAGGCCGAGCGTCTTCGCCCCGACCGTGGAGGCGATGGCCGCCGTGCCGAGGTTGACGACCGCCGCCGTCCGCACCCCGGCCAGGATCACCGGGGCGGCCAGCGGCAGTTCCACCCGCCACAGCAGCGCGCCCGGCCCCATGCCCATGCCGCGCGCCGCCTCGCGCACCGGCTCCGGCACCGACTCCAGGCCGGCCACCGTGTTCTCCACGATGGGCAGCAGCCCGTAGAGGGTCAGGGCGATCAGCGCGGGCGCCGGGCCAAAACCGAGGACAGGGACCGAGACGGCCAGCACCGCCACCGGCGGGAAGGTCTGGCCCATCGCCGCCACCGCGTCGAGGACGCCGCGGAACTCCCGGCCGAAGGGCCGGGTCACCGCGATGCCCGCCGCCCCGCCCAACAGAACCGCGATCAGGCTTGCCCCGCCGGCCAGCGCAAGATGGTCCAGCGTCAGGGCGAGGAAGCCGTCCGCCTCGTACAAGGGCCGGTCGAGCGCCGGGAAGGCGGCGGCGAACAGCGGCTTCAGCGCCGGCATCCCCAGCACCAGCGCCGCCAGGACGAGCAGCCCCAGCGTCAGCCGGTCGGTCAGCAGGCTCCGCAGGCGGTTCACGGCCGGTCCGGCCCGCGCAGCAGGTCGGCGAGATGGAGCGTGCCCATCGGGCGTCCCTGCCCGTCCGCCACGGGAAGCCGGTCGGTGCCGCGCGCCACCATGGCGGCCAGCGCCTGACGCAGCGATGCCCCCGCCGCCAGGGGATCGCCCGGCGCCGTTTCGCCGGGGCGCGTCCGCTCCGCCACCGTTTCCACGGCCAGCCGCTTCAGCCCCCACTCCTCGCGCCCCACCAGATCGCGCACCCGGTCGTCGGCGGGGTCGGTCAGGATGTCGAGCGGCGTGCCGGTCTGCACCAGCCGCCCGCGGTCCAGAATGGCGATCCGGCTGGCCAGGGCCAGCGCCTCGTCCATGTCGTGGGTGACGAAGACGATGGTGGTCCCGGTCGCCGTGTGGATCGCCGCCATCTCCGCCTGCAAGGCGCCGCGGGTGATCGGATCGAGCGCGCTGAACGGCTCGTCCATCAGCAGGATGTGCGGCTCCGCCGCCAGCGCGCGGGCGACACCGACGCGCTGCTGCTGCCCGCCGGACAGTTCGTGCGGGTAGGCGCCGCGGTAGCGTTCCGGGTCGAGATTCAGCAGGGCGAGCAGCTCCGTCACCCGGTCGCGCACCCGCGCCCTGGGCCAGCCGAGCAGGTCCGGCACGGCGGCGATGTTGCGCTCCACCGTCCAGTGCGGGAACAGCCCGACGTTCTGGATCACGTAGCCCATGCGGCGGCGCAGCGCCTCCGGCTTCAGGCGGGCGATGTCCTCGCCCTCCACCCGGATCGTTCCGGCGTCCGGCGCGATCAGCCGGTTCATCATCCGCAGAACCGTGGATTTGCCGGAGCCGGATGGCCCGATCAGCACGCGGAACTCCCCGGCCGCCACGGTCAGCGACAAGTTATCGACGGCGGTCCAGGCGCCGAACCGCTTGGTCACCCCCTCGAAGGAGATCACGCCGCCGCCCTCCCGAAGTCTCGACAGCGCCAGCGCCGAGGCCAGCTTCAGCGCCGCGTCGGCGGCGACGGCCAGCAGGATCACCGGCACCGCCCCCAGCAGCACGAGGTCCAGCGCGTTGGCGAACAGCCCCTGGAACATGATCGCCCCCAGCCCGCCGGCGCCGATCAGCGCCGCCACCGCGGCCAGCCCGACCGCCTGGACCAGCGTGATCCGCAGCCCGGCCAGGAACACCGGCAGGGCCAGCGGCGCCTCGACCCGCCAGAAAATCTGGCGCGGCGTCATGCCGATGCCGCGCGCCGCTTCCCGCACCGGCTCCGGCACGCCGGCCAGCCCGGCCGCGGTGTTGCGCGCGATCGGCAGCAGCGAATAGAGCGTCAGCGCGATCACCGCCGGCACCGGCCCCACCCCGCCGATCCCCAGCCCCGGAAAGGCGGCGGCCAGCGCCGACAGCGGGGTGAGCAGCAGCCCGAACAGGGCGATGGACGGGATCGTCTGCACCACGTTCAGCACCGGAAAGACCAGCCGCCCCACGGCGGCGGAGCGCTGCGCCGCGATGCCCAGCGGCACGCCGATCAGCAAGGTCGGCGGCAGGGCCGCCGCGACCAAGGCGGCGTGGCGCAGCACGGCCCCGGCGAAGACGTCCCGCTGGTTGGCGTATTCCTTCATGATGGAGAGCTGGTCGAGATGCCCGGCGGCGAACTGCCCGCCGATCAGCGCCGCCACCAGCGCTCCCACGGCGACCCGCCCGGCGGGACCCAGCCCCAGCCGCCGCACCCCGTCCAAAACAGCGAGCAGAGCCGCCGCCTCCATCACCCAGAAGCCCGCCCCGAAGGAGGTCCGCGCCGCCGGGCTGGCCGTCGCGGCGAGCAGGACGGCGTGCTGCCCGGCCAGCCAGACCAGCCCCGCCGCCGCCAGAACGCCACCCCCGACATACAGGGCATTCACCGCCCGGCCCGGCCGCAGGAACGGCACGGCCAGCAGCAGGGCGACCGGCAGCAGCGCCGCCCCGCTCCACCCCGCGCCCGCCACCGTGCTCAGCGCGACGGCCTTTCCCGACAGCAGCCGGTTGGGCGCGAAGGCGAGGAACGGCAGGGCCAGCGCCGCCGCCACGGTCATGGCGGCGAGCAGCAGGGCGACGCGGTTGTGGATCGGACGGACGCGGGTCATCCTGTCAGTTCAGGCCGTCAGTTCAGGCCGTCAGTTCAGGAAGCCTTTCGACTTCAAATACGTCGTGGCGACCGCCCGCGGGTCCTGCCCCTCCACCGAAATCTTGGCGTTCAGCCCGCGCAGGGTCTCGGTGTCCAAGGATTTGAAGACCGGGTCCAGCAGGTCGCGGATCTTCGGATGGGCGTCCAGCACGCCGTCGCGGATGGTCGGGGCCGGGGCATAGACCATCTGCGCGCTCTTGGTGTCCTTCATGACCACGAGGTCCAGCGCGGCGATGGCGCCATCCGTGCCGTAAACCATGGCGGTGTTGACCCCGGATGTGCCCTCCGCCGCCGCGCGGATGGTCGCCGCGGTGTCACCACCGGCCAGCACCAGGATCTGGTCGGGCTTCAGCGTGAAGCCGTAGGATTTCTGGAAGGAGGGCAGCGCCGCCGGGCTCTCCACGAACTCCGCCGAGGCGGCGAGCTTCGCCGTGCCGCCCGCACCGACCCAGCGGGCGAAATCCTCCATGGTGGCGAGGTTGTTGGGTGCCGCCACGTCGCGACGCAGCGCGATGGCCCAGGTGTTGTTCGCCGGCGCCGGGGTCAGCCAGAACGATGTTGTTCTTGTCGCGGTCGAGCTGCTTCACCGTCTCGTAGCCGGCGGCGGCGTTCTTCCAGGCCGGATCGCTGTCGATGTTGAAGAAGAAGGCGCCGTTGCCGGTGTATTCCGGATAGACGTCGATCTCGCCGGCCAGCAGGGCGCTGCGCACGATCCGGGTGGGGCCGAGCTGGATCTTGTTCTCCACCGGGATGCCGTTGGCCTCCAGCACCTGGAGGATCATCGTGCCGAGCAGGCCGCTCTCGGCGTCCAGCTTCGATCCGACACGGACCTTGTCCGCCGCCACTGCGTCCGCCGCCACTGCGCTCCCCGCCGTCAGCAGCGCTCCCAGCGCCAGGGCGGCCACCGCCCGAACCACACGCCGCATCCCCCGCATCCTCCCAGCCATCGTCCAATTCGTCCGTCCGCCAGCATGGGGAAGCCGGGCCGCCGCGGCAACCCACCCTTTCCGCCTGTGCGGTCCGGCCGGTCCCGTGGCCGGAAGAGGGTCACGCCGTGACGTGGTCTTCCGCGTCGCGGGCCGCACGCGTCCGGGCGCCGTCCACCCAGCCGCCCAGTTCGCGCTCGACGAGGTCGGCCAGGAAGATGACATGGTCGGGATGGTCGTTCAGGCAAGGAATGTAGGTGAAGCGCTCGCCGCCCGCCGCCATGAAGGCGTCCTTCACCTGGAACTGGATCTCCTCCAGCGTCTCCACGCAGTCGGCGGAGAAGCCCGGCGCGATCACCGCGATCTTGGTCTTGCCGGCGCGGGCCAGTTCCTCGACGGTCTTGTCGGTGTAGGGCTTCAGCCACTCCGCCTTGCCGAAGCGCGATTGGAAGCTGTACTGCACGCGTCCCGGCTCCCAGCCCAGCCGCTCGGCCAGCAGGCGCGCGGTCTTCACGCAGAAGCAGTGGTAGGGATCGCCGCGGTCGAGATAGACCTTCGGCAGGCCGTGGAAGCTCGCCAGCAGGACGTCCGGCGTGTGGTCCAGCGCCGCGATGTGCCGCACCACCGAGCGGGCCAGCGCCTCGATGTAGCCCGGCTCGTCGTGGTAGGCGGGGACGGTGCGCACCGCCGGCTGCCAGCGCATGGTCATCAGGTGACGGAAGGCCTGATCGTTGGCCGTGGCCGTCGTGGTCGCCGAATATTGCGGGTAGAGCGGGAACAGCAGGATGCGGTCGCAGCCCTGGTCCTTCAGCCGCTGGATCGCCGGGCCGACCGCCGGCTGGCCGTAGCGCATGGCCCAATCCACGACGACCGAATCGCCGTGCCGCGCCGCCAACTCCGCCGCGACGCCCTCCGCCTGGGCGCGGGTGACGGTCTTCAGCGGGCTTTCGTTGCGCTCCTCATTCCAGATGCTCTTGTAGGCATGGCCGCTCTTGCCCGGACGCACGGTCAGGATGATGCCGTTCAGCACCGGCCACCACACCGCCTTCGGCACCTCGATCACGCGAGGGTCCGACAGGAACTCCTTCAGATAGCGGCGCATCGACCAGTAGTCGGTCGCCTCCGGCGTTCCGAGATTCATCAGAAGCACACCGACGCGGCGCGCGGGAACCGGCGGATGGTCGGCGGGCTTGGAAATGGGCTGCATGATGTCGGTCACCTCGATGTCGCGGCGGGCAGCATAATAGCGAGCCGAACCCATCGGAAGCAGCCCTTTGTCCCTATGCGGTCGATAGGGCCGGGCTATCCTCCGGCCGTTCGGACAGGCTCTTACGTCGCGCCCTCCGGCCGATCCGCGAAAACGGATTTCAGATCGACCGCGCCGTCCGACCGCGCGTCGAGGTCGAGCTGCCGCTCCACCTCGTCGAGATGCTCCATCATCAGCCGCATCGCCGCGCCCGGCGGGCCGGACTCCAGCGCCTCGACGAAGCGCCGGTGCTCGGTGGCGGAACAGGAGTGCGAGGACCGCCGCTCGAACGCCGCGATGGCGAGGCTGGAGCGGTCGATCAGGTCGGCCAGGATGCCGGCCAGGGTGGCGTTCCCGGCAAAGTCGGCGAGCAGTTGGTGGAACTGTCCGGACAGGCGGATCAGCGCCATGCGGTCGCCGGCCCGGTCGGCCTCCTCCTCCCGCGCCAGATGGGAACGCAGCTTCGCCGCCATCTCGTCCGGCAGGGGGCGGGCGGTGCGCTCCAGCGCCTCCACCACGGCGCGCTCGATCACGCGGCGGGCCTCGAACACTTCCCGCGCCTCCCGCGCGGTGGGTTTGGCGACGAAGGCGCCGCGGTTGGGGATCAGCGTCACCACGCGCCGCTGCGCCAGCAGGAGCAGCACTTTGCGCACCCGTTCCCGGCTGACGCCGAACACCTCGGCCAGGCTCTCCTCCGCCAGCTTGGTGCCGGGCGGCAGACGGCGGTCGGCGATGGCCTCGCCGATGCTGCGGACGATGCGGGCCTCCGCCCCCTCCCCCGCCCGCGAACGGCGCGGCGGGGGGCGCTCAGGACAGTCTTCATGATGGCACGGGTGCTGTTCAATTCGTTGCCGCCGATTGTGCACAAACCGGACCAGCGAACAAACGCAACGGCCGCGCCCTGCCCATGCATCGGGCACAGCTCACCCATGCACAATTTCGCGCCACAGCGCTGAAATCCTGACCAGTCGCCGATTTCTGCCGCCGGAAAACCACGGAAATCCGCCATTCACACGCTGGCATGGAACTTGCGGACATATTCGACAGCCGCAGCGGGACCTGCGGATTGTGCACAAAATCGGAGAGGGCCATGACCGCCAGATCGACCGCAGCCGGATCGCCCGCCACCGGATCAACCGTCGAACTGGTGAAGCTGCGCAAGTTCTACGGCTCCACCGTCGCGGTGGACGGCATCGACCTGCGCATCGCCGCCGGGGCCTATTGCTGCCTGCTCGGCCCCAGCGGCTGCGGCAAGACCTCCACGCTGCGCATGATCGCCGGGCATGAGGACATTTCCGACGGCGACCTGCTGATCGGCGACACGGTGGTGAACGGGGAGCCGCCGGCCCGCCGCGGCACCGCCATGATGTTCCAGAGCTACGCCCTGTTCCCGCATTTGGACTGCACCGACAACGTCGCCTTCAGCTTGAAGATGAAAGGGGTCGCGAAGGAGGAGCGGCGCCGCCGCGCGCGGGAGATGCTGGACCTCGTCCACATGTCCCAGTACGCGGACCGGCTGCCCGCCCAGCTCTCCGGCGGCCAGCAGCAGCGCGTGGCTCTGGCCCGCGCGCTGATCACCCGGCCGGGCGTGCTCCTGCTCGACGAGCCGCTGTCGGCGCTCGATCCCTTCCTGCGCATCCGCATGCGCGAGGAGCTGAAGCGCCTGCACACGGAGCTTGGCATCACCTTCGTCCATGTCACCCACAGCCAGACCGAGGCGATGGCGCTGGCCGACCTCGTGGTGGTGATGAACCAGGGCCGGATCGAACAGGCCGGCCCGCCGCGCGAGGTCTTCAACCAGCCGCGCACCGCCTTCGTCGCCCGCTTCATCGGCGGCCACAACGTGGTGGAGGACGCCGCCGGCCGCCGGGCCGTGCGGGCCGACCGCATCCTGCTCGGCCAGCCCGAGGGTACCGACCACCAACTGGAAGGCACCGTCCGCGCGCTGGAGTATCACGGCGCGTCGGTCCACCTGACGCTCGACGTGCCGGGTGCCGAGGATTTCGCCGTGGTGCTGGACGAATCCCGTTTCTACGACGCCCCGCTTGCCGTCGGTGACCGCGTGACCGCGGGCTGGCAGGCGCGCGACGTCCATCCCCTGGTTGCCTGATTTCCCGACCAATCCCCCAAAAAACCGACCGACCATACTGGAGGCACAGAGCATGACCGAGACGCGCACCGGTTCGCCCCTTTCCGCCGGGACCACCACAGGCGTCAGCCGCCGCACGCTGCTGAAGGGCACCGCCGCCGCCGCGGGTGTCGCCATCGGGTCGGGGGCGATCACCGGCTTCCCCACCATCTGGGCGCAGAACATCAAGAACGTCACGCTGCGCCAGTTCGGCACCGGCGTGTCGAACCTGAACGCCGTCGCCGACAAGGTGAAGGAGGATCTCGGCTTCACGCTGCAGATGACCGCGCTCGACAGCGACGCGGTGGCCCAGCGCGCGGTGACCCAGCCGAAGTCCTACGACATCGCCGACATCGAATACTGGATCTGCAAGAAGGTCTTCCCGGCCGGCGTGATGCAGCCGATGGACGTTTCCAAGATCAAGAACTTCGACAAGATCGTCCCGATCTTCGTCAACGGCAAGCTGACGCCGGAGAGCGCCGTCGCCCAGGGCACCGCCCCGCACACCGTCGGCTTCGTGGAGGGCAAGGACAGCATCAAGTTCGCCAAGTCGGCCACCCAGTGGATGACGCTGATCCCGACCATCTATAACGCCGACACGCTGGGCATCCGCCCCGATCTGGTCGGCCGCCCGATCAGCAGCTGGAAGGACTTGCTGGACCCGGCCTTCAAGGGCAAGGCGTCGATCCTGAACATCCCCTCCATCGGCATCATGGACGCCGCCATGGTCTGCGAGGCGATGGGCGAGGTGAAGTACGGCGACAAGGGCAACATGACCAAGGAGGAGATCGACAAGACCCTCAAGATCATGACCGACGCCAAGAAGGCCGGCCAGTTCCGCGCCTTCTGGAAGACCTTCGACGAAAGCGTCAACCTGATGTCGTCGGGCGAGGTCATCATCCAGTCGATGTGGTCGCCGGCCGTGGCCGCCGTGCGCGCCAAGGGCATCCAGTGCGTCTACCAGCCGCTGAAGGAAGGCTACCGCGCCTGGGGCGGCGGCCTCGGCATCGCCAAGCATCTGAACGGGCTGGAGCTGGAAGCCGCCTACGAGTACATCAACTGGTACCTGTCGGGCTGGGTCGGCGCCTATCTGAACCGCCAGGGCTATTACTCCGCCGTGCTCGACACCGCGAAGGAGCACATGTCGCCGGACGAGTGGGCCTTCTGGATGGAGGGCCAGCCGGCCAAGACCGACATCCTCAGCCCCGAGGGCAAGGTGATGGAAAAGGCCGGCGCGGTGCGCGACGGCGGGTCGTTCCAGGACCGCATGGGCCGTGTCGCCTGCTGGAACGCGGTGATGGACGAGGACCGCTACATGGTCCGCAAGTGGAACGAGTTCGTCGCGGCGTAACGACCGGACTTGCTCTACCCCCTCCCTTCCCGCGGCGCTGCCGCGGGCCCCTTCCCTCCCCCGCTTCGCGGGAGAGGGGGGATCCCCTCCCTCGCCGAAGGCGGGGGAGGGTTAGGGAGGGGGCGCCGCAAACTTCCATCACTCCCCCACGGCACCGGACCCCTGCGCCATGACCGTCTCCGCCGTCCCATCCGAAGCGTCCAGCGCGTCCGCGGCTCCGCGGGGCGGCGGGGTGCGCCGTTCCGTGCTGCGCCGGGTCGCCCCCTATCTCCAGGCCGGGCCGCTGGCCTTGACGCTGCTGGTCTTCCTGCTGATCCCCATCCTGACCATCGTCGCGGTCAGCTTCTGGGACTACGACAGCATCCGCATCTACCCGGATTTCGTGCTGACCAACTACGAGGAGCTGCTGACCTCTCCGGTCACCTGGAAGACCTACCTGAACACGGTGAAGTTCGCGGCGCTGACCTGGGTCATCACATTGCTGATTGGCTTCACGGTGGCCTATTTCCTGGCCTTCCACGTCCAGTCCACGACGTGGCAGATGGTGCTGTTCCTGGTCTGCACGATCCCGTTCTGGACCTCCAACATCATCCGCATGATCTCGTGGATTCCCTTCCTCGGGCGCAACGGGCTGCTGAATTCCGGGCTGATCTCCGCCGGGCTGATCGACCAGCCGCTGGAGTTCCTCCTGTTCTCGGACTTCGCGGTGGTGCTGGCCTTCGTGCACCTCTACGCGCTGTTCATGGTGGTGCCGATCTTCAATTCGATGATGCGCATCGACCGCGCCCTGGTCGAGGCGGCGCGCGACGGCGGCGCCAGCGCGGCGCAGGTGGTGTGGAACGTCATCCTGCCGCTGGCCAAGCCGGGCATCGCCATCGGCTCGATCTTCGTGGTCACGCTGGTGATGGGCGACTTCATCACCGTGCGCCTGATGAGCGGCGGGCAGAGCGCCTCCATCGGGCTGATGATCGCCAACGAGATTTCGCTGCTCCAATACCCCGCCGCCGCCGCGAACGCGGTCGTTCTGCTGGCCGTCGTCCTCATCATGGTCGTGGCGATGCTGCGCATCGTCGACATCCGCAAGGAGCTGTAAGCGATGATCGGCACCGGCACCCGGCGCGGCCTGTCCTTCTACCTGCTCGCCGCTTTCTTCGGGCTGTTCGTCCTGTTCCTCTACGGGCCGATCGCCACCATCACCATCCTGTCCTTCCAGGGGCCGGAGGGCGGGTTGACCTTCCCGATGAACGGCGTCTCCCTCCACTGGTTCAAGAACCTGTTCGAGCAGCAGGCGGTCGGCGATTTCGGCGGCTCCTTCCGCCGTTCGATCGCGCTGGGGCTGACGGTGATGGTGCTGACGGTGCTGTTCTCGCTGCTCGCCGGCTTCGCCTTCCGCCGCCGCTTCCTGGGCAGCGGGGCGCTGTTCTATCTGGCGGTGGCGAGCCTGATCGTGCCGTCGATCCTGGTCAGCCTGGGCATCGGCCTGCTCTTCAACATCCTGGGCATCGAGCCGACCTGGTACGGCTCGGCGCTCGGCGCGCATCTGACCTGGACGCTGCCCTTCGGCCTGCTGATCGTCTTCGCCATCTTCAACCGCTTCAACCCGGCCTACGAGGAGGCGGCGCGCGACCTCGGCGCCACGCCCTGGCAGACGGTGCGGCATGTGGTGCTGCCGATCCTGCTGCCCAGCCTGATCGGCGTCGGGCTGTTCGGCTTCACCCTGTCCTACGACGAGTTCGCGCGCACGCTGATGACCGCGGGGTCCTTCAACACCCTGCCGCTGGAGATCTACGGCATGACCACCAACGTCACGACGCCGGTGCTCTACGCGCTAGGCACGCTGACGACGCTGTTCTCCTTCACGGTGATCGGCCTGTTCCTGGCCGGGGTGATGATCCTGCGCCGCCGCCGGCTGCGGCGGACCGGCGCCGCCGGTTGACGGGAAAGGAACCAGCCATGCGAATCCTGGTCGTCAACCCGAACACCACCGCTTCGATGACCGCGAAGGCCGGGGATGCCGCCCGCGCCGTCGCGGCGCCGGGGACGGAGATCGTCGCCGCCAACCCGGCCATGGGTCCCGCCAGCATCGAGGGCTATTACGACGAGGCGCTGGCCGTCCCCGGCCTGCTGGAGGTGATCGCCGCCCACGGGCGCGCGGCACCCGGCATCGACGGCGTGGTGATCGCCTGCTTCGACGACGTCGGGCTGGACGCCGCGCGCTGCCTCTCCGCCGTCCCGGTGGTCGGCATCTGCGAGGCGGCGATGAAGACCGCCACCCTGCTCGGCGGGCGGTTCAGCGTGGTCACCACCATGCCGCGCTCCGTCCCGGCGCTGGAGCATCTGGCCGAGCGCTACGGCGTGGCCGGGCGCTGCCGGGTGCGCGCCGCCGGCGTGCCGGTGCTGGCGCTGGAGGACCCGGCGTCGGGCGCCGTGGAGCGGGTGCGCGAGACCATCCGCCAAGCCATCGCGGAGGACGGGGCGGAGAGCGTCGTTCTGGGCTGCGCCGGCATGGCCGATCTGGCGCGCGCCCTGACCGCCGAGATGGGCCTGCCGGTGGTGGACGGCGTCACCGCCGCGGTGAAGCTGGTGGAGGGGCTGGCCGCGCTGGGCTTGCGCACCGGCAAGACCGGCGGTTACGCTTTCCCCCTGCCCAAACCCTACGCCGGGGACATGGCGCGCTTCGCCCCCGCCCCGCAGCCGTGACCCGGAGGGACGCCATGGAAGGCTACCGCGTGCGCGTGATGAGCCGGGCCGAGCTGGATCTCGCCGTCGACTGGGCGCGGGCGGAGGGCTGGAACCCCGGCCTGCACGACGCCGGGGCCTTCCACGCCGTGGACCCCGAAGGCTTCCTGATCGGGGAGCTGGACGGCGAACCGGCGGCCTGCCTGTCCGTCGTCCGCTATCCCGAGAACTTCGGCTTCCTCGGCTTCTACATCGTGCGGCCCGACATGCGCGGGCGCGGCCTCGGCTGGGACCTCTGGCGGGCCGGGCTGAAGCATCTGGAGGGCTGCACCGTCGGGCTGGACGGGGTGGTGGCGCAGCAGGACAATTACCGCAAGTCCGGCTTCGCGCTGGCCCACCGCAACATCCGCTACGGCGGCGCGCCGCCCGCCGGAACCTCCTCCGCCGCGGCGCTGGTGGACGCGCGGACGGTGCCCTTCGACCGGCTGCTGGACTGGGACCGCGCGCTGTTCCCGGCGCCGCGCGCCGGCTTCCTGTCCAACTGGATCACGCTGCCCGGCGCCACCGCGCTGGCCGCCGTGGTGGGCGGCGAGTTGCACGGCTTCGGGGTGATCCGCCCCTGCCACAGCGGCAGCAAGATCGGCCCGCTCTACGCCGCCGACCGCGGCACGGCGCGCGATCTCGCTCTTGCGCTCGCCGCCACGGCGGGCGACGGCCCGATTTTCCTCGACGTTCCGGAGGTCAACCGCGACGCCGTGCTGCTGGCGGAGGAGCTGGGCCTGACCCCGCAGTTCGAAACCGCCCGCATGTATCTGGGCCCCGCCCCAACCATCGACACCGCGCGCCTGTTCGGCGTGACGACCTTCGAGCTGGGCTGAAGACGGGCAAGCGTTACCGTAACAGTCGGTTACCAAACAGGGGACCGCCGGACACACGCCGGCAACAGGGCGCGCGCAGCATCGGGGCATCGGGATCACGATCCCGGCCTGACGAGAAAAGGGACACCCCCATGTCGCGCACCCTGATCGCCGCCATGACCACCGCCACCATGCTGGTCGGCCTGGGCACCCAGGACGCCTCCGCCGCCGGTTGGGGACCGGATCATCGCGAACCGCCGCGGATCGAACGGGACCACCGCGGCCCCAATGCGCATTGCCCGGAAGCCCATCGCCCGCCGCCGCCAGTCCACCACACGGCCCGGCATTGGAGGCCCGGCGACCGGCTGCCCGCCGCCTACGCGTCGCGGCGCCACGTCATCGCCACGCCCGCCGCTTATCACCTGCACCGTCCGCCGCGCGGCCATCACTGGGTCCGCGCCGGGTCGGACGCCGTTCTGGTGGCGTCCCGCTCGGGAATCATGGTCCGGAACGTTCCCGGCCTGTTCCGCTGAGAACCTGCCCTTCCTTCATGGACGAGGTCCGGCCCGGCGGTCTACTCTCCCCCGAGTTGCACCGACTTTCCCCGCGATGCCCGATCCCATGATGGACGCTCCATGACGGTCAGCCATACCCCCCCGCCTTCGCTCACCGATGCCCTGACCCTGCACAACGACGGCTGCGGCGACGAGGCGGAGCGGGCGTACCGCCAGATCCTGAAGCGCGAGCCGCGGAATCCCGACGCCTGGCATCTGCTGGGCGTGCTGCAGTCCGAGCGGGGGGATCACGACGCCGGGATCGCCGGGATCCGCACCGCCCTGTCCATCCGCGACGCCTTGGAATACCACCTGAATCTCGGCTCCGCCCTGCTCGACGCCGGCCGCACGGACGAGGCGCTGGTCACCCTGATGGCGGCGCTGCGCCTCGGCCCGGAGCGGGCGGACGTCCACTTCCGGCTGGGCAACCTATTCCGTCAGCAGCGCCGGCCCAACGAAGCCGTCGCCGCCTACCGTCAGGCCATCGCCCTCCAGCCCGGTTTCGTGGAGGCGTTGAACAACCTCGGCTCCCTGTTCCTGGAGGTCGGGCAGACCGACGCCGCCGTCGCCGCCTTCACCGACGCCATCCAGGCGGCGCCGGCCAACGCCGAATCCCACGGCAACCTCGGCTACGCGCTGGACCTGCAGGACCGGCTGGGCGAGGCGGCGGCGGCCCACCGCGTCGCCCTGACCTTCCGGCCCGATTTCGCCCTGTCCTGGTCCAACCTCGGCAACGTCCTGAAAGGGCAAGGGCATCTGGAGCAGGCCATGGCCGCCTACCGCTCGGCGTTGACGCACCGTCCGGATTTCCCGATGGCGCACAGCAACGTGCTGATGGCCCAGCATTACCTGCCGGAGTGCGGAAACGCCGACTTCCTCGCCGCCGCCCGCGGCTGGGCCGAACGAAACGGCGGCGGCGTTGCTGTGGCCGCTCCGGCGGTGCGCGACGACAGCCCCCGCCCGCTGCGCATCGGCTACGTCTCCAGCGACTTCAACAGCCATCCGGTCGGCTATTTCCTGGAAAGCGTCCTGCGGGCGCACGACCGCAAGGCGGTCACCGCCTTCGGCTACGCCAACAACGGCCGCACCGACGACGTGACGGAGAGCCTTCGCGCCGCCGCCGACGGCTGGCGGCCGATCGTCGGCCTGGACGACGCGGCGGTGGCCGACCTGATCCGCCGGGACGGCATCGACATCCTCGTCGATCTCTCCGGCCATACGGGGAACAACCGCCTCACCCTGTTCGCCCGGCGGCCCGCGCGCGTCCAGGCGAGCTGGCTCGGTTATTTCGGGACGACCGGCCTGCCGGCCATGGACTGGATCATCGCCGACCGCCATGTCCTGCCGCCGGGCGAGGAGCGCTTCTTCACCGAGAAGGTCTGGCGCCTGCCCGACAGCTATCTGTGCTTCACCCCGCCGGCGGAGGATGTGCCGGTCGGGCCGCTCCCGGCGCTCGGCGGCGGGCCGGTCACGCTCGGCGCCTTTCACAACCGGGCCAAGATCACCCGGCCGACCGTCGCGCTGTGGGCGCAGGTCCTGACCGCGCTGCCGCAGGCCCGCCTGCTGCTGAAATCGCGGGAGTTCGGCGATTACGGCGTGCGGCAGGCGTTGCGCGACCAGTTCGCCGCCCACGGCATCGCGCCGAACCGCCTGCGCATGGAGGGCAAGACGCCACGGGCCGATTATTTCCGCAGCCACAACGGCATCGACCTCGCGCTGTCCCCCACCCCCTTCGGCGGCGGCACGACGACGGCCGAAAGCCTGTGGATGGGCGTGCCGGTGGTGACCCTGCGCGGCGACCGCTGGGCGGGGCGGATCGGGGTCAGCTTCCTGGAAACGCTCGGCCTCGCCGACCGGTTGGTGGCGGATGGCCCGGCGGACTACGTCGCCAAGACCGCCGCCCTGATCGGCGACCTGGACTCCCTGGCCACCCTGCGCGCCGGGTTGCGGGAGCGCGTGCGCCGCTCGCCGCTGTGCGACGCGCCGGCCTTCGCCCGGTCGCTGGAGGAGGCCTATCGGTCGATGTGGCGCGAACCGTAAGGGGGCCGTGGGCGTGCCAAAGGAAGTCCTTCCGATACGCCCTGGCACAACGGCGCGGACCATGCGTTGAAAGGACCGACGACGCAGCGGAAGCGAGGCCGAGACGCCGATGATGAAAGATCCCAAACAGATCGCGCGGGTTGCCCTGCAATCGGCCCGCGTCAATGTCGAGGTCTACGAGGCCTGCGGCCTGATCGACGCGCCCTCGGCGCACGGTCTGCGCTACAAGATCGCCGTGCAGGCCAGCGACGTGAACGGCGACGAGTGCCGCTTTCCCTCCTGCGCCTGCCCCTGGCCGGACTGCTCCCGCCAAGCGGAGGCGGAAGCGGAAGGCGATCAGCCCAGCGGGCCGACCGTCTCCACGTAACGCTCCATGGCGGCCACGCCCTCTTCGGTCAGTTCGATGAAGACGCGGCGGCCGTCCTTGTCGTCGGCGATGCGCCGGACCAGCCCGCGGTCGTGCAGGTCGGTGATGCGGCGCAGCGCCGTCGTCTGGGCAACACCGGAGGCGATGCACAGCGACGACACGGAAATCCGCCGCCCCTGGAGATGATTGATCATCAGGTCCAGCAGCATGTCCCAGCAGGGGTCCTCGAACAGGCCCTTGGGGAAGAACTTCTCGCGGGCGGCGCGCTTGCGCCGGATCGCCGTCAGGATGCCCAGGCTGTCCGGCACACCCGTTTCGGTCGCGTCGTCGCACAGCGACGGCACCCCGGCGGACGCCGCCACGGCCACGGCCGGCGCCATCGCTGCGACGGCTTGGCGTTGGACGGCGACGAAGGGCATCACGCGGGCCGCCGCGGCTTCTCCACGCAGGGCGCGCACCGTCTCGACCAGCGCCAGACCGTGGCGGTAGGCCTGCTCCAGCGCGTCGTCGCGGCTGTCCATGGCCACCGGCGAAAGATCCGGAGCCGAAGACGCGATCCCCTCCCCGCCATCGAGGACGCGGGCCAGCGCGCGTTCGATCTGCGCTTCGTCCTCCGGGTCGGTCACCACGTCGGCGGCCTCGAGCCGCAGGGCGCGCACCACGTCGTCCGCCTCGGGGTTGCGGGCGAAGAGGATGCAGGCGAGGCCGCGGTGGGTGCGGTGCAACCGCTCCATCAGCGCCAGCCCGTCGAACCAGGGCGACCCGCCATCCACGAAGACGACGCCGACGCTGCGGTCGACGTCGAGCAGGCCGAGCGCCGAGATCACGTCGCGCGTGTCCTGCACCCGGTGGCCGAGCCGCAGCGCGCAGTCGCGAATGCCCGCGATGGCCGCGCTGTCGTTGCCGATGATCAGAATGGAAGGCGCCGCCGAGTACGCCGGTGCCGAGCAACCCGCCGCCGTTTGGCCGGCTGCCGTTTGACCGGCGGCCATGTGACCCGTCAGCGCGAGACGCTCCGCCGAACGCGAAACCAGGGACCGTTGCATGCCGCTCTCACCCGCATCAGATCGCGCGCCGGTTAGCCGGCGGCGGTGTCAGGCCCGGCGCGGCGACCCGATGCGGCGGAACGCTCCGCCACTTCCAGTTACCCCGCTTGGAACCGTCAATCATTCGTTGGGTGATGTATAGCATTACCCCGTTCGAACGCGTATCAACGGCCGTTGATACTTTTCGATCGGAGTAACATGCGGTTTATTATTGCATATTAATCATTATCGTCAAGATTCGTCGGATTCCAATGCATAACCAACCCCGCGAACGGTAACGATCGGCGAGGCGGCGCCGTCGTCCAGCCGCATCTTGCGGCGCAGGCGGGTGATGAGCGTGTCCACCGTATGCTCGCTGATGGAGCGCGGGTCGCGGTTGCTGATGACGTCCAGCAGATACTCGCGGCTGACCGGGTTGGGCCGCATGGCCGCCAGCGCCGCCAGGATGTTGAACTCGCCGGTGGTCAGGGCGAGGTAGGAACCGTCGGGACGGAACAGCGCCCGGCGCACCAGATCCAGGCGCCATCCCCGGAAGGCCAGCGGCGCGTCGGGCGACGGCCCCGCCGCCCCCTCCGCGGATGCGGCCGGAACGGCGGACGCCCCGGAGCGGCGCAGCAGGTTGCGGATGCGGATCAGCAATTCCAGCAGATCGACCGGCTTGGTCACGTAATCGCCGCCATGGGACAGGCCGGCGATGCGGTCGGTCGGGCTGTCGCGCCCGGTCACGAAGATCAGCGGGACGGTTTCCCCCAGCCGCAGCCGCTCGGCCAGGGCCAGCCCGTCGCAATCCGGCAGGTTGATGTCCAGCAGCACGAGGTCCGGCCGGTCCCGCGCGACGCGCTCGGTCATCTCGGCGCCGTTCGCCGCCCGCAACACCCGCAACCCCTGGCTTTCCAGATAGGTGGCGATCAGATCCTGCGTTTCGGGAGAATCCTCGACCACCAGCACGGTCCGCCCGATCAGTTCCGATCCGACGCTCATGCCGCCCTGCCTGCCGCTGCCGCTGCCGGTCCTGTCCCGTCAAGCCCCGTCGCAACAACCGCTGTCGCAACCATCCTTGTCGCCGTCATGTCAGCCCCGCCTCCCCCTTTTCGATGGCGCGCAGGGCGGCGTGAAGCCGATCCCGAAGCGCCGCCGCGTCCCCGTGCATGGAAGCGGCCCCCCCGCCTCCGCTTTCGACGGCTTGCGCCGTCCGCTCCAGCGCCCGCGCCGCGGCGCTCACCTCCGGAAAGCCATAGGTGCCGCCGCTGCCCTTCATGCGGTGGGCCGCGTCGACGACACGCCGGGGCGGCGAGTCCGCGTCATCGAGCACCGCCAGCACGTCCCGGCAGGCCTGGGCGAAGCGCTCCATCAGCCGGGCGCGGTCGGCGCTCGACAGCCCGCCGGAGACGGGTGCCCCGGAAAGCGGCCCACCCTGGAGCGCGGCGGACGGAGCGGGCGCGCAGGAGCCGGACGGCGCGTGGCGGGCGAGCGCGTCCTGAAGCGCATCGGGGTCCACGGGCTTCGCCACCACCTCGTCCACGCCGGCGTCCAGATAGTCCGCCCGATCCTCCGGAGAGCTGTTGGCCGTCACCGCGATCACCGGCACCAGCGCCCGCTCGGCGTCCGGCAACGCGCGGATGCGCCGCGTCACCTCCACCCCGTCGATTCCCGGCAGCCGCATGTCGAGCAGCACGACGTCCATGGCGCGGCCGGCCAGCACGGCCAGAGCCTCCTCGCCGCTGTCCACATAGACGGCGCGGTGGCCGCCGGGCGCCAGATACTCGCGCAGGATCGCCTGGTTCTCCGGCGCGTCCTCGACCACCAGGATGTCCAGAACTCCCCGGCGCCGGCATGGGCGCGGCCCGGCCCGGCGACGGATCGGCGACCGGAAGCGGGCGGGTCGGCAGCGAGACGGTGAAGAGGGAGCCGCCGCAGGCCCGGCCCTCCAGGCAGACGTCGCCCCCCATCAGGCGGACGAGCCCGTTCACGATGGCGAGGCCCAGCCCGGCGCCGTCGCGGCGGTTGCCCTCGAACCGGGTCCCCTCCAGACGATGGAAGGGTTCGAAGATGATCGCCTGCGCCGCCCGCGGCACGCCGGGGCCGCTGTCCGCCACGGTCAGGCACAGAACGACCGTCCCGCTCGTCGCATCCGCCGACGCCGGCTTCGCGCTCAGGGTCACCTCGACCCCGCCGCGTTCGGTGAATTTCACGGCGTTGCTCAGCAGATTCAGGACGATCTGGCGCAGGCGCAATGGATCGATCCAAAAACGCGCCGCCCCCAGCCCGCTGACCGTCAGGGAGAGGTCGAGGCCCTTCTCCTCGGCGCCCGCGCGCATCAGCGCCACCGCGTCCTCGACCAGGGCGACCACGTCGGTGGGCTGGGGGTGCAACTCCATCCGGCCCGCCTCCAGCCGCGACAGGTCGAGGATGGTGTCGAGCATGGAGACGAGGTGCCGCCCCGCCTCGTCGGCGACGCGCAGCCGCTCGTCGAGCTGGCCGGTCGGGCCTTCGCGGCGGATCACCCGCACCATGCCCAGAACGGCGTTCAGCGGCGTCCGCACCTCGTGGCTGAGGTTGGCGAGGAAGCGTTCCAGGGTCGCGGACTTGTCCGACAGGGCGCGGGTGCGCTCGGCGATCTGACGCTCCAGCCCCTCGTTGAGCGCGGCCAGCTCCTGCGACAGCCGGCGCTCGTTGAGGAAGGCCGTCTCCACCCGCCGGCCCAGCACCAGCGCGTGGCTGAACAGGAACAGCAGCGCGCCGTAGGGCACGAGATCGACGCTCTCGAAGAAATGCGCGTACATCAGCGCGTCGTGCACCACCGACCCCAGGAAGGCCAGCGCCCCCGCCCCCAGCAGAAGCGCGCCGGGACGGCGGCGCAGGGCGGCCACCGTGAGGCGCCACGCGAAATACAGGGCCGACAGCACCAGCAGCAGGCTCGCCACATCGCGAAACTGCGTGAACTGCGCCGGTTCGGTCACCAGAACCAGGAACATGCCGGGCACCGCCACCGCCATCATGACGCGCCCGACCCCGCGGTGCAGGCATCCGGGAAACAGCTCGCGCAGCAGGTGGAAGTAGATCGGGTAGAACATGTAGATCGGCAGATATTCCAGCCGGTAGGCCCACACCTCCGACACGCCGGGGAAGAAGACGCGCAGCAGTTCGCTGGTGCAGATCAGCCGCATGGCGCAGGCCGCCAGCAGCATCACCAGGAACAGCGGGGCTGCCGACAGGCGGCGGCGCAGGAAGGCGCCGATGAACAGCGCCATCAGGGACAGCGACATCAGCGCCCCGGCGTTGGTCATCAGCTGCCGCTGCCACAGCCGCGACAGCCCGCCGTTGGCGTCGAGATAGATCGTGCGCCCGATCCCGCCCTCGAAATGGAAGTGGTTGGAGACCTCCACCGCCAGTTCGATCACCCGCTGGCCACCGTGCAGCGTGACGAAGCGGGAGACGGAGGAGGACTGCTCCTGCGCGGCGGCCAGGGCCGGAACCCCCGCCGCGGCGACCGAGCGGCCGTCCACCCACACCCGCATGGCCGAATTGACCGGCGGCATCTTCAGCGTCAGCGGCGGCATGCCCGGCGGCAGCAAAATCTTCAGGCGGAAGGTGGCGGCGCCGAACCCGCCCATCTCCTGCCCGTCCGGGCGCTCGGCGCCGTTCCAGATCGCCGGCAGGGTAAACGGCGTCCAGATTCGCCCGTCCGGCTCCGGCAAGGGATTCAGGGTTTCCTCGCCGGCCAGACGATCCCAGGACACCAACCAGTCGCCGTCCAGCGACACCGGCCCGTCGAGGTCGGCGTACCAGCCGCGCAGGTCGAGCACGCCGCGCTCCGCCTGCGGCAGGACGGTGGCCAGGGCTGAAACGGTGCCCGGAGCGGTGCAAAGAAGAGCGAGAAGCAGAACCGCGCCCAGCCGTCGGGCGGCAGAAGCAAGAATGGCGGTTACGGACGGCAGCATGACGGCAGGCGGCAGAGGCACCGGGGCACAGTTCCTTCGACAGGCGCATGGCACAGGCCGCGACCCGACCCGCTGGTCGAATGGCCCCCAGCCAATCCCATCATGAGAGGTATCGCAAAACGATCGTTGCGGAAATACCGATGCACCCAGGCATTTAAAGCCAAAACCCCATGAAACCGAAACCGGCCACGCTGCGAAGTATAATCGGGCATCGACGCAACAACGACTCAGAAATTCACAACACGCTTCATCAATCGTAAATCCTATAGAAAATGTGGTTTTAACCTTTCAATCGAGGATACGGCCCATACTTGGCGCTGACCACCGAACGTGGCGATTTCAACAGAGTTCGCTAATAGGCAGAGCGTCCGGAACCGCCTGAACACAGGCGAACTTCCGGACGCTCTCAACCCTTTCAGCCGATGGCCCGCGAGGCCGCGGCGCTGAACGCGGTCAGGCCAAGGCCTTCATCTGCTTGTCCATGCGGGCGAGCACGGCCATCACCTCCTTGCAACGGCCCTTCACATCGTCGTCGGTCTCCGGGAGGCCATCCTGGGAGGAGATGTTGCGCCAGTCCTTCAGGAAGGCCTTCAGCTCCGGCATCTTCGGCAGCTGGGTGCCGACGCCGCGGATGTCCTCCTTCCACAGGTCCTGGTAGTCGCTCACCGTCTTCGCCGTCTTCAGCTTCTTCGCCAGGGACAGCATGTACTTTTCCAGAATCTCCCGCCCCTTGGCCCGCACCTTGTCGGCCTTCTCGATGGCGTCCTTCATGCCCTCGTAGTCATCGACGATCTTGTCGCCGAGCGATGACTGGTTGAAGGCGACGAAGAGCTGGTCGGCGGCCTTGGCGACCTTCTCCGCGTGAGCGGTGGAATCCTTCGGAATCAGCTTGTTCGACTTGAACTTCTTGGCCGTCGCCTCGGCCAGGTCGCGGAGCTTCTGGAGCTGGGTGCGCAGCGGTTCGACCGAGCGCTTGTACTCCGCCCGCGCCTCCTCCAGAAGCGAGTTCGAGATCGTCCAGCGTCGCGTTGCTGGGAGAGTTCATCGACACGCTCAGCTTCTTCCAGTCGATGGCGCCGTGCGCCTTGTCGACCGCCTTCATCGCGTCGCCGACGCCGGTCTTGCCGGCGATCTTGGCGATGGCGCCCTTCTTCTTGTCCCAGTCCTTCTGGGTCAGGATGTCCGGGATGTCGATGCGCTTCAGGGGACCACCCATGTCTCAGCTCCTCCGCTTAACCAAACATTCACCCTGTCGACCTGCATGGTAGGAGGCGGGCGCGCCCCTCGGAATCGGCGATTGCTCCTCTCCCACCGCTACCGGAACCGAATGGGTCCAAAACGGCGGCTTCGCTCCCCGCCTCGCCTCAGCGGCCGCCCACCAGCTGCACCACGCCCTTGCAGACGGTGGCGAACTCCTTGATCAGGTCGGTGATCTGGCGGGCGGTGTAGTCGGGCGGCACGCGCATCGGCGGCCCGTCGCCGCCCTGCCCGGCCCACGGGGCCAGCTTCCGGCGGTAGAAGTCCGGATCGGCGCGCAGCCCGTCCAGCGCCTTCGCCGCGGCGAGCTGGGTGGCGAGATCGCGGGCCAGCGCCGGGAACAGCTCGTTGTAGGTGTCCGGCGTCGGCTTGGCCCGCACCTTGGCGACCCCGGCGGCCGCGCGGGCCAGCGCGCCGTTGATGTTCGCCTCCCACCGCTTCTGCGCCCGCTCCGACGCGGCGGCGTCCTTCTCGGCCTGGGCGGCCTGCGCCTTGAAGCGGTCGGCGTCCGCGCCGATGTCCGCCTCCAGCTCGGCGAGGTCCTTGGCGAGCGCCTTCATCGCCCGTTCGCAGGCCGCCGCCGCGGCCTTGTCGCCGCGGCTGGCCGCATCCTCGTCCAGCGCCTTCGCCAGCGCGGCCAGATAGGCCTTGCGCGCTTTCACGGCGTCCTTCCCGGCAGCGACGAGATCCTTCGCGGCCTCGTCACCGGCGGCGCCGGCGCGGTGGACGGCGTCGCCGGACTTCAGCGCCTTGACCAGCGCGGCGTCGCCGTTCAGCGCGGCGGCGACCGCCTTGGCGTCCTTCGGCCGGTGTTTCGCGGTCGCGGCCTCGAAGCGCTTGCGGGCCGCGGCCCAGCGCTGCTCATAGGGGACATGCGCCATCGCCGCCCGTCCGCTCCGACGCTACGCGACGGTCGGCTGGAGGCGATCCTCCAGCGAACGGATGGCGGCGCAGTCACGCTCGAACACGGCGCGGTCCGGATGGGCAAGATAGATCTTCGCCAGCACCTGCGTCAGGTCGAGGGTCGGCACCACATCGTCACCAACCCGCGGCACGAGGCCGTAGCCGCGCACGCTCGCCATCCCGTCGAGGATGGAAAGGTCCGGCAGCGCCTCCACCCGGCCCGACACCAGCACCGGCAGATAGAGGACCATCGCGTCGGCCTGGAACCGGTAATGGCCGTCGAGCAGCGGCCCGACCGCCGCCGCCCCGTCGAAGGCGTCGACCAGCAGATCCACCTGATCGTGCCCGGTGCCCGCCGCGATGGCGGTGGTCGAGCCGGCCGGCCCCATGGCGCGCGCCGCGATCTCCACCAGCGCCGGGCCGCGCGCGGTCATCCGCACCTCGGCATGGCCGGCGCCGTCGGTGATCTCCAGCGCGTCGAGCACCCGGCGGATGTAGGCCATCAATGCCTGCGCCACCGGCTCCTCCGGCGGCAGCAGACGGTAATAGTCGTAGACGAAGGGCGACCCGTTCAGCGCCCGCTTGGCCGACAGCAGCACGTCGCAGACATAGTGGCGACCACCGCGGCTGACCGTGTTGACGACGTATTCGAGCCCGTCAAGATAGGTCTGCACCAGCACCCGCTCGTTGGCCGAGCCGCAGAAGTCGCGGCTGCCCAGGATGGCCTCCACGGCGGCGCGGAGCTGCGCGGGGGTGTCGCAGAAATAGACATGGTCGGTGGAGGCGCTGGCCATCGGCTTCGCCACCACGGGCCAGCCCGCCTGCGCCGCCCACTCCACCGCCTCCGCGGTGCCGGTCGCCATGGTCTGGCGGGCGGTCAGCAGGCCGGCGGCGGCCAGCCGCTCGATCATCATGAACTTGTTGCGGCGCGCGGCGGTCAGCTTCGGGCTGTTGCCCGGCGTGCCCAGGACGGCGCCCAGCGCGTCGGTCAGCTCCACCGCGGACTCATTGCCCGGCAGGATGAAGGCCGGGGCCAGCGGGCGCAACGTCCTCGCCAGCGCGTCGAGGTCGCCGTCATGGAGGATGTGCGCCGCGAAGTCGTCGGGCTGGTGGCTGCGCAGCAGCGACGGGGCGAGGTCCGGGCGGCTCTGCACCGCGACCACGTCGTAGCCCCGCGCGCGCAGGCGCGGCGCCAGAAGGATGCCGGTGGAATAGGGGTCGACGACGACCGCAATCTTGCGCAGGGCACTCACGGCGTGGCCTCCAGCTCGGCGTCCTGGGGTACGGCCTGCACCGGCTCCTGCGGGCGCGCGTAGGTGACCAGCGGCACCGGGCCGTCCAGCTCCACCGACCGCCCGATCCAGCCGGCCTCGATCACCGCCCGCTGCTCCTCCAGCTCCGGCACGGCGAAGACGCGCTCGCTGCCCGGCACCCAGGCGGGCGGCGCCGCTCCCAGGTCGCGGTGCAGCAGGTAGCGCAGCCGGCCGCTGGCGTGCATGACCAGCACCCGCCGCACCAGGAAGCCGCCGGCCAGCAGATTCGACAGGCTGCGCGGGTTGGACAGGGCGACGCGCGAGAGCAGGTGCGGGCGCCCGGCCCCCAGCGCGTGGAGCGTGCGCAGAGTCACCAGCAGCCGTTGCAGCCCGTTGCCGCGGAAGTCCGGATGGACCATGCAGCTCGCCATGTGGGCGGTGGCGGTGACGGCGGGGCGAGAGCCCGGCAGGTCGTCCACGAAGGCCGGCATCCCGGGCTGCGGCAGGCCCAGGATGGCGCAGCCGATCAGCCGCCCCTCGGCCTCCAGCCCCAACGTCACGCCGCGCTCGCCCAGATGCAGACCGGCGAACTCCGGCGTCTCGGGGAAATAGGCGTCGATGTCCGGCAGCTGCCCGAAGATGTAGCCGCGGAACGCCTCCAGCGCCGGCAGGTCGGCGTGGCCGAGGAAGCGGATGCGGTAGGGAACGCAGATAGGCTCGCCGCGCCGGACGCGCAGCATGCCCGTGTGGACCGTCTGTTCGGGGGATAAGAGGACCGTCATGTCAGGCGTCCTGGACGATTTCGGCGATGTTGAGCAGGCGCATCGGCGGGTAGAGGTCCAGTTGCTTGGCCGCCCCGATGCGCAGCAGCAGGGAGAAGCGGTTCAGCGTCTCCACCGGGATGGTGTCGGCGGGCTTGGCCCCGGTCAGGATCTCCACGGCCTTCAGCCCGGCGAAGCGCCCGACGTTGACCGCCGGGCTGACCAGCCCCATCAGCAGGTTGGCCCGGCGGATCGGCAGCTCGGTGGAGCAGAAGGTGGCCAGCCGGTGGGCCAGCGCCTGCTCCGCCACCACCGCGTTGTTGTTGGAGGCGACCAGCGTGTCCGGCCCGATGTAGACCAGCTCCGCCCCGGCGCGCGCCGCGTCGGCAATCAGGTCGGGGATGGCGGCGGCCTGCGGCGCCCCGGCGGCGTCGCGCGGCAGCGCGGCGTCGTGGATCTCCACCCCCTGGCGGGCGGCCTCCTCCTTCAGGTCGCGCACGGCGACGACCATGTTGTCCTCGGCCGGGTTGTAGACCGCGGCGATCTTCTTCCAGCGCCGGTAGGACAGCATCGTCTTCATCTGCACCGCGGCCGGCGCGATGTGCCGCGTGCCGGTGACCGCGCGCCCCGGACGGTCGAGCGCGCGCACGACGCGCGACGCCACCGGGTCGGTGACCGAGGTGAAGACCACCGGCACGTCGGTCAGGAAGCGCGACGGGTCCGGATCGTCGTAGCGCCCGACCGTTCCCAAAGTCAGCGGCGTGAAGACCGTCACCACCAGATCGGGCTTGGACGCCCGGATCTCCGGCAGCAGCGTCGGCATCGCCGAGGCCTGCGGCACCTCGCGCACCTCCACCGTGGCCGACAGGCCGCTCGACGCGATGAAGTCGCGCAGGCCCAGCACGTCGCCGACGTCCTTGCGCGGGGTCAGCACGACGATGCGCGCCGGCTTGGCCGCGGTGAAGGTCCTGGCTGCCGGACCGAAGGTTGGCTGCGCGAAGGAGGGGGCGGCCCCGGCCAGCAGAGTTCCGGCGCTCAGGGCGCCCGTCAGGACGGTGCGGCGGGACAGGCTCATGCGGGGGTCCTCTGCGGAAGATCGGCGGCGGGCGGGCGCGGGCGGAACAGGGCGCTCAGCAGAAGCTGCACGGCGACGCAGGCCGCCAGCACCGCGCCGATGCCCTTCAGCGCTCCGGCGTAGCCGTAGTGGGCCAGGAACAGTCCGGCCAGGAAGGGGGCGATGACGGAACCCAACCGCTCGATCAGGCGGAACATGCCGATCACCGTGGTCTCGCCGAGCGCCGCGCGCTCCTTGACGCAGACGTCGGCGAGCATGGCGAGCTGCGGCGCGCCGAGCATGGCGTGCGCCACCCCCAGCAGGGCGACCCCGGCCAGCGCCGTGGCGAGCGACCCCGGCATCGACAGCACCCAGGCCGCCCCGGCGGCGACCAGCCCGCCGACCACCAGGAAGCCGACGCGCTGGCCCGAGCGGTCCGACAGCCTCGCGGCCATCGGCGACACCACGATCATCAGCAGCCAGTAGAGCAGCAGCACGCGGCCGATCCAGGACTGGCTGACCCCCTGGTCGTCCAGCGCCAGCGGCAGCAGGAAGAACAGCAGCGCCGTCAGCCCCAGCTTGGCCGGAACCGCGCTGAAGACGGCCAGCCCGACGAAGCGCGGGTTGCGCAGGCACAGCACGGCGTCGGCCAGACGCAGGCCGCGGCTGGATTTCCCCTGCGCGGCGCGCACCCGCGGCAGCACCTGCCACGCCATGAAGGCGGCCAGCAGCGCCAGCCCGGCGGAGATCAGGAAGGTCGTGCGGAAGCCCACCTGCCCAGCGATCACGCCGCCGATGGCCGGGCCGCAGACGCCGGCGCTGAGGATGCCGCCGGCGTACATGGCGATGGCCTGGGCGCGCTGCTTGGGGTCGGTGGCGTCGATGACGAAGCCCTGCGCGGCGATGAAGACGCTGGCGTAGCCGATGGCGGTCAGGCAGCGCGCGACGATGAGCTGGATGAGGTCGGTGGCGAGGCCGGAGCCGACCAGACCGACGAAGGAGAGCAGCGCCCCGCCGAGGAACACCGCCCGCCGCCCGCGCCGCTCCGACACGCTGCCGGCGATCGGCTGGCTGACCGCCCAGAGCAGCATGAACAGGGCGATGGGCGCGCCGATGACCATCTCCATCGACAGGCCGGGCACCGGCTCGAACAGCTGCTTGATGTAGACGGACAGGAAGGTGCGGGTCAGCTCCTCCGCCAGGGAGAAGATGAAGATGGCGAAGCGCAGCTCGACCACCCGCTGCATCATGCCGATCTTGGTCATCGCCTGCTCGGAGGCGGTCATGTCGGCCTTGTGCTGCACGCTGTCCAGCGCCCAGTCGACGGCGCGCGACAGCTCGCCCACCTCGTCGCGGTTGCGCAGGGCGACGCGCACGCCGAGATGCCCGTCGGCGGCCTGCTTCATCACCGCCGTCACCCGGCGCAGCGGCGCCGCGACGGAGGTGCCGACGACCAGCAGCAGGATCTCGACGTTCAGCAGGATGGCGACGATCAGAACCGAGCCGAGGTCGAACACCACCTCGTTCATGGCCGAGCGGACATAGCCGGAATCGACGCCGATGTGCAGTCGCGCCTCCCCGTTCCCCTCCAGCGCCAGGACGGTGTCGAGGAACTGCGGGGAGTCGCCCTCCGGCAGCGGGTCGGCGACGGTCAGGCGGTTGCCCGCCCGCGCCTCCTCGGTTCCTGAGAAGGCGTGGAGGCGACCGCCGATCTCCAGCGCCAGATACTTGACGTCCGGGTTGGCGGCCAGCGCATCGGAGAGCAGCTCGTCCACACCGACCAGCTTGTCCAGCTCGAAACCGAGCGCCACCGCGCGGTCGATCTGCGCAACCACGTAGGAGCCGACGACCTCGGCCTTGCGGGCCAGTTCGGGCTCGATCAGCGGGCGGAACAGCGTGTTGACGTGGTTGGTCTGGACGGCGAGGCTGACCAGCATCAGGATGGACACCACGCCCGTCAGCATCCAGTTCAGGCGGCGGATGAAGGACAGCTTCATGGCGCGACTCCCGCCGGACGCGCGGCTTCCGCCGCCGGACCGGCGGGCTGGGGATGGTCCTCCTCCGCGCCGTGCTGCTGCTGTTCCAGGATGCGGTCGGCGAAATCCTTCAGGCCGGGTGCGAAGGCCGCCAGCTCCGGGGTCAGGTTGGGCGGCTCGCCCATGCCCAGCGTGTTGATGCTGGCGGTCATCTCGCGCAACCGCCGCTGGATCGGGCGCAGCAGCAGCCAGACCGCGACCATGGTGACGAGAAGCCCGGTCACCAGATTGATGCCGCCGGACAGCAGCAGGTCCGGGATGGTGCCGCGGATGCCCGCCTGCACTTCGCCCAGCGAATAGGTCAGGGCGACGCCGCCGGCGACACCGCCGAAGGCGTTGCGGATGCCGAGCAGAAGCGCTTGGCTGTCGCCATCGGCGATGGCGGCCACGCGGTCGGACTTGCCGTCGCGCGCGAAGGCCCCCTTCCAACCGGCGGGAATCGTCCCGACCGGTCCGCCGTGTCCCGCCCCCCGGCCCGCCGCCGCCAGAACCTCGCCCGTGTCGGTGAACAGAACCAGCCCGGTGATCCGATCGTCCCGCGCCATCGAGCGCTGGATCAGCGCGTCGAGATTGCGCAGGGCGGTGATGGAGACGCCGAGGCTGACGGCGCCTTCGACCTCGCCGGCCAACCCGCGCAGGGCGACGGTGAAGCGGGACGCCACGGTGTCCTCCACCATCCGCTCCATCTTCAGGTAGGACAGGGCGGCGGTGGAAAGCAGCGCGAAGCAGAGCGCCACCTGCAGCAGCAAAATGATCTTCGTCGTCAGGGTCAGGCGCATGGGTCCGGTGCCGGCAAGGGGTACGGGCACCTTACGCGCATCGCCCGCGCCGCCGTTTCCGAGACGGGTCCAGTCTGGAGAAGACCCCGGCGACATGGCTCCGCTCCGGCCCGACCCTTCCGGGCGCGCCGCTGCGCACACCGCACTGCAACCGCAAGGCGCTTTGTGCCTATGCGTGCTTATAAAATGAAGAACAGAATGCGCCTCGATCCGCCTGTACTATGCCTTTTCGCCTAACCCGTCGAAATTTTGCGGAATTTTGAGACATTTTTTGATCGCTCTATTTTGGACCATGATTGCATCCATGATGGTTTGCTTTGCGTGGTAATCCATAAGCACAGCATTCCATGCACCCAACGGGGGAAGGGCTTCGATGCGGATCGAGTTGGAGCGACCCTTGGCGTGGCCGGTGCGTCCGGTCCAGACCAGCGCCGGCCTTCATGTTTCGGCGACGTCCATCCTGATCGCCTGCGCGGACCGTGCGCTGGGCATCGGCATGCACGACGCCTTCGAACGCAACGGCCACCGCATCCATGTGACCCACGACCCCATCGCGGCGCTCGACACGCTGGAGGCCGACGGCAGCATCGGCATCGTGGCGGTCGAACTGGCCCTGCCCCACTTCGACGGGCTGGCGCTGGTCGAGCGCATGCGCAAGAGCGTGCAGCGACACCTCCAGGTCATCGTCGTGGCGCCCAACGCCACCGCGGCGGACGTCGTCCGCGCCATGCATCTGCGCGCGGCGGATTTCATCAGCGACCCGCAGGACGGCAGCCAGCTCCATGGCGCGCTCGCCCGCGCTTTGGCCGCCCATCAGGCAGCGGCCCCGCTGCCCCCCGCTGCCCCGTCCGCACCCGCCGGCAACGGCGAGCTGCATGGGGCGCTGGAGGACGCCTACCGCCACGGCCTCGCCCTCATCGAAGCGGTGAAGGCGCTGCGCGAGGGGCAGCCGACGCCGGCCGTTCCGGCCCCCACCCCCGCCGTTCCGCCGTCCATCCCTGCGGCGGGGGAGAACCGGCGTCTGGCGGTGCTGCGGACGCTCCAGCAATCCCGCGTCGCCCGCGACAAGTATTTTCCCAAGGGTCTGTTCGAGGACCCCTGCTGGGACATGCTGCTGGACCTGATGGCGAACCATCTGCGCGGGCGGCGGATTTCCGTGTCGTCGCTGTGCATGGCCTCCGGCGTCGCCCAGACCACGGCGCTGCGCCGCATCACCGAACTGCACGACCGCGGGCTGGTCCGGCGCATCGCCGACGACAAGGACGGCCGCCGCGTCTTCATCGAACTGACCGAGCAGGGCATCGCCGCCCTGTCCGGCTATGTCGAGCACATCCAGGACCTGACCTGACCCGACCGGGCCGGATCGGCGCGAATTGGCCCGGTCCGGCGGGTTTCCCCACCCAGACTGCTTCAACCGGGACCTGTCCCGGATCGACAGCGTGCCCTGAAAGCGGCGAGCATCGCGGCAAGGAACGCCCTGCGCGCAGGACGGCGGAGACCCGATGGCCGACCAGAAACTGAAGGATGTGATCGTCGTCGCGACCCCCACGGAGGGGCTCGGTTCGACATCCTCCCTGCCCACGCGGCCGGCATCGCCCAGCGAGGAGCCCGACCGCCAGCGCATGGCCGAACGGCTGCGCGCCCAGGGCTGGAGCTACCGCCGCATCGCGGAGGAGCTTCAGGTGTCCTACATCCTGGTGTCGCGCTGGCTGGGCGGCGACGGCGCCACGCTCGGCGGCCCGCGCACGGCGCCCGCCGCAGCCCCCTCGCCACCGCCGCCCGCGACCGGCGGGCCGCGAACGACCAAGGCGGCCAAGGCGACCAAGGCCGCGAAGGCGGTCGCCAGCGCGGCGGCGGCCAACGCCGACGAGGACGTCCTGGCGATCCAGTTCCGCGCCTTCGAACAGTATGTGCGCGAGGTCATCGACACGCTGGAGACACGGCACGAGTCGCTGCTCCAGCGCCAGGAGGACCTGATCCAGGCGCTCGACACCGAGCGCGCCGCCGCCCGCGCGCGGGAGGAGGAACTGCTCGCCACCCTCGACCAGGAGCGCCAGCGCTGGAGCGAAGCGGAAGACCGCTTCCGCGAGGAGTTGGAACGCTTCAAGGGAGAGATGCGCCGCAGCCAGGCGACGGCGGGCGCCGCCGTCGTTGCGGCAACGGCCCTCGGCGCCGCCTCCGATGACGACGACGAGAGCGACGACGGGGACTCCTCCGATTTCTCCGCCTTCAGTTTCGACGATGATGATGAGGAGGAGGAGAAGGACGGCGACAAGGCCAAGGACGACGGTGAGGCGGGCGGCGACGACGCCTTCAGCTTCGATGATGACGAGGACGAGAGCGATCCCTTCAGCTTCGACACCGACGACACGGAGGAAGCGAGCGACGGCGAAACGTCTGAAGCCACCGCTTCGGCCGACGATTCCGATGACTCCGACCCCTTCAGCTTCGACGATGACGATGCGGAGGAGACGCTTGGGGAGGCTCCCGCGCAGCCGGACGAGGACCCGTTCTCCTTCGACATGGATGACGAGCCGGACGAACCCAAGGCCGACGCCGGAACTGAGATCGGCACCGCAAAGGCCGATGCCGCAAAGGCCGATGCCGAGGACGACCCCTTCTCCTTCGACGACGAACCGGAGCCGGAGCCGGAGCCCGAACCGGAGGCTCCGCCGAAGAAGAAGGGCCTCTTCGGCTTCTGGCGCAAATGACGGCCGCGCCGCAGGCCTGAGACGGCGGGCCGCGCACACGTTTGCGTGTTGATCGCCGCGCGTTTTCGGTTGTATGACATGACGCATGACTCAACCGCGCCGCCCCTTGTCCGCCGCCGAACGGTTCGACTGGCTCCGCCTGATCCGGTCGGAGAATGTCGGGCCGATCACCTTCCACCGCCTGCTGGAACGGTTCGGCGGCGCCGGCGCCGCGCTGGAGGCCTTGCCCGACCTCGCCAAGCGGGGCGGACGGACCAAGCCGCTGCGCATCGCCCCGAAGGCGGACATCGACCGCGAGTTGGCCGCCAACGAGCGCATCGGCGCCCGCCTGCTCTTCTCCTGCGAGCCCGACTACCCGGAACCCTTGGCCGCGCTGGACGACGCGCCCCCGGTGGTGTCGGTCCTCGGCCACCCGCACCTGCTGCGGCGGCGGGCGGTGGCCCTGGTCGGGGCGCGCAACGCCTCGATGAACGGCAAGAAATTCGCCGAGCGGCTGGCGCGGGATTTGGGCGAGGCCGGCCTTCTGGTCGTCTCCGGCATGGCGCGGGGGATCGACACGGCGGCCCATGCCGGGGCGCTCGGCAGCGGAACGGCGGCGGTGGTGGCGGGCGGCGCCGACGTCGTCTACCCGCCGGAGAACGAGGCGCTCTACCGCGACATAGTGCAGCAGGGCGTGGTGATCGCGGAAAGTCCGGTCGGCACCACCCCGCAGGCCCGCCATTTCCCGCGCCGCAACCGCCTGATCTCCGGCCTGTCGCTGGGGGTTCTGGTGGTGGAGGCGGCCCTGCGCTCCGGCTCCCTCATCACCGCGCGCATGGCCTTGGAACAGGGGCGGGAGGTGATGGCCGTTCCCGGCTCGCCGCTCGACCCGCGCTGCCAGGGCACCAACAACCTGCTGCGTCAGGGGGCGGCCCTGGTGGAGGGGGTGGACGACGTGTTGCGGGCTCTGGAAAACTTGTCGCCACCGGTCTTGCGGGAGCGCCAGGGAGACCTGTTCGCCCAGGCCCGCCCGGCCCCGCCATCCGATTCGGAGCTGGAAGCGGCGCGCGCCGTCATCCTGGAAAACCTCGGCCACACGCCGGTTGCCATTGACGAACTGGTCCGCGGGTGCCAATTGTCCGCTCCGGTGGTGTTGACCGTGGTGCTGGAACTTGAGCTTGCGGGCCGTGTCCAGCGCCAGCCGGGGAACCAGGTGAACCTGATCTGATCCCGATCCGCACCGCCAGCGTTTGGTAAAGGCACTTTCAGGGGCGCGGACTCTTGCCGGGCAGCAACGTCGTCATCGTCGAATCGCCGGCCAAGGCGAAAACGATCAACAAATACCTTGGCTCGGACTACACCGTGGTGGCCAGCTTCGGCCATGTGCGCGACCTTCCGGCGCGCGACGGATCGGTGCGTCCGGACGAGGACTTCGCCATGGACTGGGAACTGGGCGACCGCTCCAAGCGCCACATCGACGAGATCGCCAAAGCGGTCAAAGGGGCCGAACGCGTCTATCTCGCAACCGACCCGGATCGCGAAGGGGAAGCCATCGCCTGGCATCTGTCGGAGCTGCTGCGCGAAAAGCGGCTGATCGACGACTCCAAGGTCCAGCGCATCACCTTCAACGAAATCACGAAGACCGCCGTACAGGCCGCGCTGGAGGCCCCGCGCGACGTGTCGCGGGAGCTGGTGGACGCCTATCTGGCCCGCCGCGCCCTCGATTATCTGGTGGGCTTCACCCTGTCGCCGGTGCTGTGGCGCAAGCTGCCGGGCTCGCGCTCGGCGGGACGCGTGCAGTCGGTGGCGCTGCGCCTGATCTGCGAGCGCGAGTCGGAGATCGAGGTCTTCAAGCCGCAGGAATACTGGACCATCGAGGTGGGCTTCGCCACGCCGGGCGGCGCCTCCTTCACGGCCCAGCTCACCCAGCTCGACGGCAAGCGGCTCGACAAGTTCGCCCTGCCCGCCCGCGAGGCGGCCGAGGCCGCGGTGGCGCGCATCAGCCCGCAGGCCTTCTCGGTCGCGACGGTGGAGCGCAAGCAGAGCCGCCGCAACCCCTCCCCGCCCTTCACCACCTCGACCCTGCAGCAGGAGGCCTCGCGCAAGCTGGGCTTCGGCGCCACCCGCACCATGCGCACCGCGCAGCGGCTCTACGAGGGCGTGGACATCGGCGGTGAGACGGTCGGCCTGATCACCTACATGCGAACCGACGGCGTCAGCCTGTCGCAGGAAGCCATCGAGGGCGCCCGCAACCTGATCGGCTCCCATTGGGGCGAGCGCTACGTCCCGGCGCAGCCGCGCGTCTACAAGACCGCCGCCAAGAACGCCCAGGAAGCCCACGAGGCCATCCGCCCGACCGACCTGTTCCGCCGCCCCGAGGAGGTTTCGACCTACCTGGAAGGCGACGAGCTGCGGCTGTACGAACTGATCTGGAAGCGCACGCTGGCCAGCCAGATGGAAAGCGCGGTGCTGGATCAGGTGGCGGTGGACATCGCCTCGCCGTCCAAGGACGTCGTGCTGCGCGCCACCGGTTCGGTCGTCGTGTTCGACGGCTTCCTGAAGGTCTATCAGGAGGACCGCGACGACGGCGCCGCCGACGACGACCAGGAGCGCCGCCTGCCCGCCATGGAGCAGGGCGACGCCCTCGCCCGCGGCGACATCAGCCCGGAACAGCATTTCACCCAGCCGCCGCCCCGCTACACCGAGGCGAGCCTGGTCAAGAAGCTGGAGGAGCTGGGCATCGGCCGCCCGTCCACCTACGCCTCGATCCTCCAGGTGCTCCAGGACCGCAACTACGTGCGGCTGGACAAGCGGCGCTTCATTCCGGAGGACCGCGGCCGTCTGGTCACCGCCTTCCTGAAGAACTTCTTCAACCGCTACGTCGAGTACAACTTCACCGCCGACCTGGAGAACAAGCTCGACGAGATTTCCGACGGGCGGATCGACTGGAAGACCGTGCTGCGCGACTTCTGGCGCGCCTTCCACGTCGCGGTGGACGGAACCAAGGACCTGACCATCACCCAGGTCCTCACCACGTTGGACGAGGAGCTGGGGCCGCACTTCTTCCCGACCAACGCCAACAGCGACTCGCCGGGCCACGACCCGCGCGTCTGCCCGGTGTGCAGCCAGGGTCGGCTGGGGCTGAAGCTCGGCAAGATGGGCGCCTTCATCGGCTGCTCGCGCTACCCGGACTGCCGCTATACCCGCCCGCTCGCCGTCGCCAACGACGAGAACGGCGAGGCGCAGGAAGGCCCGCGCGAGCTGGGCAACGACCCCGAAACCAGCCTGCCGGTGACCGTGCGGCGCGGCCCCTACGGCGCCTACATCCAGCTCGGCCCGCCCCCGGTGGCCGCCGCCCCGGCCGAGGCCGTGGTGGAGGAAGCCCCCGCCGACGGCAAGAAGACCAAGGGCAAGAAGAAGGTCAAGGTCGAGGCGCCGAAGCCCAAGCGCGTCTCCCTGCCCAAAGGCATGGCCGCCGCCGACGTGGACCTCGACACCGCGTTGAAGCTGCTCGCCCTGCCGCGCAGCATCGGCAACCACCCGGAAACGGGCGAGGACATCAGCGCCGGCATCGGCCGCTTCGGCCCCTACCTGAAGCACGGCAGCGTCTACAAGTCGCTGACGCCCGACGACGACGTGCTGACCATCGGCATCAACCGCGCGGTCGACCTGCTGGCCGGCGCCGCCAAGAAGGCGTCGGCGCCCGCCAAGACGCTGGGCGACCACCCGAAGACCGGCAAGCCGGTGACCACCGGCGCGGGCCGCTTCGGTCCCTACGTCAAGCACGGTTCCGTCTACGCCTCCATCCCCAAGGGCACGGAGCCGGACAGCGTGACGCTGGAGCAGGCGCTGGAGCTTCTGGAGGCCAAGGCCGCCAAGGACGCCGCCAAGAAGGGCAAGGCCCCGAAGGACGCCGAACCGGCGGCCGACGGTGCCGAGGCGCCCGCCAAGGCCGAAAAGACGACCAAGGCCAAGGCGACCGCCGCCAAGAAGGAGCCGGCCAAGAAGGACGCGGCGAAGAAGGCCGCTCCGAAGAAGGCGGCCGCCAAGAAGGCCGACAGCGCCGAAGCCGACAAGACCGACGCCGGCGAGGACAAGCCCGCCGCCCGCAAGCGGGCTTGATTTCTCCTTATTATCGGCAACGCTGTTTTAAATTATCGGCAACGCTGTTTTAACCCTCTCCCCTCCGGGGAGAGGGTGGCCCGGAGGGCCGGTGAGGGGGATGTGCATGGCGGCATGTCCGGCAAAAGTGCATCCCCCTCACCCTAACCCTCTCCCCGGAGGGGAGAGGGGATAACTGCCGCCCCACCCCCTACCGCAGCCAGCGCATGACGCCGCCCTCGAACGGGGTCCAGGCGCCTACGGTCACGCCGGCGGCGCGCAGGGCCTTGCCGGTCCATTCGTTGCAGGTCTCGACCGGGCTGTAATGGCCGACCGCCTCGTAAAACATGTCGGTCGTGCCATAGCCGCTGCCCGGCAGGGGCATCACCTTCCCCGCTCCGTCCCGGCGGAAGCTGCGGCGCACGAAGGCGGCCAGGGCACCGTACTGCCCCTCGTCCAGCACCAGCACCCCGCAATCCGGGCTCCCCGCCGGGCGATGCAGCGCGTAGACATGCATCACCGACGGCCCGCGGCCGAACAGGGCGGACAGCGCCGTGGCTGGCCGCAGATCCGACCATTGGCGGGTTTCCAGATAGAAGGCGCGGTCGCCCCAGCCGAACGAGCGATGGCTCGCCTCGGGACCGGCACCGGGAAAATTGCCGCCCGGCAGGTCGATGGTCCAGTCGACGGCCTTCGTGACGGCGGGAAGCACCAGATCGGTGTGGATTCCGTTGCTGCAGACGAAGACCTCCACGCCCTCCCGCGCCGCGGGCTGGTCGTTCACAGCAAGGCGGGACAGCACGGCAGCGGCCAGCAAATAGGCTCCGGCCGCAAGCGCCGGAACGGCCAAAACCAGCAGCACCCCGTTCCGCACGATCCTCATGGATGCGCCCCCGCCACGCCCGGCACGGTTCTGGCGCGTCTTTGTGGCGGAGCCATGGCGCGGCGGTTGGATTCGCCGCGCCCAGGGCTTACTTAAGCGGTCCACTCTCCACGGCACGGATTCCCTTGACCGACACCTCCCGCCGCTCCGGCAGCTTTCCCGATAAGGACACGGTCCTCTCCTTCATCCGCAACAGCGCGACTCCGGTCGGCAAGCGCGAGATCGCACGCGCCTTCAAGCTGTCGGGCAGCGACGATCGCGAGAGGCTGAAGGACCTTTTGAAGGAGCTGGAGGCCGACGGCGCCGTCGAGCGCGGGCGCAACAAGCGCGTCGCCCCGCCGCAGTCGCTGCCGGAGGTCGCCGTGCTGGAGGTGACCGGCACCGATGCGGACGGCGAGGTCACCGCACGCCCGCTCACCTGGACCGGCGAGGGCAACCCGCCGCGCATCTTCCTGATGCCGGAGCGGAAGGGCCACCCCACGCTGGGAACCGGCGACCGCGTGCTGGCGAAGCTCAGCCGCGTCAACGACCGGCTGTACGAGGCCCGCACCATCCGCCGGCTGGACGGGACGGTGGGGCGCGTTCTCGGCGTCTATTACCCCGCGGCGGACGGTGGGCGCATCGTCCCCACCGACAAGCGCAACAAGACCGAACTGCTGGTCCTGCCGGCCAACCGCAACGACGCCGAGCCGGGAGAACTGGTGCTGGCCGACCTGCTGCCGGCCTCCCGAATGGGCTTGCCGCAGGCCCGCGTCGCCGAGCGGCTTGGCCACACGGCGGAACCGCGCGCCGTCAGCCTGATCGCCATCCACAGTCACGGGCTGCCCACCGACTTCCCGCCCGCCGCCATTCGCGAGGCGACGCACGCCGCCGTACCCTCCCTGACCGGACGGACCGACCTGCGCGATCTGCCGCTGGTGACCATCGACGGCGCCGACGCCCGCGACTTCGACGACGCGGTGTGGGCGGAGCCGGACTCCGACCCGGCGAACGAAGGCGGCTGGCACCTGCTGGTCGCCATCGCCGACGTGGCCTTCTACGTCCGCCCCAATTCGGCGCTGGACCGCGCCGCCTACGAGCGCGGCAACTCCGTCTATTTCCCCGACCGCGTCGTGCCGATGCTGCCGGAGGCGCTGTCCAACGACCTCTGCTCGCTCCGCCCCCACGAGGACCGCGCCTGCGTCGCAGCGCATCTGTGGATCGACCGCAACGGCGCGCTGCTGCGGCACCGCTTCGTGCGCGGCCTGATGCGCTCCGCCGCGCGGTTGACCTACGAGCAGGTGCAGGCGGCCCGCGACGGCGCCCCGGACGAGGCGACGGCGCCGCTGCTGGAGACGGTCATCGCTCCGCTCTACGGCGCCTACGCCCGCCTGTGGGCGGCCCGGCAGCGCCGCGGCACGCTGGAACTGGACCTGCCGGAACGGCGCGTCCGGCTGGACGAGCGCGGGCGGGTGGCGGAGATCGCGCCGCGCGAGCGCCTCGACAGCCACCGGCTGATCGAGGAGTTCATGATCTGCGCCAACGTCGCGGCGGCCGACAGCCTGGAGCGGGCGGGCATGCCCGGCCTGTTCCGCGTGCACGACCAGCCGTCGCTCGACAAGCAGGAGGCGCTGCGCGAGTTCCTGACCGGCATCGGCTACACGCTGCCGCGGGTGCCCCGGCTGTCCCCGACGCATTTCACCGCGATCCTCGACCGCGCCGCCGGCACCACGGAATCGCAACTGGTCAGCGAGGTGATCCTGCGCAGCCAGTCGCAGGCCGAATACAGCCCGGAGAACATCGGCCATTTCGGCCTGTCGCTCGACCGCTACGCCCACTTCACCTCGCCGATCCGCCGCTACGCCGACCTGATCGTCCACCGGGCGCTGATCCGCGCGCACGGGCTGGGGCCGGGCGGGCTGGACGACGCGGCCATGGCCGGGCTGGCCGACATCGGCGAGCACATCTCGATGACCGAACGCCGCGCCGCCACCGCCGAGCGCGACGCCATCGACCGCTTCACCGCCGCCTTCCTGGCCGACCGCGTCGGCGCCCTGTTCACCGGGCGGATTTCCGGGGTCACCCGCTTCGGCCTGTTCATCCGGCTGGACGAGAACGGGGCCGACGGGCTGATCCCCGCCAGCACCCTGCCCGACGACCAGTACGAGCATGACGAGCGCGCCCACGCCCTGGTCGGCCAGCGCACCGGCCGCAGCTACCGGCTGGGCGCCGCGGTCAGGGTGGTGCTGATCGAGGCCGATCCGCTGACCGGAAGCACCCTGTTCGCCCTGCCCCGCACCGACGGCGATGCTGGCGGGGATTCCGCTGGGCATACCGATCATCCGTTGCAATCCGGCCACCCTGGTCACCCCCCGCGGAGCGCCCGTTTCGCGGGCCGTGCAACCCAGAAGCAACGGAAACGTGGCCGCTGAGTCACAGTGGTGGACATTCCACGACAAAGAGTCCGGCCCCCGTCTTTTGTCCCGCCAGCCCTCATTTCTGAAGTGCTATTCCTTATCCGTTCGAATCCGGTGGGCAACCATCCGGGTCCGCCTGTGGGAAAGGAGGCCGCGTACGGCGCGCCATGGGCATACGGAAACGAGGATTTTCGCCGCGCGGGCGTCTGTCGGTCCCGCTCGCGGCCGCCATGTTCGCGGTTGGCCTCGGAAGCCTCGGCGGGACGCTGCCCCGTCCGGCCGCTGCCGCGACCGAAGCCGCCTTCATCAGCGAGCAGGTCTTCGCCGTCGCGTACGGCAAGATCGCCGAAGTGTATCTCCAACAGGTTGATTTCGGCCGCCTCGGGCTGGACGGTCTGAAGGGTCTTGCGACCATCGACCCGACCGCCCGCGCCGAACGCCAGGGCAACACCGTACGCCTGTACGTCTCCGGAAGCGTGATCGGGGAGTACGCCGCCCCGTCCCTGTCCGACGCCGCCGGCTGGGCCGCCTTGACCACCAAGGCGGTGGAGCGGGCCCGTCTCTACTCCCCCACCCTCTACCAGGCGGTGCCCGAGCGGGTCTATCAGGTCGTCCTCGACTCCGTGATGTCGGACTTGGACGGCTACTCCCGCTACACCGGCACCCAGCGCGCCACCAGCGAGCGCGCCCAGCGCGAGGGCTATGGCGGGATCGGCCTGTCGCTGGAGACGGCGAACGGCCGCACCCTGATCCGCAACGTGCTGCCGCGCAGCCCGGCCGACCGCGCCGGCATCCGCGGCGGCGACCAGCTTCTCGCCATTGACGGCGACCTGACCGCCCGCCTCAGCGAGTTGGACATGCGCGACCGTCTGCGCGGCCCGACCGGGACCATGGTCCTGCTGACCGTGGCGCGCGACAACAACCCGCCGCGCCGCGCGCCCCTCCGGCGCGAGCGCGTGGTTCCCAACACCGTGAACTCCAGCGTGTCCGAGCAGGTCGGCGTGCTGAAGGTGGACCGTTTCAACGCCGCCACCGCCTCCAACCTGCGCGACGCCGTGCTGTCCACGCGGCAGAGCGTGGGCAAGGGCCTGCGCGGTTTCGTGCTCGACCTGCGCGGCAACCCTGGCGGCCTGCTCGATCAGGCGGTCGCGGTGGCCGACCTGTTCATCGCGCAGGGCAAGATCATCACGACCGAGGGGCGTCACCCCGACAGCCGCCAGCGCTTCGAGGCCGGCCCCGACGACATCGCCGAGGGCTTGCCGCTGGTTGTCCTGGTCGACGGACGGTCCGCCTCCTCCGCCGAGGTGGTGGCGGCCGCCCTCCAGGACTCGGGCCGCGCGGTGGTGGTCGGCGCGTCCTCCTACGGCAAGGGCAGCGTCCAGACGGTGACCCGCCTGCCCAACGACGGCGAGCTGTTCCTGACCTGGAGCCGCATCTACACACCGGCCGGCTACACCCTGCACCGCCAGGGCGTGCAGCCCACGGTCTGCACCAGCCGCACCGGCCAGGACGACCCCGTCGCCCTGCTGTCCGACCTGCGCGACGGCCGGGCGCGCCCGATGACCCAGTTCGCCGGCTGGCGCGCCCGCGCCGCCGACGACGAGGAGGCGCTGGCCCGCCTGCGCGAGGCCTGCCCCTGGAAGGAGCATGAGCCTGAGTTGGACGTGAAGGTGGCGCTGCGCCTCCTCGCCGATCCCGCGCTGTACCAGCGCGCGGTCGCCCTGTCCTCCACCAACACCGTGGCCGAGCGCTGAGTCGTTTTCCGCCCGGAATTGCGGGCGGAAAAAGGACTCGGATCGGCCCTTCTTGGCACTTTACAAAGGCTTGACATCGCGGCTGTAGCGGGTATCTTCCCCCGCTACGACGCCGCCCCGCCGGGCTGGCGGGTCACGGATTTTTAGTCGGGATTGAGATCATGGCGAAGCAGAACACCGTCCTCATCAAGCTGGTGAGCACGGCCGACACCGGCTTCTTCTACGTGAAGAAGAAGAACCCGAAGAAGACCACCGAGAAGCTGTCGTTCCGCAAGTACGACCCGGTGGCTCGCAAGCACGTCGAGTTCAAGGAAGCCAAGATCAAGTAAGGTTTCCCCGGGACCACCGGAATCGAAAAGGCCGCCTTCCGGCGGCCTTTTGCTTGTGCGGAGAGCCCCCGGAGACACCGGCGGGGATCGGCCCAGAGCCGTTCAGGGCGCCAGAGCCGTTCAGGGCGTATGCAGGGCGCGGGCGCGCGGGTCGACGATGCTGCGGTTGCGCCCGGCCCGCTTGGCCTCGTAGAGCGCATCGTCGGCCCGGCGGATCAGCCCTTCGGCGGTGTCGCCGAGACGGCCGCCGACCGCGACGCCGATGGACACGGTGACCGGAATCTCGCCGGCATCGGCGCTCACCTTGAACAGCGTGTCGGCGATGCGCGTGCGCAGCCGCTCCGCCACCGTCAGCGCCGCCTCGGCGTCGGTGTCCGGCAGGATCACCACGAACTCCTCGCCGCCGAGCCGCGCCACCAGATCGAAGGTGCGCAGATTGCGGCTGGCGCGGCTGGACACCTCCTTCAGCACCTCGTCGCCCGCGGTGTGGCCGTAGCTGTCGTTGACGACCTTGAAATGGTCGATGTCGAACAGCAGGACCGCCACCGGCTTGTGGTTGTCGATCGCCCGCTCCAACAGCCGCGGCAGGTGGGCGTTGATGTAGCGGCGGTTGAAGACGCCCGTCAGGCTGTCGGTCAGGGCCATGGACAGGCTCTGCTCGTAGTTCGCGCGCAGCCGCTCCTGATAGCGCTTGCGGCGGATCTGGGTGCGGGCCCGGGCCAGCAGTTCGTTCCGGTCGATCGGCTTGATGACATAGTCGTTGGCGCCCAGTTCCAGGCCCTTGGCGACGCGGTTCAGGTCGCCCTCGTCCACCACCAGCAGGATCGGCACCTGTCGCGTGCGCTCGTGCGAGCGCAGCTGGGAACACAGGCGCAGGCCGTCCTCGTTCATCAGCGTCAGGCTGATCACCACGAGGTCCAGGTCGTCGCCCAGCGCCCGCTCCAGCGCCGCGGCGCAGGTCTCGGCGGACATGACGTGACCATGGTCGCGCTGCAGCGTCTCGGCGATCTTGGCCAGATCGAGCCGCGAATCCTCCAGCACCAGGATGCGGGCGCCCTCGAAGGACTCGCTGCGCAGAGTGCCGGTGGGCTCCAACACCCCGAACTGGCCGGAGGTGGTCTCGCGCAGCCGCCACTCGTCCATCATCATCTTCAGGCGGACGAGCGAACGCACCCGCGCGAACAGGGCCACGTCGTTGACCGGCTTGGTCAGGAAATCATCGGCCCCGGCCTCCAGCCCGCGCACACGGTCGGCGCCGTCGGACAGGGCGGTGACCATCACCACCGGGATGTGCATGGTCGCGGGGTCGGAGCGGATCTTTTCGCAGACCTCGAACCCGTCCATGCCCGGCATCATGACGTCGAGCAGAACGATGTCCGGCAACTCGCGGCGGACCACCTCCAGCGCCTCGGGACCATTGCTGGCGGTGATGACGTTGAAATACTCGCGCGTCAGCTTCGCCGCGAGCAGCTTCACGTTCGGAAGGACATCGTCGACGACGAGGACGCGAGCGGACATGGAACGTGCGACCGATCCCGTAAAAGGTTAACGAAGGAACTTCTGAACGGCTTGCAGGAACTTGGTCACCGAGATCGGCTTGGCGATGTAGTCCTCGCAGCCGCCCTCCCGGATCTTCTCCTCGTCCCCCTTCATCGCGAAGGCAGTCACCGCGATGATCGGAATGCCCGCCAGTTCCGGATCGTCCTTGATCCAGCGCGTGACCTCCAGCCCTGACACTTCCGGCAGTTGGATGTCCATCAGGATCAGGTCCGGCCGATGCTCCCGCGCGATGGACAGGGCGTCCATCCCGTTGCGGGTCTGAAGCGTCGCGTAGCCGTGCGCTTCCAGCAAATCGTGGAAGAGCTTCATGTTCAGCTCGTTGTCCTCGACGATCAGGACACGCTTCACGGTTCGGTCGTCCATCGGCGCCTTCTTGGGGCTGTTCGGTTTTGCGGGCGTCGTGCGACCCGCGCTTCTGCTTGCAGCGACCACACCCGGAGAGACCGGTATATCCCGTTCACTGTCCCGCCGCGACGGTTAAATTGTCGTTAGCAATGCCCTGCCTGACCCCGCAGAGGCCGAGAAGTCCTGACGATTCCACGGATTGCGTCATGCGATCACCCGCTCCGGCGGGAAATGCAGCTCGATCCGCGTGCCCTGCCCCGGGGCGCTGGAAAGGGCCAGCCGCCCGCCATGGGCCTCCACCAGGGACCGCACGATGGGCAGCCCCAGCCCGGTTCCGGCGCCGCCGCGGATGCGCTCCCCCGGCACCTGCCGGAAGGGTTCCAGGACGATGGGATGGTGCTCCTCCGGAATGCCGATCCCGGTGTCGATCACGGCGATGCGCAGCCCCGCCCCGGCCTCCTCCCCCAGGCGAGTTCACGTCGATGGTGACGCGCCCCCCCGCCGGGGTGAACTTGACGGCGTTGGACAGCAGGTTCAGCAGAATCTGCCGCAACGACCGCCGATCGGCGCGCAGGCGCGGCAGCGGCCGGGGGAACAGCGCGTCGAAGGTCAGCCCGGCCGACGCCAAGGTCAGTTCCTGCAGCGCATAGACCTCGCCCACGACGATGGCGACGTCCACGTCCTCGTCGTTCAGATCGACATGCCCGGCTTCGATCTTCGACAGGTCCAGCACATCGTTGATGAGTTCGAGGAGATGCGTGCCGGAGGCGCGGATGTTGCCGAGATAGTCGCGCTGCCGCTCGGTCAGCGGGCCGGAGCCGGGGTGCAGCAGGAAATCCGAATAGCCGATGATGACGTTGAGCGGGGTGCGCAACTCGTGGCTCATCCCCGTCAGGAAGTCGGACTTGGCCCGGTTCACCTCCGCCTGCCGCGCCGCGAGGGCGGCCCGGCGCTCCCGTTCCGCGGTGCGTTCGGCGGCGTCGAGCATCAGGCCGAGCGCGTCGGCGGCCATGGCGGCCAGCATCCGGACGGCCGGCGGCACCGCGTGGGGTTGGCGGCGGTGGCCGGAGATCACCCCCCACGGCCGGCCGCCCTGGACGATCGGCACGGTCAGGGCCGCCCCGGCCCCCATGCGCCGCAGGAACTCCCGGCGCGGCGCGGGCGGGCTGCGCAGATGCGCGTGGGCCAGATCGGGCGGCGGAACCGCCGTGTCGGCGCGCAGGAGCGGAACCGGGTCCGCCGCATGGTCGAGGACCACGCGCAACCGCGGGGTCCCGTCCGGCCCGCGGTCGAACACGCCCGCCGGGAGGGCCGCGCCGGGCCGAAGCTCCGAAGCGGCGTGGCCCCAATCCGGCGCCTCGTCCCTCGCCACCACCTCGCCGTTGCCGGCGGCGTCGAAGCGGCAGACGATCACCCGGTCCATGCCGGTGAGACGACGGACGGTCTGGGCGGTGTGGGCGGCCATGGCCTGCAGCCCCGCGGCTCCGCGCAGGGAAGCGATCCCCGGCGGCGGGCCGGCCGGCGGCGGCGAGGCGGCCCAGTGCTCCGCCCCGGCGAGCGGCCCTTCCACCTCGAGGATCACCCGTCCGCCATGCTCGTGGAGAAAGGCCGGGAGCGGCCGGCCCCCCGGCGGTGTCACGGACGCGTGCAGGCCCGCCGACCGCTGGTCCGCCGGCAGGGCGCGCAGCCGCGCCAGCAGATCGGCAAGCTCGGGAAGGGCGAGCGCCTCCGCCGCGCGGCCCAGCAGCCGGTCCGGCGCCAAGCCGAGAAACTCCGCGGTGTTCGCGCTGCAGGCCAGGATCGTCCCGCCATCACCGTCCAGCGCCACCAGGGCGCCGTGCGGCTGTATCCCCTCCGCGTCGCCCGTGGTCGGTCGGTCGGCCATGGGCAGGGGCGAGGGACGGGTCCGACGATCCGAAGACGTGTTCAGGACAGGCACCTTTGCGACGGAAAGGTGCAGATGCTGCGGCGGGATCATCCGCCCGGTCAAGCCCGGTCTGAGGGGTGCGACAGGCTGCCCGAGCCGCCCGTGGCGCGGCGGCGGCGCAATCAGCGAGAGGCCAGCGAGAGGCCAGCGGAAGGTCAGCCGGAGGTCAGCCGGTTCGCCGCGCGCTGCCCGGCCGGAGTCCCGGTCTTGCGACCCGCCGGGCGTGGCCGGCGGCCGGCCTTGTCGCGGTACATGCGGGAATCGGCGAGACGGACCACCTCCTCCTCCCGGTCGTCGGCGCCGTAGGGCTGCACCCCGAAGGAGAAGCGGATCGGCAGATCGGCGTCGTTCCAGCGCACGCAGCGGCGGCCCGCCGCGACCGCGATCTGCCGGGCGCGGAGGTCGCCGCAGGCCGCATCGGTCTTGGTCAGCAGCACCGCGAACTCGTCACCACCCAGCCGGGCCACCACATCCTCCTCGCGGACCGATCCGACGAGCAGGCGGGCGACCTGCCGCAGATAGGCGTCGCCGGCCATGTGCCCATGGGTGTCGTTGATCCGCTTGAAGCCGTCCAGATCGATGATGACCAGCACCCCGCCGCCCGTTCCCTGTCCCTTGCTGACGTTCCCCTTGGCGCCGTTTCCCTTGGCGCGTTGCCGCCGCGCGGCGGCGATCTCGCGGCGGAAATGGCTGAAGAAGCCGCGGCGGTTCAGCAGGCCGGTCAGCTCGTCCGTCATGGACAGGCTTTCCAGATAGGCGATCCGGTCACGCTGTTCGGCGATGGTCGCGCGGGCCTCGGCAAGTTGCTGTTCGAGGGCCGACGCCTCGGCGGTCGCGATCACCGCCGGATGGGCAATGCGGGGGCCGCGCAAGGGGGGCATCCGCAGCAGCCGGTCGTGGGTCCCGCGGTCGAAAGGCAGTCCGTCGTGATGGTCGGCGGCGATAACGTCCGGGTCCTGGGTGTTCACGACGGCGCTCATGGGCTTTCTCCACATGATCGGCACTGGCTGCCCCCAAACGAAAGCAATCGCCATGCCATATGCGGAACTCCCGAAGACTAGGCCTTTCGTCCCGGCAATTTCTGCCGGGCAAGGCCGCCCCCAGGCAGAATTTGCCGGGAGAACGGCCGATTACGGAAAATTTTATCTATTTTTGATTTATTTTCTTTTTTGAACCGTTTTCGAACAAAGGCACTGTCGGCCTCCCGACAGGGACTCTGCAACGGCCTCACACCACGCGGTCGGGCGGCGCCGCGCCGGCAAAGAAGGCGTCCAGGTTGTCGAGCGCCTTGAAGCCCATGGCGTTGCGGGTCTCCACCGTGGCGCTGCCCAGATGCGGCAGCAGGAAGGCGTTCTCCAACCCGCGGTAGCCGGCGTGCAGGTTCGGCTCGTTCTCGAACACGTCCAGCCCCGCGGCGGCCAGCCGTCCGCAGGCCAGGGCGGCGATCAGCGCCTCATCGTCGACGACCGAACCGCGGGCGGTGTTGACGACAATGGCCCCCGGCGGCAGGCGCTCGATCCGCTCCGCGTTCAGCCAGTGGGTGGTTTCCGGAGTCGCCGGGAAATGCAGCGACAGCACGTCGCAAACCGCCAGCATCGCCTCGGGGTCGGCGTGGTAGACCGCCCCGGCCTCCTGCTCCGCGGGCAGGCGCCGCCGGTTGGAATAGTGGATGGTCATGCCGAAGGCCCGAGCCCGCTGCGCCACCGCCTGCCCGATTCGACCCATGCCGATGATGCCCAGCCGCTTGCCGCCCAGATGGGTGCCGAGAAGCTGGGTCGGCGTCCAGCCGTTCCAGGCCCCGGCGCGGATCATCCGCTCGCCCTCCGAGGCGCGCCGCGCCGCGCCGAGCATCAGCAGCAGCGCGATGTCGGCGGTCGCGTCGGTCAGCACGTCCGGGGTGTTGGTGACGATCAGGCCGCGGGCCTTGGCCGCGTTCAGATCGATGTGGTCGGTGCCGACGGAGAAGGTGGCGACGATGCGCACGCCCTTGGGCAGCGCCTCGATGGCCGCGGCGTCCAGCCGGTCCCCGGCGGTGCAGAGGATGCCCTGGGCGCCGGTCTCCGCCGCCAGGGCGGCGATGTCGGCGCCGGACAGCGCGCGGTCCTGCGGGTTCAGCCGGGCGTCGAAAGCGCGCGCGGCGCGGGCCTCCACCGCGTCGGGCAGGCGCCGGGTCACCAGGAGAACGGGCCGTGATGCCTGGGTGTCACTGCGCATGTTTCTGTCCTCAGCCTTCCGTTTATTCGGGGGGTCGGGCCTTCCGCTCCGACGCCGAAACACCCATAATCCATCCGACGCTGCCAATCACCTGTGGATGTCGCTTTGCAGAACCGCCGCTCCGCCGCCCGCTTCGCCCTTTGCGCGACCTTCGGCGCGTTCCTGGTGTCCGTGACCGCCCTTCCCGCCGCCGGCCCGGCCCAGGCGGCCCCGGCCAACGCGGCCGGCGCGGCGGTGGGGGCGGCGGCCGGTGCCGCGGCGAACATCCTGCCGCACCGCGCCGTCTACAAGATGTCGCTGCTGTCCGCCCGCAACAGCTCCAAGGTCAGCGACGTGCGGGGCCGCATGCTGTTCGAATGGGCCGACGCCTGCGACGGCTGGACGACGGAGCAGCGCTTCCAGCTCCGCTTCGTCTACGCCGAGGGCGACGAGATGGCGATGACCACCAACTACACCACGTGGGAGGCCAAGGACGGGCAGCGCTACCGCTTCAACGTCCGCAAGCTGATCAACGGCGAGGAGGACGAGGAGGTGCGCGGCGACGCCCGGCTGGCCAAGGACGGCACCGGCACCGCCGCCTTCTCCAAGCCCGAGCCCCAGGACATGGAGTTGCCCCCCAACACCATGTTCCCGACCGCCCACACCCTGGCGGTGCTCGACCACGCCGGCGCCGGCGAGACCTTCTTCAACCGGGTCGTTTTCGACGGCGCCGATTCCGAGGGAGCGACCGAGGTGTCCACGGTCATCGGCTCGGCGGTCCAGACCAAGGAGGACGGCGCCGACCCGCTGCTCAAGGGCAAGAAGGCGTGGCCGGTGCGCATGGCCTTCTTCCCGCTGAAGAGCGATTCGGCCCAGCCCGAGTACGAGATGAGCCTGCGCCTGCTGCAAAACGGCGTCGCCGAATCCATGCAGATCGACTATGGCGATTTCACCGTGAACGCCATCCTGGAGAAGGTTGAGGCGCTGCCGAAGTCGGGATGTTGACCACCGGACGAAAAAGGTCACAGCCTTTGCCGCAAATCGTTACAATTCAATTTGCCATATTTTGAGGAAACTGGCCTAAGCTGTGCATGGTGCATTCGCGCCTCCACGGAGTCGTGGCGTGCACCGACAGCAGGATGAGGGTTTCCCTATGGCCAAGAAGCAGGTTTTGGTGGGACAGGTGTTCCAGACCGTTGGAGCGACCAACGGGCGGTCCTGGCGCGTGCGGGAGACCGTGACCCTGTTCGGCATCCCACATGCCCGCGTGGTCAGCACGGAAGACGAGGGCGACGCCAAGACGTTGAGCTGCTTCGTCCTCGTCGACTCCAACTATTACCGCATGATCGGCTCCGGCACCGTCGCGGCCTGACGCCCTTCCGGTTTCCCGAACAAGAAAGCCCCCCGGCCTCGCGGACGGGGGGCTTTCTGTTGAGCGCATGTCCGTTGGCCGCCCCTCCCTCCCCGCCGGGGCGGGAAGGGAGGGACGGTCCCGGATCGTCAGGTGGCCGCCTTCGGCGTCTCGGCGGCGACCTTCGGCTTCGGCAGGTCCAGCTTCAGATGCAGCTCGCGCAGGCGCGACTGGTCAACCGGGGCCGGGGCCTGCATCAGCAGGTCCTCCGCGCGCTGGTTCAGCGGGAAGGCGATGACCTCGCGGATGTTCGGCTCGTCGGCCAGCAGCATCACGATGCGGTCGATGCCCGGGGCCGAACCGCCGTGCGGCGGGGCGCCCAGCTTGAAGGCGCTGAGCATGCCGCCGAAGCGGGCTTCCAGCTCCTCGGGCGGGTAGCCGGCGATCTCGAACGCCTTGTACATCAGTTCCGGCAGATGGTTCCGGATGGCGCCCGACGACAGTTCCACGCCGTTGCAGACGATGTCGTACTGGTACGCCTTGATGTCCAGCGGGTTCATCGTGTTCAGCGCCTCCAGGCCGCCCTGCGGCATGGAGAAGGGGTTGTGGCTGAAGATGACCTTGTTGGTCTCCTCGTCCAGCTCGTACATCGGGAAGTCGACGATCCAGCAGAAGCGGAAGGCGTTCTTCTCGATCAGGTCCAGCTCCTCGCCGATCTTCGTGCGGGCGAAGCCGGCCAGCTTGGCCGCCGGGCCGGGCTGGTCGCAGACGAAGAAGACCGCGTCGCCGTCCTCCACGCCCGCCGCCGTGCGCAGCTCCGCCTGGGCGGCCTCCGGCACGAACTTGGCGATGGGGCCCTTGCCGCCCGCCGCCTCGAAGATGATGTAGCCGAGGCCCGGGGCGCCGAGGCCGCGCGCCCAGTCGTTCAGCTTGTCGAAGAAGCTGCGCGGCTTGTCGGACACCTTCGGGGCGCGGATGGCGCGGACCACGCCGCCCTTCTCCAGCGTCTGCTTGAAGGCGCGGAACTCCACGTCGTCGCGCTTGAAGACGGCGGTGACGTCGGTGATCTCCAGCGGGTTGCGCAGGTCCGGCTTGTCGTTGCCGTACTTCAGCATCGACTCCGCGAAGGAGATGCGGCGGAAGGGCGGCTTGTCGATGGCCGGCGGCGTCTCGCGGCGGAAGCCGCCGAACTCGTCGAAGATGCCGTGCAGCACCGGCTCGATGGCGGCGAACACGTCCTCCTGGGTGACGAAGGACATCTCGAAGTCGAGCTGGTAGAACTCGCCCGGGCTGCGGTCGGCGCGGGCGTCCTCGTCGCGGAAGCAGGGGGCGATCTGGAAGTAGCGGTCGAACCCGGCGACCATTAGCAGCTGCTTGAACTGCTGCGGCGCCTGGGGCAGCGCGTAGAACTTGCCCGGATGGTTGCGGCTGGGCACCAGATAATCGCGGGCCCCCTCCGGCGAGGAGGCGGTCAGGATCGGCGTCTGGAACTCGGTGAAGCCCTGGTCGATCATGCGGCGGCGCGCCGACGCGATGACGCGCGAGCGCAGCAGGATGTTCTCGTGGATGCGCTCGCGGCGCAGGTCGAGGAAGCGGTAGCGCAGGCGCACATCCTCGCCCGCGTCGGTGTCCTGGTTGACCTGCAGCGGGATCTGCTCCGCCTCGCCCTGCACCGACAGCTCGGCGATCTGCACCTCGATGCGGCCGGTCGGCAGGCGGTCGTTGATGGTCTCCGCCGTGCGCTTGACCACCTTGCCGGTCACGGTGATGACCGATTCCAGCTTCAGCCGCTCCGCCGCCTGGAAGGCCGGGTTGGAGGTGTCGACCACGCACTGCGTCAGGCCGTAATGGTCGCGCAGGTCGATGAACAGGAGCTGTCCATGGTCGCGCTTGCGGTTGATCCAGCCCGACAGGCGGACAATCTGACCGGCGTTCTCTTCGCGAAGCTGGCCGCAGGTGTGCGTGCGGTAGGGGTGCATGGGTCGAAACACCTTGGAAAAGGTCGGAATCCTGCGCGGAAAGGCGGCCCGACACACCACACCGACAGCGCGGGAATGTCAAGTCGCCATCCGCGTCCGCTGCACGCTGGGAGAGTTGCCGAAGGGCGAGCTTTCGCGCGGTCGCGCGCTCGTGTATGAAGCGGCTATGACACTGATCACGACCACCGAAGACCTTGACGCCTTCTGCCGCTCGCTGGCCGGGGCGGAGTACATCACCGTCGACACCGAATTCCTGCGCGAGAAGACCTATTGGCCGCAGCTCTGCCTCGTGCAGGTCGGCGGGCCGAACGGCGCGGTCGCCATCGACCCGCTGGCCGAAGGGATCGACCTCGCGCCGCTGTTCCGCGTGATGGTGGACCCGGCCATCCTCAAGGTCTTCCATGCCGCCCGGCAGGACGTGGAGATCTTCTGGCACCTGTCCGGCCAGATCCCCCACCCGCTGTTCGACACCCAGGTCGCGGCGATGGTCTGCGGCTTCGGCGAGAGCGTCGGGTACGAGACGCTGGTCACCAAGCTGGCCGGCGCGCGCATCGACAAGTCCAGCCGCTTCACCGACTGGTCGCAGCGCCCGCTGACCGAGCGGCAGCTGACCTACGCGCTGTCCGACGTGATCCACCTGCGCCCGGCCTACGAGAAGCTGAAGCGCCGCCTCGTCCGCTCCGGCCGCGCCCACTGGCTGGAAGAGGAGATGGCCGTCCTGACCGACCCGGCCACCTATCAGGTGGACCCGGACAGCTCCTGGCTGCGCTTGAAGGTGCGGACCAACAAGCCACGCTTCATGGCCGTTCTGAAGGAGTTGGCGGCGTGGCGGGAGCGCGAGGCGCAGCGCCGCGACCTGCCCCGCTCGCGCGTGCTGCGCGACGAGGCGCTGCTGGAGATCGCCGCCCACGCCCCGACCAGCGTGGACGACCTCGCCCGCACGCGCGGCATGGGCCGCGGCTTCGCCGAGGGCCGGCAGGGCGCCGAGGTGCTGGCCTGCGTGCAGAAGGGGCTGGATATCCCGGACTTCGACCTGCCCCGCGTCGAGCCGCGCGAAGAGCCGCCCCCCGGACTGCAACCAATCGTTGAATTGCTCCGCGTGCTTCTGAAGATGAAGTGCGAAGAGAACAACGTGGCCTCCAAGCTGATCGCCTCCGCCGCCGATCTGGAGGCGATCGCCGCCGACGACGCGGCCGATGTGCCGGCGATGCAGGGCTGGCGCCGGGAACTGTTCGGCGACGACGCGCTGGCGCTGAAGCATGGCCGCATCGGTCTGGCGGTGCTCGACCGCCGTGTCCGCATCGTTCCGGCCGGCACTGGAGAGAGGTCATAAAACGGCCCCATCCAGAATCGTTCCAGAGTGGCGCAAGAGTCGGCCCGGCACGGTACAGGTTCGGGGAGCTTCGCGACGTTTAGCCAAAATTATGAAACAATTCATCGCAATTAACAGCGCTTTAAGGCATTGTTAAAAAAACTAAGGGCTAATAAGTCACGGGCTCCGTATCCATGCCGTGTGGCGGCGGGGTGTGGTTCGCGGGGGAATTCTCGCCTTTAAGGTGCGCACAAGCCCTATGCGCACACCCAGGGGATTTCGCGTATGAGCAGGTTCGGCGGCAAACCACCCATGGGACGCGACCGCGTCCGCCTCTCCACCACGGAGAAGCAGGCCGCCGTCGCCGCCGCGAAGGACCAGAAGCCCGAATTCGACAACGACAAGCTGCTGAATCTGCTCCGCTCCGCGAAGTCCGAACTGCAGGGCATGCGGCTGATCCACATGCATCTGTCGCTGCTGCGGGACAAGGACCCGTCGAGCCAGATGATCGTCCGCACGATCATCCAGGAGCTGGCGAACAAGGCCTCCTACCTCCAGTCCTTCAACATCTCCAACGGCGACGTCATCATCCTCTACAAGGGGCTGAAGCTGACCGGCGTCACCGACGTCTGCCAGAAGGTGGAGCAGATCTTCCTGGCCAAGACGACGCTGATCGGGGCCAACCCCTACAAGGAATTCTCGCTCTACTCGATCATGGAACTGGCGTTGAACTTCATCAACGTCATCCGTTTCATCGAGGAGCTGCAGGCCAACGAGACCGGCGACCACTCCAACGAGACGAAACCGCCGATCACGCTGGAGGAGATGGCCAAGCTCGAACGCTCCATGCAGATGTTCGACCTGTCGCCCTTCCTGTTCAATCAGGCCATCGCCAACATCGGCCGCAACGCCGAAGAGGACATGGCCTATTTCGAACTCTACATCTCGATCAAGCTGCTCCAGGAGCGGCTCTGCCCGGACTACGACATCACGGCCAACAAATGGCTGTTCAACTATTTCACGGCCAACCTCGACCAGTCGGTGCTGCGCGCGCTGAACCACGGGCTCAGCTTCATGCGGGGCCGGCGCATCGGCATCAACATCAACCTGTCCACGGTCATCTCCACCGGCTTCGTGAAGTTCGACGAGCGGCTTCCCGTCGATTTCCGCGGGCAGGTGGTGCTGGAGATCTCCAAGGGCGACCTGATCGAGAACCTGTCGCTCTTCAACGAGGTGGTGGAGTTCGCCCAGGACCGCCGCTACCAGATCGCGGTGGATGGGCTGAACCCCTTCTGGGTGACGAACTTCGACCTGGAGTACCTGAACGCCGACTACGCGAAGATCTTCTGGTCCAACGACATGCTGGAGATGGACCCGACCTTCGAGAAGTATTTCATGGAGCGCATCCAGGAGCAGGACCGCTGCAAGTTCATCCTGGCGCGCTGCGACAGCGTGTCGAGCCTCGTCTACGCCCAGAAGGTCGGCATCACGATGGTGCAGGGCCGCGCCGTCGACAACATCCTGCGCAAGGGCGTGAGCGTCCGCGAAGCCATCGCCCACGCCAAGGTGGCGTGAAGGCTTTTCCCGTCTGATCCCCTCTCCCGCTCCGGGAGAGGGGTAAAAACCTCTACTCCGCCGCTTGCGGCCGAGCCGGCGGGACGATCTCGCCCTTGCGGTTCAACGCCTTCGCCAGAGCGTCCAGGCGCCGCTGCACCGTCTCGCCGGCCGGCACGCTGAAATCGTCCGGCAGGGTCAGCACCAGCCGCTCCCCCGACACCTTCAGCGCCGTGCGCTGCAGCAGCGCGGTGGCTCCGCCGGTCAGCGTGTGGGCCAGCCGCAGCGCCAGCCCCAGCACCAGCGCCTTGCGCGCCTGGGCGTCGCTGAGCAGCGACCGCGGCCCCGCGGTGACCGCGTTGGGCATGCCCGGACCGTCGATGGAACCGGCGTAGCGGGCGTAGACGGCCAGCGCCAGGAAGGCCCGCTCGTCATGGTCGATGCCGGGGAAGGGATAGCGCAGGATGCGCAGGCAGGCGTGCTCCGCCCGATAATCGGGATGCTCAGCCCAGCCCACGTCGCTCAACAGGCAGGCGGCTTGCCGCAGCCGCAGCGCCGCGTCGTCCTCTCCGGCGAAGAGGTTGCCGGTCCAGGACACCAGCAGGGCCGGATCGCCGATGCGGACGAAGCGCTGCGCCCAATCCTCCACCGCGGCGATCAGCGGGTCCTGCCGCTGCGCCTCGGGATCGAGCAGCGCGTAGAGGTGCCCTTCCCGCAGCCCAAAGGCCGAGAACACCACGCTGGACGGCTGGACCATGCGCAGCAACCGCTCGAACACCAGCGCCGCGTAGGGCAGCGTGTCGACCCGGCGGCGCGACCCGGACATCTTCTCCAGCGAGGACCGGCTCTGCTTGGCGATCAGCCCGGCGAAGTCCCGCGCCTCGGCGAAGGGGACCGTGTAGTGGTGGATGATGTGCAGCGGGTGCTTCACATGCTCCATGTGCAGCTTGGCCAGCGCCCGCCAGCCGCCGCCCACCGGAAAGAAGGGCTTGCCGCGCATCTGGGCCAGCCAGTCCAGCTTCTCCAGATGCTGGTCGATGGCGCGGACCAGCCCGTTCGGCTTGGCCGGGTTCAGCTCCATCAGGCGCAACGGCCCCAGCGGCATCGTCAGATGCTCGCCGATCACGCCGCGCTCCAGCCGCACCAGCTCCAGGCTGCCGCCGCCGAGGTCGCCGACCAGCCCGTCCGCGGCGGGGGTGCCGGACAGCACGCCCATGGCGGACAGCCGCGCCTCTTCCTCGCCGCTGATGACGCTGACGTCGAGGCCGGTGCGGTCCTTCACCCGCTGGATGAAGGCCGGACCGTCCGTGGCGTCGCGCACCGCCGCGGTGGCGATGACGTCCAGACGCCCGACGCGCATGCCGGCGACCAGAAGGGCGAAGCGTTCCAGGGCCTCAAGGCCCTGGATCACCCCGTCCGGGTTCAGGCAGCCGGTCTTCTCCACCCCGCGGCCGAGCCCGCACAGGACCTTCTCGTTGAAGACCGGCAGAGGCGACCGCTTCAGAGCGTCATAGACGACGAGCCGGATCGAGTTGGACCCGATGTCGATCACGGCGATCCGCTCGCCCTTCTCGACCACCCTCTCGACGGCCCTGGTAGCGACCGTGTGTTCCTGCGCCGGCGTCATAAGCAACCGATGTCCTCAATCAGATGACCGTACGCAGCTTCAACCGCGGCGGCGTCTTTTTGCTGCTGAGCGCGCTGCCGCGGCCCGACAGGCTGGGGTTCGTCATGAAATAGTTATGGGCGCTGAACGCGTCCGGACCAGCCTCCACCCGATGATAAACGCCATCGGGGCCGAGTTTCCAGGTGTTCGCCTCATCCTTCAGGTTGGCGACCATGATCTGGTCCAAAACCTGCTCGTGCACCGTCGGGTTCTCGATGGGCACCAGCGTCTCGATGCGGCGGTCCAGGTTGCGCGTCATCCAGTCGGCGGAGGAGATGTAGAGCTTGGCCTGCGGGCTGGGCAGCGCTTGGCCGTTGGCGAAGCAGATGACGCGCCCGTGCTCCAGGAAGCGGCCGACGATGCTGCGCACCCGGATGTTCTCCGACAGGCCCTTCACGCCGGGGCGCAGGCAGCAGATGCCGCGGATCACCATGTCGATCTGCACGCCCTTCTGCGACGCCTTGTAGAGCCGGTCAATGATCTCCGAATCGACCAGCGAGTTCAGCTTCACCCAGATGTGGGCGGGCTTGCCGGCGGCGGCGTTGGCGACCTCCGCGTCGATCAGCTGGCCCAGCTTCTGGCGCAGCGTGATCGGGGCGATGGCAATCTTCTCCAGCAGCTTCGGCGTGGCATAACCGGTCATGTAATTGAACATCACCGCCGCGTCGTGGCAGAGCGCCGGGTCGCAGGTGAAGAAGGACAGGTCGGTGTAGACCTTCGCCGTGATCGGGTGGTAGTTGCCCGTCCCGAAATGGACGTAGCTGCGCAGCGCCTTGTTCTCGCGCCGCACCACCAGCGACACCTTGGCGTGCGTCTTCAGGTCGACGAAGCCGTAGACCACCTGGGCGCCGGCGCGTTCCAGATCGCGCGCCCAGCGGATGTTGGCCTCCTCGTCGAAGCGGGCCTTCAGCTCGACCAGGGCGGTCACCGACTTGCCGGCCTCCGCCGCCTCGATCAGCGCGGCGACGATCGGGCTGTCCTTGCTGGTGCGGTAGAGCGTCTGCTTGATGGCGACCACCTGCGGGTCGCGCGCCGCCTGACGGATGAACTGCACCACCACGTCGAAGCTCTCGTACGGGTGGTGGACGACGATGTCCTTGTCGCGGATGGCCGCGAAGCAGTCGCCGCCGAAGTCGCGGATGCGCTCCGGGAAGCGGGCGTTGAAGGGGCGGAAGACCAGATCGGGCCGCTCGTCGACGATCAACTGGCGGGTGTCCGACAGGCCGATCAGCCCATCAAGGATGAACACGTCGTCGTTCGACACGCGCAGTTCGTGGCGCAGGAACTCGCGCAGGTCGGCGGCCATGCCGGCGTCGGTGGCCAGACGGATGACGCTGCCGCGGCGGCGGCGCTTCAGCGCGCTTTCGAAGGTGCGGACCAGATCCTCCGCTTCCTCCTCGATCTCCATCTCGCTGGCGCGCAGGACGCGGAAGACGCCGTGGGCCTTCACCTGGAACGGCGGGAAGAGCCGGTCGATGAACAGCATCACCAGCTTTTCCAGCTGGATGAAGCGGATCTCCGAGCCCGGCAGGCGGATGAAGCGGTCGAGCTGCGCCGGCAGCGGGACCAGCGCGTCGAGGTGCCGCCCCTTAACCGGCTCGTGCAGTTGCAGCGCCAGCGAGAAGCCCAGGTTGGGCAGGAAGGGGAACGGGTGCGCCGGGTCCACCGCGATGGGGGTCAGGATGGGGAAGATGTCGTCGAGGAACTTGGCCTCCAGCCAGTCCTTCTCCCCGTCGGTCAGGTCCTCGGCGCCGGCCACCATGATGCCGGCCTCGCGCAGGTCCTGCTTCAGGCTGCGCCACATGGTCTGCTGCGCGTTCATCAGCTCGACGATGCGCTGGTTCACCGCGGTGAGCTGCTGGGCCGGGGTCAGGTTCTCGGCGCTGGGGGTCTTCACCCCCGCGGCCACCTGCCCCTTCAGGCCGGCGACGCGGACCATGTAGAATTCGTCGAGGTTGCTGGACGAAATCGACAGGAACCTCAGCCGCTCCAGCAGCGGGTGATTCGGGTTGGACGCCTCATCCAGGACGCGCTGGTTGAAGGCCAGCCACGACAGTTCGCGGTTGATGAAGCGCTCCGGCGCGTCCGCTTCGATGCAGGTCGCTTCCAGGTCCTGAAGTTCGGTCACAGCAGCCTCGGGCTTTTGCGTGATGGGTGGTGCCGCTACAGTCCGGTCGGGCCGAACCGCCCCGCCGCGGTCGATGGGCCAGGCAACCTACCCCAACTACGTTACGGTTTTGGGTCAGACAGCATAATACTGCCGTCACGATAATACCGCTGCGAAAACAGTCGCACCCCCGGCGCATCCCGCCGGAGGCCGATTCGGAAGGAAGGGACTCCCGCGATGAAGACGCTCTATCTCATGCGCCACGGCAAGTCGGCGTGGGACGATCCCTCGCTGGACGATCACGACCGCCCGCTGGCGCCGCGGGGGAAGAAGGCGGCCCGGCTGGTCGGCCACGAACTGAAGGAGCGCGGGGCGCGCATCGGGCTGGTGCTGTGCTCCACCGCCCGGCGCGCGGCGGACACCGCCGACCGGCTGCTGGAGGTGATGGACGCGCCTGACATCCCGGTGGAGCGCGAGCGCGGCCTCTACCTGTGCGGGGGGCGCGTCCTCCTGGAACGGCTGCACGACGCCCCCGACTCCGCCTCGTCGCTGATGCTGGTCGCCCACAACCCGGACCTCCACGACCTCGCCCGCGACTTGGCCGGACGCGGCGAGGAGCGGCACCGCGCGGCACTGGCGGAGAAGTTCCCGACCGGCGCCTGCGCCGTGTTCCTGTTCGAGGGCGCCCGCTGGGCCGACCTGGACAGCGGGTCGGGACGGCTGGCCGATTTCATCCTGCCGCGGAAACTCTCTTAACGCCCTTCTGCCAATTGGGGTATTTCAACCCTGAACCGAGCAGGCCCGGAACCGAGCAGGAGTCGCCCCCCGTGTCTTCCGCGCCCCAGAACAACGCGCCCCCGGGTGCACCCGCCGCGGCGTCCGCCACGGTGTCGGCCGTGCGCGAGGTGGAGATGAAGCTCCATCTCGATCCGCGCGACCTCCCCCGCGTTGCGGACCTCCCGGCGCTGAAGGAGAAGGCGGAAGGCGCGCCCGCCGTCCGCGCCCTGCGCACCGTCTATTACGACACGCCGGACCGCCGTCTGTTCCTGGGGGGCGTGGCCCTGCGGGTGCGGCAGGACGGCGACCGGTTCGTGCAGACGCTGAAGACCATCAACGCCGCCACCCCCGGCGATTCGGCCGCGGTGGCCATCCGCAAGAAATGGGACTGGGCCATTCCCACGGCCGCCCCCGACATGACGCCCCTCGACGCCGAGGGCGTGGCCGCCCTGGTGCCGGAGGACGCGCGGGCGGCGCTGGCTCCACAATTCACGACGGAGTTCCGGCGCACCACCCTGCTTGTCCGCCCGGACGCCCTGACCTCCATCGAGGTGGCGGTGGACGACGGCCAGATCACCGCCGGCAACGCCTGCGCCCGCATCAGCGAGGTCGAGCTTGAGCTGAAGTCGGGCCGCATCGGACGCCTGTTCGATCTCGCCTTGGCCCTCCAGCGCCGCGTCCCGGTTCGCATAGGAACGGAGAGCAAGGCGGAAATCGGCGACCGCCTCGTCACCGGGCGCCTGCCCGCCCCCGTCCTGCCGGAACCGCTGGGCTTGACCCCGGTCACCACGGTGGCCGAGGCCTACCGCCACATCATCCGCCACGGGCTGCGCCTGCTGCTCGCCAACGAGGCCTGTGCCCTGGCCGGCGGCGACGTGGAGGGGCTGCACCAGATGCGCGTCGCGCTGCGCCGCCTGCGCACGGCCATCCGCCTGTTCCGCCCTCTCGCCGGGGTGCCGGAGGCCTGCCGCGCCGGGAACGACATCCGCTGGTTCTCCCGCCAGCTCGGCCCGGCGCGCGATTGGGATGTGCTGCTGTCCCACGGGATCGCGCCCTTCTCGGCAACGGAAAAGGCCCCCGCCGACGCGCTCGCCGCGCTGACGGCCGCGGTGCGTGAGGCCCGTCGGGCGCCCGCGCTGGCCGCGGTGGAGGCGATCCAATCGCCACGCTGCACCGGGCTGATCCTGGCGCTCGGCGCTTGGCTGGAGGACGGGGCGTGGCAGTCCGGCGCCGCGCCGGAGGTCCGCGCCCAGCTCGACCGCCCGATGGCCGAGCTGTCCGGCCCCTGGCTGGCCGCCCAGCACGCCAAGGCCCTGAAGGCGGGACGCGACATTGAGGGGGCTGACGCCACGGCGCGCGACCGGCTGCGCCGCCGCCTGCGCAAGCTCCGCCACACGGCGGAGTTCTTCCGCGGCCTCTGCGCTGAAACTGCGACGGTGCCCTTCATCGCCGCACTCGACGCCCTGCTGGATGCGCTGGACGCCGAGCACGACGCCGTGGTGGCCGGCGACCTTCTGCGCGGCCTGTCGGCGGACCGGCCGGAGCAGCGGCCCACCGCCGAGGCGACCGCCCGCTGGCTCGCCAAGCAGGCCGACAAGCGCCGCAAGGCACTGCCGGGGTTGTGGAAGGCCTTCCGCGACGGGCCGGTGTTCTGGTGACGGTCCTGCCCCCACCCTAACCGTCCCCAGCTTCGGCGGACCGAAGGTCCGCCTGCCGCGTCAGCGCAAACTATGTTTGCGCGAGAGCTTCGCAGGGGCGGGGATGGACGCCGCGTCGAGGACGTTGCGTGGACAGCACCACCCCTGGCTGGCCGCCAACTACACAGCCATCGAGACGTTCGCGACCGCGTTGCGCAGCCACAGGTGCCCGGGATCGCCGCCGCGCCGTTCATGCCAAACCTGAACGAAGGGAAATGGCGGTATCGGAAACGGCGGCTCGAAAACGACGACGGCCGGGTCATGCTCACAGAGCGCAAGGGCTTTCCGGGCCACCGTCAGAACGAGGTCCGTTCCTTGGATCAACCGTGGCGCGTTTCCCCAATGCGGCAGCGTGACGGCGATGCGGCGCGTGTGGCCGACGGCGCGCAAGGCCGTGTCGATCTCGGTGTTTGCTTCGTCCTTCATCGCAACGAGCACGTGTGGCCGGTCAAGATAGGCCCCGATATCCAGGCGGTCATGGCCCCCCAGCCCCTCCCGATCCGCAAGGCAAGCGAAGCGCTCGGCGAAAAGCTGCTCTGATTCGATCCGTTCGGGACGATCGGGAAACACACCAATTGCCAGATCGCAGTCCCCATCCAACACCTGCCGGAGCATCGTTTCCCGGTTCGATTGGGTGATCACCAGATCTATTCCCGGCGCTTCGAGGCGCAGCATCTTCAGCAGACCCGGGAGGACGACAGCGGAGCCGTAATCCGACATCGCAAGGCGGAACGTCCGTTTTTCCCTGGCCGGGTCGAAGCCTCCCGGTCCGAGGACCTCCCGCACCTGTCGCAGGGCTTCGGTCAACGCCGGAGCGACTTCAAGCGCCCTTGCGCTCAGAACCAGTTGCCCGTCGCGGCGTATCAACAGGGGGTCGTCGAACAGATGGCGAAGACGCCCGAGCGCATGGCTGACCGCGGGCTGACTCATGTTCAGCCGGGATGCGGTGCGCGACACATGCCGCTCGGCCAGCAGTGCATCGAGGACCACCAGCAGGTTGAGGTCGATGCCGCGAAGGGTATTCATGTCGTGCATGATCGAGATATTACATCAGAATTTCCATCCATGGCATGAATGCGGCATCTGGTGATGCATGGAGGCTCAACCATGCAAACCAATGCCCTGCTTCTCATCCTGGCCGCGATCATCACCGGTGCGGTTGTTCCGTTTCAGGCCGGGGCCAACGCCGTCCTGGGACGGACGCTCGGCCATCCGCTGTGGGGGACGGCCGTATCCCTGTGCGTCAGCTTCGCCTGCATCCTGCCCGTCATGGCCCTGGCGCGGGTGGAGGCGCCGACCCTTTCGAATCTGGCGCAAGCCCCCCGCTGGGTGTGGATCGGTGGTGTCGTCGGCGTCGTCTACATCACCGGCGCGCTCATGCTGGCGCCGAAACTCGGCGCCGCCGGCTTCATCACGGCGGTCATCGCCGGGCAAATGCTGGCATCGATCATCATCGACCAATGGGGGCTTGTCGGCCTCCCGCGAAAGCCCGTCTCGCTGTCCCGTCTCGCCGGTCTTGGCCTGATCTTCCTCGGGCTGATCGTGATGCAGGTGCCCGCGCTCGGCGTGAAGCCGCCCGCCGGTTCGTGACGGCACGACGCTCTCGCCGACCTTTCAAGAAAGATCACCCATGAACCTGCTTCACATCGACTCCAGCATTCTCGGTGAGCAATCCGTAAGCCGTATGCTGTCCAAAGCCATCGTCCAGCGATTGAAGGACCACAATCCCGAGATCGACATCGTCCATCGTGATCTGGCCGCTGTTCCCGTTCCCCATCTCACCGGCGACCATCTGGCGGCCTCCCCGGCGGTGATGGAGGACATCGCGTTTGGTGAAAAGCTTCTGGACGAGTTCCTCAACGCCGATGTCATCGTCATCGGCGTCGCGCTCTACAACCTGACCATTTCCAGCCAACTCCGGACATGGATCGACCGGATTGTCATCGCGGGGAAGACGTTCCGCTACACGGAGAACGGCCCGGAAGGATTGGCGCAGAACAAGCGGGTGGTCCTTGCCGTGGCGCGGGGCGGTCAATATCGACAGGGCACGGCCCTGGCGTCGTCCGAACACGCCGAGGCCTACCTTCGGTCGATGTTCGCGTTCATCGGCGTGACGAGGCTCGATGTGATCGCCGCGGAAGGTCTCGCCATCAGCGAAGCACACCGGGAAAGCGGCATGCAGGCCGCGTTCGAGGCGATATCAGCCCTCGATCCATGTTGCGATTTCCAGTAGGCGCTCCGCCAGGTCCTGTCCGATGGCCCTTGGAATGGTGGTCGGACAGGACCCGGCTCAAGTCTCAACCAGCCGCTTACAGCGTCCCCGCGTAGGCGCCGCCGTCCAGCAGGACGTTTTGCCCGGTCATGAAACCGGCGTGGGCCGAGCAGAGGAAGGCGCAGGCCGCGCCGAACTCCGCCGGATCGCCGAAGCGGCCGGACGGGTTGCCGGCGCGGCGGAGGTCCATCTCCTCGTCCAGGCTGCGGTTGTTGGCCTTGGCCCCGCCCTCCATGGTGGCGCGCAGGCGGTCGGTCTCGAAGGGGCCGGGCAGCAGGTTGTTGATCGTCACGTTGTGCCGCACGGTCTGGCGCGACAGTCCCGCGACGAAGCCGGTCAGCCCGGCCCGCGCCCCGTTGGACAGGCCGAGGATCGGGATCGGCGCCTTCACCGCCGCCGAGGTGACGTTGACGATCCGCCCGAAGCGGCGCCCGATCATGCCGTCCACCGTCGCCTTGATGAGGAAGATCGGGGCCAGCATGTTGGCCTCGACGGCGCGGACCCAATCGTCGCGTTCCCAGTCGCGGAAGTCGCCCGGCGGCGGGCCGCCCGCGTTGTTGACGAGGATGTCCGGCTCCGGACAGGCGGCGAGGGCCGCGGCGCGCCCCTCCTCCGTCGCGATGTCGCCCACGGCGGTGGTCACGGTGGCGCCGGTCTCCTTGCGGATCTCCTCAGCGGCGGCCTCCAGCAGGTCGCGGCCGCGCGCGGTGATGGTGACCGCCACCCCCTCGCGCGCCAGCGCCAGGGCGCAGGCCTTACCCAGTCCCTTGCTGGCTGCGCACACGATGGCGCGGCGTCCGGCGATTCCCAGATCCATCCTCGTCTCCTCCCTTCCCGGCCTCCAGACCGGCCAGCACCTCGCGGGCCAGCGGCACGGTCAGGGGACGGTGCGCGGCCAGCGAGGCGCGGTCAAGCGCCGCGACCACCCGCCCCGCCGCCTCCAGCGAGCGCTCCATCCGGGTCAGCAGGTAGGTGATGAGGTCCATGCCCGGCCGCAGCTGGCGGTCGGCGAACAGCTTGACCAGCACGGCGGCGAGCAGGGCGTCGTCCGGCGCCTCCACCCCCACCGCGGGAGCCGCCTTGATGCGGGAGCGCAGGTCGGCCAGCTTCATCCGCCAGCGCGACGGCGGGCGGCGCGACAGCAGAAGCAGATGCCCCCCCGAGTCGCGGGCGAGGTTGTAGAGGTGGAACAGCGCCTCCTCGCGCGCCGGCGCGCCGGCCACCCGGTCCGCGTCCTCCACGACCACGGCGTTGGCGCGGGCCAGCAGGGCGTGCGGGTCGATCTGGTCCAGCGACTCGCCCAGGGCGATGGGGGCGTGGCTGCGTGCCCGCCAGACATGGCCCAGATGCGTCTTGCCGCAACCGTCCGGCCCGTACAGCGTCAGGGCCGGCGCCGGCCAGGAGGGCCAGCGGTCGAGCCACGCCACCGCCTCGGCGTTGCTGGGCGCGACGAGGAAATCCTCGCAGCCCATGGCGGCGCGGTGTCCGAGGTCGAGCGGGATCTGGGCCGCAAGTGTCATGGGGCAACGGTCATGGGGCTGCGGTCATGAGGCGGGCATCATCAGGTCGGGGTACCGCGGTAGTAGGGGCTATCAAGATAGCGCCCCAACGCGAAGCGTGTCAGCACCCCGATCACCGCCGCCACCGGAACCGCCAGCAGAACGCCGACGAAACCGAACAGCGACCCGCCGGCCAGCAGGGCGAAGATCACCCAGACCGCGTGCAGCCCGACCTTCTCGCCCACCAGTTTCGGGGTCAGGACGTTGCCCTCCACCGCCTGCCCGAACAGGAAGATCGCGATGACGATGGCGATTCGCCACGGGTCGTCGAACTGCAGCAGGGCCAGCCCGGTGCTCGACACGAATCCGAACAGCGAGCCGACATAGGGGATGAAGGACAGAAGCCCCGCCATCAACCCGATCACCAGCCCGAAATCCAGCCCGGCCAGCGACAGCGCCACCGCGTAGAACACGCCCAGCACGAGGCAGACCAGCGCCTGCCCGCGGACGAAGCCGGCCAGCGTCTCGTCGACTTCGCGCGCCTGCTCGCGGATGGTCGCAGCGTGGTGCAGGGGCAGCCAGCCGTTCACCTTGGCGACCAGGATGTCCCAGTCGCGCATCAGATAGAAGGCGACGATCGGCGTGATGAACATCACCGACAGCACGTCGAACAGCGCCAACCCGCTCGACAGGATGTGCTTCAGCACCTTGCCGACCCAGCCGACCACGTCCCCGGCGTAATTGCCGGCGGCACCGCGCAGCCGCTCCACATCCTCCGGCGACAGGCGGTGGACCAGCCGGTCGAGCATCGGCATCAGCCGGTCCCGCGCCGCGTTGGCGTAGTTGGGCAGCACCTCGATCAGGTGGGACACCTGCGACTGCACCAGCGGCAGCAGCAGCAGGACCATGAGCACCAGGACCAGGACGAAGGACAGCAGCACCAGCGTCGTCGCCAGCCAGCGCGGCAGGCGCCAGCGCTCCACCCGGTCGACCACCGGGTCGAGCAGATAGGCCACCGCCAGCCCGACCACGAAGGGCAGCAGCATGCCGGACAGCAGCCACAGGGCCAGGACGAACAGGCCAAGCCCGATCAGCCAGAAGCGGATCTGCTTGCCCGCCGTCACGGAACCCCTCCATGCCGGCTGAACAGAAGGCCGCCACGGTAGACGTAGGCCAGCCCCGACAGCACCGTCGTCGCGGCGCAGGCCCAGATGAGCAGCGGCACCAGCTCCTGCCCGAACAGATGGAAGTCGGGCAGCCCCAGCCCCGCCGGGGCCAGCACCGCCGCCGCCAGGGACAGCTGCACCGCCGTGTTGATCTTGCTGACATAGAGCGGCTGCATGGCCAGCGACTCCTTCAGCGTGTAGAGCAGCATCACCCCGCCGATGATCATCAGGTCGCGGAACACCACCAGGATGACCAGCCACAGCGGCAGCACGCCGATGTGGCCCAGCGAGACGTAGACGCTGACCAGCAGCGCCTTGTCGGCAATCGGATCGAGATAGGCGCCCAGCACGGTGCGGGCTCGGAACATGCGGGCCACCGCGCCGTCGACGGCGTCGGACACCCCCGCCCCGACGAACAGCCAGAAGGCGACTCCCAGCTCCCCGGCCAGGATGAAATAGACGGCGACCGGCACCACCAGGATGCGGCCGAAGGTGATGATGTTCGGAATGCTCACCGCGGTGCCTTCTGCCGTTGTCCTTGCCGCCGCCGTCCCCGCAAGGGCCGGTCCCGGCCCGTCTGTAACGCCGGGAGGCCGTTTGCCGTCACGCCCTTTCGATCATGGGCGCGCCGTGCCGGTGGCCGGCAGCGTGCCCAGGATGCGCGGCGGCGCCCCCGGCGCGGCCTGCGGCACGCCGACGGGGGCCGGAGTCGATGCTGGGATAGGCCGACGGCGCGGCGGTGGCCGGGGAGAAGGCGGACGGTGTCGCCGGGACGGGCCCCGGAGACGGCGCGGCGGGCTGCGCCAGGGACGACGCCCCGGCACCCTTCGCCAGCACCTGGAGTTGCCATTCCGGCGTGGGCGCGACCGGCGGAAGCGGCTGACCCGGAACAGGAGCCGGCATCGGTGCCGCGACCGCCCCGGTGCGGGCGAGGCCGAGGTCGCGGCGGGCCAGCGCTTGGCGCAGCCGCTCGACGTCACCGCGGTGGGTCAGCGCGACCAGCGCCTCGTAGCGGCTGATCGACAGCACGTCGGTGCGGGTGACGGCGTTGACCATGCCGAGCCGCTTGCGCGTCTCCACCCAGTCGTTGAGGCTGGCCAGTGGCACGCGCACCAGAGTCGCCTGCTCCGGCCCGCTCGCCACGGTGTTGTCGCGGCGGTAGGATTCGTCGATGGCGGCCGACACGAAGGTCGTCGCGCGGGTCAGGAAGTCGCCGGCCCGGTCGGCCATGTCGGCCTTCACGTTGACCGTCTGCTGGTCCCGCGCGCCGTCGGGGGTGTAGTGGGTCACCTCGACCGCCAGCGGCCGGCCGAGATCCAGACCGCCCGCCGGCAGGTCGGTCTTGGCGACGATCACGCCGCCGGCGTTGTAGCGCTGGGCGATGCGGGCCAGCGCCTCGGCATCGCCGGACAGCGCCTCGTTCACGCCGATGGCGGAGATGTCCGCCAGTTCGCCGTCCGGAACGACCAGCGGCACCAGCGAGGCGGCGGTCTGCCGGCCTTCCCAGGCCTCGCGCCACTCGGTGCGGTCCTCCCACAGGACGGGGCGGCCGTCCACGACGGTCACCGGCAGGATCACGTAGGGCCGGGCCGGCGGTTCGACATACTGCTGGCCGCCGCCGGCCAGCGTCTCGCGCACCGGGTTGGGGCGGAAGCGCACGGTGATGCTGCCGACATAGCGGGTGGCCGACACCTTCTCGTCGTCGATCTCGAAGCCCTGGACCAGCCGGGCGAGTTCGATGTCCGACACCCGCGGAACCGTGGTGGCCGAGGGGACGAGGCGCTTGTACAGCTCCGCCCAGGCCTTCACCTGCGCATCGCGGATCGCCTGATCGCGGGCGGCGTTGGCGTTGGCGGCGCTGACGTCCACCTTCACGCCCGATACGGTGAAGGGGTCCGCGGCCTGGACCGCCGCCGGAGCCGTTCCGGGCGCTGCCGGAGCCGCCACCGCGGGTGGAGCGGCGCCGGTCACCTGCGCGTCCACGGGGCCGGCCGGAACGGCCAGGGCCACGGTGATGGCGGCGAAGCCCGCAAACAGCGGCGCATGGCGGCGGTGGAGCATTGCAAAGCCTTCCGATTCGAGTATGTTCGGCCCGTTCCCTATTGACCCGGCCCAAAATGACCCGGTTCAGGTGGCCCAGGTATATAGCTCAGCCCAAGCGAGGATACCATCAGCACCCAGTCTAATAACACGTCCGACGCCTACAAGCAGGCCGGCGTGGACATTGATGCGGGCAACGCGCTCGTTGACGCGATCAAGCCGCTCGCCCGTTCCACCGCGCGCCCGGGCTCCGACGCCGGGCTGGGCGGGTTCGGCGCCCTGTTCGACCTGCGCGCGGCCGGGTATCACGACCCGCTGCTCGTCGCCACCACGGACGGCGTCGGCACCAAGCTGAAGGTCGCCATCCTGGCGAACCGCCACGACACGGTGGGCATCGACCTCGTGGCGATGTGCGTGAACGACCTCGTCGTCCAGGGCGCGGAGCCGCTGCTGTTCCTCGACTATTACGCCACGGGCAAGCTGGACGTCGCCGCGGGCCGCGCCATCGTCGCCGGCATCGCGGAAGGCTGCCGTCAGGCCGGCTGCGCTCTGGTCGGCGGCGAGACGGCGGAGATGCCGGGCATGTACGCCGACGGCGACTACGACCTCGCCGGCTTCTCGGTCGGTGCGGTGGAGCGCAAGGACGCGCTGACCGGCGCCACCGTGCAGGACGGCGACGTCGTGCTCGGCCTCGCCTCCTCCGGGGTGCATTCCAACGGCTATTCGCTGGTCCGCAAGCTGGTGGAGACGTCCGGCCTCGGCTACGACTCGCCCTGCCCCTGGGACGCCTCGAAGACGCTGGGCGAGGCGCTGCTGACCCCGACCCGCATCTATGTGAAGAGCACGCTGGCCGCGGTGCGCGCCGGCACGGTGCGGGCGATGGCCCACATCACCGGCGGCGGCCTGATCGAGAACATCCCGCGTGTCCTGCCGGACGGGCTGGGCGTCACGCTCGACGCGTCCACGTGGCCGCTGCCGCCGGTCTTCAACTGGCTGATGAAGACGGGCGGGCTGACCCCGCTGGACATGGCGCGCACCTTCAACACCGGTCTCGGCATGGTCGTCGTGGTCCCGGCGGACAAGGCGCAGCAAGCGGCTGAGATCCTGGCCCAGGGCGGCGAGACGGTCTTCACCGTCGGCACCGTCCACGCGGTCAAGGACGGCGACCCCCGCGTCACCGTCACCGGCATGGACACGGCATGGTCGGCCTGACGCCCAACGCGCTGAAGGTTGGGGTCCTGATCTCCGGGCGCGGCAGCAATCTGCAGGCGTTGATCGACGCCTGCGCCGCCCCGGACTTTCCGGCGGAGATCGCGCTGGTGCTCTCCAACAAGGCCGACGCCTATGGGTTGGAGCGCGCCACCGCCGCCGGGGTTCCGGTCGCCGTGGTCAGCCACCGCGACTTCCCCGGCGACAAGCGCGCCTTCGAAGAGGCCATGGACGCGCGCCTGCGCGAGGCGGGCGTCGAACTGGTCTGTTCTGGCCGGCTTCATGCGGCTGCTGTCGCCCTGGTTCGTCGAGCGCTGGCACGACCGGATGATCAACATCCACCCGTCGCTGCTGCCCTCCTTCAAGGGGCTGGACACCCACCGGCGGGCGCTGGACGCCGGGGTGCGCTTCCACGGCTGCACCGTCCATTACGTCCGTTCGGAGATGGACGAGGGGCCGATCATCGCCCAGGCCGCGGTTCCGGTCCTGCCCGGCGACGACGCCGACCGGCTGTCCGCCCGCGTGCTGGAGGCCGAGCACCGGCTCTACCCCCAGGCGCTGCGCCTGATCGCCGGGGGCCGCGCCCGCGTCGAGGATGGCCGGGTGACCCTGTCGGGTCCTGAAACGACTGTGCCGACCCTCATCAACCCGTCGGCCTAAGTCGCCCTAGCGGAACCCTTGCCGCAACCGTCCGCGCTCCCCACATTTTGCGCCGGAACCATAACAGGGGAGGCAGAGGGCGATGGCGGTTACCGATCACGGCCACAATCCGGTCAGCGAGGATGTCGTCCGCCGCCATGAAGCGGGCTGGCACGCCTTCACCCGCTTCATGACGCTGGCAACCGCGGGCGTGATCGCCGTGCTGGTCTTCATGGCGATCTTCCTGGTCTGACGGCCTTCCCGGTCTGACGGCCCGTTCAAGCGGCCAACCGGAAGCCTGCCAACCGAAACGCCGTGGCGGGGCGCTTACGCCCCGTCCGGCAGACGGCCCAGCAGCAGGTCGCGCATCTCGCCGACCAGCGCGTCCACCTGCTGCTCCCACGCCTCGGTGCCGCCCTGGATGGCGTGCATGACGTGGGTCGCGAGGTGGATCAGCGCGGCGCGCACGCAATCCTCGGCCGGGAAATCCAGCCCCACCGTGTCCTGAAGGAACTGGCCGAGCTGGTCGGCGGCGTTCCAGGGATGGACGACCACCGTGTCGAAGCCGCTGGTCCCCAGGAACACCGCATTCAGGGCGGTGGCCTGCGCGTTGATCGCATCGATGGCCGCGTCCTGCTCGACGTTGCCGTGCAGCACCTCCTGGAAGGCCGCCAGGCACTGGTCGACGTAGCCGCGCACCAGCAACTCCACCACGCCCGGATCGCTCAGGTCGTTCCTGCCCTTCACGAGGGACGGCAGCGGCTCCAGCAGGGCCGCGACGATCGGCTTGACGTCGGGATTTTCCATGGCGGGGGTACTCCTAGCGGTAGAATCCCCGAATACTCGACTTCGCCACGCCTGTCCACGACGCCGTGACCCGGTGCGGGCGACAAGTTGCGGGCGGCCATCTCGAAGCGCAAGGTCCTGAATTCGAAAAGGGCCGCCCCGATTGGGACGGCCCTTCGCGCAAAGCTGCGAAGCGGAAGACCCGCGATCAGCCAACCAGCTCGATGCCGGCGAAGAAGAAGGCGATCTCCTGGGCGGCGGTCTCCGGAGCGTCCGAGCCGTGCACCGAGTTGGCTTCGATCGACTCGGCGAACTCCTTGCGGATGGTGCCCTCGGCGGCGTTGGCCGGGTTGGTGGCGCCCATGATCTCGCGGTTGCGGGCGATGGCGTTCTCACCTTCCAGGACTTGGAGCACGACCGGGCCGGAGATCATGAAGGAGACGAGGTCGTTGAAGAACGGACGCTCGCGATGCACGCCGTAGAACTGCTCGGCCTGGGCCTTGGACAGCTGGACGCGCTTCTGCGCGACGATGCGCAGGCCGCCGTCCTCGAACTTGGCGTTGATCTTGCCGGTCAGGTTGCGGCGGGTGGCATCGGGCTTGATGATCGAGAGGGTGCGTTCGACGGCCATGGCGGTGGGCTCCTGCTGGAAATGCGTTATGGGCGCCGCTGGTTTGGCCGGGGCGCCGATTGCGCGGGGTTATATAGGCGCTTTTCGGCCACGGCAACCGCTTCGTGAGGCCGGTTCGTGAGGCCGCGCCGCGTCGCTTCGCGCGGCTGCCATGAAGGGTTGCCCCGCGGGTCCCGCTTCAAATCGCGGTTTCCCCGTGGTAAACCGGCGCCGATATGCTGCACATCAACGACCTGACGTTCCGCTACGGCGGACGTGTGCTGTTCGACCGCGCCACCGCGGTCGTGTCGAAGGGCCACCGCGTGGCGCTGGTCGGCCGCAACGGCACTGGAAAATCCACCCTCCTCAAGCTCATCGCCGGCCAACTCCAGACGGACGCCGGAGCCATCGGCGTGCCGACCGGCACCAAGATCGGCATGGTGGCGCAGGAGGCCCCGAGCGGCGCCACCACGCTGATCGACGCCGTCCTGGCCGCCGACACGGAGCGCACCGCCCTGCTGGCCGAGGCCGAGACGGCCACCGACCCCATGCGCATCGGCGAGATCCACGCCCGGCTGGCCGACATCGAGGCGCATTCGGCGCCGTCGCGCGCCGCCCAGGTGCTCTCCGGGCTGGGCTTCGACGCCGACGCGCAGGCCCGGCCCTGCTCCGATTTCTCGGGCGGCTGGCGGATGCGCGTGGCGCTGGCCGGCGTGCTGTTCGCCCGGCCCGACCTGCTGCTGCTCGACGAGCCGACCAACCACCTCGACCTGGAGGCGACCATCTGGCTGGAGGGGTACCTCAAGAACTACCCCCACACGATCCTGCTGGTCAGCCACGACCGCGACCTCTTGAACTCGGTCCCCACGACGACCATCCATGTGGACCAAGGGAAGCTGGTGACCTACGCCGGCAACTACGACCAGTTCCTCAAGCAGCGCCGCGCCAACATGGAGCGGCTGCAGGCCATGGCGACCAAGCAGGAGGCCAAGCGCAAGCACATGATGGCCTTCGTCGAACGCTTCCGCTACAAGGCGACCAAGGCCCGGCAGGCGCAGAGCCGCCTGAAGGCCCTGGAGAAGCTGGAGACCATCACGCTGATGGAGGACGACGCCGAGGTCGTCTTCAACTTCCCCCAGCCGGACGAGATGGCCCCGCCGCTGATCGCGCTGGACGGGGTGACCATCGGCTACGGCGACCGCGCCATCCTGCGCCGCGTCAACCTGCGCATCGACATGGACGACCGCATCGCCCTGCTCGGCGCCAACGGCAACGGCAAGTCCACGCTGGTCAAGCTGCTGGCCGGTCGGCTGGAGGCCATGGCCGGCGAGGTGAAGCGGCCGACCAAGCTGCGCGTCGGCTATTTCGCCCAGCACCAGCAGGACGAGCTGGACCTGTCGCTGACCCCGATCCAGCAGACCCAGCGCATCATGCCGCTGGCGCCGGAGGAGAAGGTGCGCGCCCATCTCGGCCGCTTCGGCTTCCAGCAGAGCAAGGCGGAAACCCGCATCGCCGACCTCTCCGGCGGCGAGAAGGCCCGGCTGCTGCTGGCGCTGATGAGCCGCGAGACGCCGCACATCCTGATGCTCGACGAGCCGACCAACCACCTCGACGTGGACAGCCGCGAGGCGCTGATCGAGGCGATCAACGGATTCGAGGGCGCGGTGATCCTCATCAGCCACGACCCGCACCTGATCGAGCTGACCGCCGACCGGCTGCTGCTGGTGGCCGACGGCACGGTGCAGCCCTACGACGGCGACCTCGACGACTACCGCCGCTTCCTGCTCGACCGCGCGCGGGCCGAGCGCGCCGCCGCCAAGGGCGGCGAGACGGTGGACGCCGGGGCCAGCCGCAAGGACCAGCGCCGCGCCGCGGCGGAGGCCCGCGCCACGCTCGCCCCGCTGAAGAAGAAGGCCACCGACGCGGAGTCGCAGGTCAACAAGCTGACCGAGGAGAAGCGCAAGATAGAGGCGAAGCTGGCCGATCCCGCCCTCTACAGCGGCCCCAGCGACAAGCTGCAGAAGCTGCAGATCGACCTGGGCGTTGTGGACAAGAAGCTGTCCGCCGCCGAGGAGGCGTGGCTGGAGCATCTCGAAGCCTATGAGTTGGCGGCGGCGGAGGCCGGCGTATGAGCGTGCCGCGCGACGTGGCCTTCACCGGAGCGGCCTCGCTCCCCGCGACCACCGCCCGTCGCGGGCGGCAGGACCATGGGGAGGAGCGGACCTCCGACGTCCTGGCGGCCTTCCGCGCCAACCTGCCGGAGGGGCGGGTGTCGCTGGGCGACCTGATCCAGGCGCTGGGCGACCGCTCGCTGGGAACCATCCTGCTGGCCCTGTCGCTGCCGACCATCGCGCCGGTGCCGCTGGGCGTGTCCTGCCTGTTCGACCTGCCGATCCTGCTCTTCTCCGCCCAGATGGCCTTCGGCAAGCGCGGCGCCGCCCTGCCCGGCTGGATCCTGCGCCGCTCGGTCAGCCGCTCCCTCGCCGCCCGGATGATCGACAAGGCGATGCCGCGGCTGACCGCCATCGAAAGGATGCTGAAGCCGCGCCACAGCCGCTTCGCCAGCATCGACGGGGAGCGCTGGTTCGGCGTGCTGGTGCTGCTGCTGTCGCTGACCTGCGTGGTGCCGCTGCCGCTGACCGGCTGGCTGCCCGGCTTCGCCCTGGTCCTGCTGTCCCTGGGCCTGATCGAGCGCGACGGGGCCGCCGTCGCGGTCAGCCTCGCCCTCACCGTGGCGGGTCTGGTCTTCTTCGCGCTGGTCGCCAGCAGCCTGTCCTACGCCGGCCAGACCCTGTTGTCCCTCACGTCATATCCCGCGTTCATGGCATAGCTCCCGCCGCTGCGGCCGGTTGCGGGGGAACCCCGGATGCGACATAAGTGCGCTCTGGGATTGTTAGGTTCGGGACCCCCTGAGGCTCCAGCTTGTTTAGCCCCGGGGTAAAACGCTCAACAGCCAACGGCGAAAGGCCGATCATGACACCAACGGAAATCACCGTCGCGGAGAAGCAGAAAAGCGGCAAGACGCCGCCGGCCGCGTGGCTTTTCTTCCAGCGTTGGTTGGCAAATCCCCTTTCCATGGGTTCCGTTACACCATCCTCGGGCGCGCTCTGCCGGCTGATTGGCGAACAGGTGCTGTGCGGGCCGGACCAGGTCGTCGTGGAGTTCGGCGGCGGCACCGGCGCCATCACCAAGGCCCTGCTCCAGCGCGGCATTCCGGGCAACCGCATCTTCACCTTCGAGATCGACGACCACCTGTCGCGCTTCCTGCGCGGCCATTACCCGGACGTCAACGTCGTCCATGACGACTGCCGCAAGGCCGCCGACATCCTCGGCCCGGAGCTGGTCGGCAAGGTCGGCACGGTGGTGATCGGCATCCCCATGCTGAACCTGCCGATGCGCGCCCAGAAGGAGGTCGTCGAGGCCTGCTTCCGCATCCTGCCCGAGGGCGGGCGCTTCGTTCTCTACACCTACGGCCTCGTGTCGCCGCTGAACCAGCGCGCGCTGGGCGTCAAGGGCAAGCGGCTGGGCTTCACCCCGCTGAACGTCCCGCCGGCCTCCGTCTGGGGCTATTGGAAAGCCCAGCCCTAATCCCCCATCACCCCTTGCCCATCACCCTTTACGGGGCGCCTGCCGCAGCAGGACATCCGTCAAGCCCACCGGCAGAGCCGCCATCAGCCACACCGCGGCGGCCATCGGCCAGGGGAAGGCGATGCGCGGCCTGTTGCGGGCCAGCCCGCTCTTGATGACCTGGGCGGCGCGGTCCGTCTCCATCAGGAAGGGCATGGGGAAGCGGTTCACCGCGGTCATCCGGCTTTTCACGAAGCCCGGACAGATCACCGTCACGCCGATCCCCTGCCCCGCCAGATCGCCGCGCAGCGACTCGCCATAGACCCGCACCGCCGCCTTGCTAGCGCAATAGGCGGGCGCGCCGGGCATGCCGCGGAATCCGGCCAACGAGGCCATCAGGGCGATCTGCCCGCGCCGCCGCGCCTGCATGCCGGGCAGCAGCGGGTGGACGCTGTTCAGCACGCCGTCCACATTCACCTGGAAGATGCGCCGCGCCTGCTCGGCGCTCTCCACGCCGCCCCCGGTGCCGGCGGAGATTCCGGCGTTGGCGATGACCAGATCGACCGGCGCGCGGGCGTCCAGCGCGCTCAGCCACCCCGCCATCGCCGCGCGGTCGGCCGCATCGACCAGCGCGGTTTCCACCGCCGCCCCGGCGGCGCGGCAGCGCTCCGCCACCGTCTCCAGCCTTACGGAGTCGCGCCCGCTCAGGGCCAGCGTGACGCCGGGCGCCGCGTAGACGCGGGCCAGTTCCTCCCCGATGCCGCTGGACGCCCCGGTGATGACGATCGAGCGCGGATCGCGCATGCCCCTGTCCCCCCTTCCTTGTCCTATGTCCCTGACGCTTGTTGCCTTGGCCGCCCGACGCTATAACGTGAGCCTCCCAATCACACAAAGACTCGTCGAGGCCGCTTTGCCCGCCCAACGCTCCGCCGTATCCAGCATGACCGGTTTCGCACGCGTGGACAGGCATGCCGACGGCTACAGTTGGACCTTCGAGGTGAAGAGCGTCAACGGGCGCAACCTCGACATCCGCTGCCGCCAGCCCGCCGGCTTCGACACGCTGGAGGCCGCCGCCCGCGCCGAGATCCCCAAGCGGCTGGCCCGCGGCAGCGTCAACCTGAACCTGACCGTCACCCGCAGTCAGTCGGTGTCGCAGCTCCGCATCAACCGCGAGCTTCTCGCCCAGGTTCTGGAGCTGGCGCGCGAGATCGAGGGCGCCGGGGCCGCCGCGCCGCGGATCGACTCGCTGCTGTCCGTCCGCGGCATCATCGAGCCGGTGGAGGAGGACGAGGGCGACGCGCGGGAGCGGGTCGAAGCGGCGCTGAAGGCCGACCTCGGCCGGCTGATCGGCGAGCTGGTCACCGCCCGCCTGTCGGAAGGGGCGCGTCTGGTCACGGTGCTGAACGGCCATCTCGACGAGATCGAGCGGCTGATCACCGCCGCCGCCGCCTGCGCCAGCACCCAGCCCGAGGCTTTGCGCGAACGGCTACGCAGCCAAGTCGCCGCCCTGCTCGACGCCGCCCCGGCCCTGCCGGAGGAACGGCTCGCCCAAGAGGCCGCCATCCTGATCGCCAAGGCCGACGTGCGCGAGGAGATGGACCGCCTGCGCGCCCACATCCAGGCCGCCCGCGACATGCTGGCGGAGGGGGGCGCCATCGGCCGCCGCTTCGACTTCCTGTGCCAGGAATTCAACCGCGAAGCCAACACCCTGTGCTCCAAGTCCGCGGACGTGGAGTTGACCCGCATCGGCCTGTCGCTGAAAGCCTCCATCGAGCAGCTTCGCGAGCAGGTCCAGAACATCGAGTGATACCCGCCTCATGCCCGAGACCATATGCCTGAGACCATGAACACGAAGATCGCCCGGCGCGGCCTGATGCTCGTGCTGTCCTCCCCCTCCGGGGCGGGCAAGACCACCATCTCGCGCCGCCTGCTGGACCGCGACCCCGGCATCACCCTGTCGGTGTCCGTCACCACCCGGCCGATGCGCCCCGGCGAGCAGCCGGGCGTCCATTACTACTTTGTCGACATGCCGGAGTTCGACCGCATGGCCGGCCAGGGCGAACTGCTGGAGCACGCCCGCGTGTTCGGCAACTGCTACGGCACGCCGCGCCACGCCGTGGAGACCGCGCTGAGCGCCGGGCGCGACGTGCTGTTCGACATCGACTGGCAGGGCATGCAGCAGCTGGCGGCCAACGCCCGCGCCGATCTGGTCAGCGTCTTCGTCCTGCCGCCCTCGGGCACCGAGTTGGAGCGCCGCCTGCACGCCCGCGGGCAGGATTCGGCGGAGGTGATCGCCCAGCGCATGGCCAAGGCGTCGGACGAGATCAGCCACTGGGGCGAGTATGATTACGTGATCGTCAACAACGACGTGGACGAGAGCGTCACCGCGGTCCAGGCCATCCTGCGCGCCGAGCGGCTGCGCCGGACACGGCAGGTCGGGATGCCGGCGTTTGTGGAGAGCGTGCAGGCGGCGCTGTAAGGCGGCGGCCCCCTCCCACCCCACTTCGTGGGTCCCCTCCCTCCCCCGCTTCGCGGGAGAGGGCACTCATCCCCTCCACCGCGAAGCGGGGGAGGGTTAGGGAGGGGGCAAGGACCTACTTCCCCCGATACGCCCGCGCCAGCGCCGCGAACCCCGCCACATCCACCTCCTCCGCCCGCGCGGTCGGCTCGATGCCGGCGGCGGCCAGCAGCGCCTCCGCGTTCCCCAGGCTCTTCAGGCTCTGGCGCAGCATCTTGCGGCGCTGGCCGAAGGCGGCGGCGGTCACCTGCTCCAGCGCCTTCCACTCCGCCGGCTCCGGGTTGGCGCGCGGGGTCAGGTGGACGATGGTGGACTCCACCTTGGGCGGCGGGGTGAAGGCCTTGGCCGGCAGGTTGAACAGCACCCGCGCGTCCGACCGCCATTGCGTGATGACCGACAAGCGGCCGTAGGCCTTGCTGCCCGGCTTGGCGACCAGACGGTCCGCGACCTCCTTCTGGAACATCAGCGTCAGGCTGACGAACTCCTCGATCCGACCCAGCCAGCCGATCAGCAGCGGCGTCGCCACGTTGTAGGGCAGGTTCGCCACGATGGCCCTCGGTGCCGGAGCGATCGCGATGGGATCGACCTCCAGCGCGTCGCCCTCGACGATGGACAGCCGCCCGTCCGCCGCCTGGATCACGTCCTGCAACGCCTCGATGAAGCGGTGGTCGCGCTCGATGGCGATGACCTGCTTCGCCTTGGTCGCCAGAAGGGCACGGGTCAGCCCGCCCGGACCAGGACCGATCTCCACGACCGTCACGCCGGCCATGTCGCCCGCCGAGCGCGCGATGCGGCCCGTCAGGTTGAGGTCGAGCAGAAAGTTCTGCCCGAGCGCCTTGCGGGCATCCAGCCCGAAACGGGCGATCACCTCGCGCAGCGGCGGCAGGGCCTGCGGGTCGAAAGCGGTGGGCATGGGGCCAGACATGGGGGCGGGATCGGGCGTGGCGTCGGTCATGGGCGCACTTATAGGACGGCGCAGGCCCGCCGTCATCTGCCGCGCGTCGTTCCTACCCGTCGCTCTTGAGCGCGATGTTCTCCGGCGTGGCGTCGAGACGGCCCGTGCAGGTGATGCGTCGCCCGTCGTCGAAAGCCTGGGACGGCTTCGGCCCGACGGTCACCTGCAGAACCACGCGGTCGGCCATCTGGTCGCCGAGGTCCTGGGGCCGGTCGCCGCCCTGGGAATCGTGGCTGAACACGCTCTCCAGATACCAGGCCGCCCCGCCCGCCCCCTGCGGCCCGCCGCGGACCAGCGCGCCGGCCAGACGGGTGTAGAGGTCCTTGCACACCTCCTCGGTCCGGTTGCGCGGCAGATCGACGAAGTTGGCGTAGGCGACGATCCGCCGGTCCTGGAAGCGGTAGAAGACGCCGCTGCGCGACACCTCCGTCCGCAGATCGCGGGACAGCCCGTCCACCGTGTCGTGCAGGTCGCCGCGCAGCCGGGTCATCCCCCAGTCGAGCAGGGTCACCGGCTCCCGCGCCAGCCAGTCCAGAGCGTCACGGGCCTGAACCGGTCCTGAGACGAAGGACAACAACAGGACGAGCGCGGCGAAACCCCTCATGGCGTCGGGCCTCCGGACCATCGTTGCGGCGCAACCGTATTGGCGATGCTATGCCAGGAGCACGGTCATCGCCAGCCGGATTCCGGGCCGCATGCCGCACCCAAGCCGGGGTACCCCCGTCAGCCCTCCAGCAGGAAGTCGCGCACCGCGGCGATCTGGTCCCCGGTCATCAGCGCCGGGGCGTGGCCGGTGTGGGCGAACTCCACCAGACGGGCCTTCGGGCCGCGGCGGGTCATCTCCTCCGCGGTCTCCGCCGGAAGGATGTCCGAGGTGGCGCCGCGAAGCACCAGAACCGGGCAGCGGATGCGGTCCCAGACGGCCCACAGGTCCACATCCTCCATCGGCTGCGCCTTGAAGGCCTCGGCGATGGCCGGGTCGTAGGCGAGGCCGTAGCAGCCGTCCGGGCGCAGGCGGGCGCTGTGCTCGGCCATGTGGCGCCACGCCTCGTCGGAAAGCCGCCCGAAGCCCATCAGGACGAAGCGCAGGTAGGACTCCACCGCCGCCAGATCCTCGAACACCGGGTCCTTGCCGACGTAATCGGCGATGCGCTGCAAGCCCGCCTTCGGGATGAAGGGGCCGATGTCGTTGACGACCAGACGGCGGATCGGGCTGTCGGGCTGGGCGGCCAGCAGCATGCCGATCAGCCCGCCCATGGACGTACCGACCCAATCCACCTCTTCCACCCCCAGCCGGGCGATCAGCGCCGCCATGTCGGCGCAGTATTGCGGGTAACCGTAGAGCGTCGGGTTGGCCAGCCGGCCGCTCTTGCCACGCCCCACCACATCCGGGCAGGCGACGCGGTAGCGGTCGGCCAGATCGAGCGCCAGCGCGTCGAAATCGCGGCCGTTGCGGGTCAGGCCATGCACGCAGACGGCGGTGCGGGCCGCGTCCTCGCGCCCCCACTGGGTGTAGGCGACGCGGTGGAACCCCGCCGCGCTGAGGCCGAGAAAGCTGCGTTCGGACATCGGCACGGGCGCGCCCTCCCCTGTTGATTCGTTCTCAGCCCTTGCCGGGCTTCGCCAGCTCCGCCGCCTGCCGGACGACCATCGGCGACGGCTCCGCCGCCGCCGCGTCGAAAGGATGGCGCGGCGCGTCGTACAGCCGGCGGATGGCGCGCACGTAGTTCCGCGTCTCCTCGTAGGGCGGAACGCCCCGGTAGCGGTCCACGGCCCGCTCCCCCGCGTTGTAGCCGGCCAGGGCCAGCGTAACGTCCCCCTGGAAATAGGCCAAGAGCCAGCGCAGGTAGCGCACGCCGCCGCGGATGTTCTGGGCGGGGTCGAAGACGTCGGACACGCCGAACCGCTCCGCCGTGTCGGGGATGAGCTGCATCAGACCGGCCGCCTCCTTGGGCGACACCGCGTCGGAGCGGAAGGCGCTCTCCACCCGGATCACCGCCATGACCAGCGCCGGGTCCAGCCCGTACTGCGGCGCGGTCTTGTGGACCAGCGCGATGATTTCCGGCGGCGGAGGCGACGCCTCGCGCAGGGGCGCGGCCCCGGGGCGGCACCAGGGACGGACATGGCCCATGCGGCCCGGCACATAGGCGACCAGCCGCCGCGCCTCCTTGTGGCCGCGCGACGCCGCGGCGCGCAGCCACGCCGTGCCGACCCGCTGGTCGCGCTTCACCCCGACGCCGAACAGGAAGCGCCGCGCCATGCGGTAGGAGGCCTCCGGATCGCCCTTCTCCGCCGCCTCGCAGTCGGCCATGCGCGACTCGCGCGAGGAGACGGAGCCGGACTTGCCCGCGGCGAGGGCGGCGGGGGCCGCCAAGGCGACGAAAAGGGCGAAGGTCAGGGGGAGGAAACGCACGGGTTGGCCTTGGAACGGTCTGCAAAACCGCATTGATATGAGGCTGCCCGCAGGACACGGCAAGCGCAGGGCAGGGTTACCCTCTTTTCGACACAGCGCGCAGGCGGTCGCGCAGCGACCGCGCCCAGCCGCGGATCACCGCCAGCGCCGGGCGGATTGCCGCGCGTACCCGCCCCACCAACCGCTTGGCGGCCTGCCAGGGCGGCAGGGCGATCAGCCAGGCCAGCCAGCGCACCACCCGGACATAGCACCAGGCGAAGGCCGGGATGGTCAGCAGCTTGTCCTTGCCGATGTGGAACAGCCGCTCGACCAACGTGACCTTGACCAGTTCCACGGCCCCCAGAAGCAAGGCGCCCTGGACCGCGTGCCCGGTGCCCATCAGGTACAGGCCGACCGGCTTCAGCGGCTCCAGAATCACCAGCGGAATCACGAACAGCGCCAGCGTCGGATAGGGGCCGAGCCGGCGGATGCGCGCCGCCAGCCGTTCGGCGAAACGTTGCCGTCCGATCCAGGCGGCCAGCGGGCGCAACGCCTCCAGCGCCACCGCGTCGATCAGGAAATAGACCAGCGCCGCGACGGTCAGCAGGGGGCGCAGCACGAAGCGGCGCAACAACCCCGCCAGCCTCCGCCCCAAGCTCCGATCCAAAGTCCGAGAGGAGGAATTTCCGTTCGAGGTAGCCATTAGGTCTTTCGTCAGGCGTACAGGGGCGTTTCGCCGGCTTGGGTTCGCCGCGGATTTCCACTATCTAACGTTTCTGCCATTGCGCGTCCGTCCCCTCGTCCACTCTCGGTGCGCCCCATCGTGCTCGGCCATTACGATCCTTACCTCGTTGCGCTGTCCGTTGTCGTGGCCTCTTTCGGCGGCTATGTGGCTCTGGACCTCGCCTCCCACGCGCGGGATGCCGGGCGGGGACGGAACGGCTGGCTGGGCGCCGCGGCGCTCGCGCTCGGGGCGGGGATCTGGTCGATGCACTTCATCGGCATGATGGCGATGCGCATGCCCGTGCCGGTGTCCTACGACATCCTGCTGACCGCGTTATCCTTTCTGCTGGCGGTCGGGGTGTCGGGGACCGGCCTCTTCGCCGTGGCGCACGGCGGGGGCGGCCGGACGACCCTGGCGGCGGCGGGCCTGCTGACCGGTTTCGGGATCGTCTCCATGCATTACGTCGGCATGGCCGGCATGCGGCTGCCGGTGCCGCTGGTCTACGACACGCTTCTGGTCGTCGCATCGGTGGCAATCGCCGTTGCCGCCTCCACCGCCGCGCTCTGGCTCGCCTTCCGCACGGCCAGCCCCTTGCAGCGCCTGTCCGGCGCGCTGGTGCTCGGCGCCGCGGTGGTCAGCATGCATTACGTCGGCATGGCCGCCGCCAGCGCCGTAGAGGACGCCGCCGGGAACGCCGCCGGGAACGCCATGGGCCACGCCATCGGTGTTGGGGCCGTCCCGGCCGGCGACGATCTCGGCCTCGTGCTGTCCACGCCGTCCCTGGCGGTGGGGACCGGAATCGGGACGCTGCTGATCCTCTCGCTGGGGCTGCTCTCCGTCCTGATCGACCGGCGCCGCTCGGCGGAGCGCGCGGCGGGGCAGGAGGCGCGCTACCGCGCCGTCGTCGACTCCGCCGTGGACCCCATCGTGGTGATCGACGAGACCGGCACCATCCAGTCCTTCAACCGGGCGGCCGAGACGACCTTCGGCTACGGCGCGGAGGAGGCCGTCGGCGCCAACGTCCGCATCCTGATGGCGGAGCCCCACCGCTCCGCCCACGACGGCTACATGAACCATTTCCGCGAGACGGGCGAGCGGCGGATCATCGGCATCGGGCGCGAGGTCGAGGGCCGGCGCAAGGACGGTTCCCTCTTCCCGCTGGAGCTGTCGGTGGCCGAATGGCACGACGGGCGGCAGCGCCTGTTCACCGGCATCATGCGCGACATCACCGCCCGCAAGGCGGCGGAGGACGCGCTGCACCGCGCCAAGGCGGAGGCGGAGCGCGCCCGCGAGGAGGCGCTGGCCGCCCGCGACAACGCCGAACGGGCGGACATGGCCAAGACCAAGTTCCTCGCCGCGGCCAGCCACGACCTGCGCCAGCCCGTGCAATCGCTGTTCTTCTTCGCCCATGCCCTGTCCGACCGGCTCGACGGCCACCCGGCCTCCCCCCTGCTGGCGAGCATGAGCGAGTCGCTGAACGGCCTGCGCACGCTGCTGGACAGCCTGCTGGACGTGTCGCGGCTGGACGCCGGTGTGGTCACCCCGGCGGTGACGGAATTCGCGCTGGGCCCCCTGCTGCAGCGTCTGGCCGAGGAGTACCGGGGCCGCGCGGCGGAAGTCGGCATCGCCCTGCGCCTCGTCCCCACCGACGGGTGGACGCGCAGCGACCCGGCGCTGGTCGAGCGCATCCTGCGCAACCTCGTGGAGAACGCCATCCGCTACACCGAGAGCGGTCGGATCCTGATCGGCTGCCGCCGCACCTCCGGCGGCCTGCGGATCGAGATCCTGGACACCGGCATCGGCATCCCCGAGGACAAGCGCGACGAGGTGTTCGTCGAGTTCGCCCAGCTCGCCAACCCGGAGCGCGACCGCCGCAAGGGGCTGGGGCTGGGGCTCGCCATCGTGCGGCGGCTGGCCGGGCTGCTCGGCCATGAGGTCACCCTGCGCTCCGAGCCGGGACGGGGCAGCGCCTTCGGCCTGACCGTGCCGTCGGTCGCGCCGCGCCGGGTGATGAAGACCTGCCGACCGGCTCCCCAGTCCGGCGCCCAGCCCCCCGCCAACGGCGGCAAGGGTCTGGTCGTGGTGGTCGAGGACGACGCCATAATCCTGCTCTCCATGCGGACCATGCTGGAGGAGTGGGGGTATGAGGTGGTCGCCGCCGTCTCCGCCGACGAGGCGATCGGCACGCTGACCAGCCTCGGCCAGCGCCCCGACATGATCGTCGCCGACTACCGCCTGCGCGAGGGACGGACCGGGCTTCAGGCCATCCGCGACATCTACGGCGTCTGCGGTGTGCGGGTGCCCGCGCTGGTGCTGACCGGCGACACCGACCCCGCGCGCATCGCCGAGGTCCAGCAGAGCGGCCACCGTCTCCTGCACAAGCCCGTGGCACCCGAGGTGCTGCGCAACGCCCTGACCTCCGCGGCCTAGACGCGTTTTCCCCGGCCGCTCCCGGCCGAGACCCGAGTGTGGTTGAAAGCGCGCTCCGCCCCGCTTATGGTCTTGGAAAAAGGCGCGTTTGCGCCGAAACCAGAATCAGGTTCCAGGAGCGCCCCCCATGAAAGCCATGCTGCTCGGCTTCGCCGCCGCCATCGTCATCGCCGTCGGCGCGTCGGTCGCGCTGACCTCCATCGACCACAGCTCGGCCAGCCGCTTCTCCAGCAGCTCGGTCCGCCTCTGACGCTTACCCCCGGCGACGGTCAGGCGCGGCGGCGGGCGGCCATGGCCTCCGCCGTCGCCAGGGCGGCGATCAGGCTCGACGCACCGGCCTTGCCGGTGCCGGCGATGTCCAGCGCCGTCCCATGATCCGGCGAGGTGCGGACGAAGGGCAGCCCCAGCGTGATGTTGACCCCCGTGTCGAAGTCGATGGTCTTCAGCGGGATCAGCGCCTGATCGTGGTACATGCACAGCGCCGCGTCGTAGCCGCGCCGCGCCGCCGCGTGGAACAGCGTGTCGGCGGGCTTCGGCCCCACCGCGTCGATGCCCTCCGCCCGCAGGTCGGCGACCGCCGGGGCGATGACGTCGATCTCCTCCCGCCCCATGGCGCCGCCCTCCCCCGCATGGGGGTTCAGCGCGGCGACAGCCAGCCGGGGCCGGGCGATGCCGAAGTCGCGGACCAGCGCCGCGGCGGTGACCCGGCCGGCGTGCAGGATCGCCTCCCGCGTCACCAGCGGCACGGCGTCGCGGACGGAGACATGGATGGTCACCGGCACGACGCGCAGATCCTGCGCGGCCAGCATCATCACCGGCTCTTCGGTGAGCCCGGCAAGATGCGCCAGATACTCGGTGTGTCCGGGATGGCGGAAGCCGGCGGCGTAGAGCGCCGACTTCTGGATCGGGTTGGTGACGACCGCCGCCGCCTCCCCGCGGCGGACCAGCTCGACCGCCCGGTCGATGCTGGCGATCACCGCCGCCCCGTTGGCCGGATCGGGCCGGCCCGGCGTGACCGGGACCGCCAGCGGCTGGGGCAGCACCGGCAACGCCGCGCCGAACAGCGCAGCACCCTCGGCCATGCTGCCCACCGCCCTCACCGGGACCGGCAGACCGAGCCGGGCGGCGAGCGCCTCCAGGCGGGCGGGATCGTCCAGAAGGACGAAGGGCGGCACCGCGCCGTCCGCGCGGGCCGCCCCGGCCTTCGCCCGAGCGTCCGCCCAGGCCTTCAGTGCGATCTCCCCGCCGATCCCCGCCGGCTCGCCCATGGTCAGGGCGAGCGGCGGCCGGACGCCGGACGTGGTCATCAGTTGCGGATCTCCACGAAGGCGGTGCGGCGCAGGTCGCGCAGGTAGCGGCGGGCCAGCAGGTCGGCGCGCTCGTTGATCAGGTCGCGCTCGATCTCCTCGCGCGGCGGCATCTTGATGTCCTTCGGATCGATCGGCGGCGGGGCCGGGGCGGCCACCGGCTGCGGCTCGGCCTCGGGCGGCGGCTCGATCATCGGCACGTCGCGCTTGCAGACGATCAGGATCACGGCGCCGCCCGGGCTCATCAGCACCGGGCTGGGCTGGCCGAGCGGGATGCCGACGGCGAGCTGCTGGAGGCCCGGCGCGAGGTCCTTGACCCGCAGCGTGCCCATGTCGCCCGATTCCGGAATGCCCATGGCGCGGGCCTTCTCGTCGAAGTCGGTGCAGCTCTTGATCGACTTGCGCAGCTTCTCCGCCTGCGCCTGGACCGCCTTCAGCTCCTCCTTCGAGGGGGCCGGGATGACGATCTGCTTCATGTTGACCTTGGCCTTGGCCAGATCGGGCTTCGGCTGGGCGCGCGGGCGCGGCGGCGGGGCCGGCGGCGGAGCGGTGGAGGCGTTGCTGCCGAAGGGCCGCTGGTCGCGGACCAGCAGGACGTGATAGCCGGTCGCCGTGCGAACCGGCGAGGAGAGCTGGCCGGCGCGCATGGTGGACAGGGTCTTGTCCAGCTCGGCGTTCAGCTCGCCCGTGCGCACCCAGCCCATGTCGCCGCCCGAGGCGGCGCCGGCGGACTGCGAGAACTGGCGGGCCAGCGCGGCGAAGTTGCCGCCGCGGCGCACCTCCTCGACCAGCCGTTCGGCGTTGCGGCGCACCTCCTCGTCCTGGTCGGGGCTGTCCACCGCCAGGAAGATCTCGGCCACCAGATACTCCGGCTTGCCGATGTTGGCCTTGATGCGCTGCATCACGGCGTCGATCTCCTCGTCGCCGATCACCACCTCCTGCCGGATGCGGCGCTGCATCACCCGCTGCCAGGACAGCAGCGCCCGCACCTGCTCGCGCAGGGTGGAGACCGGGACGTTCTGGGCCTTCAGCATGGCTTCGAGCTGCGGGCGGCCCATGCGGTTCTGTTCGGCGATGCGGCCGATCGCCTCGTCGATGTCCTTCGACGGGACCGAGACGCCGAGACGCTTGGCCTCCTGGAGCTGGAGCCGCTCGTCGACGAGCTGGCGAAGCACCTGCGGGGTCAGGCGCTGGCGCGTCTCCGCGCTGTCCTGGGCGCCGGCGTTCAGCAGAGCGAGGCGGATGCGCGCGTGCACGTCGGACAGCGAGATGACCTCGTCGTTGACGACGGCGGCGATGCGTTCCGCGGGGCCTTGCGTTCCCGCCGGGCTGTTCGGAGCGTTGGGAGCCCGCGTCTGGGCCGCGGCGGGCGATCCGGCGGCAAGAAGGGCGCAGGCGGTCGCCACGGCGAAGGCAGACCGGACGGCTCGCAAACTCTGCATGGTGCTCCAGACTCCAGAGGTGGTTGCCGTTTAATACGGCCCCCCCGGGCGCGTGTAAACGGAATCGTGGGACGCATCCTGCAACGGAATTGTGTCCAAAGACCGGGCGGGCGGTGTCGGGCCCGCTCCGGATCCGGCGTCAGCCGTCCTCCAGATGCAGCAGCGCCGCGGTGCCCAGAAGCACGCTGACGCAGGCCGGGCTCCAGGCCGCCATGGCCAGCGGGATGGTCTCGGAGATGCCGAAGGTGCGGATCACGTCGGTCATCACGAACAGGACGAATCCGGTCAGCACGCCGCCCGACACCATCGTCATGGTGCCGCCGCGCCGCGGCAGCCGCAGCGAGAAGGCCGCGGCGAACAGCACCATCGCCACATAGAGCACGGGCTGCGACAGCAGCGACTGGTAGTGCAGCCGGTGCCGCACCGCCGGGAAGCCGGTGGCCTCCAGCGTGCGGATGAACTGCGGCAGCTCCCAGAAGGAGATCGTCTCCGGCGCGGCGAAGCTCTCCTCGATGGTGGTCCGGTTCAGCTCCGTCGGGATGACATAGGCCGGGACCGTCTCCGATTCCTTCTTGCCGAGGTTGATCGTCGCGTCCTGCAGCTCCCACTTCCGGTCGCGCAGCACGGCGCGCGGCGCGTCCACCCGGCCGATGTAGGTCATGTTGGTGTCGAAGCGCAGAACGATGACCTGCGACATCTCGAAGGTCAGCGGGTTCACCCCGTCGGCGTGGATGAAATACTGCTCCCCCGCCTCCTGCTGGCGCAGCCAGAGGCCGCTGCGCGAGACGTCGAAACTGCTCGACTTCAGTTTCAGGTAGCGGTCCTGAAGCTGGTTGTACTTGGCGATGAAGACCGCGCCGACCGGGTTGATCATCGTCACCTTCACGGCGCCGATCATCAGTGCTGCGATCAGCACCGGGGTCAGGAACTGCCACGCCGACACGCCGACCGCGCGGGCCACCACCAGCTCCGCGCTGCGCGTCAGCCGCCAGAAGGTGAACATGCCGCTGAACAGGATCACGAAGGGGAAGATCTGCTGGCCGATCTCCGGCAGCTTCAGCAGGGCCATGCGCAGGACCAGCCAGAAGGTGATGTCCGGCTTGGTTCCGGCGCGGCGCAGCAGCTCCACGACGTCGAGCAGCAGGATGATCGACAGCAGGATGCCGAGCAGCAGCAGGAACCAGGTGACGAACTGGCGCCCGATGTAGCGCGACAGCGTGGCGGATGAATACATGGGCTCCGGCCTCCCCGGCCGATCGACGGGCGGTACGCGGCGCGCCGGGGGCTTCCACCACGGCGTGACGGGGCTATGTACTGCGGACGGGCGCGGGAAACAACCGGTCCGCGCCTTGACAGGGCGCACGGGAAGGTCTTTATCCCAGGGTGGTTGCGGATCGATCCCACCCGCCCCGGCGCCCGCGCGCCGGCCGTCCCAGCCGAGAGGAGCCCGAGAGGAGCCGATGAAGTTCGCCTTTGCGAAGCCCGCGCTGCCCAAGTCCGGCACCGTCGCCGTCACCGTCGCCACCGATCGCGCGCTCGGCGCCGCGGGGCAGGATCTCGACCAGAGGACGGGCGGCTCGCTGTCCCGCGCCATGAAGGCCAGCCGCTTCACCGGCAAGCGGGAGGAAACTCTGGCGATCCTCGCGCCCGCCGGGGTGGAGTTCGACCGCATCCTCCTGGTCGGCATCGGCAAGGGCGAGGATCTGTCCGAGGCCACGCTCCAGTCCGTCGGCGGCGCCATCGTCGCCGCCCTGGAAAAGTCCGGCGAGACCGAGGTCTCGGTCCTGCTCGACCTGCCGGACGGCGGCACCGTGGCCCCCGACGCGGCGGCGGCGGAGCTGGCCTTCGGCGCGCAGCTCCGCTCCTACCGCTTCGACAAGTATCGGACGACCGAGAAGAAGGAGGCCAAGCCCTCCCTCAAGAAGATCATCGTCCTGACCGCCGAGCCGGACACCGCCAAGCGCGCCTATGGCCGCCTGGAGCCGCTGGCCGAGTCCGTCGCCTACACCCGCGATCTGGTGTCGGAGCCGGCCAACGTCCTGAACCCGGAAAGCCTCGCCGACCGTTGCCGGGACCTGACCGAGGTCGGCCTGCAGGTCGAGGTTCTGGACCTCAAGAAGCTGAGGAAGCTCGGCATGGGCGCGCTGATCGGCGTCGCCCAGGGCAGCGCCTTCGAGCCGCGCGTCGTCGTGATGCGCTGGGACGGCGCCCCCGACGCCGAGGACCGCCGCCCGCTCGCCTTCATCGGCAAGGGCGTGACCTTCGACACCGGCGGCATCTCCATCAAGCCCGCCGCCGGGATGGAGGACATGAAGTGGGACATGGGCGGCGCCGCGGTGGTCATCGGCACCATGCGCGCGCTGGCCGCCCGCAAGGCGAAGGTCAACGCCGTCGGCATCGTCGGCCTGGTCGAGAACATGCCGTCAGGCACCGCGCAGCGCCCCGGCGACGTGGTGACCTCGCTGTCCGGCCAGACCATCGAGGTGATCAACACCGACGCGGAAGGCCGCCTCGTCCTGGCCGACTGCCTGACCTACGCGCAGGAGACCTTCAAGCCGCGCCTGCTGGTCGACCTCGCCACCCTGACCGGTGCGGTCATCATCGCGCTGGGCCATGAGCACGCCGGCCTGTTCGCCAACGACGACTGGCTGGCCGAGAACCTGCTGGCCTCCGGCAAGTCGGTGGGCGAGCCGCTGTGGCGCCTGCCGATGGGCGACGCCTACGACAAGGACATCAACTCCGACATCGCCGACATGAAGAACGTCGGGTCGGGCCGCGGCGCCGGCAGCATCGTCGGCGCGCAGTTCCTCAAGCGCTTCGTCGAGGATCTGCCCTGGGCGCACATCGACATCGCCGGCGTCGCCTGGTCGAAGAAGGACACGGCCACCGTGCCGAAGGGCGGCACCGGCTTCGGCGTCCGCCTGCTCGACCGCTTCGTGGCGAGCTATCACGAAGGCAAGTGAGGTCTTCGTCCGGCGGGGCGCCGCCCTGCCGGACGCATTCACGGACCGCAGGACTTCCGGACGATGAGGCCATGACCGAGGTCCGTTTCTATCACCTCCAGCGGCGCACGCTCGAACAGGCATTGCCGAAGATCCTGGAAAAGGTTCTGGAGCGCGGCTGGCGCGCCGTCGTCCTGGCCGGCTCGCCGGAGCGGGTGGACGCGCTCAATCAGCATTTGTGGACCTACGATCCCTCCTCCTTCCTGCCGCACGGCGCGGCGCGCGACGGCTTCGCCACCGACCAGCCGGTCTGGCTGACCGCCGAGGAAGAGAACCCCAACGGGGCCACCGTCCTGATCCTGGTGGACGGGGTGACCAGCGGCGCCATGGAGTCCTTCGACCTCGTCTGCGACCTGTTCGACGGCAACGACGGCGAGGCGGTGCTGGCGGCGCGCGAGCGCTGGAAGGTCTGCAAGGCCGCCGGCCATGCCCTCACCTACTGGCAACAGAACGACCGCGGCGGCTGGGAAAAGCGCGCCTAAAACCGACTAATTTTATATGCTTTAAAGCATTCTTCGAGTGATACCGCTAACGCGGTGTAATATTGCATTCATTTGTCTCAACCGTTCTTGACGGGCCTCCTGTGCGCAAGGTTAATCTAAAACCCGTAAAATCCCGCGGGGCGGCGCACAGGTGGAGGGCAGTATGCAAAGGTGCGTCCATAGGACCGGGACGGCTCCGCCATGACCCGGAGCGCTCTCGACCCGACCTTGGCGCGGGACGTCAAGGACGCCGCCATCCTGATCGTCGACGACAACGCGTCGAACGTCGAGCTGGTTCGCGACATCCTGATCCACGAGGGCTACACCGCCGTGCGGGGGGAAACCGATCCGCGCCGGGTCCCCGCCCTCTGCGAGGCGCAGCGCTTCGACCTTCTGCTGATCGACATCCGCATGCCGCACATGAGCGGCTTCGACCTGATGGAGCGCATCAACGCCCTGTATGGCGACGATGTCGTTCCCATCCTCGTGCTGACCGCCCACACCGACCAGGAGACTCGGCGGCGCTCGCTGGAGCTGGGCGCCAACGATTTCCTCACCAAGCCCTTCATCGCCTGGGAGCTGCTGCACAGGGTGCGCAGCGTGCTGGAAATCCGCAAGCTCTACCAGCGCGCCGCCGAGCAGAACCGTGGTCTGGAACGCCGCGTGTCGGAACGGACCGCGGAACTCAGCGCCGCCCTGGAGGCCGCACGCCACGCCGACCGGGCCAAGCTCGACTTCCTCTCGGTGACCAGCCATGAGTTGCGGACCCCGCTGAACGCCATCATCGGCTTTGCCGAGGTGCTGTCCAGCGAGGCGCACGGGCCGCTCGGCCACGACGACTACATGGATTACGTCCGGCTGATCGAGGAGAGCGGCAAGGCGCTGCTCGGCATGGTCAACAACATCCTGGACTTCACACGGGGGTCCGGCGGAATCGACCTTGCTGAATCGACCATCGACCTGCCCGCCCTGCTGATCCGCTGCATCGACCTGCTCGGCCCCAAGGCGCAGGCCAAGGCGCAGACCATCACGCTCCAGCCCGGCCCGCCCGTCACCTTGCGCGCCGACCAGCGCCGGCTGGGGGAGATGATCGTCCATCTGCTGGACAACGCGGTGAAGTTCGGCCACCGGGGCGGGGGGGTCACGCTGCGGATCGCGCTTCAGGGCGGGATGGTCGCCATCGCGGTCGCCGACGACGGCCCCGGCATCCCGCCGGAAATGGTCGACCACGTCTTCCGCCCTTTCATCCAGGGCGAATGCTCGCTGGTCCGCCAACATGAAGGGATCGGGCTGGGCCTGCCCATCGTCCGCCGCTTCGCCGAATTGCACGGTGGCAACGTCGAATTGGAAAGCGCGCCGGGGCGCGGCACCACCGTGACCATCCTGTTGCCCGCCGCCCGCCTGACGGCCCCGCCCATCGCCGGCCTCCGGGAATCCCGGGCTTTGTGAGGGCGGCCGAGGCCGGGCGGGCCGGGTGCCGGGTTTCCCGATCACTCGGCCCAATCACTTGGCCCGATCACCGGACCCTCAATCACTCGGCGAGGCTGGGTTCCTCCAACGGTCCCGCCCCGGCTTCGGCCGGGTTGGCCGGCGCGGTTTCCGGCAGGCCCAGGAACAGGGCGGCCAGCGCGATCAACGCCATCGCCCCCGCCGTCAGGAAGGCGGCGGAATAGCCGAAGCGGTCGACGATCACGCCGGTAACGAAGCCGCTGGTCGCCGCACCCACCCCCTGCATCGTGGCGACCGCGCCGAAGGCGAGGTTGTAGCGCCCGGTGCCGCGCATCAGGTCGGCGATCACCAGCGGCGTCAGGGCGGTGAAGATGCCGGCGCCGACCCCGTCGAGAAGCTGGACGCCGATCAGCCAGGCGCTGTTGTCCGACAGGGTGTAAAGGAGGGCCCGCAAGGGCAGGATGGCGAAGCCGACCAGCAGGATCGGCTTGCGGCCCCATTGGTCCGCCGTCCGTCCGACCAGGACAGCGATGGGCAGCATGACGAGTTGGGCGGCGATGATGCAGGACGACATCATGACCGTCGCCCATTCCGGGTGCGCCGCGGCCAGCTTTTGCCCGACCAGCGGCAGCAGGGGCGCGTTGGCGAAATGGAACAGCAGGGCGCAGATGCCGAAGATCAGCAGCGGCCGGCAATGGACCAGGATGCCCATGCCCGACACCGTCTCCCCGTCGCCCACCCCGTCGCCCACCCCGTCGGCGGCGGAGGCCTCCACCCCACGCGCCCGGCGCTGGTCGATGGCGGCGGCCGGAATCGACAGGACGGCCAGCGACGACAGGACGGCGAACACCGGCACCAGCAGGAACACCGCCTGCTGGGAGAACAGCCAGCCGACCAGCCCGGCGAGCGCCGCCACGGCCACGTTGCCCGCATGGTCGAAGGCGGCGTTGCGCCCCATCCGCCGGGCGAGCAGGCGCTGTGGGACAAGGCCGAGGGTCAGCGCCGCCACCGCCGGGCCGAAGACGTCCCCGACCACCGCGATCAGCGTGTTGGCGATCAGGACCGGCCAGAAGTTGGGGAACAGGTAGATGCACAGCGCTCCGGCGCCCAGCACGGCCAGGGCCAGGACGATGGCCTCGCGCTTGCGGTGCGTGGCATCGATGGCCGCACCGATCGGCGTCTGCACGGCAAGCCCGAGCCAGCCGGCGAGGCTGGTCACCAGCCCGACCTCCGACTGGCTCCAATGCTGTTGGGTCACCAGAAAGACGTTGAGATAGGGGCCGAGCGCCCCTCTTACGTCCGCCAGCAGGAAGTTCACGGCGTCCAGCGACGCCGGACGGAAGCCCCGGCCGGTTTCGCCCGAAGGCGCCGACACCCGTTCAATGCTGTCAGCAGGCAACGCGCTCTCCTTCCCAAGGATCTGGCAAAAAGACCGCGGCCAGACGCAAGGGTTAGGAACAGCGGGCGCCGCAAAATGGCACCATGGAACGGCCCGCTCAAGGTGATCGTGACCGGGCGGTCAGATCACCTCAAGGCTTTGACAAATGAAAGGTTGCCGATAAAACTTATCATCGCAACCGAAAACTGCGCATTAGGCAATTTTCGGAGTCTCTGGCGTTATTTCGTTTCCACGCGCATGAGATCGCCCAGCTTGTCGAGCAGGTAGTCCAGATCCTCCGCCGCCAGATCCTCATACTGGGTCAGGATGCGCTCGATCACCCGGCGGCGGTGGCGCTCGATGTCGTGCGGCTCGCCGTCGTAGGGGGTTTCCTTCAGCACGTCCAGGGCGATCCGGCAGGCCGGCAGCAGGGCCGGCGGCTGCTTCGCCTTGTCGTAAATGGACTTCAGACCCAGCCGCCCGGCGTCGTGGATCAGCAGGCGGGCGTTGGTGAGCGGCACGTTGGCGAGGTGGGACAGCGCCGTCTCGAAAAAGGCGGCGTCGCCCATGCACAGCGCCCGCACCATCAGCGACGGAGTCAGGCGGCCGCTGCGCGAGAGCTGCGCGACCAGCCGCTCCAGCGCGCCCTCGTCGCTCTCGCCGGAGAAGAGGGAAACGGTGGCGCGTTCACGGCTTTGCAGGATCAGGTCGGCGGCGACCTTGGCCGGGAGGTCGTGGTTGGCCACCAGATGCTGCTGCAGCTTCTCCGAAACCACGGCGACCAGCCGTTCGGCGATGGTGATCGGCAGGCGGGCGCGCTGGACCAGCGGCTCCTGCACCGTTTCGCTGTCGGCGAAGCGCTCGATGACCCTGCCGAGCGTGCCCTCGCCGAGGTCCGCGCTCTCGTTGGCGACCAGCACCGCCACCGCCCCTTCCGATGCGGTGTCGATCAGCGCGTCGGCGACGCTGGCCGACAGGGCCGGGCGCTGCGCGATGGCGGTGTGCTTGGCGTCCGTGCCGGTCCGCACCAGCTCGACGAGGTCGGCGTCGGTCAGCACGGTGGAGACGCTGAGCACCGGGATCGCCACGGCCTCGACATCGCGCGCCAGCATCAGCGCGACGTCGCGCGGCAGCGCCGGGTTGGCCTTCAGATTCTCGCCCAGCGACTGGCGGACGCGCACCACGGCGTCGCGAGCCATGAAGCGTATGATGTCCTCGGCGAGCCGGCGCTCGCTCTCCGACAGGCTGGTCGCGGAGAATTGCTTGGCGATCTTGACCGCCAGTTCGGAACGGCTGTTCGGCGACGGGTCCGACAGCAGCCGGGACACGTCGTCCTTGGTGAGTTGGTCGCTCATGGGTCCCTGACCCTTTCCTGCCCTGTATCGCCCCCGTGTCCTGGATTCGTGCATCAGCGGGAGCGAATGTATTCAGGTCATGATCGGACCAAAGCATTGAGCCTTTGTTAACGACGATTTCCGGTGAGGGACCGGCCCCGGCCGTTCCTCACCAGCCGCCCCTTCCCGAGCCGCCATGCCGGTGATGATGGCGGGGGCCGCCATGATGCCCACCGCGATATCCCCCGTAATAGCCGCCATAGTAGGGGCGGCCGTAGACGACGGGGGGCGGTGCGTAATGGCGGTACTGCGGGCGCTCGTAATAGCCGTAGCCATAGGACCGATGTCCGTAGCCGTAGACGGGCCCGGGAGTCCCGGCGGCGACATAGCAGCCGGACAGCAGAAGGGCGGCGAAGGACAGAAGAGACAGCGAGCGGAGCGTCGACATGGGCGTTCCTGTCAGGGATCGCGGCCCGGCGGGCGGGCCGTACTGACAGGATGAACGCCGGCGGCCGGGATATTATTCCCGAGCCGGCTCCGCCCTTCCGTCAGCGCCGCCCGCGTCGTCCCTGTTTCTTCGGGGCGCCCTCGGGGATGCCGCGGCCCTGGCGGGCAGAGCTGATGCCGATGCTGCCCGGCTGCTCCAGCCCGAGGTCCATCGCCTCCAGGCGGCGCAGCTCGTCGCGCAGGCGGGCGGCCTCCTCGAACTCCAGATCGGCGGCGGCGGCCTTCATGCGCTTTTCCATGTCGGCCATCACGGACTTCAGATTGTGGCCGACCAGTTCCGACGCGTTCAGGCCGGTCTTCACGGTGACGTGGTCGCCGCGCTCGTAGACGCTCTCCAGGATGTCGCCGATGGCCTTCTTCACGGATTCCGGCGTGATGCCGTGCTCCAGATTGTAGGCCCGCTGCTTCTCGCGGCGGCGCGCCGTCTCGTCGATGGCGTACTGCATGCTGCCGGTGATCTTGTCGGCGTAGAGGATCGCCCGCCCCTCGACGTTGCGGGCGGCGCGGCCGATGGTCTGGATCAGCGAGGTCTTGGAGCGCAGATAGCCCTCCTTGTCGGCGTCCAGGATGGCGACCAGCGAGCATTCGGGAATATCCAGCCCCTCGCGCAGCAGGTTGATGCCGACCAGCACGTCGTAGGCGCCGAGCCGCAGGTCGCGGATGATCTCGATGCGCTCCAGCGTCTCCACGTCGGAGTGGATGTAGCGCACGCGCAGCCCCGCCTCGTGCATGTATTCGGTCAGCGCCTCGGCCATTTTCTTGGTCAGCGTGGTGACCAGCACGCGGTTGCCCTTCGCCACCACCTCCTTGCACTCGTGGATCAGGTCGTCCACCTGGGTCTCGGTGGGACGGATGATCACCTCCGGGTCGATCAGGCCGGTCGGGCGGACCACCTGCTCGGCGAAGACGCCGCCGGTGCGCTCCATCTCCCAGGGGCCGGGGGTGGCCGAGACGAAGACCGTCTGCGGGCGCATGCCCTCCCACTCCTCGAACTTCAACGGGCGGTTGTCCATGGCGCTGGGCAGCCGGAAGCCGTATTCGGACAGCGTCTCCTTGCGCATCCGGTCGCCACGGTACATGCCGCCGATCTGCGGCACCATGACGTGGCTCTCGTCGACGATCAGCAGCGCGTCGCCCGGCAGATACTCGAACAGCGTCGGCGGCGGCTCGCCCGCCGCGCGGCCGGTCAGGTAGCGGGAGTAGTTCTCGATGCCGGCGCAGGCGCCGGTGGCCGCCATCATCTCGATGTCGAAGGTCGTGCGCTGCTCCAGCCGCTGCGCCTCCAGCAGCTTGCCCTGGGCGTTGAACTCCTCCAGCCGGAGCTTCAGCTCGCGCTTGATCTGCTCGATGGCCTGATTGAGCGTCGGCTTGGGCGTCACATAGTGGCTGTTGGGATAGATGCGCACGGCCTCCAGCGAGGCGATCTTCTCGCCGGTCAGCGGATCGATCTCGTGGATGCCCTCGATCTCGTCGCCGAACAGCGAGATGCGCCAGGCGCGGTCCTCCATGTGGGCGGGGAACAGCTCCACCGTGTCGCCGCGCACCCGGAACAGGCCGCGCCCGAAGGCCGCGTCGTTGCGCTTGTACTGAAGCTCCGTCAGCTTGCGCAGCAGATCGGGCTGGGCGACCACCTGTCCCTTGCGCAGGTCGACGGTCATCTCCGAATAGGTCTCGACCGAACCGATGCCGTAGATGCAGGAGACCGACGCCACGATGATGACGTCGTCGCGCTCCAGCAGCGCCCGCGTCGCCGAGTGGCGCATGCGGTCGATCTGCTCGTTGATCGAGGACTCCTTCTCGATGAAGGTGTCGGTGCGCGGCACGTAGGCTTCGGGCTGGTAGTAGTCGTAGTAGGAGACGAAGTATTCCACCGCGTTGTTCGGGAAGAAAGACTTCATCTCGCCATAGAGCTGTGCCGCCAGCGTCTTGTTCGGGGCGAGCACCAGGGTGGGGCGCTGGACGTGCTGGATGACGTGCGCCATGGTGAAGGTCTTGCCCGACCCGGTGACGCCGAGCAGCACCTGATCCTTCTCGCCGGCGCGCAGCCCCTCGGTCAGCTCCCCGATGGCGCGCGGCTGGTCGCCGGAGGGCTTGAACTCCGACACCAGTTCGAACTTCTTGCCCGCCTCCAGCTTGGGCAGGGACTTCTGCGGGAGGGCGGTCAGGACGGGATGGGACATGGGGCAGCGCTCGCGCCAGGGGTACGGAACGGGAACCGATTATATAGTCCGGTCGCCCCGCGATTGCCACACGTGCACGCGGATCGGCCGAGACGATCACCACAACAAGCCAGCCAAGCCGTGCGTCCACCATTCCCAATCATGAACGCGATGCGAAATATTTCAGAGACTAAATAAAGCAATGAATATCATTGTATGTAGAATTTTAAGGTATTGAGAAAAATGAATTAATGATGTTTCCAATAGTATCCGGATTGGATATTTGTATTGACTAAACGATCCGATGGGCTAACGTTTTTCCGCCCGATATCAGGGAGGAAATCATGATGAGGATGATCGCCGGCTTTGCCTTGATTGCGTTAGGGTGCCTGTCAGCGCAAGCCGCCAGAGCCGAGTTCACCATGAGCGTTCCGGAAACACCCCCGGAATCAATGGACACGGAAATTCTCGGTGGACATCCGGCCAAACCCGAGAAGTGGCCGGCAACGCTTCGCTTCTCCACAAAAGCGGGCTTTTGCACCAGCACCGCCATTGGCTCTCAAACAATCCTCACCGCGGCGCACTGTGTCGGTCATGAAGAGAAAGGCACGGTTCAGATCGGCGGATACACGGCCTCGGTGACCTGCACCCATCATCCGCGCTACACCGCCAACGACAAGGACCCGAACACCGCGTTCGACGTGGCCCTGTGTTTCGCGGAGACGCCAATCGCCCTTCCCGGCAATGGCAGGTATGAGAACATCAACATCAACCCGGCGCGCCCGCAAATCGGCACCGTCCTGGAGCTTGTTGGCTACGGATGCCGGCAAAGCGACGGCAAGGGCCCCTCGGGCTACCTTTACGAAGGGCTATCCGCCGTCGTGGCGTCGAGCTGGATCGACACTTACATTGAAACACTGGGCGGAGCGGCGGTGTGCTACGGCGACAGCGGCGGAGCCGCATACATCAACGTCAATCAATATCGCCGTGTGATCGCCGGCGTGAATTCGCGCGGGGATATCAGCACCCGCTCCTACATCACGCCGATCGCCAACAAGATCGTTCTCGACTTCATCGAGGCTTGGGCCAAAGCCCACAACACGACGATCTGCGGCCTGACCGAGCCGACGGCGCACTGCCATGCGTAGGCGTCCGGCGTTGGTGCGGGCGCGCCTGCACACCGCCGAGGCGGTTGCGGCATTCCTGCTGACCGTGGGACCGGCGTCCGCCAAGGACCAGGTCACGAGCTATCTGAACATCCAGGCTCCCACTCAGGTTGCCCCCGATCTGGTGGCGACCGTCGCTCGGATCGGCGTTCCGGAAAGCATCGACCTCAAAGCGGGCGCGTCGATCCAGGAGGTGGTCACCCGCCGATGTGGAGGCGCCGACCCGCTGTATTTGAAACTCCTTCTGGAGGCCAACTCCGGGCTGGATATTGATGACGTCGTCGAGCTTCGTTCCTCCCGCTCCGTGCTGTTTCCCGCCTGCGCCACCCTACCGGCCGCGCGGGCACAGCCGATCCAGTCGGGCGACAGCATCGCGACCATCGCCAAAGCCAGCCAGATTCCTCTCAACCTCGATCGCATCGAGGCGGCGGCAAAACGACCGCCATCGGAACCGTCCACGATCAAAGCCCCGCCCCCTCCCACCGTCGCGATGCCGCCGGGCGGGACAAACGCTCTCAAAACAATTCAATATGAAAAGACCAAGGAAATTATCCTAAAAACCCAAACGGGAGATAAAGCGTCACAGAAATACATGCAGGAGCTGTCAAAAAACTATTACAGCGCGGTCAACACGCAGGCCTTCATCGACGCCAACAAGGCATCCGATCCCCGCCGCCTGCAACCGGGACAGACGATCACTCTGCCCGGCGCCGAACCGACCTGGAGCACCATCCGGCTGCGCCCCGGCATCGCACCGGAAGCCGCGATCCAAGCAGTCAGCGACGCCATCGCCGCGACGGGCGTTTCGCCCGCCGATCGCGTGGAACCGGCAAAGCTGGCGTCCCTGATCGCACCCGTGGACAAGGATGTGGATGCCTTCTGCGCCGCCCCGGTTCCTCCCTCATCCTCCTGGCCTTTGAAGATTTCCGAACTTGTGGAGGTTCTGGCCAGCAACAAGGAAGAGATGGCCCAGCGCAAGGTGGAGCAGAAAACTCAGAAAGCGACAATTCTGATCCTGGACAGCGGGTTCGACTTTTTTGACAACCCGGGCATGGCCTTCTCCAGCGGCTATCTGGTGCGGGTGAAGGGTCAGGATCTTCCCAAAGGGGGCGGCCCGACTCCGGCCAACTACAATGGCGTCAACCTCAACACCAAACAGAACACGCCTGTCAGCCTCCAGGGATTTCCAGACCGTTGGCACGGGTTGGGGGTGGCCGGGGTCGCGGTCGGCGGCCGCCCCTTGGAACCGCTGCGCCGGTTTGCACCGCTGCCGATCGGCGTCGCCTTCGCCAACGTCGTGAGGCGAACGGAAAACCGGTACGAGATCAGCCCCGATACCCTGTTCCAAGCCGTCGAGTTCGCTGCGAAAAACGACATTCCCATCATCAACGTCAGCCTGAGCATCGACCAGCGGAGCGCGGCGCTGGAAATGGCCCTGAAGCGGCGCGGGGAGGAGATCCTGCTGGTGTCCGCGGCCGGCAACGATGGCCGCCGAATGGAACCCGATGCCCTTTGGCCCGCGGCGCTCGGCGGGAACACGGAAAATGGTGACGGCGCTACGATCGTGACGGTGGGCGCCCATGACGGGCAGGGGAACCGCGCGACCTTTTCCCGCTACAGCGCGAAAACAGTCGACCTCCTGGCCCCAGGCTGCCGTGTGCCGACTTACACCGGCGAAGAGGTGGATGGCGGAAAGCTGCGAATACGGCCCGCATCGCTGACCGGGACGTCCTTCGCAGCGCCGGTGGTAAGCTTCGTCGCCGCGCTGCTCCATAACGAAGGGTTAAGTGTCCGTGAGATCAAGGCCCGATTGCTGACCTCCGTGGACGCGCATGATGGCTTCGACAAAGTCGTCTTTTCCCGCGGCGTCCTGAACGCCACCAAAGCGTTGGCCGTCTGGCACGACCTTGTCGAGGTCCGGGTCGGCGACCGGACCGAAATCCGGCTCGGGCAGGTGCAGAACAAGGACGCCCTGCTCACGCTCTGCGAGGAGGATTTCCGGCTGTCGGAGGTGCGGAAGCTCGCCTTCACGGCCAAGGACGGCCAGCCGCCGGATCTCCACCTCTGGAAGGCCGGTTCCAATCCGACCATCCCTGCCGCGATGGAGCGTTGGAACCTGTGCCCCGCGAAGGATGTGGGCAATCAGTCCATCACCTTCACCAATTCGCGGACCGGCGACACCGAAGAGATCAGGCTTTCGACCCTCGTCGATTACGTGCCGGCCTGGTATCCACGTTGACGCACGGCATACCGCCATCGCCCTGTGAACCGCATGTTGGAAGCGGTTCACAGGGCGAGGCGCAACGGCCTATCCGCGCACCAGCGCGTCGTAGTCCTTCACCAGCGTCTCGCAGACGCGGCCCGGCGTGAAGCGGTAATCGCCGATCTGGCCGACCGGAGTCACTTCCGCGGCGGTGCCGGTCAGGAAGACCTCCTGGGTGTTGGCCAGTTCGTCGGGCTGGATGTGGCGTTCGATCACCTCGATCCCGCGGGCCTTGGCGAGGTCGATCACCGTGCGGCGGGTGATGCCATCCAGGAAGCAGTCGGGCTTCGGCGTGTGGATCTTGCCGTCCATGACCAGGAACAGGTTCGCTCCCGTCGCCTCGGCCAGATAACCGCGGTAGTCGAGCATCAGCGCGTCCTGGTAGCCCTCGGCCTCCGCCGCGTGCTTGGACAGCGTGCAGATCATGTAGAGGCCCGCCGCCTTCGAGGCGGTCGGCGCGGTGTTGGGGGCCGGGCGGCGCCAAGGCGCCCAGGTCAGCTTGATGCCGGCCATCTTCGCCTCGGGGCTGAAGTAGCTCGGCCACTGCCAGACGGCGATGGCGACGTGGATGCGGCTGTCCTGCGCCGCCACGCCCATCATCTCGCTGCCGCGCCACGCCACCGGGCGGACATAGGCGTCGGTGAAGCCCATCGCCTTCACCGTCTCGTTGGTCGCCGCGTCGATCTCCGCAACGGAATAGGGAAGCTCGAAGCCCAGGATGCGGGCGGAGGCGGCCAGACGCTCGCTGTGCTCGGTCAGCTTGAACACCGTGCCGTTGTAGACGCGCTCGCCCTCGAACACGCAGCTCGCGTAATGGAGGCCGTGCGACAGGACGTGCAGATTCGCGTCGCGCCACGGCACCAGCGCGCCGTCGTACCAGATCACGCCGTCGCGGTCGTCGAAGGGAAGGATGGACATGGCGGTTCCCACCTTGGTCTTTGGCCCGTTGCTCGGGACTTGGAATGGAATTGTTGAAAGCCGCGCTTGTCTCGCGCGCTTTGTTCGTTTATGTCTGGCTTATTGACCCATTTGTAACGAATCGCACCGATCACGTCAACATGGCTGACATAAAAGCGGGCGTGAACCAGCTTTTCCTGCGCGAAGAGGAACTTCGCACGGGCATGGAGCTGCTGTTCTACGCCTATCGGGAATTCACCGCGGAGCCGGACGAGATCCTGGCGCAGATCGGCTTCGGCCGGGCGCACCACCGCGTCATCTATTTCGTCGGGCGCTACCCGAAGATCACCGTGTCGGAGCTTCTGGCGATCCTGAAGATCACCAAGCAGAGCCTGTCGCGCGTGCTGGGGGAACTGGTCCGGCAGGAATTCATCCAGCAGCAGACGGGCGTGCGGGACCGGCGGCAGCGTCTGCTGGAACTGACCGAAAAAGGCGTGGAGCTGGAGCGCCAGCTCTCCGAAACGCAACGGCAGCGGATCGCCCGCGCCTACCGCATGGCCGGGGCGGAGGCCGTCGAGGGCTTCCGCAAGGTGATGCTGGGCATGATGGACGAAGAGGACCGGGTGAAGTTCGCGCCCCCGGTGCCGGCCCGGCTCGCCGCCGTGAAGCGGTAGGAACCGGACCGGGAAACCGGTCGGGCCGGCCTTCGGTCAGCTGTCCTTGGCCGGGGTCGCTTCCGGGGCGGCGGCGGGGGCCGCATCCGCCGGCGGGGTGCCGGCCGTGCCCTCCGCCCCGTCCTTGCCCGCAGCGTTCGCGGCGCCGCGGCGGCGGAAGGACGTGCGCTTGTACACCACGCTGTCCGAAGACCCCGGCGGGCACTGAACGATTTTACCCCCCTTCGCAAGAAACTCGCGGGTCATGGAGTCGAGATCATTCCGATCCGCGCTGCGGTTATCGGATGCCATGCATGCCTCCTGTGATCGTCATCGTGCCCCATGGCACCCTCCGGGCGCTCCCGGCGGTCCATGGAGCATGCGTTTCTTTTGTGAAGCGGCTGTTACAGGATTGGGGGCAACCGGTTTCTGAACAGGCGGCCCCTGAACGGGCGGCTCCGGCAAAAAGCGGAGCGGAAAATCACGCCTCCTTCAGGTTGGCCGCGGCGCTCTTGCCCTTCTTGGGGTCGCGCTGGAGTTCGTAGGACAGCTTCTGGCCTTCATGAATGTTGATGCCCGACCGCTCAACGGCGGAGATGTGGACGAACACGTCGGCCGTCCCGTCATCCGGCTGGATGAAGCCGTAGCCCTTGGTGGTGTTGAACCATTTCACGGTTCCAGTAGCCATCTGGTAGTTCCTTGAACGAGGTTTCCCACGGCGCGCGTGCCGCGGGTTCACATCAAATCACCGAGGGGAAGGACCAGACGCAGCGTTCTGCAAGCGGACCGAAGACCCAAAGAAATTCGACTCTTTTCATGTGGGGATCGAAAGGCCGGGATGCAACCCGAGCCCTTCGGCCAAAGCCCCGCGCACTTGATTCGCCTCCCGACTCTTGCCTCGTTCGTCGGTGCCGGCCCTGCCCTTCGGCGGAGTTGTCCCCGGCTTGTTGCTTAGCCCATAGTTTTGATGACCCGATTCTTTTGTCTTAGCTGTCTTGAAGGAGCCGGCGGCATGCAGCGTGCCCATCTCGTGGCCGCTTTCCTGACCTTTGCCGCCCTGTGCGTCGGCGTCTCCGCCCTGTCGGTGTCGCGCGACCGCCACGCCACGCTGGACCAGGCCAGCCGCGAGTTCACCGCGACCGCCCATCTTCTCGACGAACACGCCAGCCGCGCCCTCGAAGCGGGTGACACCCAGCTGCGCATGCTGCTCGACGCGCTGGAGCGCTGGGACCGCCGCGACCCCGCCGAAGGGCAGCGCATCCAGGCCGCGATGCGCGCCCGTGCGGAACGCCTGCCGCAGATCGGCGGGGTCTGGGCGCTCGACGCGCAGGGACGGCTGCTTCTCGACAGCGCGGAACACCCGCCGCCGCCCCGCGACCTGTCGGAGCGGGACTACGCCCAGGCCCATCTGGGCGCGGCGCCGGGACCGCCGCCGGGCCTCCATGTCGGCTCCCATCTGCCCGGCGCCGGAGTCAGCCAGGGGCGCTTCACCATCAGCCGCGCCCTGCGCGACGAGGAGGGAACCGTCCAGGCGATCGCGGTGGCCGGCATTCAGAACACCTACTTCTCGCAAATGTACGGCGAGGCCGGCTGGGGCGAGGGCGCCCGGCTGGCCCTGTTCACCAGCGGCAAGGAGAAGCTGGCGGAATGGCCGCCCGACAGCGCCGTCGCCCCGCCGTCGGCCGCCTGGCCCCAGCCCTGGGACCCTCCCGGCGGCCCAGCGATCGTCGAAGGCTCGCAGATCACCGCCGCGCGGACGCTGACCGGCTTCCCGATCGTGGTGGTGGCGAGCCGCCCCCTGGCCGAGGTGCTGGCCCCCTGGCGGGAGCGCGCCCTGTGGACCACGGCGGTCAGCGGCGGCATCCTGACCGGGGCGTCCGTGCTGTTCGTCTTCGCCCTGGCCGGCGCCCGGAGGGAGGAGGCGGTGCGGGCGGAGCTTCTGCGCGCCAACCAGAGCCTGGACGAACGGGTTCGCCAGCGCACCGCGGACCTGGAGAAGGCCCTGCGCAGCGCGGAGATGGCCAGCCTCGCCAAGATGAAGGTTCTGGCGACCGTCAGCCACGACCTGCGCCAACCCCTGCAAGGCCTCGCAGCCTTCCACGAGCTGCTGTTGAAGGAGGCGCCAAACCCGACGCTCCAGCAACTCGGCGGCATGGCCTCGGCGTCGCTCCAGGCCGGGCAGCGGCTGCTCGACGATCTGCTGACCCTGTCGCGGCTGGAGGCCGGGGTGGTGCCGGTGGAGATCGCCACCTTCCCGCTCGCCCCGCTGCTCGACCAGCTCGCCGCCGAGCTGCGGGCGGAGGCCGAAGGCAAGGGCCTGCGGCTGATCGTGGTGCCCACCAGGGCCTGGGTGCGCAGCGACCCGGCGCGGCTCCAGCCGATCCTGCGCAACCTGTTGTCCAACGCCGTCAAATACACGGCGCACGGCGGGGTGGTCGTCGGCGCCCGGCCGCGCGGCGGCGACCTGCGGGTGGAGGTCTGGGACAGCGGCCGCGGCATCGCCAAGACGGAGCTGGGCACGATCTGGGAGGAGTTCTACCAGATCGGCAACCCGGCCCGCGACGGGTCGCACGGCGCCGGCCTCGGCCTGTCCATCGCGGAGCGCACCGCCCGGCTGCTCGGCCATCCGCTGGAGGTCCGGTCGCGGGTCGGGCGCGGGTCCGTTTTCTCGGTCACCCTGCCCCATGTCCCACCCCCCGCCTCTGCCCTCGCCCCTGCCCTCGCCTCTGCCCCCGCCGCACCGCATCCGGAAACGGCCTTCCCCCCGGCGGACGCCGCCCCGCCGGCCGGCCCCGCCGGCTCCTCCCCCGGGCGCCTGTCCGGGCGGCGGGTCCTGGTGGTCGAGGACGACCCGTTGCAGCGCAGCTCCCTGACCCTGCTGCTGGAGCAGGCCGGGGCCGGGGTGATGGCCGCGGACAATTTCGATTCCGCCCTCGCCGCCGCCCAGGCGACCCTCCAGGCGCCCTCGGCGATCCTCAGCGACTACCGGCTGCCCGGCGGCACCGACGGGTTGAGCGGCATCCAGACCCTGCGCGGGGTGCTGGGGCGCGACGTCCCGGCCATCCTGCTGACCGGGGAGCTGTCCGCCGATCTCGTGCGCGCCGCCAAGGAGGCAGGCTGCCTCGTGCTGACCAAGCCGGCCGCGCCCAACCGCATCCTGTCCACCCTGGCGGAGCTGACCGCGGGCGCCGACGCGGCCGCCTGAAACGGGCCCTGACGTGCGGCCCGATGCCCCGGCCGGCGGCCGCCGCTTCCCTTGGTGCGCGACGCCCGCTTGCGCTACAGTCGCGCCATGACCGAAGAAGACCAGCCCCACATCCTGGTCGTCGATGACGACACCCGCCTGCGCGAGCTGCTGCGCAAGTACCTCGCCGGCAACGGTTTCCTGGTGGCGACCGCGAAGGACGCCGCGGAGGCGCGGGCCAAGCTGGCCGGGCTCGCCTTCGATCTGCTGGTGCTCGACATCATGATGCCGGGCGAGACCGGGCTGGAGCTGACCGAATCGCTGCGGCGGGAGCGCGACCTGCCCATCCTGCTGCTGACCGCGCGGGGTGAGCCGGACGACCGCATCGCCGGGCTGGAGGCCGGGGCCGACGACTACCTCGCCAAGCCCTTCAACCCGCGCGAGCTGCTGCTGCGCATCAATTCGATCCTGCGCCGCCAGGCCAGCCGCCCGGCCGACCCGGCGCCGCCGCAGCCGGTGAAGCTCGGTTCGATGATCTACCTGCCCGACCGCGACGAGCTGCGGGCGGGCGACGAGGTGGTCCGGCTGACCACGGCCGAGGCCGGGCTGCTGCGCGTGCTCGCCGCTTCGCCCGGCACCATCTTCTCGCGCGAGGAGCTGACGGAGCGCAGCAAGGTTGCCGGCAACGCCCGCACCATCGACGTGCAGGTGACCCGCCTGCGCCGCAAGATCGAACCCGACCCGCGGGAGCCGCGTTACCTCCACACCGTGCGCGGCGAGGGCTATGTGTTGAGGCCGGACCCGTAACCGGGACCGCCGGAAAGCCAGGACCAGAACCGGGACCAGGACCATGACCACCGACACCGCCGCCGCACCGATGCCGATGCCGCGCCGCTCGCAGACGGGGCTGCTGAAGCGGTTTTTGCCGCGCACACTGTTCGGCCGCTCGCTGCTGATCATCGTGACGCCGGTCATCCTGGCCCAGGCGGTGGCCACCTGGATCTTCTACGACCGGCATTGGGACACCATGACGAACCGGCTGGCCTTCGCGGTGGCCGGCGACATCGCCATGGTCATCGGCATGCTGGAGCACGACCCGACCCCGGAGGGCCGCAACTGGACGCTGGCCGCCACCGCGCGCAGCACCGACCTGATCGTGACGCTGGAACCCGGCAGCACGCTGCCCGAGCATCCGCAGAAGCTGCGCGGCATGCTGGAGAACACGCTCAGCAAGGCGCTGCACGAGCGGGTGCGGCGGCCCTTCGCCATCAACACCCGCATCACCCGCGAATGGTACGAGATCCGCGTGCAGATGCCGGACGGCGTGCTGTCGGTGATGTCGCCGGAGCGCCGCCTGTTCAGCCCCACCAGCTACATCTTCATCCTCTGGATGGTCGGCTCGGCCCTGGTGCTGTTCACCGTCGCCATCATCTTCATGCGCAACCAGATCCGCCCCATCAAGCGGCTGGCGGCCGCCGCCGACGCGCTGGGCAAGGGCCGCGACGTGCGCAACTTCAAGCCGGAGGGGGCGACCGAGGTCCGGCAGGCCGCCGTCGCCTTCATGCGCATGCGCGAGCGCATCCACCGCCAGATCACCCAGCGGACGGAGATGCTGGCCGGCGTCAGCCACGACCTGCGCACGCCGCTGACCCGCATGAAGCTGGCGCTCGACATGATGGGCGACGGGCCGGAGGTCGACGAGCTGCTGACCGACGTCACCGAGATGGAGACGATGATCGAGGGCTATCTGGCCTTCGCCCGCGGCGAGGGGACGGAGGCCGTCCAGCCGACCGACCTGACCCGCATCCTCAACGAGGTGGTCTCCGGCGTCCGCCGCGAGGGGGCGGAGGTGGCCCTGGCCGCACCGGACGGGCTGACCCTGCCGCTGCGCCCCAACGCGACGCGGCGCTGCCTCGCCAACCTGCTGTCCAACGCCCGGCGCCACGGGGACCGCATCTGGGTGCGGGCGGAGCGCGAGGACGGTTTCATCGACATCCTGGTCGACGACGACGGGCCGGGCATCCCGCAGGCGTCCCGCGACGACGTGTTCAAGCCCTTCTTCCGGCTGGACAGTTCGCGCAACCAGGCGACCGGCGGCGCCGGGCTGGGGCTGACCATCGCCCGCGACGTCGCCCGCAGCCACGGCGGCGACATCACGCTCAGCGACAGCCCCTACGGCGGCCTGCGTGTGCTGATCCGCCTGCCGGTGTGAGCCTCGCAGGAGCCCCCACCCTGGAGAACCGGCCATGCCCGTCAGCCCCGACGAATACCGCCTCATGGACGTCCAGCAAGGCGGGTGCTGTTTCTACTGCGGGGAGCCGGTGGGGGCCAAGGCAACCTTCGACCACCTGATCCCGCTGGCCTACGGCGGCCTCGACGCGGCGCCGAACGTCGTGCTGGCGCACCGCCGCTGCAACCAGCGCAAGGCCGACCGCCTGCCGATCCCGGAGGAGATCGAGCGCTTCGTCACCCAGCGCCGCCGCAGCCAACTGGGCGTGTGGCCGCCGCTGCTGGCGCTGCGCGATGCCGAGCCGGGCGACGAGTGGATGACCGTCGCCCGCGCCATCGCCGGGCTGTGAGCGGCCGCTTCAGCAAGGTCCCTTGACATCAAGGTCCCTTGACGGCGGCCCCGCCTTCTGGCCCGATCACCGGAACGATAAACAAGGTTAATTCGGGAGCGTTCGATGGCGGATCGGTACGACGTCGTGATCGTCGGCGGTGGTGTGATGGGCTGCGCGGTCGCCTATTTCCTGGCGAACGACCCCAGCTTCGGCGGCAGCGTGGCGGTGGTGGAGCGGGACCCGACCTACCAGCGCGCCTCGTCCGCCCTGTCGGCCAGCTCGATCCGGCAGCAGTTCTCGACGCCGGCGAACATCGCCCTGTCGCAGTTCGGCCTGTCCTTCATCCGCAACGCGACGGACCATCTGTCGGTGGACGGCGACCCGGTGGATCTGGGCCTGCGCGAGCCGGGCTATCTCTATCTGGCGACCGGGGCCGGGGCGGACATCCTGCGCCGGAACAACGCCATCCAGCTCTCCTGCGGCGCCGACGTCGCGCTGCTGTCGCCGGAGGAGCTGGCCGCCCGCTTCCCCTGGCTGTCGGTGGACGGGATCGCGCTCGGATCGCTCGGCCTGTCCGGAGAGGGCTGGTTCGATGGCTACAGCCTGATGCAGGCCTTCCGCCGCAAGGCCAAGGCGCTGGGCGTCGCCATGATCGCGGGAGAGGTGGCGGGCATCGACACCGCCGACGGCAAGGTCACCGCGGTGCGTCTGGCCGACGGGCGGCGGCTGTCCTGCGGGGTGGCGGTCAACGCCGCCGGTCCGCAGGCCCGCCGCGTCGCCGCCCTGGCCGGGGTGGACCTGCCGGTGGCGGCGCGCAAGCGCTGCGTCTTCGTGTTCGACTGCCGCGACGAGCTTCCCGGCTGCCCTCTGGTCATCGACCCGTCGGGCGTGTGGTTCCGGCCCGAGGGCAAGCAGTTCATCTGCGGCGCCCCGCCGCCCGCCGACCGCGATCCGGACACCGACGACCTGACGGTGGAGCACGACCTGTTCGAGGAGATGATGTGGCCGGCGCTGGCCGGGCGCGTCCCCGCCTTCGAGGCGATCAAGGTCACCAACGCCTGGGCGGGCTTCTACGAATACAACGAGATCGACCAGAACGCGATCATCGGGCCCCATCCGGAGCTTCGCAACTTCCTGTTCTGCAACGGCTTCAGCGGTCATGGGCTGCAACAGGCGCCGGGCGCCGGGCGCGGGCTGGCCGAATTGATCGCCACCGGCGCCTACCGCAGCCTGAACCTGTCGGCCTTCGCCTATGAGCGTCTGGCGGAGAACCGCCCCCTGCTGGAGACGAATGTCATTTGAGGGAACGGGCGCGAGCCCGGCCGGTTGATGGGGTGACCATTCCGAACGGAGCAAGAGGCCCCGCCATGAAGCAGCCCCACACCGAAGAGACCGTCAAGCACACCGACGACCAGCAGAACACCGGCAACCACAAGAAGCCGGACGCCCCCGACGCCAAGGGCGCCGACCGCTTCGGCGGGACCCGCAAGGGCGCGGAGAATGTGGAGCCGACCAAGGAAGCTGGTGATTGAGGCTGGTGACTGACGCCGGCCCGAAGGGCTTGCACCGGCGGGGGTGGACGTGCCAAACCCCCTGGCGCGTCCACCCCCACAGGCCCGGAGCCCCTCCCATGGCTCACGCCATGTTCAAACGCTACAAGGTTCTGTTCACCCGTCCCCTGCCCGGCCTGCGCCCTGGCCGGCCCGAGCGCGACGCCATGGTGGAGCGGCTCAAGCGCTTCGCCAGCCAGAACGGCATGGCCGGCGACCTGCACGCGATCGCGCCCAACGCCGGCTTCGGCATCCTGGAAATCCAGTGCACGGACAAGCTGGCCCGCCGCCTGAGCGACCTGTCCGATGTCGAATCCGTCCTGGAGGCGTAAGCGCCTCTACCTCCCGTTCAGTTGACGGGGCATCGGCTTGCGGCGGCGGCACAACGGGCCATTTTCAGTGTTTTAAAGCACAGATGCCGTCAGGAGCGTGCCTTCATGAATCCCCGGTTGCTCGCCGAGGTGCTGGAACCCGTGCTGAACGCCGCGGAGAAGGACGACGCGGCGATGCTCGACGCCGTGAATCTGTCGGCGGAGGCGCTGGCCGCGCTCGGCGCGGTCATCCTCGACCGCGACGGGCGCCCGGCCGACGGTGTGTCCGATGAACGCGCGGTGGTCGCCGCGCTCAACACCCACGCCCACTCGCTGATGCAGTGCGGGCGGCTCGACGACGTGGTCGAGGCGCTGCAACTGGCCGAACGGATCGGCCGGCTGGGACGCCTGCCCCACCATCCGCGCATGTCCGACGGCTAGCCACCTACGGTTAGGCGGGAGGAACACCGCACCGCCCCGGTTGTTGTGCGAGCCGTGCCGCCCAACAGGGGAGACGTGTCTTGTCGACAGCGCCCAAATCGAACGCTTTTTCCGGCCCCATCGAGGGCGAGGCCCTGTCCCTGCTCCAGGACGAACTGCTTCCCGGCTTCCTGACCGGACGGCGCTGGTACGCCGCAAAGGACGCCGGCACGCCCACCGTGCGCATCGTCGATGCGCTGCCCCTCCCTCTGGCCTCCGGCGCCGCCCAGCTCTGCCTGCTGCGGGTGGAGGCACCGGGGCGCGAGCCGCAGCTCTACCAGCTTCCCCTGGTGCTCAACCGCGACGGCAAGGCCGATGCCGCTGATCCCTTTTCCATCGCCGGGCCGGAGGCGCTCCCCTGGCCGGGCAGCCTGCGCGACGGCTACGGCGACGAGGAGGTGGTGCGCGCCCTGCTCGACGGCATCCGCAAGGGCGGCGAGAGCGGCGGTCTGCGCTTCGGACAAAGCCGCGCCCTCGACGCCGTGAAGGACGCGCTCGGCAAGGGCGCACCGCTGCGCTGGGCCGGGGTTGAGCAGTCCAACACCTCCGTCCGCGTCGGCGACGCGGCGATCCTGAAGGGGCTGCGCAAGCTGGAATCCGGCACCCATCCCGAACTGGAGGTCGGGCGCTTCCTGACCGAGGTCGCCAAGTTCCGCAACACCCCGGCCCTGCTCGGCTGGGTGGAGCGCACGGGAGACGGCGAGGCCGCCACCCTGTGCATCCTGCAGGAACTGGTCCCCGACGCCCGCGACGCCTGGAGCCATGTCACCGCCGCCCTGGCGGAGCGCGTCGAACGCTTCGACGACGATACGGCGGACGACGTTGCCCTGATGGCTTTCATGCGCCGGCTGGGCCGCCGCACGGCGGAGATGCACCGGGCGCTCGCCACCCCCGGCGGCGACGACGCCTTCACGCCGGAACCGGTGACCCCGGCCATGCTGACGGGTTGGGCGGACGGGGTGCGCAGCCTTGCCCGCCGCGTGCTGGGCCAGCTGCGCGAGGCCGCCCCGCGGCTGAACGCCGACATCGCCCCCTACGCCGCCTCCCTGGCCGACAGCGAGGCGACGGTGATGCGGCAGATCGAGACGCTGACGCCGCCGCGCGGCACCTTCCACGCCATGCGTCTGCACGGCGACTATCACCTGGGGCAGGTGCTGGCCGGCAAGGACGACCTGTTCATCGTCGATTTCGAGGGCGAGCCGATGCGCCCGCTGGCCGAACGGCGGGCCAAGCACTGCATCCTGCGCGACGTGGCGGGGATGCTGCGCTCCATCACCTACGCCGCCGCCGGGGCGCGGGCCGCCCTGCCCGCCGACCTGCCCAACACCCTGGACGAGACGGCGCGCGGCGCCCGCACCGCCTGGCTGAACTGGTGGGAGGGGGAGGCGGCGGCCGCCTTCGTCGCCGGCTACCGCGAGGCCATCGGCGATTGCCCCGGCTGGCCCGCCGACGCGACCACCGCCACGCAGCTTTTGAAACTCTTCCTGCTGGAGAAGGCGCTTTACGAGATCGGCTACGAGCTTGCGAACCGGCCCGACTGGCTGGCCATCCCGCTGGCCGGGGCGATCGGGATCCTGGGCGCCGACGCCGGGCCGGAGGTGGCCGACCGCGCGTCCGGCCCGGTTGGGCTGGCCGCCCCCGGCGCCACCCACCTCGGCGAAGCGCGCGCCCACGCCATGCCCTTCGGCGCCCAAGTGCAGCCCGACGGCTCCGTCCGCTTCGCCCTGTGGGCGCCGGGAACCGAGCAGGTGTCGCTGTGGCTGGAGGACACCCAGGCCCTGCTGCCCATGGTGCGGCGGGCCGACGGCTGGTTCGAATGGTCCACCGCCCAGGCACAGGCGGGCAGCCGCTACCAGTTCGAGCTGCCGGACGGGCTGCGCGTGCCCGACCCGGCCTCCCGCCACCAGCCGGAGGATGTGCACGGGCCGAGCGAGGTGATCGACCCCACCGTCTTCCGCTGGTCCGACGCCGCCTGGACCGGGCGCCCCTGGCACGAGACGGTGCTGTACGAGTTGCATGTCGGCACCTTCACCGAGGAAGGCACCTTCCGCGCCGCCATCGACAAGCTCGACCACCTCGTGGAGCTGGGCATCACCGCCATCGAGCTGCTGCCGGTCGCCGATTTCCCCGGCGCCCGCAACTGGGGCTACGACGGGGTGCTGCCCTACGCCCCGGACGCCGCCTACGGCCGGCCGGAGGACCTGAAGGCGCTGGTGGACGCCGCCCACGCCAAGGGACTGATGGTCTTTCTCGACGTCGTCTACAACCATTTCGGCCCGGACGGGAACTACCTCCACGCCTACGCCAAGGCCTTTTTCACCGACCGGCACAAGACGCCCTGGGGCGACGCCATCAACGTGGACGGGCCGCGCAACGCCACGGTGCGCGACTACTTCATCCACAATGCGCTCTATTGGATCGAGGAGTTCCACATGGACGGGCTGCGTTTCGACGCGGTCCACGCCATCCTCGACGACAGCGACAAGCTGTTCCTTCAGGAGCTGGCGGAGCGCGTGCAGGACGCCGTGCGCTGCCGCCGCCACGTCCATCTCGTTCTGGAGAACGACGAGAACGAAGCCCACCTGCTGGAGCGCCACCCGGAGGGCGACCCGCGCTGGCACACCGCGCAGTGGAACGACGACCTGCACCACTGCCTGCACGTCTGGGCCTCCGGCGAGGACGCCGGCTATTACGCCGACTACGCCGGCGACGCGGCGAAGCTGGCCCGCGCCATGGCCGAGGGCTTCGCCTTCCAGGGACACGCCTCCTCCTACCGCGGCGGCGAGGCGCGCGGCGAGCCGTCGGCGCATCTGCCGCCGACCGCCTTCGTCACCTTCATCCAGAACCACGACCAGATCGGCAACCGCGCCTTCGGCGACCGCATCACCTGCTTCTCGCGGCCCGAGGCGGTGCGGGCGGCGAGTTCGCTCTATTTGCTGGGGCCGGGCGTCCCGATGCTGTTCATGGGCGAGGAATGGGCGTCCGACCGTCCCTTCCCCTTCTTCTGCGACTTCGCCGACGAGCTGGCCGAAGCGGTGCGCAACGGCCGGCGGGAGGAGTTCGCCAAGTTCCCCGAATTCCAGGACCCGAAGGTGCGCGACCGCATCCCCGACCCGACCGCGCCGGAGACCTTCCAGTCGGCCAAGCTCGACTGGGACGACCGCGGCAAGGGCGAGCATAAGGAGTGGCTGGACTGGTACCGCCGCATCCTGGCGGTGCGCCGCACGGAGATCGCGCCGCGGCTCGAGAACGCGCCCGGCGGGGCGGCCGCCCACGAGGTCATCGACGGGCGCGGCATCCGCGTCTCCTGGCGGCTCGGCGACGGCAGCCGCCTGCATCTGCTCGCCAACCTGTCCGACGCCCCCGTGACGGGCATGGGCGAGGCCGTGGGCCGCGTGCTGTGGACCGAGGGCAAGGGCCTCGATGCCGGAACCATGGCGCCGCTGTCCGTCCTGTGGACCATCGAGGAGACCACCGCGCTCGACCGGCTCGGCGAGCGGATGGGCATCGAGACGCACTACACCGGTGCGTCGGGCGAGACCGTCCAGGCGTCGGAGGGCACCATCCGCGCCCTGCTCGCGGCCATGGAGGTGGACGCCGACGACCCGGAGAAGGCGCTGGAGGCGCTGGAGCGGCGTGAGCTGGCCCGCCCCCTGCCGCCGGTGGCGGTGCTGCGCGTCGACCGTCCGCCCTTCTCGGTCACCGTCACCCTGCCGGACGGCAGCGGGGCGCTGCGCTGGACCCTGACCCTGGAGGAGGGGGGCGAGCGCAGCGGAGAGGCCGATTTCGCCGACCTGCCGCTGGTCCGCAAGGCGGGCGCCGCGGGGCAGCGCTTCGAGGTGCGCCGCCTCGACCTCGGCGCGGCTCCGGCGCCCGGCTACCACCGGCTGCGGCTGGACGTCGACGGCTTGCGGGCGGAGCATCCCAGCCTGGAGACGACGGTGATCGCCGCCCCCGCCACCTGCCACCTGCCCGCCCCGCTCCAGATGGGCGAGCGGATCTGGGGCCTGTCGGTGCAGCTCTACGCCCTGCGCTGCGCCGGGGATTGGGGGATCGGCGACTTCGGCGATCTCGTCAACGTCGCGGAGATGGCCGCGGCGCGCGGGGCGGGCATCGTCGGGCTGAACCCGCTGCACGCCCTGTTCCTCGACCAGCCCGATCAGGCCAGCCCCTATTCCCCGGCCAGCCGCCTGTTCCTCAACCCGCTCTACATCGACGTGCTGGCGGTGCCGGAACTGATGGGCTGCGCCGAGGCCCGCGACCGGATCGCGGACGCGGCGTTTCTGCGCGACGTCAAGGCGACCGAGACCGATCCGCTGGTCGATTACGCCGCCGTGGCGGCGCTGAAGCTGCCGGTCCTGGAGCGGCTGTTCGCCCATTTCCAGACCGACGGCAGCGAGGAGCGGCGGCGGGCGTTCGCCACCTTCCGGTCCGAGCTGGGCGAGGGGCTGGAGCGCTTCGGCACCTTCCAGTCCCTGCGCGAGCGTTTCGCCAGGGACGGCACGCCCGACTGGCGCCGCTGGCCGGAGGAGTATCGGGACGCCGCCTCCCCCGCCGTCCGCCGCTTCGCCGAGGAGCAGCGGGAGCGCATCGACTTCTTCGTCTGGCTGCAATGGCTGGCCGACAGCCAGTTGCAGGCGGCGGCGGAGCGGGCGCGGGAGCGCGGCATGGCCGTCGGCTTCTTCCGCGACCTCGCGGTCGGGGCGGACAGCGGCGGTGCGGAGACCTGGGCCGACCCTCATGTGGTGGTGGCGCAGGCCCATGTCGGCGCCCCGCCCGACCTGTTCAACCCGGCCGGCCAGGACTGGGGCCTGCCGCCCTTCCACCCCCACGCGCTGCGCGAGGGCGGCTACGCCCGCTTCATCGAGCTTCTGCGCGCCAACATGCGCCACGCCGGGGCGCTGCGCATCGACCACGCCATGGCGCTCCAGCACGTCTACTGGATACCGGAGGGGCACCCGCCCTCCGAAGGGGCCTATGTCGCCTACCCGATGGACGACCTCCTCGGAATCCTGGCCCTGGAGAGCCAGCGCAACCGTTGCCTCGTCGTCGGCGAGGATCTGGGCACCGTGCCCGAGGGATTCCGCGAGCGCATGGCGGAGGCGGGTGTCCTGAGCTACCGGGTGATGTTCTTCGAATGGACCGAGGACGGCGGGTTCCGCGGTCCCGACGACTATCCCTATACGGCGCTCGCCACGGTGGGCAGCCACGACCTCGCCACGCTGCGCGGCTGGTGGGAGGGGCACGACATCACGCTGAAGGAGGAGCGCGGCCTCTACCCCGCCGAAGGCGAGGCGGAGCGCCAGCGCGACCGCCGCATGGCCGAACGCGCCCGCCTGCTGGAGGCGCTCGCCGACGCCTACCTGCCGCTGCCCGCCAGTTTCGGTCCCGACAGCCCTTACAGCGAGGCGCTCGGCCACGCGGTGCACGCCTTCCTCGCCCGCACCGGCTCGGCCATCGCCATGGTCCAGATGGACGACCTGACCGCCGAGCTGGAGCAGGTGAACCTGCCCGGCACGGTGGACCAGTACCCCAACTGGCGCCGCAAGCTGCGCCTCGCGCTGGAGGACATGGCCGACTGCCCGCAGGCCGGCGCCATCGCCGCCATCATGGCCGCCGCCCGACCGGCCGCGGTGGCCGATGGGAGGCGCAACGATAACCCCCTCTCCCCTCCGGGGAGAGGGTTGGGGTGAGGGGGATGCGCGTGTCGGAGCGTCCGGCAAAAGCACAACCCCCTCACCCTCCCCTCTCCCCGGAGGGGAGAGGGAACCCCTTCACAGGGAACACCCATCAGGAGACCAACCCATGGCGGCGGACGCCGAAAAGCCGATTCCCCAGGCCACCTACCGCGTGCAGCTGCGCGCCGAGTTCGGCTTCGACCGCACCGCCGGAATCGCCGATTACATGGCGCGGCTGGGTGTCAGCCACCTCTACGCCTCGCCCTACATGAAGGCGCGGCCGGGCAGCACCCACGGCTACGACATCGTCGACCACAACGCCCTGAACCCGGAGTTGGGCAGCGAGGAGTCCTTCCACGCCATGGTCGAGGCGCTGAAGCGCAACGGGCTGGGCCAGATCCTCGACTTCGTGCCCAACCACATGGGCGTCGGCGGGTCGGACAACGGCTGGTGGCTGGACGTGCTGGAATGGGGACCGGACAGCCCCTACGCCGGCTATTTCGACATTGAGTGGGAGCCCGACCGCCGCTACCTGCACGGCAAGGTGCTGGTGCCGCTGCTCGGCGACCAGTTCGGCGCGGTGCTGGAATCCGGCGGGCTTGAGCTGCGCTTCGACAGGGAGGCGGGCGGCTTCGCCGTCTGGGCCTACGACACCCACAAGCTGCCCATCCGGCCGGCCGACTACGGCACGATCCTCGGCGACGACCAGCCGGACCTGGAGCGCATCGGCGACGCCTTCCGCCATCTCGATCAGGTGCGCCCGCACCAGATCCGCCGCGCCAACGCCCTCAAGGCGGAACTGGCCGCGCTGGTCTCCGAGAAGCCCGATGTCGCCGAGGCCGTGGAGCGCCGGCTGACGCGCTTCCGCGGCGCGGAGGGCGAGCCGGAGAGCTGGCGCCGCCTGACCGACCTGATCGCCGCCCAGAACTGGCGCGCCGCCTACTTCAAGGTGGCGGCGGACGACATCAACTACCGCCGCTTTTTCAACATCAACGAACTGGCCGGCCTGCGCATGGAGGAGCGGGAGCTGTTCGACGTCGCCCACCGGCTGGCCTTCAAGCTGGTCGACGACGGCACGCTGGACGGGCTGCGCATCGACCACATCGACGGCCTCTACGACCCCAAGGGTTATTGCGAGCGGCTGGCCCAGGCGACGGAGCGGCCCTTCTATCTGGTGGTCGAGAAAATCCTCGCCCGCCACGAGCGGCTGCGCGAGGACTGGCCGATCGACGGCACCACCGGCTACGAGTTCGCCAACCTGATGGGCGGCCTGTTCGTCGACCCGAAGGGGGAGGAGGCGTTCACCCGCCTCTACGCCGACTTCACCGGGCGGCGCGAGAGCTTCGACGAGGTGGTGCGGACGAGCAAGATCCGCATCATGGAAAGCGAGATGGCCAGCGAGCTGCACGTGCTGGCCCGGCAGGCCTCGCGCATCGCCCGCGCCAACCCTCGCACCGCCGACTTCACCGCCAACATCCTGCATCAGGCGCTGAAGGAGACCATCGCCCGCTTCCCGGTCTACCGCACCTATGTGGACTGGCGCGGCGTCAGCGAGCTGGACCGGCGGAGCATCGACTGGGCGATCACCCAGGCGCGCAAGGCCGATCCGAACACCGACGGCTCCGCCTACGACTTCCTGCACAGGCTGCTGACCACCGATCTGGTGGCCCAGCCGCGCAGCGGCTACAGCCGCCAGCAGGTGCTGCGCTTCGCCATGCGCTTCCAGCAGTACAGCGGCCCGGTGATGGCCAAGGGGCTGGAGGACACCGCCTTCTACCGCTACAACCGGCTGGCCGCGCTGAACGAGGTGGGTGGGCACCCGGAGCATTTCGGGGTCGGCACCACCAACTTCCACCACGCCAACGCCGAGCGGGCGGAACGCTGGCCCCACGCCATGCTGGGCAGCACCACCCACGACACCAAGCGCGGCGAGGACACCCGCGCCCGCCTCTACGCCCTGTCGGAGATGCCGGAGGAGTGGGAGCGGCAGATCCAGACCTGGAGCCGCCTGCTGCGCGCCCGCCGCGGCGACGTGGAGGGCACCGCCCCGCCCGACCGCAACGACGAGTATCTGTTCTACCAGCTCCTCGTCGGCGCCTGGCCGGCGGAGCTGACCGGCGCGGACCCCGCCAGCCTCGACCCGCAGGCGATGACGGAGTTCGCGGAGCGCCTCGCCGGCGCCATGACCAAGTCGATGCGCGAGGCCAAGGTGCACAGCACCTGGGCCGCCCCCGACGAAGCGTACGAAAGCGCCATGACCAGCTTCGTCCACGACGCGCTGGACGTGTCGCGCAGCACCGCCTTCTTCGACGCCTTCCTGCCCTTCCAGGCACGGCTCGCCCGCATCGGCATGGTCAACGGGCTGACCCAGACCCTGCTGAAGCTGACCAGCCCCGGCGTGCCGGACATCTACCAGGGCTGCGAGCTGTGGAACTTCAGCCTCGTCGATCCCGACAATCGGCGCCCGGTGGACTACGACGCCCGCCGCCGCCTGCTCGACGAGGTCGAGGGGGCGGAGATCGGCAGCCTGCTGAACCGCTGGCAGGACGGCGCTGTGAAGCTGTCGCTGACCCGGCGCGCCCTGGCCCTGCGGACGGCCATGCCCGACCTCTTCGCCAAGGGCGAGTACCTGCCGCTGGAAGCGACGGGTGAGCGGGCGGAGCATGTGGTGGCCTTCGCCCGACGCCTCGGCGACGACACCGTCGTGGTCGCCGCCCCGCGTCTGGTGGGCGCGCTGGGCGAGACCCCGGAGTGGGGCGACACCTCCGTCCCGCTGCCGCGCGGGCAGCGCTGGCGCAACGCGCTGACCGACGGGACGCTGGAGGCCGCCGACGCGGTGACCGCCGCCGACCTGTTCCGGGACTTCCCCGTCGCCCTGCTGGTGCGGGAGGGGTGAGTTCCATGGACCGCAACCCACCGCCGCGCCGGACGCTCGTTCCCATCGAACAGCGGCTGATCGGGGAACACCCCGGCAAGCCCGCCGTCTTCGGGACCGTGCTGTCCGGCGACCCTCAGGAAACTTTCCTGAACCTCTACGACGGCGGCGGGGGGCGGTTCTCCTGCGGGGTCTGGCAATGCACCCCCGGGACCATCGCCATGGCCGACTGGCCCTACGAGGAGTTCTGCGTGCTGCTGGCCGGGCGGGTGGTCATCACCCCCCGGGACGGCGCGCCGCAGGAGCATGCGGAGGGTGACGCCTTCGTCATTCCCAGGGGCTTCACCGGCGTCTGGGAGGTGCAGGAGACGATCCGCAAATATTACGCGATCGAGAAACCGCTCGGCCCCCGCGCCGCCGTGAAGCGGATGCTGCGCGCCCCGCTGTCGCTGGCCCGGCGGCTGTTGCGGCGGGGCGAGCCGGCCCTGGCCCGCGGCGGTTTTTAAAAAGAGCCCCCTTGACGGGGTTGCCTCACAAAATACCCGATTTCTTCGCTCGGGATTGATCGAATCCCTTCGCCACGCGTTATTCCGATGGACAGGTGCCCGAACCGGCAAACGAGAGGCACCTCATCGGACCATTCCTGCACGACGACCTGCACCACGGGACGCGACCACAGACGGACGGGAGACAAGTCATGAGCGATCATCGCCAGTGGGTCGAGCTGGACCCCAGCAACGGCTCCGAAACCACCAAGCCGCAGGACGGTCAGTCCGTCGCGGCACCTGCGCAGAATTCCGCCCAGCCGGCGGAAGCCCCCGCGCCGAGCGGTCCGGAAGGCACTCCGGACCGCTGACGGTCACTGCGCAAGGTCACGGATTCGAAACAGCGGAAAAACGGCAGGGCGGGGCCTCAGGGTCTCAGCCCTGCCGCCGCATGGGCTGCTGCACGGGTTGCGGCGACGATTGGGGTGCCGATCCCGGAGCGGCGGACAGGCGCTCGGGCCGCCCGAACAGTTCGAGCGCCGGCGGGATGGAGGACGGGCGCAGGCCCGCCAGGATTTCCCCGACGGCGCCGACCGCGTCGACCAGAGCGTCGGGCATCACCGGCTTGCGCAGCAGGCCGACCGCGAAATCGCGCGCCTCCTCGCCGCGGTGGTCGAAACCGGTGATCAGCAGGGAGGGGATGTTGTGTTCCTCCCACAGCTTGCGGGCCAGCGTCAGCCCGTTCTCACCTCCGGCCAGATAGACGTCCACCAGGGCAAGATCCGGCTGTTCCCGGACCCCCAGCCGCGTCGCCTTGGCGGCGTCGCGCAGGGGGCCGACGACCGTGTATCCGGCATTCTCCATCACGGCCTTGATGGCGGGCCCGATCAACGGATCGTCTTCGACGACGAGCAACTTCACGGCATCTGTTCCTTGTTGGCGGACGGCGCGGACCGACGTGGCCCGCAGCGCCCATGTTTGTCGATGCGGTGCATCAATCAAGGGGCTGATTGCGCGCAATGAGCGAACCGGTGCGGGACCGAACGGGCAGTGCCATCCGGAGATGCGAACCCGCCGCCCTCTTTGCGTGTTGGAGACAGTCCAAGCGTGATGCAACCTCCGTGGGAGTCCTGCATGAAGTTCATCGAATTTACCGACCACACCGGGGCGCCGGTTCTGATCAACGCCACGGGCGTCCTGTACCTGCGCGGCACCGAAGGGGAGCGGACCGAGATCACCTTCGCCGGGCGCTCCGAACCGCTGGTGGTCGCCGCCCCACTGGATGAGGTGGCCAGGACGCTGGAAGACGCCACGCCGATGCCGCCCGACCCCACCCTGGCGCTCGTCTCGTGACGGGCCGGCCCTACACGTCGTAGATCGGGCCGGGGGTGGCTTTGTTGGCGCCGCCGCGCTTCTGCTCCTCCTTCTCGGTCAGTTCGGCTTCGCCGCCCCGGTCGGGCTTGACCGTACCCTCCTGGGCCTCGTCGATCCGGTCGTCCTTGCGCTGGGGCTGGGTGGCGGGAGTCCGGTCGTCGCTCATGACGGTCCTCATGCTGATTGTCGGTTCACCGTATTCAACATTTCGAGGGCCGCGACGTTGCGCCCGTCGCCTGCCCCTTCCGGAGGGCTGATGCGCGCGCGGCGCGGGTTGCCTGGAGCCGCGCGCTCCATCACTTTTCGGGGCGCAGACAAACCGGAAGGACCGCCATGATCGACCTTCATTACTGGCCGACCCCCAACGGGCACAAGATCACCCTGTTCCTTGAGGAAGCCGGGCTGGACTACATCGTCCATCCCGTGGACATCTCGGCCGGGGACCAGTTCAAGCCGGACTTCCTGGCGATGTCCCCGAACAACCGCATGCCGGCGATCGTCGACCGCGCCCCGGCCGACGGCGGGGAGCCGGTGTCGGTCTTCGAATCGGGCGCGATCCTGACCTATCTGGCGGAGAAGACCGGCAAATTCCTGCCCGCCGACCTGCGGGGCCGCAAGACGGTTCTGGAGTGGCTGTTCTGGCAGGTGGGAGGCCTCGGCCCGATGGCCGGGCAGAACCACCATTTCGTGCAGTACGCGCCCGAACATATCCCTTACGCCATCGACCGCTATGTGAAGGAAACCAACCGGCTCTACGGCGTCCTGAACAAGCGTCTGGCCGGCCGCGCCTTCATCGCCGGGGACGAGCTGACCATCGCCGACATGGCCTGCTACCCGTGGATCGTCCCGCACGAGCGGCAGCGCCAGAACCTCGCCGACTTCCCCGAGTTGAAGCGCTGGTTCGAGGCCATCCAGGCGCGCCCGGCGACCGTCCGCGCCTATGAGAAGGGCGCGGAACTGGCCAAGCGTCCGTCGGTCACCGACGAGGGGAAGAAGATCCTGTTCGGCCAGACCGCCGCCAACGTCCAGAAGTAGGGTCCGGTCGGTATCCGCGAACCGGAGCGGGTCAAGGGCTCCGTGCCCTACTCGGAGTCCTTGACCTGGATGCGCCCCTCGACGGCCGGCGTGCCCGTTCCGTCGGCCCGGAGCAGCACCGTCTCGGCCGACGCGGGAAAGACGCCGGTCAGGGCGGTCACGACCACCTGATGGGTGACCAGCACGACCGGGCCGCCATCGGCCGGCAGCCCGGCCAGGAACCGGCGCAGCGTCGCGATCTGCGCCTCCTGCTCCTGCCGCCGCTCGAAGAAGGAGTTGAGCGCCGGAAGCTCCTGCACCGGCCCGGCGCCGAGAAGCCGGGCCGTCTCCAGGCAGCGGCACCACTGGCTCGAATGAACGGCGGTCGGCCGGCCAGCGGCGATCCTGCGCAGCAGGTCCCCGGTGCGGCGGGCCTGCTCGCGGCCGTTGGCGTCCAAATTGCGCTGGGTCGCGCAGTCGCGGAGCTGGAAGTTCGGCGGATCGCCGACTCCGGGCGCCTCCGCGTGCCTCATCAGGAGGATCAGCCCCTTCGGATCGATCCTGTCCGGAGGCGCCGCCCACCCCGGCGGAGCGGAGCGGACGATCGCCACGGCGGCGAGCGCGGCGACCAGCGACCTGCGGCGGACAACCCTCGGCATCGGACCACGGCGGTTGGTGACGGGACGACAGCGATATTGATCGCGCAGGCCGAAGGCCAAGCCCGCCTTACGGCCGGGTACGGCGCTCAACACCCGGCCAGCTGCCCCACCCCGTCACCGCCCGTTCCCACCGTGACCGTCCGGTCGTGATGCGCCGGCAGGCTGGACCGGTGGCCGACGCTGACCACCGTCGTGCCCGGCAGGCGCTCGGCCAGCAGCCCGTAGAGCCGCGCCTCCGTCGCCGGATCGCAGGCGGACGTCGCCTCGTCCAGGAACAGCCAGCCGGGCCGGTGCAGCAGGGCGCGGGCGAAGGCGACGCGCTGCTGCTCGCCGCCGGACAGGCGCTGCGCCCAATGGTCCTCCTCGTCCAGGCGTTCGGCGAAGGCGCTCATCCCCACGGCGTCCAGGGCGGCGCGCACCGCCTCCGCCTCGAAAGCCTCCGGCGCCGAGGGGTAGGCGACGGCGGCGCGCAGGCTGCCGATGGGCATGTAAGGCTTCTGCGGCAGGTGCATGGAGTCGCCCCCAACAGGCAGGCCGATGCGCCCGCGCCCGAACGGCCAGAGACCGGCCAGCGCGCGGAACAGCGTGCTCTTGCCCGAACCGGACGGGCCGTTGATCAGCACCCGCTCCCCCGGCCGGATCGTCAGGTCGGCGCGCAGCAGCGGCGCCCCGCCCCGCGGCAGAGCCAACTCCACCCCCTCCACCCGCAGGGCGCCGTCCGGCCCGACGGAGCGGTCGATCCGCGGGGTCGCCTGAGCCGACTGCCGGACCTCCCGCACCGCCTCGTGGAAGCCGACGAGGCGGCTGGTCGTGGCGTGCCAGTCGGTCAGATTCACATAGGCGTCGATGAACCAGGACAGGGCGCCCTGCACCTGCCCGAAGGCCTGCGCGGTCTGCATCAGGGCGCCCAGCGGAACCGCCCCGGAGAAGTAGCGCGGCGCGGCGACCAGCAGAGGAAAGATGATCGCCACCTGCTCATAGGCGGAAGTGAACCACACCAGCCGCTTCTGCGTGCGCATGATCGCCCACCAATTGTCCACCACGCGGGCGAAGCGGCGGGCGAAGCCGCGCTGCTCCTGCGTCTCGCCACCCTGCAGAGCCACACTCTCCGCGTTCTCGCGCAAGCGGACGAGCGCGAAGCGGAAGTCGGCCTCGTATTTCTGCTGGTCGAAGCTCAGTCGGGCGAGCGGGCGGCCGATCCGGTGGGTCAGCCACGTCCCGACCACCGCGTAGGCCAGCGCCACCCACACCATGTAGCCGGGGATCGTCAGCTCCACGCCGAACACAGCCACGGTCATCGTCCCCGACAGGCTCCACAGCATCGCCAGGAAGGACGCCAGCGTGACGAGGTTGGTCAGGAAGCCCAGCGACAGGCTCAGCGTCAATTGGACGAAGCCGCGCAGATCCTCGGCGATGCGCTGGTCCGGGTTGTCGGCCGGGGTGGCGGCGAACTGGAGCCGGTAATAGGTCCGCCCCTCCATCCAGTCGCCCAGGCAGCGCTCGGTCAGCCAGCGCCGCCAGCGGATCTGCAGCATCTGGTTCAGGTAGAGCCGGTAGACGGCGACCGCGATGTAGATCAGCGCCAGCCCGCCGAACAGCAGGAGTTGGTCGACGAAGGCGCCCTGGTCCTTGTCCTGGAGCGCGGTGAAGATGGCGCCGTTGACCTCGGTCAGCTCGACGGTGATGAACACCACGCCCAGATTCAGCGCGACGATGGCGGCCAGCAGCCCCCGCGCCGCCCAGCGCTCTTCCGACGACCAGTAGGGACGGGTCAGCGTCCAGACGTCCCGCAGGAAGCGGAACAGCGCGGCGGCACGAATCGAAGCGGCCTGAGTTGGATTGCCCTGGATCGGCATGGCGGGATGGTCCGGCAAGGAAGGAACCGCCCTTGCCGAATAGCACCGCGCCGCATGAAAAGCCTATGAATTCGCTGTCACCGTCCAGGCGCGGTTGCCCTAGCGGTCGGCGCGCAGGACGTCGCGGCTGGCCAGCACGGCGCCGCCCATGATCAGCGCGCAGGCGGCCCAGACGGTCCAGCCTCCCGCCGCCTGCCCGAACAGGATCAGCAGCAGCGTGGAGGCCAGCGGCGTGGCATAGGACAGCACGCCCAGCGCCCGGATGTCGCCGCGCTTCACCCCATGGTCCCACACGAAGAAGGCCGCGCCGACCGGGCCGATCCCCATGGCGAGCACCGCCAGCCACTCGCCGCCGGACGGCGCCACCGTCGTCTCGAACATCAAGTGCGACAGCCCGGCCAGCACCGCCGTGGAGAGGCAGAAGCCGCCGACCGCCTCGGTCGGGACATCGCCGAAGCGGCGCGACAGCACCGAATAGGACGCCCAGAGCACCGCCGCGGCCATCGCCGACAGGTAGCCCGGCGTGTCCCCGGCGTCGAGCGACAGGCCACGCCCGCTGCCGGTCACGATCAGCACCGTCCCGGCCAACCCGCACAGCGCGCCCATCACGTGGCCGCGCTTCAGCCGCTCCCCCGGCAGCAGGGCGGAGAACAGGACGATCAGCAGCGGCCAGAGATAGTTCAGCAGGTTGACCTCGACCGCCGCCCCAGGAGCGAGGCGGAAGGCCAGGAAATAGAAGAAATGGTAGCCGAACAGCCCAGCGACGCCGAGCAGCCAGACCCGCCAGGGCTGGCGCAGCACGCCGATCACGTCCTTGCCCCACGCCGCGCCCGCCGCCGTCCCGACGATGAAGGCGACGCCGAAGGACATCGCCACCAGTTGGAACGGCGGGATGGTTCCCGACAGCGCGGTCAGCAGCGCCAGCGTGGACCACATCACGATGGCCAGACCGCCAATGGCGGTGGCGCGGCGGACGGCCGCCGGAGCGGGCGCCGCGGCGGTCGGACGGCTCTGGGCCGGAGAATTCTGGGCCGGAAGGCTATCGGTCGACATGGCGAACGCTTAGCGCAAAGAAGGACGCTGGGCAATTGACCTGTCCGGCACCGAACCTGTGCGTGTATCCTGCCGTCCCTCCGTCCGCATCGTCCACTCCCCCGACCACGGTTTTCCCCTCTTGCCCACCGAAGCCCTTCTCGCCGTCCTGGCCGGCGCCCTCCTCCATGCCGGCTGGAACACCGCGCTGAAGGCCGGCGGCGGCAGCGCGTCCGACGCCGTCCTGGTCGTCGCCGGGTCCGCCTTCATCGCCCTGCTGATGCTTCCCGTAGTTCCGGCGCCGTCGCTCGCCAGCGCGCCCTATCTCTGCGTGACGGCGGTGCTGCACGTCGCCTACTTCCGGCTGCTCGCCGCCGCCTACCGCAGCGGGGCGATGAGCCACGCCTATCCGCTGATGCGCGGCACGCCGCCGCTGCTCGTGGCGATGTGCAGCGGCGTGCTGCTGGGCGAGGGGCTGTCGACCGGCGCCTGGATGGGAACGCTGCTGGTCTGCGGCGGAATCCTCGGGCTGACCCTGCTGGGGCGGGGATCGGGCCCATCGGGCGCGTCAAGCTCGTGGCGGGGCACCGCCTGCGCACTCGCCAACGCGCTGGTGATCGCCGCCTATACGGTGGTGGACGGCATCGGCGTGCGGCTGTCCGGGTCGGCGGCCGGCTACACGCTGTGGTGCTTCCTGCTGTTGAGCGTGCCCATGGTGGGCGGGGCTCTGCTGCGCGACGCCCGGGGGTTCCTGAGCCACGCCCGCCGGCGCTGGATGGTCGCGCTGGCCGGCGGGGCGGCCAGCATCGCCTCCTACGGGCTCGCGCTCTGGGCGATGACCCTGGCGCCGGTCGCCGTGGTGGCGGCACTGCGCGAAACCTCGATCCTGTTCGCCATGGCGCTGGCCGCGCTGGTGCTCAAGGAGCGGGTCGGCCCGGTGCGCCTCGCCTCCGGCGTGGTCATCGTGCTTGGCGCCGCATCGCTGCGCCTCGCCGCCTGATGGTCGTCAGACGGTGGCCCTATTGGCGGATGGCGAGGAAGTTCTGGTACGCAAAGATCTCGTCGAATTCGGAATAGCCGGACAGCCGGTACAGCCCGTCCTTGACGATCTTGCAGACGGCGAAGCCGTGCAACCGGCTCCAGAAGTCGCGCAGGAAGGTGCGGGAGTCGAGATTGCAGCCACCGAACTCGAATTGGACAAAGTCCACGGCGCGCCGCTCCAGCAGGCCGCGCGCGCCGTCCAGAACGGCGATCTCGTGCCCCTCCACGTCGATCTTGAGGAAATGGATGCGGTCGACGCCGGCCTCCGCGCAGAACCCGTCCAGGGTCGCGAGACGAACGGCTTCGCCGCTTCCACCCTCCTGAATTTCCCGGATCGCGCGGTCGTGGAGGGACGCCAGGGTCGAGCCGGGCTTGTCGGCGCGCAGGGTCGCCGCGCCCGCCCGGTCGGACAGGCCGAGGTTCACGGGCCGGCACCGGCCGGGATAACGCGCGGCCGTCCCTTGCAGCGCGCGGAAGGCCGTCGGCGACGGTTCGAAGGACCAGACGGTCGCGGCCGGGAAGCGGTCGAGCGCCGCCGCCGTGTAGACGCCGACGTTGGCGCCGGCGTCGACGATCACGACGTCTGAGTCCGCGACGCCGCGCCGCGACAGCTCGCCCTGGATGTAGCGGAGGACACCGGCCTCACCCGTGGCCTGGATGTCGGCGTCGTTGACCAGACCCATCCCTTCAGGGCCTGCCGATGGATCGCCCGGAAGAAATCCTGCTGGCCGGCCTTTCCCTGATGCTCCGCGACATAGTCGGCGACGGCGCGGAACAGCTCTTCAGGCGTCATGGCGGTGTGGTCTCCGGAACCGGCGGACCGGCAGTGTAGCGGCCGCCGGCCTCTCGCGCCTCAGAAAAGCCCGTTCAGCAGAGACCCGCGCCCGCTGTAGCCGCTGCTTCCCCCGGTGAGGATGCCCAGCGCCCCGGAACTGGTCGTCGTGCCACCGGTCAGCAGGGAGGTCAGGCGCTGGAGCTGCGGCGTCTGCTGGAGCGGGTTGTCGCCCTTGGCCGGCTGCTTGGCGATGGTGTCGTAGTCCTTGCTGTAGTCGCCCATGCGGAGCTGGAGGCCGTAGTTCTTCTCCTCCTTGGCCGCCACGCCCTTGTCGCGCGAGACGCGCAGCGTGTAGTCGCCACGGTCGAGCGACAGGGTGCCCGCCTCGAACTTCTTGTAGGTGTCGTAGGTGGCGCCGGCCTCGCTGTTGCTGTCGGCGACGATCTTTCCCTGCTTGTCCATCAGCTGGACGCGCACGCCGGTGTCGCCGACACGGCCGAGGGCGACCTCGCCGGGCGTCGCCAGGTTGAATTTGTAGAAGTCCGCCGGATCGTTGGCGGCCAGCGTGCTCAGCACGTTGAGGCGGCTGGTGTCCTTGATCAGCGTGCCGACGTTGGTGGCGAAAGGCGCGGCGTTCAGGGCCGACTTGCGGACGGTCTGCTCATACTCCTGGACATTGCCGCTGGGCTTGGCGTCGGTCGCCTGCTTGGCCTGCTCCTGGACGCGCTTCATCGCCGCGTCGATGGACGTCTGGATGCTCTGCGCCAAGCCGCTGATGTCGCTCATTCCAACCATGGCACGCCTCTCCGACCGGCATTCTTCGTGTTTGTCGGGCCGGTCCTTGCAGACGGCGGGCCAAAAGGCTTTTCATGATTTTCAAAGGGTTGAGCTGCTGCCCCCGCCGAGGGGGCCGGCAAGATCCGCACCCCGTCCGGCAGGAATTGCCGGGGTCACGCTTCGACCAGCGCGAATTTGTCGACGTCCACCATCCCGCGATCGGTGATCTTCAGGTGCGGGATCACCGGCAGCGGCAGGAAGGCCAGTTGCAGGAAGGGCTCGGCCAGCGGGCAGCCCATCTCCTTCACCGAGGCGCGCAGGCTGCGCAGATGGCGCTCCACCGTCTCGAAGGGCTCCAGGCTCATCAGCCCGGCCAGCGGCAGGGCCAGTTCACCCACGACCTTGCCATTGCGCACCGCGACGAAGCCGCCCTGAAGCTCGATCAGGCGGTTGACGGCGATCGCCATGTCCTCGTCCGACGCCCCGACCACGCAGATGTTGTGGCTGTCGTGTCCGACCGAGGAGGCCAGCGCGCCCTCGCGGAACTGGAAGCCGCTGGCGAAGCCGCGCCCGACATTCTGGTTGGAGCCGTGGCGGGCGAAGACGCAGATCTTCAGGATGTCACGGTCGGGGTCGGCCACCAGCTTGCCGTCCCTGGCCGGCACCTCCAGCCGCAGATGGGCGGTGATGATCTTGCCGGGCAGAACCCCGATCACCGACTGGACGGAGCCGCGGGCGGGCACCGCGAAATCCGCCGCCGTCACCGGATGGAGCTTGACCGAGCGCAGCCCCACCGGGCTGACCGCCGGACGCCCGGCGAAGGTTTCCGGGGTCACCACCCGCCCGTTGCGGATGACCCGGTTGACCGCACAGTCCTCCAGATCGTCCAGCAGGACGAGATCGGCGCGCTGCCCCGGCGCGATCAGCCCGCGGTCGAACAGGCCGAAGCCGCGCGCCGCCGACCATGTGGCGGCGCGGTAGACATGGGCCATCGGGGCGCCGAGCCGGATCGCGCTGCGGATCAGATGGTCCATGTGCCCCTCCTCGGCGATGTCGAGGGGGTTGCGGTCGTCGGTGCAGAAGCCGAGGAAGGGCGAGGTTTCCGGCTGGATCACCGGGGCCAGCGCGTGCACGTCCTTCGACACCGACCCGTCGCGGATCAGCACCTGCATGCCCTTGCGCAGCTTCTCCATCGCCTCCGGGGCGCTGGTCGTCTCGTGGCAGTTGCGGATGCCGCAGGACAGATAGGCGTTCAGCTCCCGCCCGCTGAGCAGCGGGGCGTGGCCGTCGATGTGGCGCCCGTCGAAGGCGGCCAGCTTGTCGAGCACCCCGTCCACCTTGTGGAAGACGCCGGGGAAGTTCATGAACTCCGCCAGCCCCAGCACCTTCGGGTGGTCCTTGTGGCGCAACAGGTCCGCCGCCTCCAGCCGCGCGCCGGAGGTTTCCAGCTCGGTTGCCGGCACGCAGGAGGACAGCTGCACCCGCAGGTCCAGCGCCGTGCCCTCGGCGCAGTCGAGGAAGTAGCGGAGCCCCTTCTCGCCCAGCACGTTGCAGATCTCATGCGGGTCGCAGATGGCCGTGGTGGTGCCGCGCGGCAGAACGCAGCGGTTGAACTCCATCGGCGTGACGCAGGTGGATTCGCAATGGACGTGGGTGTCGATGAATCCCGGCACGACGGTCAGTCCGGAGCCGTCGATCTCCTCCGCCCCGTCGTACGATTCATAGGTGCCGACGATCCGGTCGCCGCACAGGGCGATGTCGCCCGCGGCGGTCTCACCGGTGACGACGTTGAGGAATTGGGTGTTCTTGATGACCAGATCGGCCTTGGTCTCGCCCAGGGCCTGACCGATGCGCGTCTTCAGTTCGTCCCGGGTCACCGCCATCGCTCCGCCTCGTCCTGCCCGTTCCACGTTATCTTTAGGTAAACGGCCGGACGGGGCCCTTCAATCGGATTTTCCGTAACGCCGAACCGCGCGGTCAGTCGACCGGACGACTCGCCAGTTCGATCGCCGGCCCGGTGCCGCGGTAGTCCGGGTAGTTCCAGTAGCTGCGCGGCTCCAGCCGGTAGGCCGGAAAGCCGAGGCCCAGCGAATAGACCGGCCCGCTTACGCCGTAGCCGACCGCGTAGCCGTTCCCTTGCGGAGCGTCGCCGTTTCCACAGCCGGCCAGAGCCAGAAGAAGAGCGGCAAGGGAAAATCGCGTGATCGTTCCGATGAGGGCTGCGATGGGTTTCATGATGCGCCACCCCGGTCCGACGCGTTGCGCCTCTTCAAAGACAAACACACCGGAGCCTTTACTATTCCGCTGAAAATTTGTTCGTTAGAAAAACAATATGCGTTTCGTCCAGTACTGACCAAAAGTTGAGCTGGCCCATTAGCTGGCGCGGCAACGTGTCATGGAACGATTTAACGCTTCGGAAACCAATGGGTGCCTCATTATCAAAGGACGCAGAGGCGGCAAAAGACCGCCGTAATAGGGACGTCCAGGCATGCTGAAAACGCTTAGAAATCTAAGGATCGGACCGAAGGTCTATCTTCTCGTCGGGCTGCAGGCGGCGGTGGCCGCGGTGACCGGCCTGATGGGGCTGGCCGCCATGCAGGATCTGTCCGGCAAGTCCGAGTCCATCGAACGGGCGTCGGACCGCCAGGTGTTGGGCGAGCAGCTCAACGGCCTCGTCCTGGCCGTCGTCATGGACTCGCGCGGCGTCTACATGGCCCGCGACCGCGCCGAGGTGGACAAGTTCGGCAAGCCCCTGCTGGACAATCTGAACACCCTCGGCGAGCGGCTCGGCACCCTGAAGCGCCTCACCCCGGCGGAGGGACAGGCCACGCTGACCCCGGTGGCGACGAAGGCCGAGGAGTTCATCCGCTTCCGCACCGAAACGGTCCGCCTCGCCCGCGAGAAGAGCCCGGCGGACGCCCGGGCCTACGGCGACAACGACGCCAACCGCAGCAACCGGCAGGCGCTCAACGCCGCGATCCAGACGCTCAGCGCCGATCAGGACGCCATGATCGACCGCCTGCACGACGAATTGGAGTCGGCCCGGAGCCACTGGACCACCCTGATGCTCGCCATCGGCGTCGGCGGCGTGCTCTTCGGCATCCTGCTGGCCGTCCTGGTCGCCCGCGACATGATCGCGCGCCCCATCGCCCGCATGACCGCGGCGATGAAGACCATCGCCGCCGGCAACACCGGGGCCGAGGTGCCCGGCACCGGCCAGGGCGACGAGGTCGGCGACATGGCCGAGGCCGTGCTGGTCTTCCGCGACGGGCTGCGCCGCGCCAACGACTTGGCCGAGCAGGAGCGCCGCGAGATCGACGTGCGCCGCCAGCGCCAGGAGCGGCTGGAGACCCTGACACACGGCTTCACCCAGAAGATCGAGGGGCTGTGCCGCACCCTGAACGGCGAGGCCGACAGCATCCGCAGCAGCGCCGAATCGCTGACCCATTCGGCCGCCGACGCCTCGCGCCGCAGCTCGACCGTCGCCGCGGCGGCGGAGCAGGCCACCGGCAACGTCCAGACCGTGGCCGCCGCGACCGAGGAGCTGTCCACCTCCATCGGCTCGATCAGCCAGCGCCTCGGCGAGGCCGCCCGCATCGCCAGCGAGGCGGAGCGGGAGGCCCAGCGCACCAACAGCACCATCCAGGGCCTCGCCCAGGCGGCGGAGAAGATCGGCGCGGTGGTCAACCTCATCACCGAGATCGCCAGCCAGACCAACCTGCTGGCGCTGAACGCGACCATCGAGGCGGCGCGGGCCGGCGAGGCCGGCAAGGGCTTCGCCGTGGTCGCGCAGGAGGTGAAGAGCCTCGCCAACCAGACCGCCCGCGCCACGGAGGAGATCTCCGCCCAGATCGTCGCCATCCAGAACGAGACCCAGCAGGCGGTCGGCGCGATCAGCGGCATCGTCGGCACCATCGAGCGGATCAGCGACATCAGCACCAACGTCGCCGCCGCGGTGGAGCAGCAGGGTTCCGCCACCCAGGAAATCGCCCGCAACGTGCAGGAGGCCGCGATCGGCACGCAGGAAGTCTCCTCGACCATCTCCGGCGTGTCGCAGTCGGCCGACCACACCGGCGAGGCGGCCGGCGGCCTGCTGAGCGCCGCCAAGGGCCTGTCGGTGCACGCGCGCACCCTGCAGAGCGACGTGGACGACTTCACCCGCCAGATGAAGGCGGTCTGACCCTTCCCCTCCTCCCCGGATTTCATGCCGGGGAGGAGGCTTTTCCCGACGCATCCTTTCCACGAATGCGCCCAGGGCGTTCGAAGCTTACCCGCAAGTTACCCCATTTGATGTAGATCAATGCCGCGCCCGCATCGAAACTGGTGCAATGCCGGCGAGCGTTTCGCGCCCAAATACCCCTACAATCGATAGGGATTACGCCGTGCCGTGGGTTTCCCGCTTCGGGTTTCCCAGGACGCGCCGTGGCGTGCTGCGCATCCGGCGTCCGGCAACCGGGCGGCCAGCGGATCAATGCAAAAGGGTCTTTGGGGGAAATCATGCCCGACGGACATGTGGATCTCGACGCCGAGCACATCGGCGATCTCGACGAGTATGAGGGTGCGCTGGCCGGCCTGTCCCGCCGGGAATTCCTCGCCTACTGCACGGGCGTGGCCGCCACGCTGGGCCTCTCCCCCGCCTTCGGCGTGAAGATCGCCAACGCCGCCGTGGCAGCACCACGCCCGACGGTGATCTGGCTGTCGGGCCAGGCCTGCACCGGCTGCACCGAATCGCTGCTGCGCACCCACCACCCGTCGCTCGAGACGCTGATCCTCGACACCATCTCGCTGGACTACAACGAGACGCTGATGACCGGTTCCGGCCACCAGGCCGAGAACTGGAAGCAGCAGGCGATGAAGGACAATTGGGGCAAGTACCTGATGGTCACCGACGGCTCCATCCCGACGAAGGACGGGGGCGTCTACTGCAAGGTCGCCGGCAAGACCTACAAGGACGCCGTGCTGGAGTGCGCCAAGGGGGCGGCTGCGGTCATCTCCATGGGGTCCTGCTCCTCCTGGGGCGGCTGGCCGTCGACTGGCGTCAACCCCACGGGCGCCGTCGGGCTGAACGAGATCATCAAGGACAAGCCGGTCGTCTCCGTCCCCGGCTGCCCGCCCAACCCCTACAATTTCCTGTCGCTGGTCCTGCATTTCGTCGCCTTCGGCAAGCTGCCGGAGCTGGACGACAAGATGCGCCCGAAGTTCGCCTTCGGCCGGCTGATTCACGAGAACTGCGAGCGCCGCCCGCATTTCGACGCCGGGCGCTTCGCCATGGAGTTCGGCGACTACGGCCACCGCCAGGGCTACTGCCTCTACAAGCTCGGCTGCAAGGGGCCGGAGACCTACGCGAACTGTCCGTCCATCGGCTTCAACGACGTCGGCCAGGGCACCTGGCCGGTGGGCACCGGGCATCCCTGCTTCGGCTGCACCGAGAAGGGCGTCGGCTTCACCAAGAGCATCCACGAGCTGGCCTCGCTGAAGTCGGTGGCGCCGCCCAACACCTACCCGGCGGTCGCCGTCGAGAAGGGCGAGGGCATGTCGGCCGGGGCCGCGGCGGTGGTCGCCGGCATCGCCGGCGCGGCGGTCGGCGCCGGCGCAGTCATCTCCAGCCGGCTCGGCAAGCAGGACGCGAAGACCGAATCCTCCTCCACCGCCGCCGAGTGAGGTGACGCCATGTCGAAAAGCATGATGTCAAAGAACAAGACATCGGTCTCGCGGCGCGGCTTCCTGCGCAACGCGGTCAAGGGCAGCGCTGCGGCGGCCGCGGCCGCCTGCACCACCGTGGTCGCCGCCCCGCCGGAGGCCAACGCGCTGCAGCGCCCGCCCAAGCCGCTGCCGCCCGACGCGGTCGGCCTGCTCTACGACAGCACGCTGTGCATCGGCTGCAAGGCCTGCGTGACCGCCTGCAAGGAGGTCAACCACATGCCGCCCGACGTCGGCCCGGCCCAGCAGGGCTGGAACGCCGGCGGCGGTGACAAGCCGATCTACGACAGCCCGGTGGAGCTGTCGGCCAGGACGCTGAACGTCATCAAGGCCTACAGCCACGGCACCGGCGCCACCAAGGACGCGGCGGAGAACGGCTTCGCCTTCATCAAGCGGCAGTGCCTGCACTGCGCCGATCCGTCCTGCGTGTCGGTCTGCCCGGTGTCGGCAATGACCAAGGACGCCAAGACCGGCATCGTGAACCACGACCCGAGCGCCTGCATCGGCTGCCGCTACTGCGTGCTGTCCTGCCCGTTCGGCGTGCCGAAGTACGACTACAACGACGCCTTCGGCGAAATCAAAAAGTGCCAGCTCTGCAAGCAGCAGCTCGCCAAGAACGAGCTTCCGGGCTGCGCCGACGTCTGCCCGACCGGGGCGACCCTGTTCGGCCGCACGGAGGACCTCAAGGCGGAGGCCAAGCGCCGCACCGCGCTGAAGGTGGGCGAGCACACCCACTACCCGCGCGGCGACATCGCCGGCAAGGTCGGCGGCCCGCGCTCCGGCCATGAGAAGCTCGTCGAGGCGGCCTATCAGACGCACATCTACGGCGAGAAGGAGCTGGGCGGCACCCAGTGCCTCGCGGTGTCCGCCGTGCCGTTCGACAAGCTGAACCTGCCCACCAACGTGCCGGAGAACGGCTATCCGACCCTGTCGGAAGGCATCCAGCACACGCTCTACGCGGGCATGATCGCCCCCGCCACGGTGTTCGCCGGTCTCGCCTATCTGGCGCACCGCAACACCAAGAACCACACCGACGAGTGAGGGGGCCACGCCATGTCTTCGCACGCTCATGAGCATCAACCGCTTGGCGGACGGGTCCTCACCCTTCCTTTCCTGATCTGCGCCGCGCTGGTCGCCGTCGCCGGCGTCATCCTGTTCCAGCGCTACACCCAGGGTCTGGGGGCGGCGTCGAACCTGAACGACGGCTATCCCTGGGGCATCTGGGTGGCCATCGACGTGGTGATCGGCTCGGCCTTCGGCTGCGCCGGCTACGTCATCGCGCTGCTCTGCTACATCCTGAACCGCGGCGAGTACCACCCGCTGGTCCGCCCGGCGGTGCTGGCCAGCCTGTTCGGCTACGGCCTCGCCGGTCTGGCGGTGCTGGTCGATCTCGGCCGCTACTGGAACTTCTACCACATGATGCTGCCGTGGTACGCGCAGCCCAACTCCGTGATGCTGGAGGTCGGCCTGTGCGTGGCGACCTACACGCTGGTGCTGGTGGTGGAGTTCGCCCCGGCCTTCCTGGAGCGGTTCGGCATCGAGGGGCTGCGCGCCAAGCTGAACAAGGTGCTGTGGGTTTTCATCGCGCTGGGCGTCCTGCTTCCGACGATGCACCAGTCGTCGCTCGGCACCATGATGGTCATCGTCGGGCACAAGCTGTCGCCGCTGTGGCAGTCGCAGATGCTACCGGTCTTCTTCCTGCTGACCGCCATCCTGATGGGCTTCGCCATCGTGGTCTGGGAATCGGTGATGGCCTCGCTGAACTTCCGCCGCCCGATGGAGACGCCGGTGCTGTCGAAGCTGGCCGGGCTGATGCTGGTCGTCGCCTCGCTGTTCGTCGTGCTGCGCTTCGTCGACCTGATCGTCCGCGGCCAGATCGGCCAGATCTTCGGCGGGCCGCAGTCTGGCTGGTTCGTGGCGGAGATGGCGCTGATGATCTCCGGCCTTGCGCTGCTGATCCCCAAGGCCAACCGCAACCGGTCGCGGGCGCTGTTCCTGTCGGCCTCGCTCCTGCTGGCGGCGGGCATCCTCTACCGCCTGAACGTCTATCTCATCGGCTTCACGCCGGCGGTCGGTCCTTGGCACTACTTCCCCTCGGTCAAGGAAATCATGGTCACCGTCGGCGTCTTCGCGCTGGAGATCGCACTGTATCTCCTCTTCGTGAAGAAGCTGCCCGTCATGCACGCCGTCCATCCCGAGCACGGCTGAGTTTAGGAGAGTTTCATTATGGCTCAGCGAGTTGTTGTAGATCCGGTCACCCGCATCGAGGGTCACCTGCGGGTCGATTGTGAAGTGGACGGCGGCAAGGTCACCAACGCCTGGGCGTCGGGCCAGATGTGGCGCGGCATCGAGCTGATCCTCCAGGGCAAGGACCCGCGCGACGCCTGGGTCTTCGCCCAGCGCATCTGCGGCGTCTGCACCACGGTGCACGCCATCACCTCCGTCCGCGCGGTGGAGAACGCGCTGAAGCTGGAGGTGCCGCTCAACGCCCAGTACATCCGCAACATGATCCAGGGCGCCCACAACGTCCACGATCACATCGTCCATTTCTATCACCTGTCCGCGCTCGACTTCGTGGACATCGTCTCGGCGCTGAAGGCCGACCCGGCGGCGACCGCGAAGCTGGCCCAGTCGATCTCCGGCTGGCCGAAGAACAGCACGCAGGAATTCGCCACCGCGCAGAAGAAGCTGCAGGCCTTCATCAATTCCGGCCAGCTCGGCATCTTCGGCTCGGGCTACTGGGGCCATCCGGCGATGAAGCTGACGCCGGAAGCCAACCTGATGGCGGCGTCCCACTACCTCCAGGCGCTCGACTACCAGCGGCGCATGAACAAGGTGGTGGCGATCCTCGGCTCCAAGACCCCGCACATCCAGAACATGGCGGTGGGCGGCGTCACCAACCCGATCAACATGGACAGCCAGTCCACCCTGACGCTCGAAAAGCTGATGTACATCAAGCAGCTGATCGACGAGGTGGGCGACTTCATCACCCAGGTCTACATCCCCGACGTGGCGGCCATCGGGGCCTTCTACGCCGACTGGACGCAGTATGGCCGCGGCGTGGTGAACTACCTGTCCATCCCGGACATGCCGCTGGACACCAAGGGCACCACCTTCGCCCTGCCCGCCGGCTACATCGACGGCGGGGACCTCACCAAGTTCACCCCGATCAAGGACTTCCACGACCCCTACTTCGAGAAGGGCGTGAAGGAAAGCGTGAAGCATTCCTGGTACCAGGGCGGCAAGGGTCCCCTGCACCCCTACGACGGCGAGACGATCCCGAACTTCACCGACTGGCAGGACGACGGCAAGTACAGCTGGATCAAGTCGCCGACCTTCTACGACAAGCGCGCCCAGGTCGGCCCGCTGGCCAACGTGCTGGGCATGTACGCCTCGGGCCACCAGCGCACGCAGTTCTGGGTCAACGCGGTGCTCGACGCGGTGTCGGGCCATCTCGGCAGCAAGGTCGGCGTCGACGCGCTGCACTCCACCATCGGCCGCCACGCCGCCCGCGCGGTGCGCTGCGTGGTCCTGCACGAGGAGTTGCAGAACCAGTGGAAACTGCTGATGGAGAACATCGCGAAGGGCGACACCAAGACCTTCAACAAGCCGGTGTTCCCGAAGGGCGAGATCCGCGGCTTCGGCTTCCACGAGGCGCCGCGCGGCATGCTCTCGCACTGGGTCGTGATCGAGAACGGCAAGATCAAGAACTACCAGGCGGTCGTGCCGACCACCTGGAACGCCGGCCCGCGCGACGAGGACGGGAACATTTCGGCCTACGAGGCGGCCCTGATCGACAACCCGGTGGCGGTGGCCGACCAGCCGCTGGAGATCATCCGCACCCTGCACAGCTTCGACCCGTGCCTGGCCTGCGCCGTGCACCTGACCGACACGGAAACGAAGTCGCACTATCAGGTGAAGGTCGTTTGATCCAAGCCTTCTGACCGGCCGAAAGCCCCTCTTCCCCGCGGAGGAGGGGCTTTTCGCGTCCCCCACGCCGGGTGATTGATCCAGTTCACGGCGCCCGGCGCCGGTCCCGTTTCATCCTGCTGTTTCAAAATCCCTTCTGTTTCAAAATCGTCGAACGGAGCGCATGTCCCATGTCCATCCTCGTCCTCGGCCTCGGCAACATCCTCCTGATGGACGAAGGGGTGGGCGTGCGCGCCATGGAGGCGTTCGACGCCGCCTGGAGCGTGCCCGATCACGTCAGCGTCGTCGACGGCGGCACCTGCGGCATGGACATGCTGGACCTGATCGCCAGCCACAAGCACCTGATCGCGGTGGACGCGGTGAAGACCGGCGCGCCGCCGGCCAGCCTGACCGTGCTGCGCGGCGATGAGGTTCCGGCCTATTTCAAGGGCAAGCTGTCGCCTCACCAACTCGGCCTCAGCGACCTGCTGGCCTCGCTGCGCCTGCAGGACGAGGCGCCGGAGAGCGTGACGGTGGTCGGCTGCGTGCCGATGGCACTGGGCACCGGCCTGATGATGTCGCCGGAGATCGAGGCGGTGATCCCGCAGATGGTGACGATGATCGTCGAGGAACTGGCCCGCCTCGGCGTGACCGCCACGCCCCGAAACTGAGCGTGGCGGCGCCGTTCACATCACGTCAGCGGTCGGCGCGGATCGGCCCGAACTCCACCGGGACCCAGGCGTAGCCCTTACCCTCGGTCCGGACATGGCCGATGCCGGGGAAAGGCAGATGGGCGCCAGCCACCCACAGCTTCTGCGCCGCGGCGTCGGCGAAGAGCTTCTTGCGGGAGGCGACGGCCTGCTCCTTGTCGGCGTCGAACTCGATGACGACCTCCGGGCGGGCGAACTGCACGGAGTGGCTGTGCACGACGTCGCCCCACATCAGGATGCTGCGCTCCCCCGATGTGAACAGATAGCCGCTGTGGCCGGGCGTGTGGCCATAGGCCGCCACCGATTCCACGCCGGGAACCAGGCTGTCACCGGGCTGGTAGGGCTTCAGCTTGCCCGCCGCCGCGTAGGGCGCCACCGCCGCGCGGGCCATGGCGAAGAAGGGCTGGCTGTCCGCCGGAGCCTTGGCCGCCACCTCCTCGCTCAGCCAGAAGTCGGCGTCGGCCTTGGCGACCTGGACCGTCGCATTGGGGAACAGCATGGCGCCGTCCGGACGCAGCAGGCCGTTGGCGTGGTCCGGGTGCAGGTGGGTCAGCAGCACCGTGTCGACCTGTTCCGGGTTGTAGCCGGCGGCGCGGATGTTGTCGGCGATGAAGCCCAGCGCCGGACCGAAGGCCTTGGCCGTTCCGGTGTCCACCAGGACGAGGTTCGCGCCGGTGTGCACGAGGAAGGCGTTCACCGCCGTCTGGACACCCGGCGTGTCGGCCAGGAACATCCGGGCGAGCAGGCTCTGGATGTCGTCCGCGCTGGCGCCGCTGAGGATCTTGCGATCGAGGTCGATGAAGCCGTCATACAGCGCGGTGACCTCGAAATCGCCGATGGCCATGCGGTAGAAACCCGGCGCCTGGGTCCGCTGCTGGCCCGGCACCTCCGCCAGGGCCGGCGCCGCCGGCACCAGGGCGGCGCCGACGGGAAGGGCGACGGTCAGGGCAAGCAGGGCGTTGCGCAGAGAGGCGAAGATCGGCGGTGTCATCGGCGTGGTTCCCCTTCAGGACGGTCGGCGCCCAGCATGGCCGTCCCGAACGCGCCGGGGAAGTGTCCCGGGAGAGATGCGCCAACCTATTGGAATAATTGTGAAATTCTGCGACTGGCACACACGCGCAAGCGGCCCGGTGGAGTATCCCGCGGAGCCTTGACGCCGAATCGGGCCGCTCAGCGGTCGCTGCGGATCGGGCCGAACTCCACGGGAACCCAGGCGTAGCCGTCCCCTTCGGTGCGGACATGGCCAATGCCGGGGAAGGGCAGATGGGCGCCGCCCACCCACAGCTTCTGCGCCGCCGCCTCGGCCAGCAGCCGTCGGCGCGAGGCGATGGTCTCGTCCTTGTCGACGTCGAACTCGATGACGACCTCCGGACGGGCGAACTGAAGGGCGTGGCTGTGCACGGTGTCTCCCCACAGCAGGATGCTCTGCTCCTTCGAGCGGAACAGGTAGCCGCTGTGCCCCGGTGTATGGCCGTAAGCTGCCACCGACTCCACGCCGGGCAGGAGGCCGTCGCCGGGCTGGTAGGGCTTCAGCTTGCCCGCCGCCTCGTAGGGGGCCACCGCCGCGCGGGCCATGGCGAAGAAGGGTTTGAGCGGAGCCGGGGCCTTGGCCACCGCCTCCCCGCCCAGCCAGAAATCGAATTCGGCCTTGGCGACCCGAACCTCGGCGTTGGGAAACAGGATGGTTCCGTCCGGGCGCAGCAGGCCGTTGGCGTGGTCCGGATGCAGATGGGTCATCAGGACGGTGTCGATCTGGTCCGGGCTGTAGCCGGCGGCGCGGATGTTGTCGGCGATGAAGCCGAGCGTCGGCCCCAGCGACTTGGCCGCTCCGGCGTCCACCAGGACCAGATTCGCGCCGGTGTGCACCAGATAGGCGTTCACCGCCGTCTGGATTTCCGGCCGCTCCGCCAGGAACATGCGGTCGAGCAGGCCGATGATGTCCTCGGATTTGGCGCCGACGAAATACTTGCGGTCGCGGTCGATGAAGCCATCGAACAGCGCGGTGATCTCGAAATCGCCGATGGCCATGCGGTAGAAGCCCGGCGCCTGGGTCCGCTGCTGTCCCGGCACCTCCGCCAGCGCCGGGGCCGCCGGAAGCAGGGCGGCGCCGACAGGAAGGGCGAGGGCCAGCGCGCGGAGGGCTTTGCGCAGGGTGGCAAAGGTTGGCGGGATCATCGGCAACGCACGACTCCTGATTGGAATTCCGCCAAAACCGGCAACCAAATATAGGAGCGGCGGCAAAACAGAGCAGCAGGAAAAAAGCGTATTTTCGTTAAATTTTCCAAAACCCATAAAAAAAGGCCCGGCGAACCGCGTCGCCGAGCCTTCCCATGGGAATGGCCGCCCAGCCACCCCCTCTCATTTTTTCGACGATCAGCCCAGCGCGAGCAGCGCCACGCCGGCCAGACCGACCACGGCACCCGTGCCGCGCAGCGCCAGGGCGCCCTTGCGGCCCTCGACCAGACGACGCAGCGACAGGGCGGCGCCGATGCCGGCACCGTGCAGCAGGGCGGTGGACAGGGCGAAGCCCAGGCCGTAGAGCAGCGGCTGCGCCGCCTCCGGCATCTCGGCGCCGTGGGCGTGGCCGTGGAACACGGCGAACAGGGCGACGACGCCGGCGGAGGCCAGCAGCGGCAGGCGGGACTGCAGGGCGATCAGGGCGCCCAGGGCGACCACGGACAGGACGATGCCAAGCTCCACCTGCGGCAGGTCGATGCCGGCCAGCCCCAGCAGGCCGCCGCCGATCATCGCACCGACGAAAGCCGCCGGCAGCGCCCACAGGGCCTTGCCGCCGCGCTGCGCGGCCCACAGGCCGACGGCGACCATCGCCAGCAGGTGATCCCAGCCGCCGACCGGGTGCAGGAAACCATGGACGAGGCCGGCGTCGTGGGCGCCGAAGGTGTGGGCGAGCGCCGCGTTGGGCAGAGCGGCCAGAACTGCCGCCGCGGTGGCCGACGCGAGAGCGAAACGTTTCATCCGTAAAAACCCCTGCTGTATCGTTGAGCGGCGCACGACCGACCCCTACCCCATCGCGCGCGAAGCGGTCGCCACTGTAGCAGAACCGCTCCGATTGGAAATGGCGGAGCGCAATGAAACTACGCCGGACCGCATGTTTGACGCACATCAATGTGCGGTTTCACCCCCCGGTCAAGATGACGCAGTTGCACTGATCGTTTCACGCCGGCCGCCTCGCGACGACCGGGTTCCCCGGGTGAGGGCGCGCGCATGTGTCTCGGCATTCCGATGCGGGTCCTGGAGACCGACGGCTTCACCGCGCGCTGCGCCGGCCGCGGCGAGGAACGGCGCGTCAACGTCATGCTGATCGATGAGGTGCCGGAAGGCGGCTGGGTGCTGGTCCATCTCGACCGCGCCGTCCGCGCTCTGGAAACGGAGGAGGTGGAGCCGCTGAACCGTGCGCTCGACGCCATTCTGCTGGCCGCGCGCGGGGAGAATGTGGACCACCTGTTCACCGACCTCATCGAAAAGGCCAGCGCATGACCTCCGGCGCCCCCGAGGCGGGCTTCGCCGCCGACGCGCGCCCCTCCTGCGGGGCCTGCGGCGCCGTCTACGACCCGACGGCGGGCGATCCGGGACGGGAGGTGCCGCCAGGAACACCCTTCGGCGGGTTGCCGGACTATTGGCGCTGCACGGGTTGCGGCGGCCCCCAGCACGGCTTCACCGTCGTCGCGCCGCCGGGCGGCGACGCCATGGCGGCGCGGGTCGCCGCCCTGACCGCCAGCTACCGCCTGATCGCGGAGCGCGACATGGCCGACGTTCCCATCTGCAACGCCGCACTGGCGGTGGAGGCGGTGGGCTTCCGCGCCCATGGGCCGGGCTGGATCGGCTGCGTCATCGCCCCCTGGTTCCTGAACGCCGTGCTGATCCCGCGCGATCCCGCCCTGTGGGCGGACCGGCGCGACGGCGACAAGACGGAGATCGCCCTGCCCTCCGGCGCCTACCGCTTCACCGCGGCGCGGGTGGGCGTCCTGGGAACGCTGGCGGTGATCCCGCTCGCCTCGGCGATGAACGTGTTTGTCGACCAGGGAGAGGCCCGCGCCGCCGCCGTCCTGGGGCTCGACCATCTGATGCGGGAGCCACACCCGGCGCCGCAGACCGAGCCGCCACCGGCAAAGGCTGAGGACGCGGCGAGGCCCGCCTTGTCCCGCCGCTCCCTGTTCGGGGGGGGGCGGCGATGAGCGGCACGGGCGCCGGGCTGGAAGGCACTGGGCTGGAGGGCAGCGTGTCGGTGCGGCTGACGGCCGCCGCCGGGCGGGTGCGCGCCGTGTCGGTGCAGGTCCGCCGCCCCGCCGCCGCCCGCGCCCTGTGCGGACGCACGCCCGACGAGGCGATGCGCCTCGTGCCGCTGCTGTTCAGCCTGTGCGGCACCGCCCAGTCGCTGGCCGCGGTGGGGGCGTTGGAGGACGCGCTCGGCCTCGACGCCCGGCCGCACGCCGCCGCACGCGCCCTGCTGGCCGACGCGGAAGCCGCGACGAACCACGCGTGGCAGATCCTGATGGACTGGCCGGCGCGGCTGGGCGAGGCGCCGCAGCCCAGGGAACTGGCGGGCCTGCGCGCCGCGGCGGCGGCGATTCATCCCGCGCTCTACCCGGCCCGCGACGGGCTGCGTCCGGGCGGTGGCTCCCTGCAACCCGACCGTGCCGCCCTGGCCGCCGCTGTCGCGGCCCTGCGCGACGGGCTGGAGCGCGCCGTCTTCGCCGCCCCTCCCCCCGCCGACGCCGTGGAGTTGGAGCGCTGGACCGTCGTCGGTGCAACCCCGGCGGCGCGGCTGATGCGGCTCCTGCTGGCGCCGGGCATGGCGGGCTTCGGCGCCTGCGGCGTGCCGGCGCTGGAGCCGCATCCGGCCCGCTGGTTCGGCGAGCGGCTGGCCGCCGACGCGGCCTTTTCCGAAACCCCCCGACAGGACGGCGCCCCAGCCCACACCGGCCCGCTGGCCCGCCAAGGTGCGCACCCTCTGGTCGCCGGGCTGCTGTCGGCCCACGGCTCCGGCCTCGCCGCCCACGCCGCCGCCCGGCTCGCGGAGTTGGCGGAGTTGGCGGGGAGGCTGGCGTCCTGGGCCGACCGCCTGGAAGACGCCGAACCGGTTCAGGACCCCTGCGGCGGACTGCCCGGCGCGGGAAGCGGCGCCGTCGAGACGGCCCGCGGGCGCCTCGCCCACTGGCTGCGGCTTGAAAACGGCCGCGTCGCCGATTGCCGCATCGTCGCGCCGACCGAATGGAACTTCGCCGCGGACGGGCCGCTGGCCCAGGGCTTGGCCGGCGCCGCGTCCGACGCGGGTCTGGCCGAGCGCGCCGGCCTGCTGGTGGCCGCGCTCGACCCCTGCGTGGCCTCCTCCATTACGATCCAGGACGAGGACTGACCCATGCACGAGCTGGCGCTCAGCCAGGGCATCATCGACGTGATCCGCGATCAGGCGGCGGCCCGGGGATTCACCAGGGTGAAGACGGTGCGGCTGGTCATCGGGACCCTGTCGCATGTCGAACCGCAGGCCATCGCCTTCGGCTTCGACGCGGTCAGCCGCGGCACCATCGCGGAGGGTGCGGTACTGGACATCGAACGCCCGCCGGGTCAGGCCTTCTGCCTGTCCTGCGAGAAGCCGGTCCCGCTGCCCGAGCGGTCGGACCCCTGCCCCGAGTGCGACGGCCACCAGCTCATGGTGACCGGCGGCGAGGAAATGCGCGTCAAGGAATTGGAGGTGGAGTGATGTGCACGGTCTGCGGTTGCGCCAATGGCGAAACGAAAATCGAGGCCGGCCATGGGCACGGCCATCATCACCACCATGGTCACGACGATCATCATCACGACCATGATCATGACCACCACCATGATCATCACAGCCACGAGCATGTCGGACCGGACGGCAAGGTCTACCGCCACACCCACGGCGACGATCATGGGCATCATCGCGGGCACAGGCACGGGCACGAGCATGGCCACGACCATGGGCATGACCACGGCACCATCGACCTCGGCCGCGGCCCGGCGGGAACCGAGGTGCCGGGCATGTCCCAGACCCGGCTGATCGCCATCGAACAGGACATTCTCGCCAAGAACGACAGCTTCGCCGCGGTGAACCGCCAGTTCTTCGCGGCGAAGGGCGTGTTCGTGCTGAACCTGATGTCCAGCCCCGGGTCGGGCAAGACGACCCTGCTGACCCGCACGCTGACCGACCTGAAGGGCCGCTTCCCGATGGCGGTGATCGAGGGCGACCAGCAAACCAGCTTCGACGCCGACCGCATCCGCGCCACCGGCACGCCGGCCATCCAGGTCAACACCGGCAAGGGCTGCCATCTCGACGCCCAGATGGTCACCCAGGCGGTCGGGCGCCTGCCGGTGGCGACGGGCAGCGTGCTGTTCATCGAGAATGTCGGCAACCTCGTCTGCCCGGCCGGCTTCGACCTCGGCGAGGCGCACAAGGTCGTCGTGCTCTCGGTAACGGAGGGGGAGGACAAGCCCCTGAAATACCCGGCGATGTTCGCCGGCGCCGACCTGCTGCTGGTCAACAAGGTGGACCTGCTGCCGCACCTGACCTTCGATGTGGCGCGCATGATCGCCTACGCACGGCAACTCAAGCCCAACCTGCGCGTGATCGAGGTGTCCGCGACCACCGGCCAGGGGCTTGAGGACTGGTACGGCTGGATCGAGGAGGGGCTTGCGAAGGCGGTCGCCGCGCGGTGAGGCGGTTGCGGGTTCGGGTCCGCGGGCAGGTGCAGGGGGTCGGCTTCCGGCCCTTCCTGTATGGCTTGGCGCACCGCCTCGCCCTGACCGGCTGGGTGCTCAACGACGGGGACGGCGTGCTGGCGGAAGTGCAGGGCGATGCCCTTGAGCGCTTTCTGACCGCGCTCGCGGAAAAGGCCCCGCCGTTGGCGCGGATCGACGCGGTCGAAACGAACGAGGTTCCCTCCCAACCCGGAGAAACGGGCTTCGCCATCCTGGCCTCGCAGCGCGGGGCGGTGACCACCGGGATCGCCCCCGATGCCGCCGTCTGCCCGGCCTGTCTGGCCGAACTGTTCGACCCGGCGGACCGGCGCTACCGCTATCCGTTCCTCAACTGCACCCATTGCGGACCGCGCTTCACCATCACGCGCGCCCTGCCCTACGACCGGCCGCAGACCGCCATGGCGGGCTTTCCCCTCTGCCCGGACTGCGCCGCCGAATACGCCGACCCCGCCGATCGCCGCTTCCACGCCCAGCCGACCGCCTGCCCGGCCTGCGGTCCGCGCCTGTCCCACCCCATCGAGGAGGTGCTGGACGCGCTGCGCGGCGGCCGGATCGTCGCCATCAAGGGGCTGGGCGGCTTCCATCTCGCCTGTGACGCGTTCGACGCGGCGGCGGTGGAACGGCTGCGCGCCCGCAAGCAGCGCAACGGCAAGCCCTTCGCCCTGATGGTTGCCAACACCGCGTCCGCCGATCGGTTTGGGGCGGTCGGAGCGGCGGAGCGGGCACTGTTGGAGGGGGTGGCCCGGCCGGTGGTGCTGTTGCGGCGGCGGGACGACGCCCCCACCCTTCCCGACGCCATCGCCCCCGGTCTCGCCTGGTTGGGCATGATGCTGCCCTACACGCCGATCCATCATCTGCTGTTCCACGAGGCCGCCGGACGGCCCGACGGCACGGCTTGGCTGGAGCGGCCGCAGGACCTCACCCTGGTCATGACCTCCGCCAACCCCAGTGGCGAACCGCTCGCCATCGGCAACGCCGAAGCGCGGCGACGGCTGGACGGCATCGCCGACCTGATCGTCGACCACGACCGCGACATCCTGATCCGCGCCGACGACAGCGTGATGCGGGTGGTGGCGGGGGCGCCGGCTTTCCTGCGGCGGGGGCGCGGCCATGCGCCGGCCTCCATCCGCCTGCCGCGCTCCGGCCCGCCGGTGCTGGCGGTCGGCGCGCACCAGAAGGCCACCGTCTGTCTGACCCGCGGCAACGAAGCCTTCCTCAGCCAGCACATCGGCGATCTCGACAACGCCGCGACCCTGGAATTCCTGGAGGAGAGCGTCGCCCATCTGCGCCGCATCCTGGCGGTGGAGCCGGTGGCCGTCGCCCACGACCTCCACCCCGATTTCCAGAGCACCCGCTTCGCCGAATCGCTCGGCCTGCCGACGCTGCCGATGCAGCACCACCACGCCCACATCGCGGCGGTGCTGGCCGAACAGGGCGAGGCCGGGCCGCCGCTTGGCCCGACGCTCGGACTGGCGCTGGACGGCTTCGGGCTGGGGGCGGACGGCGGGTCCTGGGGCGGAGAAATGCTGCTGGTGGACGGCACCGGCTTCACCCGCCTCGGCCATCTGGCGCCGCTGGCCCAGCCGGGCGGCGACGTGGCGGCGCGCCAGCCCTGGCGCATGGCGGCGGCGGCGCTGGCCCGCATGGGCCGCGGCGCGGAGATCGCGGAGCGCTTCGCCGGCTGCGGCCCGGCGGACGGCGTGCGGCGGATGATCGAGGCCGGTATCAACGCACCGCCCACCAGTTCCTGCGGGCGCTGGTTCGACGCCGCCTGCGGGCTGCTGGGAGTCCGTGCCTTCAGCCCCGGAGGCGCCGGCTTCGAGGGCGAAGCGCCGATGGCCCTGGAGTCGTTGGTCCGCCGCCCCACGGTGCTGGAGGACGGCTGGCGGATCGACGGCGGCGTTCTGGACCTCACCCCCCTTCTGGAAAGTTTGTTGCAGATCAATGCGCGGGAGGGGGCGGAGCGGTTCCATGGAACCCTCGCCGCGGCGCTGGTCGCGTGGGCCATGCCCGAGCTGGCGGCGCGCGGGCTCGACCGCGTCGTCCTGTCCGGCGGCTGCCTGATGAACGCCGTCCTGGCCGAAGGGCTGAGCGCCGGGTTCGCGGCGCGCGGCGTCACCGCCCTGCTGCCCCGCCGGGCGCCGGCCAATGACGGCGGGCTCAGCCTGGGACAGGCCTGGATCGCCGTGCAGAGTTTGCTTCAGGAAGGACCGCCCCCATGTGCCTCGCCGTTCCCGCCCGCGTGATCGAGCTTCTGGAAGAGGCCCGCGCCACCGTCAGCCTGGGCGGGGTGAAGGTCGCCTGTTCCCTGGCGCTGGTCGAGGGGGTGGCGGTGGGCGACTACGTCATCGTGCATGTCGGCTACGCCCTGTCCAAGCTCGACCCGGAGGAGGCGGAGCGCACGCTCGCCCTGCTCGCCGAAACCGGCACCCTGACTCCCGCCGCCTGATCCGCCGCCCGACCTTGTGGACCCCGCCATGACCGACCGCCGTCTCTTCACCCGCAAGCTCGACCTCGCCCGCGGCGCCGTGGACATGAGCCACGGGTCGGGCGGCAAGGCCATGGCCCAGCTGGTGCGGGAGCTGTTCGCCGCCGCCTTCGCCAACCCGCTGCTCGACCAGGGCAACGATCAGGCGGCCTTCGACGCGCCCGCCGGGCGCATGGTGGTGACGACCGACGGTTTCGTCGTCTCGCCCCTGTTCTTTCCCGGCGGCGACATCGGGTCGCTGGCCGTGCACGGCACGGTGAACGACGTCGCCATGGCCGGGGCCGTGCCCCTCTACCTGACCGCCGGCTTCATCCTGGAGGAAGGCTTCCCGCTGGCCGACCTGAAGCGGCTGGTCGACAGCATGGCCCGCGCCGCGCGCGAGGCCGGCGTGTCCATCGTCACCGGCGACACCAAGGTGGTGGAGCGCGGCAAGGGCGACGGCGTCTTCATCACCACCACCGGCATCGGCGTGGTGCCCCCCGGCGTCGCCCCGTCCGGCGAGCGGGCGCGGCCCGGCGACGCGATCCTGGTCAGCGGCACCATGGGCGACCACGGCGTCGCCATCATGTCCACCCGCGAGAATCTCAGCTTCGAGACCGACATCCGCTCGGACAGCGCGGCATTGCACGGGCTGGTCGCCGGCATGGTCGCGGCGGTGCCGGACGTGCACGTCCTGCGCGACCCGACCCGCGGCGGTCTGGCGACGACCCTGAACGAGATCGCCCACCAGTCGGGGGTCGGCATGCTGCTGCGCGAGGCCGACATCCCGCTGCGGGCGGAGGTCGCGGCGGCCTGCGAACTGCTCGGGCTCGACCCGCTCTACGTCGCCAACGAGGGCAAGCTGATCGCCATCTGCGCGGCGGAGGACGCCGACCGCCTGCTGGCGGCCATGCGCGCCCATCCGCTGGGGGCCGAAGCGGCCGTCGTCGGCACGGTGGTCGAGGATTCCCACCGCTTCGTGCAGATGGAGACGCGCTTCGGCGGCAAGCGCATCGTCGACTGGCTGTCCGGCGAGCAGCTTCCCCGCATCTGCTGAGCCCGCGCTTCCACCGGAAGTGGCACCCCGTTGGCCCCGCCATCGCCGGCCGGCGTACCGCGATGGAACTGCGGCGGATCATCCCGGCCGGGGGACCCCGGACGCGCCTCACGCGTTGCCTCCCCCGGAAGGCGGTCGTGTTTCCGCCAGCCGAATTGTGAGTACGGGGGATCGATGGGTATTCCGCAGTCCATCCAGTTGGGTGCTGCACCGCTGGAACCGGCGACGCTCGCCGGCACGGCGTCCGCCGCGGAACTGGTCGCGCGCTTGCCGGCCATGGAACCGCTGCACCGCAACCGGGTGAAACGGGCCTTCGACCTCGTCGGTGCGGTCGGGCTGATTCTGTTCTTCGGGCCGCTGATGCTGATCGTCGGGCTGCTCATCACCTTGGACGGCGGCCCCGCGGTGTTCGGCCATCGGCGCATCGGGACCGAGGGCCGGGACTTCACCTGCTTGAAATTCCGCTCGATGGTCGTCAACGCGCCGGAGGTCTTCGAGAAGCACATCGAGTCCGACCCGGAGGCCCGCGCCGAGTGGGAGGCCACGCGCAAGCTGCGCAACGATCCCCGCATCACCTGGATCGGCCGCTTCCTGCGCCGCACCAGCCTGGACGAGTTGCCGCAGCTCTTCAACGTCCTGACCGGCGACATGAGCTTGGTCGGCCCGCGCCCCATCGTGCAGGAGGAGGTGGCGCGCTATCACGTCTGTTTCCCCTTCTACACGCTCTGCCGCCCCGGCCTGACCGGGCTGTGGCAGGTCAGCGGCCGCAACGACGTGGACTATGGTCAGCGCGTCCAGCTCGACACCGCTTATCTGCTGGGTTGGAGCTTCTGGGGCGATTTCCGCATCCTGCTGCGGACGGTCGGCGTGATGCTCAGCGGAAAAGGTGCCTATTAAGGCGTAGAATCCCCGCGCCGGCCCTCTCCCCCGCCCGGAGAGTGGCGGCGCGACGGGTGGAGACATATATCCTATCCTGAGCGGGGCGACGGGTCCCGCGGCACCAGGGGGCAGGATTTGAGATTGCCCGGTCAACGTGCTAGGTTGCGAATGGACGACCGGCGGGACCGGCCGGAAGGCCATGTTCCGCTGCACAGACGCACACATGCACCGGCCTTGGGCGTCCGGCAGGCGAAACCCCTGGTACAATAAGGCTTGCAGTCGCGTTGATGGCTTTGATTCCACCGGCCGGGCCGGTCAGTCAAGAGGGGCGCAGGATGGCGAAACTGCTGGCGGCGCTGTTGCTGCTGATGGTGGCGATGGGACCCGCCTGCGCGGTGGTGCCCGCCTCCCGTGCCGACACCAGCATCGCGCTGGACCATTACCGGCAGGAGTTCGCGAAGGCCAAGGGCACCTCCTCCCTCCCGTCCCCGGCGGACCGCAACTACCTCCTCTTCTCCGACGTCCTGCGCCGCGTGCTGGCCGAGCATGTGAAGCCGGGCACGCCGCAGGCGCTGGTCGAAAAGGCCGTCGCCGGCCTCCAGAAGAAGAAGAAAGAGGAGCCGGGGGCCACCGACCGGGTCCTGACCGAGGCGGCGCTGGATGCGATGCTGACCTCGCTCGACCCCTATTCGGCCTTCCTCGATTCGGAGCATTTCCGCTACATGCGGGAGCAGACCCAGGGGGAGTTCGGCGGGCTTGGGATCGAGGTGACGATGGACGACGACAGCGGCCTGATCCGCGTCGTGTCCCCCATCGACGGCTCCCCCGCCGCCCGCGCCGGGCTGCGCACCGGCGACCTGATCGCCCGGATCGACGAGGCCCAGGTCAAGGGCATGAATCTGCGCGATGCGGTGGCCCGCATGCGCGGTCCGGTCGGCACCTCCGTCGCCCTGACCATGCGCCGCAACGGCGGGACCAACGGAAACGGCGGCCCCGACGCTCCGTTCCGCGTGTCGCTGACCCGCGCCATCGTGAAGATCCAGCCCGTCCGCTACCGGCTGGAGGGCGACGTCGCCTACATCCGCATCGCCGCCTTCAACCAGCAGACCTCCCACGCGCTGGACGAGGCGGTGGAGGAAATGCGCCGGCAGGCCCACGGCCGGCTGGCCGGCGCGGTGCTGGACCTGCGCAACAACCCCGGCGGCCTGCTCGATCAGGCGGTGAACGTCGCCGACCGCTTCCTAGAGGCGGTGGACATCGTGTCGGTGCGTGGCCGTGATCCGGACGAGAACCGCCGCTACACCGGCACGCCGGGCGACCTGCTGGCCGGGCTGCCCATCGTCCTGCTGATCAACAGCGGGTCGGCCTCGGCGTCGGAGATCGTCGCGGGCGCCCTGCAGGACCACAGCCGGGCGCTGCTGTTCGGCACGCGCAGCTACGGCAAGGGATCGGTGCAGACCATCTCGTCGCTGTCCGGCGACATCGGCATCCGCCTGACCACGGCGCGTTACTTCCGCCCGTCGGGCGGGCTGGTCGACTGCTTCGGCGTGTCGCCGAACCTGGAGATCAAGCCGGCCAACGACAACAGCGAGGAAACGCATCCGGACCCGGCGACCTGCGACCCGCACGCCACCCCGCCGCCGCCGCCGCGCGCTTGGCGGATCGAGGACCTCTGCCCGGACGTCGCCGCCGCCCCGTCGAAGCCGGACGCCGACCGCCCGCTGGACTGCGCCGTCGCGGCCATCCGCACCCGCCTGATGGGCACGCTGATCGGGCGGCCGTAAAAACCGTCCTTTTCCCAGGATCAGGCAAAGCGGGATCAAACAAAAAAGCCCGCCGTTCCATTGGAACGGCGGGCTTTTTCTTTGTGCCCCGCGCACCGTTTCAGACCCTATGGGTGGATCGTGACGGTGATGGGAATGGTGCTGCTTCCGCGACCGGGTGTGTGGGGATGGGTCCGCCCCGCCCCCTCACAGCCGGCTGTTCGACGTCAGACCACTTCGACGCGCTGCGCTTCCGGACCCTTGACGCCCTGGCGGACGGTCACCCGCACCTGCTCGCCGTCGGCGAGCACGTCCAGGCCCGAACGCTCCAGAGCGCGGATGTGGACGAAGATGTCCTTGCCGCCGGTCGACGGGGCAATGAAGCCGAAGCCCTTCGACACGTTGAACCACTTCACGGTGCCGTCGACCGTCTCCTCGGCGCCGCCGGCGCCACCGCCGTAGCTGCTGCCGCCGCCGTAGCCGCCGCCGTAGCTGTCGCTGCGCGGAGCGCGCGCCGCCGGGCGCGGGGACTCGCTGGCGGTCGAGGTGTCGACGTCGTGGATGGTGGCGACCTGCGGGCCCTTCGGGCCGCGGGACAGGTCACAGGTGATGGTGGCACCTTCGGGCAGGCTGTCGTGTCCGCAGAACTGCAGAACCGTGGAATGCAGGAAGGCATCCGGCGAGCCGTCTTCGGGCGTGACGAAGCCGAAGCCCTTGGTCGCGTTGAACCACTTGACGGTGGCGCGGATGTTGCGCTGGGTGATCTCGGGAGCGCGGAAGCTGTTGCGCTGCGGACGGTCGAACATACGTGGTCTCATCTGTCGTGATAGGCCATGCCCCAACCGGCGGAACATGGCCCCCCGAAGATGATCCGTTCCGCCGCGCTTTTCAATTGAGAACGCGCGTGGCGGAAAGAAAGATTCGGCCAAAACCCGGCCGAACGCCGCCCGGCGGTCACCGGGCGACCAAAAATATCGCAATTGCTGCGAGAATCGGCGGATTGCCGGTCAAGAACAGCCCCTCAAGACCGCATCTGGAGCGGGCCGTCAGGCCGCTCCGCAGCACTTCTTGTACTTCTTGCCGCTGCCGCAGGTGCAGGGATCGTTCCGGCCGACCTTGGGGCCGCTGCGCGGGCGGGCGCCCAGCGTGCCGTCCACATAGTACCAGCGGCCGTCACGCTTGGCGAAGCGGCTGGTCTCGTGGTGCTTCTGCGGCTTGCCGTTCATGGTGAAGTGGGCGACGAACTCGACCACGCCCTCCTCGTCCTCCGCCCGGCCGGCCTCGGTGGCGCGGACTTCCAGGCCGGTCCACTGGCTGTTGGCGGCCCAGGTCTCGATCTCCTTGCGGTCGAAGTCCTCGCGGGTCTCCGGCAGCAGCGTCTCCTGGAGATAGTCGATCTTCCCGCAGGCGAAGGCCGAATAGCGCGACCGCATCAGCGCTTCGGCGGTGGGCGCCGGCGCGCTGCCGTCCAGATAGGGGCCGCAGCAGGCGTCCAGGGGCTTGCCGGAACGGCAGGGGCATTCGGTGGTGGCGGTGGTGGTCATGACTTCCGGCCTCTCGATTTGAGGGCGCCATGCATAGCGCAGCCGGCGCGCCCCGCCAAGCCTCACGGCCAACCCCTTGACCACGTGGATTGATCTCGCGACGGGGCGACGCGAATTGGCCGCCGCAAATTCGCCTGAACCGGAGCGGTATTCGCGCTAATCTCCATGGAACGCGGGCGGCCGGCCCGGAGCGATGGAACCGGTGATGACCAGACGCGGACCCGACCTTCCCACGCGGCGCATCGCCGCCGACACCGTGCTGATCCGCCAGGGCGAGGCCGGGGACTGCGCATGGCTGATCCAGTCGGGCGAGCTTGAGGTCCTGCTGGACGGCCCGGATGGCCCGCGCCGCCTGGGCACCGTCGGCGCCAACGCCATCGTCGGCGAGATGGCGCTGCTGGACGACGGGCTGCGCAGCGCCACGGTGCGCGCCCTCACCGCGGTCGAGGCGGTGGAACTGTCGCGCGACACCTTCCGCGCGCTGCGCGGGCGCTGCCCGCCGCTGGCCTCCTACCTGCTGGAGAGCCTCGTCGCCGCAATCCGCCGCAGCTATGGCCTGTGCCAGCCGGAACGGCAGGAGGGGGGGGCCGCGATCCGCTCCTCCGATTCCTTCGCCACGGTGGCGGACCGCCGCATGTTCCGCAACGGCCACAGTTTCTTCCGCCAGGGGGATGAGGGAACGGCGGCTTACCTGATCCAGTCCGGCTCGGTCGGTGTTCGTCGCGACGGGACCGACCTCGGCGTGCTGGGGCCGGGGCGCATCTTCGGGGAATTGGCCCTCCTCGCCCACCGGCCGCGCGCCGCCACGGTCGTTGCGCTGGAGGCCACGGTCTGCGAAATCATCCGCAAGGACCAGTTCGCCAAAGCCATCGAGACGATGCCGCCCATCCTGCGCTCGCTGACGCGCATCTACATCGAGCAGCTGTCCGGCGGACGGCTCCTGCCCCACCACGCCGAACCCGCAAGAACCGACTCCCCATGACGTCCAAGACCACCACCAAAGCCGTCCGCGTCAAAGTCCCCCGCCCGCAGCCCGATCTGTCCTTCGAAATCGCCTTGGGCCAGGGGCGGCTGGTCTGCGGCATCGACGAGGTCGGGCGCGGCCCGCTCGCCGGCCCGGTGGTCACCGCCGCCGTTGTGCTGCCGGCCGGCGGCCTGCCCGACGCGCTGGCCCGCGCCATCAACGACAGCAAGGCGCTGAGCCTGCGCGCCCGCGAGGCGCTGGAGCCGGAGATCCGCGCCCACGCCCTGGCCGTCGCGCTCGCCGAGGCGTCCGCGGCGGAGATCGACGCGCTCAACATCCACAGGGCCACGCTGCTGGCCATGAAGCGCGCCTACGAGGCGCTGCCCGGCGAGCCGCCCGCGGTCGCGCTGATCGACGGCAAGTTCAAGCCCGCCCTGTCCTGCCTGATGGAGGCCATCGTCAAGGGCGACGGGCGCAGCCAGTCGATCGCCGCCGCCTCCATCGTCGCCAAGGTGGCGCGCGACCGCGCGATGATGCGGCTGGCCGAGCTTCACCCGGAATACGGCTGGGACCGCAACGCCGGCTACCCGACGCCGGAGCATCTGGAGGCGCTGCGCCGCCACGGCGTGACGCCCCACCACCGAGTCACTTTTGCACCAGTCCGCGCCCAAATCGAACGGGCCGGCTGACCGCCGCGATTCCGGCGCAAGAAATCAGTTGACGGCGACTCGACGGCGAATCATTGTCCCAACGACTGATTCGCTGTTTTGGTTTCGTCAATGCTCCCCCTGAACAAAATTCTCGTGGGCGATTGCATCGCCCTCATGAATGAAATGCCGGCTGAATCGGTGGACCTTGTCTTTGCCGATCCGCCTTATAACCTCCAGCTGGGGGGCGAACTCTTGCGCCCGAACCACTCGCGTGTTGACGGAGTGGAAGAAGACTGGGACAAGTTCGAAGATTTCGAGACCTACGACCGCTTCACGCGGGACTGGCTCGCCGCGGCCCGCCGCATCCTGAAGCCCGAGGGTTCGTTGTGGGTGATCGGCAGCTACCACAACATCTTCCGTGTCGGCGCCACGCTGCAGAATCTGGGCTTCTGGATTCTGAACGACATCGTGTGGCGCAAGACCAACCCGATGCCAAACTTCCGCGGCACGCGGTTCGCCAACGCGCATGAGACCATGATCTGGGCCTCGCGCGAGAAGGACGCCCGCTACCGCTTCAACTACGACGCCATGAAGGCGCTGAACGACGATCTGCAGATGCGCAGCGACTGGCTGCTGCCGATCTGCAACGGCGCGGAGCGTCTGCGCGACGAGGACGGCCGCAAGGCCCACCCGACGCAGAAGCCGGAATCGCTTCTGTACCGCGTCATCCTGTCTTCCTCCCGCCCCGGCGACACGGTGCTGGACCCCTTCTTCGGCACCGGCACCACGGGTGCGGTGGCGAAGCGGCTCGGCCGCAACTGGATCGGGCTGGAGCGCGACGCGACCTACGCCAAGGCGGCCACCGCCCGCATCGAGGCGGTGGAGGAGGCGCCCGACGCCGCCGTCCTCGACACGCCGCCGAAGCGGTCGGCCCCGCGCATCCCCTTCGGTTGGGTGGTGGAGCGCGGCCTGCTGCGCCCGGGCACGTCGCTGTTCGACCTGCGCCGCCGGGTGGTCGCCCGCGTGCGCGCCGACGGCACGCTGATCGGGGCCGGCCCGCGCGGCGAGCATCGCGGCTCCATCCATCAGGTGGGCGCCGCCATGGCCGGGCTGCCGGCCTGCAACGGCTGGACCTTCTGGCACTATGAGGACGGCGGCGACCTGCGTCCCATCGACGTGCTGCGCGAGCGCATCCGGTCCGAAGGGTCCGCCTGACGCCTCCCGCCGGATGCGGCACGGGGCGGCCGTGGACGCCGCCCCGATCCCGCCAATCCGGCATTGAAGCCCTTCACCGATCGCCGCCCGCATGCCTTGGCAGGACGGGGACGGCGTGATAGGCGTGTGCGCCATGAACAAGCTCTTCGCCACCGTCACCGCTCCGGCGCCCCGCTCGGCCCCGGCGGCGCTTTCCACCCGTTGCTTCGTGCGCGATCTGGTCATGGATGCGCTGATCGGCGTCTATGCCCACGAACGGATCAAGCCGCAGCGCATCCGCCTGAGCCTCGACCTGGACGTCGCCGCCCCCGGCGTCACCGGCGAGGACATGGCGGCGGTGGTGAAAGGGCTGGTCAGCCAGGGTCACGTCACCCTGATCGAGACGCTGGCCGAACGGATCGCCGAACGCTGCCTGTCCGACGAGCGGATCGCCAGCGTCAAGGTGCGGGTGGAAAAGCTGGACGTGTTCCCGGACGCCGCCAGCGTCGGCGTCGAGATCGAGCGCGCCCGGGCCTGACCGGTCAGGCGGGCACCGTCTCCGCCACCGCGACGCGGCCGGCGGCGATGGCCGACGGCGCCATGGGTGACGCGGTCAGCGGCAGATGGATGGTGAAGCGGCAGCCGGCCTCCGGCTGCGACGCCACGGCGATGCGCCCGCCAAGAATTTCCGTGACGATGTTGTGGACGATGTGCAGGCCGAGCCCGCTGCCGCCTTCGGCGCGGCGCGTGGTGAAGAAGGGCTCGAAGATGCGCCCGATGTGGTCGGGCGGAACGCCGCGGCCGTCGTCGGCGATGTCCAGCACGACGCCCGCGGCACCGGCGGAGAACGGACCGTCGGCGCGCACCGCGATGGCGATGGTGCCCGGCACGCCGGGCCGGAAGGCGTGCAGCAGCGCGTTGATCACCAGATTGGACACCACCTGCGACAGGGCTCCGGGATAGCTGTCCATCATCAGCCCGTCCGGACACTCCAGCGTGACCCGATGCCCGCCGCCTTTCATCTGCGGGGCGAGGCTGCCCAGCACGCCCTCCAGATAGCCGCGCAGTTCGAAGGGCCGCCGCGCTTCCGACGTCTGGTCGACGGCCACCTGCTTGAAACTCTGCACCAGCGTGCAGGCCCGCTCCAGGTTGCCGAGAATCAGGGAAGCGCCTTCATCGACCCGGTCCACGAACTCTTCCAGTTCCCGGCGGCGCAACGGTCCGCCGGCCGCGTCGGCCTTGAACTGCCGCGCCTGCTCGGACAGATGGCTGGCGGCGGTCACGCCGATTCCCACGGGCGTGCTGATCTCGTGGGCCACGCCGGCGACCAGCGCCCCCAGCGACGCCAGCTTCTCCGCCTGGACGAGAACTCCTCTGGGCCTGACGGAGGTCGCGGCGTGTGCGGTCCGCCTCCTCCATCGCGGCCAGCAGTGCCTTTTCGGCGTATTTGCGCGCGGAGATGTCGCGAAGAGCCAGGAACAGCGCCTCGACTCCGTCGTGATCCATCGCCATCGCCGACAGCGCTCCCCAAAAGGGGCGCCCCTCCGCGGTTCTCAGGCGCGCCTCGGCGTCCGGGCGCCGCCCGGTGCGCAACAGAGCGTCGGCAATCCCCTCCCAATCGGCCGCGGCCTCCAGGAAATCCGGCAGCGTGCGTTCCAGCAGAGCGGAGACGCTGGTCTCCAGAAGCTCCGCGGCGGGGCCGTTCGCGAACAGGATGCGGCCGTCGCCGCTCCGCGCGATGACGATGGGGAAAGGCGAGGATCGCAGAATGGCGTTCAGCCGCCCCTCGCTCGCCTGCAAAGCCGCATTCTGATGGCGCAACGCGACCATCATTCCGGCAAACCGCCCCACCGCGGTGCCGAGGCCCTCGACCTCCTGCAGCGCCGCGGGCGGCAGGGCCACCGCCTGCGGCTGTTCCGGCAAGGCGCACAGCGCGTCGCCGACCCGCAGCACCGGACCCACCACATGGCGGCGCAGCAGCGCCATCACGATCGCCACCAGCAGGACGCCCGCGGCGAGCCCGGCCATCCCGACCCACAAGCCACGCCGGCCGTCCGCGACGATGCGGTCAGTCATCAGCAGACCCGGCGCGGCGGCATCGCCGGACAGGCCGTCGGCCAGCGTTCTCAGGTGGCGATAGGCGGGATCGCCGTCCTGCGGGACCTGGGCCAGAACGGACAGACGCCCGCGCTGCAGGTCGACCACCGCGCGCGCCGCCGTAAAGCGATCCAGAAGGATGGCGAGGCGGTTGGGCTGGACCGCCGGTCCGGTCCTCATGCTGGACAGGCTGTCCAGCAGGGCCTGCTGGTTGCGCAGCAGCCCGACGATGTCGCCGTCGACCAGCGCGAGCCGCTCCGGCGTTTCGCTGGCCGTGGCCTGCCCGTAAAGCTGGCGCAAATGGAACAGGTTGCTGAGAAAGGCATAGTCCTGGACCGCCTTGTCGGGCTCGGCCAGCAGCGCGGTGGCGCCGGACAGCGCATCGTCCACCCCGGCCAGATGCTCACGGATGCTGGCGGACAGCGCGTCGAGCAGATCGGCATGGTGGTTGTCGCGCCGCAAGGCGTTCAGCGCGCTTTCGAATCCCTGCAGGACGCCGGCATCCGGCCGTTGGGCGAACCGGGTGACCAGCGCCTCCGCCTCGTCCAGGGCGGCGACGCGGCGGGCCCGGTCGCGGCTGTTGAGGACGACCTCGGCCAGCCGCTCCAGGTCTGCGGCGGCCAGGGCGCCCCGGTGCCGGGCGTCGAGGAGCGGCAGGGTGGTGGTCCGCGCCTCCTCGGCGATCCCGATGATGCCGAGAAAGGTCGATCCGACCGCCGCGGTCAGCGCCCCCAGCGCCAGGACCGCAACGATGGCCAGCGCCATCGCCACATGCTGCAGGCTCGGCTTCCACGCGCGGCGGCCGGCCGCCGAGGGAAGGACGGGTGTCGATGGAAGATCGGAAGGGGACACCACAGTCTGGGCAACGGCCTTCCCGGCGACCGCGGCACCGGCCGCCGCCACGATGTCCGCAACCGCGATGTCGCCCGGCCCCGCCGACTTCCGATCGTCCATCCCACCGTTCCGCAACACGAATCAGGATGCAGGGAATGCCCGAAAACATCCGGAGCGGACACAATCCCCATCCCTCTGCACGCAAGGGTAAGGTAGCCCCTCCCGGCCTCATTTCACCAGACGATTTTCCAAAATTCGGGGCCGCCGGGCGACGGCGCTCAAAAGTTGGCTGCGGTGATAACTGAACCCGGCGCAGGAAGAATGGCGATCTCCTGGATGAGTTTCTGGCGGAGCGCTTCGACGAAACTGCCGCGGTCCATCGCCGTCTTCACGAAGCAATTCATGCCGCCGACGATATTCTCCTGGTAATACTCTTCCAGCCAGGGAAATTCGTCGAGAATGGCCAGGGCGTTGATGGTGATTCCCTGCCGCTCGACCCGGTCGCGGACGCCCGCGGGGTCCGGGCCGCTGTTGGAGAAGCCGTTCGACACGATGTCGATGACCTTGCGTCCGGCGTCGAAGCCGTTGCCGGCGAACAGCTTCGCCGATCCCTCGATGGCGCTGCCCAGCGCCGTGGAATCGCCCTGGAAACCGCGCGGCGCCTTGTCGATCCGGTCCGCGAAGGCGGTCACCTCCTCCGCGTTGGTCAGGGCCGTCCAGGGCACCAGGACACGCAGGCTGTGCGGGCCTGAGAAGACCACCAGGGTCGCCGCGGCGCCACCCGCGACGACCGCGTCGCGGACGTCCGGATCGCGGAAGGCCGCGGCATGACCTTGCAGTTGAAATTCCAGGTCCCCGTCGGTGATGGAAGCCGACCCGTCGACGGCCAGGACCAGTTCCAGGGCGACGCGGCGCCCGGCGGGAACCGGGGCTGGCCCTTTCTTCGCCTTGGGTTCCGCCCGCTGGGACGGCTCCGCCCGCAAGGACCCGGCAAGCCACGCGCCGGCCAGGAAGGCCGGCAGCGCCAAAATCGTCCGCCGCCTCATCTCGCTCCGTCCACCGTCCGTTTTCGCGTGCCGTTTACGCGTGCGCCCCGTCTATGCGTGAGCCAGGGCGTGACGCACCACCTTCATCATGACGGAAGGGAGGGCCTGCCCGCCCAGCCGGTCCACCGGAACCCACAGCCCCTCGGCCATCCGCCAGCCGTCGCCGGCCTTGGCCGCGACGACCTCAAGTTCGAGGTGAAAATGGCTGAAAGTATGGCGGACCACGCCCGGCAGCCGGCGCCAGGACACGTCCAGCGGGGCCGCCGCCGCGATTTCCGCCTCGGTCGGCGCGTGGCCGGCCCAGGGGGTGGAGGGCACCTCGGTCATACCGCCCAGCAGTCCCTCCTCCGCCCGGCGGCGCAGCAGCACGGCTCCCTCCGGGTTCAGAAGCCAGAAGGCGACGCCGCGCCGGGTCGGCTTGTCCGCCTTGGCGGCCTTGCGGGGAAGCTGCTCCTGGATGCCGGCGGCGCGGGCGGCGCACCAGTCCGACCAGGGGCAGAGCATGCATTTCGGCTTGCGCGGCGTGCAGACCGTGGCGCCGAGATCCATCATCGCCTGGGCGTAGTCGCCGGGCCGCTCGTCCGGCGTCAGGAGGGCGGCCAGCGCGCGCAGCTTGGGCTTCACGCCGGGGAGCGGTTCCTCGACGGCGAACACGCGGGAGACCACCCGCTCCACATTGCCGTCCACCACCGTCGCCTTGTGGCCGAAGGCGATGGCGGTGATCGCCGCCGCGGTGTAGGCGCCGACGCCCGGCAACTCCAGCAGAGCCGCCTCCTTGTCGGGGAAGCGCCCCGCCCGCTCCGTCGCCACCACCTGCGCGCATTTGTGCAGGTTGCGCGCCCGCGCGTAGTAGCCGAGGCCGGCCCAGGCCACCAGAACGTCGTCCAGCGGCGCCGCCGCGAGGTCGCGCACCGTCGCCCAGCGCTCCGTGAAGGCGCGGAAGTAAGGCGCGGCGGCGGGCACCGTGGTCTGCTGCAGCATGATCTCCGACAGCCAGACCCGGTAGGGGTCGGCGACCTCCCCCGGCTTGGCGCGCCAGGGCAGGTCGCGGCGGTTGTGATCGTACCAGGAGAGCAGCCGTTGGGCGGCGTCCCTGGGGGCGCTCTTTGGGGCGGTGTGGGGAGGCGTCTTCATGGCGGCAAGACATAGGGCGAACCCAGACACCGATAAAGGGCCGCCGATAAAGGCCTGCCGAGAAAGGGGCACCCGCGGGGGCGCTGGCGAAGTCCGGCCCGCTTGCGCTAGGGTGCGCGGACGATCACCAGGAAGCCCAGACCAGGAAGCCTTGACATGAACGGACCGCGGCGTATCGGCCAGACCGTCCCCGAGGTGGCCGGAAAGGCGCTGGGCAAGCGCGGGCTGGCCTTCGGCTCGCTCATCAACGACTGGCCGTCCATCGTCGGCCACCAGCTGAGCCTGCGCACCGCCCCCGACAAGCTGAGCTTTCCCCGCGGCAAGCGGGAGGACGCCGTCCTGCACATCCGCGCCATGGGCGCCATCGCGCTGGAGCTTCAGCATCTGGAACCGCAGATCGTGGAACGGATCAACAGCTTCTTCGGCTACCGCGCGGTGGCGAAGATCAAGCTGATCCACGCCGCCCCGCTGACCATCCAGAAGCCGACGGTGCGCCCGCGCGACCTGACCATGGACGAGGAGCTGTCGGTGATGACCACCACCGCGACGGTGGAGGACGAGGAATTGCGGGCCACGTTGGAGCGCTTCGGACGCTCGCTGCTGGCCCGCCCGCGTCCGGCGCCCCGGCGCCGCTAGCCATCACGCCATCCCCTCGTGCGCGGGAGCCGGCTCGGGCTGGGCCATACTCTTGCCGCAAAAGGGGAGTTTCGATTATACCATCAACATCTGGTAGGGATGAGGCCAAAGTGAACCGCAACCTTTTGGGCATCGTTGCTCTGATCGCGGTCGGCATGACGCTGATCATCGGGCTCGCCGTTGCCGGCTCCCGGCCGTCGAACGGGCAGACTCTGCCGGTGCAGCCGCCCGTGCAAATAGCGCAGGCCCCGGCGGCCTCGACCGCCGACCTGCTGGCCGACCGGGTGCTCGGCAACCCCAACGCGCCGGTGACGATCCTCGACTATTCGTCGATGACCTGCCCGCACTGCGCCGCCTTCCACACCGAGACGCTGCCGAAGATCAAGGAAGCCTACATCGACACCGGCAAGGCGAAGCTGATCTTCCGCGACTTCCCCTTCGATCAGGCGGCGCTGCGCGCCTCCATGCTGGCCCGCTGCGCCCCGGCGGAGCGCTACTACCCGCTGCTCGACGTGCTGTTCAAGAGCCAGGGCCAGTGGAGCCGCGCCGCCGACCCGGTCAAGGCGCTGGCCCAGTACGGCAAGCTCGCCGGCATGAGCGAACAGGTCATCAACGCCTGCATGGCCAACCAGGCGCTGGCCGACGGCATCCTGCAGAGCCGGCTGGTCGGCCAGGACAAGTACAAGGTGGAGGCCACCCCGACCTTCGTCCTCAACGAGGGCGCGGCCACCATCAGCGGCGCGCAGTCCTTCGAGACCTTCGCCGCCGCCATCGACAAGCTGGTGAAGTAAGGACCGGGCAGAAGGCTTCGATCCCGTGCACTTCACGCGCCTCCGCCTGTCCGGCTTCAAGTCGTTCGTCGACGCCACCGATCTGGTGATCGAGCCGGGCATGACCGGCATCGTCGGCCCCAACGGCTGCGGCAAGTCGAATCTGGTGGAGGCGCTGCGCTGGGTGATGGGGGAAACCTCCGCCAAGCGGATGCGCGGCGACGACATGGACGACGTCATCTTCGGCGGCACGGCCAATCGTCCGGCGCGCAATCTGGGCGAGGTCGCCCTCCTCATCGACAACCGCACGCGCACCGCCCCCGCCGGCTTCAACGAGCACGACGAACTGGAGGTGACGCGCCGGATCGAGCGCGGCAACGGCTCCGACTACCGCATCAACGGCAAGCTGGTGCGCGCCCGCGACGTCCAGCTCCTCTTCGCCGACAACGCCTCGGGCGCCGCCTCCCCGGCGCTGGTCAGCCAGGGCAAGGTCGGCCAGATCATCAACGCCAAGCCGCAGGACCGCCGCATGCTGCTGGAGGAGGCGGCGGGCATCACCGGCCTGCACTCACGCCGGCACGAGGCGGAACTGCGGCTGAAGGCGGCCGAAGCCAACCTCATGCGCCTCGATGACGTGATTGGGGCCATGGACACCCAGCTTCAGAGCCTGAAGAAGCAGGCGCGGCAGGCCGCCCGCTACCGCAACCTCTCCGAACAGATCCGCAAGGCGGAGGCGGTGCTCTGGCACCTGCGCTGGATCGCCCATGAAGGCGAGCTGGCGCGCGCCCGCGGCGCCTTCGCCAAGGCCGAGGGCGCGGTGCGGGAGTTGATGCTGGCGGTCACCCAGCTGACCACCCGCCGCACCGACGACGCCGCCGGGCTGCCGGAAAAGCGTCAGGCGGAAGCGGCCGCGGCTGCCGGCCTGCAACGGCTGGTCATCGCCAAGGAACAGCTCGACGCCGAGGAAAAGCGGGTCGCCGAACAGCAGCGCGCCCTGCTCTCCCGCCTGCAGCAGATCGCCGGCGACCTCGGCCGCGAGGAGGCTCTGGCCGCCGATGCCGGCGACGCCCTGGCCCGGCTTGAGGCCGAGCGCGACCGGCTTCTCGAAGCCCAGGCCGACGAGGAGATGCTGGAGGAGGCCGCGCGCGACGCGCTGGCCGATGCACGGGAGGCGGTGGACGCGCTCGACCGCGAGCTGACCCGCCTGACCGAGCAGACCGCCGCCGACGAGGCCCGCCGCGCCGCCACCCAGCGGCAGGTCGCTGATTTTGAAACACGGGCCTCCGGGCTCGCCAAGCGCCTCGCCGAACAGCAGGCGCAGCGCGACGCGCTGGAGCGCGAGACCGCCGCCCGCGCCGACGTGGCCGAGTCCGAACTGGCCGTCGAGCTGGCCGAACAGCGGCTGGAGGACGCCCGCGAGGCCGCCGAACGGGCCGAGCGCGCCAAGACCGACGCCGAACCCGCCCAGGCCCGCGCCCGCGAGGCCCTGCAAACCGCCGAATCCGCCCGCGCCAAGCTGAAGGCGGAGGAGAAGGCGCTGGCCGAGCTGCTCTCCGCCGGGGCGGGCGACCTGTTCCCGCCGCTGGTCGACGCGGTGACCGTCGCCCCCGGCTACGAGGGCGCCCTGGCGGCAGCGCTGGGCGACGCGCTGACCGCTCCGCTGGACGAGGCCGCCCCGGTCCATTGGCGCCCCCTGCCGCCCTACCCGGCCGCCGCCGTCCTGCCCGCCGGGGCCGAGCCGCTGGCCGCCCGCGTCCAGGGACCGGATGCCGCCGCCCGCGCCCTGTCGCACATCGGCGTTGTCGCCGACGACGCGGCGGGCGCGGCCCTGGCCGCCGGCCTCGCCCCCGGCCAGACCCTGGTCAGCCGCGACGGCGGGGCATGGCGCTGGGACGGGCTGACCGTCCAGGCGGGCGCGCCGACCGCCGCCGCCGTCCGCCTGAAGCAGCGCAACCGCCTGAACGAGCTGCGCGGCGAGTTGGACCTCGCCGACGAGCGGCTGGAGGTCGCCCGCGACGCCCTGGACGAGGCCAGGCGCGCCGTCGAGGAGGCCGCCCAGGCCGACCGCCGCGCCCGCGACGCGGTGCGCGACGCCTTCGCCGGGGTGACCGCCGCCCGCGACCGCCACGCCAAGCTGGCCCGCGAGGCCGACGCCGCCGCGTCGAAGTTGGCGGCGCTGCTGGAGGGCATCGCGCGGCTGGACACCGACCGGCAGGAGGCCGAGGCCGCTCTGGAGGAGGCGCGGGAGCTGCTGGACGCTCTGCCCGACCCGCGCGAGGGCCGCGACGCCGTCAACGACCGCCGTGCTACGCTCGCCGAGCATCGCGCCGTCCTGGCCGAGAAGCAGAACGCGCTGGACCGCCTGACCCGCGAGGCGCAGTCCCGCCGCCAACGCTTGGCCGCCATCCAGCAGGATGTCGCCTCCTGGGGCACCCGTTCCGCCGGAGCGGGCGGGCGCGTGGCCGAGTTGAGGGAGCGCGCCGCCGCCGCCGAAACCGACCTCGCACAATTGCAAAGCCGTCCGGCGGCGATCGAGGCCGACCGTCAGGCGCTGCTCGGCCGGATCAGCGAGGCCGAGCGCGCCCGCAAGCGCGCCGCCGATGCCCTGGCCGAAGCCGAGAACCGGCTGGCCGAGACCGAAAAACTGCTGAAGCAGGCCGAATCCGGCCTGGCCGACGCCCGCGAGGCCCGCGCCCACGCCGAGGCCGCCGTCTCCACCGCGCTGCAGAACGGCCAGACCCTGACGGAGCGCATCGCCGAGCGGCTGAACTGCCGCCCGGAACAGACCCGCGCCGCCGCCGACCTTCCCCCAGACGAGGCGATGCCCGACGTGGCCATCGTGGAATTGCGCCTCGACAAGCTGACCCGTGAGCGGGAGAACATGGGGCCGGTCAATCTGCGCGCCGAGATCGAGGCGGCGGAGCTGGAAACGCAGATCGGCACGCTGCAGACCGAGCGCGAGGATCTGGTCAGCGCCATCGCCCGCCTGCGCCAGGGCATCGCCAGCCTGAACCGCGAGGCGCGGGAGCGTCTGGTCGCCTCCTTCGACACGGTGAACCGCAACTTCCAGGAGCTGTTCATCCGCCTGTTCGGCGGCGGCAAGGCGCATCTGGAGCTGGTCAACGCCGAAGACCCGCTGCAGGCCGGATTGGAGATCTACGCCAGCCCGCCGGGCAAGAAGCTGCAGGTGCTGTCGCTGCTGTCCGGCGGCGAGCAGGCCCTGACCGCGCTGTCGCTGCTGTTCGCCGTCTTCCGCTCCAACCCCGCGCCGATCTGCGTGCTGGACGAGGTCGACGCACCGCTCGACGAGGCCAATGTCGGCCGCTTTTGCGATCTGGTCGAGGACATCGCCCGGGAGGGCAACACCCGCTTCCTCATCATCACCCACCACCGCCTGACCATGGCCCGGGTGGACCGGCTGTTCGGCGTGACCATGGTCGAACGCGGCGTCTCGCAACTGGTCAGCGTGGACCTGCAGAAGGCCGAGGAGCTGCGCGGGGCGGCCTGACGGGCGCCGTTGCGCCAGCCATGCCGCTTTCGCGGCTTCATTCGGCTTTTCCCAACGCCTAAGATGCGTGTCGGACCATCGGGCCGGCACAGCTACCGGCAAGGGAGAGTGGACGTGGAACGGGTGGATTTCCTGATCGTCGGCGGCGGCATGGCCGGCGCCTCGGCGGCCTATGAGCTGGCGGCGCATGGCAGCGTCATCGTGCTGGAGCGCGAGAGCCAACCCGGCTACCACTCCACCGGCCGCTCCGCGGCGCTCTACACACAGACCTACGGGCATCCGGTGGTCCGCGCGCTGACGGTGGCGAGCTGGGATTTCTACACCAACCCGCCGCAGGGCTTTTCGGAACATCCTCTGCTGACTCCGCGCGGCGTCCTGCTGATCGGACGCGCCGACCAGACCGCGGCGCTCGACCGCGACTTCGCCGAGGGCCGCCGGCTGACCCCGACCGTCGAGCGCCTCGACCGCGCCCAGACGCTGGCCCGCGCGCCCTTCCTGAACGCCGATTCCGTGGCGGGCGCGGTGTGGGAGCCGGCGGCGATGGACATGGACGTCCATGCCATTCACGGCGGTTATCTGCGCGGGCTGAAGGCGCGTGGCGGCCGGCTGGTGACCGACGCCGGGGTGACCGCGCTGGAGCGGCGCGACGGGCTGTGGATCGCCACCACCCCGGCGGGCGCGTTCGCCGCCCCGGTGCTGGTCAACGCCGCGGGCGCCTGGGCCGACGTCCTGGCGGCAATGGCCGGCGTGAGCCCCGTCGGGCTGGTGCCGAAGCGGCGCACCGCCATCACCTTCGATCCGGTGTTCGCCGATCCGGCCGACGCGGCGGGACTCGCCGGCTGGCCGATGACCATCGATGTGGACGAGCAGTTCTACATGAAGCCGGAATCCGGCCGGCTGCTGCTCTCCCCCGCCGACGAGACGCCGGTGGAGCCCTGCGACGTGCAACCGGAGGAGATGGACATCGCCGTCGCCATCGACCGCATGGAACAGGCGGTGCGCTTCTCTGTTCGACGGATCACGCACAAATGGGCGGGCCTGCGCAGTTTCGTCGCCGACAAGGTGATGGTGGTGGGCTACGACGAGTCCGCGGACGGCTTCTTCTGGCTGGCCGGCCAGGGCGGCTACGGCATCCAGACGGCGCCGGCCATGGGCCGCACCGCCGCCGCGCTGGCCACCGGACGCGGCCTGCCGCCGGAGGTCGCGGCGCTCGGCGTGCGTGTGGAGGATCTGGCGCCGGCCCGGCTGCGGCGCCCCTGACGGGAGACACGGCGATGCGCGGAACGACGACGAGGACCGGTTTCGGTGCGCTTCTTCTGGTTGGCGGCCTTCTGGGCGGCTGCGCCAATCCGGCCGCCGACCAGGCGATGGTGGCGCAGAACGCGCTGATCGGCATGCCGAAGCAGACGCTGCTGTCCTGTGCCGGCGTTCCCGAACGGCAGGCCACCGCCGGGGACCTGGAATTTTTCACCTACCGCAGCAACCGGCTGTATTCCTACCCGTCCTGGGGCGGTTACGGCGGCTACTGGGGCTATCCCTACGGCGGATGGGGCGGCTACGGCTACGACGTGAGCAGCGTCGACTGCGAGGCGACCTTCACGCTGCGCCACGGCGCGGTGGAGCGCATCGTCTATGGCGGGTCGTCCAGCGGCGGAAGCCGACTCGGCCAGTGCTACGTGATCGTACAGAACTGCCTGGGGCAAGTCCCTTCCCAGTCTCCACAACCGTCCATGGCCCCAGCGCGGTAAGAGTTCCAGTCCATGCGACAACTCGTCGCTGTTGCAGAGCCGCCTCACTATGACGTTTTGGTTGAGGCGGCATAGCAACCCTAGAAAAACTCTGGTAATACATCTCCAGGCATTAAGCCAAAAAAACGACATCAGCTAATTCTGCCCTGGAGCGAATCCCATGACTTTCCTGAAGCGCGCCGCCGCCGCCCTGCTGGCGACCACGGCTCTTGCCGCCGTTTCCTCCCCGTCGCTGGCCCAGGATTTCAAGGGCAAGTCCGCCGGTGACATCCTGGTGCGCGCGCGCGCCCTGGCCGTGATCCCGCAGGAGTCGGGCGACCTGATCCACCAGGGTGCCACCAACATCGGCGAGCCGCGGATCAACAACGACTACATCCCGGAACTCGACTTCTCCTACTTCTTCACGGACAACATCGCCGTCGAGCTGATCGCCGGCACCAGCCGCCACACCGTCAAGGGCTCGATCCTGCCGGGCCTCGGCGGTTCCGTGGACGTGGGCAAGGTGTCGCTGCTGCCGCCGACCCTGACGGCGCAGTACCACTTCTTCCCGAAGGAGCGCGTCAGCCCGTATGTCGGCGCCGGCGTGAACTACACCCTGTTCTACCGCGAGGACGCCGCCAACAAGGCGAACGGGATCGGCCTGCGCATCGTCGACACCGACTATGAGAACCGCTTCGGCTGGGCCCTGCAGGCCGGTGTGGACGTCGCCCTGACCGGCAACTGGTCGCTGAACCTCGACGTGAAGAAGATCTTCCTGAAGACCGACGTCACGGCGCAGACCAACCTGGGCACCACCGTCCGTTCGGACGTCAAGATCGACCCGTGGCTGGTCGGCCTGGGCATCGGCTACCGCTTCTGATCGGCGCCTCCGGGGCCTCCCATGGGGGCCCCGCGAGGACAGGGCATCAGGCCGGTTACTCCGAAAGGAGTATCTGGCCTGTTCCTTTTTGCGACTTCCTCAAGCGACGTCGGTGGGTGAGCATTCCCTTTCGTGAATCCGCGCGGGAGGAAGCACAACCATGCACATTGCCGCCGTCTTGAAGAGGAAGGGCACGGAGATCATCACCGCCAATCCGGACGACCGGATCGACGCGGTCGCCCGCAAGCTCGCCCACCACAAAATCGGCGCCGTCCTGGTGATGCGGGAGGATGGCCGCCCCGCCGGAATCCTGTCGGAACGCGACATCGTGCGCGCCGTGGCCGCGGATGGCGCCGCCGCCCTGGAGCGCCCCGTCGGCGATCTGATGACCCGGGACCTCGTCACCGGAAGCCCGGCCGACACGGTGTCCCAGATCATGGGCGTCATGACGCAGCGCCGCATCCGCCATCTGCCGATCCTGGAGGACGGCGAACTCGTCGGGCTGGTCAGCATCGGCGACATCGTGAAGGCGCGGCTGGACGACGCGGAACTGGAGGTCGAATCCCTGCGCGGCTACGTCGCCGGGATGGGCTGAGCCGCCCCGCCGCCCCACGAACGAAAACGCCCGCGGATGTTTCCGCGGGCGTTCTCAAAGGTCGGACAGCCCTTCGAGCGGTCCGGTCAGGCGGTCTGGTCGGTCAGGCGGAGTGCGACTGCGGGAAGGCCATGGCGGCCTGGGTGCGGTTGCGCACGCCCAGCGACTTGAAGATCGCCGTCATGTGAATCTTCACCGTGCCTTCGGACAGGCCCAGTTCGTGGGCGATCTGCTTGTTGGACTTGCCTTCGCGCAGGCGGTCCAGAACCTCGCGCTGACGCTGGGTCAGCAGATGATCGAGCTGCGGGTCGCTGGGCGGGATGGCGCCGACGCGCACCTCGGTTTCCCCAGAACTCGCGCAGCACGGTCGGCGGCACATAGACGCCGCCGGAGAAGATAAGGTCCAGCGCGCTCAGCATGATCTTCACGCTGGACGATTTCGGGATGTAGCCTGCGGCGCCGTGCTCCAGCGCGTCACGCACGTCGTGATGCGCTTCGGACGCCGAGACGACGACGACCTTGGAGTCGGGCTGCTTTCCCCGCAGGTCTTGGATGCCGGAGAAGCCGGGCCAACCGGGCATGCGCAGATCGGTCAGGACGAGGTCGTAAGTCTCACCCTTGCCAGCCTTTTCCAGAAGCTCATCAAAGTTGCTGGCTTCCTCAAAGCTGGCGCCCTCCTTCAGCTGCTCCAGCAGCCTGCGCAATCCCTCCCGGAAAAGCACATGGTCGTCTCCGATCAGGATTTTCATCTGGTGGTGCCCCCGTACTCAGTGCTTTCAATGGTCCGAACGTACAGCCCTGACACAAGGCCAGTGTTCCGACCCTCAGTTTCGGAAAAAATGCAGGTCATTTTCAAGCATCATATGACCCAATTCCAAAAGGTATAGAAAGTCCTTATGCAGGGTAATGTCACATCAGATGTACCACGATTCGGTGGGGTTGGACAACCCGAATTTAACCTTTGTCTCATTGAAGGCTCTGAGCAATGGCATTGCCGCGCTACAGCAATATCCATTTCGCTCATCAGCCGCCCATGACGAAAGTGAGCACGAATGTATCAAGCCGTAAGCCTGTTCATGATAAAGGACCGTCCTTTTCGTACTTTCTATCTTTCGCATCTCTGGAAGCGAAAAAGCCGGAACCGATGCAGCTTACACCGATCCCGGCCCAAAGACATAGACCCCGTAAGGCTGATCCTCAGAAGGCGGCCTCCTCCATCTCCATCAGGGTTTTGGACCCGGCCATGATGGTGATGAACAGGGCGTTGGTCTGCGGCAGCAGTTTCGCCGTGTAGAAACGGGCCGTCCTGATCTTGGCTTCGAGGAAGGCCGCGTTGCCCTCCCCCGCCGCCAGTTTGGCCCGGGCGGCCTTGACCATCCGCAGCCACATCCAGCCGAGCGCCACCAGACCGAACAGCCGCAGATAGTCGGTCGCCGCGGCCCCGGCCTCCTCCGGGTCCTTCAGCCCCTTTTGCGCGATGATGGCGGTCGCCTGCTGCAGCTTGGCGAAGGCTTTGGCGAGGGGCAGGACGAACTCGGCCAACTCCTCGTTCTCCATGTCGGCCTCGATCTCGGCGCCGACGGGGTGGAAGAAGCGGCGCAGCAGCCGGCCCATGTCCTGCGGCAGCTTGCGTCCCACAAGGTCCAGCGCCTGGATGCCGTTGGTGCCCTCGTAGATCTGGCAGATCCGGGCGTCGCGGACATACTGCTCCACCCCGGTTTCCCAGATGAAGCCATGCCCGCCATGCACCTGCACGGCGATGTTGGCCGACTCGAAGCCGATGTCGGTGAACAGCGCCTTGACGATCGGCGTCATCAGCTGGACGAACTCGTCCGCCTCCTTGCGCGTCTTTTCGTCCGCGTGCTTCTCCGCCACGTCCAGCTTGTAGCCGACCAGCGCGCCGAGCGCGCGGGCGCCCTCGGTGTAGGCGCGGGCGGTCAGCAGGTTCCGCCGCACGTCGGGATGCACGATGATCGGGTCGGCGGGCTTGTCGGGGTGCGCCGTGCCCTTCAGCGAGCGGCCCTGGAGCCGTTCCCGGGCGTAGGCCACCGCGTTTTGATAGCTGACCTCGGCCACCCCCAGCCCTTGGATGCCGACGGCGAGGCGGGCCGCGTTCATCATCACGAACATCGCCCGCATGCCCTTGTGCGGCTCGCCGACCAGCCAGCCGGTGGCGTCCTCAAAGTTCATCACGCAGGTCGCCGAGGCCTTGATGCCCATCTTGTGCTCAATGGAGCCGCAGGCGACACCGTTGCGCGGGCCGACCGTGCCGTCCCCGTTGGGCAGGAACTTCGGCACCAGGAACAGGCTGATGCCGCGCGTCCCGGCCGGTGCGTCGGGCAGGCGCGCCAGCACCAGATGCAGGATGTTCTCGGTCAGGTCATGCTCGCCGGCGGAGATGAAGATCTTCGTGCCGGTGATTCTGTGGCTGCCGTCCTCCTGGGGGACCGCCCTGGTGCGGATCAGCCCCAGGTCGGTGCCGCAATGCGGCTCGGTCAGGCACATGGTGCCCGCCCAGGTGCCGTCGACCAGCCGACCGAGGAAGCGCTGCTTCAGCTCCTCCGACCCATAGGTGGAGAGCGCGTTGTAGGCGCCCAGCGACAGGCCGGGATACATACCGAAGCTGAGGTTGGCGGAGCAGATGAACTCCTCCAGCATGGTGTTGACCAGCTTGGGCAGCCCCTGCCCACCATAGGCCGGGTCGCAGGACAGCCCTTGCCAGCCCGCCTCGATGTACGTGCCATACGCCTCTTTGAAACCCTTGGGCGTGCGCACCACGCCGTTCTCGAAGGTGCAGCCCTCGCCGTCGCCCGACTGGTTCAGCGGGAACAGCACCTCTTTGCACAGCTTGGCGCCCTCCTCCAGGACCTGGGCGATCAGGTCGGGGGTGGCGTCCTCGTAACCCGGCAGTTCGGCCAGCTTGCCCGCCCCGACGATCTCGTCGAGGACGAAGCGGACATCCTCCAGCGGAGCCTTGTAGATCGGCATTGCTCAGTCCTCCCCCATCAGTTCCGCAGCGGCTTGCCGGTGGTCAGCATATGCTCCACCCGGTCGATGGTGCCCTCGGTCCGCACCAGTTCCATGAAGGCCCGGCGTTCCAGCGCCAGCATCTGGTCCTCGGTCACCGGCTGGGTGACGTCGGCCTTCGGCCCGCCGGTCAGGATGCCGGCCAGCTTGCCGCAGACGACCATGTCGTGCGGCGTCGCCTTGCCCTGGAGCGCGAAGCCTTCGAGGAACAGCTCCAGCGCCGCCCGCCCGTTGGGGCCGGGGAGCGTGTAGGTGACCTTTTCCGGCGGGGTGTAGTCGACGGCCAGTTCCAGCGCCTTGGCCTTGGCGTCGGCCAGCAGGCGGTCGCGGTTCATGGTGATGCCGTCGCTCGCGCGCAGGTACAGCAGGTCCTTGGCTTCCGCCGCCGACTTGGCGACCTTGGCCAAGCTGATGGTCTCGAAGGCCCCGGCGATGGGCGGCATCGGCCCCTTCGGGGTCCGCGGGTTGGCGGCGTGGCGGGCCAGCATCTCGGTGCAGCCGCCCCAGCCGGGGATCAGCCCGACGCCGACCTCGACCAGCCCCATATAGGTCTCGGCGTGGGCCTGGACGTGGTCGGAATGCAGCAGGATCTCACAGCCGCCGCCCAGCGCCATGCCGCTGGGCGCCGACACCACCGGGAAGGGTGCGTGTTTCAGGGCGCGGTAGGCGCGCTGCCCGCCCTCCACCAGCTCCTCGATCTGCGGCCACAGCCCGACGTTCAGCGCGAACAGCGCGAGGCCGAGGTTGGCGCCGACCGAGAAGTTGTCGGCCTCGTTGTGGATGACCAGCGCCTTCCAATCGCCTTTTCCGTCGCCGATCAGCGTCATCGCCTTGCCGTAGGCGGCCATGACGTCGCCGTCCAGCGCGTTCATCTTGCTGGTGAACTCGACGCACAACACGCCGTCGCCGATGTCCCACAGGCTGGCCGAGCCGTTCTTCCACACCGGCTTCGACGCCCGCTTGATGTCCGACAGCAGCAGAACGCCGTCGGGACGCACCACCGTGTCGTAGAGGCCGGCGGTGGTCAGATGCTGGAGCTTGCCGTCCTCCACCCGGTAGAAGGGCCGCCCGGCGGCCTGCTCGACCAGCGGCGGGACGGGGATGCCCTCGCTGCGGCAGAGGTCGGCGAACCATTCGGTGCCCAGCCGGTCGATCAGCTCGAACGGACCCTGCTTCCAGTTGTAGCCGAGCCGCATGCCCTCATCGACCGCGACGATGCTGTCGGCGATCTCCGGCACCAGCGACGCAGCATAAGACAACGTGTGGGCCAGCACCCGGCGGGCGTACCGCCCGGTCCTGTCGGGGAAGTCGGCCAGCGCCCGCAGGTCGCGCCCGGCGGCCGACACGCTCTCCAGCTTCGGCCTGTCCGAGCGGCGGTAGGCGCCGGTGGACAGGTCGATGGCCTCCTTGACCTTGGCGCCGCCGTCGCGGTTCAGGCGGTAGAAGCCGCCCTTGCCCTTGCGGCCGGTGTAGCCCTCCGCGATCATCTTGGTGATGACCGGGTGCTCGCGGAAGGCGGCGCGGTAGGGGTCGTTCTCCGGCAGGGTCGCCAACAGGCTCGCGGATATGTGCGGCATCAGGTCGAGCCCGACGAGATCGACCAGACCGAACACGCCGGTCTTCGGGATGCCCATGGGACGGCCGACGATGGCGTCGGCCTCCTCAACCGTCAGGCCGAGATCGACGGCGGCGTTGATCGCCGTCTGGATCCAGTAGACGCCGATGCGGTTGGCGATGAAGCCCGGCGTGTCCTTGCAGCGCACCACGCCCTTGCCCAGCGCGCGGTCGCCGACGTCGGCGACGGCGGCCAGCGCGTCGGGCCGGGTGGCCTCGCCGCCGACGATCTCCAGCAGCCGCATGTAGCGCGGCGGGTTGAAGAAGTGGGTGATCAGGAAGTCGCGCTTGAAGGCGTCCGACTGCCCCTCGACCAGCACGCCCAGCGGGATGGTCGAGGTGTTGGACGACACCACGGAGCCTGCCTTTCGCACCGGGTCGATGCGGCGGTAGAGGTCGGCCTTGACGGCCGGATTCTCGACGATGGCCTCGACGATCCAGTCGACGTCGGCCAGCAGGGCGAGGTCGTCCTCCAGATTGCCCGGAGTCACCAGCTTAGCGTTCTTCGGGTGCATGAAGGGCGCGGGGTCGGTCTTCAGGAGCCTCTGGACGGCCCCCTTGGCGATGGCGCTGCGGTCGTCACCCTCCTTGGCGGGGATGTCGAGCAGGACGACGGGGATGCCGGCGTTCGCGAAATGGGCGGCGATGCCGCTGCCCATCACGCCGGAGCCGATCACGGCGGCGCGTTTGATCTGCATGGTTGGTGCCTCCCTGTCCCGCCGCCGTCAGACCGCTTCCAGAACCGTGGCGATGCCCTGGCCGCCGCCGATGCACTGGGTGGCGAGCGCGAACCGCTTGCCCTCGCGCTTCAGCAGGGCCGCGGCCTTGCCGGTGATGCGGGCGCCGGTCGCGCCGAGCGGGTGGCCGAGCGCGATCGCGCCGCCGTCCAGGTTCACCTTGGCCGGGTCGATGTCGAGGTCGCGCATGCAGGCGATGGCCTGGGCGGCGAAGGCCTCGTTCAGCTCGATCACGTCGATGTCGCGGATCGACAGGCCGGCGCGCGCCAGCGCCTTCTGCGCCGCCGGCACCGGGCCGAGTCCCATCACCTCCGGCGCGCAGCCGGCCACCGCGACCGAGCGGATTCGGGCGAGGATCGGCAGACCGTTGGCCTTGGCGTAGGCCTCCGTCGTCACCAGAACCGCCGAGGCGCCGTCCGTCAGCGGTGAGGAGGTGCCGGCGGTGACCGAGCCGTCGGCCAGGAAGGCGGGCTTCAGGCCGCTCAGCGTCTCGCCGCTGGTGCCGGGGCGGATGCAGCCGTCGCGCTCCACGAGGCCGGCGGCGGTCTGGATGGCGACGACCTCCTCGGCGAGGCGCCCGGCCTGCTGCGCCGCGGCGGCCTTGGCGTGGGACTCGGCGGCCATCGCCTCCTGGTCGGCGCGGGAAATCCCGTAGCGGCGGGCGACATTCTCCGCCGTGACGCCCATCGAGCAGTAGGCTTCCGGATAATGATCCTTCAGGCCCGGATGGGGCAGCGGGTTGTAGCCCATCATCGGGACACGGCTCATCGACTCGATGCCCCCGCACAGGAAGACCTCGCCCGCCCCCATCTGGATGGCGCCCGCCGCCTGATGGATCGCCTGCATGGAGGAGCCGCAGTAGCGGTTGATCGTGGTGGCCCCGGCGGTCAGCGGCAGCTTCGCCAGGAAGGACACGGTGCGGGCGATGTTCATGCCCTGCTCGCCCTCGGGGAAGGCGCAGCCGACGACCACATCCTCGATGTCCTGCGGGTTGACGCCCGTGCGCTCGACCAGCGCCGCGACGACATGGGCCAGCAGGTCGTCGGGACGGATTTTCGCCAGCTCGCCCTTGTTGGCGAAGGCGAAGGGGGAACGGGCGTAGCCGGCGATGACGACCGGATTGGCGGGCGTGGTCAAAGGCGCCGAGGTCATGGTTGCGTGTCCTCCGGGGTGTGCGTCTCCGTGATTCCGTTCTTGCGGAAATGGTCGGAGATCTGGGTGTCGATGATGCGCAGCTCGCCCAGCGTCTGCTGGACGTCCTGAAGCTGCCGTTCCAGGTCGGCGATGCGGCGGCGGGCGATGCGCTGCATGAAGCGCATCTGCTCCTTCTGGATTTCGTCCGCGTCGTAGAGGGTGAGGAATTCCTTGATCTCGGCGAGGCTGAAGCCCAGCCGCTTGCCCCGGCAGATCAGCGCGAGGCGCGCGCGGTCGCGGTGGCCGTAGACGCGGGCGGTGCCGTCGCGTTGCGGCGCCAGCAGCCCTTCGTCCTCGTAATGGCGGATGGTGCGGTGAGTCAGACCGAACTCGTCGGCCAGTTCACCGATGGCGAAGGAGCGTCCGGCACCATCGGCGCCGGGGTCCAGCCCAATGTCCAGCCCGACGTCGGCGCGCGTGCCCAGCCCCATCAACCTTGCGGGTTGCGACATTCCCCACCCTTCCCTTGATCGTCATTGCCCTTAATTGTCATGGGTTGACGTTTACGTAAAGGTAAGGTGCTTGCCATTTGCTGTCAAGCGGGCAGCCCGTTCCCATTCGGGCGCCCTCCCGATGGACATCCGGGGTGCGGCGCGGGCGCGCTGTGACAGCATGCCACGGGCGGTGTGCCTACCCAGCTATGGCAGGCTCGGGGCACTCAATGAACAAAGCCGCCGGCGGAACCGGGCCAGACATGGCCGGGCGCAACGGCCGGTCACAGGGCAGGACAAACCGGAGTCACGGCAAACAGGGTTGGGACAGCCGATGTCGTCGCGCGCCATCGTATCGCTGGGCGTCTGGATACTCGCCATGGTGCTGATCGGCACCTTGACGGTCGGGGTCGCGTTGCTGTTCTACGTGGCGCTGACCGCCTTCTTCGCGGTCGTGGTGGCCATCCTGATGCTCGTCACCCGCCAGCGCAACGAAGAGCACAAGACGAGCGTCTGATACCGGCATCTGGCCCGGCCAGTGCCGCAACGGCCCGTTTCAAAAAGCAAAAGCCCCATCGTCTGCCACGCGGCGGACGATGGGGCTTTTCCGTTTGGGCCGCCTACTCCGGCAGGACGCGCAGGCGCGACGCGGCGGTGCGGGCCGACTGGTGCGGGCGGTAGAGGTCTTCCACCGTCGCACCGGGCTGGGCGTAGTCGCCGGGCGTCACCGCGCGCACCAGATAGACCAGCCGAAAGCGCGGCGCCTGCTTCGTCATGTCGAGCGCGGCGACGAAGCGGTCGTCGCGGTAATCGATGGCGCGCGGCGCGGTCAGCTCGCCCAGCCAGGACAGGTCGCCCAGCGGCGCCCCACCCCCGGCGAAGCGGGCGGCCTCGATCTCGAAGCCGGCGGGCAGCGGATCGGACACCAGAACCTGCCGGTCCACCGGATCGGAGGCGCTGCCTTCCAGGATCACCACCAGCCGGTCGTTCGGGCGGACGGCGCCCGGATCGGCGGGGCGGCCGGTCATATCGAACAGGCCGCGGGTGACGGTCATGCCCTGCTCCTCCGCCCCCGGCGCCGCGTCGGCGATGCCGGACACCGACAGGATCTGGCGCAGCGGCTCGCCCCCGGCGTTGCGGATGGCCGGCGGGGCCGCCGGGTCGATGCGCTGGAACAGCGGCTTCGCCCCCTCGGCGACCTGATCGGCGCCTTGCTGGTCCTTCTGGGCGATCTTCATCGACGGCGCCCGGTCGATCAGCGCCCTAGCCGCCTGGAGAAGCCACGCCTGCTCCTGCACGCCGGTGGTGCGGACGGCGGCGTAGGTCTTGGACAGGCGTTCGGTCGCCTGGGCCAGGCGGTCCCGCTCAACCACGCCGCTCTCGCCCATCAGTGCCACCACGCCGGCCTCGTCGCGCAGGGACGAGCCGTAGTCGCGCAGGCTGGCCGACACGACGCGGGCGCCGGACAGCCGCCCGAAGGCTTCCGCCGCGCGGTCCTTGTCGCCCAGCGCGGCGATGGCCGTGGCGACCTGGGCGCGGGCGAAGTCGGTCTGCAGCTTGTCCCAGAAGGTCTCCTGGAAGTAGCGGACCGCACCGGCGTCGATCATCTTGGCGCGGGCCAGCACATAGAGCGCGTAGGCGCGGGCCGGCTGCTCGTCGGCCTCCACCCAGGCGTTGTCGAGCGCGCCGCGCAGCCCGTCGAGTCCCTTGCGATACGGCCCCTCCGGCACACGGTAGCCGGCGGCCTTGGCGCGGCCCAGGAAGTCGAGCGCGTAGGCGGTCAGCCAGGAATCGGCCTCCCCCTTCGGCGACCAGGCGGCGAAGGCGCCGTCCATCCGCTGGAAGGTCAGCACGCGATCGACCGACCGCTGCACCCGCGCCTTCACCCGCTCGTCCGAGGCGACGCCCAGCGCCACCGCCACATCGCCCAGCGACAGCAGGGGCAGCGCGCGGCTGGCCGTCATCTCCAGCCCGCCGGGGCCGCCGCGCTCCAGCGCGGTCAGCAGGCCGGGGATGTCGAGGTCCGGCAGGTTGCCGAGCGACAGGGCCGCCGTCGCGGTCTCCGGACGCAGGCCGTTCAGCAGGTCGGCGGGCAGTTCGACGCTGCGCTCCGGGGCCAGCATGGCGGTGGTGCGGCGGGTGACCAGCGGCGAGGCCGGCCGCACCGGGATTTCCCACTGGCGCGTGATGCGCAGGCCGTCCGGCCCGGTCACGTCCAGCGCGATGTGCCCCGTGCCGACGCCGTTGGCGGTCAGGACCCGCCCGGCGGTGGCCCGCTTGCCCTTGCCCAGCTCCGGCACGGCGATGTTGCCCTCGCTGAGCGACACCGCGCCGCTGGCGATCAGGGAAATGGTGTAGGCGCCCGCCGGGCCGGCGACGTTGTCGAGAGTCACCGGGACCACCGCCCGGTCCCCCGGCGCCAGGAAGCGCGGCAGGCCCAGATCGGCCAGCACCGGATCGGCGACCAGCATGGAGGATTCGGAACGGCCCAGCTTGTCCCCGCTCCACGCCACCGCCATCAGGCGCAGCCGGCCCTGGAAGTCGGGGACGTCCAGCGGCACCGCCACCTTGCCCTCCGGCCCCACGGTCAGCACGCCGGAGAACAGGGAGACGACGCGTTCCGACTTCTGCGGAACGGTGACGCCGACCTGGCGCAGCCGGGGCGCCGCGCCGGGGCGCGTGCGGGCGGCGTCGAGGACCGCCGGATCAATCAGCCGCCCGAAGGAATCGCGCAATTCCACGCCGAGGCGACGCTTGCCCAGATAATGGTCTATCGGGTTCGGCGAATGCTGGTCGGTGAGCTGGAGCACGGCGTCGTCCACCGCGGCGACCGTCACATAGGCCGGCTGGCCCTCCGGCGCACCCTCCACCACCACCTCGGCGGTGACGGAGCGGCGGGGCTCGGTCTGCGCCGGGGCGGCGACGCGCACGTCCAGCGCCCGCTCGTCCCCGTCCACGGCCAGCCAGGACAGGCCGACGGCGCGGCGCGCCACGCCCTTCGACGGGCCGCCCGCGGCGTCCGGCGCGCCGAAGGCGGTCGCCAGCACATAGACGCCGCCGGTCCAGGTCGGATCGACGGGGATCTCCAGGAAGGCCCCCTCCGGCCCGATGCGGCGGGTCGAGGCATCGCGGATCTTGCGGTCGGCGACGGTGATCAGCACTTCGCTGTCGTAGGGCGGCTTGACGTAGACCCAGGCGGTGTCGCCGCCCTTGTAGGCGGGCAGCATGACGGTCACGTCCACCTGATCGGGACGCTCGCCGGCGGTCGGGGTCATCCACCAGCCGGCGGCGAAGCGCAGGCTGCTCGCCACGCCGGTCTTGGGATCGAACACCTCCAGCCGGTAGCGGCCGGCGCCCACCGGGGCCTCCACCGACCCCGGCTTGGCCGCCTGGGCGGCGAGCGTTCCGCCGGTCACCCGCTGGTCGCGCACCGTGACCTTGTAGTCCCAGCGTCCGTTGGCCTCGAACCAAGCGTAGTCGTACTCCTCCTCGAACAGCTCGTAGGAGAGGTCCTCCTTGTCCATCGGCTGGCCGTCCGGCCCGACCGCCACCACGTCGAAGCCGGCGGTGGCGCCTTCCGGCACCCCGTCGCCCTCGAAGCGCGGGCGGATGCCGACGGCGAAGGGCTGGTGGCGCACCGGCAGGACCAGATCGCGGCTGACCGAGCGGCCCCCGATGTCGAGCAGGGTGGCGCGGACCACCGCCTCCAGCGGCTTGGTGCTCTCCGGCGCCTTGGGCAGCGCGAGGTCGGCCTTGGCCTGCCCGTTGCGGTTGGTCGTGAAGCCCGGCAGGTCGCTGCGCAGCGGCTTCACCTCCTCCTGCGTGAGGCCGAAGCGGTAGCCGGGCAGGTTCGGGTAGGGATTCGCCGCGGCGCGCAGAGTCACCGCCAGCTCGCCCGGCAGGCCCGCCGCCGGAGCGCCGTAGAGGAAATGCCCGTCAACGGTCAGGGTCGTCTTGCCATCCGCCGGCAGCTCCGCCGCCTCGGCGGCCAGGGCAACCTCGAGGCGCGGCGGCACGAAGTCCTCGACAAGGAATTCGGCGCGGCCCAGCACCGGGCCCATGGTGTTCGGCTGGGCGCCCGCCTCCGGCTCGCCGTGGGCGGTGACGGCCCAGGTGCCGGTCATGGCGTTGGCCGGAATCTCGACGCGGGCGGCGAAGCTGCCGCCGCCGGATTCGGCGAGCGGACGGCGGTCCACCTCGAAGCCGTCCGGACGCTGGATCTTCAGCGTGACGGGACGGCCGGTGACCGGCTTGGCGTCGGCGTCGCGCAGCAGCGCCGCCAGATGCACCGTCTCGCCGGGGCGGTAGATGCCGCGCTCGGTGTAGAGGAAGGCGTCGGGCTGGCCGGGGGCCGGGCGCGCCGGGACCACCGCCGCCACACCGCCCGGCGCCGCGTTGGGCGCCCCGGCCGCCGGCGGCGCGTTGGCCAACGTCGGCGTCACGAGGTCGAGGAAGCCGAAGTCCCCCGCCCCGCGGTAGGCGAACAGCGCCTGCACCGGTTCCCGCCCGGCGGCGCGCAGGGCGGTGAGGTCGAAGCGCGCCAGCCCGTCCGCACCGGTCAGCGCCTTCCCCAGCTCCTCGTTGTTGCGGGCGAGCAGGCGCAGCTCGACGCCGGCCTCGGGCGTTGCGCCCTTGACGGAACGGGCGAAGACGACCAGCGCGTCCTCGCCGGTGATGGCGTTCAGGCCGAGGTCGGAGACGACGAACCATTGCGTCGCCTTGTGGTCCCAGCCGCCGGGCTTGATGTCCTCGGTGCTGGCGACGGCGATGTAGACGCCGGGCTCCAGCCGGCCCAGCACGGCGTCGATCGGAAAGGGCGTCACCACCGCCTGGTTGCGGCTGTTGCTGATCGCCATTTCCCCGCGCCACACCTCCTGGCCGGAGCGGTCGAGGATCTCGCCGACCTCGTGGTCGGACATCTGCTGGCCGATGCGGCCGAAGTAGATCTTCTCCACCAGGCTGCGGTCGTTGATCCGCAGCACCTGGAGCTTCGCCCGGTCGAGGTTGATGGAGCGCAGCGGCAGCCCATCGGCGCCGATGCGCGGCAGGATGTAGCCCGCCCCGCGGAAGGCCAGCGCCGGCTTGCGGTTCGGCACCTCGATGTCGCGCGCGTCGGGGTTGGGCAGGCGCTTCCCGTCGCTGCCCGGCAGCCCGTCGCGCAGGGTGATGCGGTAGCTCTGCCCGTGCTTCAGCCCCTCGACGCAGAGCGTACGGTCGCGCGCCACGGCGGTCCCGTCGAAGGCCGCTCCATTGCCCGCCGGCGTCACCTCCACGTAGTCGCGGTAGTTCACCGCGCGCGACTTCTCCAGCCGGTCGGTGAAGGTGAAGCAGGCCTGCGGCACGTCGCGCTCCGCCACCACCTCGGCGGAGGAGACGCCGAAGGGCACCGGCTCGGGCGGCGCGTCGGCGGCGATGACGGGGGTTGAGGACGCGACGAGGACGGCACAGACACGCGCCACTGCACGCAACATTCGATCTTCCCTGGACCAGCCGCCCGGCGCGGCGCGCGCGGGCCTATGCGAAAACTTGGGGCCTGCGAAAACACCGTTTTCGGCAAACCGGCGCGGAGTATGCCGAAGCGCCCCTGGTTTCGCCACGGCTTTGCGGCCCAGCCCGGAAAATCCCGCAGCGCGGATGAAGGGGTGAATGAGGGGTGGATCGGGCGCGGATCAGCCGGCGAAGTCCAGCGTGAACTGGCTGCCCTCGCCGGGCCGGCTGTCGATGCGCAGGCGCCCGCCGTGGGCCTCCATCAGCGACCGGACGATGGCCAGCCCCAGCCCGCTGCCCTGCCCCGGCAGCGCCACATGCACTGCGGCCTGACCGAAGGGCTCCGCCGCCTGATGGAGCTGCTCCGGCGTCATGCCGATGCCGTTGTCGGTCACCCGGACGCGGCACCCGCCGTCCGCTCCGCCGCCGACCGTCACCAGGATGCGCCCGCCGTCCGGCGTGAAGGTGACGGCGTTGGCCAGCAGGTTCAGGAGCATCTGCTTCAGGGCGCGCTCGTCCGCGGAAACGCTGTGGTGCCCCGGCTCGACGTTCATGTCCAGCCGGATGCCCTTGGCGTCGGCCTGTGCCGCCACCATGCGGAAGGCCCATTCCACGATCGGCGCGACGTCGAGGTCCTCCGGATGCAGCGGCAGGGTCCCCGCCTGGAGCCGCGACAGGTCCATGATGTCGTTGATCAGCCCCAGCAGATGCCGCCCCGATTCATGGATGTCGCGGGCATAGTCGGCGTAGCGCGCCCCGGCCTGCGGACCCAGCATCTGGTCGCGGATGACCTCCGAGAAGCCGAGGACGGCGTTCAGCGGCGTGCGCAGCTCGTGGCTGACGCGGGCGAGGAAATTGCGGTTCAGCGCCAGGGCGGCGCGCAGCCGCTCCGCCGTGCGGTGCTGAAGCAGCAGGAACAGCGCCATCAGCAGAACGGATGCGGTCAGGATCGCCGCCAGCAGAAACAGCGTGTTCCTCAGGTCGGCCACCGCCGCCTCGATGTCCGTCCGCGCGATCCCCACCGTGGCGACCAGCGGGTAGTTCTCCACCACGCGGTAGGCGAAGGCGCGCAGGACACCGTCGGTCTGGGATTCCTGCCAGTAGATTCCGGAGAGCGACCGGCTCATCTCCTCCCACAGGCGGGACTGGGGGATGGCGAGGCCGACCGCCTCGACGCCCCGCGAGGCGCCGCGGGCGCGGATCACCTTGTCCATTCCGATCAGGGTCACCGCCCCCTGCGGCCCCAGATTGGCCTGCTGGTAGAACTCGCCCAGGACGTCGGGATCGACGTTGGCGACCACGATGCCCGCGAAGCCGCCGTCCTCGTCGGTCAGCCGCCGGCTGAGGCGCAGCAGCGGTCCGCCGCCGGTCGTTCCGGGAAAGGGCGTGCCGATGTGCATCAGGTCGCGGCCGGTGTCCTGGTGGAAGGCGAAGGCCGCATCGTCCCGCTCGTTCGCCTGCCCGCCCGGCCCTTCGCTGCGCAACAGCACGGCCCCGTCGGCGTCGAGAACGGTGAAGTGGTGGATCAGCGTCGGATCGTAGAGCGTCTGGTCGAGGAAGTTGCGGACGCCGGGCAGGCCGGCCTCGCCGAACTCCAGCGCCAGGGAGCGCAGCGTGATGTCCACCTCGTGCACCGCACGGTGGGTGCTCTTGGCGAAAGCCCGGACCATGGTCTCGGCCTTCTCCACCGCCTCGCGCGTCTGGCCGTCCAGAAGTTCGCGCACCACCTGCGCGTAGGCGCCCCAGACCACCGTGATCGCGATGGCGGCGATGGCGAACACGCACCAGCGGAACGAGATCGGCAGGCGCATCCCGGCTCTTCCACAGGCGGTCCACCGCGGCCGGTCCGGACAGTGATCCGTTCCGGCCCGGCATCGACCCAAGAGCACAAGGGGTATCACGCTATGGAAGCGGCGGGCAAGCCCCTCCATCGCGCGTTGCTGTGGAGCGCGCGCCGATCATCGACGCGCGAAATAGGCCGAAAGCCGCTCAACCGCGCCATCGAGGATCTCGTCCCTTTTGGAGAAGCAGAAGCGGATGAAGCTGCGCGGCGCATCCTCGACGAAGAAGGCGCCGACCGGGATGGCCGTCACCCCGGCCTCGGCGGTCAGGCGGCGGCAGAAATCCTCGTCGTTTCCGTCGAAGCCGAAAGGCGACACGTCGGCCACGACGAAGTAGGTGCCGGCGGACGGCAGCACTTCGAACCCCACGGAACGCAGCCCGTCGGCCAGCCGGTCGCGCTTGGCCTGCAACCCGCCGGCCAGAGCGGTGAAGTAGGCCTCGTCCTTGCCCAGCCCATAGGCGACCGCCGCCTGGAGGTTGGGCGGCGTCGTGAAGGTGATGTACTGGTGCGCCTTGACGACCGGCTGGAGCAGGTGCGGCGCGCCGGTGACGTAGCCGACCTTCCAACCGGTCAGCGAGAAGGTCTTGCCGGCCGAGCCGATCTTCAGGCAGCGGTCGCGCATGCCCGGCAGGGTCATCAGCGGGATGTGCGCAAGCCCGTCGAAGATGATGTGCTCGTACACCTCGTCGCAGACGGCGAAGGCGTCGAAGCGCTGGACGAATTCCGCCAGCAGCTCAAGCTCCGCGCGGGTGAAGACCTTGGCGGCGGGATTCAACGGATCGTTGATGAGGACGAGCTTGGTCTTGGGCGAGAAGACCGCCTCCAGATCGGCACGCGTGAAGCTCCAATCCGGAGCCTTCAGGCTGACGAAGCGCGGCACGCCGCCGGCCAGCCGGACGATCGGCAGGTAGCTGTCGTACATGGGCTGGAACAGCACGACCTCGTCGCCCGGGTTGATGAGGCCGAGCAGGCTGGCGGTCAGCGCCTCGGTGGCGCCGGAGGTCACCATCACCTCGGTCTTCCAGTCGATGTCCAGCCCGTAGAAGCGCTTGCCGTGCGCGGCCACCGCCTGGCGCAGCTCCGGCGTGCCCATCATCGGCGGATACTGGTTCCAACCCTCCAGAATGGCCTTGGCCGCCACGTCCAGCACGTCGGCGGGGCCGCGCTCGTCGGGAAAGCCCTGGCCGAGATTGATCGCCTTGTGCTCGTCCGACAGGCGGGACATCACCTCGAAGATCGTCGTGCCGTAGCTCGACAGGATTGCGTTGCCGGACTTCACCTTGAGCCTCCTGACCACCGAAGCGGACAGGAATGCCGCAGCGGCCGTGCGCTGTCCAGCGTCCCGTCCGCAGAGCGGCCCGGCGGCAATGGCGGAGACCGGGCCGCTCAGGCGGTTGCGGCGGCCTTGGCCCTGGCGGCGTTGCGGCGGTGGCGCAGCTTGATGCGGATACGCTCGACGGGGCTGAGCAGCCGGGGGTGGCGGCGCTTCAGCCGCACGAACAGGCGGCGGGCGTCCGCGGAGTTGCGCAGCAGGATCACCCCGCCGGCCAGCGCCACCGGAAAGCCGAACGGCCCCGGCAACGGCGACATCAGGGCGCCCAGACCAATCAGGCTCCACCCCGTGCCGATCAGAGCGAGTTGCCGGACCCGGGCAAGCGTGGGCCTGGCAAGCGTGGGCCTGGCGAGCAGCGAGCGGGGGATGGCGGCGCGACGATGCATCGGGGCTCCTCCTCCTGTGCCTGCAGCCATATGGGAGCATAAGGGCACAGGGGAAGAGGCCGGACGATGTGACTTTTCGGGGGAGGCCGTGGGGAAAAGGGTGGAGAAAGGGGCGTGTCAGTGCAACGGCGCGGCGCTGGCGGGCGGCCCGAGGACGAACAGCGCGGCGGTGACCTCCGCCGGCGCCGGCGCCCATTCGAAGTCGCGCATCAGTTCGCTGCGCGCGGCGTCGGCGCGTTTCGCCAGGGCATTGCCATTGCCGCCGGTGCGCCGGGCCGGCTTGCGGCCGCGCCGGTCGGCGCAGCTTTCCAGCATCAGGCGGATCATCCGCTCCCGCTTGGCGGCGTCGACGAAGCCCGACTGGTCGAAATACAGCTTGGTGAAGGCAACCTCGGTCACCGTTGGCGTGGCGCCCTGCTTGCCGACCAGCACCGCCGCCACCAGTTCAACGCAGCGGCCGGCGTAGTCGGGGATCGGCGCCGTGCCGTCGTCGGCGCGGTCGTATTGGCGGCTCGGCAGTTCGACCAGCCGCCCGGTCGGCTCCTTCACGAGGTAACGGCGCCACACCGGCATATCCGCCTCCCGTCTGGTTTCCCCATGGGCTGAAAAAAGGGTACACCAGACCGCACCGCGACGGAACAGCCCCTTTCCGGCTTCGGCCGGAACCGGACAGCACTCACCGGAGGAGAGGCGCGGCTCAACCTTCGGGAACGGGAAGGGTTTAGCCTGATGAAACTTCTGCGATTCGGCCCGCCGGGCCATGAGCGTCCGGGCCTTCTGGACCGCAATGGCGTGATCCGCGACCTGTCGGGCGTGGTGTCGGACATCGGTCCGGCCGCCCTGACCGAGGATGGGCTGGCCCATCTGCGCACGCTCGACACCGACCGGCTGGCCCAGGTGCCGGACGGGACCCGGCTCGGCCCCTGCGTCGCCGGGGTGTCCAAGGTGGTCTGCGTCGGGCTGAACTATCGCGCCCACGCCGCCGAATCCGGCCTGCCCGAGCCGGCGGAGCCGGTGCTGTTCATGAAGGCGACCACCTCCATCTGCGGCCCCAACGACCCGGTCCAGATGCCGCGGGGCGCCACCAAGCTCGACTGGGAGGTCGAACTCGGCATCGTCATCGGGCGCACCGCCCGCTACGTCGATCAGGCCGACGCCTTCGACCACATCGCCGGCTATTGCGTCCTCAACGATGTATCGGAGCGCGCCTTCCAGACCGAGAGCACCGGCCAGTGGGTCAAGGGCAAGAGCGCCGACAGCTTCTGCCCGATCGGTCCCTGGATGGTCACCCGCGACGAGGTGCCCGACCCGCAGGCGCTGCGCCTGTGGCTGGAGGTCGACGGCCAGCCGATGCAGGACAGCACGACCGCCGACATGATCTTCGGCGTCGCCGAGATCGTGTCCTACATCAGCCGCTTCATGACCCTGCTGCCGGGCGATGTCATCGCCACCGGCACGCCGCAGGGCGTGGCGCTGGGCCGCGGGCCGAACCACCCCTGGCTCCAGCCCGGCCAGACCATGCGCCTGGGCGTCGAAGGGCTGGGCGAGCAGCGCCAGTCCGTCCGCGCCTTCGAAGGCTGAGCGGCGCCGGGACCGGAATAGGAGTGTCTTCGATGAAGCGAACAAGCCGTCTGGCCGCGTGGCTGCTCGCCGCCGGTGTCGGCACCCTGGCGGCCTCCGGGGTCGCGTCCGGCGCCGCCCGAGCCGAGGATGGCGCGGCGGCGCTGGCCGGGAAGACCTGCGGCACGCTGGTATCGCGGGTGGCGGAGATTCCCGGCTCCGGCCCGGTGTTCCTGCGCAGCTACGACAGCAGCTTCGGCGTCGGCCAGACGTCGGAGCTGCCGCTGCGCGAGGCCGCCTTCACCTATGACAACGCGCTGGCCGTCATCGCCCTGGTCGCCTGCGGCAAGACGGAACCGGCGCTGCGCATCGGCGAATCGCTGCTCTCCGCCGCCACGCTGGACCGCGCGCGGCGCCAGGGGCGGCTGCGCAACACCTACCGCGCCGGCGCCCAGACCCAGAAGCCGATCCCGCCCAACGGCTGGTGGGACGTCACCGCCAACCGCTGGTTCGAGGACGCCTATCAGGTCGGCTCCGCCACCGGCAACGTCGCCTGGGCGGGGCTGGCCCTGATGACGCTGGACCAGGCGACCGGCGAGCAACGCTTCCGCAACGGTGCGGCGGAGCTGGCCCGCTGGGTGGTGGCCAACACCGCCGACCCGCGCGGGCCGGGCGGCTTCAACGGCGGCGTCCAGGGCTTCGACGACAAGCCGCAGCCCCTGACCTGGAAGGCGACGGAGCACAACACCGACCTCGTCGCCCTGTTCGGCTGGCTGGAGCGCAGCGGCACCCCCAGGGAAGGGGGCGGCGACTGGGCCGGGCCGGAGAAGGCGGCGCGCGGCTTCCTCGACCGCATGTGGGCGGACGGCGGCGGGCATTTCCCCACCGGCACGGCGCCGGACGGGGTGACGGTCAACCGGGCCACCTCCGGCCTCGACGCCCAGCTCTGGCCGCTGCTGCTGCGCGGCGCGCCGGAGGCGTGGCGGGCGGCGCTGGACTATGCGGAGAAGGCCCACGGGGTCGACGGCGGTTTCGACTTCAACGACGATCGCGACGGCATGTGGGTGGAGGGCACGGCGCAGGCCGCGCTGGTCTACCGCCTGCTGGGACGGTCCGACGAGGCGCAACGGCTTCTGGCCGAGGTCGGCAAGGAGGTCAGCCGCGGCGGCCATGTCTGGGCGACACGCGAGGACAGCATCACCACCGGCCTCGCCATCGGGCCGGACAGCACCACGGACGATTTCCGCTACTACCGCCGCCCCCACCTGGCGGTGACGGCCTGGACGGTCCTGGCCGCCGTGGGCTGGAACCCGTTCACGGGTGAGCGGGTGAAGTGACGGATGAAAAGCCCCTCTCCCGCCCCGGGAGAGGGTGCCCGCGTCAGCGGGCGGGTGAGGGTCGTGCAAGGATCAAGAGGCTGATTCTTGGTGTTACCCTCACCCTTCCCGCGCTTTCGCGCGGGCCCCTTCCCTCTCCCGGAGCGGGAGAGGGAGATTCAAAGCCTTACTTGCGGACCTTGTTGATCTCGCCCTGCAGCTCGTTCAGCAGGTCGGCGCCGCCGTCGGCGGCGAACTTGTCCATGGCCGGCTTGACCATCTCACGCATGCGGCCCAGCTCGGCGTCGCTCAGCTCGTTGATCTGCATGCCCTTGTCCTTGAGGTAGGCGATGCTCTGCTTCGACGCCTCGCGGCTGTCCTTGCGCTCGAAGTCGCGCGAGGCGACGGCGGCCTCGTTGATGATCTTGCGCTCGTCAGCGGACAGGCCGTCGTACCAGCGCTTGGAGGCCAGAACGATCCACGGGCTGTAGACGTGCTTGGAAATGGTCAGATACTTCTGGACCTCGTAGAACTTCGAGGACTGGATGGTAGTGACCGGGTTCTCCTGGCCGTCCACCGTGCCCGTCTCCATGGCGGTGAACAGCTCGGAGAAGGACAGCGGCACGGCGTTGGCGCCGAAGCCGTTGAACATGTCGATGTAGACCGGGTTCTGCATGACGCGCAGCTTGATGCCCTTCAGGTCCTCGACCTTCTCGACCGGGCGCTTGCTGTTGGTCAGGTTGCGGAAACCGTTCTCCCAGTAGACGAGGCCGACGAGGCCCTTGTCGTTCAGCTTGGCCGCCAGCTTCTGGCCGAACGGGCCGTCGAACACGGCGTCGGCCTCCTGCTCGTTGTTGAACAGGAACGGCAGGTCGAAGACGGCGAAGTCCTTGACGATGCCGACCAGCGTGGCGGTCGAGCCAACCATCATCTCCTGCGCGCCGCCGATCAGGGCGTTCTGCATCTGGATGTCGCTGCCCAGGCTGGCATCGGCGAAGCCCTTGACCTTCAGCTTGCCGCCGGAGCGCTTGGACATCTCCTCGACAAAGAATTTCACGGCGCGGCCCTGGTTGCTGCTCTCCGACAGGCCGTAGCCGAAGCGGATCAGGCGCGGCTTGATGTCCTGGGCGGAGGCGGCGACGGGGGCGAGGATGGCGGCGGCAAGGCCGGTCGCCAGAAGGACGGAACGGAGCAGCTTCATGGGTCGGTTCTTCCCTGTGAGCATTTGTGATTAATGGCGGAACAGAGTCAGCGGGGCCGTGACGATCTCCGGAACGGCGATCAGCAGGCTCAGCAGAAGCAGGTAGGTCAGCAGGAACGGCCAGATGCCGCGCGTGGCGCTTTCCAGCGAGATGCGGGCGACGCCGCACACCACGTTCAGCACCGTGCAGACCGGCGGATGGATCAGGCCCAGCGTGCCGGTCAGCACGAACATCACGCCGAAATAGGTCGGGTCGATGCCCGCCGCCGCGGCCAGCGGAGTCAGCACGGGGCCGAGCACCAGGATCGTCGGCGTCAGGTCCATCACCGTGCCGACGGCGAGCAGCAGCAGCGTGATGGCGACCATCAGCAGCTTCGGCTCGTGCAGCAGCGGGGCCAGCATCTCGTTCATCTGCTGCGGCAGGTCGGCCAGGGTCACCATGTAGGACGACACCAGCGCCGCCGCGCACAGGAACATCACCGTGCTGGTGGTGCGCGCGGCCTGGACCAGCAGCGGCACCAGATCCTTCAGCGTCACCTGCCGGTAGACGAACAGCGCCACGACCAGCGAGTAGACGGCGGCGACCACCGCGGCCTCGGTCGGGGTGAAGATGCCGCCGCGCAGGCCGCCGATGATGATGACCGGCAGGGCCAGCGCCCAGACGCCCTCGACCAGCGCGGTGCGGCGCTCGCCCCAGCTCGCCTTGGGCTGCAGCTTCACGGTCATGCCGCGCACCACGAACATCCAGGTGATGACCAGACCGGCGCCCATCAGCAGGCCGGGCACGATGCCGGCCATGAACAGGCCGCTGATCGAGGTGTTGGTGGTCACGCCGAAGATGATGAAGGGCATGCTGGGCGGGATGATCGGGGCGATGATGCCGCCCGACGCGATCAGGCCGGCGGAGCGCGGCACCGGGTAGCCGTTGTCGCGCATCATCGGGATCAGCAGCGTGGCGAGCGCCGCCGTGTCGGCGATGGCCGAACCGGACAGGCTGGCCAGCATCACCGACGCGCCGATGGTCACGTAGCCCAGGCCGCCGCGGATGTGCCCGACGAGGCTGACCGCGAGGTTGATGATGCGCTGCGAGATGCCGCCGGCGTTCATCAGCTCGCCGGCCAGGATGAAGAAGGGCACTGCCATCAGCGGGTAGTTGTCGGCGCCGCTCAGCATGTTCTGGGCGACGAGCTGGGCGTCGAAGAAGTCGAGATGCAGCATCAGCGCCACGCCTGTCAGCATCAGGGCGAAGGCGATGGGCATGCCGAGCAGCATCAGGCCGAACAGCGAGGAGAGGAAGACCGCAAGGGCCATGGAACGGGCTCCGCTTTCAGAAGGCCGGACGGAATCAATGCTCGGCGATGGCGCCGCCCTGCGGGGCGGTGACGCCGTGGGGGTCGCCGTTGCCGGGGATGTGCGCCGTCGCGTCGCCCGACAGGATTTTCCAGAGGTTGGCGATGATCGTCAGCGCCATGGCGATCGCCGGGAAGAATCCCGCGGCGGCGTAGAAGGCCATGGGGAAGCTGAGCACCGTGGAGCGCGTCTCCATCCCGATCAGAAGCTGGAACCAGCTCCCCTGGATGAACAGCCACAGCGCGTAGATCATCAGCAGGTGGCTGATCACCGCGCAGACCCGGCGGACGCGGGCCGGCAGGCGGGCCTGGAGGATGTCCAGCCCCAGATGCTGGTGGCGGCGCAGCGCCAGCGTCGCGCCCAGGAAGACCAGCCAGACGAACATCAGGCGGGCCAGCTCCTCGGCGGCGACGATGCCGCTGTTGAAGCCGTACCGCAGAACCACGTTGCCGAAGACCAGCGCCACCATCACGGCGAGCATCAGCGCCATGATCCATTCGGTGACCATCTCCAGCGCTTCCACCATGCGCTTCATGCACACTCCTCGGCCCGCCTCGCGGCGGGGCTCACCCAAACGGAAAGGGCGGCGGCAGGGGACGGACGCGGGAAGGAGACGGCACGGAAGGGAACGGGCGGCGCGGCGCACCGGCAGCGGGGCCGGGCGGCGGGTCGGGGTTCCTCCCATTTGGTCTCTTGCCGGGGTCTCTTGCCGGGACCTTGAATTTTCTGTGTCGGAAAATAGAGGAGTCCCGCAACCGAGTGAAGAAGATTTTCTTCATAACGGCACCAAAACCGCCAGACGATCGGCATAGCGACGAAAATTATCTTCACAAGGCGCCCTCCCACGCATAGCTTGGGTCCCAGGGAAAGCGGCGCGACGACCCGGCCGCGCGGGCCAGGGCAGGCTATGCCGCTCGCGGCGGCGGTGGTACGGTCCCGCCGCCCACCGACGCCCGGAGCCGAGAAGGCCGGGACCCAAGAACGCTTTTAGGGATGGACGGTCCGTTTCGATGCTCCAGCCGGTGAACATCCTCGATCACATCCGCGGCCGTCTGCCGGAGTTGAAGCGTTCCGAAGCCCAGGTCGCCGAGATGGTGCTGGTCGAGCCGCAGAAGGTCCTGGGGCAGAGCATCACCGTGCTGGCCCAGGCCGCCGGGGTCAGCGAGGCGACCGTCGTCCGCTTCTGCCGCAGCATCGGCTGCGCCGGCTTCCCCGATTTCAAGCTGCGGCTGGCCGAGGGGCAGGCCCGCGGCACCCCCTTCGTCAGCCAGGACGTGGCGCCGGACGACGAGACTCCGACCGTCGCGCGAAAAATCTTTTCATCCGCCGCCGCCGCTCTGAACGACGCGGCCGGCGCGCTCGACATGGCGGCCGTCTCCCGCGCCGTGGAACTGCTGGCCGACGCCTCCAGCATCCTGTGCATCGGCACCGGCGCCTCGGCGGTGGTGGCGGAGGACGCGGCGCACAAGTTCATGCGCTTCGGCATGGCGGCGCAGGCCAGCGCCGATCCGATGATGGTCCGCATGCTGGCGGTCAATCTGGGAGCGCGCGGCGTCCTGCTGGCGATCTCCAACACCGGGCGCACCGTGATGGTGACGGAGCTGGCGCAGATGGCCCGCGACCTGGGCATCCCGGTCATCGCGATCACCGCGCCGGGCTCGCCGCTGGCCGCGGTGTCGTCGGTCGCCATCGGCCACACCCCGGTCGAGGACGCGGAAATCTACACGCCGATGGCCTCCCGCCTCGTCCATCTGGCGATCATCGACGTGCTGTCCACAGGCGTGGCGCTGAAGCTCGGCGCCGAGGCGCGGCACCATCTGGCGAAGGTGAAGGCCGTGCTGTCCGGCACCCGCTCCTCCCACGGCAAGCCCGCCCGCGGTCGCCAGCGGGCGTGATTTTATCCCCTCTCCCCTCTGGGGAGAGGGTTAGGGTGAGGGGGTTGCGCGTGTTGGTGCGTTCGGCACAAGCGCACCCCCCTCACCGGCCCTGCGGGCCACCCTCTCCCCGGAGGGGAGAGGGCTGGTAATCCAAGGCGACAAAACCACCTCCCCCCTTGCCATCCGGGCCGGCTTGGTCCAATTGGTGCGCCGCCGTTCCCGATTCACAGACAGTCCCCGCCCATGCCCGCCATAGCCCTCAGCGTTGCACCGATGATGGACTGGACGGACCGCCATTGCCGGACCTTCCATCGCCTGCTGTCGAAGAACACGCTGCTCTACACCGAGATGGTCACCACCGGCGCCGTGCTGCACGGCGACCGCGAGCGGCTGCTCGGCTACGACGCGGCGGAGCATCCGGTGGCGCTCCAGCTCGGCGGGTCGGACCCGGCGGAGCTGGCGGCCTGCGCCCGCATCGCCGAGGAGTGGGGCTATGACGAGGTCAACCTGAACGTCGGCTGCCCGAGCGACCGCGTGCAGTCGGGCCGCTTCGGCGCCTGCCTGATGGCCGAGCCCGATCTGGTCGCCCGGCTGGTCGGCGCCATGCGCGAGGCGGTGTCGATCCCCGTCACCGTGAAGTCGCGGATCGCCATCGACGAGATGGAGGAATGGCCGACACTGGACCAGTTCGTGCGCACCGTGTCCGCCGCCGGCTGCACCCACTTCATCGTGCACGCCCGCAAGGCGTGGCTGAAGGGCCTCAGCCCCAAGGAGAACCGGGACATCCCGCCGCTGCGCTACGACCTCGTCCACCGGCTGAAGCAGGAGAATCCGCAGCTCACCATCGCCATCAACGGCGGCATCCGGACCCTGGACGAGGCGGAGGGGCATCTCGCCACACTGGACAGCGTGATGATCGGGCGCGCCGCCTACGAGACGCCCTACATCCTGGCCGACGCCGACCGCCGCCTGTTCGGCGGGGAGCCCGGTCCCGACCGCTACGCGGTGGTCGAGGCCATGGCGGCCTACGCCGAGGAGCGGATGCGCCAGGGCGCGCCGCTGTCGGCGATCACCCGGCACATGCTGGGGCTGTTCCAGGGCCTGCCCGGCGCCCGCGCGTGGCGCCGCCACATCAGCGAGAACGCCCATCTCCCCGGCGCCGGGCCGGAGGTGCTGCTGAAGGCCGCGGCGCTGGTGCCCCACCGGGAAGCGGTCACCCAGCCAGCGGAATGAGTGCTGCGAGCGTCAGGCAGACGACGACGGTCAGGCGCGTCCGCAGCGTGCCGAACCAGCGGGGATAACGTCCGTCCGCCGCCGCGCTGCGGTCCACCGCCCAGGCGAGCAGGAAGGTCAGGATCAGCGCCGGCACCGTCAGGCCGGACGGCAGCAGGGTGGCACCCCACCCCAGCAGCGACGGCGCCACTCCCCAGGCCAGCCACGCCGGCCCGCTCGTCTCGCCGTCCCGCCCGGAAAGGATGCGGCCCCAGTGGATGGCGCCGATGAAGGACAGGATCGACACCGCGTAGACGACGACCGCCCGGACCACGGCGGCCCGTACGTCGCCCTCCGCCATCCAGGCCAGCGCGGCGCCGCCGACGAAGGGGATCAGCCCGCCGTAGGACAGCAGCCGGACGACCGAGGCCCGGCGGTCCTCGAAGGACAGCGCGTCCATGCGGTTACCGCTTCGCGGCGGGCTGGGCCAGCGCCTTGTCCACGGCCGCGGTCAGCGTGGCGGACTCCGGCGTGACCGAACTGCCGAACCATTCCACCAGCCGCCCGTCGCGGCCGATCAGGATCTTGTGGAAGTTCCAGCGCGGCACGCCCTGCGGCCCGGCGACCGCCGCCGCCCAGCGGTAGAGCGGGTGGGCCTGCGGTCCGGTGACGGCCTGCTTCTCCATCAGGGGAAAATCGACGCCGTAGTTGAGTTCGCAGAAGGACGCGACCTGGGCGTTGCTGCCGGGCTCCTGCCCACCGAAATCGTTGCTCGGCACCCCCAGGACGACCAGCCCGCGGTCGCGCCGCCCGGCCCAGAGCTTTTGCAGCCCCTCATACTGCCCGGTGTAGCCGCATTGCGACGCCGTGTTGACCAGCAGCACCGCCTTGCCCCGGAAGGCATCGGGCGCGAGCGTGCCGCCGTCGATGGCCGGCAGTGGCAGCGCCGCCCAGTCGAGCGCGTCGGACTCCGCCGCCGCACCAGGGACGGCCGCGGACAGCATCAGGACGGCGGACAGAATCCCGGCGGCGGTTCGGGCGGCATTGCGGATCGTTGGCATGGCGGTCTCCCGGTCGGCGGCGCTGGTCTGCAGGGCCTTGCTCTATACGGCGGTCGAGGCCTGTCGGATCATGCACGCGCATGGGTGCCATGGCCATCTTGCCGTGCGACGGACGGCCGCACCTGCTTTAGGGTTGTCCCCCGCCCGCCCCAGACCATAGACCGGCCGACGCCTCCCATGCGCCTTCTCATCCTGATGCTCGGCCTCGCCGGTTTCGCGAGTGCCTTTTCGCTGCGCACCACCGACCCGATGCTGACCGTCATCGCGTCGGACCTCGGCATCGGCGTGGCCGAAGCGGCCCTGCTCTCCTCCGCCTACACGCTGCCCTACGCCGCGATGCAGCTGATCCTGGGACCGGTCGGCGACGCCATCGGCAAGACGCGGCTGATCCGCCTGTCGCTGGTCGTCCTGACCATCGGCGTGGCGCTGTCGGCGGTGGCGCCCGGCTATTACAGCGTTCTGGGCTCGCGGATGCTCGCCGGCGCCTTCGCCGGGGGGATCATCCCGGCCTCCATGGCGCTGATCGGCGACCGGGTCGTCTACACCGAGCGGCAGTTCGCAATCAGCCGCTTTCTGCTGGCGGTCATCCTCGGCCAAATGTCCGGTTCCGCCGTGGCCGGCGCCCTGTCGGAGGTGGCGGGCTGGCGCACCGTCTTCGCCCTGGCCGCCGTGGTGACCGGCCTGATCGCCCTGACCGCCGCCCTCCTCCTGAAGGGTGAGCGCGAGGAGCGGCATCCCCTGTCCGTGGCCGACGCGCGGGCGCGCTACGCCTCCGTCCTGGCGAATCCGGTGTCGGTCTGGGTCTTCGCGACGGTGGCGGCGGAAGGGCTGCTGATCTTCGGCGTCTTCCCCTTCGTCGCCCCCATGCTGGCCCGCCACGGGGCGGAGGGCGCCTTCGAGGCCGGGGTGACGCTCGCCGCCTTCGCCATCGGCGGAGTCGTCTACAGTTTCATCGTGCGGCGCCTGCTCGGCACGCTCGGCCAATGGGGGATGATGGGGGCCGGCGGCCTCGTGGCCGGCGGCGCCTATCTGGCGATGCTCGCCCCGGTGCCCTGGCCGGTGGTGTCCCTGCTGTTCCTGGTCGCCGGATTCGGCTTCTACATGCTGCACAACACGATGCAGACCCAGGCGACGGAGCTGTCGGCGACGGCGCGCGGGTCGGCGCTCGCCCTCTTCGCCTCCTCCTTCTTCCTGGGGCAGGGGATCGGGCCGGTGGTCTATGGTGCCGTCGCCCATCAGGTCGGGCTGCCCGCCCTGTTCCTGTTCGGCGGCGCGCTGACCATGCTGCTGGGCATCGGTGCCGTGCGGCTGATCCGCCGTCCAACCTGAGAGAGCCGCCCCGACTGATATGTCAATATTTCGGATATCCCCAGATTCTGTGGATAACTCTGTTGGCGAATCGAGGGGTAACCGAAGGGAGAGGCGGCCCCTCAAGGGGTCCGGCACAAATGCCTGAAATTTGGGCACATTAGAAAACCGCGCCGATCAAGGAGTTTTCGTGCCCGGCGCTCCGTTTCCGCCCTGGTCCGCGGCCTGCCCCGCCCCGCAACGGGAGTCAAGCGAAGGATGCGCGCGCCTGTGAACAACTTTCCTTGACAGGGTTTGCGGGCCACGGCAAAGGGCTGTTTCCGGCGCCGGGAGGGCTTGCGCGCCTTTGGTCCGCGGGGCACTCTGGCGCCATGTTCACCGTCAGCGAGAGCGAAGCCGAAACGATCCGCCGGGCCTTCCACGACCGCGGCGAATGGTCCGCCGTGGTGGAGTTGCGCCGGCTGTTCCCGGTCTTTGCCAACAACCCGGAAGCGCTGCGCTGCGTGCGCGCCATCGCCGGCTGGCAACCCCTCCCCGAGTCCGCGGCGCCCCCGCCCAAAGTCACTCCGCTTCGGCGCCGCAAGCCGGCGGAGCCACCGCTCTGACGACACTCTGCGGGCCGCCCCGTCAGGTGGCGGTGCGCGGCCCGCGGTCGCTGAGCGTGTCGGCCAGCGGCACGACCTTGCCGCTGTCGGCCACCACCTGAAGCTCCGGCACGCCGGCCTGGGCGCGGCGCTCGGCCAGGAGGACCTCCAGCATCGCCTCGACCTTCGGCATGTGGACGGTCTGCTGGTCGAAGGGCATCTGGATGCCCTGCTCGCGGAACTGCTCCAGGATGCGCATGCGCAGCTCGTTGCGCACCGGGATGATGTGCTCGGTGTTGGCGACGAAGCAGCGCAGCTCGAACTCCGGCCCGCTCGGCCCGAAGTCGCGGAACATCACCACCGGCTCCGGGTTGCGCAGCACCTGGGCGTGGCCGTAGCCGATCCTCAGCAGCAGCGCGTAGACCTGCCGGGCGTCGGTGTCGTAGGTGATGCGGACCTTGATCTCAATGCGGGTGGTCTTGTCCTTCAGCGTCCAGTTGACCACCGACTTGGAGATGAACTCCGAGTTCGGGATGATGACGGAAGCGCGCTGGAAGGTCTGGATCTCCGTCGCGCGCACGCTGATCCGGCGCACGGTGCCCTCCAGCCCGTTCACCACCACCCAGTCGCCCACCTTCACCGGTCGCTCGACCAGCATGATCAGGCCGGAGATGAAGTTGCTGACGACGTTCTGCAGGCCGAAACCGATACCGACCGACAGGGCGGACGCGATCATCGCGAGGCTGGACAGGTCGAGCCCCAGCGTGCCGACCGACATCAGCACCGCCATGGTGGTGCCGAGATAGCCGACACCCATGCGGATCGAGTTGCGCACGCCGTCGTCCATGTTGACGCGGCCGAGGATGCGCTCGTCGAGCTGGCGCTGGATGAAGCGGGTCACCGCGACGACGACGCCCAGCACCATCAACGCCGACATGATGTCGCCCGGCGCGATGCGCACGCCGCCCACCGTGACGCCGCTGAGGAAGCCGTCGGCCAGCCCCTTCATCTCCGACAGGGTCATGCCGGTCAGCGGCAGCAGGAAGAAGGCGGCCACGGTCAGCAGAAGCCCGTCGATCACCGTCCGCCCGGCCTGCCCCAGCATCCGCCGGCCGCGGTCGGTGGCGATGACGATGTCGCGCACCTCGGCCACCTGCCCGCTGCCGCGCTCCAGCAGGACGCACAACAGCTCGCGCAGGACGCCGCGCGCCACCAGCAGGACGCCGCCGATGATGAGGGTGGTCAGCATCAGCTTCGACGCGTAGATCGCGCCGACCAGATAGCCGGAGCCTGCGGCGACCAGCGAGGCGAGCGCCACCGCCCCGATCAGCAGCCGCAGGCGCAGCCCGACGACCCGCGGACGGGCCGGCGGCTCCTCCGCGGCCTCCGCCTCGCTGGGCGCGGCGGCCGGCGGCAGGGTGACGTCCAGTCCGGCCCCGGGCGTCGGCTCCGGGCAGCCGCAATCGTCGGTCGCCTCGGCCTCCGGCGGCGGGGCGGCCAGCCAGAGGTGGTCGGGGTAGAGGAACAGCAGCGACACGGCGATCAGCGCCATGGTGCCGAAGCCGGTGATCGAGCGCAGCTCCGGCGGGGTGAACATGCCCTCCGACAGGGCGATGCCGGTGCCGGCCAGCGCCAGCCCGATCATGACGAGCGGGATGCGGCGGACCAGACGGCGCGCGCTCGCCGGGTCGAGGTTGGCGAGCTGCCAGGACGGATGGTCGGGCGCCAGGGTGGCGCGGGCGACGCCGGTGACCAGGAAATAGGCGGTCAGGCCGCCGGACACCCCGACCACCAGCGCGGTCAGCGGCCCGGCGTCGGCGGCGTCGCGCAGCAGCCCGACCAGGGCGCCGCTCAGCACCAGCGTCGGCACCAGCGGCACGAGGCAGCGGGCCAGCGCCTCCACCGCCATCGCCACCACGCGCTGGCGGTAGCTCGGCCGCTCCTCCAGGTCGCGGTGGCCGTAGCGGCGCAGCAGGACCCGGCGCACCGGCCAGGCGACCAGAAACAGGATGGCGGCCAGCGCGCCCAGACCGTACAGGCGGCCGCGCCACTCGTCGTCGCCCATCACGATGCCGAAGGCCCGCGCCATACGCTCCTGCACATAGGCCGTCTGCTCGGGCAGGGCGGCCCAGGTGGCGGGCAGCAGGGGCACCGGCCCGCGCCGGACGATCTGCTCGGTGAGCTGGGTCATGCGCTGGTCGGCGGCGGTGCGCAGCAGGATGTCGGCGCGGGTGACGATCAACTCGGTCTGCTTGGTCCGCCCCTCCGCCTCGCCGATGGTCTGGGACAGGCGCTTGCGTTCCGCGGCGATCCCGGCCTCCTCCGGCGGGGCGCCCTGGGCCGGCGGCGGCCCCAGCGCGTCGAGCATGCGCTGCGCGGTGTCGCGGGCGGCGGCGGCGGCGGCCCCGGCCTCCCGGACCTCGTGCTGGATCTTCGCCAGATCGGCGCGCAGGGTCTCGTATTCGGTGTTCGCCAGATCACCACCCGCGATGCGGTTGGCCGCCCGCTCCAACGCGTTCTGCCATTGCGGGAGCTTCGTCTTGAAGTCCGCCGCGGCCTCCGCCGCCGGAGCGGCGGTCTGGGCGAAGGCCGACGGCGCGGCGGTGCCCACGGCAAGCGCGCCGCACAGCACCAGGGCTGCCAGGAGCCGGCCGACCCGGCGACGGAAGGCGGAGGGGATCTGGATCACCGTTCGAAATCTCGTGTTGGCGAAAGGCGGCCACCCCGGCGGACCGGGAAAAGGGATACCTATACTCTTCGTCGTCACGGCAAAAGTATGGCACGCCGTGTCACCAGGATGTGACAGGGAGCGGTGGCGGGGCACATCCCGCGCAGGGACCGGCGGCGCCCGCCCGGTTTCCGTCGTTTATGCGGTTGCCTTCCGATTGGGCATGGCGTGGTTGCGCGTCTTGATGATAGAGGTTGCGCATCGTCGCTTCACACGCACGTCATCATCATGGCCGGTTTGACCGACATCGACCGCACCCTGCTCCGCACCGCGCTGAAGGCCGCCAAGCGCAACGACGTCCCCTCCGTCGGGATGCCGACCGGGACGCTGGAACGGCTTCTGGAGTATCTGGCGCTCCTCGAGGGCGCGCAGGCCGGAGCGCGGGCTGAGGTCACGCAGGAATCAAACTGAACCCGCCTGCAACCAAAGCTTGGTCGGCGGCGGCCGGGCATCCAGGCCCGACGTCACATACTATTGTATGCCAACCAGCCGGTGACCGACTGATGGGTCCATTGAACGACACGTTGTGACATCGTATTCGACTCGCGACCGACGCTCGACGGCTTCTGTCAAAAGGAGTAATACTTTGGGACCCACTCCTTCAGGCGGACAATCGTTTTGTGCCAGTTTGCCACGCCGGAATGCGGTCACGCCTGTCGCGCGATCAGGCTCGTCCGCGAACACAGCCGCGGCCCCGTGGGGTTGGACGCGCGCGCCTACCTGATCCGGGTCGAGCGCCGGCTCATGCAGTTCCATTGCGGCGCTCCGCTGGGCATCCCGGCGGAGGCGCAGCCGCCCCGCGAAGCCGCCGAGTAACCGCAAGAGCGGAGCCGGGCCCTTCCCCCGGCGCTCGGCCCGGCGGTCAGTCGCGGCCGCTGGGGGTGTCCGACCGGCCGCGGTCCGGCTCGCCGCCGCGATCCCCGTCCCGGCCACGCTCCCGGCCATCACCCCCGTCCGATGCCTCGTCGCGTTCGCGCTGGCGCTGCCATTGATCGAACTTCTCGGGATCGGTCACCAGATCGATGACGGACGGCTTCCGGTTGCCGTTGTCCTGCTGTGCGGGCATGAACACCTCCATCGTTGCACCACACCTGTCCTTTTGCATCATCAACAGCGCAAAGGGCCCGGAGCACCAAGCCCCGCAAGGGGAGAACCCCGCAAGCACAGCCCTGCTCCTTTGGCGTCCGGTTTTTGACACAGCACACCCCCGGCCGAATCCTTAGCCTGCGACGACGATCAAGACACAGTCGGGGGCGGGATGCTGCGGTTGGGAACACGGGTGAGGTTTGCGGGCCAGGAGGCCCTCGTCGTCGCACGAACCCTTGCCGGTGAGCCGACCTACGACATCCGTCTGGCCGACGGCCGTCTCATCAAATACGCCGCCGAGAGCGACCTGGAACCGATCGAGGGGGAGGGGTCCGACTCCCCGCCCGCCGCGACGCGGCCATCGGGCTCCGGCGGCTCCACCACGGGGGGCATGCAGTGACCCGCGACGACTTCCCCTATTCGCTCCAGCCCTACGCCATGCCTGACGACGGCGGCGACGGGACGCAGGACAGCGACGGCTGGACGCTGGTGCTGTTCCGCGCCGCCGACGAGGCGGAGCGGCTGTGGTTCCGCGATCACGGATTCGCCATGGAGGGCCGCCGCTGGGTCCGCCACGCGCCGGCTCCGGACGACGCCGCGGACACGCCGGCCCCCGCGGACGCCTCCGACGATCCCGACATCGGAGACCGTGAATCCGACGACCGGGCGCCGACCGGTGGCGGGCCCGCGCCGGACGTCGCCGCCTGATTTTCTGCTCCGGCGTCCGCGGCCTGATCCAGTGCCGGCGCCCCTGTTCGCGGACACGCACGCCCCATGCCCGACAGCCTCGACTTCGACCGGAACGAGCTTGCCCCCCTCCGACTGGGCTCCAGTGATTTGCCGCAAGGCGATCGGGCTCAGGGCGATCGGACCCAGGGCGATTCGCCCGCCGGCGACCCGCCTCCGGGCGATCGTCACCGGCCCGCCCCCGCCGCGACGGTTCCGCAGACCGCCCTGATCCGGCGGTTGCGCCGTGCGGCCTCGGGCAACGTCCCGGCGCCGGAAGGCGTGACGCTTCGCCAGGCACAGCAGCGCGAGGTGATGGTCGGCGCCCATCTGACCCTGAGCATCGACTGGGCGACGGAGGTGGAGGTCCGGCTGGGCGCGGAGATGGTGCGATTCGCCATCTATTGCCGCAACGCCGCCGAGTTGAACGCGACGCTGGCCCGCGATCTCGACGCCGAGGCCGCCTCGCTGGAGACGGCCCACCGCTTCGCCACGCTGCTCGGCCCACTGGACGAGCGGGTCGAGGCGATGGCCGCGGCTGAGGAGCCGCTGCCGCCCCTGCCCTCGCTGCGTGGCCCCTACTACCTGCACGAGGTCTGCACCGGCTGCAACGGCGGCGGGGTGCGCGCCTGCGGCGGCGACGGCTGCCGCGGCGGCAAGATCCGCTGCACCCACAGCGCGACGGCCGAAGCGCCGGACTGCCCGGAGTGCGGCGGACGCGGCCAGCACCGCTGCCCGGTCTGCGCGGGAGACGGCGTGGTCGCCTGCGAGTCCTGTGGCGGGGTCGGGCAGTTCACCCACATCCACCACCCTCGCCTGACCGCCCACCCCTCCTACAGCCTGACCGCCCCGCCGGACGCCCCGGCGGCCGTGCGGATGGCGCTGGAGGAGGCCGGCTTCGCCGGTTTCGCGGCGCTCGCCAACCCCGCCCCCGCCACGGTGCGCCATTCCGGCACGCAGCTCCTCTACCAGCGCAGCGGCACGCTGACGGTGGTGGCGCTGTCCTGGGAGTGCGACGGCGTGCCGTTCGAGGTGGAAACCGTCGGGCCGGACGGCGACTCCGCCCCCCTCCCCCTTCCTCGACACCGTTCTGGCCCCGGTTCTGGAGCGCATCGCGGCGCTGCCACCCGCCGACGCCTTCGCCCTGGCCGGCGCCTACCGGCTGACCCGCTCGGTCGCCGAGGCGGTGCTCGACGGCCGCGAGCCGGACGCCGCGGCGATCGTCGCCGACCATGAGGGCTGCATCAGCCCCGCCTTCGTGATGGAGTGCGCCGCCGTCCTGGCGGAGCGCTTCGCCGAGACCAGCCGCACCGCCGTGGCGCGGAGCTGGATCGCCGCGGCGGGGCTGCTCGCCCTGGTCCTGCTGCTGGTGGCGGGGGTGGACGGGCCGGCCCTGCTGACCGGCGCGACGCCCGAGCAGCCCGCCCCGGCGGCGCTGCGGCTCGGCTGGGACATCGGGCTTCCCATCATTGCCGGGCTGGGCCTGTGGACGCTGGTGCGCGGGGTGGTGCGCGGCGCGCTGGGCGCGGTCTTCGGCGGACCGGTCCGCGCGCCGGACCAGGGCTCCTGGCCGCTCGTCCTGCTGTCCGCCGCGGCGGTGCTGCATCTCGGCCTGCTGACCTGGTGGAACGGCGGGCCGGGCTTCAGCCGCCTCAACCACCGGCTGGACGTGGAGGCGATCACCGAGGGCCGCGCGCCGATGCCCGCCCCACGCGTCCTGACGCCGGAGGAGCGAATCATGGCGGCGCAGCGGGCGCTGGCCCGGCTGGGGCGCTACGACGGGGCCATTGATGGCAAGATGGGCGAAGGCACGCGGACCGGGCTGGCCAGCCTGACCGGGCTGATCGACACGCCGCCCGGCGTGGCGCCCGAGGACCCGCTGGATCTGGCGGTGGCCATCGCCGCCGATCGGGTGCCCGTCAATGTCCGGACGCCGGAGCTGCTGGTCGGGCCGGGCTGGAGCAACGCCACCCGCCTGCGGATGAGCCAGGATGACCAGGCGCAGGTCGCCGGGGCCTTTCTTGGCGCGCTCGCCGCGTCGGGCACGGAGCGGGCGTCCATGGGCCAGGAGTGGATGTCGGGCGACCGCTTGCGCTCCGGCGTGGTCACCGTGACGGGCCGCATCGCCGACCCGAAGGACCGCGGGCGCCTGTGCTTCGGACTGACCCACGTCGTGACCACCCCCGCCGGCCGGGACCCCGGGGCGCCGCTGCGCACCTGCCGGACCGCCGGAAACTGGACCCTGGAGGAATGACGGGGGATGAGGGGGAACGAGGCCCGCGTCTTGCGGGCATGAAAAAGGGGCCTGAGAAGGCCCCGATTTTCATTGTCGTCCGGCGATGCGCCGACGATAGGGATGGTGCGGTCGAGAAGACTCGAACTTCCACAGCATTTCTGCCACAGCGACCTCAACGCTGCGCGTCTACCAATTCCGCCACGACCGCAACTTCATCGTTTCAACGGAGCGGGCACAAACACCCAACCCATTGAATTAGCTTGCTTTCCTAAGCGGGACGTTACGCGGCGCCGCGTCGGATTGCAACAACTTTCTCAGGGTGCGGCCAAGCCGCCAACCGGCCGTTTCCGGCCCGCCCGCGCACCCATCGTGCGCGCCGCGCCCTGTTATCGCATTCCCGGGGGATAAGCAAGCGGGATGCACCAGCCGGACACACTCGCCGGTCGAGCGAGCGCGTCGCCACACCCTTTAGTTTTGCCACAGCAACAAGATGCCGACATTCGGGGGAAAACCCGAAAGTGAGGCCCCGCACCACACGATGATGCGGCGCAAAAATTTGGCTTCATGCGTTAACAGCGCTGTTTTCGACATTTTGTGACTCCTTTTGGCGTTTTCCGCCCGAAGCCGCGGTGCTATCGTTCGCCATCAGTTGTCCAATTGTTGGACCAAACTTCGGCGGCGCGATCATGAACGGCGTCTCAACCGTCAAGGCCATCTTCGAAGAGCTTCGCAAGGAGATCCCCGAGCGCTACCAGCCCGGCGATCTGCTTCCGAACGAACGCCTGCTGGCCGAGCGGTTCGGCGTCAGCCGCAACACGATCCGCGAAGTCATCATTTTCCTCGAAGCCTATGGCTTGGTGGAGAAGACGCAGCGCGGCCCGCGCGCCAGCAAGCCGGACATCGAAGCGATGTTCCGCATTCTCGATCAATGCTTCGACCGCAGCGTCAAGACCTGTCGGGAAGTCTTGCAGTTCCGCCGGATCATCGAGATCGGCGTGCTGCCCGAAGTGGTCCGGCACATCACCGATGCGGAGATCGACGGGCTCAACCGTCTGGCGGAAGACATGGAGCACCAGTTGACGGTGCGCGAGGCGGCGGAGGTGGACTTCCGCTTCCACGCCGCCATCGTCGCCGCATCGCGCAACTCCATGTTGCAGAAGATGTATCAGGCGATGTCTCAGCCGATGATCTATTACATGGAGATCGGCAAGAGCAACGCGGTGATCGGGCCGACCACGGTCGATTATCATCGCCAGATCATCGCAGCGCTGCGTGAGCGCTCCGTCGAGAAGGCCGTCGAGGCCAGCAACGCCCATTTCCATTTCAGCGAGAGCGTGTTCAACCAGGAAGCGCAGCCGAAGGCCGCGCCCACGCCCTGAACACGTCCGCTTCCTAAAAAAGGACATCACCTGTGAAAGCACTGATGATCGAAGGCGTGGACGTCTGCGCGATCCACGAGGTGGCCGAGCCGACCCCCGGCCCCGGCGAGGTGCTGCTGGCCATCCGCCACGTCGCCCTGTGCGGCAGCGACCTCAGCACCTTCAAGGGGCTGAACCCGCTGGTTTCCCTGCCGCGCATTCCCGGCCACGAGATCGGCGGCGAGATCGCCGCGGTCGGCGAGGGCGTTCCGGCCGAGTACACCGTGGGCCGGCGCGCCATCGTCATTCCCTACACCGCCTGCGGCACCTGCCCGTCCTGCCGCAAGGGCCGGGTCAACGCCTGCCGCAGCAACCGCACGCTCGGCGTGCAGCAGAACGGCGGTCTGGCCGAGCGCATCGTCCTGCCCTACGGCAAGCTGATCCTGAACGACACGCTGGCGCCGCGCCATCTGGCGCTGGTCGAGCCGCTGTCGGTCGGCTTCCACGCCGCGGCGCGCGGCCGCGTCGAGGCGGCCGACACCGTTCTGGTGCTGGGCTGCGGCATGATCGGCATGGGCGCCATCGCCGGCTCCGTCCATCGCGGCGCCACGGTGATCGCCGTGGACATCGGTGAGGCGAAGACCGGTCTGGCCCGCCGCTACGGCGCCGCCCACACCATCGACGCCGCCAAGGAGGACGTGTCCGCCCGCGTCCTGGAACTGACCAACGGCGACGGCGCCGACGTGGTGATCGAGGCGGTCGGTGTGCCCGCCACCTTCACCCAGGCCATCGACCTCGTGTCCTTCGCCGGCCGCGTCGTCTACATCGGCTACGCCAAGGAGCCGGTGTCCTACAAGACGCAGTTCTTCAACCTGAAGGAGCTGGACATCATGGGGTCGCGCAACGCGACCTCCGAGGATTTCCAGGCCGTCATCCGCTACCTCGAAACGCTCGACCACGCCCCCGACGACCTGATCTCCAAGGTCTTCCCCTTCGAGGAGGCCGACAAGGCCCTGCCCTATTGGGCCAAGGAGCGCGACACCACGGTCAAGGTGATGATCGAGCGCTGACCCTTCCGGCGGCGCCCGCCGGGCGCCGTCACCACCAGAACTGCTGCGGCGGGGCGTGCCGGTCCCGCCGCCGGGTCCGGCCATGTTCGGCGGGACCCGTCACTGGGCCACGTCCGCAGACGGGCTCCCCGGCATCCACTATGGAGGAAATAACAATGAAGCGCTTTTTGGCGTCTGCCCTTGCCGCGTGCGTGCTGTCGATCGGTGCCGCGTCCGGCGCCATGGCCAAGACCGAGATCATGGTCGCCTACGAGAACAACCCGGGCGAGCCGCTCGACCGGGTGATGCATCACTGGGCCGACCTCCTGAAGGAGAAGAGCAAGGGCGAGATCACCCTGAAGCTGTTCCCCAGCTCCCAGCTGGGCGCCAAGAAGGACGTCATGGAACAGGCGATGATGGGGATGAACGTCATCACCCTGACCGACGTCGGCTTCCTGCAGGATTACGACGCCGACCTCGGCGTTCTCTTCGGTCCGTACCTGACCGACGACCCCCAGAAGCTCTTCAAGATCTACGAGAGCGACTGGTTCAAGAAGAAGGACGAGGGGCTGCGCAAGAAGGGCGTGCACATCGTCATGTCCAACTACCTGTACGGCGTGCGCCACATCCTCGCCAAGAAGCCGATCAACACGCCCGAGGACCTCAAGGGCATGAAGATTCGCGTCCCGAACAACGTGATGCAGATCAAGACGATCGAGGCGATGGGCGCGACCGCGACGCCGATGCCGCTGGGCGAGGTCTATCCGGCCCTGACCACCGGCCTGATCGACGGCGTGGAGAACCCGATCTCCGTGCTGTACGGCGCCAAGCTGCATGAGCAGGCCAAGTATCTGAGCCTCGTCGGCTATCTGACCAACACCTCGGTGTGGGTCGGCGGTGAGGCCTTCTTCAGCAAGCTGCCGGCGGACGTCGTGAAGATGGTCCACGAGACCGGCTACGAGGCCGGCCTCTACAGCCAGAAGCTGGCCGCCGAGCAGGACGCCGAGTTCATCGAGAAGATGAAGGCGTCCGGCGTCACCGTGATCCAGCCGGACCCGGCGCCGTTCCGCGAGGCCACCAAGGTCGTCTACACCCAGTTCCCCAAGTGGTCGGCCGGCCTGTACGAACAGATCCAGAAGGATCTGAAGTAAGAAATAAGTAAATCCGGGCGGGGCTGCCGTCCCGCCCGGATCGTTTGGAGGATTGTGCCATGGAGTTGATCCGGCGTTTGCCATCGGTCATCGCGGGAACCGCGCTGGCCGGTCTGGTGGTGATGACCATCGTGGCGGTGTTCGCGCGCTATCTCTTCGACGCTCCGCTGCATTGGGGCGAGGAGATGTCTGGGCTTCTGATGATCTGGATCATCATGATCGGCGCCATCGTCGCCGAGCGTGACGGCCAGCATCTGGAAATCCCGCTGTTCGTGGACCTGCTGCCCACCCGCATCCGGGCGGCCGTCGATCTGGCCATTTCGGCCCTGTCGATCCTGGTTCTCGGCTATGCCGGCTGGCTCGGTTACCTGCTGGCCCAGAGCGCCCAATACAAGCTGACGGAAATTCTTCAGATCTCCTGGTTCTGGATCGACATTGCCGTTCCGGTCGGTGCGATTGGCCTCGTCGCCTATCTTCTGCATCGCTGCTTTATTGACATCATGGTGATCGTGAAGGGGGAAGCGCCATGAGCTGGCCCGTCATCATTCTTATTATGCTTTGTCTTTTCGCTTTGAATATGCGAATTTACATTGCAATTTTCGCATCGGTTCTTGTCTATTTCGTGTTCTTCAGCCCGGTTCCGGACCAGATCGCGGTGCAGCGGCTGATCGGCGCCTCGCAGAACCTGTCCCTCCTGGCGATCCCCTTCTTCATCCTGCTCGGCACGCTGATGGACCACACCGGCGTGGCGAAGCGCCTGCTGCGCGTGGCCGACCTGATGGTGGGCAAGCTCACCGGCGGCATGGCGCTGACCAACATCATGCTCAGCACGCTGCTGGGCGGCGTCAGCGCCTCCAACCTCGCCGACAGCGCCATGCTCACCCGCATGCTGGTGCCTGAGATGGAGCGCAAGGGCTACAACCGCGCCTTTGCCGCCGCCGTCACGGCGTCGGGCGCGCTGGTGACGCCGATCATCCCGCCGGGCATCGCGCTGATCATCTACGGCCTCGTCGCCGACGTCTCCATCGGCGCCATGTTCATGGCCGGCATCCTGCCCGGCATCGTCATGGCCATCATGCTGATGGGCGCCGCCTACATCGTGTCCAAGCGCAACGGCTACCCGCCGTCCCGCGACAGCTGGCCCACCGCCTCGGAGACCACCAGCGCGCTGGTCGGCGCTTGGCCGGTGCTGGTCCTGCTGGTCGCCATCATCGGCGGCATCCGCGCCAACATCTTCACCCCGACCGAAGCCGGCGCGGTGGCGGTGCTGATCGTCCTGGTGATCGGTTTCGTGATCTACCGCGAGATGCGCGTCGCCCATGTGCTGGACGCCCTGGTCGGTACCTTCAAGGCGACCTCCTCGGTCATGCTGGTCATCATGGCCTGCTCGGCCCTGGCCTGGGTGCTGTCGCTGGAGCAGGCGGCGCAGCAGCTGGCCACCTTCATCACGGCCCTGACCGACAACAAGTACGTCTTCCTGATCATCCTCAATCTGCTGCTGCTGTTCCTGGGCATGCTGATCGAGGGCAACGCGATCCTCATCGTCATGGTCCCGCTGCTGATGCCGACGGTGCACCAGCTCGGCATCGACCCGATCCATTTCGGCATCGTGGTGATCGTGAACCTCGCGGTCGGCTGTCTGACGCCGCCGGTGGGCACGGTGATGCTGCTGGTCTGCAACCTCGCCAAGGTGAAGATCTCGGACTTCATGAAGCAGTCCACCCTGCTCTTCGTGGCGCTGTTCGTGGCTCTGATGATCGTCACCTTCGTGCCGGAACTCTCGCTGGTCCTGGCCCGCTAACCACTCCCGCTTCCCACGCTTCTCCCCCAAGGGGCCTGACATGCCGAAGTACCTGAAGATCCATTCCAGCGACACCGTCGCCGTCGCCCTGGAGCCGCTGGCCCAGGGCACCGCGATCGACGGTCTGGGCGTCGTCCTGCTCGACGAGGTGCCGCAGGGCCACAAGTTCGCCGTGACCGCGCACCAGCCGGGCGACCGGGTCATCAAGTACGGCAGCGTGATCGGCCTCGCCAAGGAGGCGATCCCGGTGGGGCGGCACATCCACACCCACAACATCGGGACGGCGCTGGGCGGCGTTCAGGACTACGCCTACGCCGGCCCGGCGGCCAACGCCGACGCCGACGCGGCGCCGGCCAGGCGGGAGGCGCCGACCATCCAGGCCTTCGTCCGCGCCAACGGCGAGATCGGCGTGCGCAACGACCTGTGGATCATCCCGCTGGTCGGCTGCGTCAACGGCCTCGCCAAGAACGCGGCCAAGCGCTTCGAGAAGATGGGCCTGCTGCCCGAGGGCTCCCGCGTGATGGTGCTGGAGCATCCCTACGGCTGTTCGCAGCTCGGCGGCGACCTGGACAACACCCGCAACATCCTGCGCGACTTCGCCATCCACCCCAACGCCGGCGGCGTGCTGGTCATGGGGCTGGGCTGCGAGAACAACACCCGCGCCCTGTTCACCCAGGGCTTCGAGCATCCCGACCCGCGCCGCCTGCGCTATCTGACCACCCAGGAGGTGTCGGACGAGCTTGAGGCGTCGCTGGAGGCGATGACCGAGCTGGCCGCGGTGATGCGCGAGGACAAGCGCGAGCCGGTCGGCGCCGACCGCCTGCGCATCGGGTTGAAGTGCGGCGGCTCGGACGGCTTCTCCGGCATCACGGCGAACCCGCTGCTGGGCGCCCTGTCCGACTGGCTGTGCGGGATCGGCGGCGCCACCGTGCTGACCGAGGTGCCGGAGATGTTCGGCGCCGAGCATCTGCTGATGGAGCGCGCCGAGAGCCGCGAGGTGTTCGAGGGGGTCGTCACCCTGATCAACGACTTCAAGCAGTACTTCATCGACCACAACCAGCCGATCTACGAGAACCCGTCGCCCGGCAACAAGGCCGGCGGCATCAGCACGCTGGAGGAGAAGTCGCTGGGCTGCACCCAGAAGGCCGGCCTCTCCCCGGTGCGCGACGTCATCCGCTACGCCGAGCGCATCCGCAAGCCGGGCCTGACCCTGCTGGAGGCGCCGGGCAACGACGGCGTGGCGGTCACCGCCCTGGCCGCCGCCGGCTGCCACATCGTTCTGTTCACCACCGGCCGCGGCACGCCGCTGGGCGGCGTGGTGCCGACCATGAAGATCGCCACCAACACCGCCATGGCCGAGAAGAAGCGGCACTGGATCGACTTCAACGCCGGCCCCATCGCCGAGGCCACCGCCACGGTGGACAGCCTGCTGCCGTCCTTCATCGACAGCATCCTCGCCGTCGCCAACGGCAAAGAGGCGCGCAACGAGGAGAACGACGTCCACGACCTCGTGATCTTCAAGTCCGGCGTCACGCTCTGAACCCCGCCACCCCACTCAGACAAGGACGCCGACCATGCAGCGCCTGAACGCATCCTTTCTCAACGGCCGGCCGCGCCCGACGACGACGCGGATCGTGCAATTCGGCGAAGGCAATTTCCTGCGCGCCTTCTTCGACTGGAAGGTCGACCGCCTGAACGAGGCCACCGGGGGCGACTGGGGCGTGACCGTCGTCCGCCCCATCCCCGGCGGCTTCCCGCAGACGCTGAACGAGCAGGAGGGCGTCTACACCGTCCTGTCGCGCGGCGTCGACGAGGCCGGCGCGAAGGTTTCGCAAGCCCGGCTGATCGGCTGCGTGCGCAACGAGATCGCCGCGCACGGCGAGTGGGCGTCGGTGCTGGAGCTGGCGCGCGACCCGAACGTCACGGTGGTCGTCTCCAACACCACCGACGCCGGCATCGCCTATGTCCCGTCGGTGGCCTACGCCGACGAGCCGCCGGTCTCCTTCCCCGGCAAGATAACCCGCTTCCTGCACGAGCGCTGGAAGGCCTTCGACGGCGCGCCCGAGGCCGGCCTGCAGATGCTCGCCTGCGAGCTGATCGACCACAACGGCGAGGAGCTGAAGCGCATCGTCCTGCTGCACGCCCGCGACTGGGCGCTGGAACCGGCCTTCATCGCGTGGGTCGAGACGGCGAACGCCTTCTACAACACGCTGGTCGACCGCATCGTCCCCGGCTTCCCGCGCGCCGAGGCCGACGAGCTGCGCCGCGAGCTGGGCTACGAAGACAGCTTCATGGCGGCGGCGGAGCTGTTCCACCTCTTCGTGATCGAGCGCAAGGAGGGGATGCCGGCGCTGCGCCTGCCGCTGGGCGAGCATGACGAGGGCACCGTCGTCACCGCCGACGTCACCCCCTACAAGGCGCGCAAGGTCGCCATCCTCAACGGCGCCCACACCGGGCTGTGCGCCCTGGCCCTGCTGGCGGGCGTCGAGACGGTGGGCGAGGCGGTGAGCGATCCCGCCGGGGCGCGCTTCCTCGACCGGCTGCTCAACGAGGAGGTTATCCCCTTCCTCACCCTGCCGAAGCCGGAACTGGAGGACTTCGCGGCGGCCGTGCTGCGCCGCTTCCGCAATCCCTACATCCGGCACCTGTGGCATGACATCAGCCTGAACGGCCTCGTCAAGTACCAGACCCGCAACCTGGACCGGCTGCTCGCCTACCGGGAGCGGTTCGGCCGGCCGGCGCCGCTGATGAGCCTGTCGCTGGCCGCTTGGCTGGCCTTCTACCTCGGCCGCTTCCCCGGCGCCGCCACGCTGCCGCCGCGCGACTCCGCCGAAATCGTCGAGCGCGTCCGCGCCATCGGCGCCCTGGACGACGGCACCCCGGCGGGGCTGGAGGCGATGGTCGCCGCCTATCTGGGCGAGACCGCCTTCTGGGGCCGCAGCATCGACGACCGCTCGCTGCGCGCCCAGGTGATCGAGGACATCCGCTTCCTGACGGACGAGCCCTTCACCTTCGCCCGCCTCGCCGCGAGGCTGGAGCGCTGACACTGAAATGGCCCCTTCCGCCGGTGTGGAAGGGGCCTTTTTCTTTGAGAGCCGCGTTGTTCTGCGCCGGTCCGGCTCAGTCCGGCGGGATGCCCAGCCGCAGCAGCATCTCCACGAGGCCGCTTTCCCCGACGGCCAGGGCGGCCTGCGACGGGGTCAGCCAGCGGCGCTCGCGCTGGCCCTTCTCGGGCCATTCGTCCAAAACCTCGTCGACTTCCAGCAGGAAGACGGTCACCGCGCACAGGACCGACTTGTTGACGCTCAGCCGCTTCATGTAGCGGAAATTGCCGAAGGGCCGGTGATCGACGGTGCCCCGCACGCCGGCTTCCTCGTAGGCCTCCCGCGCCGCCATGGCGCAAGGTTTCACGCCCTCCTCCGCCCACCCCTTGGGAATGATCCACCGCTTGGTTTCCCGCGAGGTGACCAGAAGGATTTCCGGCCGGCCGTTGCGAAGGCGGAAAGGAAGGGCGGCGTATTGGGTGGCGGGAGTGCGGTTGCTCATCATGTCCAAGTGGGGAGGCCGGACCCGCGATCCAATTCGGCTGAACGGGATGGCGGGCGATCATTCTTATGACGATGGGCGGCTGTGCTTCGTGCCGCCCATCGGCATCATGATCATCCCCTATTAACGTTACTCAGTGGCAAATTCTTCCGTCAGACGGTCAATAATTTCGCCTACGCCAAACCGGATAGGGTCACTGGCCGGAAGGTCATGGGCCTTGGCCGCCGCCTCCAGGCAGGCGCGCGCCTCGTCCTCGCCGTAAGCCTTGGTGTTGATGGCGATCCCGACCGGACGGATTCCAGGGTTGGTCAATTGCCCGCAGCGGATGGTCAGGTCGATGACCTCCTGGATCGACGGCAGCGGGTGCTGCACGCCGCGCATGGTGCTGCGGGTCGGCTCGTGGCAGACGACGAAGGCGTCGGGCTGGGCGCCGTGCAGCAGCCCCAGCGACACGCCCGCGAAGGACGGGTGATAGAGCGAGCCCTGCCCCTCGATCAGGTCCCAGTGGGCCGGATCGGCCGCCGGGGCGATCCACTCCACCGCGCCGGAGATGAAATCCGCCACCACCGCGTCGATGGCGACCCCGCGGCCGGAGATGAACACGCCGGTCTGGCCGGTGGCGCGGAAATCCGCGTCCATGCCGCGGGCGCGCATTTCCTTCTCCAGGGCCAGCGCCGTGTACTTCTTGCCCACGGAGCAGTCGGTGCCGACCGTCAGCAGCCGCCGGCCCGGACGCTTGGTCCCCTTGCCGGTGGCGAAGCTCTGGTCGGAATGGCGGACGTTGAAGAGCTGGCGGCCGTGGCGCGCCGCCGCCTCGGCAATCGCCGGGATGCTTTCCAGCCGGGTGTGCAGGCCGCTCGCCACGTCCATGCCGGACTCGATGGCCTGGACGATGACGCTCGTCCAATGCTCCGGCAGGACGCCGCCGGCGTTGACCACGCCGACCACCAGCGTGCGGGCGCCCTGCCCCGCCGCCTCCGCGATCGTCATGTCGGGGATGCCGAGGTCGGCCTTGCAGCCCTCCAGCCGGATCTGGCCGAGGCACCAGTCGGGCCGCCAGTCCACGATGCCCTGCGCAGTCTTGGCGCCGAGCTGGTCCTGAACGTCGCCGAGGAACATCAGGTAGGGATGGGGAATGTTCATTTGTCGGGTCCTCTCGAAGAGACCGGTTGTTCTTCAGGCGGGCTCGGGCGTCAGGCGGCGGGCCGACTTCTGACGGAGCAGGACGGGCACGATCAGCGCCAGCCCCAGCAGCGACGAATACAGCTCCGGCGCGACCAGCAGGATGGCGGCCAGCCCCAGCAGCACCCGTTCCCAGGTCTTCATGGTGGTCAGCAGCCAGCCGGTCAGGGTGGCGCCCAGACAGACGATGCCGACGATGCAGCCGAAGAAGGCGATGAGGAAATCCGGCCAGGTGAAGCCGGGCGCCACCAGCAGCAGCGACGGCGAGAAGACGAAGACGAAGGGCACCAGCGCCTTCGCCAGACCCAGCCGGAAGGCCGTGTTGCCGGTCTTGAAGGGGTCCGCCCCCGCCATGCCCGCCGCCGCGTAGGCGGCCAGCGCCACCGGCGGCGTGATGTCGGCCAGCACGCCGTAATAGAAGACGAAGAAATGCGCGACGATCGGCGCCACGCCGAGAAGACCCAGCGCCGGGGCGGCGATGGTTGCCATGATGATGTAGTTGGCCGTCGTCGGGATGCCGCAGCCCATCAGGATGCAGACGATGCCGGTCATGACGAGCGTGAACAGCAGCGTCAGCCCCTTCACATCGGCCAGCCAGCCGGGCAGGAAGGCGCCGAGCACCCCGGCCATTTCACCCGCGGTGGAGGTGACGATGTAGGAGATCTTGAAGCCGACGCCGGTCAGCGTGACCACGCCGACGATGATGCCCACGGACGCGGCGGCGGCGCCGACCGCCAGCGCGTATTTGGCGCCGTCGCGCAGCCCGTCCAGAACCTCCCGGATGGTCATGCGTTTGCGCGGGTTCAGCAGGCCGACCGCGATGCACAGGGTGATGCCCCAGAAGGCCGCCAGATAGGGGGTGTAGCCGGCGATCAGGATGCCGATCAGCACCACCAGCGGGATGACCGTCGGCCAGTCGCGGCGGAAGGCCTCCTTCAGGTCCGGCATCTCGTCGGGGCGCAGGCCGCGCAGGCCGTTGCGCTTGGCCTCCAGATGCACCTGCACCAGCACGCCGAAGAAATGCATGAAGGCCGGGACGATGGCCGCCAGGATGATGGTCGTGTAGGGCAGCCCCAGGAACTCGATCATCAGGAAGGCGGCGGCGCCCATGATCGGCGGGGTGATCTGCCCGCCGGTCGAAGCCGTCGATTCCACGGCGGCGGCGAAATGCGGCTTGTAGCCCAGCCGCTTCATCGCCGGGATGGTCAGCGAGCCCACCGTCACCGTGTTGGCGACCGAGGAGCCGGAGATCATGCCGAACAGCGCCGACCCGAAGATGGCGACCTTGGCGGGACCGCCCGCGTAGCGCCCGGCCACCCAGGCCGCGCAATCAAGGAAGAGCTGACCCAAGCCGATGCGCGTGGCGAAGACGCCGAACAGCACGAAATGGAAGACGTAGGTCGCCACCACGCCGAGCGCGATGCCGTAAATGCCCTGCGTCGTCAGGTACAGATGGTCGACGAGCTGCGACACCGTGGCGCCGGGATGCTTCAGCAGCCCCGGCATCTGCGGTCCCCAGATCGCGTAGAGCATGAAGACCGACGCGATGATCGGCAGCGGCCAGCCGACCGACCGGCGGGTCGCCTCCAGCAGCACGATGATCAGGACGGAGCCGAGGATCACGTCGGTGGTGGTTGGGTTGCCGACGCGGAAGGCCAGATCGTCGAGCGGAATCAGCGGGACGTGCATCACCGCGACCACCGCGCCGATGGCCAGCGCCCAGTCCTGCAGGCCGATGCCCAGCGGACGCAGCAGCGTGCCCATCACCGGCTCGCCGTAGCCGCGCTTGGTGAAGGGGAAGACCAGGAAGACGAGGCCCAGCACGAAGGACAGATGGATGCCGCGGTGCTCCATCTCCCCCAGCAGACCGAACCCCGCGGTGTAGTAGTGGAACAGCGACAGAATGATCAGCAGGCCGCCGACCAGATGTCCGGCCAGCGGCGACAGCGGCCGGAAGCGGATTTCGGAGTCGAACTTCTCCTCCAGCTCCCGCGCCTTGGCCTCGTCGAGTTCCATGGACGCGGACTCCAGCCGGATGTCGGGCGGCGGGTCGCGATGGGTATCGGTCATGGATGCTCCATTCCCCTCTCCCCTCCGGGGAGAGGGTCAGGGTGAGGGGGTTGCGCGTGTCGGAAAGTTCGGCAAAAGCGCATCCCCCTCACCGGCCCTTCGGGCCACCCTCTCCCCAGAGGGGAGAGGGTTTTACTGGTCGGATGCGGCATGAGAAAAAGCAAGGAAGGTGCGCCTTACTTCAGGACGCCCTGTTCCTTGTAGAACTTCTCCGCGCCCGGATGCAGCGGGATGCCGAGGCCCGAGGTGGCGTTCTTCAACGTGACGAGCTTGCCCTTGGCGTGGCCGGCGTCGAGCGCGGCGCGGCTCTTCTCGTTGTAGAGCGTCTTGACGATGTTGTAGACGAGATCGTCCGGCTGCTTGGCGCTGGTCAGCCACTGGGCGTTGACCGAGATGGTCGCCGTCTCCGGAACGTCCTTGTAGGTGCTGGCCGGAACGGTGTCCTTGGCGAAGAACTGGTACTGGCCCAGCATCTTGTCGACTTCCGGACCGGTGATCGGCACCAGCGAGATGCCCGACGAGGTCGCCAGTTCGGAGATGGCGCCGGTCGGGTAGCCGCCGACGAAGAAATACGCGTCCAGCGCGCCGTCGCGCAGGCGGTCACCCGCCGGACCCGGCTTCAGATACTCCGCCTTCACGTCCTTCTCGGTCAGGCCGAAGGCGCCGAGCACGATGCGCGCGTCGACCAGCGTGCCCGAGCCCGGCTCGTCCAGCGACACCCGCTTGCCCTTCAGGTCGGCGACCGACTTGATGTTGGCGTCCTTGCGGGCGACCAGATGGATGGTTTCCGGGTAGAGCGTGGCGATGACGCGCAGGTCCTCCACCTTGCCCTTGCCCTCGAACAGGCCGGTGCCGGTGTGGGCCCAATAGGCGACGTCCGACTGCGAGAAGCCCGACTCGGACGAGCCGCCGTTGATCGCGTTGATGTTGGCGACGGAGCCGTTGGAGGCCACGGCGGTGGCCACCAGACCGGGCACGCCGCCGTTGGTGCCGGAGATGACGTTGGCGATCAGACCGCCCACCGGATAGTAGGTGCCGGCGGTGCCGCCCGTGCCGATGCGGAAGAAAGCCGGGGTCTGCGCCACGGCGACGGTGGCGCCGATGGCGACCGCGCCCGCCACGGCGGCGAACGCCAGACGGCGGGTCTTGGACATGAACTTCACGACAACCTCCCAATTATTTCGCGTCGTAACGAAATCATGCCTTTGGGTAGGAGGCTTGTCGACACGAATGGGTGTCCCGTCCGCACATACGGCCCATTCCGGACCGCATGTGCGGACGAAACGCGTCAGTCCGCCAGCAGCGCCGCCGCGTGGTGGCGCAGGTGGTCGTCGATGAAGCTGGCGATGAAGAAGTAGCTGTGGTCGTAGCCCGGCTGCATCCGCAGGGTCAGCGGGTGGCCCGCCGCCTCCGCCGCCCGCTGCAGGTTTTCCGGCTTCAGCTGCTTCTCCAGGAAGCTGTCGGCGTCGCCCTGGTCCACCAGGATCGGCAGCCTCTCGGTGGCGCGGCCCAGCAGGGCGCAGCTGTCCCACTCCAGCCACGCCGCGTAGTCGGTGCCGAAGAAGCGCTCGAACGCCTTCTCGCCCCAAGGCACGCTGGCCGGATTGCCGATCGGCGCGAAGGCCGACACGGCGCGGTAACGGCCTGGGTTGCGCAGTGCACAGACCAGCGCGCCGTGCCCGCCCATGGAATGGCCGGAGATGGAGCGCCGGTCGGTCACCGGCAGTTCCGCCTCGACCAGCGCCGGCAGTTCCCGCACCACATAGTCGTGCATGCGGTAATGCTTCGCCCACGGCTCCCGCGTCGCGTTGACGTAGAAGCCGGCGCCCAGCCCGAAGTCCCAGGCGCCGTCCGGGTCGCCCGGCACATCGGGGCCGCGCGGGCTGGTGTCCGGCGCGACGATGGCGATGCCGAGGTCCGCCGCCATCCGCATGGCGCCGGCCTTCTGCATGAAGTTCTCATCCGTGCAGGTCAGGCCGGACAGCCAGTAGAACACCGGCACCTTTCCCGATTTGGCGCCCGATTCGGCCTGCGGCGGCAGATAGACGGCGAACACCATGTCGCAGTCCAGCACCGCGGAGCGGTGCCGGAAGCGCTTGTGCCAGCCGCCGAAGCAGCGGTTCGCCGCGATCTGGCTCAGTTGCGACTCCATCCGGTCCTCACGGGTTGTAGAGGATGACGGAACGGATGCTCTTGCCCTCATGCATCAGGTCAAAGGCCTTGTTGATGTCCTCCAGCCCCATGGTGTGGGTGATGAAGGTGTCCAGCTCGAACTCGCCCTTCAGGTAGCGCTCCACGTAATCCGGCAGCTCCGAGCGGCCGCGCACGCCGCCGAAGGCGGAGCCGCGCCAGACGCGCCCGGTGACCAGCTGGAACGGGCGGGTGCTGATTTCCTCCCCGGCCCCGGCGACGCCGATGATCACCGACTCGCCCCAGCCCTTGTGGCAGCATTCCAGCGCCGCGCGCATCACCTTGACGTTGCCGATGCACTCGAAGCTGTAATCGACGCCGCCGTCGGTCATCTCGACCAGAACCTCCTGGATCGGGCGGTCGTAGTCCTTCGGGTTCACCACGTCGGTGGCGCCGAGCTGCTTGGCGATCTCGAACTTGTCGGGGTTGATGTCGATGCCGATGATGCGCGACGCCTTCGCCATGACGGCGCCGATGATCGCCGACAAGCCGATGCCGCCCAGGCCGAAAATGGCGACCGTCGAGCCCGGCTCGACCTTCGCCGTGTTGCGCACGGCACCCATGCCGGTGGTCACGCCGCAGCCGAGCAGGCAGACCTTCTCCAGCGGGGCCGCCTTGTTGATCTTGGCGACCGCGATCTCCGGCAGCACCGTGTATTCGGAGAAGGTGGAGGTGCCCATGTAGTGGAACACCGGCTGGCCCTTCGCCGTGAAGCGGCTGGTGCCGTCCGGCATCAGACCCTTGCCCTGGGTGGCGCGGATCGCCTGGCAGAGGTTGGTCTTGCCGGACAGGCAGAATTTGCACTTGCCGCATTCCGGCGTGTAGAGCGGGATCACATGGTCGCCGACCTGGACGGAGGTGACGCCCGGCCCGACCTCCTCGACGATGCCGGCGCCCTCATGGCCCAGGATCGCCGGGAACACGCCTTCCGAATCCATGCCGGACAGGGTGTAGGCGTCGGTGTGGCAGACGCCGGTGGCGACGATGCGCACCAGAACCTCGCCCTGCCTGGGCGCCGCGACCTCGACCTCTTCGATCTCCAGGGGGCGCTTCGCCTCCCAGGCCACCGCCGCGCGTGACTTCACCATCCCACCGTCTCCATGCGTTCGCGTTTCTTTGATGATCGACGTTAGCATTCCGCGCGCGTTGACAACGCTGCAATGTTGGAGAGGATTGTTGCCGTATGGGGATAATCGGCGCGGAATCGGGGGTTTGACGGGTGAGCCGCTGGGATGGCATCGACGAGTTCGTGGCGGTCGCCGAGTGCGGCGGCTTCTCCCGCGCGGCGGAACGGCTGCGCATCTCCTCCTCGCAGGTCAGCCGGCAGGTGGCGCGGCTGGAGGACCGGCTGCAGGCCCGCCTGTTCTACCGCACCACCCGCAGCGTGACTCTGACCGAGGCCGGCCGCTCCCTGCTCGCTCACTGCCGCCGCCTGATCGAGGAGCGGGACGAGGCGCTGCTCGCCGTCAGCGACCTTCAGGCGGAGCCCAAGGGCCTGCTGCGGCTGACCTGCGCGGTGGCCTACGGCGAGCGGTTCGTCGTCCCGCTGGTCAACGATTTCCTGGAGCTCCACCCCCAGCTCCGCGTCGAGATCGAGCTGACCAACCGCCGGCTGGATCTGGTGCATGAGGGGGTGGATTTGGCGGTGCGGCTGGGCCGGCTGATGGATTCCAGCCTCGTCGCCACGCGGATCGCGCCGCGGGTCATGCATCTGTGCGCCGCCCCCTCCTATCTGGAGCGGCGCGGGACGCCGCGCCGGCTGGCCGACCTCGCCGAGCACGACTGCCTGACCGGCACCGCGGATGGCTGGACCTTCGACGCGGGATCGCTGGAGGATGGCGGCCTGGAAGGAAACGGCCCGGAATGGCTGTTCCGACCGCAGGGGCGCTGGCGCTGCAACAGCGGCACGGCGGTGCTGGACGCGGCGCTGCGCGGCTTCGGGCTGTGCCAGTTGCCCGACTACTATGTGGTCGAGCATCTGACGGCGGGCCGGCTGGTCGCCCTTCTGGAGGCCCATCGCCCGCCCAACACCGCCGTCTGGGCGGTCTACCCGCCGCAGCGCCACCTGTCGCCCAAGGTGCGGCTTCTGATTCAGCATTTGAAGGAAGGGCTGGCCCGGCGGCCGGAGTACCGTTGATCACCGAGGAGCTCGGTCGTCGATCTCTTTGGAAAGTCATTTCCAAAAAAACACTTTATGCGACAAAATATCCCACAAGAAACCCTCAATAGGAGTGACGACCGTCACATCAGTCACCCCTGTCCGATCTCTATTTTCAAGTTGCCTTACGGCTGGTTGCAAAAACAAGATCGATCAGGAGATGACGATGCCGGTGATTGTCGGGACCCCGGATGCGGATGAATTGCGGGGCACACGGAACGACGACGACCTTTCTGGCTTGGAAGGGAACGACACGCTGATCGGTGGGAAAGGGGCGGACACCCTGCGTGGTGGCGATGGAGACGACCGCCTGTACATCGATGCGGATGATCTGCTCATCAGTGGGGGGGCCGGCATCGACACCGTCGTTGTGCAAGGAGCGGTCGGCATCACACTGGATCTCGCCGCCACGGAAATCGAGCGCGCCTACGGCAGCGCGGGCGACGATGTGCTGACCGCCATCGGCGCGACCGAAGGCGTCCTTATTGATGGGCGCGGCGGGAACGACACCATCACCGGCGGTGATTTCAATGACACGTTGCGTGGAGGAGACGGCGACGATCTGCTTCAGGGGGGCGCCGGTGACGACACGCTCGTCGGAGGCCCGGGCTTCGACACACTGTTGGGAGGCGATGGGAACGACCGCCTGTACATCGACGGTTACAGTGATTGGGGCGATGGTGGCGATGGATACGACACCCTTGTCGTGCAAGGAAGCAATCCCGTCTACATCGACCTGGATGTTTGGAACGTCGAACGGGTCTACGGTGGTGACGGAGACGATTATTTCTACGGTGATTACCGTACGGTCTCCGTCGAGATCAATGCAGAGGCCGGAAACGATTGGCTGGTCGGAGGCAGCGCCAATGATACTCTGCGCGGCGGAGCAGGAAATGATTCCTTCGAAGGAGGCGTCGGGGCCGATCTGATCGTCGGCGGAGACGGGATCGATATGGCCTATTTCAGCCGCTCCGGAGCGGCCGTCACCGTGAATCTGACCACCGGGATCGGAAGCGGAGGCGCTGCCGAAGGCGACCGAATTCAGCGGCATCGAGAATGTTCAGGGTTCCTACAGCGGCGACACCCTGATCGGCAACACTGCGGCCAACCGGCTGGACGGATGGGAAGGCAACGACACGCTTTCCGGGGGGAAGGGCGACGATACCCTCATTGGAGGGAACGGCAACGACCTTTTGATCGGTGGCGCCGGCGCGGATGCCTTCCAATTCCTTCGGTATGACAAGGGGAGTGACACCATCCAGGATTTCGAGAGCGGAGTGGATCGCATCGAAATCTACGGCTGGTCGTACGGCAATCTTCCTGATGGGACGCTGAATGCCGATCTGTTTGCGCTGGATGCCCCGGTCGACGCCAACGACCGATTCATCTTCAACACCACGACCGGCGTTCTGTCCTTTGACGCCGATGGTACCGGTTCCGGTGCGGCAATCGCGATCGCGACGCTGAACGTCAGGACGCTGTCGGCGTCGGACATCGTGTCGATTCCGTACGGCTCATAACGTCGTCCCGATCGGCATGCGGCGAACCGGAGTGCCCACCGGTTCGCCGCCTTGACACGTCACGGGCGCCCTTGATGTCGTTCAGCAGGCGGTCGGACGCGGCGTGCGCTCGACCTCCAGGCCGAAGAACGGGCGCAGGGCGGTGCCCAGATAATTCCCGGCCAGCGCCGCCACGATCCACACCCAGCCGTGCAGGCTGCCCGACGCGATCCCGCTGAAATAGGCGCCGATGTTGCAGCCATAGGCGAGGCGCGAGCCGTAGCCGAGCAGCAGCCCGCCGACCACCGCCGCCACCAGCGACCGCAGCGGCAGCTTCCACACCGGGGCGAACTTGCCGGCCAGACCGGCGGCGAGCAGCGCGCCCAGGATGATGCCGAAATCCATCACCGAGGTGACGTCGGCCAGCACGCTGTCCTGCAACGCCCTGGCTTGGGCCGGCGCCTGCCAGAAGGGCCAGGAAGCGACGTCCACGCCCAGCGCGGCCAGCCCCTTGCTGCCCCACAGGGCGAAGGCCGAGGTGATGCCCCACGGGCGCCCAGCCAGCGCCAGCGTCGCGAAGTTCAGCACGGCCAGGGCAACCGCGCCCCAGACCAGCGGCCATGGACCGCGCAGGAAGCGCCGCAGCCCTTCGGTCCTGGCCGGAGCGCCTTCGATCAAGCGGCCGTGGCGCCGCTTCTCCAGCGCGAGGGTGCCGACGTAGACCGCGGCGAAGATGGCGAGGTTGACCGCCAGCGCCACCGGCCAGCCCCAGGCGGCGACGACCGACACCGGGGCGGCGGTCCATTGCGCCTGCCACCAGGGCAGGTGATAGGCCCCCAGCACCGAGCCGACGATGAAGAAGGCCAGCGTCACGACCATCCGCGTGCTGCCGCCGCCCACCGTGAACAGCGTGCCCGAGGCGCAGCCGCCGCCGAGCTGCATGCCGATGCCGAACAGGAAGGCGCCGGCCACCACCGACAGGCCGACCGGCGACACCAGCCCCTTCACCGGCGTGCCGAACAGCGTCCCCGCCGCCAGCACCGGGAAGAACAGCGCGCAGGCCACGGCCAGCATGACCATCTGCGCCCGCAGCCCCGCCCCGCGCCGGTCCGCGATAAAGACGCGGAAGGCGGAGGTGAAGCCGAACAGCGCGTGGTAGAGCACGAGGCCCATGGCGCCGCCCACCAGATAGAGCGCCGCCTGCCGCCCCGACACGGCGTCGCCGATCCACAGGCCGCCGCCCACCAGGGCGAGCAGCGCCACGGCGACCACCCGCCAGTCGATGCCCGGCAGAAGCGTGGCCGAACCCGCCGCCCGGCCCAGAGTCGTGTCCGTCATCCCGACACTCCAAAACAACAAAAATGATGCGTTGATAAAGGCGATTGCCTGATTGATTTCAGTAGATAATAGGATGCTTTCCACAGGAAAGGCCGTTCTGCGCATCCCTGTCCTGCGCGGGATGGCCCGTCAGCCCTCGGGGAACAGGCGACGGGCCAGCCGGCCGAGCGTCAGGCTCTGCACGATGATGGTGAAGGCGACGACGGCGTAGCAGGCGACCAGCAGCAGGTCGCGGTGCGGGTTGTCGGGCAGCGACAGCACCAGCGCCACGGCGATGCCGCCGCGCACCCCGCCCCAGGTCAGGACCGCGGTGACCGCCGCCTTGCGCTCACTGCGCAGATGGACGGCGACCACGGGCAGAACGCTCGCCAGCCGGGCCACCAGCGCCAGCAGCGGCGCCACGAACGCCGCGGCCATCACCGGCGCCTGCCAGGACAGCACCACGGCAGCCTCCAACCCGACCAGCATGAACAGGATGGCGTTCAGGATGGCGTCCACCATCGACCAGAAGGCCTTCATGATGAAGCCGGTCCGCTCCGACGAGACGTGGTGCTTGGCGGTGTTGCCGATCAGCAGCCCCGCCACCACGACCGCGATCGGGCCGGACAGGCCGAGCCGCTGGGCGAGGCTGTAGGTCGCCGCCGCCAGGGCGAGCGAGATCGACAGTTCCACCGCCGGATCATCCGCCCGGCTCTTCGCCCAGAAGGCGATCGAGCCGGTCGCCAGCCCGAGCAGGACGCCGCCGCCTGCCTCCTTCACGATGTCCCAGGCGACACCCAGCACCGTCACATCGGTGTCGGTCCCGGTGGCCAGCCCGAGCAGCAGGGCGAACAGCACCACCCCCATGCCGTCGTTGAACAGGCTCTCCCCCGCGATGGCGGTGCGCAGCCCTTCCGGCAGCGGCGCCTTGCGCAGCACCGCCAGCACCGCCACCGGGTCGGTCGGCGCCAGCGCCGCCCCCAGCACCAGACACCAGATCAGCGGCACCGGCTGGTCCATGGCGTCGAAGACCAGCCACATCCCGGTGCCCATGACGGCGGTCGAGATCACGACACCCAGCGTCGCCAGCAGCGCCACCGCCCAGCGCCGCCGCCACAGCGTGCCGCTGTCCTGCTCCACCGCCCCGGCGAACAGCAGGAAGGCCAGCACCCCTTCCAGCAGCGCTTCGGGCAGGTGGGCGCTGGTCACCAGACGCTCCTCCCAGACGCGGATGTCGATGGCCGGCACCAGCGTCCCGACCACCGCCGTCGCGAAGGCAAAGCCGAAGGCCAGCAGGAACACCCCCGCCGTCGCCGGCAGGCCGAGCAAGCCGCGGCTGGCGAAGCTGAACAGCGCCGCCAGGGTCAGGAGGATGGACAGCAACTCGAACGTGCCCATGGACATCCGTCGGCAAAGGGACAAGCCATGCCAACAGGATGTCCGCGGCGATCCTCTCGCGCGTCAGCCCTCCGGACCGTCCAGCCCCTCCAGAGTGGCCGGGGCGAAGGCGGCCCGCCAGCCCTCCCGGTGCCGGATGTCGCCGAAGGCGGGCAGCACCCGCTCCGCCCCCGTGGCGGCCACAAGCGCCGTCAGCTGGCGCAGCGTCGGGTGGACGTTCCAGCGCCGGTAGCGGGCACGGCCCGCGTCGACCAGGGTCCGCGACGGGGTGCCCTCGGCAAGGTAGCCGGTGAAGACGATGTCCGGTGCTTCCAACCCGGCCCAGCGCTCCACCAACTCGGCGGCGGTGCCGCTGGTGGCGTTGGGGCCGGCGGCGAAGGTCACGTCGCGCGGGTCGCCCGGTTCCTTGGCGCGGTCGAGCAGCCGGCGCAGACGTTCCTCCGCGCCGGGCCGCAGGGCGGTGTCGGCCTCCGCCAGAAGATGGGCGATGGCGGCACGGTGGGCGTCGTCGATGGCCGGGACGACGCCATGCTCCAGCGCCCACAGGGCCATCTCCGGCCCGCGCCCGTCCGCCGCCACCGGGAACAGCGCGCCGCCCGCGTGAAGGAAGGGCTCCAGCGCGGCCAGCCGCTCCGCCTGCGGGGTGTCGTCCAGCCCGTAGGAGGCGTCGAGGATCACCCGTCGCGCCGGCGGCGGCGGGTCGAAGGGGAACAAGGCCGACTCGTCGGAATGGTCGCCCATGTAGAGAATCCCGCCGTCCTCCGTGCCCAGGTGAATCCACACCCCGCCCGGCGCGTGGCCGGACCGCCCGGTGGTCACCGGCACGCCCTGAATCTCCACCGTTCCGCGCACCGGCAGCGGCAGGGCCGCGACGGTCGGCGGCAGGAGGCGGGCGGCCAGCGGTGTGGCGTAGACCGGCGGGCTGCCGACCCGGTGGCGCAGGCCCAGCGCGCCGGCGTGGTCGCCGTGGGTGTGGGTGACCAGGATGGCGTCCACCCGCCCCGCTCCGCTCAGCGGCGGCAGGCGCCCGGCGTCCGGCCCCTCGCCGAGGTCGAGCAGCAGCCGCGCCCCGCCGATCATCGCCAGGAAGCAGGCCGGCCCCTTGTTCCCCAGGCCCGACAAGGCGCGCAGCCGGACCTTCTGTCCACGCCCCGTCATAGCAGCGTCACTTGACATCACGCCCCCGTTCCGCACTGTGCCTATCCCTCGCCGCCTTCCTGAATAGCGCGACTTCCGGTGCCATGACCACTCAGAACTCCCGCCCTGCTGATCGACGACGCTTCCCGCCACTATGCCGGGACACCCGCTCCCGCGGTGGACGGCGTGACCATCGACGTGGCGGCGGGGGAGTTCCTCGCCCTGCTCGGCCCGTCGGGCTGCGGGAAAAGCACGCTGCTGCGCATGGTCGCCGGGTTCGAGCGGCTGGACGGCGGGCGCATCACGGTCGGTGGCCGAACCCTGTCCGGCCCCGGCACCCACGTCCCGCCGGAGGAGCGGCGGATCGGCCTCGTCTTCCAGTCCTACGCGCTGTGGCCGCACATGACGGTGGCCGGCAACGTTGCCTACCCGCTGGAGACCGCCCGCGTTCCCCGCGCGGAGCGCGAGCAGCGGGTGCGCGCCGCGCTCGACACGGTGGGGCTGTCGGGCTTCGACGCCCGCCACCCCGCCGAGCTGTCGGGCGGCCAGCGGCAGCGCGTGGCGCTGGCCCGCTGCCTCGTGATGAGCCCGGAGCTGGTGCTGCTGGACGAACCGCTCGCCAACCTCGACGTGCATCTGCGCGCGGCGATGGAGGAGGAGTTCGCCGACTTCCACGCCAAGACCGGCGCCACCATGGTCTACGTCACCCACGATCAGGCGGAGGCGATGGCGCTGGCGACACGCATCGCGGTGCTCGACCGCGGGCGGCTGGCCCAGGTGGCGGCGCCCCGCACGCTCTACCGCGAACCGGCGACGCGTATGGTCGCCGGCTTCGTCGGCCAGGGCGCGGTGGTGGACGGCGTGGTGACGGGTCCGGTCGCCGACGGCCGCGCGCGGGTGCGCCTGATCGGGGCGGACGCGCTGGTCCGCTGCCGTGCCGGCCAACCGGAGGGGCCGGCGCTGGTCTGCCTGCGGCCCGAGGATCTGGAGCCGGCGGCGGACGGTCCCATCGCCGCGACCGTGGTGCGCGCCGCCTACAAGGGCGGCTTCGTGCTGGTGGAGGCCGAACCGCAGGCAGCACCGGGCGTGCGCCTGCTGCTGCGGGTGTCCGGCGACGCGCAGGTCGCGCCGGGCGAGGCGCTGCGCCTCGCGGTGCGCGACGGCTGGGTGGTGCCGGAGGGGCTGTGAGGTGAGGGTGGGGGCCCCGTTCAGCCCCTCATCCCCGCCAGGGAATGATCCCCGCCGGCAGCCGCCGCCCCAGCCAGCCGACCGCCAGCAGCACCGCCACCACCACGGCAATCGTCACCACGCTGAGCGCCGCGGCGAGCGTCGGGCTGCCGCCCTCCTCCAGCGCGTAGACGACGACGCCCAGCGTCTCCCGCCCCTGCGACCACAGCAGGATCGACACGGTCAGCTCGTTGAAGGCGGTCAGGAACACCAGCACCCCGCCCGCCGCCGCCGCGGGCGCCACCAGCGGCGCCACGATGGTGCGCAGGCGGCGCAACGGCCCGGCGCCGCAGGCGCGCGCCGCCTCCTCCATCGCCGGGTCCAGCGCGGCGCAGGCGGCCTGGGCCGGCCGCAGGGCCAGCGACAGGAAGCGCGCCAGATAGGCCGCCAGGATGATTCCCAGCGTACCGTACAGGCCGACGCCCAGCAGCGGCAGCGGCTTCAGGAAGACCAGGATGCAGCCGATCGCCAGCACCACGCCTGGCACCGCGTGCGGCAGCTCGATCAGCACGCCGACGGCGCGGACCAGCCGCCCGCCCTTTCCCGGCCCGGCCATGGCGTGGGCCAGCGGGATCGCCAGCAGGATCAGCAGAAGCGCCGCCGCCCCCGACAGCACGAAGGAGTTGGTGAAGGCCCGTCCCACCTGATCGAGCCCCAGAACCGTCGCGTAATGCGCCAGCGTCGCCGTCTCCGGTCCCAGCGGCAGGCCATAGACGCGGATCAGGCTGGTCGAGGCCAGCGCCGCCAGCGGCGCCGCCAGGATCAGCGCCACCACGGTCCAGCAGAGGATCTCCAAGGGGCGCCGCGCCCGGCCCAGCCGCAGCACCGCCGCGGGCGCCGAGCCGCCGATCACCCGCGCGTCCACCCGCGCCTGGAGCGCCATCTGCGCGGCGATGCCGACGCAGGCGATGGCGCCGATCAGCACGGCCAGAACCGCAACCTCCGGCAGGACGGACGGGCCGAACCCGGCCAGCCGCCGGTAGATCAGCGTCGGCAGCACCGGAATCCCCGCCGGGATGCCGAGCAGCGCCGGAACCCCGAAATTGCCCAGCGCCGCGACGAAGGACAAGGCCAGCCCGGCGGCCAGCCCCGGCAGGCTGAGCGGCAGGACGATGGTGCGCAGCACCCGCCCGCGACGGGCGCCCGCCGCCTGCGCCGCCTCCACCAGATCGCGCGGCACGGCGCGCAGGGCGGCGCGCAGCGCCAGGAAGACCAGCGGCGCGTGCTCGATCCCCATCACCAGGATCATCCCGGCGGAGGAATAGACCGGGTTCGGCGTGCCCGGCGCCGGGGCGAGGCCCAGCGGCTTCAGCAGCGGGCTGCCCGAACCGGCGAGGTGAATCCACGACAGGGCGACGATCTGCGCCGGAATCATCAGCGGCAGGATCAGGCAGAAGGCCAGCGCCGTCTTGCCGCGCAGGTCGGTCAACCCGCAGAGCAGCGCAAAGGGCACGCCGAGCGCCGCCGCCACGACCGTCGCCCCCGCCGCGATGGCGACGCTGTTCCCGGTGGCGCGCCACGTCATCTTGGAGGTCAGCACGCGGGTCAGCGCCGTCAGGTCGCCCCCGGCCATCGGCCCGGCGACCTCCCACACCAGCCGCAGGATCGGCAGCAGGACGATCAGCCCGGCCAGCGCGAACAGCAGCGGCGCCCCGGAAACGGAAAAACGACCGGCGGCGTGGAAAGGCCGCCGGTCGTTGAGTGTTGCCAAACTCATCCTTAGCCGCCGAACAGGTCGGCGAAGTCCTTCTTGTTGGCCTCGTCGTCCTTCAGGGCCTTGGCCGGGTCATAGGGCATCAGCGAGATGAAGGAGGTGTCCGGGAAGCCGGCCGGCGGCGCCACCCCCGGCAGCGCCGGCAGGAAGCCCTGGCGGGAGGCCAGCTCCTGGCCCTCCTTGCTCAGCAGGAAGGCGATGAAGGCCTTGGCGGCGTCGGGATTCTTGCTGGTGTTCAGGATGGCCACCGGCTCGGTCACCGCGCTGACGCCCTCCTTGGGGAAGACGAAGGCGACCGGGGCGCCCTTGGCCTGCTCGCGGATCGGCAGGTAATCGACGATGACGCCGTACAGCTTCTCGCCGCTGGCCACCGACTTCAGGATGCCGCCGTTGCCCTTGGCCGCGGTGGTGCCGTTGGCCTGGAGCTTCTCGTAGAAGGCCATGCCGAGATCCGGCTGCTCCTTCACGGCGGCCATGTGGATGGCCGCGGCGCCGGAATAGAGGGGGCTGGGCATCACGGTGGTGCCCTTGGCTTCCGGCTTCAGCAGGTCAAGCCAGGAGGAGGGCTTCATCGGCGCCGCCGTGTTGTAGGCGATGCCGGTGGTGATCAGCTTGGTGGCGAACCAGGTGCCGTCCGGATCGTGGGTGCCGGGGCGGTAGCCCTGGACCGGCGCGTCCGTGTAGGCCAGCAGGCGCTTCTCCGCCTTCAGCGACTCCATGGTCACCGCGTCGGCGATCAGCAGCAGGTCGGCCTGCGGGCTGCCGGCGGCGATCTCGGCGCGGAGCTTGTTCATCAGCTCCGTCGTGCCGCTGCGGACCCACTCGACCTCGACGCCGGGGTTCTTGGCCTTGAAGGCGTCCACCGTCTGCTTCGCGTCGGCTTCGAGCTGCGAGGTGTAGAGGACCAGCTTGCCGGCCAGCTTGTCGGCGTTGGTCTGGGCGGCAGCCTGGGCGGGCAAGGCCAGCAGAAACGCGCCGGCGGCGGCGGCGATGGTCGTCCCGATGGCCGCGAACGCCGCGGCAAGGTGTGTGCGCTTGGCCTTCATGTCTCCCGTTTCCCTCTCTGGTCGTCTCCGCCGATCCGGAGCCTCACTGGAGTGCCCCGGTATGCGAACGAAGGCCCTTGTTTACGCCAGAACCATGACAGCCGCGTGACGGCGGCCGTTCCGGACGGTCTTGCAGCGTCATACCCGATTGGGACGGCACAGGGAAAGGGGACGGCCCGCGGAAGGGGGGCGGCGGACGCGGTTTCGTCCTTGCCGAGGCCCAGCGCGTTGCGGGTGGCCTCCAGCCGGTCGGCGGAGCGCGCCACCGCGGTGGCGCTCTTGCGCAGGCGGTACAGGCTGCGGACCATGCTGTCCACCGCCGCACCACGGAGCTGGGCGGCGCGGGCAGCGGGGGCGTTCTTGTCGTCGGGCACGGCGTGCAGGGGCGCCGGCCGCGTCACCAGCAGGGTGGAGACCTCCAGCCGCATGGCGTTGTCGCGGACCGCGTGAACGCGGTGGACAAGTTCGGCCAGGGAGATGTCACGGCACAGGCCCCGGCACCACAGGGAACCGGTTTCCGACCGCATGCAGAATCCGCAGCCCGCTTCCTCGCTCCACAGACGCTTGGCTGTGTGTACCGGCATGCTCCACCCCGTTGCTCCGGCTTCAGGAAAGCGCCGGAAGGGGGCATGAAGCAAAGCGTCTTTGGCGATACCGCTCTGTGGGGAGGCCGCTACGCCCCTTTTCCAACAGAATCGCGCGAAGGGCTTGGTAGACAAGCCGTTCGGCAGCACCCTCAGAACAACCGCCATAGCGAAAGGAGCGCGGACCGTGACCAGCGAAGCCCCCGACCGGCCCATCCTTCAAATCGAATATTGCCGCCAGTGCCGCTGGATGCTGCGCGCCGCCTGGATGGCGCAGGAGCTTCTGACCACCTTCGAGGACGAGTTGGGCGGCGTCACCCTGATGCCCGGCACCGGGGGCATCTTCGAGGTGCGGCACGGCGAGGCTGTGGTCTGGTCGCGCAAGGCGGAGGGCCGCTTCCCAGACATCACCGAACTGAAGCAGCGGGTGCGCGATCACATCGCCCCCGACAAGCCCCTGGGCCACGCCGACCGCAAGCGGCCGGCGGAGCCGTAAGGGGAATCGCTTAGCGGACGGCCTTCACGTCGGTGACGGCCACCGTCTGCTTGGGCGGCGCGGCGCCGAAGCCCTGCTCCAGCAATTCGGCGACCTCGCGGTCGCGGGAGGCGGCGGTCGTGCCGCCCAGCACGACGGCGACCAGACGCTGGCCGTTGCGGCTGGCGCTGCCGGCGAGGTTGAAGCCGCTGAGGTTGATGAAGCCCGTCTTGATGCCGTCGTAGCCTTCGACGCGGCCGAGCAGCCGGTTGTGGCCGGGCACCACCGTGCCGTTCCAGTCGAAGCGCGTGCGCGAGAAGTAGGCGTATTCCCGCGCCGGGCGGGACACGATGGCGCGCGACAGGCGGGCCATGTCGCGGGCGGTGGTGCGCTGCTCCTTGTGCGGCAGGCCGGAGGCGTTGCGGAAGGTGGTGCTGGCCATGCCCAGCGCCTGCGCCTTCGCGGTCATCATCTCGGCGAACTGCTCCTCGCTGCCGCCCATCGCCTCGGCGAGAACGACGGCGACGTCGTTGGCCGACTTCACGGTCAGGGCGAGGATCGCGTCCTCCACCCGGATGGTCGAGCCGACGGCGAGGTTGAGGCGCGACGGCTTCTGGTTGGTGGCGTGGCGCGACACCGGCAGTTCCTGGTCCAGCCGCAGCGTGCCCCGCTCCAGCGCCTCGAAGGTCAGGAGCAGGGTCATCATCTTGGTCAGCGACGCCGGATAGGTCAGCGTATCGGCGTTCTCCGAATCGAGGACCCGGCCCGACTGCGCGTCCATCAGCACATAGGCGTGGACCGGACGGAAGACGGCGGCCCCCGCCACGGTGCCGGCGGCGGCTCCGGCGGCGACCCGGCCCGCGCGGCGCGCCTTGCCGGTGCGGTGGACGGCGGCCTTGCGCAAAGAGGCCTTGTGAGTGGCCGCCTTATGAGTGGCGACCTTGTGCGCGGTCCGGACGGCGGCGGGTTTCGCCGCGGTCTTGGAGGCCGCAGCCTTCTGGGGCGCAGCCTTGGCGGCCGTCTTGGCGGTGGGCTTGGGCGCCTGCTTGTGCACCGTCTCCTGGGCCGCCTTGGCGAGGGCGTCCACGGGATTGACGGCGACGGGCGTGGCGACGGCCAGGGACAGAAGCAGCGGCAGAACGAAACCGTACGGCGAACGCGGCATGATGGCGACCGGATGGAGAGATGGTCGCCTCCTGTACCCTGAAAGCGGTTAACAAAAAATGTGTCGAATCTCTGGCGCCTTGTGTGATTTTGCGGTTCCGGCGTGAGCGGTGCCGTTTACCAATCAGCTGGTACCCATCGATCGCCCACGGCTCCGCGGTTGCCTGTGTCGCAGCGGCAACTCTGCTGTGCACATTGTGGCACAGAAGCATCATCCGACGCGATGTCACTTGTGCCGCGCCGCCGCGGACGTCAGATGTCTTATGCCGAAAGGGCGCTGGTTCCCGCGTGTCGTCCATGCGACCTCACGTCCGGACAGAGCCTTTTGTTAGCCGTCTGTTCATCGCCGCGTGGGATGCTTCGATTATGCTGACGACCATTCGCACCTGCGCCCGGCCCGCCCTCGGAGCGAGGATCGCCGTGGGCCTCCTCGCCGGGCTGCTCGCCCTGCCCGCTCAGGCCGCGCCGTCCACCGCTTCGGGCACCTCCACGGGCCGGGATGTCGTGGGAACCTGGATCGCGCGGATCGACCAGCGCGCCGCCGAGCTGGAGGGCATGCCGCGCGTGCAGCAGACGCGCGTCGGTTACGGCTCCGTCCTGAAGAAGGGCGACGGCGGCATGGTCGACGTGGTGGCTCCCGGCCCGGTGCGCCCGTCCGACGTGCCGGAGGGCACCGCCCCCGCCGCCGGGACCGCACCGACGGTCGTCGTGACCCCGCCCGCCGAGCCGATCCCGCAGGCCGATCCGTCGGCGACGCCCGGCAACGCGCTGAGCGGAACGGCGACGCCCGGCACGGTGGTGGAGGTGCTGCCGCCGCCCCCGGCCCTGACCATCCAGGTGCGGGCGCGCGCCGCCGACCGCGTCGGCCGCCTGTCCACCCGGCTGATCGAGCTGGGCTTCCTGAACCAGGAGCAGTGGACGGAGACCTTCGACGACAACCTCGAAACCGCCGTCCGCGCCTTCCAGCTCTCCGAAGGGCTGATGCAGGACGGCAAGGTCGGCGAGGTCACGCGCCAGGCGCTCGACCGCACGCCCAAGGAGGCCGCCAAGCTGATGCGCGGCGCCACCGCGTCGATGCGCGCCTTCCAGGCGTCGGTTCCGGACACGGTGATCCTGGTCAACCTGCCCAGCCAGACCGTGTCCTTCATCGAGCGCGGCAAGCTGAACTTCACCATGCGCGCCGTGGTCGGCCGGCCGTCGCGCCAGACCCCGCTGCTCCAGGACCGCGTCACCAGCGTGACGATCAACCCGACCTGGACCGTGCCGCCGACCGTTCTGGTCGAGGACAAGCTGCCGGTGCTGCGCAAGAAGGGCAACACCGGCATCAAGGACGCCGTCGTCTATCTGGACGGGGTCGAGGTGGTGCCGGAGAGCATCAACTGGTGGCAGGTGACGCCGGAGCGCATCCGCATCGTCCAGAAGCCCGGCGACGACAACGCGCTCGGCCGCTTCCGCTTCAACCTGACCAACGGCGACGGCATCTTCCTGCACGGCACCAACGACCCGCGGCTGTTCGAGCGCGACCTGCGCGCCGCCAGTTCCGGCTGCGTGCGGCTGGCCGACGCGCGGATGGTCGCGGAGACGCTGCTGCGCCCCGCCAAGCTCGACTCGGCGGCGATCGAACGGCAGCTCGACAGCGGCAAGACCAAGACGGTCTCCCTGCCCAACGCCGTGCCGGTCCGCTTCGTCTACTGGACCTCCACGGTCGAGAGCGACGGCACCGTGCGGGTGCATCCGGGCATCTACGACGATGTGCCCTCCAGCCCGTCCGCTCCGACCTCGGCCACCCAGGCCCCGGCCGCCGCGGGCACCGTCTCGGCCCCGCGCCGGGTGGAGCCCAAGCCCGTCCGCCCGACCCCGGCCGCCGCCCCGCAGGCGACTCCGGTCCCGGCCCCGACGCCCGCCCAGTCCTCCTCCACGGCCACCCCGGCCCGCGCCGCCGACACGCGCAACGGGGCCGAGGCCGTCCGCACGGCGATGTGACGCCGCCGCGCAGGAGCACGCTTTGCCGAACGTAGAAAAGGCGCCGTCTCGACGGCGCCTTTTTCATTTCCCATCTATGCTTATGGCGGCGTCCCGCGCCGCGGTGGAGGTGCGCGATGATCCCCTTCCCGACTCCGGCGCGACTGTGCGCCCTGCTCCTGCCCGCCCTTCTGATGATGCCGGCGCCGGCGCTGGCCGGCGGCTGGCATGGGGGGAACTTCTTCGGCTTCAGCGTCTCGCTGCCGCTGGCTTTCGGCTTTCCGCCGCCCCTCTATGTCCCGCCTCCCCTCTACGTGCCGCCGCCCGTGGTCTATGTGCCGGTCCCCCAGCCGGTTCCGGCGGCGCCATTGGCCACCCGGACCTCCCCCACCTATCTCGGCCCCGGCGGGCGCCCTTGCCGCGATTTCCAGATGCCCGGCGTCGTCGGCGGACGCCCCGCGACGCTGGTCGGAACCGCCTGCCTCGATCCGGACGGCCAGTGGCGGGTGACCGGTTGAGGTGGGGGCCGTCGGCGGGCAACTCTATCCGCAATATCGGGATATCCCCAGAAGCTGTGGGTAACTCTGTGAGCGAATCCGGGAGCAACCTGTGAGCATGGCCGGGAATCCGCGACCTTGACCAAGTTGCCCAAATTTCAGGCACTTCTGAAAAGGCGGAATTGCCCGACTTTTGCGGGTTTCAACGGTTTCGAACCGGTCTGGAAAAACAAAAAAGCAACATTCGCAGAGTCAAGGACGCCGTTCAGGCGAATGTGCATAACTCGGGCTAACCCGGACCATTGGCCCCACAGACCGTTGCGACATGACCTCCGGGAAACGGCCGGGGCTCACGCGCACAGGCGGGCCAGCAGTTCGGCCAGCCGGGTCCGGTCGTCCGCGGACAGGCGCCCGGTCAGTTCGGCTTCCGCCTGGGCGATGGCTGGCCCGGCCGCCTCCACCACCCGGCGTCCGCTGTCGGCCAGCCGGACGAGGTTGCGGCGGCGGTCCAGACTGTCGGGGCTGCGCAGGAGGTAGCCGCGGTCGATCAGCCGCACCACGACCCCCTGCATGGTGGCGGGGTCCATCGCGATGCTGCGGCCAAGGTCGATCTGCGACATCGGCCCATGCTGGTGCAGCGCCGCCAGCGCCGCCCATTGCGGTGCCGTCAGGTTGAAGGCGGTCAGGGCTTCGCTCAGCATGGCGGTGGCCCGCTGATGAACGCGGCGGATGCGGCTGTGGATGGACTCTGCGGGCACGGTGCAAAGGGCGACGTCGCAACCCTCCCTGCCGTCGGCAGAATCGGTGCCGGCCATTTCGGTCGGGAGAGCCATGAACGCGGTGGCCTCGTGTCAATGAACGACACGTTGGCCTTTAACACCGATCTGTGTCGGTTGTGTTTCAGGAGCGCCTTACGACATTACCGTTCTGAAATATGACGAAAGGCGAGGTCACTCCGCCGCCTGACAGATCGACGCTGCCGCGCCGTCGCGCGTCTCGCGCCGCTCCAAATCAAGGAGTTGAACCATCCGGCGCTCCACCGCGACCAGATACTCGCGCGTTTCCAACCCGCGGCACTCCCGGCTGTGCCGGCGCAGCAAAAGGATGGCTTGGTAAGAGGGATTGCGGCTCCATGGCATGGTCGGCTCGCGTGGAAAGACGGTGGTAGGGGCTCCAATTACAATTGAGAAATATTACGGGAATGCGAGCGGCGCCATGAAAATGATTCGTTGCGAACGGGACCCTGGTTTGCTCGGGAGGGTTACGTCCGCGGCGACCGCCACGCATGACGCGCATGTCCGGGACCGGGAGTCGGTTGCTTTGGGAGAAGCGGCAAGCGCGGTCACGACCACCGCGTCGACGGTTGTGGCGGCCCTCGGCCATCGGGTGGTGAGGCCGCGTGATCCGATGGCCGCCGGGCGGTGGGCCGAGGCGGAATCAAAATGGAGTTATCCGGCCCGTTAATCGTTGCATCTGTGCCCCCGTGTGGCATGAACGCGCTGTGGAGTTTGGAGAACATCCACCACCGACGATCCTGTTCCGGTTGCCACTTGCAGCGGTTCGCCCCGTTCGGGCGCAAGGATGGCCGACCTCCTTCATCAGATTCCCTTGGCGATGCCCCATTATCTGCGTCTGTTTCTCTTGATCATGGCCGCCGTGGTGCCGCTCGCGGCGCTCCAGTTCATGACGCAGCACAGCCTGCGGCAGGATCGGGAAAACGAGGTGCGCAACGACACCCTGCGCCTCCTTGATCTGCTGGACGCCGAGCAGCAGCGCATCGCCGCGGAGGCGCGGCAGGTGCTCGCCACGATCGTCGAATCGGGCGTGCCGCAGGCGGGGCCGCCGTCCTGCCAGCAGGCCATGGACCGGCTGCGCGCCCGCTATCCCGCCTATCTGTCGGTGGAGGTGGCCGACCGGACGGGCCGCGTGTGGTGCGCGACCGATCCGGTCTCGCTGGGCGTCGATCTCGGCGGCATCCGCACCTTCCAGAACGCGCTGGCCAGCGGCGCCCTGACGATGGGCGAGTATGGGCTGCGCTATCCCAACCAGCGCCCCATCCTGCCCTTCCGGCTGGCCTACCCGTCGCCGGACGGCACGCCGGACGGCGTGGTGACGGTGCTTCTCGACGCCCGCTGGCTGGAGGAGAATCTGGGCCGCCGCCCCCTGCCGCCGGGCATGGAGATGGTGATCGCCGACCGCCAGGGCCATGCGGTGGCGCGCCTGCCGGAGGCCCCCGAGGCCATCGGGCAACCCCTGCCCACCGCCATGCTCCAGGCCATGCGCGCGGCGCGCGGGACCCGGTCGGTCGCCGTCTTCGAGACCGGCGGGGTGGAGCGGATGGTGGTGTCCGCCCCCCTGGAGACCGGCAGCGGCGAATCGATGATCGCCATCGGGATCGACCGCGATGCGGCGTTGCGCCCGGTCCGCGACGCCATGGCCTTGTCGCTGGCGCTGTTCGGCGGGGCGCTCCTGCTCACCTGCCTGGGGGCGGCCTGGGGCATGCGGCAGTTCCTGCGCGTGCGCGAGCGGATGCTGGAGACGGTGGTCGAGAAAGCCTCGGTCCTGGAGAGCACGACGGACGCCGTGGCCGAACTCGACCGGTCCTGGCGGGTGGTCTTCGTCAACGAACGGGCGCGCGCCCTGCTGTCCGAGTCCGGGAAGGCCGTGGGCCGGAACGGACGGCAGGCCTTCGCGGAACTGATGGGCGGGGAGTCCGGACGGACCCTGCAGGAGGCCATGGAGCGGCGGGAAGCCGTGGAGTTCGAGACGCAGGGGCCGCGCAGCGGCGTCTGGTTCGCCGTGCGCGCCTTCCCCTCGCGCAAGGGGCTGGCCCTCTATTTCCGGGACGCCACGGAGCGCCGGCGCCTGGAGGACGAGCGCACGCTCCTGACCCGGCAGCTGGAGGCCGAGCGCAGCCTGCTGACGGCCATTCTGGACCATCTGCCCTCGGGGCTGCTGGTGGCGGAGGCGCCGAGCGGGCGGATCGTCAAGGTCAACGACACGGCGCTCAGCCTGCTCGGCGGCCCACCGCCTCCCGCCGCCGGCTGCGGCTGCGACGGCACGCGGGCCTGCAACGGCGGCGCCTGCTTCGGCGAGGGGCGCTGCCCGCTGTCCCGTGCCTTGCGGATGGGCGAGACGGTGGAGCAGGAGGACATGCCTTACACCCGGCCCGACGGCACCGCCATGACCCTGTCGGTCAGCGCCACGCCGGTCCGCGGCGCCGACGGTCGAACGACCCTGGCGATCTGCACCTTGCGCGACGTCGGGGAGCGCAAGGCGATGGAGTTGGCGCTCCAGCGCGCCAAGGAGGAGGCCGACGAGGCCAACCGCGCCAAGTCGAAGTTCCTCGCCGCGGCCAGCCACGACCTGCGCCAGCCGATGCAGTCCATGTTCCTGTTCACCGGCGTCCTGCACCGCTTCGTCGGCGACGAACAGGGGCAGCGCAGCCTGGACATGCTGGAGCGCGGCCTGGACACGCTGAAGGGGCTGCTGGACAGCCTGCTGGACGTGTCGCGGCTGGACGCCGGGGCGGTCGATCCGCGCGTGGAGCCCTTCCCCCTGAACAATCTGCTGGACGAGATCGCCGCCTCCTACGCGCCGATCCTGGAGAGCAAGAGGCTGGCCTTCCGCATCGTGCAGGACCAGGCGGCGACGGTGCTCAGCGACCGCGTCCTGCTGGGCCGGATGGTGCGCAACCTGCTGGAGAACGCCGTCAAGTACACCGAGCGCGGGGCCGTGCAGATCTCCGTCCAGATGCAGAGCGATGGCGCACCGGGCAACGGGGCATCGGGCAATAGGACGCAAGGCGGCCGGGTGCGGATCGAGGTCAGCGACACCGGAATCGGCATCCCGCCCGATCAGTTGACCCGGATCTTCGCGGAGTTCCACCAGCTCAACAACCCGGAACGCGACCGGGCGCGCGGCCTCGGCCTCGGCCTCGCCATCGTCCAGCGGCTGTCGGCGATCCTCGATCATCCCGTGGAGGTGAAATCCCAGCCGGAGCGCGGGTCCGTCTTCGCCGTCACCGTGCCGGTCGCCCCCGTGGAGACGGCGGCGGAGACGGCCCCGCCGTCCGTGATCGCTTCCGCCTTCACCGGCGGCGGCGAGGCTCCGCGCGCCCTGCTGGTGGACGACGACGCCATCGTCCTGCTGGGGCTGCGCGACATGTTCCGGGAATGGGGCTACGAGGTGCGGATCGCCGGTTCCACCGACGAGGCGGTGGCGAAGATCGAGGCGGACGGGCGCATGCCCGACGTGATGCTGGTCGATTACCGCCTGCGCGAGGGGCGGGTCGGGACGGAGGCGGTGGTGCGGGTCCGCGCCATGGCCGGACGGGACGTGCCCGCGGTGATCCTGACCGGAGAAGCCGGTCCGGAATGCGAGACGGACGCCGCCGCGCATGGGCTGGAGGTGATCCGCAAGCCGGTGACCCCGCGCCAGCTCCGGCGCGCGTTGGACCGCGCCTTGGCGAAGCGGGCGAGGACGGCGGAGGCCATGACCGGGGCGGAGGGTGAGCGTCTTCCGCTGTGAGGAGCCCCGCGGCGGGTTGAGCCCGCTGGACAAAGAAAGTGGCCCGCCGTCCGGTCGGACGGCGGGCTCTTGAGGTGCAAAACAGGGAGGCACACGCCCTTGGGGCAGACTGAAGATAGCGACGGGCCCCTCCCCGCGCGAAAGGGTGAAAGTCGTAGCGTCCGGCGTGTCCGGGGTGCGCCGAAGGGAGCGGACGTCCTCCCCGAAAAAATGACCGCCCCGAACGATTTCGCTTGAGCACCGCCGTCGGCACGGCTATATCAGCGCTCCCGCGTCGCCCCAAGGGATGCGGGACAAAGAGCAGACGATGCGCTTGTGGCGGAATTGGTAGACGCGCTAGGTTCAGGTCCTAGTGGCTGAAAGGCCGTGGGGGTTCGAGTCCCTCCAAGCGCACCAACACTTCTTGTGTTGGTCTGATCATAAGTGGGGCCATAGCTCAGCTGGGAGAGCGCTACAATGGCATTGTAGAGGTCAGGAGTTCGATCCTCCTTGGCTCCACCATCATGAAGCCAGCAACCCCGACGGGTTGCTGGCTTTTTCCTTTTGGTCCCGGCGCCGCGGCTGATCCGATGCCGCGGCGCGGACCCGGTGCGCCGGCCCGCGCGCCCGGACGCCTCTCTGGGGGCTTGAGGCGACAAGGCGAAGCGGTCCGCCACGCCCCGCCGCGGATGGCGGGGCCGGTCAAGACCTTGAACCGGCTACCCTTCGAACCGGGCGGGCAAGCCGCGTGGAACCAAGTCCGCGGCCACCCCGCCCGTGCCTCACGCCTGCCCGACGCTGTGCCCGGCACCACGCCCGCGGCGACCCCGCGCGGCGGGCGGATCGACAACCCCGACCTCCGCGCCAAGAGCCGGGTCGCCGGCACCGTCGGCCTGGTCGGCGCAGCGCTCGGCCAGTTCGCGGATCGCCCCGCGGATCTCCGGATCGCGGATGTTCTGGAAATAGCGGGCGAGCATCAACGCCTCGCGGGAGCGCAGCGTGCCTTCGGTCTCTTCCGCCTGCGGGCTGACGGTTCCCGCCTCCTGGGCGGCGTGGCGTTCCTCCAGCCCCTCGAAGAAGACGGAGACCGGGACCCGGAAGAACTGCGCCAGCTTGAACAGCCGGCTGGCCGAAACCCGGTTGAAACCACGTTCGTACTTCTGAAGCTGCTGGAAGGTCAGACCCAGAGCGGACGCGACATCGCTCTGACTCAAACCGGCGAGCATGCGCAACTCGCGCAGGCGCTGCCCAACAAACACATCGACCTCGTTGAGGCCTTCCTTCTTCTCACGTCCACGTCTTTTCACGGCATTCCCCCATCGGCAACGGTGGCAAAGCCCCATGTCGCGCGAAGCAACATTCGGTTTTGCGTTGGAAAGATTCCGACGTGCTTGTGCCACGATCTTTTTGGTATCGGACAAGCGACCATTGCAACTCAGCTATGACGTCGAGGTCGCAAAGTCAACCACCGCTGCGATATTTACTACCTACGTCCAAACAAACCCTAGAAAGAGAATGGGTATATGCAAGCAGATCATTCTTTCTTTCGAGGTAATTTTTAATTGCTTGCCTCGGAAACAATCGCAACGCCGCGCCTTTACGGAGAGAGGCCGCTCCGCTTCTCGCCCGCCGGTCGGCAAAGGAGCGTTGCCGGCGCGCATCGGTAGGCACATTTTGCCGGGCACTGGGCAATTTCTGCCCATGAATTAACGCTCTCTTCATCAAGACAGGCCAGCATGCGCGCTTAAGGCAAGGACCGGCGCGGTTTTTGCAAATTCCCTATTCTGCGTCTGCGAAATCAAGAACTTCCCGGAGATCACCGGGGCATCCGATCGGGGACTAGCGCGTGAACAACCTTCTGCAGACCTTGCGCAACCTGGGTCCCGCGCGCCTGGCCGCCATCGGCGGCGTCGGCCTGCTCCTGATCGGATTCTTCGTTTACCTGATGACGCGCCTCTCCACCCCGGAGATGGAGCTTCTCTACGCCGAACTCCAGCCCACCGAGGCCGCGGCCATCGCCAAGAAGCTGGAGGAGGCGAAAGTCCCCTTCACGGTGGACAAGACCGGCACGAAGATCATGGTCGCCGCCGAGCAGGTGGGACCGACCCGCATGCGGATGGCCGCGGCCGGCCTGCCGTCGGGCGGCTCCATCGGCTACGAGCTGTTCGACAAGGGCGAAGGCTTCGGCGCCACCAGCTTCATGCAGAACATCAACCACCTGCGCGCCCTGGAAGGCGAGATGGCGCGCACGGTGCAGACGCTGAACGGCGTGCAGAGCGCCCGCGTCCATCTGGTGCTGCCCAAGCGCGAGCTGTTCGCGCGCCAGCAGAATCCGGCGACGGCCAGCATCTTCATAAAGCTGCGCCCCGGCGCCCAGCTGTCGCGCGAGAACATCCAGGCGATCCAGCACCTGATCGCCGCCTCCGTGCCGAACCTCGACCCCAGCCGCATCTCCATCGTCGACGACAAGGGCACCCTGCTCGCCCGCGGCACCGGCAACGACAGCGCGGACGCCATGCTGGCCTCGGCGGAGGAGAAGAAGGTCGCCTACGAGAGCCGCGTCGCCCGCATCATCGAGGATCTGCTGGGCCGCACCGTCGGCTACGGCAAGGTGCGGGCGGAAGTGTCGGCGGACCTCGACTTCGACCGCATCACCACGCAATCCGAAATCTTCGATCCGGAAAGCCAGGTCGTCCGCTCCACCCAGACGGTGACGGAGGCGAACGAGAGCCACGACCGCGACCCGCTGTCGCCGGTCACCGTGGACCAGAACCTGCCGACCGCGCAGTCGGGCAACAACGCCGGCCCGATCTCGCAGAACAAGCAGAACCGCAGCGAAGAGACGATCAACTACGAGATCAGCCGGACCACCAAGAACCACGTCCGCGAGTCCGGACAGGTCCGCCGCCTGTCGGTCGCGGTTCTGGTCGACGGCACCTACAGCCTGCCCAGGGACGGCAACCCGGCGGCCTACCAGCCGCGGCCGGAGCAGGAGCTGGAGAGCATCAAGGCGCTCGTCCGCTCCGCCGTCGGCCTCGACGCCGTGCGCGGCGACACGCTGGAAGTCATCAACATGCGCTTCTGGTCGCCGGAAGACGACGTCCAGAAGCCGGAGGAGCTGTTCCTCGGCATGACCAAGGACGACCTGTTCCGCATCGCCGAGATGGTCGTGCTGGGCATCGTCGCCGTCCTCATCATCCTGCTGGTCATCCGCCCGCTGATCACCCGCGCCTTCGAGAAGGCCGACCAGCAGGAGGAGGACGACATGGACCGCCTGCTGGCCGACCAGAGCGGCATGCCCGCCGCCCTGGCCGCGCCGACCGGCGCCCTGGCCCAGGATCTCGCCCTGGAGGCCGCCCAGGCCGACGAGGAGCTGGAGCAGATGATCGACATCAACCGCGTCGAAGGCCGCGTCCGCGCCTCCTCGCTGCGCAAGGTGGGCGAGATCGTGGAGAAGCACCCGGAGGAAGCGGTGTCGATCCTGCGCAACTGGCTGTATCAGGAGAGCTGACGCGATGAGTTCGGTCCGCAAATTCCTGTTCGACGAGTCCTTCGACGTGGACGCGCCGCCGCGCCGCCAGCATCAGGCCGACGACGACTATTTCGACAACATCCCCCTGCCGGAACCGGAGCCCGAACCGGAACCGGAGCTGCCGCCCGAGCCGCCGCCGCCGGTGTTTGGCGAGGCCGATCTGGCCGCCGCCCGCGCCGCCGGCTTCACGGAGGGCGAGACCGCCGGCAAGTCGACCGGCTACGGCAAGGGCTTCGTGGACGGCAACAACGCCGGCCGCAAGGATGGCTACGAGCAGGCCCGCGTCGAGATCGAGGCGACGGTGCAGGCGCGGATCGCCAACGCGCTGGAAACCGTCGGCAACGGCGTGCAGCATCTGCTGAACGAGCATTACGCCACCAGCGCCCAGCGGGCCGACCAGCCCGTGCACATCGCGCTGGCCATCGTGCGCAAGCTGATGCCGGAACTGGCGCGGCGCGGCGGGCTGCTGGAGGTGGAAGGGCTGGTGCGCGCCTGCCTGACCGACCTGATCGACGAGCCGCGCCTGGTGGTGCGCGTCGCCGACGACATGGTGGACGCGGTGCGCGAGCATCTGGACCAGGTGATCGCCGCCCGCGGCTTCGGCGCCAAGCTGATGGTGGTGGGCGATTCCGGCCTCGCGCCGGGAAGCTGCCGGATCGAATGGGCCGAAGGCGGGGTGGAGCGCGACACCGCCGGCCTGCTCGCCCAGATCGAACGGCGGATGGCCGGCCTGCTGGAGGCCCCGCCGGGGTGACATCCCCGCGGGTTGGATGGCGCACAGGATTTTTTAAGGTTCTAAGGGCTTCTGGAGACTTCGATGGCCAAGGACAGCTTCTCCCTCGACGAGTTGGACGGCGGCGGCCGCAGCGACATTGCGGAGTATGAGACCGGCCTGGGTCCAGCCAAGGATCTGGAAGCGGTCTACGACATCCCCGTCCAGATCTCCGCCGTGCTCGGCAAATCGACCATGCAGGTCAGCCAGCTGCTCAAGCTCGGGCGCGGCGCGGTGGTGGAGCTGGACCGCAAGGTCGGCGAAGCCATCGACATCTATGTGAACAACCGTCTGGTCGCCCGCGGCGAGGTCGTCGTGGTGGAGGACCGGCTGGGCATCACCATGACCGAAATCATCAAGTCGGACCGCGGATGAGCCTCACACGAGACAGCGCCGAATCGTCCCGCCGGGGCGGGCGTTCGGCCCGGCCGCGCGGCGGGGTGGACATGGCGACGCTGGTCGGTCTGGCCGCCGCCGCCGTGGTCATCTTCGTCGCCATGGCGGCGGGCGGCAGTCTGCGCGCCTTCGTCGACCCGCCGTCGCTCATCATCGTGCTGGGCGGCACGCTGGCGGTCACCACCGCCTCCTTCTCGCTGTCCGACGTGGCCATCGCGTGGCGCGACGCCGGGGCGGTGCTGATCCACCGGACCAGCGACCCGCGCGGCGTGGCCCGGCAGGTGCTGCTGCTCGCCGAGGCGGCGCGGCGGGCGCCGGAGACGCTGCGCAACGTCCTGCCGGAGCTGAAGCACGAGTCCTTCCTGCACCGCTCGGTCACGCTGGTGGCCGAAGGGCTGCCGCCCGACGACATCGAGCGGATGCTGATCGGCGAAGTCGAGGCGTCGGGCGCCGGCAAGGTCAAGAGTGCCGGCGTGCTGCGCCGGGCGTCGGAGGTGGCGCCGGCCATGGGGCTGATCGGCACGCTGGTCGGCCTCGTCCAGATGCTGGGCAGCCTCAACGACCCGTCAAGCATCGGCCCGGCCATGGCGCTGGCCCTGCTGACCACCTTCTACGGGGCGGTGCTGGGCAACGTCGCGCTGGCCCCGCTGGCCGCCAAGGTGGAGCGGACGGCGGAAGAGGACGCGCTCGTCAAGACTCTCTACACCATCGGCGCGGTATCCATCGCGCGTCAGGAAAATCCGCGGCGTCTGGAGATGCTCCTGAACGCCGTTCTTCCGCCTGGAAAGCGGATTCAGTACTTCGACCGGGACTCCGACCGGGGTTCTCCGAGGGGAGCGTAAGATGCGTCTGCTGATCGTTGGAACGTTGGAAGGGTACATCACCGCCGCTGGCAAGATCGCCATGCAGCGCGGGGCGAAGGTGTCCCACACCGACAGCATCGAGGGCGCCCTGAACGCCCTGCGCGCGGCGGCGGGGGCGGACCTCGTGATGATCGACGTCAAACTCGACATCGCGACCTTCATCGAAAGCCTGAAGGCGGAACGGATCACCATTCCCGTGGTGGCCTGCGGCATCGGCACCGACGCGGCGGCGGCGGTGAAGGCGATCCGCGCCGGCGCCAAGGAATACATCCCCCTGCCCCCCGACGCGGAGCTGATCGCCGCCGTCCTGGAAGCGGTGGCGGAGGAAAGCCACGCCATCGTCTGCCAGGACCCGGCCATGCTGGCGACCCTGCGGCTGGCGGACCAGGTGGCGCCCAGCGACGCCTCCGTCCTCATCACCGGCGAGAGCGGCACCGGCAAGGAGCTGATGGCCCGCTACATCCACCGCAAGAGCCGGCGCTCCGACGCGCCCTTCGTCGCGGTGAACTGCGCGGCCATCCCGGAGAACCTTCTGGAATCGGAGCTGTTCGGCCATGAGAAGGGCGCCTTCACCGGCGCCGTCGCCCGCCGGCTGGGCCGCTTCGAGGAGGCCAACGGCGGCACCCTGCTGCTCGACGAGCTGTCGGAGATGCACCCGCGGCTCCAGGCCAAGCTGCTGCGCGCCATCCAGGAGAAGGAGATCGACCGCATCGGCTCGTCCCAGCCGGTGAAGGTCAACGTCCGTCTGGTCGCCACCTCCAACCGCAACCTGGAGAACGAGGTCCGCGCCGGCAACTTCCGCGAGGATCTCTATTTCCGGCTGAACGTGTTCAGCGTCGCCATCCCGTCCCTGCGCGAACGGCCGGCCGACATCCCGCTGATCGCCGACCATTTCCTGAAGAAATACGCGCAGGCCAACGGGCTGGGCGAGAAGCGGCTGTCGGACGACGCGCTGCTGATGCTGCGCGCCCACCACTGGCGCGGCAACGTGCGCGAGCTGGAAAACACCATGCACCGCGCCGTCCTGCTCTCCAAGTCGGAGACGGTCGGACCGGACGCGATCATGCTGACCAGCCAGCTGCTCGCCCCGGAAGGGGCGGCGCAGGCGTCGATCCCGACCAACTCGCCGGTCGCCAACCCCTTCGCCGGGCCGGGCGGCACGGTGCCCCAGGCGCCGCGCGGCTATGGGCAGCCGGCCCCCGGCTACCCGACCTCCTACGCGCCGCCGCAGGGCCACGCCGCGGGAGCCGCGGCCTACGGCAACGCCGGAGCCGCGTCCGGCGCCCCGGCCGTCCAGGGCCTCGTCGGGCGCACGGTGGCGGAGGTCGAGCGCGACCTGATCATCGGGACGCTGTCGCACTGCCTGGGCAACCGCACCCACGCGGCGAACATCCTGGGCATCTCGATCCGCACGCTGCGCAACAAGCTGAAGCAGTACAGCGAGGAGGGCGTGCCGGTGCCGCCGCCGGGGACCGAGGAACGGGCGGCCTACTGATCCGCTGATCGGGGGAAAGGCGGAGGAGCGGCGGCATGGCATTGACCGAACACAATCCGGGGGCACGCGCGGGCGGCGGCAACATGTCCGCGCTGACCGACATGGCGGCCGTCGCCAAGAGCGCGCTGAAGCGCGGCGACATCGTGATGGCGGCCGGCATCATGCTGATCGTCGTCGGGCTGATCCTGCCGCTGCCCCCGATGCTGCTCGACGTGATGCTCGGGCTCAACGTCACCATCTCGGTCCTGATCCTGATGGTGGTGCTGTTCATCGAAAAGCCGCTGGAGCTGTCGGCCTATCCGACGATCCTGCTCATCACCACGCTTTTGCGCCTGTCTCTGAACATGGCCTCCACCCGCCTGATCCTGACGCAGGGCCACGAGGGAACCTCCGCGGCGGGCCATGTGATCGAGGCCTTCGCCGGCTTCGTCATGGGCGGCGACTTCATCATCGGCGTGATCGTCTACGCGATTCTGACGATCGTGAACTTCAAGGTCATCACCGCCGGTTCGGGCCGCATCGCCGAAGTGGCGGCGCGCTTCACCCTGGACGCCATGCCCGGCAAGCAGATGGCCATCGACGCCGACCTGTCCGCCGGCATGATCGACGAGACCACCGCCCGCGCCAAGCGCAAGGAGCTGGAGGACGAAAGCGCCTTCTTCGGCTCCATGGACGGTGCGTCGAAGTTCGTGAAGGGCGACGCCGTCGCCGGCCTGATGATCATGTTCATCAACATCATCGGCGGCGTGTCGCTGGCGGTCCTGCGCTACGACATGCCGATCCTGCAGGCGCTGGACACCTTCACCAAGCTGACCATCGGCGACGGCCTCGTCTCGCAGATCCCGGCGCTGGTCATCTCCATCTCCGCCGGCTTCCTGGTGTCGAAGGCCGGCACGGGCGGCTCCACCGACAAGGCGGTGGTCGGCCAGCTCACCAACCATGTCAGCGCGCTCGGCCTGTCGGCGGGCGCGATGACGCTGCTGGCCCTGATGCCGGGCATGCCGGTGCTGCCCTTCCTGCCGGTGATCGCCGTCGTCGGGGCCGCTGCGTGGTATCTGCCGAAGATGCGCGCCAAGAAGGAGGCGGAGGAGGCCGCTGCTGCCGCCGCCGAGGCCGCGGGCATGGGCGGGCCGGGCGGCGGGGCCGCCCCGGTGGCCGACGAGCCGATCGCCACGGCGCTGGCCATCGACCTGATCCGGCTGGAGCTGGGCTACGGCCTGCTGTCGCTGATCAACCAGCCGCAGGCGGGCAGCCACAGGCTGACCGACCAGATCAAGGGGCTGCGCCGCCAGATCGCCGGCGAGGTCGGGTTCGTCATGCCCGCCGTGCGCATCCAGGACAACCTCCAGCTTCCGCCCAACGCCTACATCATCCGCGTCAAGGAGATCGAGGCGGGGCGCGGCGACATCCGCCCGAACATGCTGCTGGTCATGGACCCGCGCGGCGAGGCGATGAGCCTGCCCGGCGAGCAGACGGTGGAGCCGACCTTCGGCCTGCCGGCCATCTGGATCGAGCCGGGCTACCGCGAGGAGGCGCTGTTCAAGGGCTACACGGTGGTCGACCCGTCCACCGTCATCACCACGCACCTGACCGAGCTCATCAAGGACAACATGCCGGAGCTGCTGTCCTTCACCGAGACGCAGAAGCTGCTGGACGAGCTGGACAAGGAGCACCAGAAGCTGATCGCCGACGTGGTGCCGGCGCAGATCACTGTGGGCGGATTGCAACGGGTGTTGCAGAACCTGCTTGCAGAACGGGTGTCGGTACGCGATCTTGCGACCATTCTGGAGGGCGTGTCCGAAGCGGCAAGCCAAACCCGCAGCATCACGCAGATCACCGAGCATGTGCGCACGCGCCTGGCGCGGCAGATCTGCGACGCGAACATCAACGAGATGGGAGTGATCCCGCTCGTCACCCTGTCCCCCGAGTGGGAACAGGGGTTCGCGGAATCGCTGGTGGGCGATGGCGACGACCGGCAACTGACGATGGCGCCGAGCCGGCTTCAGCAATTCATCACTTCGGTCCGCCAAACCTTCGAGCGACACGCCATGATGGGCGAGACCCCCGTCCTGTTGACCAGCCCCCTGATCCGTCCCTTCGTCCGCTCGATCGTCGAGCGGTTCCGGCCGGCCACCGTGGTGATGTCGCAGAACGAGATTCACCCCAAGGCGCGGATCAAGACCCTGGGGCAGATCTGATGCAGGCCATGACGAACCAGTGTGACAGGCGGGGAGCGGGCCGATGCGGCTGAAGTCGTTCCACGCCAAGTCCATGTCCGAAGCCATGCGCATGGTCCGCCAGACGCTGGGCGACGATGCCATCATCGTCGCCACGCGCGAGGAGGATGGCGGCGGCGTTCGCGTGACCGCGGCGGTGGAGGACGACGATCTGCTGATGGCGCAGGCGCGCACGGCCCAGCCGACCCGGACCGCCCGCCCCGTGGTGGTGGTCGAGGAGGAGCCGGAGATCGACGTGGGCGAGGTGGTGGCCGACGTGCTGCACCGCCACGGCGTTCCCGCCGCGCTGGCCGAGCAGTTGATCGACGCCGCTGCCGGTCTGGAGACCGACGACCCCGCGCTGGCGCTGGGCGCCGCCCTCGACTCCATGTTCACCTTCAGCCCGCTGCAGGACCGGCGCGGCGGCAACAAGCCGCTGATCCTGGTCGGACCGCCGGGCAGCGGCAAGACGCTGATCGTCGCCAAGCTGGCCGCCCAGGCGGTGTTCCGCAAACGCTCGGTCGGCGTGATCACCACCGACACGGTTCGCGCCGGCGGCATGGAACAGTTGGCCGCCTTCACGCGTCTGATGAAAATCAAACTGGCGACGGTGGAGGACCCCGACGCGCTCGCGGGCGCGTTCGAGGTCAGCCGCGGCGCCGACGTCGTCCTGGTGGATACCGCCGGGCGCAACCCCTACAACCGGGAAGACATGGCCGACCTCAAGGCCCTGCTGTCCGCCGGGGTGGCCGAGCCGATCCTCGTGCTCCCCGCCGGGCTGGACGCCATGGAAGCCGCCGACATCGCCCAGTCCTTCAAGGCGCTGGGCGTGCGGCGGATGCTGATCACCCGGCTCGACATGGCGCGGCGGCTGGGCAGCCTGCTCGGCACCGCGCACCGTTCGCGCATGGCCTTCTGCAACGCCAGCGTTTCCTCCAAAGTGGCCGAAGGACTGACACCGCTGAACCCGGTGGCCTTCGCCCGCCTGATGATGCCCGCCGAGGACAAGGCGGCGCGCAACCGGCCCAAGCCGGCGGCCCCTGCCAAGACCAAAGCCGTTCGTTCTTCGTCGAGGACCATCCCATGACCGATCCGGTGTTTCCGGCCGCCCTCAAGAACGTTCACCCGCTGCGCGGTGCCAACGTCATCGCCGTGGCCAGTGGAAAGGGCGGCGTCGGCAAGACGTGGTTCTCGATCACGCTCGCCCACGCGCTGACCAAGATGGGCAAGAACTCGCTGCTGTTCGACGGCGACCTCGGCCTCGCCAACGTCGACATCCAGCTCGGCTTCCAGCCGAAGAACGATCTCGGCGCGGTCATCAACGGCGACGTGACGCTGGGCCGCGCGGCCCAGCGCTACACCGAGGGCGGCTTCGACATCATCGCCGGCCGCTCCGGCTCCGGCACGCTCGCCCAGCTGCCGAGCCAGCGCCTGTCCGGCCTGCGCAACGACCTGATGGAGCTGGCCCGGCGCTACGACTGCGTCATCATGGACATGGGCGCCGGCGTCGACCGCACGGTGCGCACCCTGTCCGGCCCGGCCGGGACGACGCTGGTGGTGACGACGGACGAGCCGACCTCGCTGACCGATGCCTACGCCTTCATCAAGCTGACCCACGCCACCAACCCCACCGCCGACCTGCGCGTTGTGGTCAACATGGCGCAGAGCGTGAAGGACGGCGAGCGCACCTACGGCACCATCCTGAAGGCCTGCCAGAACTTCCTGAAATACAAGCCCGCCCTGGCCGGCATCATCCGCCGCGACCTGAAGGTGCGCGACGCCATCCGCAACCAGTCGCCGCTGCTGACCCGCTCCCCCAGCTCCGACGCGGCGCGGGACGTGCTGGCCATCGCCCAGCGGCTTCTGAACGGCCAGTAAGTCCGGGATGGGGGGCGCCCTTCCACCCCCGGTCGTCGGAACGCCCGCCACCCCCGCGGCGGCGGCCACCCCCGCGCCCGCCCCGGTGGCGGTCGCCGAGGGCACGGTCAAGGCCCTGCCCGAGCGCCTGCAGGACATCGCCCGCCCGGTGGTGCTGACCGGCACCGTCGTCGGGACCACGCCGGAGGGCTTGGCCCGCGTGCGCACCCAGGCCGGCGAGCTGCTCGTGCAGACCCCGACGCCGCTGCCCGCCGACAGGCCGGTGATGCTCCAGATCACCCCGGCGCAGGTGCTGCTGGAGCAGGCCGCATCGGCCGATCCCGCCGCGGCGTCCCCCACCCAGAGCCTCGCGGCGAAGGTGCTGGTGCTGACCCAGGGCACCCCGGCCACGGCACCAACCACATTGCCGAACGTCCCGACCACGCCGACAACGAGCGGACCGGCGCCGATCATCCCCGGCCAGACCGGCGCGGCACGGCCTCAGGGCTCGGCGACTCCGGTGGTGATCCTGCCCAACCCGGCGTCCACCACAGCGACAACAGGACCGGCCGGCCAGCCGCTTCCCCTGCTGCTGCCGGGCACCATCGTGCCGGCGCTGGTCATCGCCGCGGCGCCCAAGCCTCCGGCTCCCCCCGGCATGGCCCCGGCCCTTCCTGGCCAGCCGGCCGCCACACCGGCCACACCGGCCCCGCCCCCCGTCACGGACGGCGCCTCCGGCGCGCCCCCGGCGCCGGCCAGCCAGCCCAGTACCACTTCCGCTCCTCCGCAGGCGCCGCCTTCCCCCGCTCCGGCGGGAGCGACGGCGCCGCCTCCCGGCAAGCCGATGCTCGACGCCACGGTGGAACTCGGCGGTGACGCGGCGCATCCCGGCGGCGACCTCGGAGAGCCGGCGTCTTCCGCGAAACCGGCCCTCGCGAAGCCCACCACGGACCCCATGCTGACCCAGGGCGGCACCGTCGCTCTGAAGATCCTGACCGTCACCCCGCCACCGGACCAGCCGCCGGCCGCTCGGCCCGACGACGCTTCCCTCCCGCCGGATGATCAGAATCCCGGCACCCCGCCGCGCAAGGACGGCGCACCGCCTCACCCGGTGTCCCCGCCGCTGGCAGCGCCGCAGCCGCTCCCCGCCCCGCCACGCACCGCGGCGGCCGCGGCGGCCGCGACGCCGACCATGCCCGGCGCGCACCCCGGGTCCGCCCCGGCGTCTCCGGAGTTCCCCGACGGGCCGGTGCTGAAGGGCACGGTGGCCGGCAGCACGCCGCAGGGCCAGCCGATCCTCGCCACACCCCAGGGCATGCTGGCGCTGAACGTCCAGGCGAGCCTGCCGCAGGGCAGCGCCGTCACCGCCATGCTGACCGATCCGGCCAAGGCGCTCCAGACCGCACCGTCCCCGCTCGCCGCGGAGCCGGGCCCGTTGAGCGAACGGGACTGGCCGGCCATGCGCCAACTTCTGACCGCCCTGGCCGGGGTGGACCGCTCCGCCGCGCAGGCGCTGATCGGCACGGTGATGCCGCAGCCGAACCGCAAGCTGGGCGCGGCGATCAGCTTCTTCCTGTCGGCGATCCGCGGCGGCGACGCCCGCGGCTGGCTGGGCGAGGACGCCGCCTCCGCCCTGGAGAAATCCGGCCAGGGAAGCCTGCTGTCCCAGTTGGAGCGCGAGTTCCGCAGCCTCCAGCAGCAGGCGGGCGATCCCCTGCCCGGCGACTGGCGCCCCTACACCCTGCCGATGATGGACGCCAACGGGCTGCTGCCCATGAAGCTGCACATCCACCCCATCCAGCCCGACGAGGATGGGAAAACGGGCCGCAAGGCCGGCGACAAGGGCAGCCGCTTCCTGCTCGACCTCGATCTCAGCCGTCTCGGCCCGATGCAGCTCGACGGGCTGGTGCAGCCCAACCGGTTCGACCTGATCCTGCGCAGCCACACCCCGCTGGCGCCGGAGATCCGCCTGGACCTGATCCAGATTTTCGCGGACAGCATCCGTGCCGTCGGCTACATCGGCGGCCTGTCCTTCCAGTCCGGCGCCAAATGCTGGGTCAAGCTGACCCGCGTCGGAGCCGGCGGCAGCAGCTACACCGCCTGACGAGCCCGGACGCCATGCACCGCCGCGAATTTTTGACCACCGCCGCCAACCCGGACGCCCGCCACGACTATCTGGTGGAGTTGCACGGGGAACCGGCGCCCGGCATCCGCCTGACCCTGCGCTACGTGCCCGACCGCGCGGTGGGCACGCCGGACGGTGTCGCCGCCTATCTCGGCGCCCTGTTCGACACCGCGGCGGCGGCCGGTCCGGAGGCGCTGGCCGTCGCCGTGCTCGACGACCTCAACAACGAATTGATCCCCCGCTGGGTGGAGATCACGGTGGAGCGGAGCCTGCCCGTCCCCCACCGCGTGGTCATCGAGGACCGCCAACCCGGCTGGGACAACCCGCATCTGTTCTCCCGGATGCGGCGCGTCTGATTTCCCGTTCCCGTCGCCATCATCCGGACGGCATGGCTGCACCGCGCCGATCCACGGCGTTGATCGCTTGATTTCCTCAACCCGCATGCGAATAAAGCGGGTCGGTCGGTGCGTGGATGAGTCCGTTGAAACGTACACGAATATTGAGACGCGCCCAAACCCTCTGGGCGCGCGTTGGGCTTCGCGCACGCCTCGAAGCCTTCATTCTGCTCGCCCTTCTTCCACTGGTGGTTCTGGTCCTCGTTCTTCTTCTTCAAGAGCGCAGCCAGGACATCGAACGGGCACGCGAGGGCACCCGCCTTCTGGCCCACCGCGGGGCGCTGCAGCAGACACAGATCGTGCAGCAGGTCCGCAGCGTCCTCCAGCTTCTCACCCTCGTTCCCGACATCCGGGAAGCGATCCCCGGACGCTGCACCACCCTGTTGAAGCAAACGACCGACCTGTATCCCTGGGCCTCCGGTTTCGGTGTGTTCGATCCCGATGGAAAGCTGCTGTGCAACAGCAGCGACAATCGGCCCGTGAACCTCGGCCAGCGCGACTACTTCAAAGAGGCGGTGGCGGCGCGCCGATTCACGGTCAGCAACTTCCTGATCGGCCAGAACAGCAAGCAGCCCCGCGTGGTCGCCGCCCTGCCGATTCTCGGCGCCGGCGGATCGGTCAGCCGTGTGCTGGTGGCCGGCGTGGATCTGAGCTGGCTTGCCGAACTGTCCGCCGAGATCGCCCGCGAGTCCGGCGGGACCGTGTCGCTGTTCGACTCCCAGGGGACGATCCTCGCCCGCGTGCCGGACCCGCAGGGCCTCGTCGGGCACTCCATGGGCGACCACCCGACGGTCCGCAGGTTCCTTGAGGACGACGCGGGCATCATCGAGGGCGGCGGCCTGGACGGCGTGCCCCGGATCAGCGGCTTCGCGACCCTGGCGGACACCGGCGCCAAGATCGTCGTCGCCGTCGCCCGCGACGACATCCTGGCCGCGGCCGACCGGAACCTGCTGGTGGGAACCGGTGTCATGGTCGGCGTGGTGCTCCTCATCGTCGGAGGGGTCTGGGTGCTGATGGACGTGATGATCCTGCGCGGCCTGCGCGACCTCAAGGCGTCGGCGGCGTTTCTCTCGTCGGACCTCTTCGATCCTCACGCCCCCTGCACGCCCGCTCCAACTCATCCGTCCGAGTTCAGCCAGGTCGCCCAGGCGATGCGGACAATGGGACGGACGCTGACCGCCATCGCGTTCGAGGATCGCCTGACCGGGCTCGCCAACCGACGCTCCTTCGAAGCGCATGTGGAGCGCCTTCAGGAGCAGCCGGCGGAGGAGCAGACCGCGATCGCCATCCTCTACATCGACCTCGACGGGTTCAAACCGGTCAACGACCAGCACGGACACCACACCGGCGACGCCGCATTGAAGGAGATCGGTGCCCGGCTGTCGCGCTGCGTGCGCCATGGGGATTTCGCCGGCCGCCTCGGCGGCGACGAGTTCGCCGTTCTGCTGTCCCTGGCGGACGGCCAGCCGGAGCGTTACATCCGGGACGTCGCCCGACGGATCATCGACAGCGTGTCCGCCCCGATCCTGGTCGATGACCTGGACGTCCGGATCGGGTGCAGCATCGGCATCGCGCTTTGGCCATCGGACACGGAGGATCTCGTCGTGGCTCTCCAGAACGCCGATCAGGCGCTGTACGCCGCCAAACGCGCCGGCCGCGGCCGCGCGGTCACCTATTCGGAGTTTTCCGACAATAAGGCCGAGTCGATCTGAGCAGGCCTGTCGGATTGGCCCGGCGCGTCAGGACTCGACGCTGCTCTCCTCCTGCTGGCGGCGGCGGAAGCCGACCAGAGCGGTTTCATCCAGCATGTTGGCCTCCTTGCGCTTGAGCTTCTCCTTCTCGCGCTTCAGCCGCTCCTCCTCGGCCAGCTCGTAGCGCTTCAGTTCCTGGAAGGCTTCAGCCATCTCGTCGGTGGCGACGGCGATCTGGGCCTCGACCTGCCCCATGGACTGGGTCAGCCGCTTGCCGCGCTCCATCGCCGCCTGGATGTAGTTGCTGTAGGTGAAGGCGTATTCGACGTTGCCGCGGGCGGTGTCGCGCTCCGCGGCGATCTCCTCCTTCAGCCGCTCGATCTCCGCCTGGAGCCGGTCGGCGAGGTTCTGAAGTTCCGCCAGCGCCCGGCGCTTCTCGTCGAGCTTCCATTTCTGAAGGCGGATGATGGTCTTGAGACTGCTCATTCTTGCGGCGGCCACTGTTCAATGCCGAAGATGGCGGCAAGCTGGGCGTAGCTGTTGTCGAGGTCGGTCGCCTCGCGTTTGCCCTGCTTCAGGAACGCCTCCAAGGCCGGCTGGAAATGGATGGCCTCGTCAACCTGCGGGTCGGTGCCCTTGCGGTAGGCGCCGAGGCGGATCATCTCCGCCATGTTGTCGTAGGACGACATCAGCCGCCGCGCGTGGTTGACCAGCTCGTTCTCCATGGGAGAGTTGCAGCCGGGCATGGTGCGCGACACGCTACGCAGGATGTTGATGGCCGGATAGCGCCCGCGCTCGCCGATCTGGCGCTCCAGGACGATGTGGCCGTCCAGGATGCCGCGCACGGCGTCGGCGATGGGTTCGTTGTGATCGTCGCCTTCGACCAGCACGGTGAACAGGCCGGTGATCGAGCCCGACCCGTTCAAGCCCGGCCCGGCGCGCTCCAGCAGGCGCGGCAACTCGGCGAAGACGGTCGGGGGATAGCCCTTGGTCGTCGGCGGCTCGCCGGCGGACAGGCCGATCTCGCGCTGGGCCATGGCGAAGCGGGTCACGCTGTCCATCATGCACAGCACGTTGCAGCCGGCGTCGCGGAAGGCTTCCGCCACGGCCAGAGTCATGTAGGCGGCTTGGCGGCGCATCAGCGGCGCCTCGTCGGAGGTGGCGCAGACCACGACGCTGCGCGCCAGACCCTCCTCCCCCAGATCCTCGGTGATGAATTCCTGAAGCTCGCGCCCGCGCTCGCCGATCAGCCCGATCACCGCGACCTCGGCGCCGGAGAAACGGGCGAGCATCGACATCACCGACGACTTGCCGACGCCGGAGCCGGCGAAGATGCCCATGCGCTGGCCGCGGCAGCAGGTGAGGAAGGCGTTGATGGCGCGGATGCCCAGGTCCAGCTTCTCGCCCACGCGGGCGCGGGAATGGGCGGGCGGCGGGTTGTTGCGGATGGGAACGCCGTGCGTCCCCTTGGGCAGCGGTCCCTTGCCGTCCACCGGCTCGCCCAGCGCGTTGATGACGCGGCCGAGCCACGCCTCCGTCGGGAAGACCATGGGCTGGCTGTCCGACACCAGCGCGCGGCAGCCCAGCCCGACACCGTCGATGGAGCCGAAGGGCATCAGCAGCGCGCGGCCCTGACGGAAGCCGACCACCTCGCAGGGGACTTGCCGGCCGTCGCGGGATTCGACGATGCAGCGGCCGCCCACCGACAATTCCTTCTCGATCCCCCCGACCTCGACCAGCAGGCCGAGCACGGCGGTCACCCGCCCGAACCGGCTGCAGCCGGAGACGGACTCGATTTCCTGAAGGATGCGGGCGACGTCGGCGGGCACGGTCTTGCGGGTTCGCGAACGGGAATGGGACGGGTGAGCCGGGCGCGGGCGGCGCAAGTCGCGGTGGGCACGGAGTCCCCCGCCATGCCGCCCCCGTCATGCTCATCCAAAAACATTAACGTTAAATGAAGTGCTATGCCTCTGGCGTTAAGCTGAATCGTCTGTTAACTTGTGTAAACGGACGGGCCGATCTGTTAAGGGAATCGGTTAAGGAACTGCGGGAAAGCAACGCCGCATCGGAAGCCAGAAACGCGCCATCTAACATCGGGATATCGCCATGAGGGTTCTGCTGGTCGAAGACGATTCCTCCACGGCCAAGAGCATCGAACTGATGCTTCAGTCGGAAGGCTACATCGTCGACTCTACCGACCTCGGTGAGGATGGACTCGAAATCGGCAAGCTGTACGATTACGACATCATCATCCTCGATCTGATGCTGCCGGACATCGATGGCTACGAGGTGCTGCGCCGCCTGCGCGCCGCCCGTGTGACCACGCCGATCCTCATTCTTTCCGGCCTGTCGGAGCTGGACCACAAGATCAAGGGTCTGGGCTTCGGCGCCGACGACTATCTGACAAAGCCCTTCGACAAGCGCGAGCTGATCGCCCGCATCCAGGCCATCGTTCGCCGCTCCAAGGGCCATTCCGACAGCATCATCCGCACCGGCCGTCTGACCGTGAACCTGGACACCCGCACGGTGGAGGTGGACAACCAGCCGCTCCACCTGACCGGCAAGGAATACGGCATCCTGGAGCTGCTGTCGCTGCGCAAGGGCACGACCCTGACCAAGGAGATGTTCCTGAACCATCTCTACGGCGGCATGGACGAGCCGGAGCTGAAGATCATCGACGTCTTCGTCTGCAAGCTGCGCAAGAAGCTGGCCGCGGCGACCCAGGGCGACAATTACATCGAGACGGTGTGGGGCCGCGGCTATGTGCTGCGCGACCCGCACGAGGACGCGTCCCCGATCCCGCGCGTCCCGCACCCACAGGCACAGGCGGCCGGCTGACCGCCGACCGCCCGTCACCGTTAACCGTCATCCCGATGAACGGCGGGCCTGGGCCCGCCGCCAACCGCACTCACTCCTGCCAGAACGCCTTGTCGGTTTCGCGGCGGGCGTCCTTGCGGCTCAGCCCGACATCGCGCAGCAGATGGTCGTCCAGAGCCGCCAGGGAGCGGCGCTGCCGGTGACGCTCGATCATCCCCAGCACCTCGCCGAACGCGCGCTCGGCAAACCGCCGCGCGCCGCCGCCAGCCTGTCCAAGAGACACCATGCCCCGGTCTGTGGAAACGGCGCCCAGCGCTCTCCTGCTCATGATCCAACACTCCGCTTGATGATTTCCGTCCCCTAGAAATGCCCCGGAAGCGGCTTGTCCGCAAAGGATGCTTTCTCTAACCTGCATGAGAGAATTTCATGCGGCCGGTCAACAATCCGGCGGATGCGGACCCATGCAGATCCCTCCCCTCAACGGCCTGCGCGCGTTCGAAGCGGCGGCCCGCCATCTCAGCTTCACCCGGGCGGCGGAGGAGCTGAACGTCACCCAGAGCGCGATCAGCCACCAGATCCGCACGCTGGAGGACCGGCTGGGCATCCGGCTGTTCCGCCGGCTGAATCAGGCGCTGGTTTTGACCGACGCCGGCCAGCTTCTGCTGCCCAGCGTGCGCGACGCCTTCGCGCGGCTGGCCACCGGCCTGGAGCGGGTGATGGAGCACGAACGCTCCGGCGTGCTGACGATGAGCGTTTCGCCCTCCTTCGCCAGCCGCTGGCTGATGAGCCGCATCGGCCGCTTCCGCGCCCGCCACCCGGAAATCCACCTGCGCATCAGCGTCAGCCAGCACGAGATCGACTTCGAGCGCGAGGCCGACATCGACATCGGGCTTCGTCATGGCCTGGGGGTGTGGGAGGGTTTGCGGGCCGACCGCTTCCTCGATGACGCGGTGTTTCCCGTCTGCAGCCCGGCTCTGCTTCAGGGACCGACGCCGCTGGGGCAGCCGGCCGACCTGCGCCATCACGTCCTGGTCGAGGAGACCGGCCACAGCTATTGGGCGACGTGGCTGGCCATGGCCGGGCTCGGCGACCTGAAGCCAAGCTCCGAGATGGTCTTCGACGAGATCGGCATCGCCATCGAAGCGGCGGAGAACGGCCAGGGCATCGCGATGGCGCGCGGCACCCTGGTCCTGGAGGAACTGGCGAGCGGGCGGCTGACCCGGCTGTTCGACCTCGCCCTGCCGGGAGACTTCGGTTACTACCTCGTCTGCCCGGAGGTGACCGCCGACCGGCCCAAGATCGCCGCCTTCCGCCGCTGGATCATGGAGGAAGGCGCCGCCGACCGTCTCACCGTCACGCCACCCTAAATCACACGGCGGCCCGCAGCCCGCTCGGCACCTGGAAGCCGCCCAGGCTGTAGAGGCCGCGCTGGCCGTCCACCGGCTTGAAACGGTCGGTGATGCCCAGCACGGTCTCGGCGCCGCCGAGATAGAGCACGCCGTCCTGCGGCATCTGGCGGGAAATCGCCTCCAGCACCTTGGTCTTGGTCGGCTGGTCGAAATAGATCAGCACGTTGCGGCAGAACACGATGTCGAACTGCCCCAGCGCCGAGAGGTCGCCCAGCAGGTTGAACTCGCGGAAGGAGGCCATCTGGCGAAGCTGCTGGCTGATCTGCCACTTGTCGCCCTGCTGCTTGAAATGCTTCACCAGCATTTGAATCGGCAGGCCGCGCTGCACCTCGAACTGGGTGTAGATGCCCGACTTGGAGCGCTCGACCATTTCCGCCGAGATGTCGGTGCCGACGATCTCGATCCGCCAGCCGGCCAGCTTCGCCGCGTCCTCGTTCAGCAGCATGGCCAGCGAGTAGGCCTCCTGCCCGGACGAGCAGGCCGCCGACCAGATGCGGATCGACCGCTTGGCGGACCGCGCCTCCAGCAGCCGCGGCAGGACGATCTGCCTGAACTGATCGAAAGGCTTCTGGTCGCGGAAGAAGGACGAACTCGTTGGTCGTCATCGCCTCGGTGATGTCGCGCAGCAGCGCTTCGTCCTTGCGCGTCCGCACGGTGGAGGCCAGCTCCTCCAGCCCCTTCATGTTCCACTTGCGCGCCACCGGCATCAGCCGGGATTCGAGCAGGTAGGCCTTGTCCCGGGTCAGGACCAGACCGGAACGCTGCTTGAGCAGCGTGGAGAACATGTCGAAATCTTCGACTCTCATGCTGCCCTCGATGCGAACTTGCGGATGTAGGGACCGATTTCCTTGAGCGGCAGCACCGCCGAGCAGATGCCCGCCTGGGCGACGGCGCCCGGCATGCCCCACACGACGCTGGACGCCTCGTCCTGCGCGATCAGCGTGCCGCCGGCGTTCACCACGTCGGTGCAGCCCTTCAGCCCGTCCTGCCCCATGCCGGTCAGGATGCAGGCCAGGACCTTGCGCCCGCCGAAGGCGCGGAGAATGGACCGCATCATCGGGTCCACCGCCGGGCGGCAGAAATTCTCGGGCGGGTCCTTGGTCAGCGAAATCACGTTGGCGCCCGCGCGCTGGGTCACCAGCATGTGGAAGTCGCCCGGCGCGATGTAGCAGCGTCCCGACACGATCGGCTCGCCGTCCTTCGCCTCCTGGGCGTTCAGCCCGCACTGGCGGGTGATGTGCTCGGCCAGGATGGTGGTGAAGGTCGCCGGCATGTGCTGGGTGATCAGGATCGGCTGGGTGACGCCGGCCTTCAGATGGGCGAGCACCTCGAACAGCGCCTGCGGGCCGCCCGTGGAGCTGCCGATGGCGATCACATCCGGCTTCACCTGGCCGACGGAACCGACGGCCGGAGCCGGGCGCAGCGTGACGGGCGGCGGCTCTCGCTTCAGGAAGGCGGCCGGCACCGGCGTCAGCGGGCGCAACTCGCCGCGGGTGCGGGACCCGGCGCGGCGGGCCGCGGCGCCGAGCGCTTTGACCTTCGACACCAGTTCGCGCTTGAAGGCGTCCGCCCCGCCGATCTCGCGGGTGGAGGTCGGCTTGGGGATGTAGTCGGCGGCGCCCGCGGACAGGCAGCGCATGGAGATGTCGGCCCCGCGCAGCGTCAGCGTGGAGGCCATGATGATCTTCACCTGCGGCGCCACCGCCAGCAGCTTCGGGATGGCGGTCAGCCCGTCCATCACCGGCATCTCGATGTCGAGGACGATGACGTCGAGCGAGTTGCGCTGCAGGGCGTTGACCGCCATCTGGCCGTCGCCGACCGACGCGACCACGCGGATTTCAGGATCGCCTTCCAACGCGCGGGTCAGGAGGCCGCGGATCACGGCGGAATCGTCGACCACCATCACCCGGACGGGATCGCCGCCGGCCGCACCGGTCGGATGCCCCGCCGGTGCGGGGGGAGGAGGTCTGCCGAAACGATCGGACATAACGCAATCAGCCTTTCAGGGTCGGAACGGTGCGCGGTGCGGTGGTCCCGCTCCTCACAGCAGCCCGACCTGCTCGAACTTGGTCTGGATGATGTCGCTGTCGAACGGCTTCATGATGTACTCGTTCGCCCCGGCGGACAGCGCCTCCTGGATGTGGGCGAGGTCGTTCTCCGTGGTGCAGAACACGACCTTGGGAAAGTCCCCGCCGCTCATCTTGCGCAGGCGGCGCAGGAACTCGATTCCGGTCATTACCGGCATGTTCCAGTCCAGCAGGATGGCGTCCGGCATCTTCTGCGCGCAGGCCTCCATGGCCTGCTTGCCGTCCTCCGCCTCGGTGCAGGCGAAGTGCAGCTCTTCCAGGATCTTCCGCGCGACCTTGCGGACCACGCGGCTGTCGTCGACGACCAGGCAAACTTTCATGGTGAACGGGCCTCAGGCTTCGCTTTGCACACCGACCGGGGTTTCGCCTCAGGCCGCTTCCATCGTGGTGAAGTTCAGCAGACGCGGCACGTCCAGAACCACCATGAGCTGACCGTTCAGGCGGTAGATGCCCGTGGACACCTCGCGCCAGCGCGGGTCGAGGGTGGCCGGGTTGCGCTCGAAGTCGTCGTTGGAGAGGCTCAGCACCTCCCCCACCGAGTTCGACCATCAGGCTGTAGAGCTCGCCGCGCAGGTCCACCACGATGGACATGCCCGGCTTGTCCTTCGGGCGCGACGTCAGGCCGAGCCGCAGGCGCACGTCGATGGCGGTGACGATGCGCCCGCGCAGGTTCAGCGAGCCGGCGACCTCCGGCGGGGCCAGCGGGATGCGGGTGATCCGCTGGTGCCCCAGCACGTCCTGGACCTGGAGGACCGGAATGCCGAACAGCTGGTCGGCAATCGTCATGGTCACATAGTCCTGGCTGCCACCGGAGATGATCTCGTCGCCCTTGGACTTCTTGGTGGCGGGCAGCTTGGCGTTGCTCATGCGGCACCTTTCTGCTCGGACAGGGTCTGCTGCAGCGCGTACAGCAGAGCGTCACGGTCGAACTTGGCGACATAGTCGGTGAACCCGGCCTGACGGCCGCGGTCGAGGTCGCGCGGGGAAGCGTGGCTGGACAGGGCGACCATCGGCGTGCCGCTCCAGCGGGTGCCGCCCTGGCGGACCGCCTCGGCGAAGTCGAAGCCGCTCATCCCCGGCATCTCGATGTCGGAGACGATGACGTCGAAGTCCTCGCCCGCCTCGCAGAGCGCCAGCGCCTCGTTGGCGTTCTCCACGGCGGTGACGTCGTAGCCGGCGACCGACAGAAGCGGGGTCAGCAGGTTGCGGAAGAAGGGGCTGTCGTCGACCAGCAGCACGCGCTGGAGCGTCCTCTCCTCCTCGTAGCCATCGGTCGAGGACGAGCCGAACCAATCCTTGTAGGCCTGGGTCAGGAAGAAGCCCGCGTCGAGCACGTCCGTCGCCTTGCCGGCGATGATCGCCGAGCCCATCAGGCCCGGACGGTCGGCGGTGAGCTGCACCACCAGACGCTCCTCCACGATGTCGACGATCTCGTCGACGATCAGGCCCATCGACCGGTCGCCGTCGGCGAAGACCAGGACCGGCTGGCGGCCTTCCTGGCCGATCATGAAGCCCGGATCGATCGGCACCAGCGGCATCAGCTTGCCGCGGTACTGGACCACCGGCATGCCGTTGGACGATTCGACGCTGGCGAGGTCGACATCCTCCAGGCGGGCGACCAGCGACAGCGGCACCGCCTTCGGCGCGCCGGCCCCGGCGCGGAACAGCAGGAGGGCCATCTTGTCCTCCTGGCGGGTCGCCTGGACGGAGGTCGCCTCCTTCGACGCGGTCTCGCCCATGGCCATCTCGCCGGTCGCCGACGCGATGCCGTTGGGGTCGAGGATCATGATGACCGAGCCGTCGCCGAGGATGGTGTTGCCCGAGAACATCTCGATGTGGCGCAGGATCGGCGCCACCGGCTTCACCACGATTTCCTCGGTGTCGAACACGCGGTCGACCATGATGCCGAAGGTGTAGGTGCCGACCTGCGTGACCACGATGAAGGTCTCGTCGGTCTTCTTCTCGCCGCCCTCCTGGTCGTCCAGACGCAGCAGCTCCTGCAGCGAGACCAGCGGCAGCAGGCGGTTGCGCAGGCGCAGGACCGGCGTGCCCTTCAGCCGCTCGATGGTGTGCTCGCTGTCGGCGGCGGCCCGCACCAGCTCGACCACGCTGATCTGCGGGATGGCGAAGCGCTCGCCGGCGCATTCCACGATCAGGGCGGAGACGATGGCCAGCGTCAGCGGGATCTTGATGACGAAGGTCGAGCCCTTGCCCTGCTGGGACTTGATCTCGATCGTGCCGCCAATCTTCTCGATGTTGGTCTTGACCACGTCCATGCCGACGCCGCGGCCCGACACGTTGGTGACCTTCGCCGCGGTCGAGAAGCCGGGCTTCATGATGAACTGGATGATCTGCTGGTCGGACATCGCCGCCAGCTCGCCTTCCGAGGCCATCCCGTTCTGGATCGCCTTCTGCTTGATCCGGTCGATCGCCAGGCCCTTACCGTCGTCCTGGATCTCGATGATGATGTGGCCGCCCTCGTGATAGGCGTTCAACGTGATGCGGCCGGTCTCCGACTTGCCCGCGCGCACACGGTCGGCGGGCACCTCCAGGCCGTGGTCGGCGGAGTTGCGCACCATGTGCGTCAGCGGGTCCTTGATCAGCTCCAGAACCTGGCGGTCCAGCTCGGTGTCGGCGCCGAGCATCTGGAGGTCGATCTTCTTGCCCAGTTCGTGCGACAGGTCGCGCACCAGACGCGGCAGCTTGGCCCAGGCGTTGCCGATGGGCTGCATGCGCGTCTTCATGACGCCTTCCTGCAGCTCCGACGTCACGTGGTTCAGGCGCTGCAGCGGGGCGGCGAACTCGCTCTCCTTCTGCGACCGCAGGATCTGGAGGAGCTGGTTGCGGGTCAGCACCAGCTCGGACACCATGGTCATCAGGTTTTCGAGCAGGTCCACGTTCACGCGGATGGTCTGCGCGGCGACCGCCGACTCCTTCGTCGCGGCCTCGCCGCCCGCACCGGCGCCGGATGAGGCCTCCGCGGCGGGAGCGGGCACCTTGGCGGCGGCCGGGACCGGATCGGGGTCCGGAACCACCAGATCGTGCGAGGGCGCCGGATCGTCCGCCGGCTCCGCGGCGACCGGGGCCAGCGCGGTGCTGGTCGGGCCGGGGGTGGCGTTCCAGATCGCCTCGAGCTCGTCCAGGGTGAGGTTGCCCGAGGAGGAGGCCGGGGCTTCCTCCGCCGCCGCGACCGCGGGGGCCGGCGGGGGTTCCGGGGCTGCGGCGGGCTTGGCCGGAGCGGCGGCGCCCAGCTTGCCTTCGGCGCACAGGTTCAGCCGCTCGATCAGCGGCAGGTCGTCGCCCGGGGGCTCCGCCTCCGTCGCCTCCAGCACCGCCAGCAGGCTCTTGATGGTGTCCAACGCCTGAAGGATCAGCGAGACCGCCTCAGGGTTGATGGTCAATTCCCCGTCGCGGAACTTGCCCAGCACGTTTTCCGAGGCGTGCGCGACCTTCTCCAGGCGCGGCAGGCCGAGGAAGCCGCAGGTGCCCTTGATGGTGTGCACCAGACGGAAAATGTTCGACAGAAGTTCCGGATTGTTGGGATTCTGCTCCAGACGGACCAGTTCCACGTCGAGAACCGACAGGTTCTCGTTGGTTTCCGTCAGGAATTCGGAGAGCAGATCATCCATGTCGCGATCCCCACGCCCGCAATTGTATCCGTTTCCGGCCGGGCCGTCCGGAGGGCGGCGTGCGCGACGCCGCCGGTACGGGCCATTCCAGCTACGGTCGGAGCCTGTCAAACACTGATTAAGAGAACCTTACCTCCTTCGATACCACTCTCGGGCTCCGCCGTCATGCCGAGCCACCCGGCCCAAGGTCACAGCCCGCCAGGCCGGTGCCGCCGTCCCGGCCTATGACCGCCGGGGACATTCCATACGGCCATGGCGAAGCGCCGCGCGCCGGAACGGCCGCGGTTCGGATCACGTCATTGCTGCGCGGGTCACGCCCCCGGCGGGGTCCGCATCACCAGTCGACGGTGAAGACCAGCCGGTCCGGCCCGGAGGGGGTGGCGGCGACACGATAGCCGTCGTCCTCGGCGAAGCGCCCGGTCATGTAGGCGTGGATGCTGCGCGGGGTCAGGTCGGCGGCGGCGACCGTGCCGGCCAGCGCCGCCGCGGACTCGTCCTTCAGGGCGCCGGGACGCCCGGCGGCGGTGATGGTGAAACGGCCCGCCTGCTCGTCCCCCTCCGCCGCGACGGTGATGGTGCCGCCGTGGGTCAGCGCCTCGTCGGCCAGGATGATGACGTTGAGCAGCACCTTCGACGCCCCGCGCTTGAAGGCGAGCTGGTCGTTCGGAACCCCCGCCGGCCAGTCCAGCGTGGTGCGCCCGCCCTCCAGAAGCCCCTGCGCGGAGGAGCGGGTGTCGCCGAAACCTTTCTGCTCGCGCCCGGCGAGGCCGTAGGCCAGCCGGAAGACGCGCAGCCGCCGGTCGGCCTGCCCAGAGGAATGCTCGATCAGCTTCACCGCCTCGCCCAGGAAGCCCCCGGCGGGCTCGTCCTCCATCTCCTCGATCAGTTCCAGCCCGTTGCGGATCGCTCCCACCGGGCTCACGAGGTCGTGGCAGATGCGGGAAGCGACAAGCTCGATCACACGGATGTCAAGCGGCACGGGTGGTCTCCAGATCGTTGACGGCCGACCTCCGGCGAACCGGGTGGCGGCCATGGCCGCGGCCCGGGGAACGTCGTCGAGGAACTTCCCCGGCCGGGCGGCATTCTGTTGCATGCCGGTCCCCCATGGGGATGGCCGGCGGCGACGTTCGTTTGTATCATTCCAGGGGCGCGGATGCCGCCGCTTTTCCACGGTCATCCCGCGAAAGCGATAACCAATTCCGGCGGATGCAGGAGGCGCGGCATGGACGATTCATTGGTTCCCGGCGCCTGGGTGCGCCACCCCGCCCGTCCCGACTGGGGCCTGGGGCAGGTGCAGTCGGCCATCGGCGACCGCGTCACCGTGAATTTCGAGAACGCCGGGAAGCTGCTCATCAACACGTCCGTGGTCGCGCTGACCGTGACCGATCCGGACGACATGCCGTGAGGGGCGGGCTGCCGCTGGCCGCCCTCCTCCTGCTGGCCGCCGGCAGCCCCGCGCTGGGCGACGACGCGTCCCATGCGGCGCCCGATGCGGAGCGCGGCAAGGCGCTGTTCCGCGCCTGCGCCTTCTGCCACACGCTCACTCCGGACGGCGGCAACCGCGCCGGCCCGACGCTGTGGCGGCTGTTCGGGCGCCCCGCCGGGGCGGTGGCGGGCTACCACTATTCCCCGGCGCTCAAGGGCAGCGGAATCGTCTGGGACGAGGCGGCGGTGGCCCGCCTGTTCGAGATCGGCCCCGACGTGATGACCCCCGGCAGCAAGATGCCCATGCAGACCATCACCAGCGCCGCCGACCGCCGCGATCTGGTCGAATACCTGAAGGAAGCCACGGCGCCGTAAGTCCGGATTGCGAGGCCCGCAAGCGGAATTGAGGAGCATGGCCCCGGACGGGCCCCATCCCCATCTCTGTCTGTCGAACCCCTTTCCGAGCCCCTTTTCCGAGCTGTGGTTTCCCGATGATTCCCCGCGCCGTCCGCAAGCCGCTGGCCATCCTGGTCGCCATTCTCGCCCTGGTGGTCGTGGTGCCGGTGCTGGGGGCGGGCGGCTTCCTGCTGTGGCTTCGCCAGCAGACCCCGGCCTACGAGGGCTCCGCCACCGTCCCGGGAATCGAAGGCCCGGTGGAGATCCTGCGCGACCGCAACGCCGTCCCGCACATCTTCGCCGCCACCGAGCGGGACGCCTATTTCGCGCTCGGCTACGTCCACGCGCAGGACCGGCTGTGGCAGATGGAGACGATGCGGCGCGGCGGCGCCGGGCGACTGGCCGAGCTGGTCGGCACGCGCTTCGGCGACTGGGCGCTGCGGCTCGACCGCTCCATGCGCACACTGGGCGTCTACCGCCGGGCCGAGGAGGCCTATGAGGAGCTGTCGCCGGAAGCCCGCACGGCCTTCGATGCGTACGCCGCCGGGGTCAACGCCTGGATCGAGACGCGCCGCGAAGCGCTGCCCATCGAGTTCCAGCTCCTGCGTCACACGCCGGAGCCCTGGCGGCCCGCCGACAGCCTCGTCTGGGGCAAACTGATGGCGCTCCAGCTCTCCGGCGATTCGCGGGACGAGCTGTTCCGCGCCAGCGCCCTGAAACACCTGACGCCGGAGCAGATGCGCGACCTGTTCCCGGACTCCGACCCCACCGCCCCGGTGACCCTGGCGGCGGCGCTTGACGGCCTGGATCTGCAAAAGGCGCTGGCCGCCCTGCCCGACCTCGGCTTCGACACCGCGTCCAACGAATGGGCGCTGACCGGGGCGCGCAGCGCGACCGGCAAGCCGATCATCGCCAACGACCCCCATCTCGGGCTGGAGGCGCCGATTCTGTGGTATCTGGCGCGCATCGTGACTCCGGAGCACCGCATCGCCGGGGCGACCATCCCCGGCGTGCCGCTTCACATCCTGGGGCACAACGGGCGCGTCGCCTGGGGCTTCACCACCACCCACAGCGACACCCAGGACCTGTTCATCGAGAAGCTCGACCCGCAGGACCCCGGCCGCTACCTGACGCCGGACGGCAGCGAGGCCTTCGAGACGCGCCACGAGACGATCCGCATCGCCGGCCAGCCGGACGAGACGCTGACGGTGCGCGAGACGCGGCACGGCCCGGTGCTGACCACCCCGGACGCCGCCGAGGCGGCGCCGGAGGGCCATGTGCTGGCGCTGGCTTTCCCCGGCCTGTCCGCCGCCGACACCACGGCGGAGGCGCTGTACCGCCTCAACCACGCCGCCGACGCCGCCGCGGTGCGCGAGGCGCTGTTCCTCCATGTGGCGCCGCAGCAGAACGTCGTCTACGCCGACACGGCCGGGACGCTGGGCTTCCTGTCGCCGGCGCTGGTCCCGGTGCGGCGCGGTGGCGACGGGCGCGTTCCGGTGCCGGGCTGGACCGGCGAACACGACTGGATCGGCTACATCCCCTTCGACGCGCTGCCCCAGGCGGTCGATCCGCCGTCGGGCCAGTTCGTAAACGCCAACAACGCGGTGGTCGGCCCCGGCTATCCCTACGCCCTGGCGACCGAATGGCCGGACCCCGCCCGCGCCGAGCGGATCGTGCAGATGCTCGGCGACGGCCCGCACACGGTGGAGGAGGTCGCCGCCCAGCAGATGGACGAGCTGTCCCTGCCGGCGCGCGACCTGCTGCCGCTGATGCTGGAGCCGCTGCGCAACGTGCCCGATCTCAATGGGCAGGCCCGCGCCGCGCTGGACCGTCTGGCCGGCTGGGACGGGCGCATGGACCGCGACCGGGCCGAGCCGCTGATCTTCTCCTGGTGGGAGCGGGAACTGGTGCGCAGCGTCTTCGCCGACGAGCTGGGACCGCTGTTCCAAAGCTACTGGGACCTGCGCCCGCGCGCCCTGCACCGCGTGCTGACCCAGGCGCCGCAGTGGTGCGACGACCGGACGACGCCGGCCCGCGAGGACTGCGCCACCATGCTCGCCGGGTCACTGAAGACCGCTCTGGCCGAGATTGAGCGGCGCCACGGCGCGGACATGACCGGCTGGCGCTGGGGGGCCGAGCACAAGGCCGCTCTGAACCACCGGCTGCTCGGCCGGATTCCGCTGCTCGGGTCGATGTTCGACCTGTCGATCCCGACCGGCGGCGGCGCCTTCACCGTCAACCGCGGCACCACCCGCGTGCGCGACCCACAGGACCCCTTCTCCCACGTCCATGGTCCGGGGCTGCGCGCGGTCTACGATCTGGCCGACCTCGGCAACTCCCGCTTCTCCATCGCCACCGGCCAGTCGGGCAACCCGCTGTCGCCCCATTGGGGGGATCTGGTGCAGGGCTGGCGCGACGGGGTGGGTCTGCGGTTGGCCGGCGACCGCGGCACGCTCGCCCGCGACGGCGCCACGCTGCTGACGCTTTCCCCCAACCGTCCAGGGAGTTCGCCATGACCGAGGCTACACCGTCTCCGACCCTGACCCTGGACGACGTCCGCGCCGCCGCCGCGCGGATCGGCGGCCACCTGCCCGTCACCCCCACCGAGGCCTCGCCCCGCCTGTCGGAGATCACCGGCTGCTCGGTGGTGCTGAAGCTGGAGAACCAGCACCTCACCGGATCCTTCAAGGAACGCGGGGCGCTCAACAAGCTGCTGTCGCTGGGCGAGGCGGAACGACAGGCCGGGGTGATCGCCATGTCGGCGGGCAACCACGCCCAGGCGGTGGCCTGCCACGCCACGCGGCTGGGCATCCGCTCGGTCATCGTGATGCCGTCCTTCACCCCCTTCACCAAGGTGGAGCGCACGGAAAGCCTCGGCGCGCGGGTCGAGTTGCACGGCGAGACGCTGAGCGACGCGGCGGCCTACGCGCAGGAACTGGCGGCGCGCGAGGGGCTGACCTTCGTGCACCCTTACGACGACCCGCTGATCGCCGCCGGCCAGGGCACCGCCGCCCTGGAACTGCTGGACGCCGCGCCGGACCTGGAGATGCTGGTGGTGCCGGTGGGCGGCGGCGGGCTGATCGGCGGCATGGCGGTGGCGGCCAAGGCGTTGAAGCCCGACATCGCGGTGATCGGGGTGGAGTGCGCCATGTTCCAGTCGATGCGCCAGGCGCTGGCCGGGCAGCCCATCACCTGCGGCGGCGCCACCATCGCCGACGGCATCGCCGTCAAGGCCCCCGGCGCCGTCACCCTGCCGCTGGTCCGCCGGCATGTCGACGCGGTGGTCGAGGTGGGCGAGCCGCGGCTCGAGGAGGCCGTCTACCGTCTCGCCACCGTGCAGAAGCTGGTCGCCGAGGGCGCCGGGGCGGCGGGGCTGGCCGCGGTGCTGGACGATCCGGAGCGGTTCCGCGGCAAGCGGGTGGGCATCGTCGTGTCCGGCGGCAACATCGACGCGCGCATCCTGGCGCAGGTCCTGACGCGCGGGCTGGTCTACGAGGGGCGCATGGTGCGGCTGCGCATCGGCATCACCGACGCCCCCGGCGCGCTCGCCCGCGTCGCCCGCCTGCTGGGCGAGGCCGGGGCCAACATCGTGGAGGTGCACCACCAGCGCCTGTTCCACGACGTGCCGGTGCGCATGGCCGAGATCGACGTGGTTCTGGAAACCCGCGGGCGCAGCCACGTCCAGCGCCTCGTCGCCCACATGGAGGAGGCGGGCTTCCCGACGGAGCTGATGACCGACATCTCCTGAGCCGCGGTGGAATGACGCAAGACGGTTTTCTTGTTGCGCAGCCCCTGTACAAAAATGACGCACTCCATGATAGAGAAACTCAACAGAAATTCTCTCCATCAGGATGTAAGCGCATGCCTGCCGCCTCCTGGGTCCCCACTTCGGTTGCCACCGTCTACGGGTTGACCTCCGCCAACCGACCCGCCACCGACATCGACGGTGGCCCGCTGGGATGCGATCCCGCCCTGCTCCGAACCGGCATCGTGACGGCGCCCCAGGCGATTTCCGATCCGTCCCTGACACCCATCCTGTCGGGGGCCAAATGGGGCACCACCCAGGCCGCGGTTCCGGTCACCCTCACCTATTCCTTCTACGAGAACGGCGGTCCCGCCGTCGCCACCGCGGGGGTCAATCCGGCCCCGCTGAACGCGGGCTTCCGCGACGCCATCCGCGGCGCCCTGGCCAGCATCGCCGACGTCGCCGGCATCCGCTTCGTCGAGATCACCGAGACGACGACGGGCGGCCCGCTCACCGCCCCCGGCGCGTCGGGCGCTTTGGTCGGCCATCTGCGCTTCATCGACGACGCCCGGCTGGACAGCGATCCGGGAACGCCCGCCTACGCCATCGGTCCGTCCGCCTCGACCCTGTCGAGCGGTCTGGTCGCCTTCGACTCCGACCGCGTCAACGCCGCCAGCGCCGCTGGACACGCGCGGATTCTCCGGGAGATCGGGCGCGCCCTCGGCCTCACCGACAGCTTCGAGCCCGGCGATGCGCCTGCGGCCGGCAACGATCCGCGGGCGGAGAACGGCGTGTGGAGCACGGGTTGGACGATGATGTCGGTCACGCCACCAGCCTCCCGCCTGCCAGCCGGCACGGCGTTCAACCCAGTCGGGCCGATGGCGGCGGACATCCAGGTGCTGCAGTCCTGGTATGGGGCCAACCTGAGCACGCGTACCGGGGACGACGTCTACCGCATCGACGGTCCGCTCGCGGGAGCGGCGATCTGGGACGCCGGTGGAACCGATACACTGGACGCCTCCGCTGCGTCGAGCGGTCTGCACATCGATCTCTCATCCAATGAGATCAACGGCAACGCCGTCATCGCCAAGGGCATCAGCATTGAAAACGCCATCGGCGGGGCCGGCAACGACACCATCTTCGGGTCGTTCTCCAGCCCTATCCATCTGGTCAATGGCACACTTCTTCCCGGCAGCGCCAACAATCGCCTCGACGGCGGACCGGGCAACGACGACATCATGGCGGGGTCCGGCGACGACACGCTGATCGGCGGAACGGGCAGCAACGTGCTCGACGGGAGCCTCGGGTACGACACCGCGGTCTATGGCGCCGCCTCGACCGACGCCTATGCCTACAGCCTGCACGGCACCCTGTTCCTGTCGATTCCCAAGCTGGGCATCAGCGACCGGCTGCACGGGATCGAACAACTGTCATTCACCGACCGCAGCGTCGCCGTCGCGGACGCCCCATCGATCCTACGGTCCCCCCTTCCCAATCCCGTCAAGGAGCCTCCGGTTCCCGTGCCCATCGATCCCGCGCGCCGCCTTTCGATCACCCGCGGCGGGGTCAGCAGCGAAATCGCGATGGACCGCTACTCCGGTCCGGTGAATTGGCTGCACAACAGCCACATCGGCCAGAACGACAGCGAGGCGATGCGCGGGACGGAGCGTGCCGACTTCATCAACACGGTGGGCGGCGACGACGCGGTGGACGGCAGCGGCGGCGACGACGTGCTGGACGGTGGTCTCGGCTCCAACTTCCTGACCGGCGGGAACGGCAGCGACACCTTCTTCGTGGACGGGCGCGGCGGCGGCGTCACCTGGTCGACGGTGACCGACCTGGAGGCGGGGGAATGGGTCACCGCCTGGGGCTGGAAGGAAGGGACGTCCAAACTGACCTGGGCCGAGATGGCCGGCGCGGAGAGCGCGAAGGGCGTCACCGCGCACATCGACCTCGACAGCAACGGCAGCATCGACATGAGCATGACCATCGCCGGAAAGTCCCTCGGCGCGATTTTCGTCACACCCGGAGAGGTCGGCGGCTCCAGCTACCTCGCCTTCGCCCTCAAATGACGGCCCGCCGGTGACGGTCGCCCGGTCCCGACCGGGCGCCCCGAACACCGGGTGGTGGCTCAGGGAAGCTGCGCGTAAGCGCCGCGGAAATAGAGCAGCGGGTTCCCGTCCTTGCTGCCGGACAGACGGCGCACGCGGCCCACGATGATGACGTGGTCGCCGCCGTCGTAGACATGCTCGCGGTCGCATTCCAGGGTGGCGAGGCAGCCGGTGAGGATCGGCACGCCGCTGTCCCAGCGCTCGACCCTGACACCGTCCCAGCGTTCCTGCAGGTCGCGGCGCGAGAAACGGTTGGACAACTCCGCCTGCACTTCGGCCAGGATGTTCACCGCGAAGGACGGCGCGATGGTGAAGGCTTCGAACGACATGGCCGCCCGGCCCAGGCAGAACTGCACCAGCGGCGGGTCGAGCGACACCGAGGAGAAGGAGTTCACGGTCACGCCGATCGGCTCGCCGTCCGGTGCGACGGTGGTGACCACGGCGATGCCGGTGGCGAAGCATCCGAGGGCGTTGCGGAAGGCCCGCGAGTCGAAGGCCTGAGAATCGATGGTCATGGCGGCCTGTGTGGGCTCGTCGGTTATTGGGGCGAGGGTGCGGCGGCGAAACAGCGGGATTAACCCAGCCGGACCGTCGGTGCAAGCCGCATCTGCCCCGGACCTTTGCACAGGACCGGCCGGAAGCGGCCGGAAGCCGCCCCCCGCCGCATTAAACGGATCTTAAGGATAACCATCCACCTTTCGGGTGCGCGCACTGGCCACGAACTCCCGGCCACGGAATTCCCGACCACAAGGCCCACTCAGCAAGGCTTCATGTCAGCGAACCCGTCCGGCGGCGAACAGCCGATCATCATCAAGAAGAAGAAGGGTGGCCATGGCGGCCACCATGGCGGCGCCTGGAAAGTCGCCTACGCCGACTTCGTGACGGCGATGATGGCCTTCTTCCTGCTGCTGTGGCTGCTCAACGTCACCACGTCGGACCAGCGCAAGGGCATCGCGGACTATTTCTCGCCCAGCTCGGTCAGCCGCGAAACCTCCGGGTCCGGCGGCATGCTGGGTGGGCGCACCATCACGGCGCCCGGCGCCCAGATGTCCCCCTCCTCCCCGATGTCGGCCGACGTCCCGGTCTCCGGCCCGCCCGGCAATTCGACCCAGGAGGACGATGAGGCGAACGACCCGACCGACGCCGCCCCGCCGCCGCCCGCCTCGACCGCCGAGCAGAAGTCCAACGAATCGCGGCTCGACTACCAGAAGCGTCTGGAGGAGCAGGCCAAGCAGCTCGGCATTCCCGGCCAGAAGCCGGGCGAGCGGCTGTCCGACTTCGCGGAACGGGTGAAGGAGGGCGGCGAGAAGCTGCAGGACGCCCAGAAGGAGGCCCGCCAGTTCCAGCAGGCCGCCACCGAGATCCGCCAGGCCATCCAGTCCGTGCCGGAGCTGGAGCCGCTGGCCCAGAACCTGATGATCGACCAGACGCCGGAAGGCCTGCGCATCCAGATCGTCGACCAGGACCGCGTCTCGATGTTCCCCGGCGGGTCCGGCCAGATGTACCCGCAGACCCGCCAACTCGTCATGCAGGTGGCCAAGGCGCTCGCCAAGCTTCCCAACAAGCTGTCGATCAGCGGCCACACCGACGGCATCCCCTTCACCTCCGGGGCCGGGCGCGACAACTGGGACCTCTCCACCGAGCGCGCCAACGCCACCCGCCGCGCCCTGATCGCCGGCGGCATCCCGGAGGAGCGCGTCCAGGACGTGATCGGCCGCGCCGACCGCGACCTGTTGGTGCCCGACCAGCCGGGCAGCCCGCGCAACCGCCGCATCAGCATGGTGCTGCTGCGCGAAAGCAAGACCACACCCCCGCCCGCCGCGACGAACTGATACCAAAGCCGATGCGGCGCTGGTACCAAGGCGTTAGTTCTTTGCCTTTGAACGTACCCCTTCTTGTTTTGTCGATGCGCCGCACAACGCGGGGAATGTTTGCCCTGTTCAAATGGCGAAGCGATGGTTCATACTTCGCGGCAGACACCATTGCCACACGGCATCGGTCAATCAAGGGCGTTAGCTGCGGGGGAGTCTGTGAGCGTACCCGAAGGCAAGGCGAATGACCTTTTGACGAACTATGATCCCGGCCTTTACTACGACGAATTGTTCGGAGGCCGTGATTATCCAGCCGAGCACTCGGCGCTGATCCGGCAGAGACTGGCCGGTCTGAACTTCGGGGATTTGTTGAGGCGGTCGCAGGACGCCGAACGTGAACTGTACAATCTGGGCATCACCTTCCTCGTTTATTCGAACAAGGACGCGGTGGACCGGATTCTTCCCTTCGACATCATTCCCCGGGTGATCTCGGCCAAGGAATGGGCGCATCTGGAGGCGGGAATCACCCAGCGCGTCACGGCGCTGAACCTGTTCCTCCACGACATCTACCACGACCAGAAGATCCTGAAGGACGGGGTGATCCCCGCCGACCTCGTGCTGGGCAACGGCTGCTTCCGGCCGCAGATGGTCGGGCTGGACGTGCCGTTCGACACCTACATCCACATCATGGGCACGGACCTCGTCCGCGACCGCGAAGGGACCTTCCGCGTGCTGGAGGACAACGGGCGCGTGCCGTCCGGCGTGTCCTACGTGGTCGAGAACCGCCATATGATGCAGCGCGTGTTCCCGGACCTGATGCAGGACATCGGCATCCGCCCGGTGGACAATTACGGGCACAAGCTGCTCGACGCGATGATGGAGATCGCGCCGCAGGACGTCGCCGACCCGCAGGTCGTGCTGCTGTCCCCCGGTTCCTACAACTCCGCCTATTTCGAGCACATCTTCCTGGCGCGCGAGATGGGCGTGCCGCTGGTCGAGGGCCGCGATCTGGTGGTGGAGAACGACCGCGTCTACATGAAGACCACCAACGGTCTGGCGCGGGTCGATTCGATCTACCGCCGCATCGACGACGCCTTCCTCGACCCCAAGGCCTTCAACCCGGACAGCATGCTGGGCGTGCCGGGCATCATGGAGGCCTACCGCAAGGGCAACGTGGCGCTGGCCAACGCCATCGGCACCGGCGTGGCGGACGACAAGGCGATCTACTGCTACGTCCCGCGGATGATCAAATACTACCTGGACCAGGAGGCGATCATCCCCAACGTGGACACGCGCATCTGCCGCGAGGCCGACGCGCTGCAGTACACGCTGGACAATCTGGACAAGCTGGTGGTGAAGCCGGTCGGCGAGGCCGGCGGCTACGGCATCACCATCGGCCCGCGCGCCAGCAAGGAGGAGTTGGCGGATTGCCGGGCCAAGCTGCTGGCCGATCCGTCCAACTACATCAGCCAGCCGGTGGTCGACCTGTCGGTCTGCCCCACCGTGACCGACGACGGCATCGATCCCCGCCACGTCGATCTGCGCCCCTTCGCCATCACGGGCAAGAACACCTGGGTGCTGCCCGGTGGTCTGACCCGCGTGGCGCTGAAGAAGGGCACGCTGATCGTCAACTCGTCGCAGGGCGGCGGGTCCAAGGACACCTGGGTTCTCCAGGACGGGGGGCCCCAGGATGGGTCACAGGAAGGGAGCGCGTCGTGAATCTGCTGGCCCGTTACGCCGAATGCATTTTCTGGATGGCGCGCTACATGGAGCGCGCCGAGAATCTCGCCCGCATCCTGGACGTGCATGAGACCTTCGCGCGCGACACGCGGGGGATGACCAACTGGTTCTCCATCGTCCAGCTCAACGCCGACGAGAAGGACTTCTTCAGCCGCCACGACCGCCCGACGGCGGAGGCGGTGGTCCACTACTACATGTTCGACACCCAGAACACGAACTCGCTGGTGTCCATGCTGCGCATGGCGCGGGAGAACGCCCGCGTCCTGCGCCCCTGGATCTCCACCGAGATGTGGACGCAGATCAACGTGTTCCACAACAAGCTGGTGGAGATGAACGGCAAGGGCGTCGCGCTGCCCAACCTGTCCAAGGTCTGCACCTGGATCAAGGAGGAGTGCCAGACCCACACCGGCATCACCGAGGGCACCTTCTACCGCGACCAGGGCTGGTACTTCTACCAGCTCGGCAAGTACATCGAGCGGGCGGACCAGACGACCCGCCTGCTCGACATCAAGTATCACACGCTGCTGCCCTCCCCTGTCGTGGTCGGCTCCACGCTGGACATGAGCCAGTGGACGACGGTGCTGCGCTCCGCCGCCGGGTACCACGCCTTCCGGCGCGTCTACCCCCGCGGCATGTCGCCGACCACGGTCGCCGGCTTCATGATGTTCAACGAGGGATTCCCGCGCTCCGTTGTGATGTGTGTGCGACAGATCGACGGCCTCTTGACCCGCCTGAAGTCCCGTTACACCCTGCGCAACGGCAGTGAGGCGATGGAGAAGGTGGACGAACTGCTCGGCGCGCTGTTGGCCCGCCCGATCGAAGAGGTGATCCAGCTCGGCCTGCACGAGTATCTCGACGGCGTGCAGGCCCAACTCTGCGGGATCACCATCGAGATCGGACGCGCCTTCTTCGGCCAGGACACCGTCCCGATGACCCAGAGCCAGTCCCAGTAAGCTTCGTTACCGTAACCTCCGTTCAGCACCCTCTCCAGCCGCAGACCCCCAACAGCCGGCCCCCGGGCCGGTGATCCAGAAGTCAGCCAGCCGATGTCGGTCATCCAGCCGCAACTCCGCCCGCTCCAGCAGTTCTTCCGGTCCGGGCCGATGCCCTGCCCCTATCTGCCGGGCCGGGTGGAGCGCAAGCTGTTTACCCGGCTGTTGGGGCCCTATTCGGCGGAGGTCAACTCCACCCTGTCGCGCGCCGGCTTCCGGCGCAGCCACGACATCGTCTACCGGCCGGTCTGCCCGAACTGCCAGGCCTGCGTCCCGGTCCGCATCCCGGTGGCCGCCTTCGTCCCCACCCGGTCGCAGAAGCGGGTCCTCCGGGGCAACGGCGACCTGACGCTGGCGGAGGCGCCGGCCGCCGCCACGACGGAGCAGTACCGGCTGTTCTCGCTCTACCAGAACTCCCGCCACGGCGAATCCGACATGGCGCGCATGGCCATGGCCGATTTCGCCGCGATGATCGACGAGGGCCGGGCCGACACCAGCCTGTTCGAGGCGCGCGACGCGGAGGGGCGGCTGGCCGGCTGCATGCTGACCGACCGGCTGACCGACGGCTATTCCGCGGTCTACAGCTTCTACGATCCCCGCCAGGACCGCCGCAGCCTGGGCAGTTTCATGATCCTCAGCCTGCTGGAGCGCGCCCGGGCGGATGGCCTTCCCTACGTCTATCTCGGCTATTGGATCGCCCAGAGTCGCAAGATGGCCTACAAGGCCAAGTTCCGTCCGCTGGAGGCGCTGGGCCGCGACGGCTGGTTCCGCCTGCCGAACGATCCGGAAGACTGACCGACCGACCGCCGGATTGACTGTGATCGGAGACTATTGGGGCAATCACGTATAAAGGCTTTCAAGCTCTTGCGCTGCCGGGGCCACCTGCGGAATATTGCCGCAGCAAACACCCCATGGTGTTACCATAAAAGATTGAACCGGCGCCCAGCGCCACCGTTCACAGGGCAACAAAAGGAACGGACGGGGATACACCCGTTCCAAACCAACAGGGAGGCTCTCCGTTGAGGTTCCTGCTCCGAATCAGCGGGCTGATCGATGCTGTCAACGACGGCGTCGGCAAACTCGTCTATTGGCTGGTGCTGGTCGCCGTGATTGTCAGCGCCGGCAACGCGACCATCCGCTACAGCCTCCATTACAGCTCCAACGCCTGGCTTGAGCTGCAATGGTACCTGTTCTCCGCGATTTTCCTGTTGTGCTCGGGCTACACGTTCCTGCGCAACGAACACATTCGCATCGACATCGTGCTCGGCCGCTTCTCCAGGCGCGTCCAGTGCATGGTGGACATCTTCGGGATCCTCTTCTTCCTGTTCCCGATGGCCATCCTGATCATGTGGCTCTCCTGGCCGATGTTCTGGGACAGCTTCATCACCAAGGAAATGTCGAGCGACGCCGGCGGCCTGATCCGCTGGCCGGCCAAGATCCTGGTTCCCGCCGGTTTCTTCCTGCTGACCATGCAGGCGGTGTCCGAGCTGATCAAGCGCGTCGCTTTCCTGGCCGGTCTGATTGACCAGCCCGGCGAGAAGATGCACAGCCACTCCTAAGAGACCGGGAACCACACACGATGGCCGCCTTCCTCATTGAGAACATGGCGCCGCTGATGTTCGCGGCGCTTGTTCTTTTCCTTTTGATGGGTTTCCCGGTCGCCTTCGCGCTCGCCGCGAACGGCCTTCTCTTCGGTCTGATCGGCATCGAGCTGGGTCTGCTGACGCCGGCGCTGTTCCAAGCGCTGCCAGAGCGCGTCTTCGGCATCATGCGCAACGACACGCTGCTGGCCATTCCCTTCTTCACGTTCATGGGCCTGATCCTCGAACGATCCGGCATGGCCGAGGACTTGCTCGACACGGTCGGGCAGCTCTTCGGCCCGCTGCGCGGCGGTCTGGCCTATGCGGTGATCTTCGTCGGCGCGCTGCTCGCCGCGACGACCGGCGTGGTGGCCGCGTCGGTCATCTCGATGGGCCTGATCTCGCTGCCGATCATGCTGCGCTACGGCTATGACCGCCGTCTGGCGTCGGGCGTCATCGCGGCGTCGGGCACGCTGGCCCAGATCATCCCGCCGTCGCTGGTGCTGATCATCCTGGCCGACCAGCTCGGCCGTTCGGTCGGCGACATGTACGCCGGCGCCCTGGTCCCCGGCCTGGTGCTGACCGGCCTCTACGCCGGCTACATCCTGGTCGTCAGCATCGTCCGCCCGGAGTTCGCTCCGGCCCTGCCGCCGGAGGCCCGCTCCCTGCGCGGCTTCCAGCTGCTGTTCCGGGTGCTGACCTCGCTGGTGCCGCCGCTGGTCCTGATCTTCCTGGTGCTGGGCACCATCTTCCTCGGCATCGCGACGCCGACGGAAGGCGGCGCCATGGGTGCCGCGGGCGCCATGATCCTGGCGCTCATCAAGCGGCAGCTGAGCTGGTCGCTGATGCGTCAGGCGATGGACACGACGGCGAAGCTGTCCTCCTTCGTCATCTTCATCCTGATCGGCTCGACGGTCTTCGGTCTGGTGTTCCGCGCCGTGAACGGCGACCTGTGGGTGGAGCATCTGCTGACCAGCCTGCCGGGCGGCGAACTGGGCTTCCTGATCGTCGTCAACATCATGGTCTTCCTGCTCGCCTTCTTCCTCGACTTCTTCGAGCTGGCCTTCATCATCGTGCCGCTGCTCGCCCCGGTCGCGGAAAAGCTGGGCATCGACCTGATCTGGTTCGGCGTCCTGCTGGGCGTCAACATGCAGACCTCCTTCATGCATCCGCCCTTCGGTTTCGCCCTGTTCTTCCTGCGAAGCGTCGCTCCACGGGAGGATTACAAGGACAAGATCACCGGGAAGATCATCAAGAAGATCACCACCGGCCAGATCTACTGGGGCGCCGTGCCGTTCGTCTGCATCCAGCTGATCATGGTGGCGCTGGTCATCATGTTCCCGGAGATGGTCTTCTCCGGCCTGGACCGCGGCGAGCCGATCGATCTGGACAACGTGAAGATCGAGATTCCGGCCTTCGACTCGGGCGAACCGCCGCCGCCGTTCGGCGCGCCGGAACAGCCCGCCGAGGACCCCAACGCCGACCTCATGAAGCAGTTGCAAGGCAAGTGACCGGTCCTTCCCTCCACCCCCGCTTGGCGGGGGTGGAACCCGGATCGGAGAACGGCCGGATCATCGGCAACAAAAAAAGCCCCGCTTCCGCGGGGCTTTTTCGTGTCCGGCCTCTTTCCCCTTACGACTTCTTCTTCGGCGTCGGCGCGGAGTAAACGAAGTTGTCGAAGGTGTTCTCGGCGACGCGGAACCACAGGTATTCCTCATCGCGGAACTTGCGCCACTGCTCGTAGACCTTGCGGAACTTCTCGTTCTTCGCGGCTTCCTCCTCATAGACATCGAAGGTCGCCTGGTAGCAGGCCTGCAGGATGTCGCGCGGGTAGGGCTTCAGCACGGTGCCGGCGCCGACCAGACGCTTCAGCGCGTGCATGTTCACCACGTCGTACTTGCCGACCATGTCGGCGGTCGCGTCGGCGCAGGCTGCTTCGAGAATCGCCTGGTAATGCTTGGGAAGCTGCTCCCACTGCGGCAGGCTGACGAGGAAGGACACCTGCGGCCCGCCCTCCCACCAGCCGGGGTAGTAGTAGTATTTGGCAACCTTGTTGAAGCCGAGCTTCTCGTCATCGTAGGGGCCGACCCACTCCGCCGCGTCGATCGTGCCCTTCTCCAGCGCCGGATAGATGTCGCCGCCGGCGATCTGCTGCGGCACGACGCCCAAGCGTTGCAAGATGGTGCCGGCATAGCCGCCGATGCGGAACTTCAGGCCCTTCAGGTCCTCCACCGTCTTCAGCTCATTGCGGAACCAGCCGCCCATCTGGGTGCCGGTGTTGCCCGCCGCGAACTGGACGATGTTGTAGCCTTTGAAGAACTCGCGCATCAGCTCCATGCCGCCGCCGTGAGTCATCCAGGCGTTCTGCTGGCGGGCGTTCAGGCCGAAGGGCATCGCCGCGTCGAAGGCGAAGGTCGGGTCCTTGCCGACGTAATAGTAGGAGACGGTGTGGCCGCACTCCACGGTGCCGTCCTTCACGGCGTCCAGCACCTGCAGGCCGGGAACGATCTCGCCGCTGGCGAAAGTGCGGATCTGGAACTTGCCCTCGGTCATCTCGGCGACGCGCTTGGCCACCCGCTCGGCGCCGCCGTAGATGGTGTCCAGGCTCTTGGGAAAGCTCGACGCGCAGCGCCACTTGATCTCGGGGTTGCTCTGCGCGATGGCGGGGGCGGCCAGCGTGCTGGCGGCGACACCGACACCGGCGCTGGTGATGAAGGTACGGCGTTTCATGGCGGTCTCCTTGGGTCCTCTCGTCCCGGCGTGGGCGCACACCGCCGTTCCTGCCCCCGCAAAGGGGTGCGGCGTGCGAACCGAAAGGCTGTTGTTTTTTTGAGGAAGTTGTCTGGCAACGCCGGATCGACGTCACCGTGCGGGTCACGGACCGGGGCTGCCGGGGCCGATGGGCCGCCGTGCCGCCGCTGTGCCTTCACACGGATCTGTGGTGACCATGCGCGTGCCTCCCTGTCGCCCGGTGTTCCTCCGGCCCCGGATGCCCCATTCGGGGCACCGCTTCGGTCGGCGGCACCGAGTTCGTTTTGATACGTTCACTATGCCGGAATCGCGGGTCAGAGTTCAAGTCCGAGCATGGCTGAACCCTACCAATTCGGGAACTTTCCGTCGGAAATTCCGCCAAAAGTGAAACGGGGGGCCGAAAACCCCCCGTTTGCGCGCAACGTTAGGTGTATAGGTTCGGGAAACGGCCGGCTTACGTGAAGCGGTTCACCTTGGGGAAGCCGTTGGGCGGCATCTTGCCCACGCCGGCGCGGTTGCCCAGCCAGCCGGTCAGGTTGGTGACGTTGAACTGCCGCTCGCCGTGCTTCCAGCTCAGCCCTTCGGCGATGGTGAAGACCTTCAGGTCGGACAGGCTGCCGTCCTTGTACTTCTGGAGCTGCACGCCCTTGCCGCGGGCCATCACCGGCACCTGCTCCAGGGGGAAGACCAGCAGCAGGCGGTTGTTGCCGATAACGGCGACATGGTCGCCCTCCGCCGGGATGCAGATCTTGGCGTCCTTGTTGTCGTCGGGATTCAGGACCTGCTTGCCGGAGCGGGTGTGGGCGACGACCTCGTTCTCCTCGACCTGGAAGCCGCGTCCGTCCTCCGACGCGACCAGCAGGCGGCGGTCGGGCTGGTGTTTGAACAGGGTGATGATGTCCGCCTCGTTGCCGAGATCGATCATCAGCCGCACCGGCTCGCCGAAGCCGCGCCCGCGCGGCAGCTTGTCGGCGGACAGCGTGTAGAATTTGCCGTTGGTGCCGAAGACGAGGAGCTTGTCGGTGGTCTCGCAATGGACCCAGAAACCTTCCTTGTCGCCCTCCTTGTACTTCACGTCGAGACGCTCGGCGTCGGTCAGATGGCCGCGCACCGCGCGGATCCAGCCCTTCTGCGAGCACAGCACGGTCAGCGGCTCGCGCTCCACCATGGCGTCCACGGGGATGTCGATGACGGCCGTGGCCTCGGCGACCTGCGTGCGGCGGTCCTCGCCGAAGCGCTTGCGCGTCTCCTCCGTCTCCTTGCCGATGGTCTTCCAGCGCAGGCTCTCGTCCGCCAGCAGCTCGCTCAGGCCGGCGCGCTCGGCGGTCAGCGCGTCGTTCTCGCGCTGGATCTCCATCTCCTCCAGCTTGCGCAGGTTGCGCAGCCGCATGTTGAGGATGGCCTCGGCCTGCACCTCGGTCAGGGAGAAGGCGCGCATCAGCGCCTGCTTGGGCTCGTCCTCCTCGCGGATGATGCGGATCACCTCGTCCAGGTTCAGATAGGCGATCAGGTAACCGCCCAGGACCTCCAGCCGATGATCGATCTTGGCCAGCCGGTGGCGGGACCGCCGCTCCAGCACCTCCATGCGGTGGTCGAGGAAGGCGTCCAGCACCTCGAACAGGTTCATCACGCGCGGGACGTTGTCCTTGTCCAGCACGTTCATGTTCATGGCGAAGCGGACTTCCAGATCGGTCGTCTGGAACAGCGAGGCCATCAGGACCTCGGGGTCGACGTTGCGGCTCTTCGGCACCAGGACGAGGCGCACATCCTCCGCCGACTCGTCGCGCACGTCCTCCAGAAGCAGCAGCTTCCGGTTGGTCAGAAGCTCGGCGATCTTTTCGACCAGCCGGGCCTTCTGCACCTGATAGGGCATCTCGGTGACGACGACCTGCCACGTGCCCTGCCCCAGCTTCTCCACCTCCCACCGGGCGCGCAGGCGGAAGGAGCCGCGGCCCGTGCGGTAGGCCTCGACCACGTTGGCGCGCGGCTCGACCAGCACGCCGCCGGTCGGGAAGTCCGGGCCGGAGATCAGGGTGACCAGATCCTCAATCTTCGTCGGGGCCGGCTTTTCCTTGCCGGCCAGCGCCGCCTTGACGCAGTCCAGCTTGTGCTTCAGCACCAGCCGCAGGGCGGAGCAGAGCTGGGCGGCGTTGTGGGGCGGGATGTTGGTCGCCATGCCCACGGCGATGCCGCTGGAGCCGTTGGCCAGCAGGTTGGGGAAGTTGGCCGGCAGGACCGCCGGTTCCTCCCCGTCACCGTCGTAGGTCGGGCGGAAATCGACCGCGTCCTCGTCGATGCCTTCCAGCAGGGCCTTGGCGACGTCGGTCAGGCGCGCTTCGGTGTAGCGCATGGCCGCGGCGTTGTCGCCGTCGATGTTGCCGAAGTTCCCCTGCCCGTCCACCAGCCGGTAGCGCACCGCGAAGTCCTGCGCCAAACGGACCAGCGCGTCGTAGACGGAGGTGTCGCCGTGCGGGTGGAACTTGCCGATCACGTCGCCGACCACGCGGGCCGACTTCTTCGGCGGGGTCGAGGGGTCGAGGCGCAGCTGGCTCATGGCGTAGAGCAGACGCCGGTGCACCGGCTTCAGCCCATCGCGCACGTCGGGCAGCGACCGCGCCATGATGGTGGACAGCGCGTAGCTCAGGTACCGCTCGCTCAGCGCGTCGCGGAGCGGCTTTTCCTGGATGTCAAGGACGGGGTCTTGGGCAGGGTCTCGGGACGTCATGGCGTGTGGATACCAAATCTAGCGGCCACGCGCCACCGTGTTCTCGCAACGTTCTCTTAATCGCAGTCTTGCCGGCGGCAGCGGGCCGTTGAGCAGATGGCGCTCCAGGAAATGGCCGGTCAGGCGCAGCCCCTCCCCCACCGCCTGCGGCCCGCCGCCGCCCAGCCCGATGAGGAATCCGGGCAGCGGCAGCAACCGGTCGCGGTAGGGCTCCCCGGCCGAGGCCGACACCGCGCGGCCGGTGCGCGGGCTGACATAGGCGAGGTAGTCGTTGGTCCCGGTGACCGCGCAGCGGTCGAGGTCGAGCCCGAATCCAAGCTCGGCGAGCAGCCCGACCTCCCACCGCACATAGGACTCGGCCCAGGCGTCGCTGCCCAGCAGACCGAACAGCGCCAGCAGCCCATCGAACAGCGCGGGGTGTGGCTGGTGCTCCGGCAGGGCGGCTTCGGCCAGCGCGCAGGCGGCGGTCAGGGTCGCGAGTCGCAACGGATCATCGAGAAAGGCGGCGGAATAGCCATGCACCGCCTCCAGCGTCAGGGTGCCCAGATGCTCGGGCAGGCGCGCGCGCCAGCGCGCCGACACCAGCGTGCCGGGTTCCAGCGCCGCCCGCGTGCGACTCGACCGCCCGCCCATGACCATGCCGGCGTGCCGCCCATGCTCCCGCGTCAGCAGGGTGACGACCGCCGAGGTCTCGCCATGCGGCCGCGCCGACAGCACGACGCCCTGATCGGACCATTCCATCACATGTCAGCCCTGGGAAAGGCGAAGGCCATGCCGCCCCTCCGTTCGTGTGCCCCCGCATCCATATGCCGCGTCGGCAGGGGCACTGTCGCGCCAAATCGACTGTTCTTCAAAATAGTCAAAAAAAACCATCGCCCGCCGAACAGCAGACGTCAAAATCAATAAAGGCAATTTTCCAAATACGCCTAAGATGAAGAATCCAAAAGCGCCGAAATACTGTTTATGTTGTATGTTCTGTGCATGTCTATATCGTGGGCGCCTTCCGTACCCTTCACGGTCACGAAGACCTTGAAGGATGTCTCGTCCTCTGACTGAACCTTTATCGGCTCCACCCTTACCGTCAACCGGTCCTGGTTGGAGCGCGGGGGCTGGGATAAGCCGAGAGGCACATCCGCATCGCCGCTGACATCGATCTCCATCGAACACTCCATGGATCGCATCACAAGAAAAACAGACGATACCTAGTCAACCCTTGCAGGGAAAGCAATAAGCCTTCTGTGGGAAGCCATGTGGCTTTTCGTCTGGCTAAGAACCGTATAAAGCACATCCGCGTAGGCACTCGCCAGCTCTGGACAATATCTTCTGTCAAATGCGCGGCTGCTCTCACAATCCACACAGACGAATCCCCAATAGTCATCTTGAACATGACCTTGCAGAGACGGCTTATTTTCCGGGGTCTTTTCATACTTTATACCATCCCCGTATTGAAATCGGATTGGCACGGCAAGCGTGCTCTTGAAGGGCAGCTTCCATCCGACAACCTTGGAAAACCCCAGGAACGTACGGATCTCTGGCTCTCCGACGATTGAGAACGCCCCGTTGTGATACTTATGGATTCGCCACTCCCGGATCAGATTGTTTCGAAGATAATATCGGCTGCAACCATCCAATCCGTAAAATATGTTCTTCAAACTCGTAAATTCATGAAGGGACATGGGCCTCATCGCAACCGACCGTCGCTTCGATGAGAGAATGTCCTCCTTGACAACCGCGACAAGAAATTTGTTGTCTTCGCCCTGCTTCTGCAGCTCTTTTATAGAAACTCGGCAGTGCTTTCCGGTGATCAGGGTAAAACAATTTGCGAGACTGCTGGCGATGTTGGAAAGAAGCTCATCAAGGCTTGGATCCTGCCCCAGATGAAGCTCCGCCACATAATCGCGGGCGATATGGCAGGCATAATGCAAATGAAGAACCGCTTGCGCGTAGCGATGAAGCTTCTGCTGCTCGCGAACAATGATATAAAACAAGGACGCCAACAAAAGAGAGACAACGGAAACCGCATACACCACCCCGACCCAATCCTGCGGAAACCAAACCGGGGACACAAACAAGCTCAATATGGAGGCCAGTCCAGCGGCAACCGCGAACCAGGAAGAGGCATGATCAAAATTCTTCTTGGGGAGCTGCTCTCGGTAGGCAGCTCTTTTTGTATTCGAATTTTCCATCCGGCAACCCATGAAAGCGTAGTTTTTTCAAAGATACGCAAACATACCAGAGCATTCTTTTTTAAGCTCGACCAACAATCTAGTTCATGCACTTAGACAACGTCAATTGTCGCTTTTGTTTGCACACCAACGCAGTGATCCGCCGAACCGGCCTCGCATTACTGTCGACGACTGGGAGTTCCTCGTGGTCCCACCTTCCGGACTGGCCTTCCGGACTGGCCGGAAAATCGTGCGGCGCACGAGTGGCACGACCTCGCACGCGACCGCTGTGGGGCAAGCGGACCGTTCATGCGCATTCAGCTTCACATCTCATTCACCATTCCGGCACTATGTTGCGAGTTACGGAATGCGGGCGCGCCGCGGCGGTGAGGGGGCTTTGAGCAGCACGATCGAGCGATATCTGCTGGCCGAGAAAGCCGGCTCCGAAGGCGTCTGGGACTGGGACCTTCGCAACGATACGATGTTCCTGTCTCCCCGCTTCAAGGAGTTCCTCGACCTGCCGCCGGGCGACGTCAATCGCCCGGAAGATTGGCTCGACCGCGTCCACCCCGACGACATCGACTGGCTCTACGCCTCCTTCGAAGGCCAGATGGTCGGCGTCTCGCTGCCTTTCCAGATCGAACACCGCGTCCGCCGCGCCGGAAGCGGTTTATCGTCTCCGGACGCCGACGCATCGCCGGACGACGGCGACTCCGGCTGGCGCTGGCTGGTCTGCCGCGGCATGGCGGTCCCCGACGAATCGGGCGATCCGGTCCGCCTCGTCGGGTCGGTCGCCGACATCACCGACCGCAAGCACGCCGAACGCCAGCTGCGCCGGAGCGAGGAGCGCTATGCGCTCGCCGCTGCGGCCAGCAACGACGGCCTATGGGACTGGGATCTCAGCGCCGGAACCGTCTATTACTCGCCGCGCTGGCTGTCGCTCCTCGGGCTGGAGGTGGGCAGCGTCGGCAGCAGCCCCGACGAATGGATGGGGCGCGTCCATCCCGACGACCGCCCGTCGTTGCGCGCGGCGCTGGACGCCCTGGGTGGCGACAACACGGTGTTCCAGATCGAGTATCGTGTGCGCCACGCCGATGGCGGCACCCGCTGGATGGCTTGCCGCGGCATCGCCGTGCTGGACGCGCAGGGCCGCCCGGTGCGGCTGGTCGGCAGCCAGGCCGACGTCACCGACCGCAAGACCGCCGAGCAGCGCCTGCTGCAGAGCGAGGAGCGCTACGCGCTCGCCGCCGCCGGCGCCAACGACGGGCTGTGGGACTGGCGGCTGGACACGGACGAGGTCTATTATTCCCCGCGCTGGGCGGCCATGCTCGGCTTCGCCGGAGACAGCCTGTCCAACCGGATCGGCGAATGGTTCGGCCGCGTGCATCCCGACGATCTGGCCGGGCTGCGCACCGCCATCGACCTGCATCTGACGGGCGAGCGCGAGCATCTCCAGCACGTCTTCCGCATCAGCGCCGCCGACGGGGACGAGCTGTGGATGCTGGTCCGCGGGCTCGCCGTTCGCGACGGATCGGGCCGGGCGGTGCGAATCGCCGGATCGATGACCGACATCACCGCCCAGAAGCGGGCGGAGCAGCAGCTCCTGTTCGACGCCTTCCACGACGGCATGACCGGGCTGCCCAACCGGACCCTGCTGCTGGACCGCATCGGGCAGGCGCTCGACCGCAACCGGCGGGCCGGCGGCAAGGCCTTCGCCGTCATCTTCGTCGATCTCGACCGCTTCAAGTCGATCAACGACGCGCTGGGCTCCAGCGTCGGCGACCGGTTGCTGAAGACCATCGCGGAGCGGCTGGACGAGACCCGCCGCATGGGCGACACGCTGGCCCGCCTGTCGGCGGATGAGTTCGCCGTTCTGCTGGACGGCATCGACGATGTCGGCGATGCCCTGTCCGCGGCGGAGTGCATGGGCGAGGCCGTCGCGCGGCCGCTGGCGCTGGACGGCCACGAGCTGGTGCTGTCCGCCTCCATCGGCATCGCGCTCAGCGTCTCCGGCTACGACCGGGCGGAGGAGATGCTGCGCGACGCCAGCCTCGCCATGTACCGCGCCAAGTCGGGCGGGCGGGCGCGCATCGACGTGTTCGACAGCAACCTGCGCCGTCAGGCGATGGCCCAAATGCGCACGGAAACCGACCTGCGCACGGCGCTGGAGCAGAATCAGCTCGTCCTCTACTACCAGCCGATCGTCGCCCTGTCCTCGGGCCACATCGCCGGGTTCGAGGCGCTGATGCGCTGGAAGCACCCCGAGCGCGGGCTGGTCCCGCCGGGCGAATTCATCCCGCTGGCCGAGGAGTCGGGCCTGATCGTCCCGATGGGCCGCTGGGCTCTGCGCGAGGCGGCGCGCCAGCTCGGCCAATGGCAGGCCCGCTTCCCCCGCCCCGCCCCGCTGTTCATGAGCGTGAACGTCTCCTCCCGCCAGTTCAGCGACGACGACCTGATCGGGCTGGTCAGCGAAGTGCTTCAGGAAAGCGGCGTTCCGCCGTCGAGCCTGAAGCTGGAGATCACGGAAAGCCTGCTGATGAAGGACCCCGCCAAGTGCCGGGTGCTGATGCAGGGCATCCGCGACATGGACGTGCGCCTGTCCATCGACGATTTCGGCACCGGCTACTCGTCGCTGTCCTACCTTCACAAGTTCCCGGCGGACACGCTGAAGATCGACCGCAGCTTCGTCCAGGCCATCTCGTCGGGCGAGGGCAACGCCGCCATCGTGCAGGTGATCGCCACGCTGGCCGCCATCCTGGGCATGGAGGCGGTGGCCGAAGGCGTGGAAACCGAGATGGAATCGGAGTTCCTGCGCGACATCCTGTGCAAGTACGCGCAAGGCTACCTCTACGCCCGACCGGCCCCCGCCGACGCCATCGAGGCGCTGCTGCTCCGCGAGGCGGAGGAACCGCTGGTCGTCCCCAGCCTGGCGTAAGGCATCCCCTCTCCCGATCCGGCCCCGCCACGGCCCCATCCAACGGACACTTTCCGCGGCACCGCCCTTTGTGCGACTGTCCGCGCTCTATTCATCAGGACAGATCAGGATCTCGCGTTATGGCCGACCGCAACTGCGGAGAATGCACGCTGTGCTGCAAGCTGATGGGCGTGCCCGAACTGAAGAAGCCGTCCGCCAAGTGGTGCGTGTCCTGCGACCAGGGCAAGGGCTGCACCGTCTATGAGGAGCGTCCGCAGTCCTGCCGGAACTTCCAGTGTTTCTGGCTGATGGACGAGAATTTCCCCGACGAATTCCGGCCCGACCGCATCAACGCCCTGGCCGCCTTCAACGACGTCAAGGACAGCTGCGTCCTCCACGTCGATCCGGCCAAGCCGCGCGCCATGTCCAGCCCGAAGGTCAACGCCCTGATCGACGCGCTCCTCAAGAGCTACGCCAAGGTGTTCGTGCTGTCCGGCAAGGAAAGCGCGCTGATCCAGCGCTGAGGCGGGTTACGCCCCGCCGCCGCGGAAGTTGAGCAGGCTCGGCGCCTTGTCGATGATCTCCTCCAGGATCAGGGAGGCGGTCTCCAGATCGCGCTCCAGGTCCGCGCCGAGCTTGCCGGCGTAGTTGGGGCGCTTCAGCTTCTCATGGGCGTCGTGCAGGCTGCGCAGTTCCGCCACGAAGATCTCGCGGGCGCCCATCGGCAGGATCGGGTTGGCCGACAGCACGAAGAAGAAGCGCATGCTGGCCCGCACCAGAAGGGCCAGCATCACCGTGTCCAGCCGCTCGAACTGGTCGCGCAGATCGTCGGAGCGGGTGTCCACGAGGTTGCGCAGGCGCTGCTCGATCAGGATCACCAGCGCCTGGAACTCGCCCACCTTGTCGCGGAATTCGCGGTAGGCGCCGAAGCTGTGCTTGCTCGCCTCGTGCTCGGCCAGCTGGGCGAGCTTCGACGCCTCCCGGCACTGGCGCTCCAGCGCGGACAGCAGTTCCTTGACCTCGGCGCGGGTGTATTGGCGCTTGCTCATGACGGCGGAAAGACCCTTCGACGCGACGGCCTGCCCTATAGCACGAAGACAGGCGCCGGTCACCGGGACGCTTCACCGGAACGCTCCATCCCCGCAACCGGGCGGCGGCGGGTCAGTGATCCGCCGCCGCCGGCTTGCCGCCCGGACGCCGCACCAGCGGCATCAGCAGGAGCCCGGCGAAAAACACCCCGGCCATCAGCAGCAGACAGTCGTTGAAGGTCAGCACCATCGCCTCCCGCTCCACCATGCGGGCCAGCGTCTTCATGGCCGCGGCCTGCGGGTCGGCGACCAGCCCGTCGAACTTGGCGGCCAGCCCGTCCAGCGTCTCCTGCACCAGCGGGCGGGCAAGGTTCAGGTTGTCGCCCAGCCGGTTCATGTGCAGGGAGGCCCGCTCCAGCAGCACGGTGTTGATCGCCGCCAGACCGATGGCGCCGCCCAGGTTGCGCATCAGGTTGTAGAGGCCCGACGCGTTCTTGAGCTGCTCCGGCGGCAAGGTGCCGAGCGCGATGGTGTTCACCGGGATGAAGCAGAGCATCAAGGACAGGCCACGCACCGCCTGCGGCAGGAACAGCTCCCAGAAGCCCGACTGGTTGGTCAGGTGGGCGTTCAGCCAGACGCCCGTGCCGAACAGGCACAGCCCCATCGCCAGCATCACCCGCAGGTCGAGCTTCTTCGACAGCGCGCCGGCGATCGGCGCGGACAGGAACTGGAAGGCGCCGGTCACGAACATGATCGTACCGATCTGCAGGCTGTTCAGCCCGCGCACCCGCGCCAGGAACAGCGGCTGCAGATAGACCGCCCCGTAGAGCCCGATGCCGATGATGAAGCTGTAGAGCGAGCCGATGGCGAAGTTGCGGTCCAGGAAGGCGCGCAGCTCGACGATCGGGTTGCCGTAAGTCAGGACCCGCCAGAAGAAGCCGACGGCGGATACCGCGGCGACCACCGCGAAGATCGCCACATACTCGTCCTGGAACCAGTCCTGGCGCGGACCTTCCTCGACCACGAACTCCAGGCTGCCGAGGAAGGCGGCCATCAGCCCCAGACCGATGAAGTCGAAGCCCTTGCGCAGCGCCGGGTTGGGCTTGTCCACATCGACCAGCGTCCACACCAGCGAGGTCACGGCGATGCCCGGCAGCACGTTGGCCAGGAACAGCCAGTGCCAGGAGAAGCTCTGGGTCAGCCAGCCGCCCAGCGTGGGGCCCAGCGTCGGCGCCATGGTGGCGACCAGACCGATCATCACCGACACGCCGGCCCGCTTTTCCGGCGGGAACAGGGAGAAGCTGGTGGCGAAGACGGTCGGGATCATCGCGCCGCCGATGAAGCCCTGGAGCGCCCGCCACACGATCATCGATTCGATGCTGGAGGTGAAGGCGCAGGCGACGCTGGTCAGGGTGAAGCCGGCGGCGGCGATGGTGAACAGCACGCGGGTGGAGAGAATCCGCGCCAGCATGCCGGACAGCGGGATCATCACCACCTCGGCGATGAGGTAGGAGGTCTGCACCCACGAGATTTCGTCGGCGCTGGCCGCGAGGCCCGCCTGGATCTCCGACAGGGAGCTGGACACGATCTGGATGTCCAGGATCGCCATGAACATGCCGACGACCATGGACAGGAAGCCCAGCCAGTCGCGCGTGCTCACCGGGCGCGGTCCGACGCCGGGCCCGGTATTGGAAGGGGTAGAGGAAGGAGCCGCCGCGCCCCGGCCCGCGGGGGGCGGGGGAGTTTGGAGCCGGGACGCGGCGGTCTCGCCGCCCGCGTCCGCCGGGGGATTGGCGTTGCGGGCGGTGGGGGTGTCGTCGTTGGTGATGGCGGTCATGGTCGCCCTCTCCAGGACGAAAGAGATTGGAACGAAAAACGGGTGTCGGCGCGGTTACTTCGATGCGACCGTCCGGCCGGGGACCAGCGCGCCCATGACGGTGCCCCTGTCGTGCGGCTGCTCCTCGGCGCCGCGGGTGTCGACCTCGGCGACCACCGACAGGCCGGGGCGCAGCAGGCCGGACAGCGCGCTGTCGCGCGGCAGGGCGATGCGCACGGGCACGCGCTGCACGATCTTGGTGAAGTTGCCGGTCGCGTTCTCCGGCGGCAGCAGGCTGAACTGCGAGCCCGACGCCGGGGCGAAGCTCTCGACCCGGCCGAGCAGATGCTTGTCCGGATAGGCGTCCACCTCCACCGTCACCGGCTGGCCGGGGCGCATGCGGGCGAGCTGCGTCTCCTTGAAGTTGGCGACCACATAGACGTCGGGCAGCGGCACCAGCGAGAGAAGCTGAACGCCCGGACGCGCGTACTGGCCGACCTGGACGCCGCGGTTGCCGACCACCCCGTCCACCGGGGCGCGGATGACCGTGTTGTTCAGATCGTTGCGCGCGGTCTGCAGGGCGGCCTCCGCCTGGCGCAGCCGGGCGTCGGTCTCGCTGCGGCTGGCGTTCAGCACGCCGACCTGATCCTGCTCCGCGACCAGCGCGGCGCGGCTGCGGGCGGTCTCCGCCGTCGCCTTTCGCAGGTCGGCGTCGGCCGTCTCGAACTTCTGACGGCTGGCCCAGCTGTCGCTGGCGAGCGCGCGGGTGCGGTCGAAATCCTGCTGGGCGCGGCGCTGCTCGGCCTCGGCGCTGGAAACCGAGGCGGCGGCCTGATCGATGATCGCCTTCTGGAGCTGCAGCTTGCTGTCGATGGTGCCGAGCGCCGCCTTCTGCGCGGCGACGTTGGCCTCGGCCTCCGCCACCTTGGCGCGGAAGTCCTGATCATCGAGAACCGCCAGCACGTCGCCCGCGGCGACCTGCTGGTTCTCCGCCACCCGGACGTCCCGCACATAGGCCGAGACCTTGGGGCTCACCACCGTGATGTCGCTGTGGACATAGGCGTTGTCGGTCGACTCGAAGAAGCGACCCTCGGTCCACCACTCCCAGCCGGCGTAGCCGCCACCGGCCAGCGCCGCCACCGCCACACCCGACAGAACGATCTTCCGCACGGTCTTGACCATCGTAATCCAGCCCACCCGTTTCGGTTCTTTGCCCGGCACGGTCCGGCTCGCCGCCGTCCCGCCGAAACTGAACCGTTCAGTTTAGTCTTGCGAAAACATGATCGCGGGCCTACCTGTTGTCAAGAGTGAACTGAACGGTCTAGTTTTAACGTTTGGGATTGTGGTTGGATGCGGAACGCGTTACGGCAGCGGGGACTCGGCGCACGAAGGTCCGCAGGCTCCGCCGGCACCGTGGTACAACAGGATGCAGGGCCGGTGGCAGGACACCCGGTTTCAGGCCCCCTGGTTTCAGGACATGAGGAACGCATGAGCACGCTGGTCGCCCCCACCCCGGAGGCAGGATCGAAGCCCGCGCAGATCCTGGAGGCCGCCGGAAAGCTGTTCCTGGACCATGGCTATGGCGCCGTCAGCATGGACGCCATCGCCAAGACGGCCAACGTGTCCAAGGCGACGCTCTACGCCCATTTCGGCAGCAAGGACGAGCTGTTCCGCGTCATGGTCGCCCGCGAATGCAAGGGGCAGGCGATGGCCGCCGTTTGCGAGGAGGCGCGCGCGCTCGACACGGCCGACGGGCTGCGCCTGATCGCCCGCCAATTCGTGACGATGATCCTGTCGCCGCATGCGCTGGCCGGCTACCGCGTGGTGGTCGGCGAGGCCCACCGCTTCCCCGAGCTGGCGAGCGCCTTCTACGAGGCGGGCCCCGCCCGCACCATGGAGCACATCAGCGCCTTCATGACCGACCTCGACCGCCGCGGCCTGCTGCGCATCCCCGATCCGCAGTTGGCGGCGGAGCAATTTGTCGGACTCGTCAAGTCGCACACGCACCTGCGCTTCATGCTGTGCCTGTCGGAACGCCCGACCGAGGAGCAGCTGACCCGGATCGTCGACGGCGCGGTCTCGCTGATCATCCGGGGCTACGCGCCATAATGGAACGGCGGTCAGCGACCGCCGTCAAAGGTGATCATGACCTCCTGCACCCCGGCGGAGTCCGCCTGGACGTCGCGGAAGGTGGCGATCTCACCGGGAAGAATCTGCGGCGGCACCGGCTCGACGGTCCAGTTCCGCAACGGCTGACGGTCGGCGCCGAGCGCGGTGACCCGCAGCGCCGGCACCGCGCGCGCCGTCTCGGAAACGTTGAGGATCTGCCCCTCCACCAGCAAGGCCGCCTTGCCGTCCTCGGCCTTCTGCTCCGATCGGACGTTCTGGAGCTGGAGGCCGGTGCCCGGCGGCTCCACCGGCAGGCCGACCGTCTCGTAGAACAGGGCTGCCGGGGGCCACAGCCGCACCACGGCGACGCGGCCAAAGTAACCGGCGGCGCCGATGGCCAGCAGGACCGCAACGAAACTCCCCCAGCCGACCAGCGCCCGGCGCCGCGCGCCCGCGTCCGCCGGAGGCTTGGCAGCCGCCTTCGTCTTGGAGGGTGGCGTCTTGGCGGATGGCGGCGGGACCGGATGGAACTCGGTCACCGCGTCGGGGGGAAAGGCGGCCTCATCCTGCGGCGACTGCCACCACATGTGGCCGCATTGGGCGCAACGCACCTTCCGGCCCTGCGGACCAACCGCCGAATCGGCAAGAGTGTACCGTGTGTCGCAGGCCGGGCAGGTGATGATCATAGATGCCGATCGTTGTCACCGAATTTGCAGACTGTCCTTATAGGTAGTCATGGGGTGTGAAGCAAGGAACGCTCGGGGCCCGCGCTCGGCCCCGACCACCACCACCCCGGCCAGGGCAATGGCTGCCGCGCGGTGGACAGCGGTGGACGCGCCCGCCCCTGCCGGTGCATTGTCCATCCGCGCACCCGGCGGGACGCCGCCGGGGCCTTCCGTTGCGCCTTTGGTGGGACCGTGATCCGTTTCGAAAATGTGGGACTGCGCTATGGCACCGGGCCGGAGGTGCTGCGCGACATCAGCTTCACCCTGCCGCCCGGCTCGTTCCACTTCATGACGGGGGCGAGCGGGGCCGGCAAGTCGTCGTTGCTGAAGCTGATGTATCTGGCGCTCCGCCCGTCGCGCGGGCTGGTCACCCTGTTCGGCAAGGACATGGCGCGGGTGAAGCGCACCGACCTTCCGGCGTTGCGCCGTCAGATCGGCGTGGTGTTCCAGGACTTCGCCCTGCTCGACCATCTCTCGGCGCTCGACAACGTCGCCCTGCCGCTGCGCATGGGCGGCGCCCGCGAGTCCGACGTGGTGGAGCACTGCACGGAGATCCTGCGCTGGGTGGGCTTGGGCAACCATCTGAACTCCCTGCCCTCCACCCTCTCGGGCGGGCAGCAGCAGCGCGTCGCCATCGCCCGCGCCGTCATCAACCGCCCGCGTCTGCTGCTGGCCGACGAGCCGACCGGCAACGTCGACGACGGCATCGGAATGCGTCTCCTCTACCTGTTCGAGGAGCTTCACAAGCTGGGCACCACCGTGGTCATCGCCTCGCACAACGAGGCGCTGATCCGCCGCTTCGAGCACCCGCGCCTGATGCTGGAGAACGGGCGCCTGCACGTCCTGCCGGCGCACGCCTCGCGCTGGGCCTGACGCGGAGGGAAGGAGACACGCCATGGCCCTGCCGCCGCTGACCCGCCGAAACTCCGACCTGCCGCTGGCGAAGGACCCGACCTCGCGCTTCCTGATGTGGCTGACCGCGCTGATGGTCTATCTGGCGGCGCTGGCGCTGGCCGGGGCCCTGCTCGTCTCCGACATGACCCGGCGCTGGGACAGCGGTCTGGCCGGCGGGCTGACCGTGCAGGTCATGCCGCTGCCCGACAGCGCCCAGGCCGCCCCGCTGGAGGAGCGGACGGAGGCGGCGCTGACCGTCCTGCGCGCCACCCCCGGCATCGCGACCGCCAGCCTTTTGTCCAGCGGCGACGTCGGCCGGCTTCTGGAGCCGTGGCTGGGCAAGGAGGCCGCCGATCCGCTGCTGCCGATGCCGCGGCTGATCGACGTGATGACCAACGGGCCGGTGGACACGGCGGCGCTGGCGGCGCGCCTGACCTCCGCCGCCCCCGGCGCCACGCTGGACGACCACGCGGTGTGGCTGGCCGACCTGCGCCGCTTCGCCGGGGCGATGCACTTGGCGGCGCTGGGCATCGTCGCGCTGATCGGCGGGGCGGGCGTGATGGCGGTGATCTTCGCCGTGCGCTCCGGCCTCGCCATCCACCGCCACGTGGTGGAACTGCTGCACCTGATGGGGGCCACCGACCGCTATGTGGCGCGGCAGTTCGAATCGCACGTCATCGGCCTGACCCTGCGCGGCGGCATGACCGGGCTGCTGCTGGCCGCCGGCACGCTGGGCGGGATCGGCCACGCCGCCGCCGGGCTCCACGCCAGCCTGCTGCCTGACCTCGCCACCTCGCCCTGGTGGGCCGTCGCCGCGCTGGCCGCCGTGCCGCTGGCCGCCTGCCTGCTGGCGGCGCTGACCGCGCGCTGGACGGTGCTGCGCACGCTGGAGTCGATGCCGTGACGGCCCGCCCGATTCATCCGTCCGGAGGCTGAGGGATGGCGCTCCCCTCGCGACGCACCCGGGTCATCCGCGCCTTGAAACGACTGCTGCTGCTGGCAGCTTGGTGCGGACTTCTGTGGCTCGGCGGGCTGTTCTGGTTCGCCGCGTCGATCCCCCGCACCCCGCCGCCGCCCGGCAGCGCCGAGGCCACGCGCAACACCGACGCCATCGTCGTGCTGACCGGCGGCAGTGGGCGGCTGAGCACCGGGCTGGAGCTGCTGGCCGACGGGCGGGCGCACCGGCTGTTCGTCTCCGGCGTCTACGAGGGGCTGGAGGTGCAGGAGCTTCTGAAGCGCTCCCGCCAGTTCCCCGGCGAGATGGAATGCTGCATCACGCTCGGCTATTCGGCGGACAGCACGATCGGCAACGCCTACGAGACGGCAGACTGGCTGCGCGCCCAGGGCTACGGATCGATGCGGCTGGTCACCGCCAATTACCACATGATGCGCAGCCTGCTGGAGTTCCGCATGGTGATCCCGGAGGTCGAGGTGGTGCCCCACCCCGTCGCCTCCCCCAACGTGCATCTCAACGACTGGTGGCTGTGGCCGGGCACGGCGAATTTGCTGATGACCGAGTACAACAAATACATTGTGACGCGCCTTCGCTACACGCTTGAGAAGCTGATCGAATCCTGACAAGTTCCCGGCCATGATCTTCCTGCGTTCCCTCGCCTTCAACGTCGCCTTCTACGTGTGGACGGCGGTCATCTGCGTTGGCATCCTGTGGTCGCTGCTGCTGCCGCGACGCAGCATGATCCGCGTGATCACATGGTATTTCGGCACCGTCTCGTGGCTGGAGCGCACGCTCGTCGGCATCCGTTACGAGGTGCGCGGGCGGGAGCATGTTCCCCAGAGCGGGTCCTTCATCCTGGCCGCCAAGCACCAGTCGGCTTGGGAGACGATGAAGCTGCACTTCCTCGTCAACGACCCGGCGATCATCCTGAAGCGCGAGCTTCTGTGGATTCCCATCTGGGGCTGGTACGCCGCCCGGTCCCGGATGATCGCCGTCGACCGCGGCGCCAAGGGCCGCGCCGTCGCCTCGATGGTCCGGAACGCCCGCCCGGTGCGGGACGAGGGTCGGCCCATCGTGATCTTCCCGCAGGGGACGCGCGTCGCCGTCGGCGCCTACCGCCCCTACCGGATCGGCGTCGGCGTGCTCTACGACCATCTCAAGATCCCCATCGTGCCGATGGCGCTGAACGCCGGCCTCTATTGGGCGCGCAACAGCTTCATCAAGCGGCCGGGCACCATCATGGTGGAATTCCTGCCCCCCATCCCGGCGGGCCTGGGCCGCGCCAAGGCCATGCAGGAGTTGGAGGAGCGGCTGGAGGCGGCCACCGACCGGCTGGTCGTCGCCGCCGGCGGACCGGCCACCGTGCGGCCGAAGGCGGCGGAACCGGCCACCGCCGCGGTGAGCGAAACCGCCTCCTGATGCGCCGCGCCACGGCCTTCGCCTTCCTCGCCGGTTTTGTGCTGGCGACGTCGATGGCGACGGATGCCCACGCCCAGTCGCAGCCGAGCGCGGAACGCTTCTCCAACGCCGCGGTGACCGGGGGCGTCACCATCACCCGCAAGGCCTGCGCCGCGCTGGAGGCCCAGGAAACCGCCGCCTGGGTCGAGGTGGACGGGCGCGGGGAGTGCCTGCGCTACTACGCGGCGGGCCTGCGCCCCGCCCCCGGCCCCAACCCCATCGCCGCGGCCTGGATGCACGGCGACATCATGGGGACCAAGCCGACCTCCGTCGGCCACCAGGAGGGGTTGGGCGTCGCCGCCATGATCGACCAGGAACGCGCCCTGGCGGAGCGGTTCGGCATTCCCTTCCTGTTCCTCGCCCGGCCCGGCGCCTATGGCAGTTCCGGCCGTTTCTGGACAACGCGCCACACGCCGCGCGAGGCGGCCCTGATGAACGCCCTGCTCGACGTCCTGAAGGCCCGCTACGGCGTGACGGCATGGGCGCTGGGCGGCCACAGCGCCGGCGGCACGCTGACCGCGGAGTTCCTCGCCCGCCGCCACGACCTGCGCTGCGCGGTGATCTCCTCCGGCGCGCCGGCCTACCGGGCCTATCTGGAGGCGCGCGGACTCCAGAGGGCGCTGGCCCGGCCGCAGGGTTGGTTCGATCCCGCCGACTCGCTCGACCGCATCCCGCGCGACCCCGAACGCCGAGTCTTCGTCATCGGTGACCCGCGCGAGACGAACATCCCGTTCGACACCCAGCGCGGCTACTTCGACGCCCTGGCGGCGCGCGGGCACGCGGCGTGGCTGGTGCCGCTGGAGCGGGCGCCGGCCCCGCGCCGCCACAGCCTCGTGGACTTCGGCGAGACCGCGCTCGGCCTGTGCGGGTCCGGCGCCGACACCGGGCGGATCCTGGCGACGCTCAAGGCCATGCCGGACCAGCGGGACCGCATCAGCAACTGACCGACGGAACGCAAAGGGAACGGCCGGACCGCCCCCGCGGTTGACCCCCGGAAGGGCGGCCCCTACTCTTTGGACAGCGTTGACGGCGGACCGGCGCCATGGACCGGCCGGCCGCGCCAAGGGAGGACGCATGACGGGCATCGCCGCCATTTCCCAGCGGATCTGGGACATGAAGTACCGCTTCAAGTCCGCCGCCGGCGACCCTATCGACGACACCATCGCCGACACCTGGCGCCGCATCGCCACGGCGCTCGCCGCGCCCGAGGCCGATCCGGCGGTCTGGGCGCCGCGCTTCGAACGGGCGCTGTCCCGTTTCGAGTTCCTGCCCGCCGGGCGCATCCTGGCCGGCGCCGGCACCGGGCGGACGGTGACGCTGTTCAACTGCTTCGTCATGGGGCGGATCGAGGACGACCTCGGCGCCATCTTCGCCCACCTGCGCGAAGCGGCGCTGACCATGCAGCAGGGCGGCGGCATCGGCTACGACTTCTCCACCCTGCGGCCCAAGGGCGCGCTGGTGAAGGGTGTGGGCGCCGACGCCTCCGGCCCGCTGTCCTTCATGGACGTGTGGGACAGCATGTGCCGCACCATCATGTCGGCGGGCGCCCGGCGCGGCGCGATGATGGCGACGCTGCGCTGCGACCACCCCGACATCGAGGATTTCATCGACGCCAAGCGCGAGCCCGGCCGGCTGCGCATGTTCAACCTGTCGGTTTTGGTCACCGACGCCTTCATGGACGCCGTGCGCGAGGACCGGCCCTGGCCGCTGGTCTTCGACGGGCAGGTCCATCGCGAGGTGCGGGCCCGCGGCCTGTGGGACCGCATCATGCAGGCCACCTACGCCTACGCGGAGCCGGGCGTCATCTTCATCGACCGGGTGAACGGGCAGAACAACCTGAATTATTGCGAATCCATCTCCGCCACGAACCCATGCGGGGAGCAGCCGCTGCCCCCCTACGGGGCGTGCCTGCTCGGCTCGATCAACCTCGCCGCCCTGGTGATCGACCCGTTCGAGGAGACGGCCAGGCTCGACACCGACCGGCTGACGGAACTGACCGCGCTCGCCGTGCGGATGATGGACAATGTGGTGGACGCCTCGCGCTTCCCGCTGGAGGCGCAGGCGCGGGAGGCCCACGCCAAGCGCCGCATCGGGCTGGGCGTCACCGGGCTGGCCGACGCGCTGATCCTCTGCCGCGCCCGTTACGGCGGCGAGGCGGCGGTGGCGCTGACCGACTCCTGGCTGAAGACGATCCGCAACGAGGCCTACCGCGCCTCCGCCCGGCTGGCGGCGGAGAAGGGGGCCTTCCCGCTCTTCGACCGCGACGCCTATCTGGACGCCCCGATGGTGCGCGGGCTGGACGAGGACGTGCGCGCCCTGATCGCGGAGCATGGCATCCGCAACGCCCTCCTGACCTCGATCGCGCCGACCGGAACGATCTCGCTGTTCGCCGACAACGTGTCGTCGGGAATCGAACCGGTCTTCTCCTACAGCTACGAGCGCACCGTCCTGATGCCCGACGGCACCCGCCGGACGGAGGAGGTGAGCGACCACGCCCACCGCCTGTTCCGCGCGCGCTTCGGGGCCGAACAGCCCCTGCCCGATTACTTCGTGGATGCGCAGTCCCTGACCCCGGCGGAGCATGTGGTGATGCAGGCGGCCGCCCAGCGGCATGTGGACAGCTCCATCTCCAAGACGATCAACTGCCCGGAGGATCTGCCCTTCGACGCCTTCAAGGACGTCTACTGGCAGGCCTACGAGCTGGGCTGCAAGGGCTGCACCACCTACCGGCCGAACGCGGTCACCGGCTCCGTCCTGTCGGTGAAGAAGGAGGGCACCACGTCCCCGATCACGCCGGGCTCCGCCCCGGCCACGGCGTCGTCCAAGCCGCCCGACCGTCCGGAAACGCTGCCGGGCGAGACCTACAAGGTGCGCTGGCCGGACAGCGACCACGCCATGTACATCACCATCAACGACATCGTGGAGAACGGGCGGCGCCGGCCCTTCGAGGTCTTCATCAACTCCAAGAACATGGAGCATTACGCCTGGACCGTGGCGTTGACGCGGATGATCTCCGCGGTGTTCCGCCGCGGCGGCGAGGTCGGCTTCGTGGTGGAGGAGTTGAAGGCGGTCTTCGACCCGCGCGGCGGCGCCTGGATGCAGGGCCGCTACGTCCCGTCCCTGCTGGCGGCCATCGGCGACGTCATCGAACGGCACCTGAAGGCCATCGGCATGCTGCCCGACGCGGGGGAGCCCGGCGCCGCGACGGCGGCCGTCGGAGCCGAGCCGGCCAGTCTCCGGCAATGCCCGAAATGCGGCCAGCCCGGCCTGATCCGACAGGAGGGCTGCGACAGCTGCCTCAATTGCGGCTATTCCAAATGCGCTTGAGGGCGGTCAGCAGCGCGACGGCTCGCCGTCGATCGGCGGCGCCGGCACGCAGGGCGCGTCGCCCAGGTTGCGGGTGACCGCCGGCGTCGCCCTGGCGCCGGACAGGAGTTCGTCGATGCCGACCCCCTTCGCGATGGCGATGCCGGGCGCCATCATCAGGGGCACCCAGATCACCGCGGACAGCAGGTTGGCGGTCTGGAAGCTGTGGTGCGGCATCGCCATCATCCCGGCGGTGATCGGCACCACCGGCCGCAGCGGACCGAGGAAGCGGGCGAAGAAGACGCTCTTGCCGCCGTGGCGCAGGAAGAAGCGGCCACCCCGCTCCAGAAGCTCCGGCCGCTGGCGGAACGGCCAGACCGCCGGAACCCGATCGCCGAACACCCGGCCGAGCCAGTAGGACACGGCGTCGCCCAGCACCGCGCCCAGCGCGAGGGCGATGTACACCTGCCAGAAGCCGAGGGCACCGGAGGCGACCAGCGCGCCTCCCGCGGCGATCAGCACCACGCCCGGCACCACGAACCCGACGAAGGCCAGGGACTCCGCGAAGGCGCACAGGAAGAAGATCACCTCCGCCCAGGAGGCGTTCGCCTCGATGAAGGCGCTCCAACGCTCCATGCCGTCGATCAGCACGTTCCTTGCTGCGTCGTTCATTCAACTTCCCTATGAGGCGGCTCGTCGGAGCGGACTGTGCCACAGATCGGCGGCGTCGTGCAGATCGGTGAGCACCCCATCCCACCCCGCCGCACAGGGATCACGGCACGGCCCGGAGCCACTCGGCCAGCATCTTCTGCCCGGCCTCACGCAATTCCGGGCCGATCCGCGCCGCTTGACCGCGCAGCACGCGCGGGTCGATGCCGGCCCCCGCCAATTCGGCGGCGTGGCCCGTCAGCCATCGCTCGATGCCGGCGGCCACGTCGACCTCCGGATGGAATTGCAGCGCCAGCGTGTGGCGGCCGACCGAAAACCCCTGGGTTGCGCAGAGCGGCGTCGACGCCAGGCTTTCCGCCCCGGCGGGAATCTGGAAGGCGTCCCCGTGCCAGTGGAGCACCGGAACGCCCTCCAGGTGGCGAAGCGGCCCGTCCCGTCCGGCATCGGTCAGGGTGAGCGGCCCGAAGCCGATTTCCTTGTGACCCATGGGACGCACCGCCGCGCCGAGCGCCTTGGCGATCTGCTGCGCCCCGAGGCAGATGCCGAGCGTCGGGCGCCCCGCGGCCAGCCTTGCCGCCAGGAGCGAGGTTTCCTCCACGAGATAGGGATAGGCGTCGCTGTCATAGACCCCGACGGGACCGCCGAGAACGATCAGCAAATCCGGCTCCAGCGGATCGAGCATCGCGAACGGCGCCGCGTCGAGATCATGATAGCGGACCGCATAGCCGGCATCCGACAGCACCGCGCCGAAGATGCCGAGGTCTTCAAAATGGACGTGTCGGATCGCCACCGCTGTCTTGTGCATGGGTCGCCTCCCGCCCCCGCGCCGGGAGCGTCGTGGATTGGTCGGTTCTCGGATACCAGACGAATGGCTCGCTGCACCCAGCCATTTTCCAGCAATGGTCCAGACCAATTCTCCTTGTTCCGGAGGCCCGCCGAATTTACGGCGTCGCCGCCGCGCGGAACGCCGTCTCCAGCTTTCTGACCGCGGTCTCGATTTCGAACGGCGTGTAGGCCGCGAAGCCCATCAGGAAACCCGCCTTGCCATCGCCGGCGGCGTGCAGCGCCGACAGGCCGAGCAGCTCGATCCCAACCCGCCGCGCCGCCTCAACGGCGGCGCGCTCCGTCAGATCGCCGGTCAGCAGGCAGGGCATCTGCAACCCGCCGATGGGCACCTGCGGCTCGACGAAGTCCGACAGGTGTTTGCGGACGAGACCCGCCAGCGCGTCGAGACGCTCGGCGTAGACGCCGCGCATCGTCCGGACATGCGCCCCGAAATGCCCACCCTCCATGAAGCGGGCCAGCGTGAGCTGCGCCATCGGCGCCGTGTGGCCGTCCAGCAGGGTGCGTGCCACCGTCATCGGCTTCACGAGCGACGGCGGCAGCACGGCGTAGCCGATCCGCAATCCGGGAAAGAGCGATTTGGTGAAGGTCCCGATGTAGATGGTCCGGCCATGCGGATCGAGCCCCTGCACGCAGGCCGTCGGCTTGCCCGCGTAGCGGAACTCGCTGTCGTAGTCGTCCTCGATGATCCAGGCCTGATGCCGGGCCGCCCACTCGATCAGGGCCAGACGGCGGTCCAGCGCCAGCGTCGCGCCGGTCGGGAACTGGTGGGACGGCGTCAGAAACACCGCCTTCGCCCGCTGCGGCTCGGCCAGGATGTGATCGACGACGATGCCCTGCCGGTCGACGCGGACCGGAACGCAGTCCAGCCCCGCCGCCTCGAACGCCTTGCGCGCCCCGTAATAGGCCGGGTCCTCCAGGAAAATCCCGTCGCCGGGGTCGAACAGCAGGGTTGCGCAGAGCGACATCGCCTGTTGCGAGCTGGTCAGCACCAGAACGCGGTCGGCGGTGGCGCGCGCGCCGCGTTCGAGGTTCACATAATCGGCGATGGCGCGGCGAAGCGGCTCGGTCCCCTGGGGATCGCCGTGGAACAGGCTTTGCGCGCCGACCTCCTTGCGCACCTGCCGTTCCAGCCGCTCCCAGAGCGCGAGCGGAAAGGTCCGGGTTTCCGGAACGCCGTGGGCGAAGGGCCGCGGCGCCGGCATCTCGCGCACGCCGCCCCCCTCGAACACGGCGGCCCCGCGCCGGCTGAGAGCGGGCGCCGGATCGCTCGGGAGCGTGTCGCGCCGGGGCCGGCGGCGGCCGGGGGTGAACTCACTGATCTCCGCGACGAAGCTGCCGCTGCCGACGCGCCGGTCGATGAAGCCTTCGGCGTGAAGCTGGGCGTAGGCCGCCTCGATCGTGTCGCGCGACACCCCCAGCGAGGCGGCGAGCGCGCGCGAGGCCGGCAGCGGCTTGCCCGGCCCGAGCGCGCCATCGACGATCAATTGCCTGACGGCCCGCTGGATCCGCGCGTGAAGCGGCATCGCCGCGTGGGCGGGGTTGGCGATCCACGCCTTCACGGACTCGAGCTGGGAATGCCGGAACAATTGGTCTGGCCCTCTTCGATAAAGCGGATGGGCACATCAGGCCATTGGTCGGGTAGTTGTCAAGGCCGCTCATCGCCCTTGCGGCTCGAACCGTCCGGAGGTTTCGCGCAACCATGCCACCCAATTCGACCCCCATCCGCCTCAACGACCTCACCCACCCCGTCGTGGCGGGCCTGATCTCCGTCATCGTCAACTACGGCGGCACCTTCATCCTGGTCTTCCAGGCGGCGAAGGTCGCGGGCCTCAGCCCCGACCTCACCGCCTCCTGGGTCTGGTCGGTCTCCATCGGCGTCGGGTTGACCGGGCTGTTCCTGAGCTGGCGCCATCGCGAGCCGATCATCACCGCCTGGTCCACCCCGGCCGCGGCGTTCCTCGTCACCGCGCTGGCGACGACGCCCTACGCCGAGGCGGTCGGCGCCTACATGATCTCGGCGGCGGCCTTCGTCGCGCTCGGCCTGTCGGGCTGCTTCGATAAGGTCATCCGGCTGATCCCGCCCGGCATCGCCTCCGGCCTGCTCGCCGGCATCCTGCTCCCCTTCGGCATCGGGGCGTTCGGCGGGGCCAGCGTCGACCCGCTGCTGGTCGGGCTGCTGATCGTCGCCTACGTCGCGCTGAAGCGGTTCTCCGCCCGCTACGCCGTGGTCGGCATCCTCGTCCTCGGGCTCGCCTTCCTGCTGACGCAGGGCCGCGTCGATCTGTCTGGGCTGTCGCTGGAGTTCGCCACCCCGGTCTTCACCGCGCCGGACTTCTCGCTGAACGCGCTGCTGTCCGTCGCTCTGCCGCTGTTCCTGATCACGCTGTCCGGCCAGTACATGCCGGGGATGCTGGTCCTGCGGAACGACGGCTTCAAGACGAGCGCCAACCCCATCGTGACCGTGACCGGCCTCGGCTCGCTGCTCATGGCCCCGTTCGGCTCCCACGCCTTCAACATCGCCGCCATCACCGCCGCCATCGCGACCGGCAAGGAGGCGCATGAGGACCCGTCCAAGCGCTGGATCGCCGGGATCGCCGCGGGCGTCTTCTACGTGCTCGTCGGGGTGTTCGGGGTGACGCTGGCCGCCGTCTTCATGGCCTTTCCCGCGACCTTCATCACCGCGCTCGCCGGTCTGGCGCTGCTCGGCACCATCGGCGGCAGCCTGGCCGGGGCGATGGCCGACCCGGCGTCCCGCGAGGCGGCGTTGATCACCTTCCTGGCGTCCGCCGCGAACATCAAGCTGCTCGGCATCGGCGGGGCGTTCTGGGGCCTGCTGATCGGCCTCGTCGCTCATCTCGTCCTCAACGGGCGCCTGCGCCTGCCGCGCCGCACGCGCCGTGGCTTGGCGGTGACCGAGGGGGCTGCCCCTTAATCACCCTTTCGGCTATCCCCGAGACGGCCGCTCGATCCCGGGGATGGTCGCGATCGTCTCCGCCAGGAACTCCACCAGCAGCCGGACCCGCGCGATGCCGGCCCGTTCCGGCACGATCAGCAGGTTGAGCGGCACGGCGGGCGGCGCGTGGTCGGGCAGGAGAACCTCCAGGCGGCCGTCGGAAAGCAGATCGTCGACCAGCCAGACATGGGCCGGGCCGATGCCGCGGCCGGCGAGGTAGGCCTCGCGCGCGGCCAGCCCGTGATCGACCCGTAGCCGCCCCCCCAGGGACACGGCGTGGAGGCTGCCGTCCGGCCCTTCGAGCGTCAGCCGGTCGCTCCCCGCAATGTTCGACATGCGCACGCCGTCGAACCCCGCAAGGTCGGCCGGCGCCGTCGGCCGGCCGTGCCGCTCCAGACAGGCCGGCGCTCCGACGAGGACGCGCCGGCTCATCCCGAGCGCCCGCCGCTTCAAGGAGCTGTCAGTCAACGGGCCGAGGCGGATGGCGATGTCCACGCCGTCGCGGACGAGGTCGATGCGCTCGTCGGTCAGGCCGAGATCGACGGCGATCTCCGGGTGGCGGTCCTGGAAGGCGAAGATCAGCCGGCTGATGTGCCGGACGCCGAGCGCCGCCGTGCAGGACACGCGCACCGTCCCGGCCAAGGCGCGGCCGGTGTCGCGCGCCTCGTCGCCCGCCTGTTCGACGAGGCGCAGGATCTGGACGGCGTTGGCGTGGTAGCGCTCGCCCTCCGCGGTCAGGACGACGCGCCGCGTGGTCCGACTGAACAGGGCGACACCCAGCGCCTCCTCCAATTCGCGGATGTGCCGGGTGACGCTGGATTGCCCGATGGCCATCTCGCGCGCCACCGCCGACAGGCTTCCCCGTTCGGCGACCCGGACGAAGGTCCGCATGCGGTCCAGCGTGATGCTCGATTGATCCATTTTCCGGCAGAGTTCTATCCATTCATCCCGTCTACCGGATCAATCTCCACCCGCATAGCGTGAGGCGCAAGCCTTTCAAGCGAACAGGTGCCTGTGATGAACGTGCTTATCGTTTTCGCCCACCCCGACCCGCGCTCCCTCAACGCCGCCCTGCGCGACGCCGCCGTCGCGGAGCTGGAGGCGCAGGGCCACACGGTGCGGGTCTCCGACCTCTACGCCATGAACTGGAAGACAACGGTGGATCACGCCGACTTCCCCAGCCTCGGCGAGGGGGAGCGCCTGAAGGTGGCCGCCGCCTCCGGCGCCGCCTTCGCCGCCGATGCGCTGACCGGCGATGTGAAGGCCGAGCAGGAAAAACTGCTGTGGGCCGACGCGCTGATCCTGCAATTCCCGCTCTGGTGGTTCACCATGCCGGCAATCCTCAAGGGCTGGGTCGACCGCGTCTACGCCTACGGCCTCGCCTATGGCGTGGGCGAGCACAGCGACCGCCGCTGGGGCGACCGCTACGGCGAGGGCCGCTTCGCCGGCAAGCGCGCCATGCTGGTGGTGACGACGGGCGGCTGGGCTGAGCATTACGCGCCGCGCGGCATCAACGGCCCGATCGACGACCTGCTGTTCCCGATCAACCACGGCATCCTGCATTACCCCGGCTACGACGTGCTGCCGCCCTTCGTGGCCTACCGGGTGGACCGCTTCGACGAGACCGGCTTCGCGCGGGCGGCGGAGCAATTGCGGGAGCGGATGCGGACGCTGGAGACGACGGCGCCGATCCCCTTCCGCCGCCAGAACGGCGGCGACTACGCGATCCCCAGCCTCGAACTCCGCCCCGATCTGGAAGCCCCCGGCGCGTCCGGCTTCGCCCTGCACCGCACCGCCTGAGGGCGCTTACAGCCGGATCAGGACGACGCCGAGGATCAGGGAGGCCGCCCCGGCGAGCCGGGTCGGGCTGATCGGCTGCTGCGGCAGCCCAAGCAGGCCGACATGGTCGAAGACGAGCGAGCCGAGCATCTGGCCGACCACGATCAGCGCCAGCACGGTCGCCGCCCCCAGGCGGGGCACCATCAGGATGGCCGTCCCGATGAACAGCGCCCCGAACAGCCCGCCGGTCCAGGTGACCCACGACCCCGCCCCGCTCACCGCTTCGGCGAGGCGGGGTCCGGGCGCGAAGAGCGCCACCGCCAGCATCGCCAGCATGCCGACGACGTAGCTGACGAAGCCCGCCCACCAGGGCGAACCGAGGTCGGCCCTGAGATTGGCGTTGAGGACCTGCTGCAACGCGACGCTGACCCCGGCGCCGACGACCAGGAGGTACGAGGCGGCGGACACTGCGATGGACATGCCATGCTCCCAAGATTGGCTGTGGGTGAATGCCGGATGGGTAGCAGGCGGCGCGGCGGCGGTCTGGTACGGATGTGACCTACCCGGCCCGGTAGCGGCCCGGCGTCACGCCGAAGGCACGGCGGAAGCAGCGCCCCAGATGGCTCTGGTCGGTGAATCCGGTGTCCGCCGCGACTGCGGCGATGGGCTCCCCGGCGCGGAGCAGCAACCGCGCCTCGTTCAGCCGCTCCTGAAGCCCGAAGGCGTGGGGTGGGACGCCATGGTGCTTGCGGAACCGGCGAGAATAACCCTCGCGGCTCATCCCGGCGCGGCGGGCCGCGTCGCCGACGCTGCCCCACGCCTCGCCTCCCGTGAACGCGGATGCGGGCTCCACCCCGGTCCCGATGGAGTGACGATGGTCCTCGGCGATCCGCGTCAGGTCGGGCCAGCCCAGCCCGCCCGTCCTCCGCCAATGCCGGGCCAGCGCGGCAATCGCCTCCGGCGCGGCGTGGAGGCCGGGTCGCGTGTAGAGGTTGACGCAGACGACCTCGTCCGCCCCGCACAGCGAGCGGTGCGGCGTTCCCGCCGGGATGTGCACACCCTCGCCGGGGCCGGCCTCGCGCCGTTCGCCCGCGATGACGAAGCGCCGCCGCCCCGCCAGGACGAAGGTCAGCTGATCCTCGCGATGGAAATGCACCGGCAGGGCCACGTCGAGCCCACGCACGGTGCCCAGTTCGACGATGCCGCCGCCGCCACTGCCGGTGGGGCGCCAATAGTCCCAAACCTGCGGCGGACGCCCCATCACACGGTCTCCGGGTTGTGATTTTCGCATGGCGCCGATCTGGACTCCATCGCACCGCACATCCTGTGGCATAAGTGCCCCCGCCACGCCATGGGAACAACGCCGCAGGAACGCAACCGCACATGATCCGCTTCGACAACATCAGCAAGCAGAATGGTCACCGAATCCTCTTCCTCGAAGCATCGGCGGCGTTGAACCGGGGCGAAAAGATCGGGTTGGTCGGTCCCAACGGGGCGGGCAAGACGACGCTGTTCCGCATGATCACCGGCGAGGATTTGCCGGACACCGGCCAGGTGGCGATCGAGAAGCAGGCGACCATCGGCTACTTCAACCAGGACGTCGGCGAGATGTCCGGCCGCTCCGCCGTCGCCGAGGTGATGGACGGCGCCGGCCCGGTCAGCACCGTCGCCGCGGAGCTGGCCGAGCTGGAAGCCGCCATGGCCGACCCCGACCGCGCCGACGAGATGGACGCCATCATCGAGCGCTACGGCGAGGTCCAGGCCCGCTTCGACGAGCTGGGCGGCTATGAGCTGGAGGGCAAGGCGCGCGAAGTGCTGGCCGGCCTCAGCTTCAGCCAGGAGATGATGGACATGGACGTCGGCATGCTGTCCGGCGGCTGGAAGATGCGCGTGGCGCTGGCCCGCATCCTGCTGATGCGCCCCGAGGTCATGCTCCTCGACGAGCCGAGCAACCATCTGGACATCGAAAGCCTGATCTGGCTGGAAGGCTTCCTGAAGGGCTTCGAGGGCGCCCTGCTGATGACCTCGCACGACCGCGAGTTCATGAACCGCATCGTCAACAAGATCATTGAGATCGACAGCGGGTCGCTGACCAGCTACTCCGGCGACTACGGCTTCTACGAGCGCCAGCGGGCGCTGCGCGAGAAGCAGCAGGAGGCGCAGTTCGAGCGCCAGCAGGCCATGCTGGCCAAGGAGCTGAAGTTCATCGAGCGCTTCAAGGCCCGCGCCTCGCACGCCAGCCAGGTCCAGAGCCGGGTGAAGAAGCTCGACAAGATCGAGCGGTTCGAGCCGCCCAAGCGCCGCCAGATCGTCACCTTCGACTTCCCGCCGGCCCCGCGCTCCGGCGACGACGTCGCGGTGCTGAAGAACGTGCACAAGGGCTATGGCAGCCGGACCATTTACGAAGGGCTGGACCTGACGATCCGCCGCAAGGAGCGCTGGTGCGTCATGGGCGTCAACGGCGCCGGCAAGTCGACGCTGCTGAAGCTGGTGGCCGGCGCGACCGAACCGGACAACGGCACCGTCACGGTCGGCGGCAGCGTGCGCATGGGCTATTTCTCCCAGCACGCCATGGATCTGCTCGACGGCGACAAGACCATCTTCGAATCGCTGGAGACCTCCTTCCCGCAGGCGAGCCAGGGAGCGTTGCGCGCGCTCGCCGGCTGCTTCGGCTTCTCCGGCGACGATGTGGAGAAGAAGTGCCGCGTGCTGTCCGGCGGCGAGAAGGCCCGGCTGGTCATGGCGATCATGCTGTTCAACCCGCCCAACTTCCTGGTGCTGGACGAGCCAACCAACCACCTCGACCTCGACACCAAGCAGATGCTGATCTCGGCGCTGGGCGCCTATGAGGGCACCATGCTGTTCGTCTCGCACGACCGGCATTTCCTGGCCGCCCTGTCGAACCGGGTGCTGGAGCTGACTCCGGAGGGCATCCACCAGTATGGCGGCGGCTACACCGAGTATGTGGCGAGCACCGGGCAGGAGGCGCCGGGCATTCACTGAGGCCGTCCCGCCGGAGCGGGAACGCGTGCAGCGCAACAAGCGGCTTGCGCGGGCCGCCCCCTCCATGGAAACTCGTGCCCGTGTCGTTCGGGCTGGGTTGCGCAACCATGGAGATTTTGGAATGGCTGGGTACGACAACGCCGACGGCCCCGCGGGGCTGGTCATCCGCCTGATCGACACCGCGGTGAAGGCCCTGGACGAGATGTCCGACGCCGCGGGCGAGATCGCGCCGGACGTCGGCACTCTGACCGACACGCTGGTCGCCGCCCAGCGCATCGCCGACCGCGCGTCGCAGGATCTGCAACGCCTGTCCCAGAAACTGGCCGCCCAGTAGCGGCCGAAACGGTGCGGCGCCGCAGCGCCGCACCGATCCTCCTTTACCGACGCTGCCCGGCGGTGAAGGCGAAGTTGTCGAAGCTGTTCTCGGCGACGCGGAACCACAGGTATTCCTCGTCGCGGAACTTCTTCCACGGCTCGTAGATCTTGGCGAACTTCGGGTTGTTCTTGGCCGTCTCGTCGTACAGCTCGTAGGCCGCCTTGTAGCAGGCCTCCATCACCTCGCGCGGGAAGGGACGGAGCTGGGCGCCGCCGGCCACCAGACGCTTCAGGGCGGCGGGGTTGTCGGCGTCGTACTTGGCGTTCATGATCGCCAGCGCCTCGAAGCAGGCCGCTTCCAGGGCCGCCTGATAGGGCTTCGGCAGTTCCTCCCACTTCTGCTGGTTGACCAGCAGCGAGACGTTCAGCCCGCCTTCCCACCAGCCGGGGTAGTAGTAGTACTTGGCGACCTTGTTGAAGCCGAGCTTCTCGTCGTCGTAGGGGCCGATCCACTCGGCGGCGTCGATGGTGCCCTTTTCCAGCGACGGGTAGATGTCGCCGCCGGCGATCTGCTGCGGCACGACGCCCAGCTTGGTCAACACCTGCCCGGCGAAGCCGCCGATGCGGAACTTCAGACCGCTGAGGTCCTGAACCGTCTTGATCTCCTTGCGGAACCAGCCGCCCATCTGGGTGCCGGTGTTGCCCGCCGGGAAGTTGACGACGTTGTAGCCCTTGAAGAACTCGCGCAGCAGCTCCATGCCGCCGCCCTGGAGGATCCAGGCGTTCTGCTGGCGGGCGTTCAGGCCGAACGGCACCGTCGCGTCGAAGGTGAAGGTCGGGTCCTTGCCGACATAGTAATAGCTGGCGGTGTGGCCGCACTCGACCGTGCCGTTCTGCACGGCGTCGAGAACCTGGAGGCCGGGAACGATCTCACCCGATGCGAAGGGCCGGATCGTGAACTTGTTGTCGGTGATGGCGGCGACGCGACGGGCGATCACGTCGGCGGCGCCGTAGATGGTGTCCAGGCTCTTCGGGAAGCTGGAGGCGAGGCGCCAATGCACTTCCGGCGTGCTCTGCGCGATGGCCGGAGCGGCAAGGGTGCTGGCCGCGACGCCGACACCGGCGCTGGCAAGGAATGAACGGCGTTTCATACGGGAAGTCCCCTCCTGTTCTTTTGTTCAGGAACGAACCTATCAGCGTCTTTCGAGCCCCCGCAAAAGGTTAGCCGTGCAATGGGCGAATGGCTTCCCCGACGAAATATGTCGTGACAAATGGTCCGTGGTTGAAACTGTTGATTACGACACTGCCAACCGGTGGTCGCGGAAGCGCCCATACGTGTAATGGGCGGCGCAGCCCCCTTCCGCCGACACCATGCAGGAGCCCATCGGGTTCTCCGGCGTGCAGACGGTGCCGAACAGCTTGCAATCGCTGGGCTTCTTCACCCCGCGCAGGATGTCGCCGCACTCGCAGCCCTTGTGATCGGGCACCGCGCGGCCCGGCACGGCGAAGCGCCGCTCCGCGTCGAAGGCGGCGAATTTTTCCTTCAACCGCAGGCCGCTGTCGGGAAGCGCGCCGAGGCCCCGCCATTCGAAGCTGGACCGCACGTCGAAGGTGTCGGCGACGAGCCGCTGGGCCTTCCGGTTGCCCTCCGGGGTCACCGCGCGGGTGAACTGGTTCTCCACCACCGCCCGCCCCTCGTTCACCTGACGGATCAGCATCAGGATGGCCTGGAGCACGTCCAGCGGCTCGAACCCGGCGATCACCACCGGCGTGCCGTAGTCCTCCGCCACGAACGCGTAGGGTTGGCTGCCGATGACCACGGAGACGTGGGCCGGGCCGACGACACCATCGAGCGCCAGCGCGCCCGTCTCCTGCACCTCCCGGCTGTCCATGATGCCCCGGATGGCCGCGGGGGTCAGGACGTGGTTGCAGAAGACGCTGAAATTCCTGAGGCCCTTGGCCTTGGCGGCGTGGACGGCCACCGCGGTCGGCGGCGTGGTCGTCTCGAAGCCGATGGCCAGAAAGACGACCTCGCGGTCCGGGTTCTCCTCGGCGATGCGCAGGGCGTCCATGGTGGACAGCACCATGCGTACGTCCGCCCCCTCGGCCTTCGCCTTCAGCAGGCTGACCCGCCCCGAACCCGGCACGCGCAGCACGTCGCCGTAGGTGCACAGGATCACGCCGGGCTGGCGGGCGATGGCGATAGCGTCGTCGATCCGCCCCACCGGCAGGACGCAGACCGGGCAGCCCGGCCCGTGGATCATCCGCACGTTGTCCGGCAGCAGGTCTGGGATGCCGTAGCGGGACACCGCGTGGGTGTGGCCGCCGCAGAACTCCATCAGATGATAGGTCCGCCCGGTCGCCGCCTCCCGCGCGATGGCGGCGGCGATGCCGCGGGCCAGCGCCGCGTCCCGGAATTCATCGATGTATTTCATCGCACCCGCCCCTTCGGCCTGCCGTCACGGCATTTGGACAGCGGCGGCAGGCGCTGGCGTTGATGCGGATCAAGAATGGGGCTTGCGGGGGGACGTCGTCACAACGCCCCCGCCGCGAAGCCTTCTTACTTGGAGGCGCCCATCATGGGCAGCGACAGCTCCGGCCCCCGCCCCGAATCCTCGATGGCGATGGCGGAAGAGCCGGGAGAGCCCAGCGCGACGCTGACTGGCCGCCCGTTGTTGTGATTCTTCCACATCTCGTAGAGCGCCAGCGCCGCGTAGATCTTGGCCTCGCGGCTGGTGTTGTAGAGCCATTCCTGGGTCGGGATGACGCGCAGCGCGCCGTTGCCCGACTGCTCCACCTTCTCCGCGAAGCGGTAGCCGAGCTGGTTGTTGATCCCGGCCAGCAGCCCGTCGAAGCCCGAGGAGATCCGCCCGAACCCGGCGTCCGACGCCGCGGACGACGCGCCGCCGAGCGTGCTCGGCGTCTGCCGCTTCACGAGGTCGCCGAAGACCCAGCCCTCCTCACCGGTGCGCATGGAGCGCACGCCGATCCAGTTGCCCTCCTGCTTCAGTTCGATCACCTCGTCGCCGCGGGTGACCGTGGAACGGACCGAGGCGTTGTCGGACGGGGCCGCGCGTAGGTTGACCTTCTCGCCGGTCACCGTGTGGATGTCGCCGGAGGCCGCCGCCGCGGGCAGCGCCAGCGCCGCCGCCAAGCCGAGGCCGGCCAGGGTTCCGAGGATGGTCTTCGTCATCCGAGACATGTGCATTCTCCCGCAGGACGCGCGCATCGCGCGCCGTTTCCCCTACAACAGGCAAAGGCGGGGTATGCTCCATGGACAGAGGACGGGCGGGCGGAACTACTCGAAAGACACACGCAGGGGGCTGTCGCCAGCGGGCCAGACGCCGCGGTCCACGGCGCGTGCCCCCTCGAAGACCAGCCAGCTCTGCCGACCGTAATGGGGCAATGGGCGCAGCAGCGCCTGCAACGCCGCCGCGTCGTCCGCGGCCACCGCCAGCAGCGGGCGGCCCTGCGGGGTCCGCGCGGTCCACACCCGCGCCGTGCCGCGCCCCTTGAGGCTGTCCGGAACCGCTGGCAGGCCGAGCCGGGCCAACAGCCGGTCGACCTCCCCCGCCGTTCCGATCACGGCGAGCGGAGCGGTGGGATCGGCGCGGTCCGCGGCGGCAATGCGCGGTTTGCCGTCGGCCAGACGCTCTGACAGCGCGCGGGCGGCCTCGGCGGGCGGGCCGTCGGCGGTGGCGATGACGGTGGTGGCCGCGTGGTCCAGCGTCACGTCGCGCAGGGTCGGCGGCGCCTCCCCCGGCGCCAGACGGCGGAACAGGGCGAAGCCGGGATCGACCGCGAGCGCCCGCGGCGCGGCGGCGATCGGGATCGTCACTGTCTTTTCGCGTCCGTCAAGGCGGATGGTGTGATGCTCCGTCCCCACCGTTGTCCGCACCTCCACCGGCACGGTCAGGCCATAGGCCGGCTCGCCCTGGCGCAGGGTCAGCGCCACACCGTCGCCGTCAGCCTTCGCTCCCGCCAGTTCCAGCGTCGGCGCCCCCGCGCGGGTCAGCCATTGTTCGAAGAAGGCTTTGAGGTCCCGCCCGGACCCGGCCTCAAAGGCGCGGCGCAGGTCGTCCCACCCCGCGTCCTGAAAGCGCTTGTCCTCCCAGAAGCGGCGGATGCCCGCGTCGAAGGCGTCCGCCCCGATCTCGGCGCGCAGCATATGGAACAGCATCGCCGCCTTGCCGTAGCCGACGATCTGGGCGGCGTCATGGACCTTGGCGCGGAAGTCGGTCAGGGCGGAATCGCGCTCCGCCGGAAGGGCGGCATAGTCGCGCAGCCAGTCCAGCCGCATGGCCCGCGCCGCGTCCTCCCCGCGCGCCTCCGCCGCCGCGTAGTCGGCCATGAAGGTGGTCAGCCCCTCCGACCAGTTGCCGGGCCAGTTGCCGTCCCCGCCGACGCGCACGCCGTTGCCCCACCAGTTGTGCAGGATCTCGTGGGGCAGCGACTGGGCGCGGATGAAGGGCAGCGGCATCACTTGCCGCCCGATGTAGGTCAGGCCGGGGAAGCCCAGCCCAACCGGCAGCGGCGCTGACAGGATGGCGAAACCGGCGAAGGGATAGGCGCCGATCCGCGCCGCCTGTGCGTCGATGGTCCGGGCGCTGAGGTCCAGATACTCGTCGGCCAGCGCGGCCTGCTCCGGGTGGAAGTAAGTGCGCAGGCGAAGACCATTGTGCATCCGTTCCGTCACCTGCCACGCCCCGGCGAAGAGCGACGGTTCCTCGACGCTGCGGTCCTCGGCGAAGGTCGCGGCGTAGCCCGCACCGTCGCGCGTCTCCTCCACCAGACGTCCGGTCGCCACCGCGACGAAGGGCGCCGGCACCCGGACCGACAGACGCCAGGACGGCGGCGCCTCCGCGCCGCTTTCGGGGGTTGGAATCCAGCCGGTGCCGGAGGGCAGATAGGCGCCCTCCGCTCCACCGCCCCCGCCTCGCGACTCCGGTGTCAGGGGCGGCAGAGTCCCGGCGTAGCGCAGGCGAAGCTCGCCGCCCCCCTCCGGCACGGTGACCGGCAGGGCGTTGCCGCGCACCGTGACCGATTTGCCGTCGAGCAACGCTTCCCCCACCGTCAACCCCGGCGCCAGCAGCAGCCGGTGCGTCCCGGCGGGCAAACGCAGCCGGTCCTCCACGTCCAGCCGCCGCGCGGCGGGGTCGAGCGTGACGGTCAGGTCATGATGCAGGCCGGCGGCCCAGCCGGGCGCGGCGGCGAGAATGCCCAGAAGAGCGAGGAGGAGGGTGCGCATGGCCCAGCAATATAAGGCTTGGGCTGCGCCGCGCCAGCGCTTGCCCCTGTCCCCGTCACCCCATCCGCGCGCGCACCGCCGTCAGCAGGCTGCACAGCCCGCGATCATGGATGCCGATGGCCTCCAGATGGGCGACCGTGTTGGCGAGATAGTCCAGGTTCGGGCCGCGCTCGCCGCGGCAGCAGGCGATGCGCTCGGCCATCGCGGTCTCGTCCATGCAGCCGCAATATTGCCGGTGGCGGCGGTCCACCACGAAGGTGCAGGCGGTGACCGGCGCGCCGCCGTCGCGCGGGCGCACCGGCAGCAGCTTGGGACGGTAGACGCGGTTCAGCATCTCCCGGTCCCACAGATAGTCCAGCGTCTCCGGCACCCGCTCCGCCGCCACGCGGAAGACGATGCCCCGGCAGGAGCCGCCGCGGTCCAGCCCGAGCACCAGACCGGGCCGCTCCGGCGTGCCGCGGTAGCGGTGGGAGGACACACAGAAGCGGCGGTGATAGCCGCCCAGCACCGCCGGATGACGCTCGAGAAAGGGAAACTCCGGGTTCCACATCAGCGAGCCGTAGGCGAAGACCCAGAGGTCGGCGCCGGGCGTCACGACGATGTCGGCGGACCAGGAAGAGGCGGCGTATGCCGGACGCTGCGTCGGTGCGGTGACCGGAAGCTCGGCAACAGGCGATTGCGTATCGAGCAGCATGACCCTTAAGTAATGCAGCGTGCGCCGACTGGTGGCGACACGGTGAATGCTAGCACGGCCCCTGGCCGCCCGCTATAAGGTGGGTGCCACAAAACGGAAATGCCACAGATGCGCGTTCGGAAGATCTTGGGCTTCGCCGTTCTCGCCCTGGCCCTGCTGGCCGGCGCCTATTCGGTGTGGTGGTGGCAGGCCGCGTCGGCGGTGGAGCGCGGCGTGCTCGCCTGGATGGACGAGCAGCGGGCGGCCGGCGCCGTGGTGGCCCATGGCGGGCTGAGCGTCGGCGGCTATCCCTTGACCATCCGCGCCGCGCTGGAGGCGCCGCACCTCGCCACCCGCGACGTGGAATGGCGGGGCGCCCGGCTGGTGGCGGAAGCGCCGCCCTGGAACCACACGCACATCGCCTTGTCCTTGCCCGGCGAGCAAAGGGTGACGGTGGTGCAGGCGAACCAGCCGCCCTTCACGCTGGTCGCCCGTGACGGCGGCCGGGGGCATGTCGGCCTCACCCTGACCGGCCAGCCGGTGGAGGCGCGGCTCGCCTTCACCAACCTCGTGGCGCAGCCCGAGGCCATGCCCGTTCCCATCGCCGCTTTGGACCTGACCGCCACCCAGCCGTCCGAGCCGCCGGCCAGCCACACCGACACCGGCCTGTCCGTCACGCTGGACGCGCGCGGCGCCACCCTGCCCGATGGCGCGCCGGATTCGCTGGGCCGTGAGGTGCAGCGTGTCCTGCTCACCGCGCGCATCCTCGGCCAACCACCGAAGCCGGAGCCGGTCAGCCTGTCGGCCTGGAGCCGCGACGGCGGCACGCTCCAGCTCGACGGGCTGAATGTGGAGTGGGGACCGTTGAAGCTGGCGATGAACGGCACGCTGGCGCTCGACGCCGCCTTGCAGCCGCAGGCCGCGCTGACCGCGGAGGTGCGCGGGTATCAGGCGGTGCTGGACGCGCTCCAGGGCATGTTCCGGCCCAAGGAGCTGGCGATGGCCCGCACGATGCTGGGCTTGCTGGCCCGCCCCACCGGGCCGAACGGCGAGCCGGTACTGACCGCTCCGGTCACCGTGCAGAACCGCGGGCTGTTCCTGGGGCCGTTGAAGGTCGCGGCGCTGCCGGCGGTGGTCTGGTAGAGGCGACGTCTTGCCCCCACCCTTCCCACGCTGCGCGTGGGCCCCTTCCCTCCCCCGCTTCGCAGGAGAGGGACCAAATCCCCTCCCCTGCGTCAGCGGGGGAGGGTTTAGGGAGGGGGCAAAGCGTCGGTGAACAACAACCTCACGCCGCCTGCAGCATCCCCTGCATGTCCTCGTAGGACGGCAGATGGTCCAGCTTGCCGACCGCCGACACCGCCATCGGGCCGGCGAAGACGCGGTTGGCCGCCGCCGCCACAGCCTCCGGCGTCACGGCGTCGATCCGCTCGAAGATCTGCTCAATGGTCCGCACCTCGCCGGTGCGCAGCAGGGTGCGGGCGAAGCGGTCGGCGCGGCGCATGGTCGATTCCAGCGACTTGCCGACCGAGAAGCGCATCTGCTCCTTCGACCGTTCCAGCTCCACCGCGGTCACGCCGTCGCGGGCCTTGCGCAGCTCCTCGAAGAAGACCGGCACCAGTTCCGCCACCTCCTCCGGCCCGGTGCCGGCGTAGAAGCTGAGCGCGCCGCCGTCCGAGTATTGGATGGGCGCCGCGTAGACCGAATAGACCAGCCCGCGCTTCTCGCGGATCTCCTGGAACAGGCGCGAGGTCATGCCGCCGCCCAGGATGTTGGCAAGGTGGCGCAGCGCGTAGCTCGCCGAATCCTCGGTGCCGACGCCGGGGAAGGCCGCCATGAAATGCACCTGCTCGGCGTCGCGCTTCAGCAGCGCCGCCCCGCCCTTGTTGACGACCGTCTCCTGGAAGGGGTCGTCCTTGACGGTCAGATGGCCGAACAGCGCCTCCGCCCGGCGCACCACGGTGCCGTGATCGACGTTACCGGACACCACATAGACCATGCGGCGCGGGTCGTAATGGGACACGTAATCGAACAGATGCTCCCGCCCAAAGCCCGCGACGTTCTCCTTCGGGCCAAGGATCGGGCGGCCCAGCGCCTGCCCGTCGAAGGCGGTGCGGCGCAACGCCTCGTAGACCACGTCCTCCGGCTCGTCGGCGTAGCGGCCGATCTCCTGGATGACCACGCCGCGTTCCTTCTCGACCTCCTCCTCCGGAAAGACGGAGTTGAGGACGATGTCGCCGATGATCTCGCAGGAGACGTCGACGTGCTTGGCCGCCATCTGCGTGTAATAGGCGGTGACGTCGTAGTCCGTGTAGGCGTTGAACTCGCCGCCGCGGTTCTCGATCTCCAGCGCGATGCCCAGCGCGTCGCGGCTTTTCGTTCCCTTGAAGATCATGTGCTCCAGGAAATGGGCGATGCCGTTCACCGCCGGCCGTTCGTTGCGCGCCCCAACGCCGACCCAGACGCCGCTGGTCACCGTGCCGAGATGCGGCAGGTGGTCCGTCAGCACGCGGAATCCGTTGGCGAGGGTGGTCAGTTGGATCGTCACACAGGGTCTCCTGGTTGGGCACGGGATCGCCCGGAACATCGGGGGCGTTGCATTGACGTGGGGCGCCGTCCGCGCAGGAACAACGCTCCGCGTTCTGGGGTCAAGGTCGGGGTGAGACGCGCCGTCAACCGCGCGGCGGGGCCAAGGCGGCGCTGAGGGCGCGGCGGTTGCGGTGCGCGCGCATCAGCAGCGGCGCCGGAACGTTGCCCGGCACCTGCAGGCGACCGCCCGGCAGCAGCCGGACGCCGTGCCGTTCCAGTTCGTTCAACAGCTCCGCCATAGACCGACGCATGGCTTCCTCCAGCGAGCAGAGTTTCACTGCTCGCATCATGGCGGAGAAATTCAATAGGATCGATATGGCTCATCCTATCTCACCGATAGGGTGAGCCTATTCATCCCGCCGTTCAATGCCGGCTTTTCAGGGAGGCGAGACGGTCCGACAGGCTGCTCGGCGCCGGCTTCGCCCCCGTGGCGGCGTCGAGCGCGGCCTTGATGTTCGGATCGTCCTCTTCCGGCTTGGACGGCTTCAGCAGGCGGGCCTTGGCGCTGGACGCCTCCGCCTGGGCGAGGTCGCGGGCCGCCGCGTCCTGCATCGCCTTCAGCGCCGTGCCGAGGCTGGAGGTGGCGCCGCTCAGCCCCGCCGCCTGCCGGGCCGCCTCCGCCCGCTGCTCGGCCATGTCGCGCTGCTGGGCGGCGCGCCCCATGTCCCGCTCGGCCCGCTGCAACGCGCTGCGGGCGGCCTTCAGCTTGCCGCCGGCCTCGGCGTAGGTCGTCTCCAGCATGGTCAGGAACTCGCGCGCGTCCACGGCGTCCTGCTCCTCCCGGTCGATGTCCGGAGCCATCTGCTCCAGCATCCCCACCAGCGTCTCCAGGCTCTTTTCGAGCTGGGCCTTGCGGCCGGCGTCGGCTTCCGACTCCATCTGGCGCTGCAGATGCTCGGCGGCGGCCATGCGCTGGCGCGACAGCTGGAGGATGGCGTCGGCCTCCTTCTGCTCCTTCTCATAGGCCGCACGGGCCTGGGCGACCTGAAGGCCGAGGCTGTCCAGATGCTCTTCCATCGTGCGCAGTTCGGCCTCCGTCGCGGCCTTCGGGTCCCAGCGGACCAGGGCCTCCACCGCCGACTGGACGGCCTGATCGGTCTTCACCCCGACGAGGTTGCGGATGAACGAGATCATGGTTGCGGTTCCTCTCAGTTTGGGCGGGCCTGTTCGAACGGGTCTTCAGCCCGCCATGGCTCCGGCGTTCAGCAGCGCGACGGCGATCTGGAGGCCGGCCAGCGCCGTGCCCGCCGCGACGTTGCCGGATTCGATCATCGTGCGCAGGTCGCGGAACAGCCAGATGGCGATCAGGAAGGTAATCAATTGCAGCACCAGCGCAACGGCTCCCCAGATCAGGATGTCCGCCAGGACGAGGCTGGTCGCCAGCGTCGCCGCCAACGGGATCGCCAGAGCCACCATCGTGCCGCCCAGCACCACGCCGGCGGCCTGGTTGCCGCTCGCCAGCAGCTCGCGCTCGTGCAGCGGCGTGACCGCGACGTAGACGGCCACCCCGATCAGGAACAGAGCCAGGGTCGCTCCGAAATGCAGAAGCAGCAGCGGCAGGCCGGATTCGAGACCCTGCAGGATTTGCGCGACGCTGGTGTCCATGGTGTCTTCCGTAGGGGCTGGCGGGATCAGGTGGAAACTCAGGAGAGGGAGAGCGAGGCGGGGTTGACGTCGATGCCGGCGCGGACCTCCACCCACGCCTCGCCGCCGTCCTCCACCGCCGCGACCAGCACATATTCTGCGCGGGGCGCGGGGTCGGCGGCGCCGGTGGGAGCCGCGTAGAGCATGGCGGTTACGCGGCGGGTGCGGCTGCCGCGGTGGTCGGTCAGAGTCTCGTCGAAGGTGACGGGGGCGATGCGGGACGCGCCGGGCGACCATTGCCGCCCGTACAGCTTGCCGTCCTTGGTCTGGAACTGCGGATAGCCGATCATCCCGTCGCCAGGGTCCAGCCAGAAGCCCCACTCGTCGTTGTCGGTGGGGTGCACCTCGTCCAGCACGGAGAACCAGCGGCATTCGTCCGGCGCGCCCCCGGCCCCCAGATGAAGCTGGTAGAAACCATTCCCGTCCGGAAGATAGAGACGGTGCAGCGTCACGCCGCCGCCCGTCAGCGTGCCGACGGCCGCCACGCTGACCATCGAGCCGGCGCCCTCCGGGGCGGTGGCCTTGATCGCGCCGCCGCCCAGCAGGAAGGGTGTGGGATCGGGCGTCAGCGTCATGCCGACACGGAACAGCGAGGGTTGGTAGGACGCGCCGGTGGCCTTGGCCTTCACGATGCCGGCAGCGGTGCTGGCGGCGGCGCCCCAGGGTGAACGGGTCATGGCGGAACCTCCGGATCGGGAGCCCGACGAGCGGCGGCGCAGGAGGGTCACCGCCGCCACCATCCCCCCGACGAGGACAATCAGAAGAATCAGGGTGCCCAAACCGCCCCCGCCGCCGGAGGACTGCTCCGGGGCGGACGGCGTCTCCGGCGCGGCCTGCGCGACGTCCCGCGGGATGTCGGGCGGCAGATAGTTGGGGTCGCGCGGCCGGTCCTCCTGCGCGCGCAGGCGGGTGTCGAGATCGTCCAGGCGCTGGCGCAGGTCGGGGTCGCCCTGCGCGCGCCGTTCCGCCTCCGCGCGCCACTCCGCGTAGCCGGGGTCGCCCTGGTGGTTGTGGAACCAGTCGGCGTAGCCGGGGCGCGACAGGTTGTCGAGCAGGAACCACAGGAACAGCCCGTTCCACAGCCCGAAGCTGGAACGGCCGCCGGAGGCCCAGCCCGGCGCACGCCAGCCGCCGTACCAGCCGCCCGGACCATAGCCGCCGGTGCGCCGCTGCCCCCAGCCCGCACCGGAACCCGACCCCCAGCCGCCGCCCTGCCATCCCCCTCCGCCCCAGCCGGACCCGGACCCGGAACGGGGCGGCGGCGCGGCGACCGGCGGGGTGCGTTCCCGCTGTTGCTGTTGCTGCTGTTGCGCCCGGTAGCGGTCCAGCGCCTCGCCGCTCGACCGCCGCGACACGCCCAGATCGCCGCCGCCGGACGGCGACCCGCCGGGCAAGCCATAGGACGGCCCGCTCTGAGGACGGCTGTAGCCGCCGCTGCCGGTGGACGGCGTGCGCGAGGGAGCGGAGCGGGTGGAGAAGGACGGGGTGCGCACGGCCGGGCGGCTGTATCCCCCGCTGGAGCTTCGGCCCCCACCGGCCCGCGCCTCGACCGCCTGCGGCCAGAGCAGCGCGGCGGTGGCCGCGGCCAGCCCGGCGGGCACCGCCGCGGACGTGGCGGCGGGCAGCGGTTGCAGCGGCGCCAGCGCCAGAAGGACGCTGAGGAGCCGGGCGATGATCCGGTGTCGAAAGGGCATGGAGCCTGGGGGCATGAGGCCTGCGCGGTGCCGTGGATGCCGGCCAGAACACCCTACATGCCCAATTGTTCACCATCAACCTCCGCGCCGGCCAACCTTCTCGCGGCGGGTCAGACATGGTGATGCGGCGGCCTGCGCAGAAACCCCGCCGCCGCGTTCATTGCAGAAACCATGAGGAATTCAGGAAATCGCCGCCCCTCCACAGGGTCGGCGGGAGCAAGTTGTAATACCACTTCTATGGCCGGCGCCTGAAAACGTGTCGCAGGCGGAGCGTTGACTTGACGACTCCCAAGGCCGCGACGTAAGACATCTCCGTTCCGCGGAAGTTCCTTCCGGAATGGTAGGACCAGCGGCGTGGCAAGACGCCGCAAGGGCAAAAAGCCGGGTCCGCGAGCGCGCCCCTGGGTCGGGGAATCGGACGACTGTTGAGCAACCTTGGATGAGAGGACCGCACCGTGCTTGAAGCTTACCGCCAGCATGTCGCTGAGCGTGCCGCGCTCGGAATTCCCGCCCTGCCGCTTTCGGCCAAGCAGACCGAGGAGCTGGTCGACCTTCTCCTGAACCCGCCGCAGGGCGAGGAAGCCTTCCTGGTCGACCTCATCACGCACCGCGTCCCGGCGGGCGTCGACGACGCCGCCAAGGTCAAGGCCGCCTTCCTGGCCTCGCTCGCCAAGGGCAACGAGACCTCGCCGCTGATCTCCAAGGTCAAGGCGACGGAGTTGCTGGGCACCATGCTCGGCGGCTTCAACATCAAGCCGCTGATCGACCTGCTGGGCGACGCCGAGTGCGGCGAGGCCGCCGCCGCCGGTCTGAAGACCACGCTGCTGATGTTCGACTACTTCCACGACGTCAAGGAACTGGCCGACAAGGGCAACGCCAACGCCAAGGCGGTGATCCAGTCCTGGGCCGACGCCGAGTGGTTCACCTCGCGCCCCGAGGTCCCGGCCAGCCTGACGCTGACCATCTTCAAGGTGTCGGGCGAGACCAACACCGACGACCTGTCCCCGGCCCCGGACGCCTGGTCGCGCCCGGACATCCCGCTGCACGCGCTCGCCATGCTGAAGAACCCGCGCCCCGGCATCGTGCCGGAGGAAGCCGGCGTTCGCGGCCCGATCAAGCAGCTTGAGGATCTGAAGGCCAAGGGCAACCTCGTCGCCTATGTCGGCGACGTGGTCGGCACCGGCTCCTCGCGCAAGTCGGCCACCAATTCCGTGCTGTGGTGGACGGGCGAGGACATCCCCTACGTCCCGAACAAGCGCTTCGGCGGCGTCTGCCTGGGCTCCAAGATTGCCCCGATCTTCTACAACACCATGGAAGACGCCGGCGCCCTGCCGATCGAGCTCGACGTCTCGCAGATGGAGACGGGCGACACGGTCGAGCTGCGCCCCTACGAGGGCAAGGCGCTGAAGAACGGCGCGGTGATCGCCGAGTTCACCGTCAAGTCCGACGTGATCTTCGACGAGGTGCGCGCCGGCGGCCGCATCCCGCTGATCATCGGCCGCGGCCTGACCGCCCGTGCCCGTGAGGCGCTGGGCCTCGCCCCGTCGACCCTGTTCCGCCTGCCGTCCTCCCCGGTCGACAGCGGCAGGGGCTTCACGCTCGCCCAAAAGATGGTCGGCCGCGCGGTCGGCTTGGCCGAGGGCCAGGGCGTGCGTCCGGGCACCTATTGCGAGCCGAAGATGACCACGGTCGGCTCGCAGGACACCACCGGCCCGATGACCCGCGACGAACTGAAGGATCTGGCCTGCCTCGGCTTCTCCGCCGATCTGGTCATGCAGTCCTTCTGCCACACCGCGGCCTATCCGAAGCTGGTGGACGTCAAGACCCACCGCGAGCTGCCGACCTTCATCTCGACCCGCGGCGGCGTCGCGCTGCGTCCGGGCGACGGCGTGATCCACTCCTGGCTGAACCGCCTGCTGATGCCCGACACCGTCGGCACCGGCGGCGACAGCCACACCCGCTTCCCCATCGGCATCAGCTTCCCCGCCGGCTCGGGCCTCGTCGCCTTCGCCGCGGCCACCGGCGTCATGCCGCTGGACATGCCGGAATCGGTGCTGGTCCGCTTCAAGGGCGCGCTGCAGCCGGGCGTCACGCTGCGTGACCTCGTCAACGCGATCCCGCTCTACGCCATCCGCCAGGGCCTGCTGACGGTGGAGAAGAAGGGCAAGAAGAACATCTTCTCCGGCCGCATCCTGGAGATCGAGGGTCTGCCCGAGCTGAAGGTGGAGCAGGCGTTCGAACTGTCCGACGCCTCGGCCGAACGCTCCGCCGCCGCCTGCACCGTCCGGCTCAACAAGGAGCCGATCATCGAGTACATGCGCTCCAACATCACCCTGATGAAGTGGATGATCGCCAACGAGTACGAGGACGCCCGTACGCTCGGCCGCCGCATCAAGGCGATGGAGGACTGGATCGCCAACCCGTCGCTGCTGGAGCCGGACGCCGACGCCGAGTACGCCGCCGTGATAGAGATCGATCTGGCCGACATCAAGGAGCCGATCGTCGCCTGCCCGAACGACCCGGACGACGTGAAGCTGCTGTCGGAGGTTGCCGGCGACAAGATCGACGAGGTCTTCATCGGCTCCTGCATGACCAACATCGGCCACTTCCGCGCCGCCGGAAAGATCCTGGACGGGAAGACCGACATCCCGACCCGCCTGTGGATCGCCCCGCCGACCAAGATGGACGCCCAGATCCTGACCGAGGAAGGCTATTACGGCGTTCTCGGCAAGTCGGGTGCCCGCATGGAGATGCCCGGCTGTTCGCTGTGCATGGGCAACCAGGCGCAGATCCGCAAGGGCTCGACGGCCATCTCGACCTCGACCCGCAACTTCCCGAACCGCCTGGGCATCGACACCCGCGTCTATCTCGGCTCCGCCGAGCTGTCCGCCGTCGCCGCCCTGCTGGGCAAGCTGCCGACCCCGGCCGAGTATCTGGAGCAGGTGAGCGTCGTCAACCAGAAGGCCGGCGACATCTACCGCTACATGAACTTCGACCAGATCAAGGAGTTCCAGGACGTGGCCGACACGGTCGCCGCCTGATCCGCCTGCACCTCTTCCCCTCCTCTCGCGCAAGCGGGGGGAGGCCGGGAGGGGATATCCACAAACGGTAGCCGGCCGGCGATCCCTGCGGTAGACTGTCTCCATGAGAGCCACCATCGACCGCATTGAAGCCGGCCGCCTGCTTCCTCCGGACGACCTCAAGCGCCTCGGCCTGTCTCCGCGGCGTCTACTGCGTGTTGTCCTTGAGACCGTCGACGATGAGGACGACATCTCAATCACCGAGATGAACGCCAAGGGCGGCGCCTTCAACCATCTTGCCGACGAACCCGACCTCTACTCCGACACCGACCTCATCGAACGCAATGAAGATTTCGTTCGGTGACGTGCTGCTTGCGCGCTTTCCTTACACCGACTTGACCGGCGACAAGCGTCGCCCGGTTCTGGTGCTCTCCGCCAACAACGACGGAGAAGACATCGTCGTCTGTGCCATCACGTCACGCCCACACACCGGCCCCTACGACATTCCGGTTGCCCCAACCGCTGACAATGGCCTCAAAAGTCTGTCGCGCGTTCAATTCGACAAGGTTGCGACGCTCGAACGCAGCATTGTCGCCGGCCGCCTCGGCAGGCTTCCGGAAGTGTTCATGAATGACCACAAGTCCCTTTTCTTCACGCTGTTCGGCTTCCAACAAGGGTAAGCACGCTTCCTGTGCGGCATGGCTTCGGCCCAAAGCCCGTCTTTCCGGACGCAACCGCTCTTTCCCAGTCAACCAGCCCCCGCCAGATACGCCCTCGGCGACGCCCCCAGCGTCCGCTTGAACATCGTCGTGAAGGCCGCCGGATTGTCGTAGCCGAGGTCCAGCGCCACCGTCGTCACCGGCACCCCCGCGACCAGCCGAGGCAGGGCGGACACCAGGCACGCCTGCTGGCGCCATTCCACGAAGCTCAGCCCCGTTTCGCGTCGGAACAGCCGCGTGAAGTTGCGGCGGCTCATGCCCAGACCGTCGCTCCAGTCCTCGATCGTCGCCTGGATCGTCGGTTCCTGGAGGAACCGCCGGCAGCGCTCCGCCAGGGCGGCGTGGGCGGGAAAGGGCAGCGACAGCGGCTCCACCGGCAGACGGCGCATCTCGTGCAAAAGCAACGCCATCACCGCGCCGTCGTGACTCTCCGGGTCGTAGTCCACCGGCACGTCGATCGCCCGCCCGATCAGGCTGCGGAAGAAGGGCGACAGCGCCAGCACCTCGCAGCGGCCCGGCATGGTGTCGGCCAGCGCGGGAGCCAGATAGAGGCTCTGCGTCATCACCATCCCGATCATCCGGACCTCGTGCGGGACGCCCGGCGGAATCCACAGCCCGCAATGGGGCGGCATCACCCAACGCCCCTGGGCGGTGGACAGCAGCAGCGTTCCCGTCGCCCCGGACAGCAACTGGCCGCGCCGATGCGTGTGGGCTGCCAGCACGGTGCCGTCCGCATGATCCTGTCCCAGGGTGATCAGCGGGCGGGGCGACTCCTCGACCGTCTCGATGCGCAGGTTCCGGACCATGGCCCAGTCTCGTAAGAAATCGGCCTGACCGCGGTGGCAGGCCGTCGCGGCTCACCATAGGCTGTTGCTCCACACCAAGCAACGCGCCGCCCGCCCGCCGAGCAAGCGCCAAAAAAGGCTTCCTTTCGTGACTGACACCACCCTGTCCCGGCCCAAGGCCGGGGGGACGGCCCTGCCCGTCCTGGGGACGATCAGCGTCTGCCATCTGCTGAACGACCTGATCCAGTCCCTGCTGCCCGCGATCTACCCGATCCTGAAGGGCGGATTCGACCTCAGCTTCGCGCAGATCGGCCTGCTCACCCTGACCTACCAGATCACCGCCTCGCTGCTTCAGCCGATCATCGGGCTCGCCACCGACCGGCGGCCGGCGCCCTATTCCCTGACCATCGGCATGGGGGCGTCGCTGGTCGGGCTGGTCACGCTGGCCTTCGCGCCGAATTACGCGGCGCTGCTGATCGGGGCGACCCTGCTGGGCTTCGGCTCCTCGGTCTTCCATCCCGAGGCGTCGCGGATCGCCCGGCTGGCCTCCGGCGGCGCGCACGGGCTGGCGCAGTCGCTGTTCCAGGTGGGCGGCAACGCCGGCTCGGCGCTGGGGCCGCTGCTGGCCGCCTACATCATCCTGCCGCGCGGGCAGGAGAGCCTGTCCTGGTTCGCGCTCGCTGCCCTGGGTGGCATGGCGCTGCTGACCGGCATCGGGCGCTGGTACGCCCGCAGCGACCACGCCCGCCCGGTTCGCCGCGGCGCCGCGGTCCGTCACCCCGGCCTGACCCGCGGGCAGGTGAACCGGGCGCTGGCGGTGCTGATGGTGCTGATCCTGTCCAAGTACGTCTATCTGGCCTGCCTGACCAGCTACTACACCTTCTTCCTGATGGAGCGCTTCGCCCTGGCCCCGGACTCGGCGCAGCTCTGCCTGTTCGTCTTCCTGGCGGCGGTGGCGGCGGGGACGATCATCGGCGGGCCGGTCGGCGACCGGATCGGGCGCAAGACGGTCATCTGGATCTCGATCCTCGGCATCCTGCCCTTCACGCTGCTGCTGCCCCATGTCGGGCTGACGGCGACGGTCGCGCTCAGCGCGGTGATCGGGCTGGCCCTGGCCTCGGCCTTCCCGGCCATCATCGTCTACGCGCAGGAACTGATGCCCGGCCGTGTCGGCATGGTCTCCGGCCTGTTCTTCGGTCTGGCCTTCGGCATCGGCGGCATGGCCGCCGCCGGGCTCGGCGTCCTCGCCGACTGGAAGGGCATCGGCTTCGTCTTCCAGGCCTGCTCGGTCGTGCCCCTGCTCGGCCTCGCCGCCGCGCTGCTGCCCAACGTTTCCCCGCACAAGGAGTCCTGACCACCTGAAGGCCGCGCCGTCCCCGACGGCGCGGCACCCCCCCTTCGCAGAATTCCCACAAATCTGTCATGGTCATATTGCAAATGCGAATCATTCTTATTATCATTCACTGCAGGCCGGACGTTCCCGCCTTTGCTTGCCGGCCCTGACCCGATTGGCCCACAGGATTGCCCAGAGAGAGACCATGAACGTCACGATCATCTATGGCTCCGACGGCGGCGCGACCAAGTCGGTCGCCTCGCGCATCGCGAAGAAGATTCAGGGAAAGACCGTCGACATCGCCCGCGCCTCCGCCGCGGATTTCGAGAATTGCGACCTGCTGATCCTCGGCGCGCCGACCTACGGGGTGGGCGATCTGCAATGCGATTGGGAGGCCAATTTCGGCACGCTGACGGCGGCCAACCTGAACGGCAAGAAGGTTGCCCTGTTCGGCACCGGCGATCAGGTGACCTACCCGGAGTCCTTCGTCGACGCGATGGGCACGCTCTACGATCAGGTGGTGGCGCAGGGCGGGGTCGTCGTCGGCTTCACCGACACCACCGGCTACGAGCATTCGGGCTCCACCGCCGAACGCGACGGGCGGTTCGTCGGGCTGGCGCTCGACCAGGACAACCAGTCCTCCCAAACCGACAAACGGATCACCGCATGGATCAGCCAACTGACATGACGCCTCATGACGGGTTGTCCATGCCCGTCCACCTGCTCGGGCACCATCTGTACGAGTACAGCAAGGGCGTCCGGCCCATGGTCATGATGACTCTCAGCACGCGGGACGCCGACACGGTGACCCGCAAGCTGGCCGAGCGGTTCGTCGACTACCACGTCCAGACGGTGACCGAGGCCAAGGTCAACGTCTTCTTCGGCAACCCGGCCTGCGTCGCGATGGTGCGCAACGTCGTCCGCAAGCCGTTGAACCAGTTGACCCCGGAAGAGGATTTCATCCTCGGCACCCTGCTCGGCTACGACCGCGAGCAGCAGTGCCGGCGCTTCCTGGCCATGGCCCAAGCCGGAAGGGAGGGGGCTGGAAGAGAGGGGGCCGGGCGGGACGGGGCGGTGTCCTGAACCATCCGTCGGGACACCGCCCCCACCATCCGGAAAAAGGCCCTTTCGGCCTCGACAGGCCGGGCCGCCGTCGTACAGACTGCCTCCCCAAATAGAATGGAAAACAACCAAGGGGAGGCAGGGATGGCGGCGGCTCCGTCCGGGATGATGTTCGAGAATCCGGAGAACGGCCAGCGGGAGGCGGTGACCAACCGCGAGATCCTCTGGGCCTTTCTGCTCGGCCCCATCTACTTCGCGAAAAAGGCCGAGTGGCTGCACGCCGGGATTCACGCGGCGCTGATCCTCATCTCCATCCCGCTGTGGCCGGCGGGCGCCCTGATGACGCTGGGCGTCTGGGTCGGCTACGCCTGCGCGGCGCCGACGATCCTGGAATACCGGTACCAGAAGATGGGCTGGGAGAAGGTCGCGGGCTGAGTCAGCCTCACGGACGGCGTCCGGTCCCGTCGGGCGTGCGGATCGGCAAAACCGCCAGAATCGACGCGACGCAGGCGTCGACCGCGCGGCCCGCCGTGTCGACGACAATGGCCGGCCCGTCCCAAGGCTCGTAGGTCCGGCCCGTCACCGCCACCCAGGAGGGCGGACGGTGTCCGGCGATGTCGCTGTGGCGGGTTTCCACCCGATGCCGGTGCTCCACCGGGTCCGAGCACACGACCTCCACCTCGACCAGCGGCACCCCGGCGCGGAGCGCCGTGGCGCGCCACGCCTCGCGCGTGACGCGGATGGGGTTGACCGAGTCCGCGACGACGGTGGCGCCAAGCCGAAGATTGTCGCCGGCCACGGCGTAGGCGACCACATAGCCCTGCGGGCCGACAGCCTCCCCGTCGGCGCCATCGGCCATGCGGATCGCCTGCTCGATCGTATCGATCCGCAGATGAAACGCGCCGAGCCGGCGCGCCAACACGCGGGCGATGGTCGTTTTGCCGGTTCCGGGCAAGCCGCCGAAGACGATCAACATGCGCCACTCTTTTCAGGGCCGGAGCCTGCCTCGTTCCACACCCGTCACCCGGTCGCGCCGAACTCCTCCGGAGCCAGCACCAGCACCCCGTCCTCATCGGCGAAGACCAGATCGCCGGGGTTGATGCGGATGCCGGCCAGCGTCACCGGCAGATCCTTCTGCCCCTCGCCGTTGCGGACGGTCTTGCGCGGGATGGCCGCCAGCGCCTTGATGCCCAGGTCCAGCGTGGCGAGCACCGCGGCGTCGCGGACACAGCCGTGGATGACCACGCCCGCCCAGCCGTTCTTCACCGCGTCCTTGGCGATCAGGTCGCCCATCAGGGCGGCGCGCAGGCCGCCGCCGCCGTCCACCACCAGCACCTTGCCCTGCCCCGGCGTGCCCAGCAGTTCCTTGACGCGGGAGTTGTCCTCGAAGCACTTCACGGTCACCGCCGCGCCGCTGAATTTGCAACGCCCACCGAAATCGCGGAAGACGGGGTCGGCGACGCGGGCGGTCTTCTCGAACCGGTCGTAGAGGTCGCAGGTGCTGTCGAAATCGGTCATGCGGTTTCGCTCCCCTTCTTTAGCCGTTGGCGGCAGAATACCCGCAGTGCGGCGATGGTCAATCCTCCGGGGCGGCGATGGCGCCCGTGCTGGTGCGCTCCAGGATGGCGCTGCGGCGGAAGCGGTACAGCTCGGCGGGGCGCCCGCCGGTCTGGCTTTCATACTGGCCGGTCGGCTCTACCAGCCCGCCGGAGATCATCAGCCGGCGGAAATTCTGCTTGTGCAGCCGCTCGCCGGACAGCGCCTCCACCACCTGCTGAAGCTGGTGCAGGGTGAAGGTCGGGGGCAGCAGCTCGAACACGATGGGGCGGTATTTCAGCTTGCCGCGCAGCCGCTCCAGCGCCGTCGCCAGGACACGGCGGCCGTCACGGGCCATCGGGCGGCCCAGCGCGCGCGGCATCTCCAGCCGCACCGTCCGTTCCTCCACCCCCGCCCGGCGGGCGAGGTCGTGGTCGCGGAACGCTTCCACCACCAGCCCGGCTTCGTAGAGCAGCTCGTAGCGTTCCAGCACCCGTTCGGAGTCCCACTCTCCGCCGTCCAGGGCGAAGGCCATGCGGGCGCGCTCGCCGCGGCGGGCGCGGGCGGGCTCGTCCGGCGCCGCGGCGACCCAGCGGGCCAGCGCCGGACGGATCACCGAATCGAGCAGCGCCGGCGGCGAATCGCGCCAGTCCTCCCAGGGGAAGAATTCGTAGAGGCCGCGCCATTCCGCGCCGTCGATGCGCAGCGGCGCCTCGCGCAGCAGCGCCAGATAGCCGACCACCAGCGAGCGCGGACCGCCGAACAGCTCGTGCGGGTCGCGGTAGCGGTCGCCGAAGCTGTAGAGCTGCTCGACGTAGCGCAGGGTCAGCCCGGCCGCGTCCTCGGCCACCGCGCGCAGGCCGTCCTGGAGCGTGCGGAAGCGCTCGGGATCGAAAGGCGCGCCCGGCAGGGCGTCGCGGTGGGGCGGCGGCTCGTCGCCGCGCCGGTGCGATTCGGGGATTTCGAAGCCGCTGCGCACGGTCACCACGCGCGGCTCGGCGCCGTTCGCCGGGGACACGCCCACCGAAACGATGGCCGCCGTCAAGCCGATCTGTGTTTCCAGGCCGATCTGTGTTTCCGAGCCGTTCCGTGCTTCCCCTGCCACGCGCCACCCCGTTGCCAATCCGTCGGCGGCAGGATAAGCGGCCCGCCGCGGCAAATCACCGGTCTTTCCGCCGGACACCCCCGTGAAATCTCGCCGCAAGCCGGCCCGGCATGACACTTTTGTGACTCCCCACGGGCGCCGGGGATGTTACACCAGCCGCGACGCTGAGGCTCGCGCGCGTCCGTGCGGGTTCCCCAGCGCTGCAGGCCGGCGTAAGTTGGAGAACCACGCATGCTGAATTTGTTCCGGGCCCTGATGCCGCGCGAAGAACGGTTTTTCGACCTGTTCGCCGACCACGCCCGGACCGTCGCGACGGGCGCGGAAGCGCTGCGGGCGATGATGGCCAGCGGCCAGGACCTGGAGGAGCGGTTCCAGACCATCCGCCGGGTTGAAAGCGAAGCCGACGCCATCGAAAGGAACATCCAGCTCGCCGTCCACCGCACCTTCATCGTGCCCTTCGACCGTTCGGACATCCAGGAACTCGGCAAGCGGATGGACGACGTTCTCAACCTCATCGAGGAGACCGCGCGTCACCTCGTGGAGGCGGGCTTCATCGACTACACGCCGGAAATGCACGCCCAGGCCGACGCCATCGTGCGCTGCACCGCCCGGCTGAGCGCGGGCATCCCCCTGCTCCGCGACATCCCCAAACACGTCGAGCAACTCCACGCGATGACCGCCGAGGTCTCGCGGATCGAGAGCGAAGGCGACCGGCTCCTGCGCGAGGCCAAGCACCGGCTGCGCGACGAGAGCGGCGGGCTCGACGCCCCCATCACCCATCGCCACGCCCTTCAACGCGAGATCATCGAGCTGCTGGAACGCGTGCTCGATGCCTGCGAGGACGTGGCCGACACCATCGACGGCATCATCGTCGAACAGGTCTGATCCCATGGAAGCCGCTTCCCTCGCCCTGCCCATCCTCATCGGGCTGATCGGCGTCGCCCTCCTCTTCGATTTCCTCAACGGGCTGCACGACGCGGCCAACTCCATCGCAACGGTCGTCTCCACCCGCGTGCTGAAGCCGCGGACCGCCGTCGCGATGGCCGCCTTCTTCAACTTCATCGCCTTTCTGTTCTTCGGGCTGCATGTGGCGACCACCATCGGCACCGGCATCGTCGGGGCGGGGGTGGTCGACCCGCACGTCATCTTCGGCGCGCTGATGGGCGCCATCGTCTGGAACGTCTTCACCTGGTGGCTGGGCATCCCCTCCAGCTCCTCCCACGCGCTGATCGGCGGCCTCGTCGGGGCCGGCGTGGCGAAGGCCGGGCTGGACGCCGTGGTGGTGTCCGGTCTGGCGAAGACCGCCGCGGCCATCGTGGTCTCGCCGGTGGTCGGCTTCCTGCTGGCCAGCGTGATGATCGTGGCGGTGTCCTGGCTGTTCCGGCGCAGCACGCCCTTCGCGGTCGACCGGCTGTTCCGCCACATCCAGATCGGCTCCGCCGCGCTCTACAGCCTGGGGCACGGCGGCAACGACGCGCAGAAGACCATGGGCATCATCGCCGTCCTGCTCTACTCGCAGGGCCTGTTGGGCGATACCTTCCACGTGCCCTTCTGGGTGGTCATCACCTGCCAGGCGGCGATGGGGCTGGGCACGCTGTTCGGCGGCTGGCGCATCGTCAAGACCATGGGCTCCAAGCTGACCGACCTGAAGCCGGTCCAGGGCTCCTGCGCGGAGACGGGCGGGGCCATCACCCTGTTCGTCGCGACGTGGCTCGGCGTGCCGGTCAGCACGACCCACACCATCACCGGCGCCATCATCGGCGTCGGCGCCGCCCGCCGCACCAGCGCGGTTCGCTGGGGCTTGGCGCAGGGCATCGTCATGGCCTGGGTCATCACCCTGCCGGCAACCGCCATCGTCGGCGCGCTCTTCTACGAAGTGTCGCTGGCCCTGTGGTGACCCCCGGCGGGGCCGGAACCGGGCACGGCGGGCCGAAGGGTCCGCCACCGGCCGGCCTCCCGGCAGACTCCGACACGCGAAAAGGGCGGCCCGAGAGGCCGCCCTTTTTCGTACCGTCCGCACTGTGATCTGGAGCGGGCGAAGGGATTCGAACCCTCGACCCCAACCTTGGCAAGGTTGTGCTCTACCCCTGAGCTACGCCCGCGCCGCTCCAGCGGAGGAGCGCCCGTATACGCCTCGGCGGCGGCCAAGGCAAGCCTATTTTTTCACGCGACACCAATCCTTGCGGTGAAGCCGCCTCGGCACGGCGGGAATGCAGCGCGGGCCGGGCCGCCGCTTGCGGATTGCATAAGAAAGCATACCAACATATGTTACGCTGCCTTGTTCAGAACAAAATTGCCAATCCATTGTTTTGAATGTCTGCGCATTTGAATTTCTTTCCTCTAACATGCCGATGACGCTCCGCAGGGGGGCTTCGATGGCCGGAACGGACATGGACTTGGGCGGACCGCAACCGATGCCCATGACGGCGCCTCGGGAGGCGTCGAGCCGTGTCGTGCCCGCCCCCGACGCCGCCCGCCCCCCCGAAGCGCCGGAGGGCGGGGCGGCCCGGCGCAACAGCGCGGAACGCAAGGTCGTCACCGTCCTGTTCGCCGACATCGTCGAATCCTCCAGCATGGTGTCGGGCCGGGACCCCGAGGAGGCCGACCAGACCCTCCTCACCATCCTGCAGGTCCTGACCGACGCGGTGGAACGCTACGGCGGGACGGTGGCTCAGGTGCTGGGCGACGGCATCATGGCGGTGTTCGGCGCTCCCTCGGCGCTGGAGGACCACGCGCTGCGCGCCTGCCTCGCCGCGCAGGACATCGCCCGCTCGGCCATCGATTCGGACGAGTTCAAGATGCGGATCGGCATCAGCTCGGGCGAGGTGGTGGCCCAGATCATCGAGACGGGCGTCTGGACCGACTACCGCACGGTGGGCGAGACCGTGCATGTCGCGGCCAAGCTGCAGCAGCGGGCGAACCCCAACAGCGTGCTGCTGAGCCGCGAGACCCTGGACCTCGTGCCCAAGGGCCTGACCGTCCGCCCGGCGGGAACGCTGCGCCTGTCCGCCGCGGCGGAGCCGGTGACCGCCTTCGCGCTGGAGGCGGCGCAGGCGATGCGCCGCACGGCGATGGACCTGCTGTCCGCCGAAGGCACCCTGTTCGTCGGGCGCCAGCCCGAACTGGCTCTGCTGACCGGCGCGCTGCGGCGGGCCGAGCGGGGCCAGGGCGCCTGCGCCATCCTGATCGGGGAGGCCGGCATCGGCAAATCCCGGCTGACCGGAGAACTGATGCGCAGCCCGGAGGCGGCGGCCTTCACCACGACCATCTGGCCGCAGTTCCCGATCCGCCGCCTGGGCGATCCCGACGACCTGGAGGCGGCGGCCCGCTGCCTGGCCCAGGCGGTCTGCGGAGCGATGGATGGCCCGGCGGGGGACGGCGTGGCGGTGGCGCGGCTGACCGCCGCGGCGCGCAGCGGCGGCGAGCTGGCCGGTGAGGCGATGCGGGAACTGCTCGGCCAGCCCTCCGTCCACCCGCTGTGGCAGGGGCTCGACCCCGCCCAGAAGGCCGATTTCAGCGTCGAGGGGCTGGTCGCGGCGATCCGCGAGCTGTCCGTCGAGCGCCCGCTGCTGATCCTCGTCGAGGACGCGCACTGGACGCGCGGACTGACCAACCGCCTGCTCGACGCCCTGGCCGAGGGAGCGGAGGACGCCCGAGTCTTCGTCCTGGTCACCTCGCGGCCCGATGCGCCCGCCGGCTGGTCCGCGCCGGACACCGTCCACGCCATCACGCTCGAACCGCTGGAGCCGCTGCAGGCCGACGAGTTCCTCGACCATTGGCTCGGCCACAGCCCGTCGCTGGCCGACCTGAAGGCTCGCGTCGCGACGCAGAGCCAGGGCGTGCCGCTCTATCTGGAGGAATCGCTGCGCACCCTGGAGACCACCGGGGTGATCGTCGGCAGCCCGGGACGCTACAGCTTGGGCAAGACCGACGCCCGGATGGTCCTGCCCGCCACGGTGCACGGCCTTCTGGCCTCGCGGATCGACGCGCTCGACCCCGGCCCGCGACGGGTCCTGATGCACGCGGCGGTGATCGGCACCTCGGTCGACCTGGGCCTGCTGCGCGCGGTGTCCCCGGTTCCCGCCGCCGACCTGCCCGCGGCCCTGGCCCGGCTGGAGCAGAGCGGCTTCTTCGCGCGCTCCCGCCTGCTGCCGAACCTGGAGCTGACCTTCCGCCACGCGCTGGTCCAGGAGGTCGCCTACGCCACCCTGACCAAGCGGGAGCGCCAGCCGCTGCACGGGCGGGTCCTGCACGCCCTGCGCCGGCGGTCCGACCGCAACCTGCCGAACCGGGCGGAGCTGATCGCCCATCACGCCTTCTACGCCGAGGATTGGCCGCTCGCCTGCGCCTACGGCCGCCGCGCCGGGCGCCGCGCGGAAATGCGCTGCAAGCATTTCGACGCCGGACGCTTCTACGAGCAGGCGCTGAAGGCCCTGGACCATCTGCCGGACACCCGCCGCAACACCCAGCGGCGCATCGACCTGTGGGTCGGCATTCCCCTCGTCCTGCTGCCGCAGGGACGCCAGCTGGCCGGCGACCCGCTGGAGGAGGCGCGGGACATGGCGCTGGGCATCGACGACCGCATCCGCTACGCCCGCGCGACTTCGCTGAAGGCGTCCTTCCAGTGGGTCTACGGCGTGCTCGACGGCGCCATCGCGCTCAGCCGCAGCGCGCTCGACCATCTGGGCAACCGCGGGACGATGGAGCTGCGCATCCAGGGACTGATGCGGCTGGGCGGCATGCTGGTGGACAAGGGCCATTTTCCGGAGGCCCAGGAGAAGCTGGAGCAGGCGCGCAGCCTGGCGCTGGCCCACGCCCCGCGCGCGCGGTTCGGCCTGACCGCGGTGGCGGTCGCCATCACCGCCGCCTACCAAGGCCGCTGCCTCGCCGAGCTGGGGCGCGACGAGGAGGCCGTCCGGGTGATGCTCCACGCCCTCGACATCGCGGAAGAGGTCGGGCACGCCTTCTCCGTGTCGTCGGTGAAGGTCCATCTGGCGCTGGTCCACATCATCGGCGAGCGCTTCGCCGAGGCGCTGCCGTTGTTGAAGGACGCCATCACGATCACCGAGGCGACGCGCCTGCACATCTTCCAGCCGATCACGCTGGGGGCGCTGGGCTACGCCATCGCCCGCACCGGCGGTGCCGTGGAGGGCGCGCGGCTGCTCAACGCCAGCCTGGAGCAGGCGCACATCCTGAATCACTCGCTGCCCAGGCCGCGCATCCTCAACTGGATGTCCGACCTCGCCCTGGAAACGGCGCAGCATGAGACGGCGATCGGCTGCGCCGCCAAGGCGCTGGGCATCGCCACGGATGCCGGCCAACTGTCCGAGCAGGGCTGGTCACACCTCGCCCTGGCCCAGGCCTTCACCGCCGTCGGCCAGCATCACGAGGCCATGGAGCATCTGGCGGCCGCCGAGACGATGAGCCGCCAGCTGTCCATGTTGCCGCTCGCCGACCGCTGCCGGACCTTCCGCCGCTGCCTCGCGGCCTCCAGCCCGGTGACGTGAACCAGCTTGACGTGATCCAAGCCTGATGTGATCCGGTGACGACCCCGCCGGGCCGTCAGGCCACCAGCGTGGTGGTGCCCGCGGCGGTGCTGCGGAAATGGTTCAGCACATAGACCCGGACGCTGGTGGCGAAGGGGATGCCCTCCGTCCGGCTGTCATGGATGTCGGCGCACAGCGCCTCCAGCGACCGGCCCTGGGACTTGGCGATGTCCTTCAGCCCGTCCCAGATCGTCGCCTCCAGCCGCAGGCTGGCGCGGCGCCCCCCGATGGTCAGAGAGCGCGTCACCACGGCGGGCGGAGCCGTGAGCGAGCTGAGGTCGGCCATCTCGTCGAGGCTGCGGGGAATGCGGCGGTCCAACTTCATCGGTACGCTCCTGTCTCGGCTGGCCGCTTCTCGGCCTGGCGAATTTTTCCCGGGGTCGCCGGATTTTTTCCGGGACTAAACATGCGTGTGTGCGCGTGTAAGCGATTTTTACCCAGGCAACGGGCGTCCGGCATGTGAAGTTCTTCACAGTCCGGACGGGTCATAGCGGCCAAGGTTTCGACATACCGCAGTATTCCGCGGTTCCTCGAAACCCCACGCCCAGGAGCTGTTCCCATGACCGCCATCATCGACCAGACCGCCCTCATCCGTGGTGCCGACGGCCGTCTCTTCGCCGTGACCGCCCAGGGCGTGACCGAGGTTGCCGAGCCGGCCACCGCGCTGACCGCCGCCGCCCGCATCGGCGACCGCCGCGGCTTCAACAGCGACGACCACGAGGCCGCCCGCCACGCGATCACCCCGGGCCTCTGACCGGCGGGGCGACCCCGCCTGGGCCCGTCCGTCGGGCCTGTTCTTCGGGCCGTGGCGGCCGGCGTTTCCCTGGCCGGCCTGCCACGGTCCCCGCCCGGCTCTCGTGCTTCGCCGGTTTCGATCCGGATTGACCACGGGCATCCCGTGGCGGCGTCCCAAGGCGGAGACCCTTTCCCATGCCCCTCGATTTCGTCCGCGGCCTTGTCCGGGACCCGGCCATGTCCGACCAGCCGCTGAAGGTGCACACCACCGGAACCCACCGGATCGCCACGCCGGAGCGGACGCTGGCCCGCGTCACCCCCTTCCTGCCCGTCATGGGCATCACGCGGGTGGCGAACGTCACCGGGCTGGACCGCGTCGGCATCCCGGTCGTGATGGTGACCCGGCCGAATTCCCGGTCCGTCTCCGTCGCCCAGGGCAAGGGCGTCACGCTGGCCGCCGCCAAGGCGTCGGGCGTCATGGAGGCGATCGAGAGCTACCACGCCGAACGCATCACCCTACCCCTGAAATACGCCAGCTACGACGAGCTGCGCTGGACCCACCGGGTGGTGGACGTGACCCGCCTGCCGCGGCTGTCGACCAGCGCATTCACCCCGCACACCCCGATGCTGTGGATCGAAGGCGACGATCTGCTGGGCGGCGGGCGGATGTGGGTGCCCTTCGAGACGGTGCATCTGAACTTCACGCTGCCGATGCCGCCGGGGTCCGGCTGCTTCCTGGCCGGGTCGAACGGGCTGGCCTCGGGCAACAGCCTCGCCGAGGCGACCGCGCACGCCATGACCGAACTGGTCGAGCGCGACGCCGCCACGCTGTGGCGCCTCGCCTCCCCGGAGGCCCAGGCCGCCACCCGCATCGACCCCGACAGCGTCGCCGATCCGGTCTGCCGCTCCCTGCTCGACCGCTTCGACGACGCGGGCGTCGCGGTCGGCCTGTGGGACATCACCAGCGACATCGGCCTCCCGGCCATCCTTTGCCGCATCGCGACGCGCGAGGACTCGCCGCAGCACAGCGTCCGCCCGGCCATGGGCATGGGCTGCCACGCCGCGCCGGAGATCGCGCTGTCCCGCGCCCTGACCGAAGCGGCGCAAAGCCGGCTGACCTTCATCGCCGGGGCCCGCGACGACATGCCCCGCTCCGAGTACGAACGCCACCTCGCCCCGGTGCAGCACGCGCGCTGGACGGCGCTGATCACCGGGGGCGCCGGGCGCCGCGACTTCGCCGCCCTCCCCAGCCTCGCCGGACGCACCATCGAGGAGGATCTGGCCGGCCAGCTCGACCGGCTGCGCGCCGCCGGCATCGAGGAGGCGGTGGCGGTGGACCTGACCAAGCCGGAGTTCGGCATCGCCGTGGTCCGTCTGGTGATTCCCGGCCTGGAGGGGCTGGACTCCTCCCCGGACTACGCGATGGGCGCCCGGGCGCGCGCCGTGGCCGGCCTGTGAAGCCGGCCGCGGCCGTAGAGAGTATGCAGAGTATAATGAGAGCGAAGGCGGAGACTCCCATGCAGACGCCGGACGGCCTTTACCTCTTCCTCGGTCCCACACTGTCCCGCGCCGATGCGGCCCGGCGCCTCGACGCCACCTACCTGCCGCCGGTCGCCCAGGGCGACATCATCCGGCTGTGCGCGCGCAAGCCGCGGGCGATCGGCATCGTCGACGGCTACTTCGAGAACATCCCCTCCGTCTGGCACAAGGAGATCCTGCACGCCATCCACCAGGGCGTGGCGGTGTTCGGGGCGTCCAGCATGGGCGCCCTGCGCGCCGCGGAACTGCACCCGTTCGGCATGATCGGCGTCGGCGCCGTCTTCGAAGCCTTCCGCGACGGGCGGCTGGAGGACGACGACGAGGTGGCGGTGATCCATGGCCCGGCGGAACTCGGCTATCCCGGCCTGTCCGAAGCGATGGTGAACATCCGCCGCACGCTGGCCGACGCGGCGCAGGAGGGCGTCGTCCCCGCCGCCACGGCGCGGCGGCTGGAGGCCATCGCCAAGGCCCTGCCCTACCGCGAGCGCGGCTATGGCCGGGTGTTCCGCCTCGCCGCCGCCGAGGGCCTGCCGGACGAGGAACTCGCCGATCTGCGCCACTGGCTGCCCACGGGGCGCTGCGACCAGAAGCGCGAGGACGCGCTCGACCTGCTCCGGACCATGGGGCGCTGGGCGTCGGACGGCGGGCGGGCGCCCGAGGCGCGCTTCCATTTCGAGCACACCGCGCTGTGGGACCGTGCCCTGCGCGACGGCGCGCACCACCGGATGGGGAATCCGCTGGACTGATCGTCCGCCGGGTGCCATCAACGGTCCGACGGAACTCAACCGGGACCGCGAGCGCCATGGCCTTACTGAAGGACGTCGCCGGCATCCTGCGGCGCAACCGCATGTTGGGGGTTCTTGACGACGACCGGATGCAGGAGCTGGTCACGCTCGGCCGGGTCTCGCGGTTCCACGAAAACCAGACCGTCTTCAGCAAGGGCGATCCCGGCGATTGCCTGTACGCGATCATGAAGGGGCAGATCGCCGTCTCGACCTCGTCGGAGGACGGGAAGACGATGCTGCTCAACATCCTGAATCCCGGCGACGTGCTGGGGGAGATCGCGCTGATCGACGGCAAGGACCGCACCGCCGGGGCCACCGCGCTGCGCCCGGCGGAACTGTTCCGCATCGACCGTCCGGAATTCATCTCCTTCCTGGAGCGGCACCCCTCGCTGTGCATCCGCATGATGGGTGTGCTGTGCGAACGGCTGCGCTGGGTGTCGGAAAACATCGAGGATGCGGTTTTCCACGACGTGCCGCGCCGGTTGGCCCGGCGTATCCTGCTGCTGGCGGACACCTATGGGCAAAAGACGCCTGCCGGGCTGCGCATCAACCAGCCGGTGTCCCAGGAGGCGCTGGCGTCGATGCTTGGTGTCACGCGCGAGATGGTGAACAAAAGCCTGCGTGCATTGCGCAGCGCCGGAGCGATTACCTATAACAAAGGTTTTATTGTCGTCACCAATCTATACATGCTTAAGGATATGGCGGGAGAGTCGGGCGACGTGCCATAAGGCCACTCAGCACACCCGCTGAGTTTTATCGTCGCAAATTTTTTCAATCACGCTATATTGGCTGCACGACATGAAACACGGCTGACAGTCAAGGAATACAGGGCTATGTCGGGTCAGGATTCACAGGCGTCCAACGCACCATCGCCGCTGAACGCCATCCCTCTGGTGGCACGCACCGTCAAGCTGTTCGGAAGCCCGACGCAGCTTCGGCTGGAGCCGTCCTACTGGGAGGCGCTGGACGACATCTGCCACCGCGAAGACCTGACCGTGGACGAGCTGTGCAGCGACCTCAAGGACCGCCTGGATTCGCAGTCCCGCCGGTCGCGCGGCAACGCCGTGTCGCTGGCCAACGCGGTCCGCGTGTTCATCGTCGGCTACTACCGCAAGGCGGCGACCGAGAAAGGTCACGACCGCGCCGGCCATGGCCGCGGCGATCCCTTCGTCAGCACCCCCTTCGACCTTCCTCCGGTCCATCCGGCCAAAGAAGGCTGATTTTCCGGCGCTGTTCCCGCTGATCAGCGCATGCCCCGAGGACAGGACGGCGGCCATTGCCCTGTCGTGGGGAAATGTCGCGACCGCTGAACGTGGTCAACGTCCGGCTTGCACCGCGACGGGATTTGGTGTGTTGATCGGTCCGGCGGCGTGCACGGCCGGCTGACCGGGCCATCCGTGGGCCGCTCCTCCCGTCAACCGCGGAGCCGACCGTTCATGAGCGGAACCCAGCCGTCCGCCATCCCGCCGATGTTTGCCCGATGGCTCGGAGACCGTTCCTTCCTGTCCGGCTTGGCGGCCCTGCTGATCGTCACGACGGTCCTGGCCTTGCTGGTCCGCCACAATTACCTGCTGTTCCATCTCTGCGTGGAGTTGTTCGCCGTCGCCATCTCCATGACGATCTTCACGATCGCCTGGAACACGCGCGATACGAACCAGTCGCCCTTTCTTGCCTTCGTCGGCCTGTCCATGCCGGGCATCGCGCTGCTGGACCTGCTCCACGCCATCGCCTTTCCCGGCATGAACGTCATCGGCGAGGCGAGCCCCAACCAATCCACCCAGTTGTGGATCGCCGCCCGCGGCCTGCAAGCCTCGGTGTTCCTGGCCGCCCCGCTGCTGACCGAGACGCGGCTGCGCGCCGGCGACGTGCTGCTGATCCAGGCCACCGTCGTCGCCTGCAGCCTGCTGTCGATCTTCACCTTCGACATCATGCCGGACGCCTTCGTTCCGGGGCTCGGGCTGACGCCCTTCAAGATCGGCGCCGAGTACACGTTCAGCGCCGCGGCGGTCGCCGCCTGCCTGCTGCTGTGCCGCAAGCGCCGGCAGTTCGAGCCCAGGGTGTTCGGCCTGACCTTCGCCGGAATCGCCCTGCTGGCCCCGCAGGAGCTGATCTTCACGCTCTACAACCACCCGCACGGGGTGGTGAACGCGCTTGGGCATTTCATCAAGATCCTGTCCTTCTACCTGCTCTACCGGGCGATCATCGTCACCGCGCTGCGCAACCCTTACGACCTCGCCTTCTACCGGATGCGCCGCAGCGAGGAGGCCCTGCGCGACCATCTGAGCGGGCTGGAGTCGCTGATCGCCACCCGCACCGCCGAACTGCGCGAGAGCGAGGCGCGCTGGCGGGCGCTCCTGGAATGCTCCAACGACTGGTTCTGGGAAACCGACGAGCGCGGGCGCTTCACCGCTTTGTCGCCACGGGCCCAGGAGTCCACCGGACGCGGCGGGGCGGAGCTTCTGGGCTTCACCCACGCCGATCTTCTGGACCGCAACCGCCCCGAGGAGGATTTCCCCATCCTGATCGAGGCGCTGCACCGGCGGGAGCCCTTCCGCCGCCTGTCCTTCCCATTGGAATCGCCGGGAGGCGCCGCGCGCTGGGTGATGGTCAGCGGCACGCCGCGCTATGACGGCAACGGCACCTTTCTCGGCTACCGCGGCACGACCAGCGACATCAGCGCGCGGCGCCAGTCGGCGGAGGCGGCGCGCCAGAAGCAGACCATGGCGGCGCTCGGCAGCCTCGTCGGCGGCCTTGCCCACGAGATCAACAACCTGCTGCAACCGGTCATCAGCCTGTCCGACCTGGCGCGCGGCCGCGCCGGGGAGGACCGCAAGCTCCAGGCCTATCTGAACGCCATCCACGACAGCGGCGTGAAAGCCCGCACCATCATGCGCGACGTCCTCCAGTTCGCCCGCGTCGAGGTGGCGGACTCGCCGCCGGGCAACCTCGAGGACGCCGTCCGGTCGGCCCTGGAGCTTGCCGCCCCGTCGATGCCGCCGTCCATCGGAACGCACACCCATCTGGAGCCCGGCCTGGACGCGGTGACGATCACCGCGACCGAACTGACCCAGGTCCTCCTCAACCTGATCCAGAACGCCCGCGATGCCATGCCGCAGGGCGGCACCCTGACCATCGACGCGCGCTCTTTGACCATCAAGGAGCGGGAAACGACCCTCCGCCAGCTCGGCGAAGGCCGGTATGTGCGGCTGACCGTGACCGACACCGGCACGGGGATGGAGGAGGGAATACGTTTGCGCGTGTTCGATCCATTCTTTACCACCAAACCGGTTGGCAAAGGGACGGGGCTTGGGCTTTCGGTGGTATATGGTATCGTGCGTAACGGGGGCGGCGATGTTTGGGTCGAGAGCACCCCCGGACGCGGAACGTCCTTCATCATCGACCTGCCCACCGCCCCACCCGGCGGACCGGGCCAAACGACACATGGGATGCTGGTTCATGGCGAAGGTGCTGGTCGTTGAGGATTCGGCCGCCGTGCGGCTGGCGGTCACTGAAGTGATCGAACAGGCGGGCCATGAGGTCGTGGAGGCGGAAAACGGCCGCGTCGCCATCGCCCTGCTCGACGGCGGCGCGCTTTTCGATCTGATCGTCACCGACGTGCTGATGCCCGAAGCCGACGGGGTGGAGGTCATCAAGGCCGCGCGCACCCGCAATCCCGGCGCGCAGGTGCTCGCCATGTCGGGTGGGGCACCGAACCTTCCCGCCGGCTATGCCTTGAAGATGGCCGAGATGTTCGCGGCGGACGCCGTGCTCTACAAGCCCTTCCTCAACGAGGAACTGCGCAAGGCCGTGGCCCGCCTGCTGTCCGCGTCGCAGGACACCGAGGCCGGCTGAAAACGGGCCGACCAGCCGTCGTCCGAAAGGCCACGGCTTGGCCCCCAACACGCTGTGTCTTCCAGCACACAATGTGTCCAGGAGGCACCAGGGTGGCCACCGGTCCTCTTGACCGAAGTTATCCACAAAAAAGTGCATAAGATGGTGGATAAGGCTGTTGAACCCTCGGTTCCGCCTGCCCGCCGCGAGGGTGCCGGGGAACGCCCCTGAAACGACACCGATTCGGGGCATCCCACCCCGAACGGCCAGGATCGGCGCACCCCATGCGCCATTCCCTACCCCTAAGATGGTCTGGTCGGTTCCACACCCCCTCGCCACTATGACTCCATGCTTTGCGAAGGTGGAAAGGACGGCGGATGGCCCATTTTCTTGTGACCGGCGGCTGCGGCTTCATCGGATCGCATCTGGCCGACCGGCTGATCGGCGACGGGCACCGGGTCACCATCCTGGACGACATGAGCACCGGCCGCCTGGAGAACAAGCCGCTGCTGGCGAAGCTGGTGGTCGGCGATGTCGCCGATCCGGACGCGGTCCATCAGGCGATCCAGGGGGTGGACGGCGTGTTCCATCTGGCGGCCGTCGCCTCCGTCCAGCGCTCGCGCGAGTTGTGGGCGGAAACCCACCGCACCAACCTGTCGGGCACCGTCACCGTCTTCGAGGCGGCGCGCAGCGCCCGCAACGGCAACCCGGTGCCGGTGGTCTACGCCTCCTCCGCCGCGGTCTACGGCGACAACACCGCCACCCCGCTGCGCGAGGACGCCGCGACGCGTCCGCTGTCCGCCTATGGCGTGGACAAGCTGGGCTGCGAGCTGCACGCCAACGTCGCCTGGGCCATCCATGGGGTGCCGACGACGGGCTTCCGCTTCTTCAACGTCTACGGGCCGCGGCAGGACCCGTCCTCGCCCTATTCCGGGGTGATCTCGATCTTCGCCCGCCGCGTGGCGCAGGGCGAGGACGTGACGATCTTCGGCGACGGCGAGCAGGTCCGCGACTTCGTGTTCGTCGGCGACGTCGTGCGCTTCCTCGTCAAGGCGATGGAGCGCCGCCCCGAGGGGGCGGAGGTCTTCAACCTGTGCACCGGCCGCCCGACTTCGCTGCTGATGCTGCTGGAGGTGTTGCAGGAATTGTGCGGCAGCCGGGTGCGCCGCCTGCACCAGCCGGCGCGGGCGGGCGACATCCGCGTGTCCATCGGCGACCCGGCGCGGCTGCGCGCCACCTTCGGCGAGGGCTGCCGCTTCGGCCTGCTGCAGGGGCTGAGCGCCACCCTGACCGGGGAGATGCCGCGGTAACGCGGCGCTCCCCCACCGCTACACGTCGCGGCTTTCCAGCCGGGGCAGCCCGACCACCTTCAGGCGGCTTTCGCTGAGCTCGCCCACCTGATCGAGGATCGGCAGGGCGATGGCGGCGACATGGGCGTTGATGCGTTTCAGGTCGCGCAGGATGTCGAGCACCAGGGCGCTGGTCTCGATGCTGGCGGCATCGCCGCGGCGGACGCGGTCGAGGTGGCGGGCGGTGGCGGTGCGCTCCAGCGCCCGCACCGCGTCCTTGCCGGCGATGAGCTGGCGGGCCAGCCGCCGGTCCTCGCCGATCAGGATGCCGAGCGCCGTGCGCAGATTCTCCACCGTGCGGCGGTGCAGCTCCTCGACCTCGCGGAAATCCTCCGGGGCGAAATGCAGGTGGTGGCGGATGCGCTTGGCGGCGAGTTCCATCAGGCTCTTGTCGATGATGTCGCCGATGTGCTCCAGGTTGATGGCGAAGGCCATCAGGTCGTCGACCCGCCGGGTCTCCTCGGCGTCGAGGTGACGGCGCCCCAGCTTGGCGAGGTAGAGCTTGAGCGCGGTGTGCAGCCGGTCCACCCGGTCGTCGGCGCGGCTGACCTCGGCGATCGGGCGCTCGTCGTTCTGGCGCAGCGCGGTCAGGCTGCGGCACAGCATGTCCTCCACCAGATCGCCCAGCCGCAGGGTCTCACGCACCGCGCCGGCGATGGCGACGGAGGGCGTCTCCAGAGCCGATTCATCGAGATGCCGGGGCGTCGCCGCGTCCTCGCCCGCGTCCTCCGGCTGGGGCAGCAGCCCTTCGGTCAGCCGGGCGAGCGGTGTCACCAGCGGCAGGAAGAGCAGCGCCAGCGCCGCGTTGAAGGCGACATGGGCGCTGACCACCGCCGTCAGCGGGGCCATCCCGGCCAGGAACGACGCGGCCAGCGGCACCAGCGGCAGGGCCAGCAGCGACCCGGTCACCCGCACCAGCAGATTGCCCAGCGGCACCCGCCGCGCCACCGCGCCGTCGGTCGAGGTCGCCAGCACCGCCGGGATGGCGCCGCCGAGATTGGCGCCCAGCACCAGCGCCACCGCCGTCTCGGTCCCGATCACCCCCGCCCCGGCCAGCGACCCGGCCAGCATCACCGTGGCGAGGCTGGAATGCACCGCCGCGGTCAACGCCGCCGCGACAATCAGGGCGAACAGCGGCTCGCCGCCCAGCGCCTCCAGCATCGCCTGGACCAGCGCCGACTCCCGGACCGGCAGGGTGGCCGTGCCGAGCAGCTTCAGGGCGAGCAGCATCAGCCCGATGCCGACCAGGATGCGGGCCAGCGCCCGCCGGCCGCGATGCTCGCCGCCCAGCGCGTGCAGCGCCCCGCCGAGCAGCAGCAGGCTGGGCGACAGCCAGTGCAGGTCGATGGCGAGCAGCCGGGCGACGAGGCTGGTCCCGACATCGGCGCCCAGCATCACCGCCAGCGCCATCGGGGTGGTCATGAAGCCCTGCCCGGCCATCGAGGCGGTCATCAGGGCGGTCGCCGTGCTGCTCTGCACTGCAATGGTGGCGGCGATGCCGGCCAGAAAGGCGGCCAAGCGGTTGCGCGTGCCGTAGCCGACCCAGCGGCGGACCGCCGCCCCACCCCACCGGAAGACACCCGTCCGCACCAGCCGCAGCGCCCACAGCAGCAGCGCCACGGCGCCGAGGATGTCGATCAGGACCAGGGTGGGCGAGACGGCGGTCGTGATGGCGGGCCTCCCGGCGTGTGGGCCTCAACAACAGGACGATGGAGAGTGGGGCGTCATGAAAACGTAACAATCGTAGGGCGCAACCTGATCCCCCGCGAAAGGCGTATCCCTTTTGCCGGGATGCGCCCCTTACCCCCGCGTCACCAGCCGGATGCCCAGCGCCACCGGCAGGATGCCCAGCAGGTCCCAGGGCTGCACCGTTTCGCCCAGCAGCGCCCAGCCGAACAGCATGCCGAGCGGCGGCATCAGGAAATGATAGGCGCTGGCCTCCGTGGCGCTCGTCCGCTGCAGCAGGCGGAACCACAGCAGGTAGCCGCCGATCGACACCACCAAAGCCTGATAGACCAGCGACCCGGCGAAGCCGGCGGTCAGCCGGATCGACCCGGCGTCTTCCAGCAGCAGCCCGAGGGGCAGCAGCGCCAGGCCGGCCGCCAGCACCTGGACCCCGGTGCCGGCGAGCAGCCCGGTCCGCGGCGCCAGCCGCTTGAAGAGCAGCGTCCCCGCCGACAGCGCCACCAGTGCGCCGACCGCGAGCGCGATGCCCAGCGGCGCGTCCGTCCCGCTGCCCAGACGCCCGCGCACCACCAACGCCACCCCGGCCACCCCCAGCGCCAGCCCCACCGCCTTGCGCCGGGTCATCGCCTCGCCCAGCAGCAAGGCGGCCAGGGCCGCGGTCAGCACCGGGTTGGCGCTGACGATCAGCGCCGTCAGGCCGGACGACACGTGGGTCATGCCGCTGTAGCTCAGCCCCAGATAGAGCGCGTGGTTGAGCAGGCCGAGCAGCGCCAGCAGGCCGAGCGTCCGCCCGGCCATTCCCCGATACTCGCCCCGCCACGCCGCGACCGCGGCGAGCAGCGTCCCGGCCATCAGGAAGCGGAAGGCCAGCAACAGCAGCGGCGGGCAGTCGGCCAAACCGATCTTCCCCGCGGCAAAGGCCGAACTCCAGGCCAGGCAGAAGGGCACGACCAGGGCGAGCGGCGCCGCACGCGGGTCGGTCAGGGGTAGGGTGTGTGCGGCGGCGTGCGTGGCGGCGTGCGTCATGGCCGGTCCTCTCCCATGCGGAAGGCTGTGCGTTGGAGAGAGGATGGCGCGGAGCCTTTCCATTTGGAAATTGGATGATATGATCCATTGCATTCGAAACATGAATGGTCGATCCGATGCGCGAAATGGATCTGGGCCTGTTGCGCACCTTCGTTTCGGTGGTGGACGCCGGCGGCTTCACGCGGGCCGGCGAACGGGTGCACAAGACGCAATCGACGGTCAGCCAGCAGATCCGCCGGCTGGAGGAGCAGGTCGGCCGGCCGCTCCTCGACCGCAACAGCCGCGCCGTCGCGCTGACCGACGACGGCGAGCGGCTGCTCGGCTACGCCCGCCGGCTGCTGGCGCTGAACGACGAGGCGAACGCCGTGCTGTCCGGACGCCCGGCGGCGGAGGTGGTGCGGCTTGGCGTGCCGGAGGATTACGCGGTGGAGCGGCTGCCCCGCCTGCTCGCCGACTTCGCGCGGGCGAACCGGCGGCTGCGGCTGGACGTGCGCTGCGACCTGTCGGTGCGGCTGCGCGCCGACGTGGAGTGCGGCGACCTCGACATCGCCCTGGTCAAGCAGGAACCCGGTTACCCCGGCGCGCGGCGCGCGTGGCGGGAGCCGCTCTGCTGGGTCGGCCCGGCGGCGGAGAACCTGCACCGCGAGGACCCGTTGCCGCTGGTGCTGTTCCCCCAAGGCTGCGTCTACCGCAACCGCGCGGTGCATGAGCTGGAGCGCGCCGGGCGGCGCTGGCGGGTGGCCTATTCCAGCCCCAACCACGCCGGGGTGCGCGCCGCGGTGTCCGGCGGGCTGGGCGTCAGCGTGCTTCCCCACAGCGCCCTGCCGCCCGGCGCTCGCTTCCTCGGCGTGACGGACGGCCTGCCGTCCCTGCCGGAGACGGAGCTGGCGCTGCTGATCGGCGGCGCGGCGCGGAGCGCGGGGGTGGAGATGGTCACCACGCTGCTGACGGAAAGCCTTCCCGAACCGGTGTGGGCCTGAGGCGCACGGCGGGGCGGCCCAAGGGTGGGTTACCCCTTTCGCGCACCCCAAAAAGGTCACGCCTGCCGCGGCCGCTGGATGGATGAAAGCGCCGCCCCCGGATGTTCATTCGGGTGAGACGTATCCTGGAGCCATCATGACGCACATCCGCTTCACCCCCAAATCCCTCGCCATCGCGCTGCTGGCCGGTGTGGCGGCCTTGGGCGCTGGAGCGTCCCCGGTTCTCGCCGATCCGCCCGATTGGGCGCCGGCCCACGGCTGGCGCGCCAAGCAGGAGCGCCACCACGAGCGCGAGCGCCATGACCGCGACCGGTACGAGCGCGACCGGTACGAGCGGCCCCGCTATTACGAGCATGGCTACATCGACGGCGGCTATGGCGACGGCCGCGTGGTGATCGTGCGCCGCCCCCCGCCGGTGGTGGTCTATGAGGAGCCGCCGGTCGTGCATTACGCCCCGGCCCCCGTCTACATCGAGGAGCCGCCGCCGGTGATCGTCCAGCAGCGCCCGCGCGTGGTCCGCGCCGCGCCGCAGGTGGTGGAGTGCGGGCCGCTCGACGGCGACTTGATCGGCGTGCTCGGCGGGGCCGCCGTCGGCGGGCTGGTCGGCTCGCAGTTCGGGCGCGGCGACGGCAAGCTGGCGGCCACCGCCGCCGGCACGCTGGGCGGCGCCATGCTGGGCGGTGCGATGACCCGCGGCGGCGGTTGCTGAACTTATAGGAAGGTCAGCCGACTCCCCAGCCGCCGGTGTCCGGGAAGGGAACCGGCGGCGCCGGGGCCGTGGTGACCGCGGACGGTGCCGTCAGGCCCTTGGGCAGCGGCGGCGCGTCCGCCGGGGTCGGCAGCAGGCGGGCGGCCTTCGCCCACCAGCGCGGCTGCGCCGCCTGGATCGACCGGGCAGCGTCGGCGGCACGCTCCGCATCGGCGTAGAGGCCGAAGCAGGTCGCTCCGCTGCCCGACAGGCGGGCCAGCAGGCAGCCGTCCGTGCCGTCCAGCGCCGCCAGCACCGTGGCGATCACCGGAGCGACGGTCAGCGCCGGCTCGGTCAGGTCGTTGCGCCGTTCCCTCAGCAGCGCGGCCAGCGCCGCGGCGTCGGCCGGCGCCCCGGTGAAGCGGGCCGGGGTGGAGAAGGCTCCACGGCGGGCCTTGAACACCGCAGGGGTCGGCACCGGCACGCCGGGGTTGACCAGCACCGCGAAGGTCTCCGGCAGGGCCGGCGCCTCCTCCAGCACCTCCCCGACGCCGCCGAAATAGCAGCTCCGCCCGGCGACGCAGACCGGCACGTCGGCACCCAGCGACGCCGCGACCTCGTAGAGGCGCTGGTCGGTCACCGGCACGCCCCACAGCCGGGCCAGGGCGCGCAGCGTCGCGGCGGCGTCCGCCGAACCGCCTCCGATCCCGGAGGCGATGGGCAGAATCTTCTCCAGCGCGATCATCGCGTCGGCCTCGCGCCCCAGCCGGGCGGCCAGCGCGTAAGCGGCACGAATGACGAGGTTCTGCGCCGGGTTCTCGCCCATCAGCGCCGGGCCGAAGGGGCCGGAGATGGCCAGCCGCGGCCCGACCGGCGGCATGTCCACCCCGCGCAGCGCGATCCGCGCCACGCCCGGCTGCACCGTCACCCGGTCCGCCACGTCGGCGAAGGCGACGAGGCTGTCCAGCTCGTGATAGCCGTCGTCCCGGCGGCCCACCACATGCAGATAGAGGTTCAGCTTGGCCGGCGCGGCTTCGGCGATGGCGCTCATGGTCAGGTCCCCGGAAGCGAAAAGCCCTTCCTCCCGTCAGGGGGAAGACGGGCTTTATGCGGCATGGCCGCGGTGAGCGCCAGAGCCCACATAGCCGGTCACTGGACAAAGGGTCGGCACCGGCGCGTCAGGGCAATCGCATTTGAAGTCCCCTCTCCCCTCCGGGGAGAGGGTTAGGGTGAGGGGGGTGTGCTTTTGCCGGACGTATCGTCTTGCAACATCCCCCTCACCGGCCCTCCGGGCCACCCTCTCCCCGCTTTCGGCGGACCAAGGGTCCGCCTGTCGCGTCAGCGCAAACTTCGTTTGCGCGTGAGCAGAGGGGAGAGGGCTATTTGGCCAATTGGGATGGCCGTGGCCGGCGCGTCATCCACCCTTGACGCCCCGTTCCGGCGCGCCTAGCTTTCCGGCCATGACGACGCGCACGCACCATTCCAGCCGCTATTATCCGCTGCTCCCATAGGGCGGCGCGTTCAGTCTTGACCACATGAACCATGCCGCCGCTGACCGGCGGCATGTGCTTCGACAGATGATCTCCGGGACGCGGCCCTTCCCTTCTGGAGATCAGCACCATGGCGACCCCTGCCGCTTCCAGCCCCTTCCAGTCCGACTTCCTGCGCGTGCTCGACGAGCGCGGCTTCCTGCATCAGGGGAGCGACCTGTCGGGCCTCGACGCCCTGCTGCGCCAGGGACCGGTCGGCGCTTACATCGGCTTCGACGCCACGGCGGACAGCCTGCATGTCGGGCATCTCGTCTCGATCATGGTGCTGCGCTGGTTCCAGAAGACCGGCAATCGGCCCGTCGTGCTGATCGGCGGCGGCACCACGCGCATCGGCGACCCCAGCTTCCGCGACACCAGCCGGCCCATGCTGGACGACGCGCAGATCGCCGCCAACATGGGCGGCATCGGCCGGGCCTTCGCCCAATACCTGTCCTTCAGCGATGAAGAGCGAAACGGCGCGGTGATGGTCGACAACGCCGACTGGCTGGACGAGTTGCGCTACATCCCGATGCTGCGCGACATCGGGCGCCATTTCACGGTCAACCGGATGCTGAGCTTCGACTCCGTCAAGCTGCGGCTCGATCGCGAGCAGCCGCTGACCTTTCTGGAGTTCAACTACATGATCCTCCAGGCCTTCGACTTCCTGGAGCTGTCGCGCCGCCACGGCTGCCGGCTGCAGATGGGCGGGTCGGACCAGTGGGGCAACATCATCAACGGGATCGAACTGGCCCGCCGCGTCGACGGGACGGAGCTGTTCGGTCTGACCACGCCGCTGCTGACCACCGCGTCGGGCGCCAAGATGGGCAAGACGGCGGCGGGGGCGGTGTGGCTGAACGCCGACCGGCGCAGCCCGCACGACTTCTGGCAGTTCTGGCGCAACACGGAGGATGCCGACGTCGGCCGCTTCCTGCGCCTGTTCACCGAACTGCCGCTGGACGAGATCGCCCGGCTGGAAGCGCTCCAGGGATCGGAGATCAACGAGGCCAAGAAGATCCTCGCCCATGAGGCGACGGTCCTCTGCCACGGCGCGGCGGCGGCGGCCGAGGCCGGGGAGACCGCCCGCCGGGTCTTCGAGGAGGCCGGGTCCGGCGACGGCCTGCCGACGGTTGAGGCCGCCCGCGCCGATCTCTCCGCCGGAGTCCGGCTGGCCGACCTGCTGGCCGCCGCCGGACTCGCCGAGTCCAAGGGGGCGGCGCGGCGGCTGATCCGCGACGGCGGGGCGCGGGTGAACGGCACCCCCGTCACCGACGAGGCGGCGCTGGTGACCGCGGCGGACCTGGACGGCGAGGGTCTCATCCGCCTGTCCGCCGGCCGCAAGCGCCACGCGCTGGTCCGGGTTCGGTGAGCGGAGCCGAGGCCGGGTGCCCTCAGCGGCCCCCGGCTTCGGCCACCACCTGCTTCAGGTGATGGGACGACACCGGCTTGTGCAGGATGGCGAAGCCGCTGCGCTGGGCCTCGACGATGCGTTCGGGGGCGGTGTCGCCGGTCAGGATGATGCTGGGGATCGACGCCCGGCAATGGGCGTGGATGGCGTGCAACGCCTCCGGCCCGGTCTTGCCGTGGCGCAGCCGGTAGTCGGCCAGGATGACGTCCGGGCGCCGCCCGGCCTCGTCAAGCAGGCGGATCGCCTCGTCCCCGGCGGTGGCGGCGATGACCTCGTAGCCCCAGCCCTCCAGCATGGCGCGCAGCCCCATCAGGATGATCACCTCGTCGTCGATGATCAGGATGAGCCGGCACCCGCCGCCCTCCGTCCGGCCGACCGCGGGAACCGTCGTCACGGCGGGCCTCGGCGGCTCGGCGGCGGGAACGGTGACCAGGAAGGTCGATCCGCTGCCCGGCCGCGAGCGCAGAGCCACGGAATGGCCGAGCAGAGCGCACAGCCGCCGCACGATGGCGAGGCCGAGGCCCAGCCCCTTCTCGCGGTCGCGCTCCGGGTTGCCGAGCTGGGTGAACTCTTCAAAGATATCCTCCTGGCGGTCCGGCGGGATGCCGGCGCCGCTGTCGCACACGGCGATGTGGAAACGGCGGCGCGACCGCCGCACGCCCAGCAGCACCCCGCCCCGCCCGGTGTAGCGCAAGGCGTTGTCCAGCAGGTTGCGGACGACCCGCTCCAGCAGCATGGGGTCGCTGCGCGCGTGGAGCGTGGTCGGGACGACGCGCAGGGTCAGACCGCGCCGCGCCGCCTCCGGCGCGTATTCGGCGGCGAGGCGCTCGAACAGGGGCTGGATCGCCACGGTGGTGGTCACCGGCTCGACCACCCCGGCGTCGAGCTTGGAGATGTCCAGCAGGCCGTCGAGCAGGCGCTTCAACGCCTCCAGCGCCTGCTGCATGGTCGTCAGCGTGCCGTGGCCCGGGGTGCCCTGCGTCTGCTCGCCCAGCGCCGAGGTGAGGAAGAACAGCGACTGCACCGGCTGGCGGAGATCGTGGCTGGCCGCGGCGAGGAAGCGCGACTTGGCCCGGTTGGCCCGCTCCGCCTGCTCCTTGGCGCGGCGCAGCGCCGATTCGGTGCGCTTGCGCTCGGTGATGTCGCGCAGGATGGCGGTGAAGAAGCGGTCGCCGCCGTCGCTCCAGGCCGACAGCGACAGCTCCAGCGGCACCGCCAGCCCGTCGCGCCGCCGCCCCTCGACCTCGCGGGCGACGCCGTCGGCCAGCCGGTCCGGGCTGAGGGGCTCCGCAATCAGGCCGCCGGGGATCAGGCGGCACACGTCCGTCCCGACCGCGTCGGCCGGACCATGGCCGAAGATGCGCTCCGCACCGCGGTTGTAGGTGTGCACCGTGCCCTTGGCGTCGACCAGCAGGATCGCGTCGGCGGCGGTCTCCAGAAGCGAGCGGTGGCGCTCCACGGCGCGCCGGATGGCCCGTTCATCCTCCTTGCGGCGGGTCACGTCCTGGGCGTAGACGGCCAGCCGGTCGCCGGTGGCGAACAGGCGCAGGGCGTACCAGTCGCCACCGCTGCCGTCGCCGTTGCCCTGTTCCTTTCCGCCGGCCAGCCGGATTTCGAACTCCTCCGGCTCCCGCCGGGCCAGCGCGTCGCGCAGGCGCGCGGCGAAGGGCTCGACCACGCCGGGCGGCAGCAACGCCACGAAGACGTGCCCCACGAGGTCCCCACCGTCGCCAAACAGGCGCGCCGCCTTGTCGTTGGCGAAGGTCACCCGGCCCTCATGGTCCAGCTCCACCACCGCGTCGGTGGAGGCGGCGAGGATCGCGGCCATGCGGTGTTCGGCGGCGTGGGCGGCGTCGCGGGCCTGCTCCCGCGCCTGAAGCTCCTGCGCCATCGAGTCGAAGGCGCGCCCCAAGGCACCGATCTCCGAGCGGTCGCCCGGCCGGCCGATCCGCGCGTTGCGGTCCCCGGCGCTCCAGCGCTCGACCACCCGCTTCAGCCGGGCCACCGGGCGCAGCACGAACAGGCGCGCGCCGATCCAGGCCGCGGCCAGGGACAGCGCCGCCGCCAGCGCCAGCAGAAAGGCGCTCCGCTCGGCCGCGGCGGTGACGGGGCGCAGCGCCTCCGTCCGATCCAGCCCGACCGCCAGGAACAGCTCGCGAACCTTCTGGTCGACCGGGGCGTAGGCGAGGATCCGCGGCTCGCCATCCAGGCCGGCAACCTCCGCCACCCCGTCGGACGGCGCGCTCAGCAGGGCCATCAGCGGTTCGGGCAGCGGCTTGCCCACCCGCTGGTCGTCGCTGCCGGGGAAGCGGCCCAGCAGCGTGCCGTTGCGGTCGGCCAGCACCAGCATGGCGTTCGGCGGCAGCGGCTTTTCCGCCAGATACTCGCGCAGCCATCCGGCGTCGAGCGCGATGGACACCACCCCCGCCATGCGGCCCGTCCCGTCGGTGTAGGGCGCCGCGAAGGGCAGCACGGGCCGACCGTCCAGCCGCCGCACCGCATAGTCGCCAACGACGAAGCCATGCCCGTAGAGCGCCATGCGGATGTGCGGCAGCATCCCCACCATCAGGCCGTTCAGCTTCGCATCGCTGGCGCAGCGGACCGAGCCGTCGAGATCGGTCAGGGCGATGCCCTTCACCCGCGGCAGCCGGCCACGCAGGCGGTTCAAGGTGGAGGAGCATTGCTGGGGGTCGACAGCGAGCCGCGGCGCCATCTCGGCCATCGTCACCAGCACGCCGCGCATGCCCTCCACGACCCGCTGCTGCTCGTCCTGGATGAGGGTCAGAAGGCGGCGGGCCTCCGCCTCGGCCTGCCGCTCCCCCGCCTCGATGGCGGTCAGGCTGTTGTGGGCCAGGATGCCGATGGCCGGCAGGCTGGCGAGGAGGACGAGCAGGACAAGGCGTGTGAGAATGCTCATCGGCAGCCTGGGAAAAGCACGGCGGAAGGGAACGGCACGACCCTGCACTTCCCAAGGGACGCATGGCACCCCGGGTCCGATGCACGCCGTCGTATCCGCGGCAGCGGTGCCCCGCTACCCCGCCGGCCACATCCTTACCTTGCGTTTACCAAAAGGAGGGACGGCGCTCAACCGACTATTTCGCATACGAATTATAAAGGCGCCGGAGCGAGGGGGGGTCCCTAGCTCCGGCGCCGCCGGAATCGCCGCCTGTCCTCAGGCGGATTCGGCGATGGACTCGACGCTGCCGTCGAGCGCCATCAGCAGCAGTTCCACCTCCAGATCGGGATGCCGCGCCTTGATCGCGGCGCCCAATGCGCGGAGCTGGTCGGCGTGAACGGCGGTCTCCCGCTCCGGGTCCGCCGCGACGTCCGTTTTCAGGAAGACGCGGTAGGCGCCGCAGTCGCGGTGGTCCATGACCATCACGCGCCGGATCCGGTGCAGCTGCTTGGCGACCGCCACATGATCCCAGAAGGCCTCGCCCCACGCCTTCTTCTGGTCGGTCAGGGCGCCCAGCGACGCGCCGGCCAGGATCACATGGTCGTAGCGGTTGGTCAGCCCGCGCCCGTCCATGTAGCGGCCGATGTCGTCGATCAGCCGGTAATCCATGCAGGAGAGCAGAAGCGCGTCCACCTCGCCGGCGGGCTGGGCGGCGCGCGCGGCGCCGGTGGTCAGGGGCGCCACCATGGCGGCCCCGGCGCCCAGCGCGGCGATCGTCAGAAAGGTCCGGCGGGAGCGGTGCCGGGGGCTTCCGCAGCAGGTCGAGCCCAAGTCGACTCCGGAGCTGTGTCGGTACTGCATGAGGTCTCCACGTCGTTGAGGTTTCGTGGGGCCGAACGCCCATGGAGACCGCAGTACAGCACCGCTTCCGAGACAGCATTATTCGTGAACGAATCTTTCATGGACCAGAAGGGCACAGCATGATGACAGGACTATCTGGACAAACTGGAACGAGAACCTTCGGTCCGTCCACAGGGCACCAAAAAGAAACGGGCCGCTTCCCGGATGGGAAACGGCCCGTTCGGCATGGTGCTGCCGGTGTTGCGTTGCTGGTATCAGCCGCGGGTGCTGCCCGAAGCCCGGTCGCCGGTGGCGACCGTGTCGCTGGCCGGCTTTTGCGTGCCGGCGCTGGCGCTGTGGCTGGAGGAGCAATCCGCGCTGGCGACCCCCGCCGTCAGGAGGGCGGCGAGACCGAACAGAACGGCTACCGGCTTGGCTCCATGAGACATTGGATCACCTCCTTTCAAAACTGTTGAACACCGCAACAGCATGTGAGGACGATCCGGCGCGAGTCAACGCCTTATACCGCCCGTACAGGGTGCGGCGCGCAACGGAGACCGCCTCAGTTCGCCGTCTCCAGCGCCTCGCGCATGGTGCGGAACAACTCCGCCTTGTCCTCGAAGCCGATGCCGGGAAGCTCCGGCAGGCGGACCCGCCCGTCCTCGACGGCGATGCTGTCGGCGAAGCCGCAGAAGGGCTTGAACACGTCCGGGTAGGACTCGTTGCCGCCCAGATGCAGGCCGGCGGCGATGTTCAGCGACATCTGGTGGCCGCCGTGCGGCACGACGCGGCGGCTCGACCAGCCGTTCTCCTTCAGCATGTCCAGCGTGCGCATGTACTCGACGAGGCCGTAGCTGAGCGCGCAGTCGAACTGCAGCCAGTCGCGGTCCGGGCGCATGCCGCCGTGGCGGATCAGGTTGCGGGCGTCCTGGTGGCTGAACAGGTTCTCGCCGGTCGCCATGGGGCGGTCGTAATGGTTCGCCAGTTCGGCCTGGAGCGCGTAGTCGAGCGGGTCGCCGGCCTCCTCGTACCAGAAGAGGTTGTAGGGCTTCAGCGCCTCGGCGTAGGCGATGGCGGTCTTCAGATCGAAGCGGCCGTTGGCATCAACGCAGAGGTTCTGCCCATCGCCGACCACCTCCAGCACCGCCTCGATGCGGCGCAGGTCGTCCTCCAGCGAGGTGGCGCCGATCTTCATCTTCACGACCTTGTAACCGCGGTCGCGGTAGCTGCGCATCTCGTCCTGGAGCGCCTCCACCCCCTTGCCGGGGTAGTAGTAGCCGCCGGCGGCGTAGACCCACACCGACTCGTCGGCCACGCCGCCGCGGTAGCGGTCGGCGAGCAGGCGGTAGAGCGGCTTGCCGGCGATCTTCGCCACGGCGTCCCACACCGCCATGTCGATGGTGCCCACCGCGACCGAGCGTTCGCCGTGGCCGCCCGGCTTCTCGTTGGTCATCAGCCGCGCCCAGATCTTGAACGGGTCGAGGTTGCCGTTCGCCTCGTCGATCAGGCTGTCGGCGGCGGCCGAGGTCAGGCGGGGGATGAAGCGCTCCCGCATCAGGCCGCCGGCGCCGTAGCGGCCGTTGGAATTGAAGCCGTAGCCGATCACCGGCTTGCCGTCGCGCACCACGTCGGTGATGACCGCCACGGTGGAGCAGGTCATCTGGCTGAAGTCGATGTAGGCGTTGGCGATGTCGGACTTGATGCCGACGGTCTTTTCCCGGATCTCAACGATGCGCATGGCGCTGCTTCCCTTTGGCTTTTCCGATGCCCTGGGCCGCAGGATAGGGATGGACGGGACCGCCGGGCCAATGCCAGTTTCAAATCGCGTGATGCGCATCCGGCATGGGCGAACGGCACAGCGATGGAACTGAACTGGCTTGAGGATTTCCTCGCCCTGGCGGAGTGCGGCAACTTCTCCCGCGCGGCGGAGGGGCGCAACCTGACCCAGCCGGCCTTCAGCCGCCGCATCCGCGCGCTGGAGGACTGGACCGGCACGCCGCTGTTCGACCGCAGCACCCAGCCGGTCGGGCTGACCGAGGCCGGGCGCCGCTTCCGCCCCTTCGCCGACGAGACGGTGCGCCGCCTCCTGCAGGGGCGGGAGGAGGCGCGGTTGGCCGGCGGGGCGGCGGCCACGGCGCTGCGCTTCGCGGCGACCCACGCGCTGTCGCTGACCTTCTTCCCGACTTGGCTGAGCCGGCTGGAGGGACAGGCGCGGCTGGGCGCCATCCACCTGCTGTCCGACAGCATGCAGGCGTGCGAGCAGGTGATGATGCAGGGGCAGGCGCAGTTCCTGCTGTGCCACGCCCATGCGGCGGCCCCCTCCCGGCTGGAGGCTGGAGCCTTCCGCTCCGCCGCGGTGGGAAGCGACCGTCTGGTGCCGGTCTGTGCGCCTGATGGGACCGGTGCCCCCCGATACCCGCTGTCCGGCGCCGGATGCGCTTTGCCCCATCTCGCCTACAGCCCGGAGTCGGGCATGGGACGCATCGTCACGGCGGCGCGCGGCGGCTTTCCGGCGCCGCTCGCGCTCGATACCGTCTTCACCTCGCATCTCGCCGCGGTGCTGCGCACGCTGGCCCGAGACGGGCGTGGCGTGGCGTGGCTGCCGGACAGTCTGATCGGCGACGACGTGGCGCAGGGACGGCTGGTGCGGGCCGGCGGGGCGGGCTGGGAAATTCCGGTGGAGGTGCGCCTCTACCGTCCGCGCGCCCGACAGAGCCCGGCAGCGGAGGCGTTCTGGACGCTGGCGGCGGGACAGGGACCCCAGGATGGGAGGGATCGGGAATGAGCGGTGAGGTTTACAGGCTCTACGGCGTGCCAGGCTGGGGGTCCGTCCTGACGGAAGCGATGCTGGTCCAGTGCGGCGTCCCCTTCGTCTTCGAGGATGTCGGGGGCTTCGACGCGCCGGGCGCGGCGCGCCAGCGGCTGCTGGCGCTGAACCCGCTGGGGCAGATCCCCACCCTGGTCCTGCCGGACGGGACGGTGATGACGGAAAGCGCGGCCATCGCGTTGCTGCTGGCCGAACGGCACCCGGACGCCGGGCTGGCGCCGCCGCCGGACGCGCCGGAGCGCGCCACCTTCCTGCGGCTGCTGGTCTGGCTGGTGGCCAACGTCTACCCGACCTTCACTTTCGGCGATTACCCGGAGCGCTGGGTGACGGAGGCTCCGGAGACGCTCGGCGCGGCGATGGTGGAGCAGCGCAAGACGCTGTGGCTCTGGCTGGAATCGCAACTGGGCGACGGCCCATGGGTGCTGGGGCAGCGCTTCAGCGCGCTCGACATCTACATCGGGGCGATGGTGCACTGGCGGCCTCGCCACGCCTGGTTCGCGGAGCGTTGCCCGAAGCTCTCGGGCGTCGCGGAGCGGGTGAAGGCCCTGCCGACCCTGGCGCCGGTCTGGAGCCGGAACTTCACGCCGGCGTCCTGAACCGGGACGCACCGGGTTCATACAGCACGGGGGCGACCGCTGGGCCGCCCCCGTTCAACAATCAACACTCGTGACGCAAGGCTCGCGGATCAACGCTCGTTGATGGCGCGATACACGATGTAGGCCGGGGTCGCGCGCAGCCAGGCGGCGAGGAACTCGCGGACAGCCTGGAGGGCGGAGGACGGGGCGCGGTCGCTGCCGATGTGGGTGTAGGTCGAGCTGTTCATGATGGTCTCCAATCGTTGGGAGGCGTTATCGGGGGGTTGTTCGTTGAGACCAATATGCTCTGGTATACCTAATACCACACGCGCGCTTATTGCAGGGCAGCCCCCGAAAAATGCAACGCTTTCAATGCTTTAATGATCAGACATTCCGTCTCGTGAACTGTTTGCCGCGCGGACACGAAATTCTTGCCGCATCGCGGCAGGCGGCGGCCTAGCCAAGGCCGCCGCACCACCCCACTTCTGGTGTCATGCCGCGCGACGACAGCCAGCCCCGCTTTCCCGCCGTTCCGTCCGATCACTGGGACGGACGCCGCTTCTTCAACCCGCACGCCGACACGGACAAGGGACCGCGCGATCTGTGGCGGCTCTACAAGGCGCGCGGCCCGCGCTGGACGCCGGCGGAACCGGAGCCGCCCCACCCTTTCCGCCCCGTCACCCCGGCGCGCGGCGAGGTGGCGGTCACCTTCATCGGGCAGGCGACCTTCCTGATCCAGATCGGCGGAGCGGCCTTCCTGACCGACCCCGTCTACTCCGACCATGCCGGCCCCTTCGGGCGGCTGGGGCCGAAGCGGGTGCGCCCGCCCGCGGTGCGGATGGAGGATTTGCCGGCCATCGACGCGGTCCTGCTCAGCCACAACCACTACGACCATCTCGACGCCCCGACTCTGCGCCATCTGGCGCGGCGGCGCGGCGTGCCGCAGGTGATGACGGGGCTCGGCAACGGCCCGATGATGCGCCGCGCCGGCTTCGACGCGGTGCACGAGCTGGACTGGTGGGACAGCCTGCCCGGCCCGCACGGCACCCGGATCACCTTCGTCCCGGCGCAGCACTGGTCCGCCCGCACCCCGTTCGACCGGCGCAAGACCCTGTGGGGCGGATTCGTGGTGGAGACGCCGGAGGCGGCCGTGTATTTCGCGGGCGACAGCGGCTACTGCCCGCATTTCAAGGAGATCGGGCGGCGGTTCGGCGCCATCGACGTCGCCCTGCTGCCGATCGGTGCCTACGAGCCGCGCTGGTTCATGGCCGCCCAGCACATGAACCCGGCCGACGCCGTGCGGGCGCACCGCGACCTGGGGGCGCGACACAGCGTCGCGATGCATTTCGGCACCTTCCAGCTGACCGCGGAGGGCATCGACGCCCCCATCCGGGCGCTGCACCACGCTTTGGCCGAGCATGCGGTCGAACCCGCCCATTTCGCCGTCCCCGGCTTCGGCGAACCCCTGCGCTTCCGCCGCTCCCCGACCTAGCGGATAGGAGGGATTCGCCCGGCGGCCTATGGCGCAAGCGCGATGGACGCGACCGCGCGGATCGGAGTAACGCCTTGCGGGACAGCACCCACCACACAGGCGGAGCCCGGCCTAAATGCAGTTGGAAATCAGCGCCTTCGTCAGCTCCCTCGGCAGCGAATCGGACCATGGCCCCGACGCGTTGGAGCGGGTGCGGGACAGCATGCGCTCCCTGGTGGACACGCTCGCCGCGCTGAACCTGGGCATCGTTCTGGAAGTGCGCGACGTGCAGCGTCTGCAGACCGTCACCCGCATCGTGCAGGCCGACGCGCCGAACCGCTGACCGCCCGCCTTATCGCCGCAGCGGGCAGGCCCGGCGGGCCAGCCGGGCGTTGAGGTCGCCGGTGCCCACCACCGGCTCACCCTGGCTGCGCATCACGAAGCCGAAGGTGTCCATCACACGGTCAAGCACGATCTCCTGGTCGTCGGGGCGGCGGCTGACCATCACCACGGCGTAGCCGGCGGAGCGGGCCACCGCCGCTTCGCCGCGCAGGCCGCGCACGCCCCAGCCGGCCAGCGCGCCCTTGCAGCGGAACAGTTCCACCGCCAGCCCGTCGCCGCCGGTCGCCCCGGCCACCACATAGCCGGCGGCCACCGCCAGCGGGGCCAGCAGCCCGTCCCAGTCCAGGCAGTCCTCCCGCGACACCCACATGCCGCCGACCGAGCAGGGGGCGGCGCCGATGGCCTCGCCCAGCCCGGCGCGGAAGGCGCGCAGCACCTCCACCGCCGCTTCCGCCGGCATCGGCTCCACCCGGTTGCCGTCCGGCATCAGCATCAGGCGTCCCGCCCACTCGGTGGAGGGGGGAAGTTGCTCGGTGAGACGGGCGAGAAGGGCTTCGCGCGCCTGGGCGAAGGGAACGACCTTGGACATGGGGGAACGGCGACCAGCGGCAGGGGATTGGGACGGGAACCGGGGCCGGAAGGAAGCGAAAGCCACGCCCTCTGTCAACCGGCGCGCGAGGGCTTCGCCACATTTCGGCCCCATTGTCACGGCCCTGCATCGCCGCCACCGGCGCCGGACAGAAAATCCGGCCGCCGGGTCGTTTTCCCCTTGCCAGCCTCCGGAAAGGGGCTTATAAGCCGGCCTCCGTTCCGGATTAGCTCAGTCGGTAGAGCAGCGGACTGTTAATCCGCGTGTCGCTGGTTCGAGTCCAGCATCCGGAGCCATATTGCGGGTGTAGCTCAGTTGGTTAGAGCGCCGGCCTGTCACGCCGGAGGCCGCGGGTTCAAGTCCCGTCACTCGCGCCACCTTCCCTCATCGGTGGCCTTCGCCTCTCCCCTCATCGCATCACGGTGACCGTGGCGGCCTCCGTCCGGCTGATCACCACCTCGTCGCCGGGCTTCACCGTCTCCAGCCCCTGCACGTCCGGCGGGACCGGAACCGTGCGCGTGCGCCCCTGCGGCCCGCGCAACGTGACCGTCCGTCGGTTGAGGTCGATGGCCTCGACAACCTCCGTCACCTGGGTGGTGGTGATCGCCGACGCGCGCGGCATCTCGCCGACCGCGGCGCGGTCCGTGCTGCTCCGCTGAATGGCGCCCGGCCCGCCGCCCGGCGGCTGGGTGACGATGTTGGTCAGGCGGGCGTACTCGATCTGCACAGTGTCGCCGACCTTGATGCGGTCGAAGTTCCGCACGGCGGTGCCGGCGGTCACCGCCTCTTCCCGCCCGTCCTGGAATTGCAGGATCACCGTCCGCGCGGCCTTGTCGATTCCGCGCACCTTGGCGGTGGAGCGGACGTTCTCGACCATGGACAGCCGCGGCGTCGGCTCGACACTCGCCGGGGCCAGGGCGGCGGACGGCGGCGCGGTCTCGGACGCCGGCGCGCAGCCGGCGAGGACCGCGCCGGTCAGGAACACCGCAAGGATGGCACGAACTCGGCGCTTCATGGATCGTCTCCGCCTGTGTTTGGGTCGATTGGACGGCAACGTTACACGGATGGCCGGCGTTCCCGGCATGGCAGCGGCCGTAAGTTACGGTAATCCCGCCGCGCCGAAGGAGAGGGTTGCAACGGCAACATTGCCACGGACGGCGGCGCCCCGCTGACCGCGGCACGCTTCAGGGACGGATGCGCTGCCGGAAGGCAAGAAACTCCTGCCGGTCGAGCATGGAGTCGTGGTTGGTGTCGGCGATGAGGAATGCCTCGTCGATGACCGTGATGAAATCCAGGCTGTCGATCCGCCCGTCCGGCCCGGCGGCGGCGGCGAACACCTCGGGCCTCAGCGGTGTCTCATCGGGCGTCAGCACGAGGTCCCGGTTCCGGTCCCAGACATAGAAGACCAGAATCTTGTTGTTCTGAAACTCCGCGTTCGAAATCCGCCCGTCGTCATTCTCGTCGAACAGATCGAACACGTCGGCCTTCTGCCCCGCCCGATCCGGCATCTCGGCGGCCATAGCCGGCGCCTGCAATCCAACCGGCGAGGCGAGAATTGCGAGGAGGAAGACCGGACCGGTGCTGCGGAACATGCTGCTGCGCCCCTATGCATCATGACGTTCGCGATGATGCCGTCAAAGAGGGGACCGGTGCAGGTACCGTACCGAAACATACCGATGGCCCATCAGAACTTGAACACCGCCTCCATCCCGACGAAGTGGATGGTCTTCGCGGGGCCGGTGTCCTGAAGGAAGGAGCCGGGCTGGAACAGCGAGTAGGACAGCAAGCCCTCGACCGTGCGCCCGGCGGCGTAGGACAGCACAAGCTCCCCCTGCGTGCCGATGTGGCGCGACCGCGATCCGGCGCCGGAACGGAGCAGGTTGCCGGACAGGTCGTAGACGCCGTCCTCCAGGCTCATCCGCCAATAGGCGATGGCCGAGGCGGACAGGCTGAACTCGTCCGACAGCGCCAGATCCACGGAGGGATGCAGGTTCATCAGGTTCAGCGGCCCGACCGGGGTCAGTTCCCCGAAATACTTGGCGCGGGGGAACAGGGGGTTGAAGGTGCCCAGCCGCCCGTCGCCGGGATCGCGGTCGCCGCTGGCGATGTTGGCCTTCAGCCCGAGCCGCGGGCGCAGCGGCAGGCCGTTCCAGCGGTGGCCGGTGTCGCTGGCGACCGACCATGCGGCGATGGTGTCGCCATCAATGCGGCCGGTCTGGAGCATCGCCTCCCAGTTCCAGTCCCAGCCGTCGGCCTTGCCGAACAGGCGGGTGCCCAGCGTGTGCCGCTCTTCCCGTCCCTGCCCGCCCTCGAAGGACGCCGCCCGGTTGCCGTAGCCGATGTAGTAGGCGTCCAGCCCCGTGCCCCAGCTCGCCCCTGCGCCGCGCGTGGCGTACAGCCCCCAGGCGGAGCGACCCCCGTCGCGCCGGTCGTCGAACAGGTCGGGCGCCGCGCGGACGGGGCGGCCGAGGAAGCCGTCCACCCGCCAGGGACCGGACTGCACGATGCCCGTCACCGCGTCGAAGGCGCGCGGCACGTTGGCGCCGTAGCGCAGGCTGATCAGCCGTTCCGACCCATAGGCGAGCATCTGACGCCCCGCCCGCAGCGTGCCCTGCGCGTCGCCCAGCGGGACGGAGAGGTCGGCGAAGCCCTGCAGCAGGTCGGTGCGATCGACGTCCGGCGCCCCCTCCGGCCCGAGCTTGCCCGCCGAGCCGGCCATGATCAGTTGCCCGAAGACCCGCAGGGCCGGGCCGGCGCGCAGGTCGGCGTAGGGCAGCAGGCGCCACAGGCCGTAGGCGTCGTTCCTTGGCTCGTCCTGCCCCCAGCCGCTGTTGCGCACCGCCTCGCCGCGCAGCCGCGCCTCCAGCCCGGTGGACAGGGAAACCGTGCCGCCGGGGCTGAGCGGGACCGCCTTGAACCGCTCCCAGAAGGCGCCGCTGCCCGCCGCGGGGTCGAGGAGGTAGCGGTAATCCTCGTCGTAGCGGGTGTTGGTCAGCGGCGGGGGCGTCTTCGCGGGGATCTCCGCTGGGGCCGGGGCGGACTGGAGCAGCAGAGCCGCGACCAGCGCCCCGCGCCACCGCCTCACGAGGACCGCCCCGCGTGGTGCTCCAGCGCCAGGAAGTGCGACACCCGCGGCGGCCCGTCGCCGCGGTGGAAGGCCAGCGCCTCCTTCTGCACGTCCGCGTCGGCGTTGGACACCCGGCGGTGCTGGCGCTGGTGCTCCGCCCAGGATTCGACGAAGAACCACTCCAGCACCCGTTCCGGATCGCCGGAATCCTGGCTGACGCCCCAGGCGTAGGCGCCGTCCCGCCGCCGCGCCTCCGACAGGCGGCGCAGCGCGGCGTGGAAGGCGTGCTGGTCGGCGGCGGCCACCCGGTACTCGATGGTGATCAGCACCGGACCGCGGTCGTTGCGCACCGGCTCGGCGGTCAGCGGCTCCGGCCAATGGTTCGACGGGGTGAGGTCGGCCTCGCCCTCCGGCAGCGGCACCGCGCGGGACAGCACGGCGACGGCCAGCAGCCCGGCGGCGCTGACCCACAGGGTGGCCGGCACGCCGATCGCGTCGGCCAGCGCCCCCCAGCCGAGACTGCCCGCCGTCAGGGCGCCGTTGAACACGGTCAGGTACAGCGCCAGCCCACGCCCACGCACCCAGTTGGGCAGGATGGCCTGGGTGGTGGCGCTCAGCGTCGTCAGGACGGCGATCCAGGCCGCCCCGGCGCCCAGCAGGACCGGCAGGGCAAGCCAGCGCGGCGGGGCCAGGGCCAGGATGCCCATGACCACGGCGGTGACCAGCGCGGCGGCCAGCATCAGGCCGTCCGCGCCCAGACGCTCGCGCAGGCGCGGCAGGACGGTTGCCCCTCCGATGGCCCCCGCCCCCACGGCGCCGAGCAGCAGGCCGTAGAAGCCCGGCCCGCCGCCCAGCATCGGTCCGGCGACGATGGGCAGCAGGGCCCACAGGGCGCTGGCGCAGGCGAAGAACAGGCCGGCGCGCAGGAAGACGCGGTGCAATTCCTTGCTGGCGCGGGCGTAGCGCAGCCCGGCGCGCAACGCGCCGCCGAACTGTTCCGACAGGTCGTCGCGGGCATCGGGGGTGCGCCGCCACCACAGCAGGGCGGCGATGACGATGATGTAGGAGGAGACGTCCACCGCGTAGGTGGCGGCGGCTCCGGCGGCAGCCAGGATCGCGCCGCCCGCCGCCGGGCCGATGGCGCGGGCGATGTTGATGCCCAGGCTGTTGAGGGCCACCGCGCCCTTCAACTCGCTGCGCGGCACCAGTTCCGGCACGATGGACTGCCAGACCGGCGCCATCAGCGCCGCCCCGACCCCGCCGAGGAAAGTCAGCCCGGCAATGGAGGCGACGCTGGCGACGCCCAGCCACGCCTGGATCATCAGCGCGGCGCTTACGCAGGCGAGCAGGCACTGGATGACGATCAGCATCCGCCGCCGGTCCATGATGTCCGACAGCACCCCCGCCGGGATCGCCAGCAGGAAGATGGGCAGCGAGCCCGCCGCCTGGATCAGCGCGACGGTGGACGGCGATCCCGACAGGTCGAGCACCAGCCACGCGCTCGCCACGTCGCGCATGAAGGTGCCGACGTTGCCCAGCACCGCCGCCACCCACAGCACGGCGAACAGCCGGTTGCTCAGCGGCGCGAAGGCACCCGCCGGCTTGGATGCGGCGGGCTTATGTCCGGGCGGCTGTGCGCCGGGGGTTGGGACGGCCTCGGCGGTCATGCGCGCCCTCCCCGGCGGTGGGCGTTGCGGTGGGTCAGCACCGCGGCGGCCGCGAAGCCGCCGACGATGGCCAGATGCTCCAGGAAGGTGGCGGTCTGCCGCGCGCGGTCCAGCCCCTCATAAGTCCAGAAGGCGTGGGCGAGCAGCGTGGCGACCACTGTGAAGCCGGCGAGGATCCCGGCGCCGAGCCAGCACCAGCGCCGTGTCAAAAACAGCGCCGACCCGCCGAGCTGGGTGACGATCACCGCAACCGCGACGAGGACCGGCAGGCCGAGCCCCAGCCCCGCCGCCTCGGCCACGGCGCCGTTGAAGTCCGTCAGCTTGACCAGCCCGCTGACGAAGAAGGGCGCCGCCAGGGCGAGGCGGGCGAGCCAGGCGGTCCCCGGCCAGTCGAGCAGGGCGGCGACCGGCGCAATGGCGTCCTTGCGCGTGGAGAGGGTGTCGGCCATCGTTGCGCTCCCCCTCAGACCGCCCAGCAACCGCAGCCGAACACGCCCCAGAAGCTGCGCGCGTCGGACGAGGGCACGTCGGCGCCCAGCGCCGCCGCGTGGTCATGGCCGTGCACGGCGCAGCCGGAGTGGCAACCGCACTCCGCCGCCTGCCGCTGCACCGTCCTGGGGTCGCGGTGATAGCCGCCGACCGTGGCGACCGGCGACCAGTCGGGCATCGGCTTGGGCAGCGGCGGGGCGAGCGTGTCGTAATCGCCCTCGCCATGCACCACGGCGCCGCCCAGCAGGGTCAGGACCGAGCGGATGTGGGGGATGAGGTCCTCCGACACCGCCATGTAGTCGTCGCTGAGCAGCGCCGCGTCGGCGAGTTGCCCGGCCTCGATCCGGCCCTTCTTGCCCTGCTCGTTTGAGAACCAGGTGTTGGCCTCCGTCCACAGGCGCAGCGCCGTTTCGCGGTCCAGCCGGTTCGCCATCGGGTAGAGCGACAGCCCGCCGACCGTCTTGCCGGTGACCAGCCAGGACAGCGAGACCCAGGGGTTGTAGCTGGCGACGCGGGTGGCGTCCGTCCCGGCGCCCACCGGCACACCGGCGGCCATCATCTTGGCGATGGGCGGCGTGGCCTCGGCGGCCTTGGCGCCGTAGCGCTCTACGAAATACTCGCCCTGATAGGCCATGCGGTGCTGCACGGCGATGCCGCCGCCAAGCGCCGCGATGCGGTCGATGTTGCGGTCGCTGATCGTCTCGGCGTGGTCGAAGAACCAGTTCAGCCCCTGCAGCGGGATGTCGCGGTTGACCTTCTCGAAGACGTCGAGCGCCCGGCCGATGGTCTCGTCGTAGGTGGCGTGCAGCCGCCACGGCCAGCGCCGCTCGGCCAGCAGGCGGACCACCGGCTCCAGGTCCGTCTCCATGTTGGGCGGCATCTCGGGCCGGGCGACGCGGAAGTCCTCGAAGTCGGCGGCCGAATAGACCAGCATCTCCCCCGCTCCGTTCAGGCGGTAGCGGTCGTCGCCGTCGCCCGGCTTCACCGTGTCAGACCAAGTGGCGAAGTCCTTCAACTCCTCCTTCGGCTTCTGGGTAAACAGGTTGTAGGCGATGCGCAGCGTCATCTCGCCGTCGGCGTGCAGCTTCTCGATGATCGCATAGTCGTCGGGGTAGTTCTGGAAGCCGCCGCCGGCGTCGATCACGCTGGTGACGCCCAGACTGTTCAGCTCCCGCATGAAATGGCGGGTGGAGTTGACCTGATACTCCTCCGGCAGCTTCGGCCCCTTGGCGAGGGTGGAGTACAGGATCATCGCGTTGGGCAGGGCCAGCAGCAGGCCGGTCGGGTTGCCCGCGGCGTCGCGCTGGATCTCGCCGCCCGGCGGGTTGGGCGTGTCCTTGCCATAGCCCACCGCCCGCAGCGCGGCGGCGTTCAGCAGCGCGCGGTCGTAGAGGTGCAGGATGAAGACCGGCGTGTCGGGGGCGGCGGCGTTCAGCTCCTCCAGCGTCGGCAGGCGCTTTTCGGCGAACTGGTGCTCGGTGAAGCCGCCGACGACGCGCACCCATTGCGGGGCCGGGGTGCGGGCCACCTGGGCGCGCAGCATCGCCATGGCGTCGGCCAGGGTCGGCACGCCGTCCCAGCGCAGCTCCATGTTGTAATTCAGGCCGCCGCGGATGACGTGGATGTGGCTGTCGATCAGGCCGGGGATCAGGCGGCGTCCCTTGGCGTCGATCACCGTGGCGGCGGGGGCGGCGGCGCGCACCTCGGCCTCCCGCCCCACGGCGAGGAAGCGCCCGTCGCGGATCGCCACGGCGTCGGCCTGCGGGTTGGCGCGGTCGAGCGTCGTGATGCGGGCGTTGACGATCAGAAGGTCGGAAGACGGCATGGCGGCATTCCCAAGGCGGGTGAGCAGGGGCGAGGCGAGCAGAGTGGCGGCGGCGCTTCCGGCGATGGCGCTGCGGCGACCAATCCCGGTCCGGCCGGTCATGCCCGGCCCCGCGGGGGCGCGTCCGCGGCTGGGGCCGGCGGGTTCGCGGCATCGGGAGCGGCGGCATTGCCCGCCTGCGGTCCCAGGATGTGGCGGGCGCAGTCGTTCTGGATGAAGGCCAGCACCGGCTGCCCGGCGATCAGCCGCTTGACCACCGGCACCGCCTGTTCGCCGACCAGCATGCCGAGCAGGCCGATCAGGGCGATGGTGGGCGGAGCCGGGGAGCGGACGCCGAGAAACGCGTAGAGGACGCCGACCAGGATGCCGGCGCCGAGGGAAAGCAGATAGGGCATCATGGCGTGCCTGTTCTTCGTCCGGATGGGCGGAAAGAGGCGGACCGGCCCCGGGGAGGGTCGGGACCGGTCCGTCGCGGCGCGGGGCATCGGGCGCCGCGAAGCAAGCGCCCCGAACCAAGCGCAGCAGGTCAGGCGGCGGCGCTGTGGCCGCCTTCCGACGCGCCGAACATCGTCTTGGCGTAGATGATGCCCAGGCCATAGGCGCCACCGTACTTCTTGGCGATGCCGGTGGTCATCTCGTAGGTCTCGGTGCGCGCCCAGTCGCGCTGCAGTTCCAGCATGTACTGGAGCGAGGTCATCGGACGGACGCCGGCCTGGACCATGCGGTCCATGGCGCGCTGGTGCGCCTCGACCGAGACGTCGCCGCAGGCGTCGGCGATGACGTAGACCTCGAAGCCCTGGTCCAGCGCCGACAGGGTCGGGCCGACGATGCAGACCGAGGTCCACAGGCCGCAGAAGACCAGCCGGGTCTTGCCCAGGCCGTTCACCCGCTTGATGACGTTCGCATCCTCCCAGGTGTTCATGGAGGTGCGGTCGGTGACCTCCGCCCCCGGGAAGGCCTCGGTGATCTCGGAGAAGATCGGGCCGGAGAAGCTCTTTTCCGCGACGGTGGTCAGGATGGTCGAGACGCCGAAGCCGGCGGCGGCGTGGGCGACCAGCGCGGTGTTGGTGCGCAGAGTCGTGGCGTCGATCGAATGGGTCGCGAAGGCCATCTGCGACTGATGATCGATCATGATCAGCGCGTGGTCCTTCGGCGAGACGAGCAGTTTGCCGGGAGTCGCGGTGGCGGTGATGGTCATGTCTCTATCCCCGTTGTTTTTGGCGCCGGTGCCAATGGCGATGGCCGTGGCGAACACGTGACGATGTCTGTGGCCCGGCGGTGTGTCGAAGCATCGGTCAGGGACGGAGGACGGCGACATTGAACTTGCGTTTGCGGGCCCTATACCTTGGTATATCAGGCCAAGGCGCCGCTCGCCGCCGGTGCCGGTCGGGGTTAAAGGCTGGGTTTGAGGGTTGAAGGCAGGGTTGAGGGCGGACGTGACCCGACGGGCGGGCGAGCGACGGTGATGCGCACGAGCGATGACCCCGGAGACCAACGGTTTCTTCTGGCGACCCTGCCGCCGCGGGCGGGACAGACGCGGCTGGCCATCGGCACGGTGGCCGGTCTGCTGGTCGCCCTGGCCATCGCCGCCCCCTTCGCCCGCCTGACGACGGAGGGGACGGCGGTTCTGCTGCCCGCCTACGCCACCGCGGTCCTGCTGACCGAGCTGATGACCGCCGTCCTGCTGTTCGCGCTCTACGCCACGCAGCGCACGCCGGCCCTGCTGGCGCTGGCCGCCGGCTACCTGACGACGGCGCTGCTGATCGTCCCCTGGGCGCTGACCTTCCCCGGGGTGTTCGCGCCGACCGGGCTGCTCGGCGCCGGCCTGCAAAGCACGGCCATCGTCGCCGCCGGGCGGCGCATCGGGCTGCCGCTGTTCATCCTCGCCTACGCGCTGCTCAAGGCCATGGAGGCCGGCCCGCGCGAGGCGCACCGTCCCGCCCTGCCCGCCATCGCCGGCGGCATGGCGCTGGCGGCGGCCCTGGCCGGGGGTCTCACCGCCTTCGCGCTGGCCGACGACGCCCATCTGCCGCGGCTGATGGTCGACACCATGCGCGAAACGCCGCTGTGGATGGTCGTGCCGGTGACCGCCCTGGCGCTCTGTGCCGCCGCACTGGCCGTCCTCGGGCGGCAGCGGCTCTCGGTCCTCGACCTCTGGCTGATGGTCGTGCTGGCCGCCTGGGCCATCGAGACCTGCCTGCTGAGCTTCATCAGCGGCGGGCGCTTCAGCGCCGGCTGGTGGTCGGGACGGGTGTTCGGGCTGGCCGCCTCCAGCATCGTCCTGCTGGTCCTGCTGGCCGAGATGACCACGCTCTACGGGCGGCTGGTCCGCTCGGTGGCGGCGGAGCGGCGGGTGCGCGACGCGCGTCTGGCCAGCCTGGAAGCGCTCTCCGCCTCCATCGCGCACGAGGTCAACCAGCCGCTGGCGAGCATGGTCACCAACGCGGGCGCCGGGCTGCGCTGGCTCGACCGCCCGTCGCCCAACCTGGTGGAGGTGCGGGCGGCGCTGAAGCGGATTTCCGACGACGGACACCGCGCCGCGCGGGTGATCGCCTGCATCCGCGATTCCTTCCGCAAGACGCCGCCCCAGCGCAGCCGGCTGGACATCAACGGGGTGATCCGCAGCGCGCTCGACCGCACGGAGGGCGAGCGCCGCCTGAACCGCATCGCCGTGCGGACCGACCTCCAGCAGCGCCTGCCGCCGGTCAACGGCAGCCCGGTGCAGCTCGAGCAGGTGCTGCTGAACCTGATCGCCAACGCCGACGACGCCATGGCCACGGTCACCGACCGGCCGCGCGTTCTGAGCATCCGCTCGCGCCGCCGCGGGCTCACGGACGTCATCGTGTCGGTGGAGGACACCGGCACCGGCCTGCAGGCGTCCCAGGAGGAGCGGCTGTTCGAACCTTTCTTCACCACCAAGGAGCATGGGATCGGCATGGGGCTGACCATCTGCCAGTCGATCGTCGAGGCCCATGGCGGCCGGCTGTGGGTGGCCGCCAACCAGCCCCACGGCGCCGTCTTCCGCTTCACCCTGCCCGCCGACGACGAGCCGGAACGGCCGGCGGCCGGGGCGGAGCTGGAGCGGACGCGATGACCGACCGCTCCCTCACCGACCGGTCCGCCATACCCGCGGAAACGCCCTTCGTCGCCATCATCGACGACGATCCCTCGATCCGGGACTCGCTGGTCAGCTTGCTGCGCTCGGTCGGGCTGACCGCCCTGCCCTTCGCCTCGGCGCAGGAGTTCCTGCAGCAGCGCCTGCCCGACGCCCCCGGCTGCCTCGTGCTCGACGTGCGGCTGCCCGGCCAGAGCGGGCTGGAGTTCCAGCGCGAGCTGAGCGGAACGGACATCCATCTGCCGGTCGTCTTCATCACCGGCCACGGCGACATTCCCATGTCGGTGACGGCGATGAAGGCCGGCGCCGTCGAGTTCCTCGCCAAGCCCTTCCGCGACCAGGACCTGATCGACGCCGTCCACACCGGCATCGAGCGCGACCGCGACCGCCGCCGCGCGCTCGACGCGCTGTGCGACCTGCGCGAGCGGTTCCGCAGCCTGACCCCGCGCGAGCGGGAGGTGATGCGGCTCGTCGCCGCCGGGCAGCTCAACAAGCAGATCGCTGCCGAGCTGCAGCTCAGCGAGATCACCGTGAAGGTCCACCGCGCCAGCGTGATGCGCAAGATGCAGGCGCGGTCCCTGCCCGATCTGGTCCGCATCGCCGACAAGGTGACCCTCGCCGGCGACGCCTGACCGGCTTCGGCTCACGCCCCCTTGATGAAGGCCAGCACGTCGGCGTTGAAGCGGTCCTGGTGGGTGGCCGTCAGGCCGTGCGGCGCCCCCTCGTAGACCTTGAGCGTCGCCTGCGGCGCGATCTCCACGGCGCGGCGGGCCGCCGCGTCGATGGGCACGATCTGGTCGTCGTCGCCGTGGATGAGCAGCGTCGGGACCGCCATCTTTTTCAGATCCTCGGTGAAGTCGCTTTCCGAGAACTGCTGGATGCAGTCGTAGGCGCCCTTGATCCCGGCCATCATGCCCTGGAGCCAGAAGGACTGCCGCATCCCCTCCGACACCTTCGCGCCGTCGCGGTTGAAGCCGTAGAAGGGCATGGTCAGGTCGAGAAAGAATTGCGACCGGTCGTCGTAGGTGCCCTTGCGGATGCCGTCGAAGACCTCCATCGGCAGACCGCCGGGGTTGGCCGCGGTCTTCAGCATGATCGGCGGCACCGCGCCGACCAGCACGGCCTTGGCGACGCGCCCGGTGCCGTGGCGCCCGATGTAGCGGGCGACCTCGCCACCTCCGGTCGAATGGCCGATCATCACCGCGTCGCGCACGTCCAGCGCGTCGAGCAATTCGGCCAGATCGTCGGCGTATTGGTCCATGTGGTTGCCGGTCCAGGTCTGGTCGGACCGGCCATGGCTGCGCCGGTCATGGGCGATGACCCGGTAGCCCTGCTGGCCGAAGAACAGCATCTGCCCGTCCCAGGCGTCGGCGCTGAGCGGCCAGCCGTGCGAGAACACCACCGGCTGCCCGCTGCCCCAGTCCTTGTAGAAGATGCGGGTGCCGTCCTTGGTGGAAATCGTGCTCAAAACCCCCTCCTTTTTTGGACGCGCGAAAGTTCCGCGGCGCGACGGGAAGACGGATAACGATCTTCCATGGGCAACGCGGAGGCTCGTCTTCGCCACTACAGTGCCGGAGGCGGGCCGGCCTGGAAACTATACGGAGGTATCGGTGGACTGGGAGAGCGTATGGGGGGAAAGTGGACATCCGTCCGCCAGCACGGCGGGAAGGACGCGCTCCAGCGACAGGTGGTCGAACACCCAGTCGCGATGGGCGGACCGCAGCCGCGCCCGGCGATCCGGGTCGTCGCGCAACGCCGCCAACCGCTGCACCGCCTCCTCGCCGTCGCCGAAGGTCAGATCGTCCTCGACGGGGCCGAACAGCCGGGCGCTGTCGGCGTGCCGCCAGCTCACCAGCAGGCCGTCGCGCTTCAGGATCTCCAGGGTGCGCGGGAAGATCGCCGTGTCGTAGGCGAGGCTTCCGAAATCCAGGCAGGCCGCGGCCTCGTGATAGAGGGCGCGCGGGCCCGGGGAGACCGGATGCGCCGCGAGGCCGTGCCGGTCCCAGCCGTCCCCCCACAGGGCGAAGGCCTCCCCGAAGGCGTCGCGCAGGGCGGTGGCGAAGCGCCGGCGGTTCTCCACCGCGAAGACCGCGGCGAAGGCCCGGTTGAACGCCAGCGTCCAGGCAGGATCGGCGGACGGCCCGCCCAGGCCGCACAGATCCATGGCCGCCGTCCGGTGCAGCGCCGGCCGGGCGCGCATCGCCTCGGCGACGGTTTCGGCGGCACGCCGGACAGCGGGGTCGGTGGGGTCCGCCGGGGCACAGCTTTGCCCGAGATAGACGAAGCGCCCGGCGACCAGCGGCGTCTCGTCCCGGTCCCCGGCCTCTCCCGTCATGGCGCGGTAGGGGTAGCGGACCAGCCCGGGATCGGCCTGGGACATCCAGCGCTTGTAGAGATGCACCGCGCCGTCGCCGTCCCGCAGGGCGCAGATCCAGGGATGCACCCCCAGCGGGGCGTGGAACACCCGCGTCAGGCCCAGCCGCCCGCACTGCTCCGCCACGCCGGGGCACATGCACCACATCCGGACGTTCCAGCGCTCCATCCAGCGGTCCGCCTCCGCCACCGCCGCGGGGGTGGCGGCGCCGATCTCCTCCAGCGGGTGCTTCAGGCAGATGTGCACGATGGCCGGACGCGTGCCGAAGGACGCCACATAGGCGGCCAGCATCTCCACCGTGTCGCGCGGGATCTCGAACAGGTTCAGCGCCAGGAGGACGTCGATCGGCCGGTCGATCACCTCCCGCGAGATGTCGGGCAGCGCCAGAACCGACTCATGGCCCAGCGCGACCAGGGCGGCGTGGATGGACCAGAGGATTTCCGACGTTCCCTGTCCGCAGAGCAGCACGCGCATCGCCGCCCCCTCACGCCCGCTGCCGGTGCAGGGCGACGGCCTCGTCCAGCAGGGCGGCGAGGCGGGCGGCGTCGCCCCCCTCCCCCTGGACCGCCGCGAAGCGGGCGCGGGCGGCGGCGCGAGCCTGCTCCAGCCGCTCCGGAGAAGCGGCCAGCGCCGCCGCCCGCGCGATGAAGGCGTCCTCGTCCGTCACCAGGAACTCCGGCCCAGCAACGCTCGCCACGTCGCCGCCGGGAAAGGACAGGATCGGCACGCCCGCCGCCAGCGCCTGCGCCGCGCTCGCCCCGCCGCCGGTGCGGCGCGGGTTCAGGCAGAGGCCGCACAGCCCCAGCAGCCCGTCCATCCGCTCCACCCAGCCCAGGCTGCGCAGCCGCCCGGCGTGGCGGGAGACGGCAAGCCGTCCGGGCAAGGCCCCGGCATCCCCGGCGAACAGCACCACGGCGCGGGGGATCGCGTCGAGAAACCGCTCCAGAAGCGCCAGGAACGCCGCCCCCACCTCGGCGTCCAGCCGGTTGCCGATCACCACGCAGGGAAAAGCGTTCTCGGGAATGCCGAAATCCGCGCGGGCGGCGGCGGGCGCGCCGTCGTCCGGGCGCAGCGACAGGCCCAGGCGGAACGGCCGCCACGCGCGGGCGAAGCGCCCCCCTTCCGGCGGCGGGGAGGTGCCGCCGAAGTCCAGCGCGATGTCGGCCAGGGTGACGGGCGTGCCGGTGGTCGTCGGGATGCACAGCAGCGGGCGCACCGCGCCAAGCAGGTCGGCCAGCAGCACCGACCCGCCGAAGCCGATCACCACGTCCGGGTCGAACGCCTCGACCGCCGCCAGGAAGCCCTTGAGCTTGCCCGCCGTCAGGCCCGGTTCGACCGAGGAGATCAGGCGGAAGCGCTGGTCCTCGAAGGCGATGAGCTGCTCGCCGTTCAACTGCGCCTCGATGGCCGCAGCGAAGGGCGGGACGAAGGGGCTGTGGTAGCGGTCCGGCATCATGTTGGTGTTGAGGATCAGCACCTCCCGCCCGGCGCCCCCCTGCAGAAGGGCCGCCTGCCGCAGCAGGTCGCGGGAGGGCTGGTGATACGCGGACAGGAGCTGGTTGGTGACCATCACCACCCGCCCGGTGGCCGGCGCCCCGGCGGGCCGTGGGGCCGGGCGCAGATCCAGGCGCCGCACCACCTCGCCCAGGAAGCGTTCGTAGAAGGGGAAGAGCCTGTTGGTGAAGAAGTCGGGCTGGGTCGCCGCGTCCATGCGCGTCAGGAAGATCTGCCGCTGCATCGACCAGTAGATCTGGTTGACACCCTCCAGTGGCGCTAGGTCCAGCACATGCTCGACCATGTCCAGGATGCGGGCGAAGCGCCGCAGGTCGCCGGAGATGTGGGCCAGAGCGGATTCCCGCAGGATCGGGTCGACGCCCGCGACCGCGCTGTCCAGCGCAGCCATCCGTTCCGGGTCGGCGCCCAGCCCCGCGGCCCGCGCCTCCTCGCAGACATCGGCGATGGCCTTCAGGTCCTCCCCCGTTCCGGCGGGTCCGCACAGGCGCGCCGCAACCGAGGACAGAAGATCGGAGGCTCGGCTGGAGTCGTTCGGCATCTCGGCGCTCCGGATCGGACAGGGACCGTGAATGGCGGGACGGCGGGAGGCCGGACAGCGGCGCAGCCCGACGCATCGCCCCACCACGGGCTTTGTTATCACCAACGCGGAAAAGACGCGAGCCAACACGGGGGCTTCTCGCTCCTCGGTGGAAATATTTCGTTTTTTCAATCAGTTCCGGTGCATTTGAGGGGGATTCGCTGCCCTTTCCGTCTTCCGAACGGGCGTGGCATCGTCTATCTTCGGCGGGCGGTGGGCGCGAAGCCTGGCCATCTGGGAAATAAGAAAACGGTTTCTTGGAGGAGCAGAGCTTGCGAATGCTCATCGCCGCGACCAATGGACTGAGTCGGCAGTGCCGCAGCATCGTCGTTCGTCTTATGCTGTTTGGACTAGCCCTGGTCTTGGTCGGCGCCTGCGCGCGCGTTTGGGTTCTGTCCTCCTTTTTGGAGGGCAAGATCGACGACCTCACCTCGTCACAGCAGCAATCGACGGCGTCTTACGTCGCCCACGACATCGATGAGAAGATCAAGGCACGGCTCGACCTCCTGCGCCGCGCCGCCGGAAGCCTGCCGCTGGCGATCCTCGACGATCCCGCGGCCCTGCGCGACTGGCTGAAGACCCATCAGGAGATCGCGCCCCTGTTCTCGCGCGGGCTGATGGTCGTCCGGCCGGACGGCCACGGTGTTTTCGCCGATTATCCGCAACGGCATCGGGCGCCGGACTTCGATGTTTCGGACCGCGACTGGTTCCGCTCGGCGCTGTCCAGCCGCGAACCGGTGATCGGGCGGCCCGCCCGCTCCTCCCTCGACGGGGAGCCGATGGTGGTCATGGCGATGACCGTCACCGACGACGCCGGGCGCCCGGTCGCGGTGCTGTCCGGCGCCACGGCCCTCTCGTCGCCCGGCTTCCTCAATCTGGTCCAGGGAAACCGCATCGGGCGCAGCGGCGGCTTCCTTCTGGTCTCCCCCCGCGACAAGCTGTTCGTCTCGGCCAGCGATCACAACATGATCCTGGCCGCCACGCCGCTTGAGGGGGTGAATCCGCTGCACGACCGGGCCATGGCCGGCTACCGCGGCAGCGGGATCACCGTCAACGCGGCGGGGGTGGAGGAACTGTCGGCCATAGCCTCCGTCCCGACGGCGGACTGGTTCCTGGTCGCCCGCCTGCCCACGTCCGAGGCGTTCGAGGGGGTGCGGGACCTGCAGACCTTCATCATCACCAACAGCCTGATGATCGCCGCCTTCGCCGCGACCGTTCTGTTCTTCGGCATGCGCCGCTTCTTCCGCCCGCTGACCGAGGCGGCGCGGCGGATGCACCAGATGGCCGACGGGCATGTCGAGCTGGCCCCGCTGCCGGTCCGCCGCATGGACGAAGTCGGGGAGCTGGTGCATGGCTTCAACTATCTTCTGGGCAAGCTGCGGGAGCAGGAGGCCGCCCTGCGGGCCAGCGAGGCGCGGATGGCCCACATGGCCCACCACGACGCGCTGACCGGCCTGCCCAACCGCGCCATGTTCCACGAGCGGCTGCGGCAGGCCATCGACCGCGCGGAGCGCGGCAACACGCCGTTCGCCCTGCTCTACATCGATCTGGACGGCTTCAAGCCGATCAACGACGCCCATGGCCACAGCCGGGGCGACGAGGTTCTCCGGGTGGTGGCCCGCCGCCTGTCCGACCTGCTGCGCAAGGCCGACCTGATCGCCCGCATCGGCGGCGACGAGTTCGCCATCATCCTGGAGGTGGAGGCGAGCCGCGCCGGTGCGGAGACCGTGGCCGAGAAATGCCGGGCGGCGCTGGGGGAGCCCATCCTGATCGACGGGCTGCGGCTGACGCTCGCCCTGTCGATCGGCGTCGCGGTCTTCCCGCAGGACGGGCGCGACTCCCAGCAGCTCATCGTCCACGCCGATCAGGCGATGTACGCGGTCAAGAAGGGCGGCGCCCGGGTCCCCGCCCTGTAGGCTCAGTGGCAGCCACCCGAGCCGCCGCCGGCCGGGCCGCAGCCCTTGCACCCGCCGCCGCAACCGGTCCCCTGTGGCGCGGCGCGGCCCAGCAGGCGGGCGCGCAGTCCGGCCGGAAGGATCACGCGCCACACCGTCCACGCCGCGGCCAGCGCCACCACCAAGACAACCAGAAGATCCTGCCACATGGCCGTGCCCTCCCCTTCCCTTACAGCAGCCCCTTACAGCAGCGCAGACGCGACGCGGTAGGTGATGAAGCTCGCCCCGTAGGCCAGCGTGATCATGTAGGCGAACATCACCGCCGGCCAGAACCAGCCGTTGGTCTCCCGCTTCACCACCGACAGGGTGGCGACGCATTGCGGGGCGAAGACGTACCAAGCGAGCAGCGACAGCGCGGTCGGCAGGCTCCAGGAGGCGGCCAGCGCCCCGGCCAGCGAGGATTGCAGCGCGTCGCCGCTCTCGCTCAGCGCGTAGATGGTGCCCAGCACGCCGACCGCCACCTCGCGCGCCGCGATGCCCGGCACCAGCGCCACGGCGATCTGCCACGTGAAGCCGATCGGCGCCAGCAGCGGTTCCAGCGCGTGGCCGATCATGCCGGCGATGGAATACTGGATGGCCGGCTCGGTCGCCCCCTCCGGCGCGCCGGGAAAGCTCGCCAGGAACCACATGACGATCATCAGCGCGAAGATCGTCGTGCCGGCCCGCGCCAGGAAGACCTTGGCCCGCTCGAACAGGCCCAGCGCGATGTCGCGCGGGTTGGGCAGGCGGTAGGCCGGCAGTTCCATCAGCAGCGGCTCGCGCGCGCCCTTGAACACCGTGCCCTTCAGCACGAAGGCGACGGCCAGCGCCGACAGGATGCCGGCGGCGTAGAGCGCGAACATCACCAGCCCCGGCAGCCCGACCAGACCGCCCAGCAGCGGACGGTCCGGCACGAAGGCCGCGATCAGCAGCGTGTAGACCGGCAGCCGGGCCGAGCAGGTCATCAGCGGGGCGATCATGATGGTCGCCAGCCGGTCGGCCCGGTTCTCGATGGTGCGCGCCGCCATGACGCCGGGCACCGCGCAGGCGAAGCTGGAGAGCAGCGGGATGAAGGCCCGCCCGTGCAGCCCCACCCCGCCCATCAGCCGGTCCAGCAGGAAGGCGGCGCGGGCGAGATAGCCGGTCGCCTCCAGCACCAGGATGAAGAAGAACAGCACCAGGATCTGCGGCAGGAAGATGACCACGCTGCCCACCCCGGCGATGATGCCGTCGGTCAGCAGGCTGCGCAGCGCGCCGTCCGGCAGGGTGGCGGCCACCCAGTCCTTGAGCCCGCTGACCGCGCCGTCGATCAGGTTCATCGGCGCCTCGGCCCAGGCGAACACCGCCTGGAACATCAGGAACAGCACGAGGAACAGGAAGGCCAGCCCGAACACCGGGTGCAGCAGCACGGCGTCCACCCGCCGGGTCGCCAGCGGCGGCAGGCCGGCGTCGGCCACGCAGCCGGCCAGCAGCCCCTCGACCTCCTGGTGGTAGGCCCGCAGGTCGCGCGAGGAAGGCTCGCTCCAGCCGCAGGGGGCGGGGTTGTCCGCCGCGTCCGCCGCCGCATCGGACGCCATGGCCATGGCGCCGTCGATCTGCTCCAGCAGAGGCTGGACGCCACCGCGGCGGATGGCGACGGTCGGCACCACCGGCACGCCGAGCGCCGCGGACAGCGCCGCCGCGTCGATGCGGCAGCCGCGCTTCTCCGCCGCGTCCATCATGTTCAGCGCCAGGATGATCGGGCGGCCCAGCCGCTTCAGCTCGACCACCAGCCGCAGGTTCAGGCGCAGGTTGGTGGCGTCGGCGACGCAGACCAGCAGGTCGGGGCTGTCCTCGTGCGAGAAGCGGCCGAGCACGACGTCGCGGGTCACCTCCTCGTCGGGGGAGCGGGCGCGCAGGCTGTAGGTGCCCGGCAGGTCGATCACCTGGACGCGGCGGCCGAGCGGGCTGACGAAATGCCCGATCTTCCGTTCCACGGTGACGCCGGGGTAGTTCGCCACCTTCTGGCGGGAACCGGTGAGCGCGTTGAACAGGGCGGTTCTTGCCGCAGTTCGGGTTGCCGACCAGCGCGATGCGCGGCGGCAGGGCGGAGTCCAGGACCGACATGGCCGGATGTCCTTGCAGGGGGTCGCTTTAAAGAAAGGAGATGGCGCCGCGCGTCAGGCGGCGGGCGCCACCAGCACGGCGCGCGCCTCGGCGCGGCGGAGCGCCAGCGTGTGCTCGTTCACGCGGATGGCGATGGGGTCGCGGCCCGGAAAGGCTTCGTGCAGGACCTCGACGTGGGAGCCTTCGACCAGCCCCATCTCGATCATGCGCCGCTCCAGCTCCCCTTCGGGAAGGGTGGTGACGACCCCCCGCTCATCGACGCCGGTCACGCGGGCGCGCTCGCCCTTCTTCAACTCGCCCAAATGCCGTCCGCCGGGGGACTGGCCCGTTTCGGGGGTGGGATGACCGCTCATGGCTGCACCTGATCGCACCGGGAGGTGGGGGGCGCGTTCCTGTCCGCCCCTCTTCGCCGCGGATGATCCTGCGAAGCGTTCGCACTCGTCCAGCCGCCAAATGTCGCAGGAGCCCTGTGAAATTAGCGTAACACCCACAATCCGATTATGGCTTTGCGGGGGCCGCACCGCCCTTCGCGTTGGCCGCCGGCGCGGGAGCGGGCGCCTTGGCCGAGCGGTCGAGGTTGGCCTGCGCCGTCTTGGCCGCCGCGCTGTTCGGCGTGTTGCGGACGATCTGGCTCCAATCCTCCCGCGCCCCCGGCAGATTCCCGGTCTGCGCCTTGATGGTGGCGCGCAGCAGCAGGGCGTCGGGATCGCCGGGGCGCAACTCCAGCGCGCGGTCGATGTCGGCGACGGCCTGCCGGTCGTTGGCCAGCGCCTTGTGGGCGGCGGCGCGGTAGAGATAGGCCTCGGCCCGCTGCGGGTCCTTCTTCAGCGCGGCGTCCAGGTCGGCCACGGCGTCCCAGAAGCGCTCCGTCTCGGCCCGCGCGATGGCGCGGTCGATCAGCAGGTCCACGTCCTCCGGCTGGAGCGCCAGGGCACTGCTGTAGGCCCGCTCCGCCCGCACATTGTCGCCGGCGCGCAGCCACGCCCAGCCCGCCCGCCCGAGGATCGAGGCCCCGGCCTTCGGGTCGTCCTTGCCCAGCACCGGGGCCAGCTCCTCCAGCCGCGCCCCGGCGGTCGTGAAGTCGCCCTTGTGGAACAGCGCCAGCGCCTGGCACAGCCGGGCATGGTCGCCGCCGCCGCGGTTCAGCCAGGTCTGCGCGCTCTCCAGCGCCTCGGCCGGGCGCTTCTCGGCGAGCGTCAGACAGGCCTGGAACTCCCGGTTGTGATCGACGGTGGGAGCGGAGAAGGCCGGGCCGGCGGAGAGGAGCGCCAGCGCGGCCGTGATGAGGTAAGCGTTGCGTCGGTTCATGGCGGCCTTACACTCCGTCATTGCCGCTCCCGACGCAAGGACCCCGCAAGACATGGCTTCACCCCGTCTGTTCGTCTTCGGCCTGGGCTTCACAGCCCGCGTGTTCGCCGACCGGCTGAAGGCCGAGGGCTGGCGGATCGCCGCCACCTGCCGCGGCGAGGACAAGCGCGCCGCCCTGGAGGCGCAGGGCGTCGAGGCGTTCCTGTTCGACCGGGGCCGCCCGCTGGAGGACGCCCGTGCGGCGCTCGCCGGCACCACCCATCTGCTGGTCAGCGTGCCGCCCGACGAGCGGGGCGACCCGGTGCTCGACCAGCACGCCATGGATCTGGCGGACCTGCGGACGCTCGACTGGGCCGGCTACCTCTCCACCACCGGGGTCTACGGCGACACCCAGGGCGAATGGGTGGGCGAGGCGGCGTGGCTGCGCCCGACCGGCGAGCGGCAGAAGCGCCGCGTCGAGGCGGAGCGCGGCTGGCTGAATCTCTACCGTCAGTACGGCGTGCCGATGCATCTCTTCCGGCTGGCCGGCATCTACGGGCCGGGGCGCAGCGCGCTGGACAACGTGCGCGACGGCACCGCCCGGCGTGTCGACAAGCCCGGTCAGGTGTTCAGCCGCATCCATGTGGAGGACATCGCGGCGACGCTGCGCGCCTCGATGGACAAGCCGACGCTGGGCGCGGTCTACAACGTCGCCGACGACCTTCCCTCCCCCTCCCACGAGGTGGTGAGCTACGCCTGCGGCCTGCTGGGGGTCGAGCCGCCGCCGCTGGTGCCCTTCGACGAGGCCGGCCTGTCGCCGATGGCCGCCAGCTTCTACGCCGACTGCCGCCGGGTGAAGAACGACCGCATCAAGCGCCAGCTCGGTGTCGAGCTGGCCTACCCCGACTACCGCGCCGGGCTGGACGCGCAATTCGCGGCGGAGGGTGGGCGGTAGAGTCGCCCCAGCGCGAATCGCGCGCCCTCCCGCCCCGGCCGCATTCCCCCTACGGCGGCACCCCGCGGGGGCGTCACGGGCCTCCGGATGGGCCGGAATCGTCCTTTCCGGCGACCGCCCGGCCACGCCGAACGAATTTGGTTCGGCAAAACCGACGTTGTGGTATCATGCGCCCCCGTTCCGGCCCGCTGGATTGCGGCCGGACCGGCATGGGTACGCCTGCGAATCGCAAAAAACACGACCTGCCGAGACGACGACCAGCATGAACATCATCATCGAACGCGCCGCCCTTCTCCGGTCCCTTGGTCATGTGCAGAGCGTGGTGGAGCGCAGGAACACCATTCCCATCCTGTCCAACGTGCTGCTGCGGGCGAACGACGGCGAGCTGTCGCTGGCCGCCACCGACATGGACCTGGAGATCGTCGAGACGGTCCCGGCCACGGTGACCCGCTCCGGCGGCACCACCGCCCCGGCCCACACGCTGTACGACATCGTGCGCAAGCTGCCCGACGGCAGCCAGGTGGAGCTGGACATCGGCGGCGACGGCACGATCCTGACGCTGCGCGCCGGCCGCTCGCAGTTCAAGCTGTCCTGCCTGCCGGTCGACGATTTCCCGCAGCTGTCCGGCGGCGACCTGCCGCACCGCTTCGACCTGACGGCGGGCGACCTGCGGGCGCTGGTCGACCGCACCCGCTTCGCCATCTCGACCGAAGAGACGCGCTACTACCTCAACGGCATCTACCTGCACGCCGCCAAGGCCAAGGCCGGCGGGGCCGAGCTGCCGGTGCTGCGCGCCGTGGCGACCGACGGCCACCGTCTGGCGCGGGTCGAGATGCCGCTGCCGGAGGGCGCCGCCGGCATCCCCGGCGTGATCGTTCCGCGCAAGACCGTGAACGAGATCCGCAAGCTGATCGACGAGGCCGCCGACCGCATCGAGCTGTCGCTGTCGGACAACAAGATCCGCTTCGCCTTCGATTCGGTGGTCGTGACCTCCAAGCTGATCGACGGCACCTTCCCGGATTACGAGCGGGTGATCCCGGTCGGCAACGACAAGACGATGGAGGTGGACGCCAAGCTGTTCGCCGCCGCCGTGGACCGCGTCGCCACCATCTCCACCGAGAAGAGCCGGGCCGTGAAGCTGTCGCTGACCCGCGGCACGCTGACCCTGTCCGCCACCAGCCCCGAGGCCGGCAGCGCGACGGAGGAGCTGGAGGTCAATTACCAGGAAGGCCCCCTGGAAATCGGCTTCAACTCGCGCTATCTGCTTGATATCACGCAGCAGATCGAGGGCGAGGGCGCGCGCTTCTCGCTGGCCGACGCCGCGTCGCCGACCATCGTGCGCGACGTCGCCGACGCCACGGCCCTTTACGTGTTGATGCCGATGCGTGTGTGACCGGTCCGGACGGATCGGCGCTTTTCGGGCCGGTGCGCTCCGGACCCCGTGTCTGACGGGGTGCGGCGGCCCGGCCCCCGCATCCCGGATCGGACGCTTTGCTCGACGCCAGACAGACTTCGCCCTACCCCGCCCCCGTGGTGGACACTCCGGCCGCCTTGGCGGTGACGCGCCTGACCCTGACCCGCTTCCGCGGTTATGACAGCGCGCGCCTGGAGCCCGACCGCCGCCCCGTGGTGCTGACCGGGCCGAACGGCGCCGGCAAGACCAATCTGCTCGAAGCGGTCAGCTTCCTCGCTCCCGGACGCGGCCTGCGCGGCGCCAAGCTGTCGGAGGTCGAGCGGATCGGCCCCGGCAACGGCCCCAACAACGGCGCCGGCTGGGCGGTCGCCGCCGTTCTCGACACCCCCACCGGCCCGGTGGAGATCGGCACCGGCCGCGAGATCGGCCCCCAGATGGCGTCCGGAGCGGAGCGCGACCGCCGCGTCGTTCGGGTGGACGGCCATCCCGCCAAGGGCCAGACCGTGCTGGCCGAGCATGTCGCCGTCGTCTGGCTGACCCCGCAGATGGACCGGCTGTTTCTGGAAGGCTCCAGCGGGCGCCGCCGCTTCCTCGACCGCCTCGTCTTCGGCTTCGACCCCGCCCACGCCGGCCGACTCAGCCGCTACGAGCACGCCCTGCGCGAGCGCGCCCGCCTGCTGCGCGAGGGGCACCGCGGCTGGAACGGCGACGAGGGCTGGCTGGGCGGGCTGGAGGACCAAATGGCGACCACCGGAGTCGCCGTGGCCGCCGCCCGCCGCGACGTGGTGCAGCGGCTGCGCGCCGCCTGCGGGCGGGCCGTCGGCCCCTTCCCCGGCGCCGACCTGACGGTCCAGGGCACGGTGGAGCGCTGGCTGGACGAGGGCCCGGCGCTGGCCGCCGAAGACGCGCTGCGCCGCTCGCTGCGCGACAGCCGGCGCGCCGATTCGGACGGCGGCGGCGCCACGCTGGGGCCGCACAAGAGCGACCTCGCGGTGCGCCACGCCCAGAAGGACATGCCGGCGGCGCTCTGCTCCACCGGGGAGCAGAAGGCGCTGCTGATCGCCATCATGCTGGCCAACGCCCGCCTTCTGGCGGCGGAGCGCGGCGCCGCTCCCCTGCTGCTGCTCGACGAGGTGGCCGCCCATCTCGACCCGCAGCGGCGCGAGGCGCTGTTCGACGAAATCCTGGCTCTGGGCGCCCAGGCCTGGATGACCGGCACCGACGATTCGGTCTTCGGACCGCTCGGCGGGGCGGCCAAACGCTTCCACATCGAGGATGCGACCGTGACCCCGGCCTAGCCCACCAAAAGACCCGCGAAAAAGGGCTGAAAAGCCCAGAAAATCGCCCGCCGAACAACGGTATTCCGCCGAAACCCAACGCAGTCTGCTATAGTCGAGCCATGGCACAGGAAGCACTGAAGAACGACCTCCCGCAGCAGGATTACGGCGCGGAATCGATCACCGTCTTGCGCGGGCTGGACGCCGTGCGCAAGCGTCCGGGCATGTACATCGGCGACACCGATGACGGCTCCGGACTGCACCACATGGTCTACGAGGTCGTGGACAACGCGATCGACGAGGCGCTGGCCGGCTACTGCGACGCGGTCGTGGTGCAGCTGAACGCCGACGGGTCGGTCACGGTGCGCGACAACGGCCGCGGCATCCCCACCGACATCCACTCCGAAGAGGGCGTGTCGGCGGCGGAGGTCGTGATGACCCAGCTCCACGCCGGCGGCAAGTTCAACCAGAACTCCTACAAGGTGTCGGGCGGCCTGCACGGCGTGGGCGTGTCGGTGGTGAACGCCCTGTCGGAAACGCTGGAGCTGCGCATCTGGCGCAACGGCCGCGAATGGTTCATGCGCTTCCGCCACGGCGTCGCCGACGAGCGGCTGGCGGACATCGGCGCGGCGCCGATGGTCGACGACGGCAACGGCGGGCAGAAGCCGCTCTCCGGCACCGAGGTCACCTTCCTGCCGTCCAAGGACACCTTCACCAACACCGAATTCGACTTCGCGACTCTGGAGCACCGGCTGCGCGAGCTGGCCTTCCTGAACTCCGGCGTGCGGCTGGTGCTGACCGACGCCCGCGGGGTGGAGCCGAAGGTCCAGGACCTGCACTATGAAGGCGGGCTGGAAGCCTTCGTGAACTGGCTCGACCGCTCCAAGGTTCCTCTGCACAAGCCGGCGATCTCGATCAAGGCGGAGCGCCCGACGGAGCATGGCGGCGTGGTCACCGTGGAATGCTCGCTCCAGTGGAACGACAGCTACCACGAGACGACCCTCTGCTTCACCAACAACATCCCGCAGAAGGACGGCGGCACCCACCTCGCCGGCTTCCGCGCGGCGCTGACGCGGGCGATCAACAACTACGCCAACGAGTCGGGCATCGCGAAGAAGGAGAAGGTCAACCTCTCCGGCGACGACGCGCGCGAGGGCCTGACCTGCGTGCTGTCGGTGAAGGTGCCCGATCCGAAATTCTCCAGCCAGACCAAGGACAAGCTGGTCTCCTCCGAAGTCCGCCCGGTGGTCGAGGCGGTGGTGGGCGAATGCCTCGCCCAGTATTTCGAGGAGCATCCGGCGGACGCCAAGCGCGTCGTCCAGAAGGTGGTCGAGGCCGCCGCCGCCCGTGAGGCCGCCCGCAAGGCGCGCGAGCTGACCCGGCGCAAGGGTGCGCTCGACATCGCCTCCCTGCCCGGCAAGCTGGCCGACTGCCAGGAGCGCGACCCGGCGCTCTCCGAACTCTTCATCGTGGAGGGCGATTCGGCGGGCGGTTCGGCCAAGCAGGGCCGGTCGCGCCAGTTCCAGGCCATCCTTCCGCTGCGCGGCAAGATCCTGAACGTGGAGCGGGCGCGCTTCGACAAGATGCTGTCCTCGGCCGAGATCGGCACGCTGATCGCGGCGCTGGGCACCGGCATCGGGCGCGACGAGTTCAACCCGGACAAGACGCGCTACCACAAGATCATCATCATGACCGACGCGGACGTGGACGGCAGCCACATCCGCACGCTCCTGCTGACCTTCTTCTTCCGGCAGATGCCGGAGCTGATCGAGCGCGGCTATCTCTACATCGCCCAGCCGCCGCTCTACCGCATCAAGCGCGGCAACGCGAAGGAGCGGTACCTGAAGGACGACCGGGCGCTGGAGGAGTATCTGATCGAGGCGGCGCTGGGCGACCTGTCCGTGCGTCCGGCCGACGGCTCCCTGCTGACCGGCGAGCCGCTGCGCGAGATGGTCGAGCAGGCGCGCGGCGCCCGCCTGCACATCGAGACGCTGGCCCGCAAGGCCGGCAACCTGTCGGTGGTGGAATCGGCGGCGGTGAGCGGCGCCCTGTCGGTCGCGCTGTCGCAGGACACCGCCCAGGCGCAGCAGGCGGCCGAGGCGGTGGCCGCCCGGCTCAACGCGCTGGACGTGGAAGGCGGCTGGCGCGGCGAGAGCCTGCTCCAGGGCGGTTACGCGCTGGTGCGGACGCGCCGCGGCGTGACCCACCGCCATCATCTGGACGCCGACCTGCTGAAGAGCGCCGAAGCCCGCAAGCTGGACGCCATCGCGGCGGACCTGAAGCGCGTCTACGCCGAGCCGGGCCGCGCCTTCGAAAAGCAGAAGGAAAGCCGCAGCCTGACCGGTCCCGTCGCCCTGTTCGACACGGTGATGGAGTTGGGCCGCCGCGGCGTGACCATCCAGCGCTACAAGGGCTTGGGCGAGATGAATCCCGACCAGCTCTGGGAAACCACGCTCGACCCGACCAAGCGCTCGCTGTTGCAGGTGAAGGTCAACCACGCGGACCAGGCGGAGGAGGTCTTCTCCACCCTGATGGGCGACATCGTCGAGCCGCGCCGCGAGTTCATCCAGGAGAACGCGCTCAAGGTCGCCAACCTCGACGTGTAAAGAACTTGTCGGTTGTCTGATAAACTGAGGTTTCGCCACATTAAGCGAGGCGGGTGGAACACCCCGCCTCGCTTTTCTTTTTGAGATTGCGGGAAACTTTCCTAGCCTCTCTTTGAGAGCCTCGGCGCGCCGCTTGTCAACATTGCCCGTCCCCGCCGACCGGGCGGAGGATGCGAGGTAACCCAGTCGGCGAAACGCGCCCCGCCCACACCCACGGACCGCGCCTCTCAAACTGTCCTTGGCACCGCTCGCCCAGAGGGTCACGTCCCTGAACGTGGTGTAGGAGTTGTGGGGAACCGGCCCGCCGAAGCGCCCCCCAGAGCTGGCGTGGCGGGCCGGTTTTCCACAGCGGGGCGGTCATCGTGGGTCTTCGGTAGAGTCTGGTCACCACACCTCAACCCGACCGAAGGGTGACCACGATGACCGACGAGATGATGGCGCTTCGCGCGCTGCTGGAGAAGAGCCCTGACGCTGACGTCTTGCGCGAGATGATCGGCTTCGCGGCCGAGCGGCTGATGGAACTGGAGGTGCAAGGCCTGACCGGCGCCGCCCACGGTGAGCGCTCCGCCGAGCGGCTGGTCCAGCGCAACGGCTACCGCGAGCGTGATTGGGAGACCCGCGCCGGCACCGTCGAGCTGCGCATTCCCAAGCTGCGCAAGGGCAGCTACTTCCCCGGCTTCCTGGAGCCGCGCCGCATAGCAGAGAAGGCGCTGACCGCCGTGATCCAGGAAGCCTACGTCCACGGCATCTCGACGCGCTCGGTGGATGATCTGGTGAAGGCGCTCGGCATGAGCAGCATCTCCAAGAGCCAGGTCAGCCGGCTGTGCGAGGAGATCGACGAGCGGGTGAAGACCTTCCTGGAGCGCCCCATCGAAGGCGATTGGCCGCACCTGTGGATCGACGCCACCTACGTGAAGGTTCGCCAGAACGGGCGCATCGTCTCGGTGGCGGTCACCATCGCGGTGGCCGTGAACACCGACGGCCGGCGCGAGGTGCTGGGCATGGACATCGGCGCCTCGGAAGCCGAGACCTTCTGGATCGGGTTCCTACGCAAGCTCAAGCGCCGCGGCTTGGCCGGGGTGAAGCTGGTGATCTCCGACGCCCACGAAGGCATCAAGGCCGCCGTGTCCAAGGTATTCCGCGCCACGTGGCAGCGCTGCCGGGTGCACTTCATGCGCAACGCCCTGGCGCATGCCGGGCGGAGCGGCCGGCGCGTGGTGTCGGCCTTCATCGCCACCGCGTTCGCCCAGGATGACGCCGGCGCCGCCAAGGCGCAGTGGCGCCAGGTGGCCGATCAGGTCCGCCCCAAGCTGCCTAAGCTGGCCACCCTGCTCGACGAGGCCGAGGAGGACGTGCTGGCCTTCATGACCTTTCCCAAGGAGCACCGCGCCAAGATCCACAGCACGAACCCGCTGGAGCGGCTGAACGGCGAGATCAAGCGGCGCACCGAGGTGGTGGGCATCTTCCCCAACGAGGCGGCGATCACCCGCCTCATCGGCGCCATCCTGCTCGAACAGAACGACGAATGGGCGGTCCAGCGGGCGCGCTACATGACCCTGGAAACCATCGCCCCCTTGCGCGATGATCTCGCCCTCACGTTGCCCGCTGCGACCACGTGAACCTTCCGGCCAGACACGCCGGTGACCAGATGAGCGCCCCGGCTCCTACACCACGCCTCGGGACACGACCGAATCGCGTCGCCACGTCGATGGGCATGGCGACGTCTTTCAGTCCGGGTGCGAGGCGATCCGCGGTCGGAGCGGCTCTGCCTCCGCACCGTGGCCTCCAAAGAGCGCCAACACCATTTGTCCACCAAACAATTCGGCGTTCTGATGCTTGGGATGGCCGTAATTTTATTGCGCCGCTGCGTTGCACACTCAGCGTATCTGGTATTTGGTATACCAGTGTACAGTTCCCTCCATCAGACATGAGGGAGATGCACCATGGCCTACACCACCGCTTCGCACACCGATCATGACGGCGCTCTGTCGGGGATCGTCAAGGGCGTCCGCGAGTTCGTGAGCGCCTGGTTCGAAACCTCCGCCGCCTACATCGTCTATCGCGAGCTGTCGGCCCTGAGCACGGCCGAACTGGCTGCCCGCGACCTCCGCCGCGAGGACATCGGCCGCGTCGCCATGGACCTGCCGACGCTGATGCGCGAGTAACCCGCGCACCGCCGACGGAGGCTCAATTCCCCGCCAGAACCGCCAGACAGGCCGCGGGTGGCTCGGGAATGGCCTTGGGCGGCCGGGGCCCCGGCGTTTCCTTCGGGGGCTCGAACCAGCTCAGAAGCTCCTGGCCGCAGCCGTCGCCCGGCGGGATGGGAGCTTGCGGGACGCAGGCCGTCGATCCGGCCGGGCAGTTCATCCGCACATGGAAGTGCGAGTCGTGTCCGGCCCAGGGGCGCACGGCGTTCAGCCAGGAACGGTCGCCCCGCTCGCTCTCGCACAGCGCCAGCTTGATCGCCGGATTCACGAACACCCGCGCGACCTTCGGGCTCGTCGCCGCCAGTTGCAGCAGCCGGGCCTGACGGGGACCGAACCGCTCCGGCAGGACGCGCTGCGCCTGCCGGTCCACCATGGTCGGGAAGTCGGTGCGCTCCCGCGCCTCCCGAGCGAGCGGCGGCTGGTCGAGGTCGAACCAGACGTCCACGTCCAGGCCGATCTGGTGGCTGGCGTGCCCGCTTTCCATGCGGCCGCCGTACGGCTTTGAAAGGTCGCCGATGGCCAGCCGCCCCAGCCGCTCGGCCTGCGCCCGGCGGGCCAGCTGCTGGACGAAGGCGACGGTGTCGGGGTGCCCGTGGTTGCGGTTCCGCGACAGGTTGACCGCCTGATAGCCGGCGCCCTCCGGCGGCAGCGTCTGCGCGCCGCGGATGCAGCCGTTGGCATAGCCGCCGATCGGCTGCGCCACGGAGGACGTCGCCTGCGGCGGCTGCAAGGCCACCGTGCCGAGGCCCGCCGCCACACCGCCGGACCGCGGCGGGTGCGAGTCGGCCGCGTCTGCGCCACCACCCGTGCCCCAGACACCGCACAGGATCGCCAGCACGGCAAAAGTCCATCGTCGAGCCATGACCGGCGGCCCCCTTTCCTCTTCGACCGGGTCCGATTTGACCGGGTCCGACCTTAGCACGGCGCCTGCGGTCCGGGCGTTGCAACGAGCGGGCGGCTGGGGGCATGCGGATTTGGCGGGGCGGCACGGCGCCGCCTTTTTCTTGTTGCACGCGTCACGGCGATGCAGAATCCCTCCCATAATTGAAAAGAATGGGAAGGGAGAGTCCTCCGCCATGAAACGTCGTTCCTTTCTGACCAGCGCCGGGGCCGGTCTGGCCGCCAGCACCGTCGCCGCCGCCCCGGCCATCGCGCAGAGCCAGCCCGAGATCAAGTGGCGCATGGCGTCGAGCTACCCCAAGAGCCTCGACACCATCTTCGGCGGGGCGGAGCTGATCGCCCGCCGGGTCGCCGCCGCCACCGACAACAAGTTCCAGATCCGCACCTTCGCGGCGGGCGAGATCGTCCCGGCGCTCCAGGTGCTGGACGCGGTGCAGAACGGCACGATCGAGTGCGGCCAGTCCGCCGCCTACTTCTACATCGGCAAGGACCCGACCTTCTGCTTCGACACCGCCATGCCCTTCGGCCTGAACACGCGCCAGCACATCTCCTGGATGATGCACGGCGGCGGGCTGGAGCTGATGCGGGAGCTGTTCCGGGGGCACAACATCTACAACATCCCCGCCGGCAACACGACGGCCCAGATGGGCGGCTGGTTCCGCAAGGAAATCAAGACGGTGGAGGATCTCAGCGGCCTCAAGATGCGGGTCGGCGGGCTGGCCGGGCAGATCATGGGCAAGCTGGGCCTCGTCCCGCAGCAGATCGGCGGCGGCGACATCTACCCGGCGCTGGAGCGCGGCACCATCGACGCGGCGGAGTTCGTCGGCCCCTACGACGACGAGAAGCTGGGCTTCCACAAGGTCGCCAAATACTACTACTCGCCGGGCTGGTGGGAGGGCTCCGCCCAGATCCCGCTGATGATCAACATCACCGCGTGGGAGCAGCTTCCCGAGTCCTACAAGACCATCCTGGAACAGGCCTGCTGGGAGGCCAACACCTGGATGATCGCCAAGTACGACGCCGTCAACGCCGCGGCGCTGAAGCGTCTGGTGGCCGGCGGCGCCCAGCTCCGCGCCTTCCCGCGCGAGGTCATGATGGCCTGCGAGAAGATCGCCAACGAGCTGTATGACGAGCTGTCGGCGAAGAACCCGCGCTTCAAGAAGGTCTACGAGGCGTGGAAGCCCTTCCGCGACGAGGAGCGGCTGTGGTTCCGCGTCGCCGAGAACAGCTTCGACTCCTACGTCTACTCCCAGTCGGCGCAGCGGCGCTGACGGAAACACGGCCCCTCCCCGTCCCGGGACGGTGAGGGGCCGCTTCTCCGGTCACGCGGTCAGTGCGAAACCGCGCCGGCCGCCCCCAGGCCGGTTTCCGACCGGATGTACTGGTACTCGTAGGCCTTCGCCTCCGCCGCCGCCCGCGCGCTGCGGTCGGTGACCGAGAAGAGCCAGGTCGTCGCGAAGGCGATGACCATCGAGAACAATGCCGGATGCTCGTAGGGGAAGATCGGCGCCGGGAACTTGAAGACGCTGACCCACACCGTCGGCCCCAGCACCACGAAGGCGACGCAGCTCACCAGCCCGGCGAAGCCGCCGATGAAGGCGCCGCGCGTGGTCAGACCCTTCCAGAAGATCGACAGGATCAGCACCGGGAAGTTGACCGAGGCCGCCAGACCGAAGGCCAGACCGACCATGAAGGCGATGTTCTGGTTCTCGAACAGCAGGCCCAGCGTGATGGCGATGACGCCCAGCGCCAGCGTGGCGAGGCGCGACACGCGCATCTCCGACGCCTCGGTGGCGTTGCCCTTCTTGAGGACGCGGGCGTAGAGGTCGTGGCTGACCGCCGACGCGCCGGCCAGCGTCAGGCCGGCGACCACCGCCAGGATGGTGGCGAAGGCGACCGCCGAGATGAAGCCCAGGAAGAGGTTGCCGCCGATGGCCTTGGACAGGTGGATGGCCGCCATGTTGCCGCCGCCCAGGATCTTGCCCGCCGTGTCGAGATAGGCCGGGTTGGTGCCGACGATCACGATGGCCAGGAAGCCGATGGTCACCGTCAGGATGAAGAAATAGCCGATGAAGCCGGTGGCGTAGACGACCGACTTGCGCGCCTCCTTGGCGTCGGGAACGGTGAAGAAGCGCATCAGGATGTGCGGCAGCCCCGCCGGTCCGCACATCAGCGCGAGGCTGAGCGACACCGCGGCGATGGGGTCGGCCATGGCGGCGGTGGGGCGCAGGATGGCGGCGTTCGCGGCGTGGGCGGCGACGGCCTGCTGGAGCAGCCGCTCCGGGTTGAAGCCGAACTGGGCCAGCGCCAGCCCGACCAGCACGGTGCAGCCGCCGAGCAGCATCACCGCCTTGATGATCTGCACCCAGGTCGTGGCAAGCATGCCGCCGAAGGTCACGTACAGGATCATCAGCACGCCGACCATCACCACGGCGTAGGTGTAGTCCAGGCCGAACAGGAGCTGGATCAGCTTGCCCGCCCCGACCATCTGCGCGATCAGGTAGAAGCAGACCACGGTCAGCGACCCCACCGCCGCCAGCGAACGGATCGGCGTCTGGCCCAGCCGGTAGGAGGCCACGTCGGCGAAGGTGAAGCGGCCGAGGTTGCGCAGCCGCTCGGCGATCAGGAACAGCATCAGCGGCCAGCCGACCAGGAAGCCGATGGTGTAGATCACCCCGTCGAAGCCCTTGGCGAAGACCATGCCCGACAGGCCGAGGAAGGCCGCCGCCGACATGTAGTCGCCCGCGATGGCCAGCCCGTTCTGGAAACCGCTGATGCCGCCGCCCGCGGTGTAGAAGTCCGACGCCGAGCGGGTGCGCTTCGACGCCCAGTAGGTGATGCCCAGCGTTCCGGCGACGAACAGCAGGAACATGGCGATGGCCGTCACATTGACCGGCTGGCGCTCCACCGCGCCGTCGATGGCGGCGGCGAAGGCGGGTCCGGCCGCCAGCGCCGGCAGCAGCGCGGCGGAGGCAACGGCGATCGGGGCAACGAGACGACGCGCGGCGTTCATCGGCCCACCTCGTTCAGCAGGTCGCGGTTCATCGCGTCGTAGCGGCTGTTGGCGCGGAGCACGTAGACGCCGGTCATCAGCGAGCAGAAGACGGTGATGACGATGCCGGCGGCCAGCCCGACCGGGAAGGTCATGCCCTCGGCCAGCGGGCGCGCCATCAGGTCGGGCGCCAGCGCCGAGGCGAACACGAAGGCGTAGTAGACCGCCAGGACGATCAGCGCCAGCCGCCAGCTGAAGCGCGCGCGGCTCGCCGTCATCGCGGCGAACTTCGGGTTGGACAGCACCCGCTCGTAAATCTCGTCGGACATGATTGTTATCGCTTTTTTCTTTGAGCCCAAGGCATTGCGCATCGCAGCAATACCTTGAGTGCATGGCAGCAAGAAGCGAAATTAAATTTCTTTGAGCGCAAAATGACGAAATATTCGCTCAGAATCGTCGCCGTTTAACCGAAGGTCGGTTCATCATCAGCCGAGAACCGGTTGATTCAGGGGGACGGAATGCGACAACCGGTCGCGCTGCGTCGCAACATGAGTCAACGCTGTTATCCCGCAGTCCGCCCCTTCAGCCGGGCATCCTTCAGCCGGACATGGATCAGGCCGCTGCCGGTGGGGTCGGAGCGGTCGGGCTTGACCATCGCCTCCAGCAGCTTCTCGTCGCTCGACCAGTAGGGGACGTACCACAGCCGGTCCACGTCCATGACCAGCACCCGGTGGGTTTCGGCATCGTAGGCGCCGAGCGGCGCGATGTGGCCCACCGTGGCGTCGCCGGTCAGCGTGCCCTGGTCGTAGGCCAGCAGGATGATGTCGCTGTCGTCGCGCTCGTTCTCGTCGAGGATGCGCCGCAGCTCGCCCAGCGTTTCCGGTGAGGTGTCCTTCGGCCGGAAGACCTCCACCGTGGCGTCCAGCCCGAAGGCGTCCACCGATTTCTGGACCAGACCGGCGAAGTCGGCGAAAGAGACGCCGTCCCCGTTCTCCGCGGTGGCCGCCTTCCACCCGTCGTCGTCCACCTCGTTCAGCACCCGCGCCTGGGTGACCAGCCGGTTGGAGGAGAGCGGCGGCAGGCCGCGCAGCGCGTTGATCATCATCGCCACGCTGGCGACCGAACAGGCGCTGCCGGTCTGCTGGGCCGTGTAGTAAGGCATCATCGCCCAGAAATCCGGCGCCCCGGCCCGGCGCAGATAGGCGCGGTCATCGGTCATCGGCACGGCGTCCGGGCCGAACTTCGGCTTCGTCTCGCTCTGCGCGTCCTGCGCCGCAACAGGGGAACCGGCCAGACACACGACGGCCAACAGGGCCAACAGAGCCGAGCGGAACGGTGCCTTCATCACCGGCGTTTTCCTTGATGGTGTCAGGGTGGATGCCTCTGCCGGCTCTAGCCGGACGGGGTGGGCCTTGGCGGAAGACTCTGCGGCACGAGCGCCATGCAGTTCTGCACGACCGCGGCGCAGGCGCCCAACGACGACGCCCGGTAGACCAGCTGCTCGACGGCCCCGTTCCTCAAGGTGAAGGTCGCTTCGCACCGGTTGTCCACCACGTCGCCCGACCGCGGAGGATAGTAGTCCCACGGGTCGTAGTCGAGCCCGCGATGGCGCCAGCCGGGATAGCCCCACGGATACCCCCATCCGTAGCCCACCGGTGGCGGCGGTGGGGCGTAGTAATCGATGGAGCCCGCGCGGTAGGTGAAGAACTCCAGGGCGCCGCTGGCCGCCTGCCGGTGCGGCACCCCGGCGCAGGACAGCAGCGTTCCTTTGGGCAGGCCGACCAGCGCGCTCTGGGCGGCCAGCGCGACGTCGGCCCGGGGATCGGCGCAACCCGCCAGCCCCCCGGCCGCGGCGAGCAGAAGGACGGCGGCGGACCGCCGCAAGGGTTGCGAATGCGGGAGCACGGGCGGAGCCTCCTTCCCCGGGACATATCCCGGAAGAACAAGCCTCCGCCCGTTTTTGATCCCGCTCAGGTCCGGTCAGGACGGGGATCAGGCGTCCCAGAAATGCGGCATGCTGTCCGACGCCGTGTAGCCGCTGTGGCCGATCATCGCCCAGTCCAGGTCATGAATGCCCATGGCCAGCGCCGGGGAGTTCGGCTGCAGCGAGTAGTCGCCCCAATAGGGGTTGTTGAACAGCGGCTTGCCCGTCACGTCGTTGTCGCCGTAGCGCGGCACGTTGTAGACGAGGTTGCGGTCGATCACCGGGTTCCCGGCCGTCAGCAGTTCCATGTAATCGTCCAGCGGCAGCGTCCCGCTGATGAGGTTGCCGGTGATGGTGTTGTTGCGCGGCAGGCCCGGATCGCCGTGCTTGGGCGCCCAGCCGACGCGGATGAACTCCTCCACGTTGCTGGCGATGATCGAGAAGTTGTTGGTGACGAGGTTGTTGTCGCCGCCGTGGATGTGCACCCCGGCCAGCCCGGTGTCCTTCAGGAAGTTGCCCGTCACCGTGACGCCGCCGGCCATGTCGTCCAGATAGATCCCGAAGCCCTTGTGGTTGGTCAGCCACTGGTCGGTGTTGCTGGTCGCCAGCCCGCCGACATGCTCCACCCAGTTGCCGCGGATGATCGTGCCGGTGTCGACGCTCGACCGCCCCAGCACCTCGATGCCGCCGCCGTCCGCCGTCTCCAGGTTGGTGTTGGTGACGCGGTTGTACTCGATGACGTTGTTGCGGTTGATGTTGGTGGAGTCCCAGTTCTTCAGCGAGATGCCGTAGCGCGCGCTGGAGTCCACGTCGTTGTGGGCGATCAGGTTGTTGTCGACACCGGTGCCGATGATCCCGGCCACACCCTTGCGCACCTCGCCGACGTGGGCGATGTCGTTGGCGTATATGGTGTTGCCGTTGCTGCGCCCGTCCAGCTCGATGCCGTTGACCGCCAGATGGTCCAGCGTGTTGCCGCCCACCAGGTTGTTGGAGGAGGCGGCCGTCAGCTTGATCGCCGTGCCGACGTTGAGGAAGCTGTTGTTGCCGATGCTGTTGCCCGACGCCCCCTTCAGCTCCACCGCGTAGCCCCAGGTGGTGGTGTTGGTGAAGCCCAGCCCCTCGATGGTCACGTCGCTGCTGCCGGTCAGGCGGATCAGCGTGCCCAGCCGCGCCACCTCGACGCCGTCCTGCGCCAGGGTGGCCGGGTTTTCCGGCTTGAACACCAGCGCCTTGTCCGAGGCGCGCCACGCGAACTCGCCCGCCTGATCGACGAAGGACGGGTTGTTCAGCAGCTTGTAGGTCGTCCCCTCGGCGAAGGGCAGCGAGGTGCCGTTCTTCAGCGTGATGGTGCGGGTGGCGTCGTTGACGCCGGCGATCTCGGTCAGCGTGTCGGACAGCCGCTCGGCGTCCATCAGCTGGATTTTCATACCGGGGATGATGTCGCCCGACGACATGTCGCCGGTGTGGTAGCGCACCGACCAGCCGCTGGGGCCACCGTTGGCCGCGTCGGCGAAGTACCAGCCGGTGGTGGTGGGGTTGTCGGCGTCGACGATGCCCTTGCTGGCCAGGGTCTGGCGCACCCCGCCGATGGTCAGGTCGAGGTCGGTGGCCTGCGACAGCTTCGCGGAGTAGATCCCCTTGCCCTCGCTGACGAAGTTGGTGACCTTCTCCGCCCCGTTCAGCACCGGCGTCTCGCCGGGATAGTTGCGGAAGCTGTGGCCGTTGTCGGCGCCGGTCAGCTCCAGCGTCTTGGTCAGGCGGTAGGTGCCCTCGCGCACATAGGTGGTGTCGACGTCGCTGTCGCGCATGGCATCGCGGGCGCGCTCCAGCGAGGCGAAGGGACCGTCGGTGCCGTCGGCGTTCGGCGCGGACAGCTTGCCCGACCAGCTGTCCTTGCCGTTGGCCGCGACGTAGAAGGCCGGGCCGGTCGGCGCCGCCGGGGGCGGGGCAGCCGGCGGCTGGAACAGCGACGCCGGGGCGTCCACGTTCAGGGCACCGCCCCAGAAGAGCCCTTCCTGCCCCTTCACCACGTCCTTTCCATCCACCGCGCCCTTGTCATAGGTGACGATGGGGTCGGTCGCCGCGACGGTGTGGCCGTTGATCGACACCGACTTGACGAACAGGTTGCGGTCCTGGCCGTTGACCACGGAATCGTTGTCGTAGTGGATCTGGATCTTGTGGGCTTCCTTGGCGTCCAGATCGACGGTGAAGCGGAAGGGCTGCGGGTCGCTGGAGGTGGCGCGGCCCTCGCCGATCACCTTGCCGTCGACCAGCAGCTTGAAGTGCGGCGGCACCCCACCGGCCGACTGGCCCCAGGCGTTGACGACGATGTCCGTCGGCGTCAACTTGGCCGGCGGCGGGGGCGGCGGCGGCGGAACGTAGGGGCCGTCGAAATACTCCTCCGGCACGCCGAAGGTGAGCGCGCCGCCCCAGAACAGCCCTTCCTGGCCGGCGACCACGAACTTGCCGTCCACCGGCCCCTTGTCGTAGGAGGCCATCGGGGAGGTCGATTTGATCTCCTGCCCGTCGATGGTGATGCCCTGGACGAACAGGTTGCGGTCCTGGCCGTTGACGGTGGCGTCGTTGTCGTAATGGATCTGGATCTTGTGGGCCTCGTGGGGGTCCACATCGACCTTGAAGGTGTAGCCGGTCGGGCTGGTCGCGCTGACCCAGGCGTCGCCGACCACCTTGTCGTCCACCAGCAGCTTGAAATGCGGCGGCGTGCCGTTGGCGGCGGCGCCCCAGGCCTTCACGACGATCTCGGTCGTCATGGTGGCCGGCGCCTCCGGCTCGGGCTCCTGCGCGCTGGCGAACAGGGTCTTGGGCAGATCGACGTTCAGCGCGCCGCGCCAGTACATCTCGGTCTGCCCGGCGATGACGTTCTTTCCGTCGATGTCGCCGGTGTCGTAGGTCACCAGCGGGTCGATGCTGAGGATCGGTTTCCCGTTCACCTCGAACGATTTGACGAAGAGGTTGCGGTCCTCCCCGTTCACGGAGCCGTCGTTGTCGTACTGAAGCTGAAGCTTGTGGGCCTTGTCGGCCGGAACGCGGGCGTTGAAGGTGTAACGGCCCAGCGACGCCGACGCGACGGTCGCCTGCCCGATCTCAACCCCATCCAGCCGCAGCACGAAATGCGGCCACTTTCCGCCTGCGGGTGCGCCCCAGGCGTTCACCGTGAAGGTGACGTCCATCAGTTCGGTAGTTTCGGCAGCCATCTCGGACCTCATGGAACTCTAGACCAACGTCTTAGCCCAAAGGTTGAGGTGCCCCGCTTAACGGAAAAATAAGAATCTTGGTAAAGATTTTACTAACGGCGTGGATTCCTGTGACATAAACAGGCATCTGTAGTCGGACAAAAATGTTTGCACATTGACAAGAAAGTCTGCACATAGACAAAATTGTTTGCTCCTAACCGAGCTTGAGCTTGGCCCTACGCCTGTCGGCGCCGCTCACTTATCCAGCTACTTCTCCTTGACTCCCCTCCCTGTGGCGGACAAGCGTCTCTGCTTCCCAACACTCCACGGACTGAGCAACTTGATGCCCATCGGCTCAAAGTCGCGCACGTCGCGCGTGACCACGATCAACCGATGAACAAACACGGTGGCGGCGATCAGGCTATCGCGTTTGAGGCACGGGTCGGGTACATGGAGTGCGGCACAGTGTAGTCCACCCAGGATCGATGGTCTCGAACTTGGCGCCCCCTTTCACCACACCTCTCCAGACCGCCGATCATCCGGACTGACGCAAACATGTTGGGCAGACCTCTTCATAAGGGAAGGCTTCGGCTACTCCTTGTCGCTGCAGGACAGAATGAACGGCAGTAGGTCCGCATGCGGACGGGCGTCCCCTTGGCTGGCCGCTGACAGGTTATCGAGCGCCTTGGCGAGCGGAACGGAATCGAGCAGGCCGACGGCGGCGCCGAGCGTGCCAACCACCTGATAGGCCTCGGCGCAGTCCTGCCGGAGGCGCTGAAGCTCGCGCAGCAGCGCGTCTCGGTCATCACCGCGAACAGCGAACAGGTCCGGGTCTTCGGGACCTTCGTTCACACCTTCCACCTGTGCCAACATATCGAGAAGACTGCCACGCTCACTCGACGGCGTGGGCTGGTCGCGAACCGGGAACGCGATGCCGGGAGAGGCGAAAAATTCTGTCCAGCGATCAGGCTCCGCCGCGGCCCGATCTGTGGGGGCGTCGAGCGGCGGGCCGACCTCCACCGGGCGCATTCCCCGCGGATGCCCAAGGATCTCGTACCGGCCGTCCCCCAAATCGCGGCCGGGCTCCCATTCAGCCGTAGGAGACAGTCGTATCCATCGCATTGTGCTCATGCCAGATGCTCCTTCATTTGACGGTAGAGCACCAGCGCCTGTTCCAACTGCGTGACCGCCGCATCCAACTCCTCCGGCGGCACGATCGTCCAGCCGATTTCCGACCCGGCCACAACCAGCACACGCGCCCGGTGGCGAATAGCCGCAATATGTTCGTCAATGCCACAGCCCTGGCTCAGAGCTGGAGCAAGCGCCAGCACCTCGATCTCCGGTGCCGGGCAGTCAGCGCCTGTGCCGCGTGTCAGCGCGTCGGCGATTCCTATCATGTCCAGGTCGGTAAGCTGGCGAACCCAGCCTTGCTCCTGCTGGCCGTTGTTGGACATGACCGGAGGCCCCCGCCCAACATCCGCCCTCCAATCAACCAAGTCGGGCCTGCTATCCGGCCTGATGCCCGCCCACAACTCCTCCAGGGTGTAGCGGTACTGCGGCTTCTGGGGTTCACGACCCTTCTCCGCACAGGCGGCCAGATACTCGTCCACGCCGTCGCGGAACGCTTGCCACAGGTCCGCGGCCGTGCGCCCCTCGGCGTGCACCACGTCAGAGATTCCCGACGCGACCGCATGCAGCGTACTGGTCACCGGGTCGATCTGGATATCCGCTGCGTAGCCCTTGTAGCTGTCGTCGCGGTCGATCTCACCGGTTCCGGCGCCAGAGCCATCCCGCGACGTGCGCCACAGACACCCACGGAGCCGAGCGATGTCAGCTTCGGCCTGCTCGACGCGCTGGCGAAGCTGATCGACTTCGTCGCAGGCCACCTCGAACGCCGACACGATCGGCGCAAGGTCGTCGGCAACGCGTTGTCCCGCGATGGTCCGTTTACCGAGAGCATGATAGTGCAGCCACTTCCGGCGCAGATTCGCCAAAGCCGAGCGGTCCCAAGGGGGTGGTGAAGCGCTGCCGTCCGGCGCCTCGCAAGGGATTTCATCCTCTCCGGCTATGCCTTTGAGGGCAGCGATGACAGTCGCACTGGTCTGTCCGCTCAAGCCGGCGACGCGGAGCGCATGCGCGAGCGTGTCCCATCCCTCGAAGGAAAGGTGGCGCTGCGGCGGCACGGGTTCGCCACGCTCCACTCGTTTCACGACATCGATGATGTCGCGAGCGGCGTCGTCAAGCATCTGGTCGCCGAAATGGATGTGCAGCGGCGGAGAGGCGCGTTCGGTGTCCTTGCTCATCAACCCCTCCACTGGTATCGGCGGCATCGCTTCCAGCTCCGGTGCCCGAGATCGGAGCGCCATTGGTCATCCCACGCTGTCGGTGGTCGGCGCAATCGTCCGGAGATAGCTACATCGCTTTCATCCACCTTGGCTGCTGCGGTCCGGCGCAACTCTGCGAGCGTTTGCGGATTGCGCAGCATCTGACCGACGAGACGTCCAAGACGCGGCTTGCCAGTGCCGGGAACCGGGGCACGGCGAATTCTGAACATGACCTTTCTCCGCTAGGTAGCTACCTAGCGGAAGGCCGAGGGCTCCTTGCTCCGTCGACGCTGCATGACCATGGCTCGCGCATCACAACGATCGCAACATAGCGTGTTCGGGCCGCTCCGCCTAGTCCACCCAGGGTCGATGGTCTCGAACTTGGTGTCCCCTTTCACCACACTCCTATCGGCGGATGTCGCCCCTTCCTGGGCGGCGGGATCGTTCGCTTTGCGCCAGAAGCGGAAGTTGGATCGGCGCGCAGCCGTTCTGATCTTGCGCATCTCCCTCTACCGCCGTGCGGTGCCTATATGAGTGGCGAGCCGATGAGCAGGGGGCGGAATGCGCGAAAGCAATACGAGCGGCATTTTCGCCAATGCCGTGGATTCCATCAAAATGGGAATTGAGGACTACGCGTTGGATACGCCGGCCCGCGCATTGTCGGCCGTGCGCAATTTCTACGCGGGCGTGCTGCTGCTCGGAAAGGAGGTGCTTATCCGTGCAGCGCCCCTTGCCGATCCTAATGAGGTTATCGGTGCCAAATATGCCCCTGTACCTGACGGTAAAGGCGGGGTGGATCATGTGATCGAGGGCTACCAGACGGTTGATTTCAACACGCTCAGCAAGCGCTTTAAGGATTTCAAAATCCCGATCGACATCAACAGGCTTCAGGAATTGAACGGTCTCCGAAACCACATCGAGCATCGTTATACCGATCAGCCTGCCCATGCGGTTCGCGAGGCCATTGCTCGTGCCTTCCCGATCACGGTCGCGATGTTTCAGCAAGTCGGCGAGCATCCAGCCGAAGTGCTCGGCGACGCTTGGCCGATCATGCTCGAGGTGCGTGCGCTCTACGAGGCAGAACTCGCACGATGCCGTGCCACGTTTGCCGGGGTCGATTGGGTCTCGGCGACGGTCGGGGAGAAGCACCTGCACTGCCAGGAATGCGGTTCCGATCTGATCGAGCAGCGTGACAGTGCCAATACAGATCAGGAGGCGCTCGCGCTTGTCTGCCGAAGCTGCGGCGCCGAACCCGACTGGGATGACGCGATCGCTGACGCGGTCGATCGTGCTCTCTCCAATGAGGCATATGACCGCTTCAAGGACGCGGGTGAATCCGGGCCAGTCTACGACTGCCCCGCGTGCGGGCAGCATACATATATTGATTTCGAGGACGCCTGCGCAGTGTGCGGAGAAACCTTCGACTATGAAGCCGAGTGTATGCGCTGTTCCAGCGGTATCCCAATTGAGGATGCGCTCGCTGGCTTCGATGAGGGGCTGTGCAGCTATTGCACGCACGTCATGGGCAAGGACGATTAAAGGCCATAGCATGGGAGAGTCTCGGCGCGCTGGATGCCGGCGATAGCGTAGACTTATACCGGCGAGCGGAGCCGCTGACTCACTGAGAGGGATTCCCAAGGCCGGCAACCCGTGATTCGATTCCCCATCGCGATGGGGAGGAGCGAATGCCAGCGGCGTTGCCGATCCGGGAAGACCTGAGCGCCAGCGAATTGCGTGCTTTGGCGCGGCGGGAGAACAAAGGGCGGGTGGCGGCACGCATGTTCGCCATCGCCCATGCGCTCGACGGGGTGAGCCGGGCGGAAGCGGCGCGGCTGGCCGGCATGGACCGCCAAGCCCTGCGCGATGCGGTGGTGCGCTACAACGCCGAAGGCGTCGCCGGACTCTATGATCGTCCGCTGCCCGGCCGTCCGGAATGGCTGACCGAAGGCGAGCAGGCGACGCTCAAGGCCATCATCCTGGCCGGTCCCGATCCCAAGCGGCATGGCTGCGTGGAATGGACCCTGCCGATCCTGTGCGAGGTGATCGCCGACCGCTTCGCCAAGACGCTGCATCCGGCCAGTCTGTCGCGCATCGTGCGTCGGCTGAACCTGTCGAAGCAGAAGACGCGGCCCCGCCATCCGCAGTCCGACGCCAAGGCCCAGGCCGCCTTCCAAAAAAGGGGCTGCGCGAAGCGCTGAAGGCCGCGGCCGCCGCGCATCCGGAGCGGCGCCTCCAACTCTGGTTCCAGGACGAAGCGCGCATCGGCCAGAAGGGCCGCACCACGCACCGCTGGTGGGAGCGCGGGCAGCGTCCGGCCGGGCTGTGCGACAAGCGCTTCACCTCGGCCTACCTCTACGCCGCCGTCTGCCCGGCCAGCGGCGCCGACTTCGCGCTGGTCATGCCGACCGTCTCCACCACCGCCATGAGCCTGTTCCTGGACGGCTTCTCCCGAAGCCTGGAACCGGACGTCCAGGCGGTGCTCGTGCTCGACCAGGCCGGCTGGCATGGATCGCGGACGCTGGTCGTGCCTGACACCATCACGCTGGTGCCGCTGCCGCCCTACAGTCCGGAGTTGAACCCGGTCGAGCGCGTCTGGCTGTACCTGCGTGGTACCCCTCCGCCGAGCGCCGCCTTGTGACCGAGCGGGGAAGCTGAATCATGGGGCCTGTCCCTATGGCTATCCCTATGGCACTCCCTATGACTATCCAACGCGTCGAGGTGATCACGGGCCTGGAGCGGCGACGGCAGTTCAGCGACGAGGAGAAGCTGCGGCTGGTCGAAGAGGCGTTCCAGCCGGGCGTCAAGGCGACCGAAGTCGCCCGGCGCCTGGGCGTGGACGTCAGCCTGCTGTACCGCTGGCGCCGCCAGTTCTTCGGTCAGCAGCCCCGGCTGCCCGCCTTCCTGCCGATCAACGTCGCCACCGACGCTCCGGCACCGGAGGAGGTGACGGAGCCGACAGCGGCGCCCGTAGCCCCACCAGCCGGTCTCATCGAGGTCGAGTTCGCGACGGCGCGCTTGCGCATCAACGGCCCGGTCGATCCGGCCCTGGTCGGCACGGTGATCGCCGCGCTGTCGGGACGCTCGGCATGATCCCGGTGCCCTCGGGCGTTCGGGTCTGGCTGGCTGGCGGGGTCACCGACATGCGCTGCGGGATGAACTCGCTGGCGCTGAAGGTCCAGGAGGGTCTTGGCCGCGATCCCCATGCCGGCGATTTATACGTTTTCCGTGGGCGTCGCGGCGACCTGGTGAAGTGCCTGTGGCATGATGGGCTCGGCATGTCGCTTTACGCCAAGAGGCTTGAGCGGGGCCGTTTCATCTGGCCGAGCCCGGCCAGCGGAGCCGTGGCCATTTCCGCCTCCCAGCTCGCGTATCTGCTCGACGCCATCGACTGGCGCAATCCGCAGCAGACTTGGAGACCGCGCTCGGCCGGATAAGCTGCGGCACAGTGAATCAACCCGCCGCTCTCCGGCAGGAAGAGCGAGGATTGGTCCGGGGTTCACGGTACAATCCGGCTCCATGGACGCCCTGCCCGACACCATCGACGCCCTGCGCGCCGCGCTGATCGAAGCGCGTGGCCGGGCTGCGTTGGCTGAGGCGGACGCCGCCCAGGCGCGGGCCGAACGGTCCGGCGACCAGGCGCTGATCGCCAACCTGAAGCTCCAGATCGAGAAGCTCCAGCGCGACCTCTACGGCCGGCGCTCCGAACGGACCTCCCGATTGCTCGAGCAACTGGAATTCCAGTTGGAGGAGGCGGAGGCCAGCGTCGGCGAGGACGATCTGGCGGCGGAGCAGGTGGCCGAGGCGACCGGCGCGGCCCGCATCACCCGCAAGGCGCCATCGCGCAAGCCGTTCCCGGCGCACCTGCCGCGCGAGCGCGTCGTGATCCCGACGCCGGCGGTGTGCCCATGCTGCGGCTCGACCCGGCTGTGCAAGCTGGGCGAAAGCGTCACCGAGACGGCCGAGCGAATCCCCGCGCGGTGGACGATCATCCAGACGGTGCGTGAGAAATTCTCCTGCCGGGACTGCGAGACGATCAGCCAGCCGCCGGCCCCGTTCCACACCACGCCGCGCGGCTGGGCGGGGCCGAACCTGCTGGCCACGCTGCTGTTCGAGAAGTTCGGCCAGCACCAGCCGCTGAACCGCCAGTGCGAACGCTTTGCCAAGGAGGGCATGGCGATCAGCCTGTCCACCGCGGCCGACCATGTGGGGGCGGCCTGCGGAGTGTTGAAACCGCTGCTCGACCGGCTCGAAGCGCATGTGCTGGCGGCGGAGCGGCTGCACGGAGACGACACGACCGTGCCGGTGCTGGCCAAGGGCAAGACCGACACCGGCCGCATCTGGGTCTATGTGCGCGACGATCGCCCCTTCGCGGGTGTGGCGGCGCCGGCGGCGCTGTTCCGCTACTCCCGGGACCGTGGCGGCGGACATCCCGAAGCACACTTGGCCGGGTGGACCGGGGTGCTGCAGGCCGACGCCTACGCCGGCTACAACCGCCTCCACGACGCGAGCCGCCGGCCGGAGCCGGTGGCCGAGGCCCTGTGTTGGGCGCACGCGCGTCGGAAATTCTTCGAGCTGGCCGATATCGCCGCCAACAAGCGGCGCGGCAAAGGAGCGCCGCCGATCTCCCCGCTGGCGCTGGAGGCGGTGCGGCGCATCGACCCGCTGTTCGACATTGAGCGCGAGGCCCTCGGGCGCTCGGCGGCCGACCGTCTGGCGGTGCGCACCGAGCTGTCCAAACCCCGGGTCGAGGAACTGGAGAGTTGGATGCGGACCGTACGGGCCGGGATGTCGAAGCACGCGCCGGTGGCCAAGGCGATGGACTACATGCTGACCCGCTGGGAAGGCTTCACCCGCTTCCTGCACGACGGACGGGTCTGCCTGACGAACAATGCCGCCGAACGAGCGTTGCGCGGTATCGCTCTGGGCAGAAGGGCATGGCTATTCTGCGGCTCGGATCGAGGCGGGCAGCGCGCTGCCGCCATGTACAGCTTGATCGTGAGCGCCAAGATGAACGACATCGATCCCCAGGCGTGGCTGGCCGACGTCCTGGCCCGCATCAACGATCTGCCGCAGACCAAGTTGCACGAGTTGCTGCCCTGGGAATGGAAGCGGCTGCACGAGACGACCACGGCGATCTGAGGAACCATGGCCAGAACCCGTAACCTCGTGACCATGGAGCGCGTCGCCGAGATCCTCGGCGAGGACGTCGAATGGCTGATCGACATCGCCATCGAGCTGGAGCCAGAAGACGGTTGCCTGACCGTGTTCGGCCCAGGCGAGCAGTGGTTCTATGCTCTGACCGAGGATGGCGTCGAGAACCTCAAGGAACTGATCCAAATCCACCTGTCAGTGCCGATTGGATACTCCCCGGAAAGGGCGACTGAAAATTCCCCAGGCTAACGCAACGGCAGGGCTCCGGGGCGTACGCCCCGGAGCCCTGCGGCCACTCGTCGCCCATGATCACCCTCCGAGGCGGAGGGAGAGGGCCGGTGGTCAGACTTGGGGAACTCGTCATGATTCTCGATCTCGCCCGCGAGGGCCTGTCGGTGTCAGCAATCGCACGCCGCACCGGCCTGGATCGCAAGACCATCCGCAAATACATCGCCCGCGGATTGGAGGCGCCCGCCTACACTCCTCGGCCGGCTCGGCCGACGCTGCTCACACCCTTCGAGCCCTATCTGCGCGAACGCCTGCAGGCCTTTCCCGATCTCAGCGCCCGGCGACTGCTGCGGGAACTCAAGGAGCGCGGTTACACCGGCGGCTACACCATCCTGAAAGCCGTGGTTCGCGCCATCCGTCCCACCCCATCACCGTCCTTCGAGCGCCGCTTCGAGACACCGCCCGGCAAGCAGGCCCAGGTCGATTTCGCCTTCTTCAAGACGACCTTCACCGACGAGCCCGAGGTGGAACGGATCGTCTGGCTGTTCTCCATGGTGCTCGGCCACAGCCGCATGATGTGGGCCCGCTTTGTGGCCCGCCAGGACCTGCAAACCGTGCTCCGCTGCCACATCGCCGCCTTCGACAGCTTCGGCGGCGTGCCGGAACAGATCCTCTATGACCGCATGAAAACCGCCGTGCTAGGCGAGATCGAAGACCCCGATCAGCCGACCCAAGGCATTGCCTACAACCCCAAGCTCCTCTCCCTGGCCAGCCACTACGGTTTCCTGCCGAAGGCCTGCAAGCCGTACCGCGCCAAGACCAAGGGCAAAGTCGAACGGCCCTTCCGCTATGTGCGCGAGGACTTCTTTCTGGCCCGCAGCTTCCGCAATCTCGAGGACCTGAACATCCAGTTCACCCAGTGGCTGGATCAGCTCGCCAACCGCCGTCGGCACGCCACCACCCAGCGCGTCGTCGCCGAGCATTTCGCCGAGGAGCGCCCCCACCTCAAGCCGCTGCCGGCCGGCCCCTTCAACAGCGTCCTGGCCCTGGAGCGCCGCGTCACCCGCGACGGCATGGTGTCGGTCGGCGGCAACCTCTACTCCGTGCCGGATTGCACCCGCCGGCGGACGGTGGAGGTGGAGGTCACCGCCGGCACCGTCACCATTCTGGAGGACGGCATAGCCGTCGCATCCCACCCGGCGCTGGAAGGACGAGGCCGGCGGCGCATTGCCACCGGACACCGGACCCAGCCCCCACCGCCCAACAGCCAGACGCCCAGGGAGGTCGCCATGCCCCCGGCACCTCCGCTGCAGGGCGGCACCGTCACGCCCCGCTCGCTGGCCATCTACGACACCATCGGCCGCCACTTGGCCAACCAGCCGGGGAGCCCGTGATGAGCACCACGTCGCTGGAAGCCGGCCCCGCCACCCTCGACCGCATTCGCCAATATCTGGTTGGGCTGAAGATGCCGCGCGCCTTGGAAGCGCTGGAGCACATCCTGCGCCGGTTGGAACGCGGCGAACTCTCCGCCCTGGAGGCCATCGACGCCCTGCTGGGCGAGGAACTGACGTTGCGCGAGGGACGCCGCATCAAGGCGGCCCTGAAGATGGGCCGGCTTCTCTCCATCAAGACGCTCACCGGCTTCGACTTCTCCTTCCAGCCCTCGCTCGATCGCGATCGAATTATGACCTTGGCGCAGCTCGACTTCGTCGACCGGCACGAGGTGGTCCATTTCCTTGGCCAGCCCGGCTGCGGCAAGACGCACCTGGCCCTCGCTCTGGGGGTGGAGGCCGTCAAGGCCGGCCGCTCGGTCTACTTCGCCACACTGGCCGACATCGTGAGCTCGCTGGCCAAGGCCGAGCGCGAGGGGACCTTGCGGGAGCGTCTGCGCTTCCTATGTCGGCCACAGCTGCTGATCGTCGACGAGATCGGCTACCTGCCGGTGATCCCCGGCGGCGGCAACCTATTCTTCCAGCTCGTCAACGCCCGCTATGAACGCGGCGCCATGATCCTGACCTCCAACCGCGGCTTTTCTGAATGGGGCGATGTCTTCGGCGGCACTGTCGTCGCTTCCGCCCTACTGGACCGCCTGCTGCACCATGCCGTGGTGGTGCAGATCGAAGGCGCCAGCTACCGCCTGCGCCGTCATGCCGAACTGATGCCGGACAACAACCGCAGCAGGCCGATCACGGCCCCACCGCTGGCTCCACGGCGCCGAGGCCGGCCACCAAAAGCAAGGAGCGCCGACACCGAAGCCAATCCATAGCCCTTCAAACCATCTGGGGATTTTTCAACCGACCGTTCTGAGGAAACTTCATTCGGCCTTTACACCACCGAACGGGACGCTGAACGCTTCGATCCGCATCCGCGTCACTCACCGGATGCGTACCAAAGACCGACCGGGATCGGCGATGGGACTTGATCCAACAGCTGCATCATGTGAGCTCCCATGGTTCACATGTGCGACAACAGCTGCACCCTCTTCGCTTCAGCACCGAATGAATGCGCGGATGAACCCCGGTTGAGTGCTGAATCACAGCCTCCATGCACCAGAGCAACTCCACGGCACGGTCCTGCTGCCATTTGAGGATTATCAGGTCATAGACTTCGTCATCTCCCTAGCACACGCAGATCCCAATGGTTCCACCATGACGGAGGGCCGTTTCCGATCCTCATCGTCGGTCCAGGCACACCTGTACGATACGTGCTTTCGTAAGTGAAAGGGCCTTCTCGTAGCTTTGTATATCCGAACCTTAAGTATCTGTTTTGATTAATGAACTGGAGCGCCTTAATCTCCTTACCAAGACTGCCCAAATAAGCGAGACCGCGTGCCGCTCCGGCTGGATAAAACGCAGAAACAAGTCCACCACCCAACTTTCCGGCCATATATGCCTCGGAATTTGCGTCTACGTAGCCTGCTGCACCAAGCTTCTTATTTACCCAATCAGTTACACCGAAGCTGGCTCCAGAACCAAATCCTTGAACTCCATTAGAAATATCGTCGGGAATCATCGGCAATTCTGCGATGAATTTTTCGAAGCGGCTCTGACGGTATTCGTCGGCGATCTCGTGCGCTTTATCGTTGAACATAAACGAGAAGGCACCAATAATCGCACCATTTACAAACTTCCCTCCGGAGATAGCGGAAACACTACCCCCGACGATAGCAGCGCGCACAACATCTGCAGACGTACTTCCAAGCCTAAACGAACTTGTATATTTAGTTATCGCGCCAGAAGCAAAACCTCGCCAGAAGTTTCCACCTTGCGCCGATTCTGTAGCGCCTCCGACAACACCATGTCCGAAAATTGCGCCAGCCGAGTCCGGCGAACCAATTGATCCCTCCAGTCCGCTAAACGCGCTTCCAACCCCGTAGAAGGCTCCAGCAGAGATGCCGCCGATAACAGCCCCTCGCACCGCACCACTCAGTATGTCGTTTATGTCACCACCATACAGAGCTGCACTCAACGCTCCGGTCGTCGCTCCTGCTGCCATTCCCGACAATATGGCCGCAGCCAAAGTTCCACCAGCGCCGCCGGTAGCAACAGTAACAACAACCGCGACTGCCACGATTACAACTGTTCGCCAATTTTCTTCGATCCATTTCCCAGTTTCGTTTACGAAGTGGCCCACTCCTCGGCCAATCGCACCAATCCCTTCGCCAATTCCTTGTATGGCACCGCCGATTGCATTACCGACATCATCAAGGAACCCAAACCCGCTAGGATCAATGTATTTCAGGGGATTTCGTCTCGCATATTGGTATCCATTCCCTGTCTGTGTATCTAACAGCGACTGGTTCAATATATCAGGAGAGGTGAAGACTGCAGTTGCTGCGCCGAACATACGACCGTTCATGTTGATAAGAGAAAACTCATCCATATGCTCGTGGCCGGTAAAGCCGCGATCCCAGCTGTTATCAAGTCGCTGGCCGGGACGCGTACCCTTGGGATCACGCACGAAAGCTGTTCGCTTGCCCCAGGGATCATACCAGAACGCGGCGGCTACCCGCCCCGCCTCATCCGTAATCTTGATCACGGAGCCAAGCTGGTCCTTGTGTAGATACCAAACTTTGTCGGTCTCGATCAGGCTACGCGGAATCTCAGATTTGGACTGATTGGCGCGCTTGCCAGTTATCTGGCTCAGAACGTCGGAGTACTCGCCATTGGTTTCGATGGTCGCGAACACGCCGTCGCCATTCGAGAGATAAATGCGGTGCCGTGTCAGCTTTCCTCGTCGCGCGTCGGTCAGCGGCCCGACATACTCGGTTACGCGCTCATAGGAGCCCAGATACAGCGTCTCGACGGCCTGAATTCCCGTACGAGAAAACTGGCGATAGCGCGCACCGCTTGGCGCATAGTCGAAGCGTGCCCACCTCGCTTGGTCGGCGAAGAGCAGTTTCATCTTGTTGTCGGCCGTGTACTCAAAAGTCCCCGTCGGACCGCGAACCATGTTCCCGTTCAGGTCATAGCCGTAGCTGTCCCTCGTTGAGCCAGACTTCGTCTGGAGCACCGCATGGAACGGCTTGGCGTTCGGGTCCTCTCCTGCCAACGCGATCGTGACCGGCGGGGCATAGGAGTAGTCCCCGACACCAGACTTAAAGGTTATGCGACCCGCGGCATCAAACGCGTAACGCTCAGCCGAACCGTTGGGCTTGGACATCCCCGTCAACCGATCGAGAGCATCGTAAGTGAACGCTTCGCTGATCGGCTGCCCCGGGCGCGTTCCCTTCTTCTCTGTTCGGCTTGTGAGGTTGCCGACGAGATCGTACTTCAAGGACAGGTCAAGGACTGTCCCTTCCTTCTCTTGGCCGACATAGATTGTCTGCGGGCGGGCGCTTTGAGGGTCGAAGGTGCGCGTTGTGCTCAGCCCATTTCCAAGGAGATCAATCGTGGTCCGACCGAACTGATCGACGTCGATAGCTGTCCAGTACTCGATGCCGCTATAGGCGTTGCGTACGGATTGAAGGTACCCCTTCTTATCGTAGACGTTTTCTACCGAAACCCCGTTGGGATAGTAAAGTCGAGCCACGCGACCAAGACGATCATACTGAGTTGATGTCGCAAAGGTCTCGTTACCTATAACGACAGCCCAGCGGTTCTGCCGTCCGAACTCGTCATAGAAGAAGTCCTCGCGATACCCGTCAGATCCCCTTACCGAGGCGATTTTTCCGATCCCTCTCGCGGCGGTGTCATATTCCCACCAGGATGCGGCGTCATTCTGCGACTTCCGTAAGGGGCGCCCGAGCAGGTCATATTCTATCGTTGTGATCTGCTGCTTTGCGTCGATTTGCTCCACCAACCTACCAAATGGATCGTACTGATACCGCCAGCGGCCCATGTCTGGATCGGAAGACTCGACTCGTTGTCCAACTCCATCGTAGGTGTGGCGGGTCGTGGCGCCAGTAGGGCCGACCATCGTCAGCAATCTATCGCCTGCGTCGTAGGCATATGTCACCATGCCACCCATCGCATCTTTGACCAGCAATGGCAGAAGACGCATGTTGGTTGTGGTGGTCGTTTTCCTTCCAAGTGGGTCGGTGATGATCAGCATCGAGCCACCGCCTGCTCTCGATGCATAAGCGGTCTCTGTGACCGCGCCGTTAGGGGCTATGGTCCTGAGCGCACGCCCGAGTGCGTCGTAGCGATCGACGAGTGCCCAGTAGCGCGCGGAACCTCGCTCATAGGGCAAGCTGGTCCTTGTCGGGCGCCCGAGCAGATCATACTCTGTGTCTCGCTGGATCGGACGCTTGGCACTCGCATCGGTCGTTAGGCCCTCTGCGACGGTCCGCAGAACCCGTCCCTTGGCGTCTATCAGCCGAGTGGTTGGTGGCAAGTTGTCGGTCCACGCGCGCACAACATAGACAACATTCAGGCCATGGACTGCATCCGCATCATTCAGGTCTGCAGGCAACAGCAATTCGGATGATGAAGAGACACCCGTGGGCGAAACCTCTCGCAAGAGACGTCCGAAGCCATCGTACTCATAGCTGGTCGTCAACCCATTCGGCCCTGTTACGGAGAGCGGAGCGCCAGTCGTGAGCTTTGGCTCTTTGCGCACCGTGTGTCCCAGTGCGTTCGTCTCGGCGATCGCAAAACGACCGAGAACGTCATACTGGGTCCGGGTTGTTCGCGCGGGCTGGCGTGGAGCTGCTACTTCGGTCGATACAACGTTGCCGTATTCATCGCGTCGGTAGGTCGTCGTGACGGATTGGTCAGGAGATTGAACGTTCGCCCGCTCGAACGCCAACAGCCCCGTCGAGGCATCGTAGCCAAATTCGGCGATTTTGGATTCCGTATACCGCGTTGTATCTCCGGGCTTGATCTCGTCTCCGACCTTGACCACGACCGAGCGTGTCAGGCGGCCGAAGAACCATTTCTCTACATTGTCCTGTCTATACACGTTCGTCGTTCGAATGGAGGTGCCGTCTCCTCTTAGGCTGAGGGTCTCCACCACGTTCTGGCGCCGCTCAAGGAGGTCGGCAGGCGCGTCGTATTCGAAACTGTCTTCCTGCGAAGAGACGATCCCTCCATCCAATTCGTATGTTTTCGAGGCAGTCGAAGCGATATTGATCTGCCGAAGGAGACGCGCGGGCAGACCGTTTTGACCACCAACCGTCTTCTCTGCCAATTGCCAGGACGTTTCTGTCTCGCTGAGCTTGTAAACTCCCGCGAGCTCTGCGGTCAGCGTTGATGGGCACCAGTTCAGCGGAGACGGGTCGAAGGTGCGTGCCGTATCGTTTCCAGTGGCTCGGATTTGCAGGCCCTGATCGGAGATCCAACAGGTGGCCTCGCGAACGGGGCTGTTGCGAAGCTTCACGTCCTGCAACAATTCCGTGCGGGTCAGGATTCGGCTTTCCGTGGCTTCATTGAAGCTCTCTCGCCAACGGAATCCCAACGATCTCATCGCCAGCCCGTGCATGCGAAATTCGCCATATCGGTAGGCAAAGGCGATGCTTCGTGAGTTGCCTTCATCGACCACCGCACGGCGGACGACATAGCTTGCAGGCACAGGCGAAATGATTGGGTACTGTGCCAACGCGCCAGGCGAATAGACAGACTTCCAAGGAGCCGTCTTGTTCTTGTCGCAAGGGCTATTGGGGTCCGGGTCGAAGGGAACCTCGAGAAGTGTCTGGTAGCAGACTGTGGTCGTTAGTCCCATCCCGTTATTGATTGATGTCAGCACATCAGAGCGACGACCTGTGTTGACAAGAACAGTTGCGCTTCCTGGAATAGCGCCGCCTGTTGTAAACGACTGAAGTACGTCGAGCAGGCCGTTGCCATCCACATCGAAAAGGCGAACCCCCTGATCAACGCCTTTCTCATCGATGAAGGCGGGGATCATGTCGGAAAGGCTCTTTTCTGCCTCTACCCACGTCGACCCGTTGTTGACAAAAATTCCAGCCTCTTTTTGACCACCCGCTATTTTCCTTGAGTAGACAACATCAAGCAAACCATCGCCATTTACATCCAGAAGCCGGAAGCTGGGATCGCCATCCCGATCTGCAATGACCGCAGTCTGGAGCTTCCAAGCCGGGACTTCTACAAAGCCACGGCCAGTCGAAAGAAAAGTCGCGGATCCATTTGTCCCACCAGCCCGCTTCGTAAAGATGATGTCTGCAAGGCCATCACCATTAACATCCGCCCATTGCACAAGCGCTCGTCTGTCGCGAAGGGGCTCATCGAGATATAGCCGCGAACCGTTGGCGAAAGTCGGAAACCCGATGGATGGATCGCGCCGCCAACCCTTGCCTGTGTTGGTCCATACCTCCAAGACATCCTTCGAATTGTCGTAGGGATGTTTGAACGCCGCTACTATATCGGGAAGCCTGTCGCCATCGACGTCGATGATCTGGACGAAGAGATCCCGCGTTCGTCCACCAGCATTGGCTTCCTGCGACACGAATGGGAGAGGTGGATCAAAGCCTGGCGAACGAGCCCATAAACTGCCATCGTTCAGAAACGCAGCCACCCGAAATAGGTGCCTATTCAGTTCACATGCTTGTTGGCCGTTTTCCGTCTTGCAGATCTCTACCTGCTCATTTGCCCCGGTCGATCCCTTACTCGGCAGGTATCCGACAAAAATGTCGGCGCGGCCATCCCCATTAAGATCAACAATCCTCACGCCAAGGTCGCCAACTCCCTCTTTTGCGAACGGAAAATCCGCCGGAGGGGTCAAATCTGAAGGCACGCCGGGAGCTTTTTCTTGGAGCGCCCATTTCCGATCAATGCGAGGATCCCAAGTCCTGCCCGGGTCACATACCTTTTGGTCCTCAGGGCTATTCGGATCGCAAGGTACGTTTCGGTAGTAACCCCGCTCTTTCGTCCCATTCGCACGCTCGTAGCTGTAGAGGATGTCGATGAAGCCATCGCCGTCCACGTCCACAAATTGGACCGGGTTCCCCGTAATGTGATCCGCTGCAAATGGTTTCGGTGGAACAAGCCCTGCGACCGGCAGCCAACCAGAGCCGGTATTTATGTAAGCACCCTTCTCGTCCTTGTCTGCGCTCTGACCTTGCCGGAAATAAACAATGTCGGGAAGACCATCACCGTTCAAGTCAAGAAGCCGGATGCCTCGGTCTTGCTGGTCTGCGCGCGCAAAGGCGACCCTTGGTACGTAATCTGGAACTTCTGCGAACCCCGACGTCGACCCTTTGTAGACACGTTCAGTTCCGACATCCGAAGCGGCGGGCAGAATTATGTCTGAGATCTGATCGCCATCGATATCGCCAACAAACGGATTTGGATCAAATTCTGCAGCTATCGACGTAGATAGTGCCGGAGGATCGAACCTAGCGTCCTTGTCCCAACCGGTTGGGGTTTGTGTGTAGGCGAACTTGATTGCCGTTCCGCTGGCGATGGCGTGGTTTGCGATGATGCCAGCTTGGCCATTTATCTGGACGACCCGCACAGGTACCGGTTTTCCGTTAGCTGAGACCAAGTCAAACGGTGGCTCTTTCCCACCTACCGGCTTCCACCCGGTGGGCGAAGCCGTGATCGCCGCCCGAAAGCTAGTTCCTTCACCGGTTGATGCGACCAAGCTCGCGCAAGTTTGCCCGGTGAGCGCTACCTCAAGAAGTGCATCAGGATTGATGCTGGCCGGAATGAGCTGCTCTGGTAGGAATTGGGGTCGAATTTCCTCGACCCAGCCGGCTGCGCTGAACCGAAAGACGCGCCACTTCGGCCCGCCGGCTGCTGTAGGGTCAATACCGATGAGTTCCGGGGTTCCATCACAATCGACGTCGATCAATTTTGCGAAGTGCTTTAGTGGGACAGGAGGAACAAAAGCACCTGACCGCGGGGTCCAACCTGCACCGTTGTTCTCAAGAAAGCCCAACTGGCCTTCTGCTTCATAAATCAGATCCAGTTTCCTTGAGGCACCCAGGCGACCGGTCAATATGGCCGCAACGCGTTGGCCGTCTACGCTGATGTTGAAAGGAACGCGATAGGTATCAGTAGCCAGCCATTTGTCCTTGTCTGCAAGGAAGGCCGAACTCTGTAACGTTCCATCCTTTGCCTTGTTACTCTGGATAAGGTCGGTTCGGCCATCTCCATTCACGTCAATCAGAAGAGCTCCAAGGTCCGCGCCATCGCCGTTCGTAAACGCGAAGGGAGGCTTGTAGCCGTCAACGGAATCCCATCTGCCATTGCCAAGATTGCGGTAGGCAAAGGTCTCCAACTGACCGTTTACTTGCGCTGCCACCAGGAGGTCAGGAAAGACACTCGGTTGCTCGGCAAATCGCGTGAAGCGGTACGCGCCCGCCAGTTGCCGCCGCTGAGCAAAGGCAATGCCGACGGGGAGGCCGTACTTATTGTCTTCCCAGCCGAACGTAGGCGCGGAGTATGTGAATTTGGTCGGCGCAAGTTGGCTTCCATTTTCGCCGAACTGCGTGACACTCGTCAGCACGAACCGGTTTGCGGTTGCGTCGCGATCTTCGTATCCCAGCCTGTACGTTGAAACAGTTTCCTGTCCTGAGCCTAGACTACCGCGTTCCTTTGCAACAACCGAATGGATGGAATCTAGCCGCCGCTTCTTCTTGACGGTGTGGCCGGCTACGAATGCCTCTAGAACCCGTGCTGAAATCGTGTACGTAAATCTGACAGATGCAAATCCCGGATGAACGACCGTGGTTTGCCCCGTCGCAAAATCGACGGTTCCTCGACCCGTATAATTGATCTCAGCGATATCGTAGTCGCCATCTCCATCATTATGATACTTGAATTCGATGAAATTTCCGGCCGTATCAAAGATAAAACTGGCTGCATGAAGCAAAGTCGGGCCACTCGAAAATTGAATGCGGCTACCTCCTGCTCCATTGAAAACTATTGTCAAACCACCCTTCGTGCGGACCAAAAAACTTGAATTTGGGAAGTCTGAGCCAAATTGAACAATCTGACTTTGATCATCGACTTCCTTACGAAATTCGACCCTTCGCGCCACTCCAGTGCCACTGCTGTTTATTGGTACAAGACGTTGGCCATCAAGGAAAAGAGCGTCCGACTCTTGCAGTCGGACGCCGTCAACTACACCGTCAAAGAAGAGAGATTTGGGACCGCGCGTTATTGCAGAAAGTCCCGCGATAGACCAGCCTGCGCCGACACTGCCCCCTGGAGCCTGAGAGTCGTAAACTAACGCTAATTTCGGCTCGGTTCCTGCACTTCCGGGCGCAATTCTAATCGGGATGCTATAAGTGGAGCTCCCTGACAACGTCACATCAAAACTGCCGCCGATTGCCCCAACGATACTCTTTGATTGTGCAAACGATTGACCTGGCAGGGTAGCTATCGAAAAGCTAACCACGAGGAAGATTAATATTTGTCGAAATACATTCATCGCCGGACTCCCCCCAATCCTGCCATAATCGTTAAGATTACAATAAACTGCACTCGTGTCGAGTTCTCGTTTAAGCATCCGCTGAGTGCTGCCGTCAGGCAGCTTTCGTCTGCTCGCGGATTGCCTTCCATTCCCAGGGCAGGAGTTCGGGCGGGCGGGCTTGGGGCATGTCGTTGATGCGGGCCAGCACGTCGGCGAGCCACGCCTGAGGATTGACGTCGTTGAGCTTTGCCGTGGTGATCGGGCCGTACATGATCGCCGCCCGCTGGCCGCCGCGATCGGATCCGCAGAACAGCCACACCTTCCTCCCGAGGGCTATCGCCCGTCCATTGTGCCCATGCCGGCAGTGATCTTGCCCTGCTTCGGTGGACACCACAGCTAAGCTCCGAGTGGAGCGGGAAGGTGTCTGATACCGGCGAGCGGAGCCGCTGACTCACTGAGAGGGATTCCCAAGGCCGGCAACCCGTGATTCAATTCCCCATCGCGATGGGGAGGAGCGAATGCCAGCGGCGTTGCCGATCCGGGAAGACCTGAGCGCCAGCGAATTGCGTGCTTTGGCGCGGCGGGAGAACAAAGGGCGGGTGGCGGCACGCATGTTCGCCATCGCCCATGCGCTCGACGGGGTGAGCCGGGCGGAAGCGGCGCGGCTGGCCGGCATGGACCGCCAAGCCCTGCGCGATGCGGTGGTGCGCTACAACGCCGAAGGCGTCGCCGGACTCTATGATCGTCCGCTGCCCGGCCGTCCGGAATGGCTGACCGAAGGCGAGCAGGCGACGCTCAAGGCCATCATCCTGGCCGGTCCCGATCCCAAGCGGCATGGCTGCGTGGAATGGACCCTGCCGATCCTGTGCGAGGTGATCGCCGACCGCTTCGCCAAGACGCTGCATCCGGCCAGTCTGTCGCGCATCGTGCGTCGGCTGAACCTGTCGAAGCAGAAGACGCGGCCCCGCCATCCGCAGTCCGACGCCAAGGCCCAGGCCGCCTTCCAAAAAAGGGGCTGCGCGAAGCGCTGAAGGCCGCGGCCGCCGCGCATCCGGAGCGGCGCCTCCAACTCTGGTTCCAGGACGAAGCGCGCATCGGCCAGAAGGGCCGCACCACGCACCGCTGGTGGGAGCGCGGGCAGCGTCCGGCCGGGCTGTGCGACAAGCGCTTCACCTCGGCCTACCTCTACGCCGCCGTCTGCCCGGCCAGCGGCGCCGACTTCGCGCTGGTCATGCCGACCGTCTCCACCACCGCCATGAGCCTGTTCCTGGACGGCTTCTCCCGAAGCCTGGAACCGGACGTCCAGGCGGTGCTCGTGCTCGACCAGGCCGGCTGGCATGGATCGCGGACGCTGGTCGTGCCTGACACCATCACGCTGGTGCCGCTGCCGCCCTACAGTCCGGAGTTGAACCCGGTCGAGCGCGTCTGGCTGTACCTGCGTGAGCGCTTTCTGTCCCACCGGCTACTGGACGACTACGACGCCGTCGTCCAGGCCTGCTGTGACGCCTGGAACGCCCTCACCGCCACACCGGAGCGCCTACGCTCCCTCACCAGCTATCCGTGGCTCCCATGTGTCAGTGCTTAAGCTCGGCGGTATGATGACGAAGACGAGGCGATCCTTCACTGTACCGCGGCCCGGAAATGAGACACCCGGCTGTGCTTATTCAGGCGGCCAAGGGTAGCTCGGCCATGAGCGTCTCATCAACCCCGAGCTGGTCGGCGCGCACCTGGGCTGGGGTGCGGTGTCCATGCCGGGCGACGAGCCAGGTTTCGTTGTTGTAAAGGCCGAATGAAGTTTGGTTCTCCCGCACTTTTCGTGAAGGCTTTGCCCACGCTGCAGAGAGCGTGCGGCTGCGCAGGAGTTCGAAGCCGGCTCGGCCGTACATGGTGCGCTTGATGGTCTTCAGTCGGTTGATCCGCCCCTCGACCGGGCCGGTCGACCAGGGCATCTCCAGCGCCGCCCGTACGGCCGCCAAGTCCTTCCGGAGCCCGGACGCGAAGCCCTCCAACGGTGTCCCGACGGTGGCCGCCAGCCAATCGTCGAGGGTGCCCGTCCCCTGCTTGCGCACCAGCGCGGCGAAGCCGTGCGCGAGATCACGCACGTCGCTGAGCGCGGGGATATCGGCCAGCAGCGTGTCCACGAATACCCGGTCAGTCTCCGCCACATCCTTCCGGTCGGCCTGTAGAAGGCGCGCCACGCCGCGGATGGACGGAGGCTTCCATGTGTCCGTTTTCGAGGGTCCGGCGTCCAGCGGATCCCAGGACGTCCGGCGTCGAACTGTGGCCCACGCTCGCACCGTTGATCGGCCGCCGGTGAAACCCTGACCGCCGATCTCGCGCCACAACGCGGTGGCGTTTCGCTGACCTTCGGCCCAGCGGTGCTCCAGGTGCTCGAGGTACGGCGCGAGGATCCCCCCGCCACCCGACGGGCGAGCCCAGGTGCCGGGGCCGCCATCGCGTAGCCAAGCACGCACCGTCTTGCGATCCAGGGCGCAGTTCCGGGCGATCGCGCTGACCGTGGCGCCAGTGTCGGCCAGCCGTCGGACCTCCGCGTAGCGGGCGTGACGGGGAGCGTGCGTGGCGACCCTCCTCACGTCCCGTGCCGACGGCTTCGCGGGTACCTGAGCGACCGGACGTGCGCCTGCCGATGCGCAAGAAGTCGCGGCGCGTCGGACAGCAGCGTGGTGGGCGCCGACCGCCGAGCACATGGCGTCACCCAGATTGCGCAGGAGATGCCAGCGGTCGGCGACATGGACCGCACTCGTCGCACCTTGGCGGGCACCGTCGGCATACACGTCGGCCCGATCGCGGACAATCACCTCCACCCCAGGGTGCGCGCGCAGCCATGCGGCGAAACTGGAGGCGTCCCGATCCGGTAGTAGATCCACCACGTCGCCACGCTCGAGGTCAACCAGGATGGTCCCGTAGCGATGGCCCTTGCGCCACGCCCACTCGTCCACCCCCGGCAAGCCGGGCTCCAAGCGTCACATCCTCGTCGATGCCAATGGCATCCCCCTCGCCCTGAAGATCTCGCCGGCCAACCGGCACGACAGCAAGTTGCTGGAGACGCTGGTCGATGCCGTGCCGGCGATCCGCCAGTGTGCGGGCCGGCCACGGCGCCGCCCGGCCAAGTTGCACGCCGACAAGGGCTACGACTTTGCACACTGCCGGCGGGCGCTGCGCCAACGAGCGATCATTCCGCGGATCGCCCGGCGTGGCGTCGAGAGCAGCGAGCGTCTTGGCCGACACCGATGGGTGGTCGAGCGGACGCTCGCCTGGTTCGCCCGCTTCCGCCGCATCGCCGTCCGCTACGAACGACGCGCCGACATCTTCACCGCCTTTCACCACATCACCGCCAGCCTCATCTGCTGGCGCTTCGTCCAAAGATGGTTCTGTTAGGCACTCTAATCCTACAGTTGAGCCTGAGAGGCTGGGGGGTATGAGCTGTTGAAGGGAGTCTCCGTTTTTGGAGGCTCCCATGACCGCAGCCCTGGATGTGTTGACGGGGTGGCCGGCGCGGCTCGATGAGCTGTTCGGCCGCATTTCCAATGAATTCGCGCGTGCCGAGCCGCGTCGGCAGGCCCGCAAGTACCTGGAAGGGCTGCTCGGAGGCGCCAAGCGCAAGAACGGCTGGCAGTTGGCCGAACAGATCGGCGACGCCCGGCCCTGGCGCACGCAGCGGGTGCTCAGCCATGTGCTGTGGGACCAAAACCATGTCCGCGACGTATGCCGCGCCTACGTCGTCGAGCAACTCGGCCGTGACGGTGTGCTCATCGTTGATGAAACCGGCTTTCTCAAGAAGGGCGAGCACTCCGTCGGCGTGGCCCGGCAATACTCCGGCACCGCCGGGCGCATCGACAACTGTCAAGTCGGTGTGTTCCTGGCCTACGCTACCGAGCGTGGCCACGCACTGATCGACCGCCGCCTCTACCTGCCCGAGGACTGGCTGGATGACGTGCATCGGCGCGAGGGGCGCATCCCGGCCGACGTGGCGTTCGCCACCAAGCCGGCGATGGCGCGGGCGATGATCGCGCAGGCCCTGGATGCCGGCGTGCCGTGCGGCTGGGTGGCGGCGGACGCGCTCTACGGCTCGGACAAGAGCCTGCGCGTGCTGCTGGAGCAGCGCGCGGTTCCCTACGTGCTGGCGGTGCGCGGCAACGAGGTGCTCAACGTCCTGACCGCTGAGCGCGAGTTCCTCCACCTCAAGGCCTCGGCCTTGGCCGACCTCGTGCCGGAGGATGGCTGGAAGCGGCTGAGCGCCGGCGTCGGCGCCAAGGGGCAGCGCTATTACGACTGGGCCCGGTTGCGCCTGTTCCGGCTTCAGGAACCGCCCTGGGATCACTGGCTGCTGATCCGCCGCAACCGCAAGGACCACGCCGACAAGGCCTACTACGTCACCTTCGGGCCGATGGAAACCACCTTGGCGGAGTTGGTACGGGTGGCCGGGTGGCGGTGGGCGATCGAGGAATGCTTCGAGATCGCCAAGCAGGATTGCGGATTGGCCGATTACGAGGTCCGCAGCTGGCACGGCTGGTACCGGCACATCACCCTCGCGATGCTGGCGCTCGCCTTTCTCGCCGCCATGCGCCGGCGGCTCAATGTGGAAAGGGGGGCGGCAGCCGTACGCCATTCGAGCCGATTGCCTACAGCATGCCGGAGATCCGCCACCTCATCGCCGCCCTTCAGAGGCAATGTCCACCCGGGCTCACCTTGATCCTCGGTTGGTCGGTGTGGCGGCGAACCCATCAAGCCGTCGCCCGTGCGTATCACTGGGGCCGCCAGCTCATGCCCAGGCAACCTCAACTGTAGGACTAAGAGGGTCGAGCCGACCACGGCGGCTCGACTGGCGCTGGTGCTTGGTACCACACCACGCTTCTGGATGAATCTCCAAGCCGCCCTCGATGAATGGGACGCCTCGGTGGAAATCGGTGACTGGACGCCCAGTGCCACGTTCGCATCGCCGCAGCCGGCCAGTAACGATCATCCACACCGGCGACGTAGGGCCGTCTACCAAAGGCGGGAAGTCTAAGAGCAAACATTTTTGTCGGATATCTATGGCGCATGCCGTTCACACAGGAGCTTGAAGAGCAAACTTTCTTCACGCTAGGCATAGAGCGCTCTAGAAAGTTCAATGATTTAGCGCGCAATTAGGAGCAAACATTTTTGTCAGCCTACAGCATCTTGTAGTTGGACAAAAATGTTTGCACATTGATAAGAAAGTCTACACATCGACAAAAATGTTTGCTCTTAACTCAGCTTGAGCTTGGCCCTACGCCTGTCGGCGCCGTTCACTTATCCAGCTACTTATCCTTGGCTCCCCTCCCTGTGGCGGACAAGCGTCTCTGCTTCCCAAAACTCCACGGACTGAGCAACTTGACACCCATCGGCTCAAAGTCGCGCACGTTGTGAACCAGCAGCCAACCAGGACCCCAAGCTGACGCATCGCAATCACTTGAAGTGATTGAGAAAAGCTCTGCTGAGGTGGGGTCCCGATCAGCGCCGATCGGGACCCCACCTTGGTGAGGAAATTTCATTTATTTACAAAGGGCTAGATTGATTCTGATAAGGATCCCGCTTCCGAGCCGATTCACAGCAGTCAGGTCATCGCCGGAGTGATCTTGCCCCAAATGGATATTCTTCAATTTCGGGGGGAGGTGCCCGGTGCCAGCCCGCACCACCTCCCGCCATGGCGGAACGGAATAACCGTTCAGCGCAGTGACGCGGCAGTCACGCGAGTGTGGGAGAAACCGCCACGGTGACGCGGCCACGGACCTGCCCGTCGAGCAGGCTGGCGGCGGTGGCCATCACATCGGACAAGGCGATCTCCCTCGTCAGGCCGTCCAGCTTGGCCGGATCGAGGTCATCGGCCAGGCGGTGCCAAGCCTCGATCCGCAGGTCCCTGGGGCACATGACGCTGTCAACCCCGGCCAGGGTCACGCCACGCAGGATGAAGGGCGCCACGGTCGTGGGCAGCGACATGCCGCCGGCAAGACCGCAAGCGGCCACCGTGCCGCGATACTTCATCGCTGCGCAGACATTCGCCAGGACTTGGCCGCCGACGACATCCACTGCACCGGCCCAACGTTCCTTGGCAAGCGGCTTGCCGGGGTCCTGGAACTGCTTGCGGTCAAGCACCTCCGTGGCGCCCAGCACCTTCAGGTAACCGGCCTCTTCCGGGCGGCCGGTGACGGCCACCACCTCGTAGCCGAGCTTCGACAGCAGGGCGACGGCGACGCTGCCGACCCCGCCGGCGGCGCCGGTGACCAGAACCTCCCCCTTGTCCGGCGTGACGTCATGCCGTTCGAGCGCCATGACGCAGAGCATGGCCGTGTAGCCTGCGGTCCCGATCGCCATCGCCTGACGGAGCGTGAACGGGCTTTGCAGCGGGACCAGCCAGTCGCCGTTGACACGCGCCTTTTCCGCAAGGCCGCCCCAATGCTGTTCGCCAACGCCCCAGCCGTTGAGGACGACCTTGTCACCGGCCTTGTAGTCGGGATGAGCAGAATGCTCCACGACACCGGCAAAGTCGATGCCAGGGACCATGGGATAGCTGCGGACCACCGGCGCCTTTCCGGTGATCGCCAGAGCGTCCTTGTAGTTCAGCGTCGAATGGGCGACGCGGACGGTCACGTCGCCCGCCGGCAGGCGGTCGTCATCGATGGTGGACAGGCCGGCGCGGACGTCCGTGCCGTCCTTCTCGATCAAGATGGCTTGAAACATTGAACCCTCCTAGGGGTTGGGTGCGGGTGACGTCAAAGACGCCTGGTCATGCCTGACGATGCAAGGCCGCGAAGAAGCCGCGGGAAAAGGCGTCGAGAGGGGCGGGGCTTCGTTCCAGCTTTGCCCGCAGCACGGCACCCTCCCAGCCAATCCAGAAGAACTCGGCCAAGTGATCGCAATCCAGATCGACGCCGATCTGTCCGGCGGCTTGCGCTGCCCGCAGACAGCGGGATGTGCGGGCCTGCCAATCCAGAAAGACGAGATGCAGCTTTTCACGGAACGGCTCGGGAAGCGTGCCCATTTCCTGGCCGAGATTGCCGACCAGACATCCACGGCGGAAGTCGAACCGCGCCATGCCCGTCTTGGCATCCTCGACGAAATCGCGCAGACGCTGCAGCGGAGGGCGGGACTCGTCCAGGAACCAGCGGTCCAGCTTTCGCGCGAAGTATTCCGCATAGGCAGCGATCAGCGTACCGCCGAACTCTTCCTTGCTGCCGAAGTAATAATAGAAGGATCCTTTCGGCACGTCCGCCGACGCCAGGATTTCCTCGATGCCGACGGCGGAAAATCCCTTTTCCGTGAGGATGGCGACGCCGGTCCTGACCAGCCTCTCCCTGGTGTCCAGATAGGCGCCGTCCTGCTTCGGCGGGCGCCCCCGCCGGCGAGGCTTCAAGGATGGGTCGGTCGTGCTCATGACGCTGATTATAGACCGATCGTCTATAAAAATAAAGCGCCAGTTTTACGTGGCGCACATCGGCTCCCGCCCCGGTTCTCATGCAGGTTGGCTGAAGACCACAACGGGTGGCAGGCTTCCCTTGAAACGCTCCACCTCGGCGACCCCGGTGTGCCCGCAGTTGGCCTGCGCCAGCTTCGAGGTCGACAGCCCGGTCGTCAGGTTGTTGACGTCCCCGTACCGGCACAGGCTGCCGATTTCCCGGGCGTTCGCCGGGTCGAACCAGCCGCCTTCGTTGATGCGGATCACACCGCGGCAGATGTCGTCGGTGATCTTCAAACCGGCAAGGATCTGGCCACGGTCGTTGAAGACACGGACCACATCGCCGTCCGACAACCCGCGCGCCCGCGCGTCCTCCGGATGCATCCAGCAGGGCTCCCGGCCGGCGATGGCGTAGCTCTGCCGGTTGACGGTCCCGCAGAGCTGGGAGTGCAGGCGCATCTGCGGGTGGTTGGCGGCCACATGCAGGGGATAACGGGTCGTCGGTCCGTCCAGCCGCTCGACCGGTTCCATCCAGGTGGCGTGCGGCGGGCAATCGTCGTAGCCGTACTTCTCGATGGCCGTCGAATACAGCTCGAACTTGCCCGACGCCGTCCCCAGCGCGTTCAGCAGCGGATCGGCGCGGAAGTCGGCATGGCGCACGAAATCGGCCTGCTCCTTGCCGAGCGGAAATTCCAGCGGCTTGTTGCTGTCCCAGAAGACGTCGAAGACCGGCATCTCCATGCCCTTGGCGCGCGATTCGATCTTGGCGGATTCGTAGATGCCGCGGATCCAATCCATCTCGCTGAGTCCCTGGGTGAAGGCGTAGCCCTTGCCCAACTTGTCGGCGATGGCGGCGAAGATGTCGAAGTCGCTGCGCGCCTCGAAGACCGGATCGACGATCCTCTTCATCGGGACGATGTGGCTCAGGGCGTAATCCCCGACCTGCTCGATGTCGTTGCGTTCGTAGGACGTGGTCGCCGGCAGCACGATGTCGGCGTGGCGGGCCGACGCGGTCCATTGCACATCCTGCACGATGAAGGTGTCGAGCTGCCGCCACGCGCGCAGCATCTCGTTGCGGTCCTGCTGGTGGGAGAACGGGTTGCCGCCGGCCCAGTAGGCGAGCTTGATCAGCGGAAGGGTGATCTCATGCCCGTTGAACTGCATCGTCTTGCCGGGATTCAGCAGGGTCTCGACCAGACGCGAGACCGGGATCGACACCGCTCCGCTCTGCGACAGCCAGGCCGCCCCGTCGCTCGCCTGACCGGACGCGTCGTCGATCGCCTTGAGGATCGGCGTGGTATGGGTCGGCGCTCCGCCGGAGGCATAGTGATAGCTGAGGCCGTAGCCGCCCCCCGGCAGGCCGATCTGCCCGAGCATGGCGGCGAGCGTGATCAGCATCCAATGGATCTGTTCGCCATGGTGCTGGCGTTGCGTCGAATAGCCGAGCGCCAGCATGGTCCGCTTGGCGGCGAAGCGGCGGGCCAGATCGCGCAGCGTCTCGGCGGGCAGGCCGCAGATGCCGGCGGCCCAGTCGGCGCTCTTCGGCGTTCCGTCGGTTTTGCCCAGCAGGTAGGGCAGGAACTTGTCGAAGCCGTTGGTGTAGCGGTCGAGGAAGTCCTGGTTGTGCAGCTTCTCGGTGTAGAGGGTATGGGCGATGCCCAGCATCATCGCCACGTCGGTCTGCGGACGCGGCGCCAGCCATTCGCCGTTCAGCTCCTGGCAGGTTTCGGTGCGGATCGGGTCGATGCAGAGAACCTTCGTCTTGGCCGCCTTCATCAGCGCGATGCCGGGCCAGGCGCCATGGTCGGCGACCTGCCAGGAGATCTGCGAGCTGTTGAGCGGGTTGCAGCCCCAGAACACCATCAGCTCGCAATGCTCGGCGAGGTTCTTCCAGGTGGTGCATTGCTCATACACCTCGATCGAGCCGGACACGTAGGGCAGGATCACCTGCGCGGCGCCGGTGGAATAGTCGCCGGAGCTGTTGGTGTAGCTGCCGGTCAGGTTCAGCATGCGGCGCAGCAGCGTCTGGCAATTGTGCAGCTTGCCGGGGCTCTTCCAGCCATAGGAGCCGGCGAAGACCGCCTGCTGGCCGTGTTGGGCGCGGACGCGCGTGATCTCGCCGGCGACGAGTTCGATGGCCTTGTCCCAGCTCACGCGGACGAAATCGCCGCTGCCGCGCCCGTCCGGATCGGCGCCGGGGCCTTGTTCCAGCCAGGCGCGGCGCACCATCGGGTAACGAATGCGCGATTCCGAATAGATCGAGTCCATCACGCCGGGAAGCTGCGGCGACGGCGCCGGATCGCCTTCCCACGGGATGAATTCGGTCACGCGGCCGTCCGCGACCTTGCCGTAGAAGACGCCCCAGTGGCAGCCGGACAGGATTTTCCTGGGCGCCGCCTGCGCGAGGGCGCCGCGGGCGAGCAGCGGCAGGCCGGAGAGGCCCAACGCCGCCGCCGATCCCTTGAGGAACGTCCGTTTGGAAAGCCGCGGACCGCCGGTCATCGTCAAGCTCTTTGTCGTGTTCATGGTCAGACCTTTCAGATCGCTGCGGCTGCGCGGCCACCGTCCACCGTCGCGGAACCATCCGCGATCCGGTCGAGCAGCGAGAGCAGGAAGCGCGCGAGATTGCCGTAATAGCCGACGCCGTCGGCCCTGATGAGCGCCCCGGCGAAGCGGCCGGTCCAGACCCGCATCTGGTCCAGCAGGTCGGCGACCGTCGCGGTCCGCCGCTGCCGCATCGCCTCCGCCAGCGCCGCCAGTTGGATCGCCACATGGTCGGGCGGTTCGGCGCAGTCCGCCCCGACCCGCATGTCGAGATCGCGCAGCGCCGCCCGCATGCGGTCGACCGCCGGGCCGCAGAGCCGCCCGGTGCCGTCCCACAGGCTGGCGTAGGGCGGAACGGACCGCTGGCGGAAGATGCCTTCGAACAGGGCGGTGTGCCGCCGCTGCACCGCCAGGGTCACGTCCGCCACCGAACCGGCGGCAAGCAGCTGGCAGAGGGCGTCCGCCGCGGCGGGCTGGCCGAGCGCCTCGCCGAACCGGCGCAGGGCGATCTGCCCCGGCATCGTGCGCGCCGCCTCGACCTGTTCGATGGTGGGGGGCGACAGGAACTGCCGCACCAGCCAGTCGGTGACCGCAACGAGGTCCGTCTCCCCGGAAAAGGCGTGCGTCATGGCTCCACTCATTTCGCCGCCTCCTTGCCGTTCGGGCGCAGATCCTTCGAGTGGTTCTGCAGGTAGGTGAGGATCAGCCGGTACTGGTCGTCGTTGAAGGAGGTGAAGCGCTTCATCGCCTTCAGCGTTCCGACCCACTGGTTGGCGGTGAAATGCTGCTTGTCCGGCAGCACATGGCAGGCGGAGCACGCCTTCTGGTAGGTCGCCTGGCTGTAATCCCACAGCGCTTTGCGGTCCGCGTTCAGGTTGGCGGCGTCGGACCACAGGGTGACCTCGACCGGGACCCAGGACTGGCCGGTGTCGGCGTCGGTTTCCGGCTTGCCGCGCTTCACGGCCGCCGCCGCCGCTTGGTCGAGCACGGCGAGCATCACGCGATGCCCCTTCGACTGATAGACGACCGACGGCGCCTCCGCCATCTGCCAGCCCTTCAGCACCAGCTCCAGCCGGGCGGCGTTGCGGGCGGCGACATGCACCGGCGCGCCGCCCAGCAGCTTGCCCTGTTCCGGGGCCGACCCGCCGACGCCGGCCTGATCGAGCCACACCGGCTTGGTCGCCACCACCCAGACGTCTCCGCCCTGGGCGATGGCCTGCTCCGGCGTGGTCGGCAGCGTCGGCGCGGCGGCGACGGCGTTGCGGAGCATCACCAACGTGTCGGTCCGGTTGGGTTCCGGCATGCCGGGCGCGGGCTTGTGGACGGCGGGAAGATGCTTCAGGTAGACGGCCATCGCCAGCAGGTCCTCGCGCGGAAGCTGCGCGGTGTTCTTGACGACCTCCGCCATGTCGCCCGCCGCCGTGCGGCCGATGGGGCTGACGCCGGTGTGCAGGTAGTTGGCGATCGCGTTGACCGACCAGAAGCCGATCCCGGTCTCGTCGGGGGAGATGTTGGGGAAGTAATCGACGCCGTCGGGGGACTTGCCGCCGCCGTAGCGCTGGCTTGCGATGACGTTCCCCATCAGGCCGCGCGACGAATGGCATTCGGCGCAATGGCCCGGCCCCTCCACCAGATATTCGCCGCGCCGGTACTGGGCCGCGTCGACACCGGCCGGAACCGGGCTTTCCTCGCCGCGCTTGCCGTCGAGGAAGGCCAGCCTCCAGACGCCGACGCCGCGCCGCATGGCATAGGGGAACTTCAGGTCGTGGTCCGGTACCTTGTTGCCGACCGGCTTCAGGCTGAGCAGGTAGGCGTAGAGGTCGCGGACGTCGGTGCCGCTCAGCCGCTGGTAGGAGGTGTAGGGGAAGGCCGGATAGAGGTTCCGGCCGTCCGGCCAGGCTCCGCCCGGCCCGACGCCTTCCCGCAGCGCGCGGTCGAACTGGGCCAGCGTCCAGCCGCCGATGCCGGTCTGCGGATCGGGCGAGATGTTGGGCATGTGGAACACGCCGAACTGCGTGTCGAGCGCCCAGCCGCCGCCCAGGACGGTGTCGTCCTCCTGGCCGGGGGTCTTGTGGCAGGTCGCGCAGTCGGAGGCGACGAAGACCTTGCGCCCGTTGGCGAGGTCGGCGCCCTCGGCGTCCGGCAGGGTCCGGCCGGGATGGGTGGCGGACCATGTCCAGGGCGAGGTCAGCACCACGAAGCCCAGCACGCCCAGCAGCGCCGCGCCCCCGGTGAGACGGTAAAGGGTCCTGCGATGAAGTGCCATGTCGTGTGCTTCCTTCGAATGGTACCGACCGATGGAAGCAGCGTAGCGACGGTGGCGGCGCCATAGGCGTCACGCCTGTGAGCAAGATGTAAACGCGATGTAAACGACGACGCCCTTTACACCGGCCGCACCGGCCGTAAGCTGGCCGTCTGGAGTCCGGGGGCCGGGGGCCGGGGGCCGGAACCTCGACGGTGCAATGGCTGGAGGATGGGTGCGGATGAAGCGGCGGGCCGAATGGTTGACCGACGCCCTTCGGGCCGAATGCGGGGCGCTGGTCGACGAGGGCATCCGGCTGGCCAAGCAGAAGGGCTATGCCGACCAGACCAGTTCCATGCGGGCGGCCTGGACCGAAGCCACCGTGGCGCTCAACGAGGGCCTTGCCGCCTATCTGTCCGACCCGCTGCGCCGGGATGGGCACAGCGGCCACAACAATTATCGCACCGACCCGCGTTTCGACAGGCTCCGCCACATCGCGCAGACGCACCACGACGCGGGAATCCCGCTGGAGCTGAACAACGGTTTGCTCAAGCTGTACCGGCGCGCCTATCGCAACCGGCTGGGCGACCTGCCGGACGGTGCGCGGGAGTTCGGCAGCGGCGACGCCTTCCGGGCGAGGCTCGACGATTTCTTCGACGAGGTCGAGCTGGCGATGCTGGTTCCCTGGGCGGTGGCCGCGCCGCAGGAGGAGGCCTTGAGCGACAGCCTGCGGCGGCTGACGCGCGAGCGCGACCAGTATTTCGCGGCGCTGGAAAGCCTGCGCAATCCGGTGTTCATCCTGGACGAGGACGGCCGCCTGCTGACCGCCAACCGGGCGGCCCTGCAATTCTTCCTCGACATGTCGGAAGCCGGTGCGTTGACCTACCGTCTGGCCCTGCAACCGCACCGCAGCGAACTCCAGGCGGTGGTGGACCAGATCGTCGCCACGCCGGGCACGGAGTGGAATTCGATCTGGATGCAGACCCGCCAGGGCAGCCGCTGTTTCGACATCCGCCTGCGGTCGGTCGAGGATACGGTCCACAAGCTGCGGCCCTGGCAGATCATGCTGCTGCACGACGTGACCGAGCATCATCAGGCGATCCGCAGGGCGCGCGAGGCGGAACGCACCATGTCGCTGTTCCTGGCGGCGATGTCCCATGAAATCCGCGCGCCGCTCCACAGCGTCCTGGGGGCCGCAAGCCTGATGAAGGGGGCCAGCCCGGAAAAGCAGGAGGAACTGGTCGAGCTTCTGGACATCGCGGCCCGGTCGCTGAACACGACCCTGGAGAATGTGCTCAGCTTCTCGCGCTTCGAGCATCAGGCGCCGCAGCCGCGTCCGGTCGCGGTGTGCCTGCGCGAGGCTTTGAGCGATCTGGTGCGGATCAAGGACATTCCCGCCCGTCAGCTGGGCGTGCCCCTGCGCCTGGAGATGGCGCCGGGCCTGCCGGAGCATGTCCGGCTGGATTGGTCGATGATCCAACAGATTCTGGGCAACCTGATCCAGAACGCCCTGCGCCACGACGACGGCCGTGGGGTGCTGGTCGGCCTGCGGGTGGAAGACGGCATGCTGGTCTTTCGGGTCGCCGACCATGGGCCGGGCATGCCCGAGGAGATCCGCGACATGCTGGCGCAAGCCCCCGTCGGGCTGCGGCCCCGGACGACGGGGCGCAACGGGTCCGGCCTCGGCCTGGCCATCGCACAGCGCATGACGCTGGCGCTGGGAGGCGGCATCGCCGTTCTCGATCCTCGGGAAGGGGCCGTTGTCGAGGTGCGCCTGCCACTGGTCGTGGCTTCCCCGGCAGAACCGCCGGCCCGGCAGAGCATGCCGGACGACCGTCTCCACCAGAACTGCCTCATGGTCGACGACGACCCGATCAATGCCCAGGTCACCGCCGCCATGCTGGATCGCATGGGTCTGTCGGTGGACCACGCCCAGACCCTGGAGCAGGCGCACGCCCTGTTGCTTGCGGCCCCGGACGCCTATGGCGTCTTCCTCCTTGATTACCGGTTGCCGGACGGCACCGGACCGGACTTCGCCCGTGATATCCGTCGCAATCCGGCTTCGGCGGATGCCTCGATCATCCTGTTGAGCGCCAACGCCGATTGGGTTCGCGCCTCGCCCGCCGACGCCGGACTGTTCCAGGCCATTCTGGAGAAGCCGCTGGACGCGACCGCGCTGGGCAAGGCCATCCGCGGCAAGGCGGCGCGACCGGCGGTGGGGGCGGGCGGACTGCTCGACGGCCTGTCGCCGACCGCCCGGCGGCGGATGGCGGAAGCGTTCACCCGTGGCTGGACTGAGTTCCGTACGATGCTGGAGGTCGCCGACCCGGCGGAGCGGGATGCCGCCCTTGCCGCTCTCGCCCACAAGCTGGCGAGCGGAGCCGCGACCTTTGGTCTGGACGAAATCGCCGACCGGCTGCGCCGGATCGAAGCGGCGCATGAGGATGGCACCGTCGGCGCGGCGACGCGGGCCAAAGAGCATGGTTCCCTGCTCGCATGTTCTCTGCCACCGGATTGGCGGAACCGCTTCGCAGAGGACTTCTCAGCGTGACCGAGACCGCCGACATTCTTCTCGTCGACGACGACGTCCTGATCCAACTGATGGTCGAGGATGTGGTCACGCAGATGGGGCATCGCTTCCATTGCGCCGCCGACGGCGAGCAGGCGCGGGCCGCGCTGAAACGGCAGCGCTTCGATCTGGTAATCCTGGACCGCCGGCTACCGGACACCGACGGCCTGCTGCTCGCCCAGACCATCCAGGCCGAAGCCAGGGCGCCCTTCATCGTGCTGTCCAGCCTGTCGGCCTCGCACGACCAGTTGCTCGGCCTGGGGCTGGGCGCCCTCGACTACATCTGCAAGCCGGTCGAGCCGGCCTTGCTCCGGGCGCGCATCGCCAAGCACATCGACGCGCCGCGCGAAGCGCATGAGGACAGGGTCGTGACCGTCGGCAAGGCCGTTCAACTCAACACCCAGACCCGCCGGCTGTCGGTCGGCGGGCGGACCGAAGTCCTGTCCCCGGCCGAAAGCCGGCTGCTCGTCCATCTGATCCACACGCTCGACCGGCCGTCGGATCGGCTGGAGATCAGCAAAGCGATTTGCGGGCGGGAGTGGGTGTATGGAGACCGCACCGCCGACGTGTTGGTATCACGCCTTCGCCGTCGACTTGCCGGAAGCGAGGTGGAGATCGTCACGGTCCATGGGCTTGGGTATCTGCTGACCGCCAAGCCGGATGCGTAGGTTAATGCCCGTCCTCAGGAGAATGGACCCGTGTACAATTGTCCCGCCGCGGCATTTTCACCTGTTCATGGTGCCGCACTTATATGCCGCAATGGGCCTTGCACCAAGCTCTGGCTTGGGCGGGCGGCTATCCCCACAGTGATGGTGTGGAAACCAGGGCCGAGCGGATCGGCTCCAAGCATCAAGAGGGACAGCCATGGATCACTGTGCCGGAATCGACGTCTCGTCGGAACAGAGCAGCGTGTGCGTGGTTCAATCGCCTCGTCTTCGTCATCAGACACCTTCCCGTTCCACTCGGAGCTTAGCTGAGGTGTCCACCGAGCCAGGGTGAATCTGTCCGAACCTTGTCACCCTGATGCGGCATGGCGGTTAGCGCTTACAGCCGGCTGGATTGGGCCTTCGAACTGCACCATCGCAAGATACCATTGATCGGACAGCGCTTTTGCGAGGCTGTCGGCGGTGGGGAAGGACCGGCACAGCAACGCGTCGCCATGGACGAACCGTTCGCGCAAGCTTTCGATCGTCATCGCGATCAGCAGGCGCAGGACGCCCTCGAACCTGCCGCGTTCCTCCACGCCGAAGGGCTGTCCGCGACGGCGGGCGACAGCGACGATGATGCGGTCGACCCATTCGGAATTCATCCGCTCGCGCATGCGCAACACCTCGGGATTCCGCGTGGCCAGTTCCGAGAACAGGCTGTAGAAGCCTGCGTTCGCCTCATAGGCGCGGCAATAGTCGGTGTTGGCGGTCAAGATCGCCTCGTAGCTGCTTCGTGGCCCCTTCGATACGGTGCGGCGGTGGGTGACATATTCGAAGAACAGGTTGACGAGGACGACGGCGCATTCGTCCATGTCTTTGAAGTGATTGTAGAAGGTTCCGCGTGACAGCCCAGCTTCGTCCAGCAGGGCCTCCACCGTCATCAGCTTTCCCCGTGTGGTGCGCAGGTGGCGGGCGACTAGGGAGAGCAGCATGTAGCGCGTCCGCTCCCGCTTTGGGCGCGTCCGCTCCCGGCTCTTGATCGCCAGCACCTCTTCAAAGAAGAGAGGGGGAACGGTTTCATCCCGCTCAGGCCCGCTGCCCTGAATTTTCTCATCCTGCTGCATTTTTATGCCCTCGCTCCCCAACCACCATGGCCCCGACAAAAATGTTCTGCGAACTGACGTTCACAGCTTGACGAAGGCCATTTTTACACATAGCGTCATATTTAGACAATGCGTCATCACTGGACAGGCCGATGATACCTATGATGGTGGATGTCAATAAACCCTCCAGCGGCACCTTGAACAGGGAAGCTTTTTCGAAAGCGAAGGCGACCGGTGCGACGATCGAGTTCCAATCCGTCCGCAAGGCCTATGGATCGATAACAGCACTGCACGATTTTTCTCTGACCATTCATCCCGGCGAGTTCCTGACGATCCTCGGGTCGAGCGGATCGGGAAAAACGACGGCTCTGAATGCACTTGCGGGTTTCTCCGGGGCGGACTCGGGCGACATCCTCATCGACGGCAAGTCGGTGATCGACGAGCCGCCGGAGCGCCGGAATCTGGGGATGGTGTTCCAGAACTATTCCCTGTTCCCGCACATGACGGTGTTCGACAACATCGCCTTCCCGCTGCGGATGCGCCGCGCCCCGCGTAGTGAGATCAACGAACGGGTGGAGCGGGTCCTGGAGATCGTCCGGCTCGGCGCGCTCGCCAAGCGGATGCCCCGCGATCTCTCCGGTGGACAGCAGCAGCGAGTGGCTTTCGCCCGCGCCATCGTGTTCGAGCCGCCCGTCCTGTTGATGGACGAGCCGCTCGGGGCGCTCGATCTCAAGCTGCGCGAAGCGCTGCAGTTCGAGATCAAGGAAATCCAGCATCAGCTCGGCTGCACCGTGGTCTATGTAACTCACGATCAGCGCGAGGCGCTCGCCATGTCGTCGCGCATCGTCGTGCTGCGCGACGGCCGGATCGAGCAGGTCGGCACCCCGTCCGAAATGTACGACGCGCCGAAAAGCCGCTTCGTCGCCGATTTCATCGGCCAGACCAACCTGCTGGCCGCCGATCTGTCGACGGCCGGATCGGTGTCCATTTCCGAACTGGGCGCCGTTTACCGGGATGCGGACTCCCAGGCCCGTCAGGGGGCCTGGTACGCCAGCGTTCGTCCCGAAAAGCTTCAGCGCCGCCCGGCCGAAGGGGCGGACATTGCCGTGGGCGTGACCGTTCAAGAAGCGGTATTCCTCGGCGACGTGATCGAGTACAGCGCCCGCACCGCCCATGGTGCGCTCATCCACTTCCGGGAACAGAGACGCGACAGGGATCGGATCCCGGAACGCGGCGAGACGATCAGTCTCGTCCTGCGACCCTCTGACGTCGTCCTCGTTCCGGATCTCGCCAAGACCGGTCGCTAAAGAACTGATTGGGAGTGCCGTTATGAAGAAGCTGCTGTGGAGCCTCTCCGTTGGAGCGGCGATTGTCGGCGGTGCCGGCGACGCCGCCCTGGCCCAGTCCGGCAACAAGTCGATCACGATCGCCAATTACGGCGGTGCGTGGGCGGAAACCCTGAACCGCATCTGCATCGAGCCGTTCACCAAGGAGACCGGCATCACCGTCACCCAGGCGGCGACCGAAGACTCCCTTGCCCAGATCCGCGTCCAGCAGACCACCAAGAACATCCTGTGGGACATTGCGCCCACCGAACGTTCGGGCTTGCCGGTCTCGTCCAAGAATGGCTGGCTGGAGCCGATCGACTGGTCGGTGGTCGACCCGGAAAACAAGCTCCCGCCGGTTGCCCGCAAACAGTACGCCATCGGCGCAATCGCCTATTCCACCACGATCGGCGTGCGCACCGATAAGCTGCCGGAAGGCAAGAGCTTCGGCGGCTGGAAGGACTTCTGGGACGTCAAGACCTTCCCCGGCCCGCGCACGCTGCGCAACTCCCCGGCGGAAAATCTCGAATTCGCCCTGATCGCCGACGGCGTAAAGCCGTCCGAAGTCTACAACGTGCTGCGGTCACCGGAAGGCGTCGACCGCGCGTTCAGGAAACTGGACGAGATCAAGCCGGCGATCACCGTCTGGTGGACCAGCGGCCAGCAGCCGGTCCAGTTGCTCGCCAGCGGCGAGGTCTTCTACGCGACAGCCTTCAACGGCCGCATCCAGCAGCTTCAAAAGGACAAGCTGCCGGTCAGGATCATCTGGAACGGCGGATCGCTGGACGTCAGCTACTATTCCATCGTGAAGGGCGCCCGCAACGTGGCCGATGCCCAGAAATTCATGAACTACTGCTGGAACACACCGACGCGCTTGGCCGAGATCGCCCGCGCCATGCCCTACTCCTCCTTCAACCCTGACATCTACAAGATCCTCTCGGCCGACGAGGCCAAGGAACTTCCGACCAGCCCGGCGAACCTCGACGTTCAGTTCGCGCTGGATTCCGAATATTGGGCTGAAAACCTCCCGCGCATCCAGAAGCGGTGGGAAGCTTGGCGCCTGCAATGAGCGACGGCGTTGCCATGCCGCACGATGGGAAAGGGGCGGCGCGCGGCAGGCGCGCGCCTCTCTCCTCCCTGTGGCTGCTTGCCCCGGCGGCCGTGCTGTTCCTCTTCGTGTTCATCCTCCCGGTGGGCGAGGTCGCGTTGTGGAGCGTGCAGGGTGAAGCCGGGCTGTCGGCGGAGAATTACGAGGCGGCACTCGGCGCGGGCCCATACCGGACGATCCTGTTCGGAACCTTGCAGCTTTCCTTCGGCGTGGCCTGCGCCTGCATCCTAGTCGGTTATCCGGCCGCCTATTTCCTCGCATCCCGTCCGCCGCGCAACCGGACCCTGCTTCTCCTGCTCATCCTGACCCCGCTGTGGGTCAGCGTGCTGGTGCGCACCTTCGGCTGGATCGTCGTTCTCGGCCGGGAAGGGCTGGTGAACTCCATGCTGATCGGGATTGGCGCCGTCGACGGGCCGCTCCAGATGCTGTACACGCGCGGAGCCGTCTACATCGCGATGGTTCAGGTCCTGCTGCCGGTCGCCATTCTGGTCATGTTCTCGACCATGACCACCATCAACCGCTCTCTGTTGATGGCGTCCCGGATTTTGGGTGCATCGCCGTGGCGCGGCTTCGTCCACATCTTCCTTCCGCTGAGCGCGGGGGGCGCGGTCAACGCCTGGATGCTCACCTTCGTGCTGGCTCTCGGCTTCTTCATCACCCCGGCGTTGGTCGGCGGTCCGAAGGAGACGATGATCGCGAACCTGATCGCGACGCAGATCACGCTGACCCTCGATTGGGGGTTGGGTTCGGCGCTGGGCATGGTGCTGGTGATCGCGGGCTTCACCGTGGTGGGTGCCATCGCCCTGCTCTTCCGGCGAGCGACGGGGCTGAGCGGCCATGGAGGCTCGCGATGAAACGATCACTTTGGGAAAAGTCCGGGTGCTACCTGCTTCCGGTCTATTTCGTCGGCGTCCTGCTTTACCTGTTGCTGCCGTTGCTGCTGGTCATCCCGATGTCGATCAGCGAAACGCGCTATCTGAAATTCCCGCCGCAAGGCTTCACGTTCCGATGGTATCAGGAGTTCTTCGCGTCCGCCGGCTGGATCGACGCCACCCTGCGCAGCCTGCTGATCGCCGCGGCGAGCGCCGTGCTGGCCACCGCCATCGGCACCGCCGCCGCCCTGGTGCTGAGCCGGGAGGGCAGCAAGGCCGCGCGGGTGGCTGGACCGGTCTTCCTGGGTCCGCAGGTGGTGCCGGTCATCATCCTGGCGCTGGGCACCCTGCTGGTCTTCAGCCGCTTCGGCCTTTACGGCTCGCTGTGGGGGGTGGTTCTGGTCCATGCCGTTCTGGCTCTGCCCTTCGTCACCACCACGGTGTCCGGGGCGCTGCGCCAGACCGGCGATACGCTGGCCCGCGCGGCCCGCGTGCTGGGGGCGAAGCCGCATGAGGCCTTCTGGCACGTCACCTTGCCGACGATCCGTCCGGCGGTGATCTCGGCCGCCGTGTTCGCCTTCTTCATCTCCTTCGACGAGCTGGTCATCGCCCTGTTCGTCATGGGGCAGAACGAAACCCTGCCCATGCGCATCTGGGCGGACATGCGTCACGACCTGACGCCGGTCGTGGCCGCCGTCGCCACGCTGCTGATTGTCGTCACCTTCGTCGCTGTCTTCATGAGCGATCTGATCCAACGCCGCGCCCAACGGCGCGCGGGGTGACGGGTCGCCCGGCACCGCGCGCCTGCGCCGCACCTCAAATGGGCCACCACACCCGACGGTCCCATCACCCAAGGAAAGTGTGATGTTCTCAGATTTCCGCAGGGAAGAACCCGATGCTCTTGCCCACCGCCTGGAGGCGATGACGCTTCCAGATTCGGTGTATGACCTGCTGCTGACCACCGCCACCCGTGTCCCGACGGCGCCCGCTTGGCGCTTTCTCGACGATAGGGTGGAGCGGAACTGGGGCGAGGTCCTTGCCAGGGTCGATACCGCCGCCGCCGCCCTGTCCGCCATCGGCATCGGCCCGGGGGTCCATGTCGCGGTTATGGCGTGGAACCGCGAGGAATTCCCGATCACTTGGCTGGCGCTGTCGCGTCTCCAGGCGGTGATGGTACCGGTCAACGCGACCTACACCGCGCGTGAGGTCGAGTATGTCCTGAAGACCTCGCTCGCCACCTATATGGTGCTGGAGGCGGAGTTCCTGCCGCATCTGGATAAGCTGGAAACGGTGACGCTCGATCCCTCCCGCATCGTCGTGATCGGCGATGCCGTGTCGGACCGTCACCGCAACTGGCGGATCCTGATGGACGAGGCCCGTGGCCGTCAGGCCCCGGCGATCCCCCGTTCGATGGACGCCACGCTGAATCTCCAATACACCTCTGGCACGACGGGCTTCTCCAAGGCCTGCATGCTCAGCAACGAGTATTGGCTGTGCCTCGGCATCAGTTCGACCGAGTTCTTCGCCACCGACCTGCGCCGCTTCTATGTCGGCTCCAGCTTCTTCTACATGGTGGGGCAGCGCATCCTGCTGAATGCCATGGTCAGCGGAGGCTGCGCCTTCTTCCCGCGCAAACCGGGCGCCAAGCGCTTCATGCCCGACGTGTCGGCGCTGGAATGCGATTACTGCGCCCTGTTCGAGATGGTCTACAAGCAGCCGCCGCGCGCCAGCGACGCAGACAACAAGCTGAAGATCGCCACGATCTTCGCCTTCGGCCCCGAGAGCCATGTCGACTTCCAGCGCCGCTTCGACGTGTATGGCCAGGAATTCTACGGTATGACCGAAATCGGCGGCGGCAGCTATGTCCCCGCCCATCGTCTGCCGGAGAAGACCGGATCGGGAAGCTGCGGCGTGGCCGCTCCCTTCCGCGAGCTGATGATTGCGGGCGAGGACGGCAAGCCGGTCCCAACCGGCCAAACGGGCGAGCTGTGGGTTCGCGGCCGTGGCATCCTCAAGGGCTATTTCGGCAATGAGGAAGCGACGGCGGACGCCTTCACCGACGGATGGTTCCGAACCGGCGACCTTTGCCGCGTGGATTCCGAGGGCTATCACTACATCCTTGGCCGCACCAAGGACATGGTCCGCCGCATGGGCGAGAACATCGCCTCGCGCGAGGTTGAAGTGGTGCTGCGCGCGCTCGACCAGATCCAGGACGCCGCCATCGTGCCGGTGCCCGACGATTACCGCGGCGAGGAGATCAAGGCCTACATCCTGCTGGCCCCCGGTGTGTCCCCGGACTCCTGCACGCCGGAATTCATCGCCGATCACTGCTCCCGCCATCTCGCCGGGTTCAAGGTCCCCCGCTACTACGAGTACCGCGACAGCTTCCCGCTGACCGACTCCCAGCGGGTCCAGAAGAAGCACCTGATCGCCGAGAAGCCCGACCTGCGGGTCGGCGCCTATGACCGGCAGGACAAAATCTGGCGCTGACGCCAACCCCATCCCAATCGACCCAATCCGAGAAGGCCAGCCGGCCTTGAAAGAGGACTATTGCCATGCCCGAAATTTCCACGCGGACGGAGGGCGCGATCCGCATCCTGACCATCTCCAACGAACGCAAGCGGAATGCGTTCGAAGGATCGATGGCGGCGGACTTTCTCCGTCTCCTGAACGAAGCGGAAAGCAATGACGCGGTGCGCGTGATCGTGGTCACCGGAGCCGGGGACATCGCCTTCTCCAGCGGCCATGACCTGAACGAGATCGCGTCCGGCGTGCACGCCGAAAGCAACCTGGGGGAAGAACCCTTCCTGCGCCCGCGCAGCATGCGCAAGCCAGTGATCGCTGCAATCAACGGCCATTGCTATGCCGCGGCCCTCATCTTCGCAGTGAACTGCGACCTGCGGGTGGCCAGCAGAAACGCGACCTTCGGTTCGCCGGGGGCGCGTCTCGGCATGCTGCCCGAGGGCGGCCAGATCGGCCGTCTGCCGCGTCTGATGACGTCGGCCCGCGCGCTGGAGCTGATGTTGACGGCGAACCCGCTGTCGGCCGACGAGGCTTACCGGACCGGCTTCATCAACCGGCTGGCCGAAAAGGGCGAGGCATTGAGCGAAGCGCTCGCTCTGGCGGGCGACATCGCCAGGAATTCCCCGTCCGTGGTCGCCGCGATCAAGGCCGGCGTGATCCTGGGCGAACTCGAGGGGGTCGAGGCCGCGGCCATCTATGAAGCGACGGTCGCCCGCCGGCTGGAGACGGAAGCCGATGCCCGTGAAGGTGTCAGCGCCTTCCTGGAAAAGCGCGCTCCCATGTTCCGGGGCGGTGCATAGCGATAGTTTTGGAGGGTGGAAGACAACGGCACCATCACCTTGTCGTCCACCCAATTGCCTGCGCGACAGCGGCCCCGGCACCTGGGCTCGCCCGTCAGGCGGCGGGGAGGTCCTCGCGCCGTACCTCGAGCACTTGGAGCACCGCTAGGCCGAAGGTCAGCGAAACGCCACCGCGCTATGGCGCGAGATCGGCGGCCGGGGGTTCACCGGCGGCCGATCAACGGTGCGGGCGTGGGCCACGAGCCGGCGCCGGACGTCCCCGGACACGCTGGACGCCGGCCCCTCGAAGGCCGACACATGGAAGCCTCCGTCCATCCGAGGCGTGGCGCGCCTTCTGCAGACCGACCAGAAGGAACTGGCGGAGGTTGATCGGGGGTTCGTGGACACGCTGCTGGCCGATGTCCCTGTGCTCGGCGACGTACGTGATCTCGCGCACCGCTTCGCTGCGCTGGTGCGCAAGCAGGGGACGGGCACCCTCGACGATTGGATGGCGGCCACCGCCGGGACATCGCTGGAGGGCTTCGCGTCCGGACTCCGAAAGGATTTGGCGACCGTGCGGGCGGCGCTGGAGACGCCCTGGTCGACCGGCTTGGTCCGACCGGCCTGGTCCGACCGGCCTGGTCGAGGGACGGATCAATCGACTGAAGACCATCAAGCGTACCATGTACGGCCGAGCCGGTTTCGAACTCCTGCGCAGTTCGTGCCCCGAGGCGTGGTGTCTGAGGGGGCCTCTGTGCTCTTCGGCGAGGTGAAGCCACCGGCCTACTCCGCGGCAATCGGCAGCGGATCAGCCGTCTGAGGGTGGCACAGCTCGTTCATGCTTTCCATGGTCATGTACCGCCGGCACACCGCCCACTCGTCGTGCTGTTCGAGCAGCAAGGCACCGACGAGACGGGTGACCGCCCCCTCCCCGGGGAAGATGCCGACGACGTTGGTCCGCCGCTTGATCTCGCCATTCAGGCGCTCCAGCGGGTTCGTGCTGTGCAGCTTGGTGCGCAGGTCCTTGGGGTAACCGGCGTCCTCCTGACCGCACGTTGCGAGTCCCTACTGGTGGATCACCCAGCGACCGTCGAGAAAGCGTTGCGTCGCTTGCCGGCCTACGCTGCCGCGGGCGCGGATGTCCTCTACGCGCCGGGTTTGCGGACCCCGGACGTCATCAAGGCGGCGGTCGACGCCGTCGATCCGAAGCCGCTCAACCTGCTGGTCTCGTCCCCGGTTGGCCTGTCGGTGGAGCAGATCGCCACCTTGGGCGTCCGTCGCATCAGCCTGGGCAGCGGCCTCAACCGCGCCGCCTGGGGCGGCTTCCTGCGGGCGGCCCGCATGCTGGCCGACCACGGGCGCTTCGACGCCCTCGGCGAGGCCGAACCGTTCGATGCGCTCAATAGGTTCTTCCGGACGCACGGCCGGCCAACACTCTGAACGACAGGAAGTGGGCGGCGGCCCGGTCAGCTTCATGCCTGGCGTGGACCGCCCGAAGGCACTCCAGATAAACTCAACCGGACGGTGGCTGGAGCCGGCCTCAGAAGATGCCTGCCAGGAGTTACGAGCAAACATTTTTGTTTGGGCATATCGCCACCCAATGCTCCCACATGGTGGTCAGGTGCAAACTTTGAAAATTTTGCTGACCAAGCACGTATGCTAGATCAATGCCTTAGAGCACACGAATGTGCAAACATTTTTGTCCGCTCACACATCATGCATTCGGACAAAACTACATTAGCATTGGAAAGAAAGTCTTCGCATCGACAAGATGTTTGATACCGGCCCAGCTTGAGCTTAGTCTTAACTTTTGGACGCCTCTTTCTTCGGCGATGACTTTTCCTCCGATGACCATCCCCGCAGTGGACAGGCGTCTCTGCTCACTCGACATGCCAGAGAGTGAAGACGCTGAGGCCGAACGGCTCACGGGTCCGCGCTTGGCGCGGACCATGAGTCCCTGCCCGTAGCGCCACCGTTTTCCACATCGGACGAGCGTGATCGACGCCGAGAGAGTCATGGAACGGGCGCCTCGCGCCCGGGCGCCCGTCTTCGGCCACATGGGCGGCCATGGCATGGGCGGCCATGGCATGGGCGGCCACGGCATGGCCACCAGCGGAACGCCGGGAACCACCAAGCGCGCGTCGCGCCCTGGCGGCTTCCGGCGTCCCACCTTGCCCCGGATGGGGCTATGCGGCGTTCGGAGTGGGAGTCCGGTTACTCGTCGGCCCCCGCGGAGGGAACGGGCCGGGGAACGACCAGCAGCTTGTCGATCCGGCGGCCGTCCATGTCCACAACCTCGATCCGGACGCCCTCCCATTCGAACGCTTCGCCGGCCACCGGGACGTGGCCCAGGTGATGAAGCACCAGACCGGCCACCGTGTGGAAGTCACCGGTGCCGCGCACCCCGCGCAGCCCGACGGTGTCCTCGAACTCGTCCACCGGCATCCAGCCTTCCACCAGCCAGGACCCGTCCTCCCGGCGCACCGCGGCGGTTTCCATGGCCTCGCCGGCCTCCGGAAGATCCCCGGCGATGGTTTCCAGGATGTCGGTCAGCGTGACGATGCCCTCGATGCTGCCATACTCGTCGACGACCACCGCCAGATGGTGGCCGGAGGTCTTCATCAGCTCCAGCAGCTTCAGGATCGGCGTGCCGTCATGCACGACCAGGGGCCGGACAACCTGGGCCTCCAGATCGAACGGCCGGCCCTCGACGAGGGACTCGACCAGATCGCGGGTGTGAAGGACGCCGACCAGCTCGTCGAGTTCGCCGCGGCACACCGGGTAGCGGGAATGGCCCCCGGCGCGGATCGCCGCCAGTTGCTCGGCCTGCGTCTTGCCCAGATCGAGCCAGGTGACGTCGGGGCGCGGGATCATGATGGTGCGCACCGTCCGGTCGGCCAGCCGCAACACGCCGTCGATCATCTCCTTCTCGGCCGGGGCGAACACGCCGGTCTGGGTGCCTTCGGAGATCATCGAGCGGACCTCCTCCTCGGTGACCAATTCCTCCCGCGCCCCCTGCAGGCCGAGCAGGCGCAGCAGCAGGTCGGTCGACGCCCCGAGCAGCCAGACGAAGGGAGCGGCGATGCGCGACAGCAGGCGCATCGGCGGGGCGATCAGCGAGGCCACGCGCTCCGGGCTCTTCAGGGCGATCCGCTTGGGAATCAGCTCGCCCAGGACAATCGACGAATAGGTGATGACGACCAGCACGCCGCCGACGCCGAGCAGTTCACCCCGTCCGGCCAGGGCGGGAAAACTGTCGAGCCATTGGCCGAGCCGGTCGCCCAGCGTCGCGCCGCCGTACGCGCCGGCGACGACGCCGACCATCGTGATGCCGATCTGCACCGTGCTGAGGAAGCGGCTCGGGTCATCGATCAGCCGCAGCGCCATCCGCGCGCCGCCGTTGCCCTGGTCGGCCATGCTCTGCAGCCGGGCCTTGCGCGACGAGACGACGGCCAGCTCGGACATGGCGAACACCCCGTTCAACAGGGTCAGCGCGACGATGATGGCGATTTCAAAAGACAGCATGACGGGCGATTCCGGACGTGAGGAGAGGCGGCGGGCTCCAACGGCTCAGGGGCGGTTGGGCGGCTGACCACGGGCGTGGGCCGGGCGGGGCGAGGGGCGCCCTGGCCTGGTCCCAGCACCGGCTCGACGCCCGGCTTGGCTGCCAGGGCCTGCCCGGCCACGGGTCTGCGTCTTGGGAATCGCCCGAATCGGGCTGCGGGGGAACGCCGCAGGACATCCGGTCGGGCCGGGTACCCTGCGGCCTACAAGGGCCGCTTGAAACGTTCATGGTGTCCCCGGCCGGTCGCCGGGGGCGCTCCGTCTTTGTTGCACCTGCCGCGATCATGTGGTTTCGGCACGCCTTCGCGCAACCGTGAAGTCGGGGTGGCGGCCCGAAACCGTTGGTGGCACCCCCGAACGATCCGGACGCGCCCGCCCCGTTGCGCCTGCGGACGCCGTCAGATCCGGATCTGCCCGTCCGCCGGCTTTTCTGCCGGTTTCTCCGCCGGCGCCGGCCGGGCGACGCCGTCCAGAGCCCGCTTCAGCGCCTCCAGGCCGGCCGCCGTCGAGCCCTTCGCCAATTCGACCGCCCCGGTGATCGCCATGCACAGATCCAGACGCTGCTGCGGATCCTGCCGGCTCGATTCGAGCAGGCGGCCGATGGCGCTGGTCCCATCCTCGGCGCCGGGCGGCGACCCCGCCGGATCGATGCCGAGCAGCGGCAGGATGTACTCCCGCCCCTTCTCCTTCGCCAGGGCGACGGCGCGGTCGCCGAACGTGCCGGCCGCCTGCAGCCCCATGTCCCAGCTGGTCAGGGCGGCGGACACCGTGGGCGAACACAGCGGCCCATTTCCCGGCGCCGGATCGGCCGCCCTGGCGGGGGTGGCGGCGCACAGGCCGGCGGCGATGACGAGGGCTGCGGTGCGCGCGGTGATCGGCATGGCTTCAGGTTTCCCCAAGTGGCGTCCGCCTATTTGGGGGCACGACGATCGCGCGTCCAGTCGGGTTTCGTGCGCCTTGCGGCGAGGCCGGGCCACGGAAGGCGCCCGTTGCCCATGGCGGGACTTTTGTGCGTTGCAGCGGACCATCTTGGAAACCGGAGGCGCGGGGCCACATGCGGGGCATGCACCATCATGACCCTCCGCCGGCGACCGATTCCCCACCCGAAGGCCGCAGGACCACCCTCCGCTCCGCTCTCCGCTTCCGGCGGCCGCCGTCGATGCGAACCGCCCAAGGGACGATCCGGCGCGTGGGGGTGGAGGTCGAGTTCCTGGGCATCGACGCCCGGACCGCCGCCCAGGCGCTGGCGCGCGCGTTCGGCGGCACCTGCGTCGAGGAGGACCCCCACGCCTTCCATGTCCAGGACACGGCGATCGGGCGCCTGAGCGTCGAACTCGACGTGCGCCACGCCCACCCGCGGCGGACGGCGGCGGCCCAGCGCCTTCGCCTGAACCCGGCGCTGGCCGCCTGGCTCGGCGCGGCCTTGAGCGGCGTCGTGCCGCGCGAACTGATCACCGCGCCGCTCCCCGTCGACGAGCTGCACCGCGTGGACGACGCCTTGCGCGCGCTGCGCGACGCGGGCGCCCGTGGCGCCGGGACGACGTGGTTCGGGTCGCTGGGGCTGCATTTCAACATCGATCCGCCCAGCCTCGACGCCGGCACGATCACCGCCGTGCTGAAGGCGTTCCTGCTGCGAAACGCCCGGCTGCGCCGCGAGACGGTCGGCCGCGGCCTGACGCCGGCCTTCCTCCCCGCGCCCTATCCGGACGATTATGTCCGCCGCGTCGTCGCCCCGGACTACTGGCCGGACCTGCCGACCCTGGCCGAGGATTATCTCGCCGCCAACCCGACGCGGAACCGCGATCTCGACCTGCTGCCCCTGTTCCTGCACCTCTTCCCGGACCGGGTGAGGGCGGCGCTTCCCCATGAGAAGATCGGAAGCCGGGCCGTCTTTCATTACCGCCTGCCCCAGGCCCATGTCAGCGATCCGGCGTGGAGCATCGCCGACGCCTGGAACGGCTGGGCCGGCGTGGAAACGTTGGCCGGCGACCGCGACGACCTCCTGCGGCGTTGGCGATCCCTGCGGGAACGGGCAGCCTGATGTCAGCGAGGACGACGTGAGACTGCTGCTTGTGGAGGACCATCAGGCCCTGTCGGAGATGGTCGCCGGCCATCTGGCGAAGGTCGGCTTCGTGGTGGATTCCGTGGGTTCCGCCGAGGAAGCGATCACGGCGCTCGGGATCACCCGCTACGACGGCATCGTGCTCGACCTCGGCCTGCCCGGAGCGGGCGGCATGGCCGTTCTGGAGCATGTCCGGCGGCGGGAGTCGCACGGCGTGCCGGTGCTCATCCTCACGGCCCGCGATTCTCTGGAAAGCCGTCTCGCCGGGTTGAACGCCGGGGCCGACGATTATCTGGTCAAGCCCTTCGACCTGAGGGAGCTGGAGGCCCGGCTGCGCGCCGTCCTCCGCCGGCCGGGACCGCGCCGGACGGAGTCCTTCGCGCTCGGCAACCTCACCTTCGACGTCCCGTCCTGGGACGCCCGGGTGGACGCGCGGTCGCTCGACCTCGGGCGCAAGGAGTTCGCGCTGCTGGAGGAGCTGATGCGGTCGGCGCCGCGCATCGTCATCAAGGACCAGCTCGAAGACCGCCTGTACGCCATCCACGAGGCCGTCACGCCGAACGCGATCGAGGCGATCGTCTCCCGACTGCGCAAGAAGCTGCAGGCGGCGGGGGCCCGCGTCCAGATCGCCACGGTCCGCGGCGTCGGCTACAAGATGACGGCGGAGGCGCGGGCGCTTGCGGATGAATAGCCTGCGCTCCCGTCTGCTCCTGGTCATGGCGCTCGTCTTCGCGCTGGGGGTGGGCAACGTCGTGATCTACCTGCTCGACCTGGACGAGGACATCCGCGCGCACGTCCTGAACGAGCAGGTCGACACCCTTCTCGCCACGGTTACGCCCGCCCCGGACGGTTCGAACCTCGGCGCGCTCCCCGTGCAGTTCTCCGCCTCGGACTGGCGCTACGCGCTTTACACGCGCGCCGGCGATCTCGTCGCGAGCGCGCCGGCGGGCGCCGCACCGCTGCCCTTCCGCAATCCGGAGACGCTTCCCGAAAGCGCGCGGGCCGCCATCACGACGCGCCTGATCGACGGCGACCGCGTGCTCGTCGCGAGCCGCAACGACTGGCAGGACTGCGAGGAGCTGTGCCAGCTCTTCCGGGCGCGGATGGCCGGGTCGTCCGTGGTCATCGCGATCCTGGCGGCCATCTCGCTGGTGTCGATCGTCTTCCTGGCGCGCTGGATGCTGGGCTCGGTCCGCCGCGCGGCCGACCTCGCCGCGACCATCGGCGTCGCCCATCCCGACCGGCGCATCCCGCTGCGCGAACTGCCGGAAGAGATCGTTCCGCTGGCGATCTCCGCCAACCAGGCGCTGGACCGCCTGTCGTCGGCGTACGAAATAGAACGGCGCTTCACCGCCGATGCCGCCCATGAGCTGAGGACGCCGCTCGCCGTGCTCGATCTGCGGCTGCAGAAGGCGCGCACCGAGCCAAGCCCCGACTGGAGCGCCATCGCGCGGGACATGGAGCAGATGCGCCACCTCATCGACCAGCTCCTGGTCCTGGCCCGCGCCGACCAGGGTGGCGAGCGGGGGCCCGATGGGTCGGACGTCTCCATCGGGCTCGCCAGGATCGTCCGGGAGGCGGTTGCCGACATGCTCCCGGCCTATGAGGCGGCGTCGCGCACGATCGACGTCGCCGTCGCCGAAGCGCTGGTGGTCGCGGACGCGCACTGGCAGCTGCGCCAAGCCCTGAGGAACCTGCTCGACAACGCCTTCCGCCACGGGCGGGGGCAGGTCTCGGTGTCCCTCGCGAGCCGGGACGAGCGCACGGCGGTCCTGCGCGTGTCCGACGAAGGGCCGGCGGTCGCACAGGACGAGGGCGACGTGCTGTTCGAGCGCTTCCACAAGGGCGCGCAGAATTCGCCGGGGTCCGGGCTCGGCCTCGCCATCGTCCGGCGCATCCTGCGCAATCTGGGTGGGGACGCCCGCATCGGAGCCGGCCCCACCTTCGCCATCGAGCTGATCGTGCCGCTCGCCCCACCCCGCCCGACACCCGTCAGGGCGTGATCACGCCGAGTTGCAACAGCGCCAGCAGCGCAAGCCCCAGCACCGTCCGGTAGATCACGAACGGCATGAAGGACGCCCGCGACACGAGCTTCAGGAACGCCACGATCACGATGTAGCCGACGAGGAAGGCGACGGCGGTCGCCACGATCGTCGGGGCGAGGGCGACGTGCTGCGGCTCCCCCCAGGATTTGGCGAGCTGGTAGAAGCCCGACCCGAACACCGCCGGAACGGCGAGGAGGAAGGAGTAGCGCGCCGCCGCCTCACGCGTGAAGCCCAGCATCAGGGCCGCGGTGATGGTGCCCCCCGACCGCGACACGCCGGGGATGAGCGCCATCGCCTGGGCGAAGCCGAGCAGAAGGCCGTCGCGCCACGACAGCTCGGCCAGCACCTTGCGCCGGCGGCCGTAGCGGTCCGCGACGCCCAGGATGATGCCGAACACGATGAGCGTGGAGGCGACGATGTAGAGGCTTCGCAGGCTTGTTTCGATGGCTCCGCTGAACAGCAGGCCGAGGACGACGATGGGCACGCTGCCAACCACGATGAGCCATCCGAGGCGCGCGTCCTCCGGGACGTGGCCGCCGATACCCGATGTCTGGCGGATCATCGCCGTCGCGATCCGCATCAGGTCCTCCCGGAAATAGATGAGGACGGCCAACTCCGTGCCGATCTGCGTGATGGCGGTGAAGGCCGCCCCGGGATCGGCGCCGGATGGCAGGAATTCCCCCGCGATCCTGAGATGCGCGCTCGACGAGATCGGCAGGAACTCGGTCAGGCCCTGCAAGAGCCCCAGAACAGCCGCTTCCCATATCTGCATCGTCCCGTCTCCGTTTCTTCTTGGTGTCGTGTACGGCGGCAGCCTGCCGTCGTAATCTGACACGCACCTGATGCGGACCGGCGATTCCGCGGCGCAATTGGGAGGCCGTCAGGATCGTGTCAGCCGCAGCGGCTAGGACTGGTTGGGACGGTTGGAAGAGGTCCGCGACGGCGGTGCCGTCTCTCCGCTTCCCTGAAACGGCCGAAGGTGGATCACATCATGGATGCAGCCGTCGAGATGGTCATGCATTTCCTGGAACGCCATCACGACTGGGCCGGCCCGATCGTGGCGGTCCTGGCGTTCTGCGAATCGGTGGTCCTGGTCGGCCTCGCCGTACCGGCGACGGCCCTCATGATCATGTTCGGCACGCTTCTGGGGCTGGGCATCATCGACCCGGTGCCGGTGGTCGCCGGAGCGGTCCTGGGAGCCATCGCGGGCGACGCCGTGTCCTACAGCCTGGGACGCTGGCTGGGGCCGACGGTGGTGTACCGGCGGCCCCTGTCCCGATACCGGGCGGAGGTGGCGAAGTCGCGCCTGTTCTTCCGCCGCTACGGCTTCGCCGCGGTGTTCATCGGGCGGTTTCTCGGCCCCCTGCGCTCGATCGTCCCGCTCGTTGCGGGGATGATGAAGATGAACGGTCGCCGGTTCCAGTTCGCCAATGTCGCGTCCGCCGCCGTGTGGGCGCCCGCCATGCTCGCGCCGGGATGGCTGGCGTCGGCCGGCGTCGGCAGCATCGCCTCCGAAACGGGCGGCTTCGGCGGGCTCATGATGGCCGCCCTCGCCGGCAGCATCGCACTGACGGCCCTGATCGCTTGGTTCCTGGGACCGCGGCGGCGGCCGAGCCGCCGCTATCGGTAAGCCGCGCGACACTGGACCGGCGGGGCCGCCTCACCCCGGCGTGACGCCGTTGAGCAGGTGGTAGCTGCGGATCACCTGGCTGTCGTCCATCGTGCCCTCGCCGCGCCCGGAGGCGGAGAGGAACATCTGGTGCGCGACGGCGGCCAGCGGCAGCGCCGCCTTGGCGCCGCGCCCGGCCTCCAGGACGATGCCGAGGTCTTTGACGAAGATGTCCACCGCGCTGGTGATGCCCGGCTCGGCCTCCAGCATGCGCGGGCCGCGGTCCTTCAGCATCCAGCTCGACGCGGCCGAGCCGCTCATGATCTCCAACAGGACCGCCAGATCGACGCCGGCCTTGGCGGCCAGCGAGAAGGCTTCCGCCACCACGGCAATGTGGACGCCGCACAGCAGCTGGTTGACCGTCTTCACCGTGGCGCCCTGCCCCGGCGCCTCGCCGACGTGGAAGACCTTGTCGCCCATCGCCGCCAGGACCGGGCGCACCCGCTCCACCACCGCCGCCGGGGCCGCCGCCATGATCGAGAGCGTTCCGGCCACCGCCCCGACCGTCCCGCCCGACACCGGGGCGTCCACGAAGCGCCGCCCCGCCGCCTCGACCCGCGCGGCGAGCGCGGCGACGGCGTCCGGCGGACAGGTCGCCATCAGGATCACCGTGGCGCCGTCCGGCAGGCGGTCCAGCGCGCCTTGGGCAAAGAGGACGGACTCGGCCTGGGCGGCGTTGACCACCATCAGGACCAGGGCGTCGGCCCCTTCGGCGGCGGCGGCGGCGCTGTCCGCCCCCCGTCCGCCACGGACTTCCAGGGCGGCGACGCTCTCGCGCCGCACGTCGAAGCCGCGCAGCGCGAAGCCGCGGGCCAGCAGGTTGCACGCCATCGGCATGCCCATGGAACCGAGGCCGATAAAGCCCACCGTCATCATGGCCGTATCACTTTCCTGAACGGAAGAAGGAGAGAGAGGCCCGGTCCAACCGTTAAAACGTCGGGCAACCGGGCCGGAAGACGGATCACAGGAAACCGATGGAAATCCAGGGCACCGCCGCGACGACGATCAGGCCGATGGTCAGCGCCACCAGATAACCGATGATCGGCTTCATGCCTTCGTCGGGGTTGATCCGGCTGATGGCGCAGGCCGCGTAGTAGCCGACGCCGAAGGGCGGGGCGAACAGGCCGATGCCCATGGCCAGGATCACGATCATCGCGTAGTGCACCTCATGCACCCCCAGCTGGCGGGCGATGGGGAACAGCAGCGGTCCGAACAGCACGATGGCGGGGATGCCCTCCAGCACGCTGCCCAGGATGATGAAGGCGATGATCGACACCACGATGAAGACCGGCACCCCGCCCGGCAGGGCCCGCATCGCCTCGGCCAGCGAGCTGGAGAAACCGGACTGGGTCAGCGCCCAGGCCATGCCGGTGGCCGCCCCGATGATCAGCAGGATCGCTCCGGACAGCGACGCCGTCTCGACCAGCATCGGGTAGATGCGGCGCCAGTCGAACTGGCGGTAGATCAGCAGGCCGGCGACCACCGCGTAGACGATGCCGATGGTCGACACTTCGGTCGCGGTCGCCACACCCTCGATCACCGCGGCGCGGATGATGAAGGGCAGCGCGATGGCCGGCAGCGCGATCAGGAAGGCCCTGCCGATCTCCGCCTTGCTGGCGCGGCGGACGTGGGACAGATCCTCGTGGCGGTAGCGCCACCAGACCAGCGCCGCCAGCGCCGCGCCCAGCACGACGGCCGGCAGCAGGCCGCCGGTGAACAGGGCGGCGATGGACACGCCGGTGACCGAGCCGATGGTGATGAGGACCAGCGACGGCGGGATGGTCTCGGTCTGGGCGCCGGTGGCCGACAGCAGGGCGACGAGGTCGCCGGGCTTGGCGCCGCGCGCCTTCATCTCGGGGAACAGCACCGGGGCGACCGCCGCCATGTCCGCCGCCTTCGACCCGGAAATGCCCGAGACGAGGTACATGGCGCCGATCAGCACGTAGGACAGGCCGCCGCGGACATGGCCGAGCAGGCTGGCCAGGAAGCCGACCATGGCGCGGGCCATGCCGGTCATCTCGATCAGCTGGCCGAGGAAGACGAACAGCGGCACCGACAGCAGGATCAGGTGGCTCATCCCCTCGTCCATGCGGCCCACCATGACGATGGCCGGGGTCGAGGTGGCGAGCGCCAGATAGCCGAAGGTCGCCAGACCGAAGGCGAAGGCGATGGGGAGGCCGAGGAACACCATCGCGCCGACGCCCACCACGAAGAAGAGCAGCAGGTTGTAGTTGCCGAGCCCGGCGAACAGCGGCGCCGCCAGCGCCATGACGCCGACCACCGCCGTGACCGCCGCCACCGCCCGCAGCACATCGGACGGGCGGCCCAGCCGCGCCAGCCGGAGCAGCGCCACCGCGATCATCAGGACGAAGCCCACCGGCAGCGCGCTCGCCCGCCAGGAGTTGGGGATGTCCAGCGCCGGGGTGGTGACCCACACCTCCTCCACCGCGAATTCATAGGCCGGCTCGGCCATCAGCAGCAGGAAGGCCAGCGCCGCGGTGATCGCCACCACGTCGAGGAACGCCTGGGTGCGGGGCTGGAGCATGCCGACGATCGCGGTCATCCGCATGTGCTCGCCACGGCGCAGCGCCACGACGGAGCCGAACATGGCGAGCCAGAGGAACAGGATGGAGGCCAGCTCGTCCGACCAGATGATCGGGCTGTGCAGGAGGTAGCGCCAGATGACGCCGACCAGCAGGACGCCGACCTCGGCGAGCACCAGCAGCGCCGCGGGCGTCTCGACCAGCAGCCCGATGCCGCGGTCCAGCCGGTCGAGCCAGCCGGTGCCGGCGCCCGATGGCCGCCCGGCGCCGTGAACGGCGGCGTCTGCCGTGTTGACGGGAGTGTTCATGGTAACCAGCCCTTCGCATGGACGATCGGTTGTGGGGAGGCGGCCGGCCCCGCAGGGTCCTTGGGGAACCGGGAGCCGGCCGCGTCGGCGGACCGCGTCAGCCCAGCTTGCCGGTCACCTTCTCAAGCAGGTCCCAGGCGGTGGCCCCGTACTTCTCCTTCCACTCCGCGTAGAAGTTCGTCCCAGCGAGCACCTTGCGGAACGGTTCGCGGTCGATGGTGTGGAAGGTCAGCCCCTTGGCGGACAGGTCCTTCTGCAGCGATTCGGTGAGCGCGGCGATGTCGGCCCGCTGGTCGTCCGCCGAACGGTCCAGTTCGCGGGCGACGATGGCCTGGATGTCGGCGGGCAGGCGCGCGAAGGCGCGCTTGTTGCCGAGCACCCAGTAGCCGTCCCAGACATGGCCGGTCAGGCTGCAGGACTTCTGCACCTCGTACAGGCGGGCGGTGGCGATGATCGCCAGCGGGTTCTCCTGCCCCTCCACCACGGTGGTCTGCAGGGCGGAGTAGAGTTCGTTGAAGTTGATCGGCGCCGGGGCGGCGTCGATCGCCTTGAACAGCGAGGTCAGGGCCGGCGCCGGCGGCACCCGCATCTTGAAGCCCTTGATGTCCTCCGGCGTCTTGATGACGCGGGTGGAGGAGGTGACGTGGCGGAAGCCGTTGTCCCAGATCTTGCTGAGCGTCATGATCGGGGTCTTGGCGATCTCCGCCCGGACATGCTTGCCCAGCTCGCCGTCCATCGCCTGCCAGACCGCGTCATAGTCCTTGAAGGCGAAGCCCATGCTGGTGATGCCGGACAGCGGGACGAAGGTGGCGAGGATCAGCGAGGAGAGGTTGAAGATCTCCACGCCGCCGTTGCGCACCTGCCCCAGCAGGTCGGTGTCGCTGCCGAGCTGGTTGGCCGGGAACAGCTTGATGTCGAGCCGGCCGGACGTCGCCTCGCGGATGCGGTCGATGGCCTCCTGCGCGCGGATGTTGACCGGGTGGGTCGGGTCCTGGCCGGTGGCGTACTTGAACTGGAACTCGGCGGCGTTGGCCGGGCGCTTCAGGATGGTCACCAGCGGCACGGCGGCGGCGGCGGCCAGAACGGCGCGGCGGCTCGGGCGAAGAAGGCCCAGGGTCGAGTGAGCGGGGGTTTGGGGCGGCTTCTTGTCCATTGTTTCCTCTCCTGTGGTCTTTTGTCGTTCAGCGTATCGGGAACGGGCGCGGCGCGGTTCTTAGGGTGTCCTCGCTTCTGCGACAGCCGGGATGGGGTGAGCGACGGGGGTGAGGGGCGGCTTACAGCCACCCCTTGATGCTGGTTACCATGGCGTCAGTGGAAATGCCGTAGAGGTCGTGCAGCGTCGGCAGGGCGCCGGCCTTCAGGAATTCGTCGGGCAGGCCGATCTGGCGGAAGGCGCTGGGAACGACCCCGGCGCGCAGCAGCGTGCCGGCCACCGCCTCGCCCAGACCGCCGATGACCGTGTGGTTCTCGGCGACGACGACCATCCGCCCGCTGCGCCCGGCCTCGGCCAGGATGGTCTCGGTGTCGAGCGGCTTGATGGTCGGGACGTGCAGCACCGCGACGTCGACCTTGTCGGCCTCCAGGGCCTTCGCCACCTCCAGCGCCCGCATCGTCATGATGCCGGAGGAGATGACCAGCACATCGGCGCCGTCGCGCAGCCGCTTCGCCTTGCCGAGTTCGAATGTGTAATCGTACTCGTCGAGCACCAGCGGGACGTTGCCGCGCAGCAGGCGCATGTAGACCGGCCCCTGGTGGGCGGCCATGGCAGGCACCGCCTGCTCGATCTCGAGGGCGTCGCAGGGGTCGATCACCACCATGTTCGGCATGGCGCGCATCAGGGCCAGATCCTCCGCCGCCTGATGGCTGGGGCCGTAGCCCGAGGTCAGGCCCGGCAGGGCGCAGGCGATCTTGACGTTGCGGTTCTCCTCCGCGATCGTCTGGTGCACGAAGTCGTAGGCCCGGCGCGAGGCGAAGACCGCGTAGGTGGTGACGAAGGGCATGAAGCCCTCGTGCGCCAGACCGGAGGCGGCGCCCATCAGCAGCTGCTCGGCCATGCCCATCTGATAGAAGCGGTCCGGGTTGGCCTGGGCGAAGATGTGCAGGTCGGTGTATTTCGCCAGATCGGCGGTGAGGCCGACGATCTCCGGCCGGGCCTTGGCCAGCTCGACCAGGGCGTGGCCGAAGGGGGCGGGCTTGGTGCGCTGCCCTTCGCCCGCGATCGAGGCGATCATGGCGGAGGTCTTCAGGCGCGGCTTGGCGGCGGCCGGGGTGGTGGTGGCGGTGCTCATGCGGTCCTCCCGGCGTCCAGCGCGTCGAGGGCGAGCGTCCACTCGTGCGCGTCCACGCGGATGAAGTGATTCTTTTCGCGGGCTTCGAGGAAGGGCACGCCCTTGCCCATCTTGGTGTCGCAGACGATCATGCGGGGCTTGGGCTCCGGATGGTCGCGGGCGGCGTCGAAGGCGGCGACCACGGCGTCCATGTCGTTGCCGTCCACCCGCTGGACGAACCAGCCGAAGGCCTCCAGCTTGTCGACCAGCGGCTCGAAGGCCATCACCTGGGTGGAGGGGCCGTCGGCCTGCTGGTTGTTGACGTCGACGATGCCGATCAGGTTGTCGAGCTTGTAATGGGCCGCCGACATGATGGCCTCCCAGACCGAGCCCTCGTCCAGCTCGCCGTCGGAGAAGAGCGTGTAGACGCGGTTGTCCGACGCCTTGCGCTTCAGGCCGAGGGCGATGCCGACCGCGATGCTGAGGCCGAGGCCGAGCGAGCCGCCCGACATCTCCATGCCCGGCGTGTAGGCGGCCATGCCCGACATCGGCAGGCGGCTGTCGTCGCTGCCGTAGGTCTCCAGCTCCTCGGCCGGGACGATGCCGGCCTCGATCAGGGCGGCGTAGAGCGCGATGGCGTAGTGGCCGTTGGACAGCAGGAAGCGGTCGCGGCCTTCCCAGTGCGGGTCCTCCGGCCGGTAGCGCATGGCGTGGAAGTAGGACACGGCCAGCACGTCGGCGATGTCGAGAGCCTGCCCGATGTAGCCCTGGCCCTGCACCTCGCCCATCAGCACGGCGTTGCGGCGGATGCGGTAGGCGCGTTCGGTCAGGGGAACGTTGTGGCCCAGTTGGGAGGTGTCCACGGGAGTCGTCTCCAGCGTTTCGGGATCAGTGGATGAGCATGCCGCCGTTGACGTCGAGCGTGGCGCCCGTGACGTAGGACGACAGCTCCGACGCCAGGAAGAGGCAGGAGCGCGCCACGTCCTCGGCGTCGCCCAGGCGGTTCAGCGGGATGCCCTTGAGGATGTCCGCCCGCAGCTCGGGCGTCAGCTTGCCGCCGGTGATGTCGGTCTGGATCAGGCCGGGGGTGACGGAGTTGACGCGGACGTTGTCCGGACCCAGCTCCCGCGCCATCGCCTTGGCGAGGCCGAGCACGCCGGCCTTGGCGGCGCTGTAGTGCGGGCCGCCGAAGATGCCGCCGCCGCGCTGCGCCGACACCGAGGAGATGCAGACGATGGAGCCGGACTTCTGGGCGCGCATGTGCGGGACGACCGCCTGGCTCATGTAGAGCGTGCCGCGCAGGCTGACGTCGGTCACCGCCTCGTAGTTCTTCGGCTCGATGTCCATGAACTTCAGCGGCTGGGTGATGCCGGCGTTGTTGACCAGCACGTCGATGCGGCCGAACTCCTCGACCACGCGGGCGGCGGCGCTGACGCAGGCGGCCTTGTCGGTCACGTCGCAGGCGATGCCGCGGTGCGCCTCGCCCAGCTCGGCGGCGGCTTCGGCGGCCTGACCGCCGTCGAGGTCCAGGATGATCGCCCGCCCGCCGTGCAGCGCGAACAGCCGCGCCGTGGCTCGGCCGATGCCGCGCTGGGACGCCGCTCCGGTGATCACGCACACCTTGTTGGACAGCAACATGCTCGCTCCCTTTGTTCGAAGCTGGCTCCGCCATGGCGGCCGTGGGTGTGACGGCCGTGGGCGTGGCGGCCCTGGGGATGCCGCGGCGGAGCGTCGTTTTCGCTCGGTTTTGGTGGTTTTTCGGTACGGAGGGCGGATGGTCCGGGCCTCCGATCGTTGCAACAATCCTATGGTCTTGAGATGAATTCGACAAACGAATAAGATTGCCGAATGCTGAAATGAATTCATCAATATGGTGCGATGCGGAAACGGATTTCCATCAAGGCTTTGCAAGCCTTTGAGGCGGCGGCGCGGCTCGGCTCCTTCGCAACGGCGGCGCAGGATCTCGGCCTGACGCCCTCGGCGATCAGCCATCAGGTGAAGATTCTGGAGGAGCAGCTCGGCATCCGGCTGTTCCACCGGGTGCACCGGTCGGTCGCGCTGACCGACGACGGGCGGGCCTACGCCGCGGAGATCATCGCCGCCTTCGCCCGGATCGACACGGCGACCCGCAACGTCACGACGACGGGCAGCGGCACGACGATCCTGACCGTGCGCTCGATGCCCAGCTTTGCCGCGCAATGGCTGATGCCGCGGCTGGGGCGGGTGAAGGAGATCCACCCCGCCATCGACATCCGCCTGCGCGCGTCGGTCTCACCCATCGACCTGACGACGGGGGCGGTCGACGTGGACATCCGCTACAACCCCGGCCCGCCGCCGGCCGGCTGCGTGCTGGAGCTGTTTCCCGACGACGTCATCGTGCCGATGTGCTCCCCGGCGCTGGCGAACGGGCTGAACCCGATCCGCAAGCCGTCGGACATCAGCCGCCACATCCTGATCCATTCGGAAATCAACATCGTCGGCTGGCGCGACTGGGCGAACCGGCACCGCGGGGTCGAGCTGGACATGGAGCGCGGCCTGCGCTTCGACCGCTCCTTCATGGCGATCAACGCCGCGGCGAACGGCATGGGCGTGTGCCTGGACAGCCTGCTGCTCGCCCGGCAGGAGCTGCTGGCGGGCCGGCTCATCATCCCCTTCCCGACCCGTGGCCTGCGGGCGCAGGGGCATGGCTTCGTGACCCTGAAATCGACCGCCAACCTTCCCAAGATCCGGCTGTTCCGCGAGTGGCTGTTCAGCGAGCTGGAAGCCGGACGGCAGTGGGAGGAGCAGTTCCTGTCCTCACTGAACAAAAGCGATTAGGGCCTGTCAGGCGGCCGTGATGTTCGGCGGGTGCTTACAGTCCGCTGGCTTCGTCGTTCTTCTTCGCCTTCTCTTTCTTCGCCTGATCGTGATGCCACTTGATGGCGAAGAACATGCCCGTGCCCAGCACGATGATCTTGAACGGAAAGAAGACCATGGGGAACCAGTCGTACATTTTGAACATCTCCAAGCTTTGACGCTGCCCATCGTCGGGGAACCTGACGGCGGTCAGGTCGGGCGCGTGTCGTTGTCTGCGGGCGGGGCCGTCAGCCGGGTCGGCGTCGGAGCAGTCCGGACCACCGACCTCGCAGCGGGCGACCACGCACGCCGGTGCCGGGAGGGGGACGAGGCGGCCACTCCTGTTCGGATGACATCGCGTGTTCCTTCAGGAGGCAATGCCTGCATTCAATGCGTGATCCTATGCTCCATTTAGACCGACAATGTCAATTTGAATGCATCCAATACGCGTTCGAAATTCATACAAGCATGGGGGATATGGCCGATGCCCCGGCCGGAAGGCCGGCCGCTTGCCGCACGGTCTCGCGCAGACTCCCGGCGGTCCTTTGGAGCACGGACGGTACCGGAGGACGGGTCAATAGGGCAGCCGCCGACCGTCCCATGCGAACAGGCCACCGCTGTCCGTCGGCGTCAGATCGCCGAGGACACGGAGCAGATGCGCGGCGGCGACGTCGGCGCTGAACAGCCGGTCCGCAGCCACCCCGGCCTGGAAGGGGTGCGACAGGGGGGTGTCGACGGTGCCCGGATGCAGCGCGACGCAAACGGCCTCCGGCCGTGAGCGCGCCAGTTCGATGGCCGTGGTCCGGACGATCTGATTGAGCGCCGCCTTGGACGCCCGGTAGCCGTACCAGCCGCCGAGCCGGTTGTCGGCGATGCTGCCGACCTTGGCGGAGAGCGCCGCGAAGACCGCCCGCCCGCGCCGCGGCAGCCGCGGCAGGAAATGCTTGGCGGCCAGCGCCGGGCCGGTGGCGTTGACCTGGAACAGGCGCGCCATGGCGGTCGGGTCCAGGCTGCGCCAGCTCTTCTCCGGTTGCACCGCGTCCTGGTGCAGCAGGCCGCTGGCGATGAAGACGAGGTCGACCGTCCCCGCCATTGCCGCCGCCTCGGCGATGGAAGGCTCGTCGGCGAGGTCGAGAAAGCCGGTGCGCAGCTTGTCCGCCGGGGCGATGGGGCGGCGCGACAGGGCCACCACCTCCGTCACTCCCGGATCGGCCAGCAGCCGCTGCGTCACGGCGGCGCCGATGCCGCCGCTCGCCCCGATCACAGCGGCCCGGATCGACGTGGTGAAACCCGCGATTCCGCTCATGACGCCCCCTCCCGCGGAGAGTGACAACACCGCGCTCCGCCAATGGTTCAACGGCGTCGAGCGACGGCGGCGCGAACCGCCCCGCGTTTCAAATCTTGCGTCCGATCCCGCCGATAGGGTCGGAGGGTGCCTGTAACGACGCTTCCGCGCACCGAAAATTCGCCCTCTCTGCAAAAAGAGGTTTGTTGGAGCACATATCTCAAGCTATCATATTCCAGTTGTTGTAATCGTATATCGATCATTTACTGACTGGATCAAGGAGATCGCGGGTGGACGTGATCGCTGAACTGACGAGCCTGATCGGCGCCGACGCCGTCCTGACCGACCCCGCCGATCTGGACGCCGTGACCGAGGATTGGCGCGGGCGCTACCGCGGCCCGGCGCTCTGCCTCGCGCGTCCCGCCAACGCCGGACAGGTGGCCGACGTGGTGCGCTGCTGCGCCAAGCACGGCGTGCCGGTCCTGCCGCAGGGCGGCAACACCAGCCTGTGCGGCGGCGCCGTCCCGTCGGAGACCGGCCCCGCCCCGGTCATCCTCAGCCTGACCCGCATGCGCGCGGTCCGCGCCATCGACCCGGTGAACAACACGATGGAGGTCGAGGCCGGCTGCGTCCTCGCCACCGTGCAGGAGGCCGCCGCGGCCGCCGGGCGGCTCTACCCGGTCAGCCTGGGCGCCGAGGGCTCCTGCCAGATCGGCGGCACCATCGCCACCAACGCCGGCGGCACCTCGGTCCTGCGCTACGGCAACACGCGCGAGAACGTGCTGGGGCTGGAGGTCGTGCTGGCCGACGGCACCGTCTGGTCCGGCCTGTACGGCCTGCGCAAGAACAACACCGGCTACGACCTGAAGCATCTGTTCATCGGCTCGGAAGGCACGCTCGGCATCATCACCGCGGCGACCCTGAAGCTGCACCCGCTGCCGACGCGCCACGCGGTGGCCTGGGTCGGGATGGCGTCGCCGGAGGACGCGCTGACCCTGCTGACCCGCGTGCAGGAACGCAGCGCGGCCCGGCTGTCCGCCTTCGAGATGATCAACCGCCTGCAGCTCGACCTCGTGGTCGGCAACGTCCCCGGCCGGCGCAGCCCGATCGACAGCGCGGCCGACTGGCACGTCCTGATCGAGCTGTCGGACAACGGCTCCGGCGAGGCGCTCGACGCCGAGCTTCAGGCGATCCTGGAGGACGCCTTCGCCGACGGGCTGCTCAGCGACGCGGCGCTGGCCGCCAGCGAGGCGCAGCGCCACGCCATGTGGGAGATCCGCCACAGCGTGTCGGAGGCCAACAAGAAGGCCGGCGTCGGCCTGACCACCGACTGCGCGGTGCCGCTGTCGGCGGTGCCCGCCTTCATCGCGTCGGCGACCGCGGCGGTGCGCGCCCTGGTGCCCGATCTGCCGGTGATCGTGGTTGCCCATCTCGGCGACGGCAACGTCCACTTCATTCCCTTCTTCAGCTTCGATGCCTGGGAGGCCGCCGCATCGGGCGACCGCGACGCGCTTGCCGCCGCGCTGCGCCACGCCGTCAACGACGAGGCCGCCCGGCTCAAGGGCACCTTCAGCGCCGAACACGGGATCGGCCGCGTCCAGCTCGCCGAGATGGCCCGCTACAAGCCGCCGGCGGAGCTGACGCTGATGCGCGCGGTCAAGCGGGCGCTCGACCCGCAGAACATCTTCAATCCCGGACGGCTCCTGCCGCCGGGCTGACTTCCGCCTTTCCTTCCTCCGCAGCCTTTCCGCCGTCCCGGCCCATCCTCGAGGAGTTCCGACATGAGCACACGTCAATCCGGCTGGTCCCGCCGCACCCTGCTGAAAGCCGGCGCCGCCGGCACCGCGGCGCTCGCCATGCCGGCGATCTGGAGCCCGGCCCGCGCGCAGAACAAGCGCATCGTCGTGCGCGACGACGGCGGCATCTACACCAAGGCCTACGGCGAGGTCTTCTACAAGCCCTTCACCGCGGCCACCGGCATCGAGGTCGTCGGCGTCCAGGCCAACGCCGAGCCGACCGCCCAGATCCGCTCGATGGTCGAGGCGAAGTCCTACACCTGGGACATGGCCAAGATCAGCGAGCCGGCCATCCTCATGCTGACCAGCGGCGACAAGCCGATGCTGGAGAAGCACGGGCTGGAGAACGATCCGGCGGTCGCCGGCATTCCCAAGCAGTACATGTCGGAATACGGCGTCGGCACCAACGTCTACACCACCGTGCTGGCCTACCGCACCGACGCCTTCAAGGGCCGCAAGGCGCCGGCCTCCTGGAAGGACTTCTACGACGTCGCCGGCGTCGCCGGCCGCCGCGCCCTGCGCAAGCACCCCTTCGACACCATCGAGCAGGCGCTGATGGCCGACGGCGTGCCCACCGGCGAGGTCTATCCCTGCGACTTCGACCGTGCCTTCAAGGCGCTGGACCGCATCAAGAAGGACATCCCGATCTTCTGGACCAGCGGCGCGCAGGTCGAGCAGATGCTGATCTCCGGCGAGGTCGATCTCGTCCCGACCTGGGTGTCGCGCCCGCAGGCGGCGATCGCCGCCGGCGCTCCGGTCGGCATCGTCTGGGACCAGAACATCTGGGGCCTCGACAACTGGGCCATCCTGGCCGGCACCCCGAACGCCGACGCCTGCCGCCAGTTCATCAAGTTCACCTGCGACCCGAAGCGTCAGGCGGAGCTGGTGAAGTACTTCCCGGCCGGCGTCACCATGCCCGACGCCTTCAAGCACATCGACCCGGCGGTCGCCCCCAACTGCCCGACCTTCCCGGCGAACATCGAGAAGGGCGTCAAGATCAACGCGCAGTTCTGGCTGGACAACCAGCAGAAGGCGCTCGAGCGCTACAACGCCTGGCTGCTTAGCTGAGGCGACGGGACGTCGCGTCCCCGAAGACCTGTTGCTGAGGGCCCGTTTCTGAAGACCCGCGGTCGGCCGCCCCTCCCTGCTTGGCGGGGCCGGCCGCGGGGCTCCCGCATTCTTCCCCACTTTCTTTTCGACGCGAGGAGACCTGCCATGTCGTCGTCCAGCCTAACCGTCCAGGGCCTCGCCAAGCGCTACGGCGATTTCGTGGCGCTCGCCCCCACGGATCTCGTGGTCGCCGACGGTGAATTCCTGACCCTGCTCGGCCCGTCGGGCTCGGGCAAGACGACGTTGCTCAGTCTGCTCGCCGGGCTGGTTCCGCCCGACGAAGGAATCGTGCGCATCGGCGCGCAGGACGTGACCTACGCCCCGCCCTACGAGCGCGACATCGGCGTGGTGTTCCAGAACTACGCCCTGTTCCCCCACATGACGATCGCCGAGAACATCGCCTTCCCGCTGAAGATGCGGAAGATCCCGGAAGCCGAGGCGAAGAAGCGCGCCCGCGAGGCGCTTGAGATGGTCCACCTGCCGCACATCGCCGGGCGCTACCCGCGCGAGCTGTCGGGCGGCCAGCAGCAGCGCGTCGCGCTGGCCCGCTGCATGGTCTACAAGCCGTCGATCATCCTGATGGACGAGCCGCTGGGCGCGCTGGACAAGAAGCTGCGCGAGCACATGCAGCTCGAGATCAAGCATCTGCACCGCGAGCTGGGCACCACGGTCGTCTACGTCACCCACGACCAGGAAGAGGCGATGACGATGTCCGATCGCATCTGCCTGATGAATTCCGGCCGCATCGAGCAGCTGGGCACGCCGGCCGACCTCTATTTCCGCCCGCGCACGCTGTTCGTCGCCGACTTCCTCGGCGAATCCAACCTGCTGCCGGCCTCGCTGGGGCCGCGGGTGGGCGACGAGGCGGAAGTCCGGCTGGGCAGCACCGGCCTTCCGGGCCGCGCGCTCGCCAACGGCCAGGACCTGCCGCCGGGCTCCCCGGTGCGGGTGATGGTGCGGCCGCAGAACCTGACCATCGCCCGTCCGTCGGGGGATGAACCGGCCGTGATGGGCCGGGTGTCCGACGTGATGGTCACCGGCAGCCTGACCAAGGTCTACATGCAGCCGCTCGACGACGCCCTGCCGCCGCTGGTCGCCGCCTTCGCCACCCGCAACGAGGCCGAGGCGATCCGCATCGACGACGTGCTGGCGCTGTCCTGGGACAGCCGCGACGCCGTGGTGATCGCGGACCGCGGCCCGGCGGCCATGCCCGCAACCACGGCCAAGGCGGCCTGACATGAGCGACCAGATCATGACCATGTCCCACGCCGCCCCACGGCGCGGCGCCCCGCCGGCCTGGCGCAAACCGGTGCTGATGGGCGCCCCCATCGTCCTGCTGCTCACCGTCTTCCTGGTCTTCCCGGTCGGGCAGCTCCTGGCGCTCAGCGTCTACAACGGCCAGGGTTTCACGCTGGCGCCCTACCAGCAGCTCTTCTCGTCCAGCCTCTACGTCACCGTGCTGTGGATCACGCTGAAGATCTCGCTGGCGACGACGCTGGTCGCGGTGGCCGGGGCCTACCCCATCGCCTACCTGATCTCCGTCACCAAGGGTCCGGCGAAGAGCCGCCTGATCTTCTGGGTGCTGCTGGCCTTCTGGACCAGCTTCCTGGTGCGCGCCTTCGCCTGGGTCATCATCCTCGGCCGCAACGGCGTCATCAACGGCACGCTGATGTCGTTGGGCATCATCGACCGCCCGATCGACCTGCTCTACGGCTTCGGCTCGGTTCTGGTCGGCATGGTGCACGCCATGCTGCCGCTGGCGGTGATGACCATGCTGGCGGTGATGGAGAACATCGACCGCACCCTGCCCCGCGCCGCCAGCACGCTCGGCGCGCGTCCCGGCACCGCCTTCTGGACCGTCTATTTCCCGCTGTCGCTGCCCGGCGTCGCCGCCGCCGCGATCATGGTCTTCGTGACGGCCATCGGATTCTTCATCGTGCCGGCCCTGCTCGGCGGGCGGCGCGAGACGATGATCACCCAGCTCATCATCGACCAGATCCAGCAGACGCTGAACTGGGGCCTGGCGGGCGCCATCTCGGTGCTGCTGCTGATGGTGGTGCTGGCGGTGTTCCTGCTCTACGACCGCGTCTTCGGCTTCGCGACGCTGACCGGCGAGACCGCCGTGGCTGCGCACAACCGCGACACCGCCATGCGGCGGCTGGGCGGCCGGGTGCTCGGGCTTCTCGGCACGGCGAGCGACGCGCTCATCGGCCTGTTCCCGCGCCGCCGCCCGCGCGGCACCGGCGAGATGCCGTCGGCCGGCCTGCGCACGCTGGTGTGGGCGATGCTGGTGCTGATCAGCCTGCCGGCCTTCCTGATGGTCCCGCTGTCCTTCGGCGAGGCCGGTCTGGCCTGGCCGCCCACCGGCTTCTCGCTGCAATGGTACGAGCAGCTGTTCCAGTCGCCGCTGTGGATGCAGGCGCTGACCCGCTCGCTGGTGGTGGCCTTCGGCACCGGCCTGCTGTCGATGGCGATCGGCGTGCCGGCCGCCTTCCTGATGGTGCGCAGCCGCATGCGCGGCAAGGGCGCCATGCTGGCCTTCATTCTGTCGCCGGTGATCGTGCCGCGCATGATCATCGCCGTCGGCATGTTCTACCTGTTCGCCCAGATGGGGCTGGTCGGCACCATCCTGGGTCTGGTGATCGGCCACACGGTCGTCGCCGTTCCCTATGTGGTGATGACGATGACGGCGGTGCTGCGCAACTACGACACCCGGCTCGACCTCGCGGCGCAGAGCCTGGGCGCCCGTCCGCTGGCCGCGCTGCGCCACGTCACCTTCCCGATCCTGGGCGCCGGCATGCTGTCGTCCTTCCTGTTCGCCTTCGCCACCTCCTTCGACGAGCTGACCATCTCGCTGTTCTCGTCGGGCGGGCTCAGCGCCACCCTGCCCAAGCAGTTCTGGGACGAGGTGACGCTTCAGGTCTCCCCCGTCATCGCGGCGGTGTCCACCGGTCTGCTCGTCTTCGTCGCGGTGCTGATCTACGCCGCGGACCGGCTGCGCCGGCGCAGCCTGGCCTCCTGACCAGCGCCCGCGCCGACGCGTCCATCTCTTCGCACTTCCAAGGATACATCATGCTCGATGCCACCAAACTCCGCGGCATTCTGCCCGCCACCCCGACGCCGGTGACCGCCGACGGCACCATCGACGTCGCGGCGTCGAAGGCGCTGTTCTCCTGGCTGAACCGCCAGGGGATCGACGGGGTGGTTCCGCTGGGCGGCACCGGCGAGTACGGCGCGCTGGCGCGCGCCGAGCGCAACCGCTTCGCCGCCTTGACGGTCGAGGCGATGGCCGGCCGGAAGCCGGTGATCGCCGGCGTCCTCGACACCGGCTACCACGACGCCCTGGCCGCGGGCCGCGATTTCGCGGCGGCCGGCGTGGACGGCCTGCTGGTCCTGACGCCCTACTACACCAACCCGACCCAGGCCGGCATCCGCGACTATTTCCTGCGCTACGCCGACGAGTCGCCGGTGCCGATCCTGATCTACGAGATCCCCTACCGCACCCGCATCGCCGTCGATCCGGAGGTGCTGCACGAGCTGTCGCGCCATGAGCGGATCATCGGCATGAAGGCCTGCAACACCGACATGTACCATTTCCTGCGCACGATGGCCGGGCTGGACCCGTCCTTCGCCATGCTGAGCGGCGAGGACACGCTGTTCCCGATGCATGTGGCCGCGGGCGCCAAGGGCGGCATCGTGGTCACCGCCAACCTCCTGCCGCGTGCCTGGCGCATGGTCTTCGACCTCGCCGCGTCCGGCAAGACCGCCGAGGCGCTGGAGGTGCACCGCACCCTCATCCCGATGATGAACCTCGCCTTCGCCGAGACCAACCCCGGCCCGATGAAGTCGGTGATGGATCTCATCGGCGTGAACGCCCCGGCGATGCTGCCGCCGCTGCGCGAGCCGCGGGCGGAGCTGCGCGAGGCGCTGAAAAGCGAACTGTCGCGCCTCCTGACCACCTATGAAGGGCTGCCGGCCGCCGCGGTGGCCTGACCGGTAGCAACGCTTGCGCGTGGCATCCGGCACGCCGGATGCTATGCGTAGGCGAACCATGCCGACGACGCGAGGACGAGCACCGATGAAGGCCGGAAAGACCACCAGGACGGGCGGCATGGCGGAGGAGGACGGCCAACAGGCCGGCACCGCGCCGGCCGTGAAGCCGAAGGCCGACCCGCGCGAATCCTCGCTGTTCGTCGGCTCGACCGAGAAGACCTTCCAGATCCTGCACGCCTTCGACGGCCCGCACCGGCAGATGCCCTTGTCCGAGATCGCCAAGGCGGCGGGGCTGGACCGCAGCGCCGCCCAGCGGCTGGTCTACACGCTGGAGACGCTCGGCTACCTGCGGCGCGTCCACGGCACGCGCAACTACGCGCTCAGCCCGAAGATGCTGCAGTTCTCCTACAACTACCTGCGGGCGAACGAACTGATCGAGAAGGCGTCGCCCTATCTGCTGGAAATCAGCCGGAGCGTCGGCGAGACCGCCAACCTCCAGGAGCTGGACGGCCACGAGATCGTCTTCGTCGCCCGTTTCCCCGGCCGGCATCTGGTGAACATCGACATCATGGTCGGCAGCCGGCTGCCCGCCTACTTCACTGCGTCGGGAACCGCCATCCTGTCGCGCCTGTCGGAGGAGGAGCGGGAGGAGATCCTGGCCCGCACCGACCTCCGCCCGCTCACCCCCTTCACCGTGAACGACCCCGGCCGGCTGCGCGCCCGCGTGCAGGAGGCGGCCGAAAAAGGCTACGCCGTGGTGACCAACGAGACGGTGATGGGCGACATCTCGGTCGCCGCCGCCATCACCGACGAGCATGGGCACGCGGTCGCCGGCCTGAACATCTCCGTCCCCACCACCCGCTGGACGCCGGAAACGGCCGAACAGGAACTCGCCCGCCATGTGCTGGTGGCGGCGACCTCGATCTCCGTCAACAAGTTCGCCGGCTACCCGCGGTAACGGCGTCAGGACGGAAGCGTCGGCACGGCGGCGATCAGCCGCCGCGTGTAGGGGTGCTCCGGCGCGGCGAACAGGCGGTCGCCCGGCCCTTCCTCGACGATGGCGCCGGCGGCCATCACCACGACCCGGTCGGCGATGGCCTCGACCACGGCAAGGTCGTGGCTGATGAACAAATACGTCAGCCCATGCCGCTCCTTCAGCGCCGCCAGGAGATGCAGCACCTGCTGTCGGACCGAGACGTCGAGGGCGGACACCGCCTCGTCGAGCACGATGATCCTCGCCCCGGCGGCGAGCGCCCGCGCGATGGCGACGCGCTGCGCCTGCCCGCCCGACAGCTCATGCGGGTAGCGGTCCAGGATGGCGGGGTCGAGGTCGACCGACCGCATCAGCCCGGCCAGCCGCCCCTCCCGCTCCGCGGCGGGCACACCGGCCAGGAAGCGCAGCGGCGCCGTCAGGGTTCGCCGGATCGTCTTGCGCGGGTTGAGCGAGGACAGCGGGTCCTGGAAGACATACTGCACCGTCCGGCCCAGCGCACGCGGCCCTTCGGCGGCCAGCTCGGCGAGGGGACGCCCGTCGAGCCGGACGGTCCCGCCGGTCGGCCGGCTCAGCCCGACGAGGCTGCGGGCGAGCGTCGACTTGCCGCTGCCCGACTCCCCGACGATCCCCAGCGTTTCCCCGGCGGCCACCCGCAGCGATACGGCTTTCAAGGCAGTGATCGCCGGGCGTGACCGCCCGAACAGGGACCGGCGCGCCGCGTAGGTCTTGACCAGATCGCGAACCTCGACCGCCCAGCCCACCGACGACGCCCCCCGCGGCGACGTCTCCGGTCGCCGTGACCGCCCGAGGACCGGCACGGCGGCGAGCAGGCGCCGGGTGTAGGCGTGCCGCGGGCGGGTGAGGACGCTGCGGGTGTCGCCCTCCTCGACGATTTCCCCCTGGAACATCACGGCCACCCGGTCGCAGAGGCGGGCGATGACTCCGAAATCGTGGCTGATGAAGACGACGGCGAGGCGGCGGTGGCGGCGCAGATCGTCCAGCAGGTCCAGGATCTCGGCCTGGACGGTGACGTCGAGCGCGGTGGTCGGCTCGTCGGCGATGATCAGCTCCGGGTCGTTGGCCAGCGCCATGGCGATGCCGACCCGCTGGCGCTGCCCGCCCGACAACTCGTGCGGGTGGGCGTGGACGAGGGTGGCGGGGTCGGGCAGCTTCACGGCGGCGAACAGTTCCACCACCCGCCGGTCGGCCTCAGCCCGCGGCACCGGGCGATGGGCGCGCAGCGCCTCGGCCACCTGCGCGCCGACCGGCATCAGCGGATGGAGCGTCGTCAGCGGGTCCTGGAAGACATAGGCGATCCGCCCGCCGCGCAGCCGTTGCAACGCCCCGATCGGCAGCGTCAGCAGATCGTCTCCGGCGAACCGCACCGATCCGCCGCGAACCACGCCCGGCGGCGAGGCGACGAGCCGTGCGATGGACAGCGCCGTGACCGACTTGCCGGACCCGGACTCGCCGATGATGCCCAGGCATTCGCCGGGGGCGACGCACAGGTCGACGCCCTTCACCGCGTCCACCGGGCCGTCCGCCCGATTGCCCGCCGTGTCGAAGGCCGTGCGCAGGCCAGTGACCTGCAGCAGCGCGCCAGGGTCCGGGGCCGAATTCCCGCCGCCCCCGGCAGCCCGCTCCACCCGCGTGGCGGCGCCCGGCGCGCCGGGGATGCCGGAGCGCAGGCGCGGGTCGAGCGCGTCGCGCAGCCCGTCGCCGATCAGGTTCATGCTCATCACGATCAGGAAGACGACCAGCCCCGGCACCGCCGCGACGTGCGGCGCGGTGATCAGCGCCTTGCGCCCCTCGCTCAGCATCGAGCCGAGGTCCGCCTGCGGCGGCTGCGACCCCAGCCCCAGGAAGGACAGGCCGGCGGTCTCCAGGATCATCCAGCCCACGGTGGTCGAGGCGGTGATGATGATGACCGGCAGGACGTTGGGCAGCACCTCGCCCAGCAGGATGCGCGCCTCGCCCATGCCGGACAGGCGTGCCGCGTCCACGAACTCCCGGCGGCGCAGGCCGGCGGTGGCGCCGCGGACGTTGCGCGCGAAGAAAGGAATGTTGGCGACCACCACGGCGTAGAGCGCGTTGAGCAGCCCCGGCCCCAGCGCCGCCACGATGGCGAGCGCCAGCAGCAGGTAGGGGAAGGCCATCAGCACGTCGATGCCGCGCATCAGCACGCCGTCGGTCCGCCCGCCCGCGTAGCCGGCGACCAGGCCGATGGCCGACCCGACCAGCGCCGCGAGGAGGGAGGCCGCGACGCCGACCCCCAGGCTCAGCCGCGTCCCCCAGACCAGCCGGGCCAGCACGTCGCGCCCCAGGGTGTCGGTGCCGAGCCACGCCCCGGCGCTGAAGGGCGGCAGCAGGCGCCGGGCGGGGTCGATGGCGTCCGGGTCGGCCAGCGGCAGGACGGGCGCGGCGAGCGCGGCCAGGACGATCAGCGTCAGCAGCACGAGCCCCAGCGCCGCCAGCCGGTTGCGCATCACGCGGCGCAAGAGAGCCAAGCCGCCCCTCACGGCGCGATCCTCGGGTCGAGCAGGCGTTGCAGTATGTCGGCCAGCAGATTGAACAGCACATAGCTGGCCGCGACCACCAGGACGCCGCCCTGGACCAGCAGCACATCGCGCGTCGCGATGGCGTTGACCAGCATGCGGCCGATGCCCGGCCACTGGAACACCGTCTCGATGTAGACCGCTCCGCCCAGGACGAAGCCGGCCTGGATGCCGATCACCGGGATCACCGTCACCATGGCCGCCCGCAGCGCGTGGCCGAACACCACGCGGCGCTCCGTCAGCCCCTTGGCGCGGGCGGTGCGGACGAAGTCCTGGCGCAGCACCTCCAGCATGGCCGACCGCGTCAGCCGGGCGATCACCCCGGCGGCCACGATGGCGAGCGTCGCCGCCGGCAGCGCCAGATGCCACAGCAGGTCCGGCAGGTCCCCGCCGCCGTAGATGGAGACCATGCCGCTCACCGGCAGAAGCTGCCAGCGGACGGCGAAGACCAGGATCAGCAGCAGGCCGAGCCAGAAGGTCGGCATGGAGATCCCCACCAGCACGGCCAGAGTCACCAGCTTGTCGGCGAGGCCAAACTGCCGCACGGCGGACAGGATGCCGGCCAGCAGCCCGAGCACCGACGCCAGCACCAGCGCGGCACCGGCCAGCACCAGCGTGGCGGCGAAGCGCTCCGTCACCTCGTCGAGAACCGGCCGGTTGAGGCTGGAGGAACGCCCGAGGTCGCCCGCCAGCACGTTGCCCAGCCACGTCGCGTAGCGCACCGGCAGGCTGTGGTCGAGGCCGAGGTCCTGGCGGAGCCGCGCCACGTTCTCCGGCGTCGCGTAGGGGCCGAGGATCGCGGTCGCCGGGTCGCCGGGGATCAGCGCCATGATCAGGAAGACGATCACGCTGAGCCCGAACAGCACGGGGACGAGCGCCGCGAGGCGGCCGAGGATGTAAGACCTCACGGGCGCCCCCTCAATCCTTCGACACGCGGTCGAGCAACAGGAAGAAGGACGGCTCCAGCGCGAAGCCGCGCACCGCCGCGGTGGTGACGGCGTTCTGCTTCCAGTGCGCCACGAAGGCCCAGGGCGCATCCTCCACGATAATGCGCTCGGCCTGCCGGTAGAGCGCCCCCCGCTCGTCCCGGTCGCCGCTGCGCCGCGCCCGTTCCAGCAGCCGGTCAAGCTCCGGATTCGCGTAGTAGCCGGAGTTGAACCCGCCCGCCTCCGGCAGAGCGCCGGAGCGCAGGGTCAGGTACGGCAGGGTGTCAGGATCGTTGGTCATCCAGGCCATTTCGGCCATGTCCGCCGCCTCGCCCAGCCCGCCGTTCACCCGCGCCAGGAAGCTGTTCCATTCGTAGGTTTCGATGGTGACGGCCAACCCCACGGCGGCGAGGTTCGCCTGGATCGCCGTTCCCATGGCGACGGAGTCGAGCATCCCGGACCCGCCCTCCGCCACATAGAAGGTGAGCCGCGCGCCCTCCGCCTTGGCCTCCTTCAGCAGCGCCCGCGCCCTGTCCGGGTCGTAGGGATAGCCCGTGGCCGCGGGGTCGGTGGCCCAGTCGAAGGCGGGGGCGGTGGGGCCACGGGCCGGGATCGCCGTGCCCTGCAAAATGCTATCGGCGATGGCCCGCTTGTCGATGGCGTAATTCACCGCCTGCCGGACGCGACGGTCCTTCAGCGGCCCGTGCCGGGTGTTCAGGATCAGGAACCACAGGTGCGGCCCGGCCTGCTCGTGCACCCGGAAGCCGTCGCCGTCGCGGAACTGCGACAGCGCGTCGGCCGGCACCTCCACCATCACGTCCAGGCCGCCGGCCAGCATCTCCATCGCCCGGGTGTTGGGGTCGCTGACCGGGCGGAAGATCACCGCGCGCAGTTTGGCGGGTGTGCCCCAATAGTCCGGGTTGCGCTCGATGGTCAGGCGCCGGCTGCCCTGCCACTCGACGAAGCGGAAGGGTCCGGTGCCGACCGGCCGCCGGCCGAACCCCCGGCCCTCCTTCATCACGGCCGTGGGCGAGACGATCAGGCCCGTCGGGTAGGCGAGGTTGGAGAGGAAGGGCGCGAAGGGCTCCTTCAGCATGATGCGGACGGTGAGCGGGTCCGGCGCCTCGACCCGGTCGATGGCCGCGAAGAAGAAGGCCAGCGGGAAGGGGCCGGTGTCCGCGGCTGGATGCGCCTTGTCCAGCATGCGGTCGAAGTTGAATTTCACCGCCTGGGCGTCGCAGGGCGTGCCGTCGTGGAAGGTGACGCCCGGACGCAGCGCGAAGCGGTAGGTCAGCCCGTCGTCGGAGACGGTCCAGCGCTCGGCCAGCGCGGGCTCGACATCCAGGGTTCCGGGCCGGTAGCGGACCAGCCCTTCATAGAGGTTGACCAGGATGCGGAAATCGTTGGTGGCGGTGCTGACCGCCGGGTCCAGCGACGCCGGTTCGGCGATCTGGCCGACGACCAGCACGTCCTTCGGCACCGGCGCCGCCCGGAGCGGCGCGCCCGGCAAGGCGAGAAGAGCGCCGAGTAGCAGGCCCGCGAGCGCGCGTCGGAGTCCAGTCATTGCGTCCCAGTCGTCGAAGTCGATCCGACCGTATCAATGCCGGGAAGGGGAGGTTGTTGCGCCGCTCCCGCTCCGCCGCGGCCCCCTTGCGATGCTTCGCGGGTCAGTCCGGCTCCCGGCAGGCGGCGAGAATCCGACCGCGCAGCCAGCGGTGGGCCGGGTCGGCGTCCTGCCGGGGATGCCACATCTGCGTCACCACGACCTCGTCCAAGACGGTCGCCAGACCGGCGGGAAGCGGCAGGGTGCGCACCCCGGCCACCCCGGCGGCGAGCTGGCGTTCGGACACCAGCGCGGTCAGGTCGGAGGCGCGGACGATCGCCAGGGCCGCCGGGAAGCTCGGCACCACCGCCACCACCTTGCGGGCGAGGCCGAGGGCGGCCAGCGCCTCGTCCATGCGGTCGCGCACCAGCCCGCGCCGCGAGGTCAGCACATGGCCGCAGGCGGCGTACTGGTCCGGCGTCACCGTCTCCAGGCGGGCCAGCGGGTGGCCCTCCCGCACGGCGGCGACCAGCCGGTCGCGGAGCAGGCTCTGCACCTTCAGCTCCGGCGTGGTTTCCGAATGCACCCCGATGTCGAGGTCGATCAGCCCGTCGCGCAACGCCTGCGCGTCGCGGTTGCCTCGCGGCGCGAAGCGCAGAAGGACGCCGGGCGCTTCGGCGGCGACGCGGCCGACCAGCCGGGCCGCGTAGACCTCGATGAAGCTCTCGCTGGCGCGCAGGGTGAAGCCGCGCTCCAGCCGGGCGATGTCGATGGCCTCCGCCGGACGCAGCACCGCGCGGACCTCCTCGGCGAGGCCGGGCACCCGCTCCCGCAACTGGACGGCCCGCGGCGTCGGGACGAGGCCGCGCCCGGCGCGGACGAGCAGCGGGTCGCCGGTGACCGCGCGCAGGCGCGCCAGGGTGCGGCTCATCGCGGACTCGCTGAGGCCGAGCCGGCGCGCCGCCTTGACGACGCTGCCCTCCGACAGCAGCGCATCGAGCGCGAGGAGGAGGTTGAGATCGGGATCGGCCATGGAGCCCGAGGCTAACACATGGCGCTTGGTGCAGGAATAACCTGCACGGGCGGCGTCTTCCGCCATGCCAAGTGGAGAGCGACATTGATCCAACCCCTGTTGGAGACGCCAATGCCCCGTTCCGCCCTTGCCCGAACACCCGATTCCCCGCATCCCGACGGGCTGCCCATGCCCCGCCGCGCCGTGGCCGGCGCGTCCGTCATCGCGGCGATTGTGCTCGTCGTGCTCGACGCCGCCATCGCCAACCTCGCCCTGCCGACCGTCGCCAACACGCTCGGAGTTCCACCCGCCGACACCGTCTGGATCATCACCGCCTACCAGCTGGCGCTGGTGATCGCGCTCCTGCCCGTCGGCGCCCTCGGCGAGAGTCTCGGGCACCGCCGGGTGTTCACCGGCGGGGTGCTGCTGTTCACCGTGGCCTCCGCCGGCTGCGCCCTGGCGCCGACGCTGCCCTGGCTGATCGCCGCGCGCTTCGTGCAGGGGCTCGGCGGCGCGGCGGTGATGGCGCTGGGCGTCGCGCTGCTGCGCTTCGTCTATCCGCAGCGGCTGCTCGGCGCCGCCATCGGCTGGAACGCCCTGGCCATCGCGCTGGCCTCGGCGGCGGGACCGACGATCGGGGCGGGCATCCTCGCCGTCGCCCCCTGGCCCGTCCTGTTCGCGGTCAACATCCCGGTCGGGATCGTGGTTCTGGCGACCGCCCGCGCGCTGCCCGCCGTCGCGGGAACCAAGCGCCGCCTCGATCCCGCCAGCGTCGCCCTCAACACCGGCTTCTTCGCAGCCCTGGTGATGGGGGCGGAAGCCATCGCATCACAGCCCCTGCGCGGCGGCGCGCTGCTGCTGGCCGCGACGCTCTGCCTTGCCGGGCTGGTCCGGCGCGAAAAGGACCGCGAGGCGCCGCTGGTGCCGCTCGACCTGCTGCGGGTGCGCTCGTTCCGCCTGTCGGTGGTCGCCTCCGTCCTCTGCTTCACCGGCCAGATGGCCGCCGCCGTGGCCCTGCCCTTCTACCTGCAGCACGGGCTCGGCCAGGGCATCGTCACGGCGGGGCTGTTCCTGGTGCCGTGGCCGCTGGCGACCGCCGTCGCCGCACCCATCGCCGGCCGGCTGTCCGACCGTGTGGGAACGGGCTGGCTGTGCGCCGTGGGCGGCCTGCTGCTCGCCGCCGGCCTCGCCCTGTCGGCGGCCTGGCCGCTGGAACAGGACCCGCGGCCGCTGCTGGCCTTCATGGTGATGTGCGGGTTCGGCTTCGGGCTGTTCCAGACGCCCAACAACCGCAACATGCTGCTGACCGTGCCCAAGGCGCGCAGCGGCGCCGCCGGCGGGATGCAGGGCACCGCGCGTCTGGTCGGCCAGACCGCCGGCGCGGTGCTGATGACCGTGCTGTTCTCGCTGCTGTCCGGCCCGGAGGCGGCGCCGCGCCTCGGCCTCGCCGTGGCCGCCGCCCTCACCCTGGTTGCCGGCCTGACCAGCCTGCTGCGCGTCCCTGCGAAAGGCGCGGCGGAGGCCGTAGAGGCGCCGGCCCTCCGGTGATCGTCAGCCGCGCCGCGCGGCCTCGATCGCGGCGACGTCGATCTTCGTCATGCCCATCATCGCTTCGAAGGCGCGCCGCGCTTCCTCGCCGCCGGCCGCCAGCGCCTCGGTCAGCACGCGCGGCGTGATCTGCCAGGAGACGCCCCAGCGGTCCTTGCACCAGCCGCAGGCGCTTTCCTGCCCGCCGTTTCCGACGATGGCGGTCCAGTAGCGGTCGGTCTCCTCCTGATCGTCGGTGGCGATCTGGAACGAGAAGGCTTCGGTGTGCTGGAACGTCGGCCCGCCGTTGAGGCCGAGGCAGGGAATGCCGGCGACGGTGAACTGAACCGTCAGCACGTCGCCCGCCTTGCCGGACGGATAGTCGGCGGGCGCGCGGTGAACGGCCCCCACCGAACTGTCGGGAAAGACCGTGGCGTAAAAACGGGCCGCGGCCTCCGCGTCCGTATCGTACCAGAGGCAGATGGTGTTTTTGGCGGTCGTCATGGCGTGTCCCTTCCCTGTCGGAGCGTTGCCGATGCGCGTGAGGATACGCCCCCGCCCTTGTTGACGGGAAGGTTGCAATCCCTTTTGCAGAGGTGGCCCATGAGCGACCCGAAGACGCCGGACGACGCCGGCGTGCATCCCCCGCGCAGCTACGACCCCGACAGCCAGAAACCGGCCAGCGATCGCCCCAATGATCGGGACGAGGCCGCGCCCGGCACGCCGGGAACCGGCGAAAACATCGACCCCAGGACCGGCGAGACCTTCACCGAGGGCATCGGCGGCGCCTGATTTCCGCCGTCGCCGCCCGCCTTTATCGTCCGGCGGCTAAAGCCTGCATGGTCACGCGGGCGGCGCTGGCGATGTGCTCGTCGTAGAGCTGGCGCGTGCGCGCTGTGTCGCGGGCGGTCATCGCCTCGAAGATCTCGCGAATTTCGCGGATCGTGTTGGGCAGCCGCCCCGGCTCGGCCAGCGACACCCCGCGCAGCAGCTGGATGCGGTTGTGCAGCGCCTTGAGGATCTGCGCCATCGTCGGGTTGCCGCAGCCGGCGATCAGCGTGTCGTAGAACATGGTCTTCGCCGTGCGGATGCGCGACGGCACGCCTTCCGCCGCCGCCGCTTCGAAGGCCGCCATGGCGTCGGCGAGGATTGCCCACTGTTCCGGGCTGGCCTGGGCGATGAACTCCGCCGCAGCCAGACTCTCCAGCGCCCCGCGCACCTGATAGATCTGCCGCACGTCCTCCGCCGTCAGGGTCACCACCTCCAGCCCGCGCTGGGGCACGTTGTGGACCAGCCCCTCCGCCTCCAGCTGGCGCAGGGCCTCCCGCAGGATCGGACGGCTGACCTGCAACGTCTCGCACAACTCGCGCTCGACCAGCCGGTCGCCGGGGGAATAGCGCCCGTCGGCGATGGCCGCGCGCAACAGGTCGATCACCTGCTGGCGCAGGGGAGCGGCGACGCGGACAATATTTATCGGCAAATTTGACATAAAATTTCTCTTCTTGTCAGACAGTATGACGATCTGCTTGCGCCACACTACCACCTTCGATTAGCATACGTATCAACGACGATCCAAGGTGGCGGCCCAGAGGGCCAAACGCCACACCCACCACACCATACCATCACCTCGCACACAGGAGGCAGGCGTGCAGCGGAGTGCACAAGCGAGCGCCGATTCAAAAAGCGCCGGCGAGCCTGAGGCGGCGTCCGATCCCAACCGGCAGAGGCGCCGCGAACGGCTGCTCCAATTGGGCACGCTGGTCCTGCTGCTCGCCGTCTGGGAATTCGCGGCGCGCGACGCCAACAAGCTGCTGGTCGCGGTGCCCAGCGACATCGCCATCGCGACCTGGGAGCTGCTGCTGAACGGCGAGCTGTTCTGGGCCACGCTGGACAGCATGTCGACCTTCGTCCTGGGCTTCATCATCGCCTCGATCATCGGCATCGTGGTCGGCTTCGCGATGGGCACGAACCGCACGGTGGAGGTGATCCTCGATCCCTACATCAACGCGCTCTACGCCATGCCGCTGGTGGCGCTGATCCCCATCCTGATGCTGTGGGTGGGCATCGGCTTCCTCGCCAAGATCACGATCATCATCCTGTTCGCGGTCTTCCCGGTGATCATCAACACGGTCACCGGCGTGAAGAACGTCGACCGGCATTATCTGGACATCGGCAAGGCCTTCATGGCCTCGCGGTTCATGGTCTACCGCCAGATCATCGCGCCCTACGCCCTGCCCTACGTGGCGAGCGGCCTGCGCATCGCGCTCGGCCGCGGCATCATCGCGATGATCGTGGCGGAGTTCCTGACCTCCATCTCCGGCCTCGGCGGCCTGATCATCAACTACACCAACGCGTTCGAGACGGCCAAGGCCTTCGCCCCGGTCCTGGTGGTGGCCCTGCTCGCCAACGCGCTGACGGTTCTCGTTCAAAAGGTCGAAGAGCGTTTCGGCCGCTGGCGCCGCCGCTGAGCGGCCCGCCTCCCCCCACACCCCACGCGCCCCACACCACACCGGATTTGAGGAAGGAAGAGGGATCATGAGCATGATGTCCCGTTCGCTGAAGGCCGCCCTGCTGGCGGGTGCCGTCTCCGTGGCGATGAGCACCGCCGCGCTCGCCGCCGACGCGCTGAAGATCGGCATGCCGGCCAAGATGTTCCTGAACCTCGTCGAGTTCGTCGCGCAGGATCAGGGCTTCTACGAGAAGAACGGCCTGACGGTGGAGCTGGTGCACATCGCCGACAGCTCCATCCCCGTGCGCTCGCTGATCGCCGGGGAGCTGGACGTCAGCCAGGCCGGCATGTCGGAGACGCTGGCGGCGGCCGACAAGGGCGGCGCGCTGAAGACCATCGGCGGCGTCCACACCGGCCTGCATTACGCCTTCTACGCCAACGCCGCGTCGGGCGTGAAGGACGTCACCGACCTGCCGGGCAAGAAAGTCGGCATCTCCTCCCCCGGCTCGCTGCCGCACGTCGTCATCACCGCCCTGATGCGCCAGGCCGGCATGAGCGAGGACCAGATCAAGTCGGTCCAGTGGGTCTCGCTGAAGGGCTCCTCGGCCCGCATCAACGGCATCCTGACCGGCACCATTGACGCGACCGTCTCCAACTACGACCCGAAGGCCGCGCACGACAAGAACGCCAAGGTGCTGTTCGTCGTCTCCAAGAAGCTGCCGAACTACGTGATGACCCCCTGGGACGTCAACGACGCGACCATCGCCAAGAAGCGCGACGTGCTGAAGCGCTTCGTCAAGGCGGAGCTGGAGGCGACCCGCTGGATCTTCGACAACGAGAAAGGCGCGCTGGACGTCGCGAAGAAGCACTTCGACTACAACGACGAGCAGCTCGCCGAGTTCTACGAGTTCTACAAGGTCGGCGGCATCTGGAACCCGAACGGCACCGTCACCGCCGATCAGGCCAAGTACATGCAGGAGCTGAACGTCGAAGGCGGTCTGCAGAAGGCCGTCCACCCGGCCGAGAAGGTGCTGGACACCAGCATCGTCCAGGAGGTGCTGGCGGAGATCGGCAGCTACAAGCAGCCGTAATCCTCCCGTCGGGGCCGGCGTCGCACCGCCGGCCCCTCCCCCGCTTTGCCCCATTCCGCCCGCCGTCCCGCTTCAAGACCCGGTGCCGTCCCATGCCCAAGCTGTCCGTCCGCAACCTGACCAAGCGCTTCCCGGTGTCCGGAGGGCCGTCGATGACGGCGCTCGACGGCGTGGACCTGGACGTGGAGGAGGGTGAGTTCATCGCCTTCGTCGGGCCCAGCGGCTGCGGCAAGACCACGCTGCTGCGCATCATCCAGGGGTTGGAGACGGCGACCAGCGGCGAGATCCGCATCGACGGCAAGCCGGTCACCGGCCCCGGCCACGACCGCGGCTTCGTCTTCCAGCAATACGGCCTGCTGCCCTGGCTGACCGCCGCCCAGAACATCGGCTTCGCGCTTGAGGCCAAGGGCATCCCGCCGAACGGCCAGGGCGAGACGACGGAGCGCGTGCTCGCCACCGTCGGGCTGAAGGGCTTCGGCGACCGCTTCCCGCACCAGCTCTCCGGCGGCATGCAGCAGCGCGTCGGCATCGCCCGCGCCCTGGCGATCGAGCCGGAGATCATGCTGCTGGACGAGCCGTTCGGCGCGCTCGACGCGCTGACCCGCGAGATTTTGCAGAACGAAATGCTCGGCCTGACCGAGCGCATGGGCAAGACGATCCTCTTCGTCACCCACAGCGTGGACGAGGCCGTCTGCCTCGCCGACCGGGTGGTGGTCATGTCGCCCCGCCCCGGCCGCATCCGCGAGATCGTGCCCATCGACATCCCGCGCCCGCGCGCCAGCCTGGGCGAGGCGCTGCGCGACACGCCGGAATACGTCGCCAAGCGGCACCAGCTGTGGAACCAGCTGATGGACCTCGTCTGAGCGCCCCCCTTCTCCGGAACCCAGGAGGTCCCATCGTGTCAGTCACCCCCGACGATCACGAGTGGCAGTACAACCCCCGCCATTCCGTCCCCGACTTCGCCCGCCACGCCGAGCGCGCCGCCGCGCTGAGCCGCGCCGCCCGGGAACGGAACGCCGGACGGTACGATATCGCCTATGGCGACAGCCCTCTGTCCACGCTCGACGTGTTTCCGGCGGCAACGCCCGGCGCCCCGCTGCACGTCTTCCTGCACGGCGGCTATTGGCGCGGGCGGGACAAGGCCGACTACAGCTACGTCGCCGACGCGCTGGTGCCGCGCGGGGTGACGACCGTGGTCATGAACTACGACCTGTGCCCGGCGGCGACCCTGCCGGAGATCGCCCGGCGCACCCGCGAGGGACTGCGCTGGATCCACCGCAACGCCGCGGCGCTCGGCGGCGATCCCGACCGTCTCACCGTGTCGGGCCATTCCGCCGGGGCGCATCTGATCGCCATGGCCCTTGCCGACGACGCCGGGGCCGACGACGCCGGGGCGGACCGGCTGGAGGATGGCGCCATCAAGGCCGCCGTCCTGATCAGCGGCATCTACGAACTGGCGCCGGTGCTGGGCATCACCGTCAATGAGACCATCGGGCTGCGCCCGGAGATGGTCGACGGGGTCAGCCCGATGCGCCACCCGCCGTCCACCGCCACGGCCCTGACGGTCGTCGTCGGTTCGGCGGAGACGCCCGCCTGGATCGCCCAGTCGCGCGACTTCGCCACGCTGTGCCGGGGCCGCGGCTCGCGCTGCTCCTATCACACGCTGGCCGGGGAGGATCACTTCTCGATCATGGCACGGATGGAAAGGCCGGACGACGCGCTGTCGCGGCTGGTGCTGGATGCGGCTGGAGTAAAAGAATGATCGTCATCGATGAAACCGCCGCCCGCCGTCTGGTGTCCCCCGCCGACGCCATCGACGCCATGGACATGGCCTTCCGCGAAGTCTCCCGCGGGCAGGCGCGCAACTTCCCGGTGGTCCGCGAACGGCTGCTGCCGGGACCCGACGTCTACGGCATCAAGGCCGGCGGCGACCTCGCCATCGGGCTGCTCGGGCTGAAGATCGGCGGCTACTGGACGGGCAACCGCGCCCGCGGCCTGACCAACCACCAGTCCACCACCGTGCTGACCGACCCGGAGACCGGTTGCCCGACAGCACTGGTCAGCTCCAACCACCTGACCGGGCTGCGCACCGCCGCCGCCTGCGCCATCGGCATCCGCGAGTTGGCCCGGCCCAACGCCCGGGTGCTCGCCCTGATCGGCACCGGCGGACAGGCCGCGCACCATCTGGAGGCGGCGCTTCTGGTGCGCCGCTTCGACCGCATCCTGGTGGCCAACCGCGACCGCGCGCGGGCCGAGGAACTGGCGGCCTCCTTCGCCGGACCGGTCCCTGTCGAGGTGGTGGACGCCGAGACGGCGGCGCGCAACGCCGACGTGCTCATCACCCTGACCACGGCGCGCGAGCCGGTGGTCCAGGCCGGCTGGGTCCGCCCCGGCACGCACATCTGCGCCATGGGCGCCGACACCGCCGGCAAGCAGGAGCTGGACCCGATGATCCTGCTCGGCGCCTCCGTCTGGGTGGACGACTGGGCGCAGGCCTCCACGCTCGGTGAATGCCAGCACGCGCTGGCTCTCGGGCTGGCCCGCGAGTCCATCCGCGGCACGCTGTGCGACGTGCTGGAGGGCAAGGCGCCCCGCCGCACCGACGCGGACGAGATCACCGTCTTCGATTCCACCGGCATGGGCATCCAGGATCTGGCGATCGCCGCCTGGGCCGTCCGCGCCGCCGACAGCGACGCCGGGGCCGAAGCCGGCCCCACCATCCACCGCATCGATTTAGCGCGTTAACACCCAAACTGGGCGCCGCCCGAGGCCGACATGCAGTTGAAGAATGTGCGCATCGCCGGGAAGATTCTCGGCATCGTCGTGGTGCTGGGCACCGTTTCGGTGTCCACCGCCCTGGTCAGCGGCTATGGCCTCGCCACGCTCGGCGGGGAATTGAACCGGGTCGAGGAGGCGGGCCGCGAGGCGACGCAGGGCGCCCGGCTGAACCGCTATCTGGTCGAGCTGAGCCGCGCCGAGTACCAGATGGGCGCCAACCCGGCCAGCGTCGCCACCATCGAGGCCGTCGTCGCCGACCGCAAGGCCGAGGTCCGCGCCCATCTGGACCACGCCCGCACCGCCGCCGACGCGCAGCAGCGCCCGCTGCTCGACGGCATCGAAAGCAAATACGCCGCCTACGTCAGCAGCCTGGACGACACGGTGGCGGCGGCGAAGAAGCACGCCGACATGGGCATCACCTACGCCCGGCGCGAGGTGCTGAACAACGTCTCCGGCAGCCAGGAGTTGGTCGAGGGCCTGATCCAGTCGGTCCAGGAGTACAACGGCCTCACCGTTGCCAAGACGGCGCGGATCTCCGAGGAGGCGGAGGCGCTCGCGGACCGGACCACCTGGCTGATCGCCGCGGTCGCCCTGCTCGGCATCCTCGCCAGCGGACTGATCGGGCGCTGGCTGTCGGCGCGCGGCATCGTCGGCCCCATCGTCGAAGCGGTGTCCTGCCTGCGCCGTCTGGCCGGCGGCGATCTGGCGGTGGTCATCACCGGCGCCGACCGCCGCGACGAGGTCGGCGACATCGCGCGGGCGCTCGCCGTCTTCAAGGACAACGCGCTCGACCGCCAGCGCATCCAGGACGAGCAGGAGGCCGAGGCCCGGCATAAGCTCGACCGCGCCGAGGCGGTCGGCGCCACCATCCTGCGCTTCGACCGCGAGGTCGGCGAGGCCCTGCACGTCATGAAGGACGCCGCCGCCGCTCTGGAGGCCACCGCCAACTCCCTGTCCGCCGGGGCCGAGCAGGCGTCGGAGCGGATGACCGTCGTGGGTGCGGCCGCCGAACAGACCGCCGCCAACGTCCAGACGGTCGCCGCCGCGACGGAGGAGATGACCTCCACCGTTCAGGAGGTGTCGCGCCAGATGAACGAGGCGCGCGGCTTCGCCGACGAGGCGACGCGGCAGGCCCAGCAGGCCCAGCAGCGGGTCGGCGCCCTGACCGAATCCGGCCAGCGCATCAACGAGGTGATCGACCTCATCCAGGGCATCGCCAGCCAGACCAACCTGCTGGCGCTGAACGCGACCATCGAGGCCGCCCGCGCCGGGGAGGCCGGCAAGGGCTTCGCCGTGGTGGCGAGCGAGGTCAAGCAGCTCGCCAACCAGACGGCGCAGGCGACCGACGAAATCCGCAGCCAGGTCGGCGCCATGCAGGAGACCATCGGCGGCGCCGTGTCCGCCATCCAGACCATCGCCACGGTGATCTTCCGCCTGAACGAGATGGCCACCGCCGTCGCCGCCGCCGTCGAGCAGCAGGGGGCCGCCACCGCCGAGATCGGCCGCAACGCCGTCCAAGCGGCGCAGGGCACGGCGGAGGTGACGGGGACCATCGGAACGCTGCGCGTCGCCTCCGAATCGACCGCCGCCGGATCGGCGCAGGTCCTGCAATCCGCCCGCGAGGTGGCCGGCCGCGCCGTGGCCCTCAAGAGCAGCGTCGACGCCTTCATCGCCGAGGTGAAGACGGCCTGATCCCTCCCCGTTCCGTCGGCCATGATCAATGGGTTGAGCGGCGCGTCAGCAACCGCCAGAATGCGACGGGCGAGACGACCGGCGGCCTCCGCCGGTTTCCCTCCTGTGGGCTTGACCGCAGGACCGGTTGGGAGAGGATCACGATGACGGTTGACGGCGCGGCTCGGACCATGAGCTTTGGATCACTCTACCGCCATGGGATGGCCCGGGTCGCCGCCTGCACGACGCCCTGCACGATCGCCGACCCCATGGCGAACGCCGCGGCGGTGCTGGACAGCGTGCGGGAGTGCGACGAACAGGCGGTCGCGATCGCGCTGTTCCCCGAACTGGCGCTGTCCGGCTACGCCATCGACGACCTGTTCCTTCAGGACTGCCTGCTCGACGCGGTGGAGAAGGCCGTTACCCACCTCGTGGAGCAGTCACGCGACCTGATGCCGCTGATCCTCGTCGGCGCGCCGCTGCGCCACGCCGGCCGCGTCTACAACACGGCGGTCGCCGTGCATCGCGGCCGGCTGCTGGGCGTGGTTCCCAAGGTCCATCTGCCCAACTACCGGGAATTCTACGAGCGCCGCCATTTCGCCTCCGGCGCGGGCACCGAGGGTGGGACGATCCGCATCGGCGTCCACAGCGCACCCTTCGGCCCCGACCTGCTGTTCCAGGCGGAAGACCTCGACGGGCTGGTGGTCCACGCCGAGGTCTGCGAGGATCTCTGGGTCGCCGTCCCGCCCAGCTCCGAGGCGGCGCTGGCCGGGGCGACGGTGCTGGCGAACCTGTCGGCCAGCAACATCACCATCGGCAAGGCGGAGACCCGCCGCCTGCTCTGCAAGTCGCAATCGGCGCGCTGCATCGCCGCCTATCTCTACTCCTCCGCCGGCGCCGGGGAGTCGACCACCGATCTGGCCTGGGACGGGCAGGCGTCGATCTTCGAAAACGGCGAGACGCTGGTCGAGACCGAGCGCTTTCCCAAGGGCGCCCAGATGGCCGTCGCCGACGTCGACCTCGACGTGCTGCGCCAGGAACGGCTGCGCATGGGCACCTTCGACGACAACCGCCGCTCGCACGGGACGGCCTTCCGGCGGGTCGCCTTCCGCGTCGATCCGCCCGGCGGGGACCTCGGGCTGCGCCGCAACGTGCCGCGCTTCCCCTTCGTCCCGGCGGCGCGGGAGCGGCTGGAACTCGACTGCTACGAGGCCTACAACATCCAGGTCGCCGGGCTGGTCCAGCGGCTGCGGGCGACGGGCATGCCGCGCATCGTGATCGGCGTGTCGGGCGGGCTTGATTCCACCCACGCCCTGATCGTCGCCGCCCGCGCCATGGACCTGCTCGACCGGCCGCGCACCGACATCCTCGCCTTCACGATGCCGGGCTTCGGCACCAGCGACAAGACCAAGGGCAACGCGCTGCGCCTGATGAGCGCACTCGGCGTGTCGCACCACGAACTCGACATCCGTCCCGCCGCCAACCAGATGCTCAAGGACATGGACCACCCCTTCGCCCGCGGCGAGGCGGTGTACGACGTGACCTTCGAGAACGTCCAGGCGGGTCTGCGCACCGACTACCTGTTCCGCCTCGCCAACCAGCGGGGCGGCATCGTGCTGGGCACCGGCGACCTGTCGGAACTGGCGCTCGGCTGGTGCACCTACGGCGTCGGCGACCAGATGGCCCATTACAACGTCAATTCGGGCGTCCCGAAGTCGCTGATCCAGCATCTGATCCGCTGGGTCATCGGCTCCCGCCAGTTTCCGGACGAGGTGCTGGGCACGCTGGGCGACATCCTGTCCACCGAGATTTCGCCCGAACTGGTCCCCGCCGGCAGCGACCGCGCCCTGCAGAGTTCGGAAGCCGTCGTCGGCCCCTACGAGCTTCAGGATTTCCACCTGTTCTACACGCTGCGCTACGGGCTGCGCCCGTCGAAGATCGCCTTCCTCGCCCTGCACGCCTGGGCCGACCCGGCGCGCGGCGACTGGCCGGCGGGCTATCCGGTGGAGAAGCGCAGCGCCTACACGCTGGCCGAAATCCATTCCTGGCTGCGCGTCTTCATCCAGCGCTTCTTCGGCTTCAGCCAGTTCAAGCGCTCGGCCATGCCGAACGGGCCGAAGGTGACGGCGGGCGGCTCGCTGTCGCCGCGCGGCGACTGGCGCGCGCCGTCCGACGGCAACGCCCGCATCTGGCTGGAGGAGCTGGAGCGCGAGGTTCCCAAGGAGTAACCGCTACCCCGCCGAGCCGGTCCGTTCGTTCATCACCAGCCGGCCGGCCGGCCAGGAGCGGACCAGCCCGGCGGCGCGCAGTTCCGGCAGGGCGCGGGCAACCGCGTCGTGCGACAAGCCCGTCGCCTCGACCAGCGCCGGCCCCGACTTCGCCCCAGCCGCCAAGGCGCGCAGCACCGCCGCGGTCGGCGCTTCGGCCTGGGTGAGCGCCGCCTCGCTACGGGCGGGCCGGTTCGCCCGGCCGGCGGCGACCAGCGCGGCGATGGCGCGGAGTTGCCCAAGACGATGCATCGCCTCGGGGCGGCAGTCCTCGCGCAGGGCCAGCGCCGTGTGGCAGCGGGCGATCTCCCGCGCCAGGGCCGCGAGATCAGCGGCACGGTCCTGCACGAGGCACAGAGCCACCTCTTCCGCCAGGGTGTCCAGGTCCGCGTCGGCCTCGTCCCAGCGGCCGGCCGCGACGGCGTCGAGGACGTCGTCGGCCAGGGCCCGATACGCCTCCCCGCTCATGGACAGCCCTCCGTGTTCAGCTCCGGCCAGTTTTGCGGTTCCCAACGCGCCGCAACCCAGCCGGGCTCCGGCGCGTCGATGGGAAGCGACAGCCGGCGGATGCGCGACTTCTGCGCCGGGTCGGCGCGCGGCTGGAAGAACAGCGCCACCCCGCAATCGGTGATGCGCTTGTCTTCCTCCCCGTCGGCGTCGCAGACGCGGTTGAAGCGGTGCGAGAAGGCCATGCTGTTCGCCACCACCACCCGGCACGACCCGGCGCGGGAGGACTCGTCGCCGGCCTGGGCCTGCCACCGCTCCTCCGTCAGGCCGGCGTCCATCACCGGGGTGACGATCCAGTCCAGCAGCTTGGCCCGGCACAGCCACGCCGCCGGCTTCTCGCGCCCGAGATCCTCGCAGATCATCACCGCCAGACGGCCCATGTTGGGCAGCTCGACGATGGTGACGCCGTCCCCCGGCGCGATGAACTCCTTCGCCGCGTCGAGCAGCCGCCCGTCCGGACCGCGCACGTCGTACGAGCGGCACTGGTCGGCGTCGAGGTCCCAGCAGTGCAGCTTGGTCTGGCGGATAATCTCGGCCCCCGTCCGGTCGAGCAGGACCGCCGTGCTGCGCGGCTTGGCATCCCCCTCCCCGTCCTGCCGGACCCCGACGAGGACGTAGCGGATCGGACCGTCCACCGCGTGACGCCGCACCGCCGCCTGGATGGCGCCGAGCGTCGCGGGACCGGCGGTCACCTCGGGAAAGACGATAAGGGCCGCGCCTTCTGCGGCCAGAGCGTCGATGGCCGACACCGCGCGGGCGCCGAGATCGCCGGGAACGGCGGCGTACCAGTCCGCGCCGTCCTTGGCAAAGGTCCGCAGGGCGAGGTCGTCCTCGGCCAGCGCGAGCGGAACGACGCCGACGATGGGCGCCCAGTCGGGATCGCTGGGGCACTGGTCGGCGAACTCGGCGATGCGATGGAAGGCCAGCGAAACGGGCCTCTCGCCCTCCTCGCCGTGGGGGCACTCCGCCGCGAGGGTCGGTGGAAGCAGAAGCAGGGTGTGGAACAAGTCGGCCACGTCGAAGGACTCGCGCAGGGGCGTGACCTCCCGGATGTTCACCGAGCGGTCGAACAGGCCGGGCCGCAGGATGAGCTGACCCTCGGCAACGTCGCCGTTGAAGCGCCCACGCCGTTTGTACCATTGCCGCGCCCGCAGATGACCGTCGGACAGTGAGCTTTGCGTCAGGAAGCGCGAGGCCAGCGGCGCGAACCATTGGTCGATGGCCTGGGCCGCCAGCACACACCGGTCCAGCGGCCTCCCCTCGCCGGACGTATCGACCCAAGACTTGAGCGCATCGGCGCCGTCGTCAGCCTCCAACAGCGCCATCAGCCGGTGCAGCACACCGCCCGCATCGTCCGGTGCGAATTCCAGGCGCTGCGCGGCGCGTTCGGTCTCCTTCGGGTCTCGATCCAGTTGGTGCCGCAGCACAACGAACAGATCAGCCAGATGCATGCCTTCAACCACGCGAAGCGATGGATTTGAGCGGACGCCATCGGCATTTCCCTTTCCCCAGAGGGGAGAGGGCTAAGTCACCTCAAGCGCCCACATCCGTCCTGTTGAACAGCACGGCGGCGGCTTGGTTTCGCCGTTACGTTGTCAGGTGATGGCGCGCCGGACCTCCGCGCGCCGCGGCGCCGGAACGGCGACGCGCCCATGCAGCCACGCCGGAAGCGCCAGACTGGCGACCGCCAGGACAGTGATGGCCGTCTTGCCCAGCACGCCCACCGGCCGCACCGCCTCGTCGATCAGCACGATCCCGTAGGCGAGCACGACATGGTACGCGTAGACCTGCAACGAATGGCCGCCGAGATAGCGCAGGAAGCGCAACAGGAAGAGCCGTTGCAGGGCCTGCCCCGCCCAGCGCGCGGCGGGCGACGCGGCATCGACGCCGGCGGACAGCAGCCACGTCACCAGGAAGGCCAGCGCCGCGAAGTTCACCAGGAAGATCAGGCTGAACTCGGTGCGGTCGTGCAGGCTCCAGAAGCGCGCCGCCATGTCCTCCGGCACGAGGTCGAAGGTGAAGGCCAGCCGCCACGCCATGAAGGCGAGCACGACATACAGCGCGATCCGGGCGAGCAGCGTGCGGTCGGGAGACAGCCAGGGGCGCAGGTCGATCCGCTCCGCCGCCATCAGCGTGCCGATCACCAGCCCGGTCACGAACACGATCTGCCACGCCAGCGGGTTGAAGTGCCCGCGCAGTTCGAAGCCTGGAATGACCGAGCCGGCCAGCGCCTCCAGCGAGGCGGCCAGCGGCAGATGCAGGCCGAACTGCACCGCCGCCCACAGGGCGAAGCTCCCCGCGATGACCTCCCCGCCCTTGCCCGCGAGCGTCAGGCGGATCAGCAGCGGCGACGCCGCGAGGTACAGCGTGTACTGCGGCAGGATGTCCATCAGCGCCGGCTGGTGCAGCAGGAGCAGGACCGCCGGCAGCGCCGGGCCGAGCGCGCTGCCCAGTTGCGACTCCCAGCCGCTGCGCGCGCCGGGGATCAGCAGCGCCATCGCGACGACGGCGGCGAAGACCGCCACTGTGTACAGGTAGAGCTGCCAGACGCGGGCGCGCAGGCGCTTCCCGGCCTCCTCGTCCCGCCCGGCAGCGTAGAGGCGGCCGTAATAGAGCCCGACGATCAGCCCGGAGATGAGGATGAAGCCCTGCGCGTCCTCGACGAAGGCGAGTTGGTTGTGATTGACCAGGGCAACCGGGTTTCCGCCGTCGAACCAGATGTGGTTCACCAGCATGAACACGAGGAAATAGCCGCGCAGGCCATCCAGAAGATGGTGCCTGGTCATAACGCGTCCCCCACCTATTCGTCCGTATTCCGAATACAGACGAGCCCGGCAAAGCATCCCTTTTGACGAGGAACGAAATGGGGTTAGCCGCCCCCTCGCTTAGCGATGCATTAACCATGATCGCCTGACCATGGCTCCCGGACAGCGTGCCTCGACGAGGCGAACCAGGGGAGCGTGGCTCATGACGGGACGGGTGCTTGGCGGACTGATGGCCGCTTGGGTGTTGTGGAGCGGTGCCGCCGCCGCGTCGGCGCTGTGCCCGGTCCCGCCCGGCGCGGATTCCGCGGCCACCGGACTGGTGCACAGCCGGGCCGCCCTGGCCGCCGGGCAGCCGCTGACGGTCGTCGCCATGGGGTCGTCCAGCACGGAAGGCGTCGGGGCCACCACCATCACCGCCACCTACCCCGCCCAGCTCGACGCCATTCTGGAGCAGCGTCACGCCACCTCGGCCATCCAGGTCCTGAACAAGGGCATCGGCGGCGAGACGGCGGGGGCCAACCTCGTCCGCTTCGACAAGGACGTGCTGGCCGCCAAGCCGGACCTCGTGGTCTGGCAGGTCGGAACCAACGACAGCTTCCAGAAGGTGCCGCTCGACGCCTTCGCCGCCACTCTGCGCGACGGCATCGCCCGCATCCGCAAGACCGGCGCCGACGTTATCCTGATGAACCCGCAGTCCTTCCCCGGCGAGGCCAAGGTCGACTCCTACCCCGCCTACGCGTCGACCGTGGTGGCGCTCGGCCGCGAACTCGATGTGCCGGTGCTCGACCGCTACCGCATCATGGCGTGGTGGCTGGAGAGCCGGCACTTCGCCGCCGATCAGGTGCTGAGCACCGATGGCCTGCACCTGAAGGATCTCAGCTACCGCTGTCTGGCGGAGTTCGTCGCTGACATGATCGACACCCCGCGGGTGGTCAGCGAGAAAACCGCGGCGCGCTGAGCGTCTCCAAACATCCCTCTCCCGCCCCGGGAGAGGGTGCCCGCGAAGCGGGCGGGTGAGGGTCGCGCGAGGATCAAGACACCAATCCTCGGCAGTACCCTCACCCTTCCCACGCCTGCAGCGCGGGCCCCTTCCCTCTCCCGGGACGGGAGAGGGACTATCGTTTCCCAATCAGACCACCAGTTGCGCGCCGAGGAACTGCCGGAGTTCCGGGGTGCGGGGGTTGCCGAAGACCTCCTCGGGCGGGCCGATCTCGTGCACGCGGCCCTGGTGCATGAAGACGACCCGGTCGCAGACCTCGCGGGCGAAGCGCATCTCGTGGGTCACCATCATCAGCGTCATGCCATCGGCGGCCAGTTCCTTCACCACCGCCAGCACCTCGTTCACCAGTTCCGGGTCCAGCGCGGAAGTGATCTCATCGCACAGCAGGGCCATCGGCTGCATCGACAGCGCCCGCGCGATGGCGACGCGCTGCTGCTGACCGCCGGAGAGCTGGTCGGGGTAGGCGTCGAACTTGTGGCCCAAGCCCACCCGCTCCAGCATGCGGCGGGCCATCGCCTCCGCCTCGCGCGCCGGCGTCTTCTTGACGACCATCTGCGACAGCATGACGTTGCGCCCCGCCGACAGGTGCGGGAACAGGTTGAACTGCTGGAAGATCATGCCGACCTTCAGCCGCAGCGCCTTCAGGTGGAGGTCGTCGTTGATGAGCTGGGCGCCGGCCACCATGATCGAGCCGTCGTCGATCATCTCCAGCCCGTTGACGCAGCGCAAAAGCGTGCTCTTGCCCGAACCGCTCTTGCCGATGATGGCGACGACCTCGCCGCGCTCGACGTCCAGATTGATCCCCTTCAGGACTTCGACGTCGCCGAAGCGCTTCTTCACCTCAGTGATTGCGATGAGCGACATTGAGCTTCCTTTCCAGAATCTGGCTGCTCTTGGACAGGGGCCAGCACAGCGCGAAGTAGATCAGGGCGACCAGCCCGTAGACGGTGAAGGGTTCGAAGGTCGCGTTGGTGACGACCGTGCCGGCCTTGGACAGCTCCACGAAGCCGATGATCGAGGTCAGCGCCGTGCCCTTCACCACCTGCACGGAGAAGCCGACGGTGGGCGGGACGGCGACCCGCACCGCCTGGGGCAGGATCACGTAGCGCATCTGCTGGACGTAGCCCATGCCGAGGCTGGCCGACGCCTCCCACTGGCCGCGGGCGACCGATTCCACGCAGCCGCGCCAGATCTCCACCAGGAAGGCCGCCGTCCACAGGATCAGCGCCAGCCCGGCGGCCAGCCAGGCCGGGACGTCGATGCCGAACAAGCCGAGCCCGAAGAAGGCGAGGAAGAGCTGCATCAGCAGCGGCGTGCCCTGGAACAGCTCGACATAGCCCTGGACGAAGATTTGCCCGACCCGCGCCTTGCCGATGCGCAGGTAGAGCAGCGCCATCCCCAAAAGCCCGCCGCCGATGAAGGAGACCAGCGAGAGAAGGACCGTCCAGCGCGCCGCCAGCAGCAGGTTGCGCAGGATGTCCCACAGGGTGAAGGTCATCATCGCGCGGCCCTCCGCGGGAACAGCTTGTTTCCGACGCCGCGCAGCGCCTGCCGAAGCGCCAGCGCCAGCAGCAGATAGAGGCCGGTGGTCAGGAAATAGCTCTCGAAGGCGCGGAAGGTCCGCGACTGGATGAAGTTGGCGGCGAAGGTGATGTCCTCCGCCGCGATCTGCGACACCACCGACGAGCCGAGCATGACGATGACGATCTGCGACGACAGCGCCGGCCAGATCCGTTGCAGCGCCGGGATCAGGACGACGTGGCGGAAGGTCTCGAACCGCGTCATGGCGAGGCTGGCCCCGGCCTCGAACTGGCCGCGCGGGGTGGCCTCGATGCCGGCGCGGATGATCTCGCCGCTGTAGGCGCCGAGGTTGATGACCATCGCCAGGACCGCCGCCTGGAACTCGGTCATCTGCACGCCGAGCGACGGCAGGCCGAAGAAGATGAAGAACAGCTGGATCAGGAAGGGCGTGTTGCGGATCAGCTCGACGTAGGCGACGACCGGCGGCCGCAGCCAGCGCGGCCCGAGCGACCGCGTCCAGGCGCAGGCGATGCCCAGCGCCACCCCGAACAGCGTGCCGATCAGGGTCAGTTCGACCGTCGTCACCAGCCCCTTCAGGATGACGGGCCAGTATTCGGCGATCCACGAATAATCGAAGCGGTAGGTCATGCGGCCCTCCGGTCAGCCCCCCGTACGCCGGGCCGCCGTGGGGCCGAAGCCACCCGCGGCGCCCCGGCCTTATCGTCTTCAGAGGTCCTTCGGCAGGTCGGCGGACAGCCACTTCTGCGCGATGGCGTTCAGCGAGCCGTCGGCCTTGGCCGCCGCCAGGATGCCGTTCAGCTTCTCCAGCAGGGCCGGCTGCTCCTTGCTCAAGCCGATGTAGCAGGGGGAGTTCTTGATGAGGAACTTCAGCTCCGGCCGCTTCGGCGGGTTGCGGGCGAGGATCGCCGCCGCCACGACGTTGCCGGTCGCCACCACCTCGACCTGACCGGACAGGAAGGCGGAGATGGTGCCGTTGTTGTCCTCGTAGCGCTTGATGACCGCGTCGGCCGGGGCGATCTTGGTCAGCTCCAGATCCTCGATGGCGCCGCGGGTCACCCCGACGGTCTTGCCGGCCAGATCCTCCGGCTTCGCGGCGGTCACGCCGGCCGGGGCGAAGACGCCGTTGAAGAAGGGTGCGTAGGCGTCGGTGAAGTCGATGACCTTCTCGCGCTCGGCGTTCTTGCCGAGGCTGGAGATGACCAGATCGACCTTGTTGGTCTGCAGGAAGGGGATGCGGTTGGCGCTGGTCACCGGCACCAGCTCCACCTTCACGCCCATCTTGGCGCCGATCAGCTTGGCCACGTCGATGTCGTAGCCGAGCGGGGTCATGTCCGGGCCGACCGAGCCGAAGGGCGGGAAGTCCTGCGGAACGGCGACGCGCAGCGTGCCGCGCTTGGTGATGTCCTGAAGGGCGTCGGCCCGCGCGGCGGGGGCCTGGGCGATGGACAGGCCGGCGACGGCGGCGACGGCCAGGGCGAGCAGGGTCCTGCGCTTCATGTCTCTAACTCCTTTTTGGCTGGATGGGCCGGTTCTGGATGGAATGGGTTGCGTGAAAGGGTCAGGCGGGGGCGCCGGGCGAGAGGATCTCGCGCAGGCCGGCCAGGGGATCGGGGGCGGCGGCGAGGTCGAGTCCGTCCTCGACGCGCCGGATGTGCTCGTCCATCAGCCGCGCCGCCCCGGCGTAGTCGCCGTCGGCCAGCAGCGTCACGATGCCGGCATGGTCGTCGCTGGACGCCGCGGCGTCCTGGTCGGACTGGTAGAGCATCGAGACCAGCGTCGTGCGTGCGGTCAGGTCGCGCAGGATGTCGGTCAGGAAGGGGTTGCCGAAGGCGTGGGCGAGGTGGATGTGGAAGTCGCCGAGCAGGCAGGTGCGTGAGCCGACATGGCCGGTGTGCAGCGCCTCGCGCTCTTCCTCGACATGGGCGCGCAGGTGGGCGACGGCGTCGCCGCGCAGCGTGTGCTCCGGAAGCGTGTGCAGATCGCGCAGCATCCCGGTCTCGATCACCCGGCGCGCCTGGAAGGCGGCCCGCGCCTCCGTCGCCGAGGGCTCGACGACGAACCAGCCGCGCCGGGCGCTGACATGGACGATGCCGCGCGTCTCCAGCCGCATCATCGCCTCGCGCACGCGGGTGCGGGATACGCCGTAGACCTCGGCCAGCTTCGCCTCGCCCAGCCGGGTGCCGGGCCGCAGCCGGCCGCCCAGGATGGCGGAGATCACGCTGTCTTCGATGCTGTCGGGAAGCTGGGTCATCAGGCTGCCGCACCAATCTTGTATACAAGACTGTTGAGCAAGCGGCGTGCCAACCGGAAAAGCGCGGAAACGCTGGGGACCGACCCTTGTCGCGATCAAAAATTGGGCATGATGCCGACCTGATTAAGCCTTATGCACTCTTCTGCGGCATCGCCTCGTTGCGCTTGCCCCGGATGGTGGAGGACGGCGGCGGAAAAGGCGGAACCAACGGCCGCCAGCTCCAGTTGGGCTGAGGGACTCTCCCGCTTCGCAAAGAGGACCGTTCCCATGGCTCGTGCAGCCACCCATTCCCTTGCCATCGTCACCGGGGCGTCCACCGGCATCGGGCTCGAACTCGCCAAGGAATGCGCCCGGAACGGCTTCGACCTCCTGATTGCCGCCGACGATCCGGCCATCGAGGAGGCCGCCAAGGAGTTGCGCGCGCTCGGCGTCACGGTGGAGACGGTGCAGGCGGACCTCGCCACCCTCGACGGCGTCGACACACTGTGCGCAGCGGTGAAGGGCCGGCCGGTCGACGCCCTGCTCGCCAACGCCGGCCACGGGCTGGGCCACGGCTTCCTCGACCAGGACTTCCAGGAGGCCCGGCACGTCATCGACACCAACATCACCGGCACGCTGTACCTGATCCAGAAGGTCGGGCGCGGCATGCGCGACCGCAAGCGGGGCCGCATCCTGATCACCGGCTCGATCGCCGGCTTCATGCCGGGCACCTATCAGGCGGTCTACAACGGCACCAAGGCCTTCATCGATTCCTTCTCCTTCGCGCTGCGCCACGAGATCAAGGACTCCGGGGTGACGGTCACCTGCCTGATGCCCGGCGCCACCGACACCGAGTTCTTCGAGCGCGCCGGCATGGAGGACACCAAGATCGGCCAGGGCAAGAAGGACGACCCGGCGATGGTCGCCAAGGTCGGCTTCGACGCGATGATGCGCGGCGACGGCGACGTGGTGGCCGGCTGGAAGAACAAGCTGCAGACCGCCATGGCCGCCGTGACGCCGTCCGGCGTGCTGGCCGAGCAGCACCGCAAGCAGGCCGAGCCCGGTTCCGGCCACCACTGATCGATACCCGCCCGGCCCCCTTCCACCACCCCCACGGAGGAGCTTCCCATGAAAGCCCTGGTCTGGCACGGCACCGCGGACATCCGTTACGACACCGTCCCCGACCCGGAGATCGAGCAGCCCCGCGACGCCATCGTCAAGGTCACGTCCTGCGCCATCTGCGGTTCGGATCTGCACCTCTACGACCACTTCATGCCCGGCATGGAAAAGGGCGACATCATGGGCCACGAGTTCATGGGCGAGGTCGTCGACGTCGGGGCCGAGGCCAAGAGCGCCCTGAAGGTCGGCGACCGCGTGGTCGTTCCCTTCACCATCTGGTGCGGCGAGTGCGACCAGTGCCGCCGCGGCAACTATTCGGTCTGCGAGCGCTCCAACCGCAACAAGGCAATGGCCGACAAGCTGTTCGGCCACACCACCGCCGGGCTGTTCGGCTACACCCACCTGACCGGCGGCTATGCGGGCGGACAGGCGGAGTATGTGCGCGTCCCCTTCGCCGACCGCACCCATGTGAAGATCCCGGACGGGCTGACCGACGAGCAGGTGCTGTTCCTCGGCGACATCTTCCCCACCGGCTGGCAGGCCGCGGCGCAGTGCGACATCCAGCCGACCGACACGGTGGCGATCTGGGGCTGCGGCCCGGTAGGGCAGATGACGATCCGCAGCGCCGTCCTGCTGGGCGCCAAGCAGGTCATCGCCATCGACCGCGTGCCCGAGCGCCTGTCCATGGCCAAGGCCGGCGGCGCCATCACCATCAATTTCGAGGAGGAGAGCGTCGTCGAGCGGCTGAACGAGCTGACCGGCGGCAAGGGTCCGGAGAAGTGCATCGACGCCGTCGGCATGGAGGCGCACGCCACCGCCACGCTCGACTCCATGTACGACCGCGCCAAGCAGGCGCTGGCCCTGGAATCCGACCGCGCCCATGTGCTGCGCGAGATGATGTATGTCTGCCGCCCCGCCGGCACGCTGTCGATCCCCGGCGTCTATGGCGGGCTGATCGACAAGGTCCCCTTCGGCATGTCGATGAACAAGGGCCTGACCTGGCGCATGGGCCAGACCCACGTCAACCGCTGGACCGACGACCTGCTGCGCCGCATCCAGGAGGGCCAGATCGACCCGTCCTTCGTCATCACCCACACCGTGGGTCTGGCCGACGGACCGGGCATGTACCAGACCTTCCGCGACAAGCAGGACGGCTGCATCAAGGTCGTGCTCAAGCCGTAACAGGGAGGGGTGTCATGGCGTATTACCGCAGGAATTCGTCCGCCGACCGGATGGCCCGTGGCTTGGGCTGGTTCAGCATCGGCCTGGGTGTGGCCGAACTGGTGGCCGGGCGCCGGATCGCCCGCTGGATGGGGATGGAGGAGCAGGCCGGGCTGATCCGCTCCTATGGTGCCCGCGAGGTGGCGACCGGCGTCGGCTTGCTGGCGATGGGCGACGCCCGCCCCTGGATGTGGGGGCGGGTCGCCGGGGACGCGCTGGACCTCGCCACGCTGGCGTCGGCGCACCACGACGGCAACCCGCGCCGGGAGAACGTCGCCACGGCGCTGGGCGCGGTCGCGGCGGTGACGGCGCTCGACGTGCTGTGCACGGCGATGCTGCACCGGGAGGAGGCAACGGCCTGGACGCCGCACCCCGACTACAGCGACCGCAGCGGCCTGCCACGCCCGCCCGCCGCCATGCGCGGCGCTGCCAAGGACGCCCCGATCCCCGCCGACATGCGGACCCCGGACATACTGCGCTTCCAGCCGGCCGCGGCGGCTCCGCTATAGCCCTCGCCCCTCTGGGGAGAGGGTGGCCCGTAGGGCCGGGTGAGGGGGTTGCGCTTGTGCCAAACGGTCCAACCCGCGCAACCCCCTCACCCTAACCCTCTCCCCAGAGGGGAGAAGGGACAACACATCCTCAGCAACACCCCGCCTTGCCGGCGCCGTAGCGCGCCTGCAGACGGTTGTCGAGGAACTCGGTGTAGGTCATCGCCGGCTGGTCGGGGTGCCGGGTCCGCATGTGCTCCAGATAGGTGTCGTAATCCGGCACCCCGACCATGAGCTTGGCCGTCTGCTCGAAGTAACCGCGGAATCGGCTGAGGTTGCTTTTCAAGCCGCTCATCGGTCGTCCTTTTCCAAGATGCAGCGTTCAATCCCCGGCCCGCGCGGTGGCGCCACCCGTCGGGATTTCTCGGGTGGTCGGGCGGTCGCTGCGCAATGCCTTCAGGCAGGACAGGACGCCGAACACCAGCACCGCCAGCACCACCAGAACGAACAGCGAGGCCAGCGCCGCGTCCAGGTAATCGTTGAAGATCACCTGCCGCATCTGCTCCATCGAGGTCGCCGGGGCGAGCAGCCGGCCCTCGTTGGCGGCGGTGCTGAACCGCTCGGCGTGGGCGAGGAAGCCGATCGCCGGGTTGCTGTGGAAGACCTTCTGCACGCCCGCGGTCAGGGTGCAGATCAGCAGCCACGCCGCCGGCACCATGGTCACCCAGGCGTAGCGTTCGCGCTTCATCCGGAACAGCACCACCGTCGCCAGGATCAGGGCGATCCCCGCCAGCATCTGGTTGGAAATGCCGAACAGCGGCCAGAAGGTGTTGATGCCGCCCAGCGGATCGACCACCCCCTGATAGAGGATGTAGCCCCAGGCGGCGACGCACAGGCCGGTGGCGATCAGGTTGCCGGCCCAGGACGCCGTGCGCTGCAGCGGCTTGAAGAAGACGCCCAGCAGGTCCTGCAGCATGAACCGCCCGGCGCGGGTTCCGGCGTCGACGGCGGTCAGGATGAACAGCGCCTCGAACAGGATGGCGAAATGGTACCAGAAGGCCATCATGCCCTTGCCGCCGAACAGTTCGGAGAAGATCTGCGCCATGCCGACCGCCAGGGTCGGCGCGCCGCCGGCCCGCGACAGGATGCTCACCTCGCCGACGTCCTGCGCCGTCCGGGTGATCATCTCCGGCGTGATGACGAAGCCCCAGTTGTTGATGACCTGGGCCGCGGACTCCGCCGTGGTGCCGAGCAGCGCGGGCGGGCTGTTCATGGCGAAATAGATGCCCGGCTCGATGCAGGAGGCGGCGACCAGCGCCATGACGGCGACGAAGGACTCCGTCAGCATGCCGCCGTAGCCGATGAAGCGGGTGTGAAGCTCGTTCTCCACCATCTTCGGCGTGGTGCCCGACGAGATCAGAGCGTGGAAGCCCGACACCGCGCCGCAGGCGATGGTGATAAACAGGAAGGGGAACAGGCTGCCCGACCACACCGGCCCGGTGCCGTCGACGAAGCGGGTGACGCTGGGCATCTTCATCGGCGGCGCGACGAGCAGGATGCACAGCGCCAGCATCACGATGGTGCCGACCTTGAGGAAGGTCGACAGATAGTCGCGCGGCGCCAGCAGCAGCCACACCGGCAGCACCGACGCCACGAAGCCGTAGCCGATCAGGATCCAGGTGATCTGGATGCCGGTCAGCGTGAAGACCGGCGCCCACGTCTCGCTCTGCGCCACCTGTCCGCCGAGCAGGATGGCGGCGATCAGCAGGAAGAAGCCGACCACCGAGATCTCGCCGATCCGGCCGGGGCGCAGGAAGCGCATGTAGACGCCCATGAACAGGGCGATCGGCACGGTGGCGGCGACCGTGAAGAAGCCCCACGGGCTGTTGGTCAGCGCCTTGACCACGACCAGGGCCAGCACCGCCAGGATGATGACCATGATCATGAAGGTGCCGAACAGGGCGATGACGCCGGGGATGTCCCCCAGCTCGGCCTTGATCAGCTCACCGAGCGACCGCCCGTCGCGGCGCATCGAGACGAACAGGATCATGAAGTCCTGGACCGCCCCGGCGACCACCACGCCGGCCAGGATCCACAGCATGCCCGGCAGATAGCCCATCTGGGCCGCCAGCACCGGGCCAACCAGCGGGCCGGCGCCGGCGATGGCCGCGAAATGGTGGCCGAACAGGACGTACTGGTTGGTCGGGACGTAGTCCAACCCGTCGTTGTGGCGCATCGCCGGTGTCGGGCGCGCCGGGTCCAGCCGCATGACGCGGGTTGCGATGAACAGGCTGTAGTAGCGGTAGGAGACCAGATAAGTACAGACGGCGGCCACGACCAGCCAGAGGGCGTTGATGGTCTCGCCGCGCGCCAGGGCGACGGTGCCGAGCGCGAAGGCGCCCAGCACGGCGAGGACCAGCCACGGCGCGTGATTGAGGATGCGGGGCATGCGTACTCCTCCCAAACGATTCGCAATCGTTGAAAAGCACGATGAACCTGATGAAAACGATGGAGAATCATCCTCTCATCACGCCCGAACGGGAAGAGCAAACTCGCCGGTCGCGACAAAATGGGTCAAAAATAAGGCGTACCCTCAATTTGAGCGGGCAGCCCGCCGTTGCCGGATGATGAGGGCGCCATGGACGACACCGGCGCCCAGGCTGGTGTGACCGCTGAACATGACGAGGCCAAGCCCCCAGCCCTGCCACGACACGAGGAGACCCAGCGCGCCCAGCAGGGAAACCGCCCCGCCGACGCGCAGGGCGAGCGTCGCGGGCGCCGGCAGGGGCCGTCCGAACAGGTCATGCTGCGGACGATCCATCGCGAAGGCCAGCGCGGCGAACCCCGTCAGGCACAGGATGAAGGAGGACAGGTGGATCATGCTCATCCCTCGCGGAGAACGGCGCCACCGGCCGGCTTGTTGACGGTTTTGCGGGCGGGCCGCGTCTTGGGCTGGTGACGGAGGGTGCGGACCGCCAGGACGGCGTGGAGCGCCGCCAGCGCCCAGCACATCAGGTCCATGCCGACGAACACCCAGTCGCCGTCGGCCAAGCTGCGCCAGAAAGGCCGCTGCGTGGTCGCGGCGTTGAGCATGGGCAGCAACGCCAGCAGCGCCGCGGCCAGCCACAGCTGCTCGACCCAGGCCTTCTTTGCCGGACGCAGCACGCCGTGCAGCAGAGTCAGCGCCCAGACGATGAAGAAGCTGTGGATTTCCCAGTTGGCGCGGTCCGCCAGGGTCTCCGGCAGCAGGCGGTTCGCCCACAGGAAGGCCGCCATGGCGACCGACAGGCCGGCGATGCTGGCGATGTTCAGCCGCTCCACGACGTGGAAGCCGACATGGGGCCGGGCCGGATCGGGCAGCTTCTGCCGGCGCTTCACCGTCCACATCACCAGACCGGTGCCCACCATGGCGGTGCCGGCGAGGCTGACCAGGAAATAGAGCCAGCGCGTCACCAAGTCGCTGAAGCGCCCCAGATGCAGGGCGTAGAGTACACCGCGCGTCTCCGCCGCCGGCCCCACCCCTTCATGGACGGCCAGCAGCTTGCCGGTGGTCCCTTCAAATTCCAGATATTGCGGGCTCATCGACACGCGCCCGCCGTCGCCGCGCGCCACCGCCACCCGCGCCGCCGCGTCGCCGGGATGCGTGGCGGTGACCCGCCCGACGCCGTCGCGGCCCCAGCGCTCCTGGGCGTGGTGCACCATGTCCTCGATCGAGGCGAGCGGCGCCTTTTCGCCGCTGGGCTTGCCCGGCTGGATGAAGGCGCTGAGTTCGGCGTTGAGCTGCTGGCGGTCCGCCGCGGTCTTGATCCCCGCCTGCTGGCCCCAGGGCATGTAGAGCGCCATCAGCGTCACCAGCCCGGTGTAGGTGATCATGGCGTGGAACGGCAGCCCGAACACCGACAGCGCGTTGTGCGCGTCGAGCCAGGAGCGCTGCCCCTTGCCCCAGCGGAAGGTGAAGAAATCGACGAAGATCTTCTTGTGGGTGATGACCCCGCTGACGATGGCCACCAGCATGAACATCGCTGCGACGCCGGCGATCCAGCGTCCCCACACCACCGGCATGTAATGGAACTGGAAATGGAAGCGATAGAAGAAGTCGCCGCCCAGCGTCGCGCGCGACGACACCGTCTGCCCGGTCGCCGGGTCGAAATTGCCCTCGCCAAAACCGCGCTGGCCGGGAGCCGCCCCGGCGGTGCGCCAGAAGGCGTAGACGCTGTTGTTGCGGGCGTCCGGCAGGCGCAGGCTCCATTGCGGGCTGCCCGGCACCCGGGCGACCAGCTCGTCGGCCACCCGCTGGGCCACCACGGCCTGATCCGGAACCCCGCTCTGCGCCGGCAGTTCGGGGCGCATCCATTGCGACAGCTCGTCCTTGAAGTAGGACACCGTCCCGGTGAGGAACATCGCGTAGAGCACCCAGCCGAGAAGCAGCCCGACCCACGTGTGCAGGTCGGACATGCTCTGGCGGAGGCCACGGCCGTCGGGGCGCGCTTGCTGGTCCGTCGTCACGCTCGGCTCCCCATCACCAGACCGACCACGCCGCCAGCGACAGCGGCGCGGCCACGACAAGCAGGCCCGCCCAGGCGCGCAGCGCGCTGCGGACCGCGAAGACCCAGATCACGGCGGCGGCGTAGATGAGGAAACTCGCCATCTCGCCGGTGAGCACCGCCTGCGGCGTGCTCATGGGAAGCGCCAGCACCGCCACGCTGGCGAGTGCGGCCAGCGCATAGCCGCCGAGCAGGGCGGCGGCTATGCGCGAGACGAGCGGTCCAACGGAACGGACCCGTCCGGCCACGGAGGTCATTTGTTGGGCATCGCCGCCGGACCGGCGGGGACCGGCGCCAGACCCTCGGGGTGGACGTAGGTCACCGTGGTGACGTAGCTGACGCCGTCATACGTCTCGGCGCCGTTGGCGCCCTGACGCTCGCCGGGGGTGCGCTCGTTCAGGCTGACTTCGGCAACGTAGGTGCCCTTCCACGGCAGGTCGAAGGTGACCAGCCCCTGCTCGTCGCTGTGCTCCTCCTTGGCCCAGCCGGACTGGGTGACCAGCATCACCTTGGTCTTGGCCTTGGGCTGGCCCTGGAAGAGCAGCTTGAACTGGCCGGGCGTGCCGGTGGGCACCAGATCCAGCGTCAGCTTCGGCGCCTGCTCGGCGAAGCCGGTGATCAGGCGCGCGGCGGGGTGGAACCAGTTGGTGGTCTCCTTGTCCCCCTGCTTCCAGGTGTAGAGCGGGTAGAGCGTGTCCTCGGCGACAATGCTTTCGCCGTTGCCGGCCTTGAAGGGCAGCGCGAAGCCGTCGGCGGTCTTGGCGGCTTCGGCCTTCTGCTCGCCCTTGGCGGAGAGAAGGGTGGCGGCCGGCTTGCCGAACTTGTCGAGCAGGCCGGGCGAGACCTCGCGCAGGTTCTCGCCGAACTCCCCGAAGCGGATCGTGGCGTTGCCCTGCTCGGGCTGCTCGATCCAGATCTGGTGGGCTTGGGCGGGCATGGCGGCGGGCATGGCGAAGCCCAGCGCGGCGATGAGGGCGAGGGACAGTTTGTTCATGACGTCATCCAAAGGAATGGCTTGGCGGATTTAGAAATCGACGGTGGCGGACAGCAGCACCGTCCGCGGCGAGCCGACGGTCACGTAGGTGCCGGTGGTCAGCCAGTACTCCTTGTCGAAGAGGTTCTCGACGCTGGCGCGCAGCACGACGGGCTTGCCCGACACGTCGGTGGTGTAGCGGGCACCGATATCGAAGCGGGTCCAGCCGTCGAAACGCAGCGTGTTGGCGTTGGTCAGGTAGGAGCCGGAGGTGTGGATCACGCGCCCGTTGAGGGCGAGGCCCTCGACCCAGGGGGTGTCCCAATCCAGGCTGGCGGAGAAGCTCTTGTCCGGCACGCCGGCGGCGTCGTTGCCCTCTTCCGAGGCGACGGCGGTCTTCGTCAGCTCCGGCTTCAGGAAGGTCGCGCTGGCCATGGCGCGCAGGCCGGGCAGGATCTCGCCGTAGGCCGACAGCTCCAGGCCGCGGTTGCGCTGCTCGCCGTCATAGGCCAGCTCGTTGGACGCGGTGCGGATCGAGCTGGGGCGGGTGATCTGGAACAGCGCGGCGGTGGTCGTGATGGTCCCCCAATCGACCTTGACGCCGCCTTCGAGCTGCTTCGACTTGTAGGGCTCGAGCACCGCGCCGGTGTTGGCGTAGCCGGCGCCGACGATGGTGCCGCGCGACAGGCCCTCGGCGTAGTTGCCGTAGACCGCGACATTCTCCAGCGGCTTGACCACCAGACCGGCGAGCGGCGTCGTGGCGCTGGCGTCGTAGTTGCTGGTCTGCGCGCCGGTCGTCGTGCTGTAGCCCTTCACCTTCACCGTCTGGTCGCGCACGCCGAGCGTCAGCAGGACGCGGTCGTTGACGAAGGACAGCGTGTCGGCGATCGCGATGCTGCTCAGCGTCGTCTCGGCCGACTTGCGCGGATCGGTGCGCGGCGCGGTGATGACCGGCAGCGGCGCCGGGTTGTAGATGCTCGACGGGGCCGAGCCGGCGGCCTGGATGTAGGCGTTGCCTTCCTCCCGCTGGAAGCCGGTGTAGCCGATGTTGACCTGGTGGCGGACCGGACCCGTCTCGAAGCGCAGGCGCGCGCCGGCCGTGCCGCTGACCGTCTCGCTGTAGGAGTCGTAGTAGGAGTTGCGGACCGTGAAGTTGCCGAGCGCGTTCACGGCGGGGTTGGACTGCGGGAACACCTGATCGTTGGTGCCGTCCCGGTAGCCGATGCCGGCGTAGGCGGTCAGCCAGTCCGTCACGTCGAACTCAATGTTCGAGGCGATGGTCTTGTCCTTCTGGACCAGCTTGGTGTCCGGGTACCAGTTGCTGCGCGCGTCGGGCGGCGACGGGATCGCCGTCGTCGTAGACAGGATGCTGATCTGCGGGCGGAAATTGTCGGTGTCGTCGCGCTGGATGATGCCGTCGAGCGACCAGCGCAACCGCTCGCCCCGGTAATCCACCGCCAGCGAGCCGAGGCCGGTCTTGACGTCGCCGTCCTCGATCGAGGCCTCGCCGCCGCGCAGCAGGCCGTTGAAGCGCACGCCCCAGGCGTTGTTCTCGCCGAAGCGGCGCCCGGTGTCGACATGGACGCCGAAATTGGCGTCGCTCTGGTAGAGCCCGGTCACGCGGGTCAGCGGCTGGTCGCCGGCGCGCTTGCTGAGGATGTTGATGCCGCCGCCGATGCTGCCATTCGGGGCGATGCCGTTCATCAGCGCGCCCGGCCCCTTCAGCAGCTCGATCCGCTCGATGATCTGCGAGGGCACGCGGTTGGAGGACACCAGCCCGTACATGCCGTTGAAGCCGACGTCGCCGGACGGAACGGCGAAGCCGCGGATCTGGAAGGTGTCGTCGAAGCCGTTGCCGCCGGTGGTCGTGCGCACCGACGAATCGTTGACCAGCGTGTCGGCCGCCGTGCGCGCCTGCTGGTTCTCGATCAGCTCGGCGGTGTAGTTCGTCGTGCTGAACGGGGTGTCCAGCGTGTTCCTGGTGCCCAGCAGGCCCAGCGAGCCGCCGCGCGCCACCTGACCGCCGGCGTAGGGCGGCGGCTCGCCCGGCAGCGCGCCGGCGTTGGCCGACACCTGGACGGAGGGCAGCACCGTCGCCCCGGCCGGGGCGTTCACGACCGGCGTGGAGCCTTGCGCGACGAGGCCGTACCCCGACGGCGTGCCCGCGAGCTGATAACCGCTGCCGTCCAGCAGGCGGCGGAAGCCGTCCTCGACCGTCGTCGGTCCGCGCAGCCCCTGGGAGGTCTTGCCCCGGACCTGAGCCGGGTCCACGGCGATGCTCACCCCGGCCTGGGCGGCGAAGCCGCGCAACGCGGCGTCCAGCGGCCCCGCCGGCACGTTGGCGTCGACCGTGCGGGCCGCCGCCGTCTGCGCCTGCGCGGCCGGCGCGAAGGGAAGGCCGCCCGCGAGGACGGTGCTGGCAAAACAAACCGCCATGGCGACCGGGCGCAGTCCCGGCGCAAAGACGTCCTGCACGGGGCCGGCGGCACCGCGGCGGCGGGCGGTTGGACGCGGAGCGTCCGTGCCGCAAGAATGTAGCATAGAGCCGTTCCTCAATTAAAAGGTGTAGATGTGACGCAGCGTTTGCGACCGGCCCCGTGTCGGTTTCAAAAAGCCAGAGGGTCTGCGCTGATCGTCTGAATGCGAATGATTCTCATTCTAATCATTAAGCCGCCGGTTCCGCAAGGGGGCAACGTCGCCGTTACGACAATCGCGGCCGCTCCGCATCTCCCTGATCGGACTATGGAAATCCCGGCCCGGCATCGCTTTGGACAACCGGAGGACGGTGTGGAGCCCGTGTGCCCGGAACAACCGCGACCACCCTGCGGCGGAGCCCTCCCGCAACAGGCGGCGATGGCACCGCTCTTCACCATCTTCGGCGACCGAACACTGTTGCGATACAACTTATGATAAATTTCGAAGACAACCACACAGGCATCGCCTGCATGCGTTGGCTCTCATATGAATAACCACGGAATTACTAAGGACGGATGAGGTTGCACATCCCCTCCGCGAAACAAAACCGCTCTTCCTCCTGAAAAAATGTCGTCTGTATTTAGACATTTTTCAGCAAATCACTTTGTTATGGACACTCCCGAGATGCGACCGCCGCGACGGCGAGAGGGCCACCATGCCGGATACCCTGAACGCCACCACTCCGCTCCTGACCATCCCCGATGCCCTGGCGTCCGAAGCGGCGGCGGTGCTGCTGGGCGGCGATCCCGGCGCGCTGAAGGCGGTTCAGGAGAAGCTGGCGGCGGCACTGACCGGACAGGGCTTGCCGGAAGGCGCCGCGGGCAGCGTGGCGGACGGCTGGATGCGCGACGTCGCGGCGGGGGTCGGCGCCAGCGCCACGCCCGACGACGCCATTGCGCAGGCGAGCCGGGTCGCCGCCGGCACGGCGGCGCGCATGGCGCAAGCCGCGCAGGAAACTGCGGCTCTGACCGGAGAGCAGCGCTTGGCCGTCGCGCTGGCCCAGGGGCAGGGACTCGGGCCGGACAACGCCGCCAATTCGAAGGCGGCGTCCGATTTGTCGGCCGCGCTGTTCAGCGGGGTGATGGACCCGGCGGCCCGCCCGGCGGGCGCCGCCGACCCCATCGCCGCCCTGTCGCAGGCCTTGACCGCTCCTCCCGCCGCCCCGACGGCGCCGGAGGCCGTTCCCATCTCGCCCTCCGACAAGCTCGCCGCGGCGCTCGCCTCCGGCGTGGGGGTGCAGGACGCCGTGACGGCGCTCGGCCCCGCCCCGGGCGGTCACTTCGCCCAAGCGCTGGAACACGCCCTGTCCAGCGGCGCCGACGCCGCCGACGCCGTTGCCGAGGCGCAGGCGCTGAGCGCGGCCGGCGCGGTTCAAACCACATCCGTCGCCGTTGAGCAGACCGACGGCGCGCGCCTGCTCGGCGCGCTGGCCGCCGGAAAGACGGACGGGGCGGGCGGCGCCCTGGCCGGCACCCCCGCCTTCACCAGCGTCCTGAACGACGCGCTGGCGCAGGGCGCCGCACCCGACGCGGCGCTTGGCGCCTCAGCACGGGCGCAGACGGACATGGCGGCCCGGCAAGAGGCCGCCGCCGTGCCGGCGAAGCCGGCGGACGCGCTGGTCGCCTCGCTCTCGTCCGGCCAGAATGTTGCGGCCACCGTCAAGACCTTCGCCGCCGCCGCCGGGCTCGACGGCGCGGCGGCCGGCGGCTTCGGCGACGCCCTGGGGCGGGCGCTGTCCGGCGGGCAGGAGATGGCCGGCGCGCTGGGCTCGGCGCAGCAGACCGTCTCGACCGCGCTGGCCCTGTCGGCGGAAACCGCCAAGGGCGTGAAGAGCGACGGGCTGATCGCGGCGCTGGCCAGCGGGCAGAACGTGCAGCAGGCGGTGCAGGCGCTGGGCGGGTCCGGCGCCGCCTTCAACGCGGCGCTCGGGCAGGCGCTGGCGGACGGGCGCGCGCCCGGACAGGCACTCGCCGCCGCCCGCCAGACGGCGGAGACGGTGCAGCAGAACGCCCAGGGCAGCGAGGTTCCGGTGTCCGCCGAGAACAAGGCTCTGGCCGATCTCGCCAACCCGCCGCCCGCGGGCGAGGCGGCCAAGGAGGGCGCCAAGGCAGACGGCGACAAGAGCGGCGGTGAAAAGGCCAATGCAGAAAAGGCGGGCGAGCAGGTTGCCGAAGCTCCGGCCGAGGGCAAGGAGGGCGGCGAGAAGGACGACGCCAAGGAGGAGGCGAAGGGCGAAGACGGCGACAAGGCTGCCGATAAGCCCGCTGCCGATGCCTCCCCCGACGCGGCAGCGGCGAAGGGCGAATCGTCGCCTGCACCGGCCAAGTCCGGCATGGGAAGCGAGCCGGCGCTGAAGGCGATCAGCTTCGACGTGGCCGGCACCGCCAAGAGCGCCGACACCGTCACGCCCGGCGTCACGGCCCCCGCCCCCTCCTCCGGCGCGACGCCCGCCACCACGCCGGTCACCCGGACGCTGACCAGCGACCCCTTCGCCGTCGCCGCGCAAATCCAGCAGCAGGTGGCCCGAGCGCTCGAAGCCGCGGCCAACGCCCTGCCGGTGACGGTGCCGCCGGTGGCGGCGCCCACCCTCTCGTCCGGCTTCGACGCGGCCGCCTTCACAAAGGCGCTGGCGATCGCCGAGGGCACCGCGGCCCCGGCCGGCTTCGCCGTCTTCCATCTGATCGAGGCGATGTTCCGGCCCGGCGAGGCCGGGAGCAGCGTGATCGGCGTCGCCGTGGTGGCGAACCCCAATTCCACCTCCGGCGTCTGGCAGTACAGCCTGGACGGCGGGGCGTGGCGGACGGTGGGCACGGTCGGCGACGGCGCGGCGCTCGTGCTTCCGGGCAGCGCCCTGCTGCGCTTCCTGCCGGCCGACAACTGGAACGGCACCACCCCGTCGCTCGGGCTGCGGGCGGTGAACAGCGCGTGGACCGAGGGGTTCAGCGGCGCCGAGCACCGGCTGTTCACGCTGACCGGCGTCGGCGGCACCACCCCGCTGTCGGCGGACGTCGTCCCGCTGACGCTGGAGGTGACTCCGGTCAACGGCTCCCCGGTGGCGACGGGCACGACGGCGGTCCTCGCCGCCGTCACCGAAGACAGCGCCAACCCGGCGGGCGCCAGCGTGGCGGCGCTGTTCGGCGGGCTGTTCTCCGACCCGACCGACGCGGTGTTCGGCGCCGTCGGCAACGGCTTCGCCGGTGTGGCGGTGATCGCCAATCCGGCCGACGCCACCCAGGGACAATGGCAGTATTGGACCGGCACCGCCTGGGCCGCTGTGGGAACGGTGTCGGACGGCAACGCCCTGCTGCTGGCCGCCGACGCCACGCTGCGTTTCCTGCCCGCCGCCAACTGGAACGGCGTGCCGCCGAGCCTGACGGTGCGGCTGATCGACGATTCGCAGGGGCCGGTCACCAACGGCGAACGGGCGGACGCGACGGCGGCGGGCGGTGACAGCCGCTACAGCCTCGGCACGGTCGCCCTGACCACGGTGGTGAGCGCCGTCAACGACGCCCCGGTGGCGACCGGCACGACAGCGACCCTGCCGACGATTGCCGAGGACACCGCCAACCCGGCGGGCACCACCGTCACCGCCCTGTTCGGCGCCCTGTTCTCCGACGCCGCCGACGCGGTCAGCGGAGGCTCGACGGCCAACGGCTTCGCCGGCGTGGTGGTGGTCGGCAACGCCGCGACCGCGGCGCAGGGGACGTGGCAGTATTGGACGGGCACCGCCTGGGCCGGCATCGGCGCGGCGAGCGACGCCGACGGCCTGCTGCTGGCCGCCGACACGGCGCTGCGCTTCGTTCCCGCCGCCAACTGGAACGGCACCACCCCCGCCCTGACCGTCCGGCTGGTCGAGGACGGCGGCGCGCCGCTGGTCACCGGCAACCGCGTCGACCTAACGACCGGCGTCGGCGGCAGCAGCGTTTACAGCGCCGGCACCGTCGCGCTGACCGGCACCGTCACCCCGGTCAACGACGCCCCGATCGCCACCGGAACGACCGCCACCCTGCCGACGATTGCCGAGGACACCGCCAACCCGGCGGGCGCCACCGTCTCCAGCCTGTTCGGTCACCTGTTCTCCGACGCGACGGACACGGTGGCGGGCGGGTCCGCCGCTAACAGCTTCGCCGGCGTCGCCATCGTCGGCAACGCGGCGACCGCGCAAGGTGTCTGGCAGTATTGGACGGGCTCCGCCTGGGCCGCTGTGGGAACGGTGTCGGACGGCAACGCCCTGCTGCTGGCCGCCGACGCCACGCTGCGTTTCCTGCCCGCCGCCAACTGGAACGGCGTGCCGCCAAGCCTGATGGTGCGGCTGATCGACGACTCGCAAGGGCCGGTCGTCAGCGGCGAGCGGGCGGACGCGACGGGGGCGGGTGGCGACAGCCGCTACAGCCTCGGCACCGTTGCCCTGACCACCGCGGTCAGCGCCGTCAACGACGCCCCGGTGGCGACCGGCACGACCGCGACCCTGCCGACCATCGCGGAGGACACCGCCAACCCGGCGGGCGCCACCGTCTCCAGCCTGTTCGGTGCCCTGTTCTCCGACGCCGCCGACGCGGTCAGCGGAGGCTCGACGGCCAACGGCTTTGCCGGCGTGGTGGTGGTCGGCAACGCCGCCACCGCGGCGCAGGGGGTGTGGCAGTACTGGACGGGCACCGCCTGGGCCGGCATCGGCGCGGCGAGCGACGCCGACGGGCTGCTGCTGTCCGCCAACACGGCGCTGCGCTTCGTTCCCGCCGCCAACTGGAACGGCACCACCCCAACCCTGACCGTCCGGCTGGTCGAGGACGGCGGCGCGCCGCTGGTCACCGGCGGCCGCGTCGACCTGACCGGCGGAGTCGGCGGCAGCAGCGTCTACAGCGCCGGCACCGTCGCACTGACCGGCACCGTCACCCCGGTCAACGACGCCCCGATCGCCACCGGAACGACCGCCACCCTGCCGACGATTGCCGAGGACACCGCCAACCCGGCGGGCGCCACCGTCTCCAGCCTGTTCGCCCACCTGTTCTCCGACGCGACGGACACGGTGGCGGGCGGGTCCGCCGCCAACGGCTTCGCCGGCATCGCCGTCGTCGGCAACGCGGCGACCGCGCAAGGTGTCTGGCAGTATTGGACCGGCACGGGCTGGAGCGCCGTGGGGGCCGCCTCGGACGGCAACGCCCTGCTGCTATCCGCCAACACGGCGTTGCGCTTCGTTCCCGCCGCCAACTGGAACGGCACCACCCCGGTTTTGACCGTCCGGCTGATCGACGACTCGCAAGGGGCCGTGACCAGCGGCGGGCGGGTTGTCCTGACGAGCGTCGGCGGCAGCACCGCCTACAGCGCCGGGACCATCGCGCTGACCGGCACCGTCACCCCGGTCAACGACGCGCCGGTCGCCACCGGCACCGTGGCCGTCCTGCCGACCATCGCCGAGGACACCGCCAACCCGGCGGGCGCCACCGTCTCCAGCCTGTTCGGCCATCTGTTCTCCGACGCCGCCGACGCGGTGAGCGGCGGCTCGGCGGCCGACACGCTGGCCGGCATCGTGGTGGTCGGCAACGCCGCCATCGCGGCGCAAGGGGCGTGGCAGTACTGGACCGGCGCCGCCTGGGCCGACATCGGCGCGGCCAGCGGCGGCAACGGCCTGCTGCTGGCGGCGAACACGGCGCTGCGCTTCGTTCCCGCCGCCAACTGGAACGGCACCCCCCCGCCCCTGACCGTCCGGCTGGTCGACACGTCGCACGGCCCGATCGCCAGCGGCGCGCGGGTCGACGCGACCAACGTCGGCGGCAGCACCGCCTACAGCGCCGGAACCATCGCGCTGACCGGCGCCGTCCTTCCGGTCAACGACGCCCCGGTGGCGACCGGCACGACGGCAACCCTGCCGACCATCGCCGAGGACACCGTCAATCCGGCGGGCACCAGCGTCACCGCCCTGTTCGGTCATCTGTTCTCCGACCCGGCGGACGCGGTGCCGGGTGGCTCCTCCGCCAACGGCTTCGCCGGCGTCGTCATCGTCGGCAACGCGGCAACCGCCGGCCAGGGCGTCTGGCAGTACTGGTCGGGCTTCGCCTGGATCACCGTCGGCGCGGTCGCGGAAGGCTCGGCCCTGGTCGTCGCCGCCAGCGCGCTGCTGCGCTTCCTTCCCGCAGCCGACTGGAACGGCACCACACCGGCCCTGACCGTCCGGCTGATCGAGGACGGCGGCGCCCCCGTCGTCACCGGCGGCCGCGTCGACCTGACGACCGGCGTCGGCGGCAGCACCGTCTACAGCGCCGACACCATCGCCCTGACCGGAACCGTCACCCCCGTCAACGACGCGCCGCAGATCACCGCCGGCACGACGGCGCTGGCGACGATGAAGGGCGTGGCGGTGGCGGTCACCGGCCTGTCGGTGTCCGACGTCGACGCCGGCGCGCTGCCGATGCTGGTCACGCTGACTGCCGGCCACGGCACGCTGACCCTGGCCAGCGCCGGCTGGGACGCCGTCATCACCGGCAACGGAACGGACAGCGTCACCATCCGCGCGACGCTCGCCACCATCAACGGCCTGCTCGGCGCCGCCAACGGGCTCCTCTACACGGCCAGTTCCTACACCGGGGCCGACGCCATCCGGATCGTCGTGAACGATCTCGGCAACGGCGGGGCCGGCGGGCCGCTGACCGCGACCGCGACCATCGGCGTCACCGTGGCGCCGCCGAACGCCTCCCCCGTCCTGATCGACACCAACCTCGACGTCACCGTGGCGGCGGAGGCCCTGGCCGCCCCCACCGCGGGCACGGCCGGCTTCGCGGTGTCCAAGCTGGTCGGGCTGAACGGCAGCGGCCCGGCCAACGTCACCGACACCGACGCCGGGGCCGTCGTCGGCATCGCCCTGACCGGCACCAACGAGAGCTATGGCCGCTGGTGGTTCTCCACCGACAACGGCGCCAGCTGGAGCCTCGTCGGCGCGGTCAACGACAGCGATTCCGCCCTTCTGCTGCGCGCGACCGACCGGCTCTACTTCCAGCCCAACGCCGCGGTGCCGGCCACCGTCAACGGCGCCCTGACCATCCGCGCCTGGGACCAGACCACGGGCAGCGCCGGCTCCAAGACCGCCATCACCCTCGGCGACGGCAGCGCCTTCTCCGCCGCGACGGACACCGTCACCCTGCATCCCGGCGTGTTGATCCCCAACGGCACCTTCGACAAAGGGCTGACCGGCTGGAGCTACACCGGCGGCGCCACGGTGGGCGCGACCGGCGACGGCCATGAGGGCACCCTGACCTCGGCGGGCGGACAGTCGTCGACGCAGCTCGAGGACTTCCTCGGCCTCGCCCACGGCTCCATCGCGGCGGCGACCGGCACCATCCCGTCCTTCGGCCACGCGATGAAGCTGGCCAGCACCGTCACGGTGACGAAGGACACGACGCTGACCTTCGACTGGACCTTCATCTTCTCCGACCCCGGCTATCACGACTTCGCCTTCGTCAGCGTCAACGGCGTGGTCACCCTGCTCGCCAAGGAGGCGAGCGCCAGCGGCACGTTCAGCGTGGTGATCCCCGCCAACACCACCCTGACGCTGGGCTTCGGCACCTCCGACACCAGCGACAACAGCGTCAACCCGGTGCTGCGCGTCGACAACGTCAAGCTGACCACCGTCGCCAGCGACCCCATCGTGCTGGACATGGCCGGCGACGGGCTGGCCCTGCGGGCGCTGGCCGACGGCGTCCTGTTCGACGTCAGCGGCGACGGCGTGGCCGACCGCACCGGCTGGGTCGGCAAGGGCAACGCCCTGCTGGTGCGCGACGACAACCACAACGGGCAAATCGACGACGGGCGCGAACTGGTGTCGGAGCACTTCGGAAAAGGCTTCAACAGTAGCCTGGAGGCGCTCGCCTCGCTCGACAGCAACCACGACGGGCGCATCGACGCCGCGGACGCGAGCTTCGCCACGCTCCAGGTCTGGCAGGACGACGGCGACGGGGTGAGCCAGCCGGGCGAGCTGCGCACGCTGGCCGACGCCGGCATCCTCTCCATCGCCACCGCAGCCACCCCGACAGACACGACGCTGGCCGGCAACCACATCCTCGGCACCACCAGCATGACCATGGCCGACGGCAGCAGCCGCGTGGTGGCCGGCGTCGCCTTCGACGTGCAGGCCACCGTCGCGGCGCAGCTGCACAGCCAGCCGCTGGCCGCAGCGCCAGCGCCAGCGCCAGCGGCAGCGGCTCAGGCCGACCACGGACGCTTCGACTACGCGGCGCTGCTCTCCTCCGGCCTGGGTCTGCCGGACAATGTTCCGGTTGTGCAGAACGGAGTGGATGCACACGCGGGGGACTGGGCGATGGCCGTTCACAGCGCAGACACACATCACGTCACAACCCATGCCCCGACGATTGTGCCGGTTGCAGAAACTTCATGATCGACTGACAGAATTCGTCGCATTTTTAGGTATTTGGATACTGTTTTGTCCTAAATGAGTATGAGAGTTCTCGACTAAGATCATCATCGCTGTAAGCCAAACGGCTTAGACATGCGGCGATCTCCAGGACCCTCATGCACAAGTTTTGTCTTATCGCCACGGTTGCGCTTCCGCTCCTGACCGGAGCGCCACAATCTCTGGTTGCGGCTCCGCGCGACGAGGTGGTGGCGCTGATCGGCAAGGCGACGGAGACCCACGACCGCCTGCGCGGGGCGGAGGCCGCCGCCGACGGGGCCCGCAACGCCCTGCGGGTCAGCCACGGCGGCTGGTTCCCGACGCTGAGCCTGTCGGCCAACGGCGGGCGCGAGAGCACGACCAAGCCGGCGGGCCTGCCCAACACCGACATGAACGCCTCGCAGTTTTCAGCGCGGGCGACGCAGCTGATCTGGGACTTCGACGCGACCAACGCCGACATCCGGCGCGCCCAGGTGACGCTGGTCCGCGCCGACATCGCGGTGGAGCGCACCCGGCAGGAGTTGCTGGTGGAGGGCCTCACCGCCTACGCCAGCCTCGTCCGCGCCCACCAGCTGCTCGCCTTCGCCCGCCAGTCCGAAGACAACATCCGGCGCCAGACCGGGCTTGAGGAGGTGCGGCTTCAGGAGGGCTTCGGCTTCTCCACCGATGTCCTCCAGGCCAAGAGCCAGCTGGCCGGCGCCCAGGCCCGCCGCGTCGCGGCGGAGGAGGCGACGCAGACCGCGCAGAGCCGCTTCCAGGCCTTCTTCGGCCATGTCCCCTTCCAGGTCAGCAACGCCCAGGTCCTGGCGATGACGCGCGCCGGCCTGCCCGTCTCGATGGACGCGGCGGTGGAGGAGGCGCGCCGCCACAACCCGCGCCTTCAGGAACTGGCCCTGACCACCGCGGCGGCGCAGGAGGCGGTAACCGCGGTGCGCGGCCGCACCCTCTACCCGCGGATCGACGGCTTCGTGGAACACAACATCAAGCGCGACGTCGCCGGCCAGTCCGGGCGGCAGAACGAGCTGCTGTTCAAGCTCCAGGTCACCTTCTCGCTGAACACCGGCCTGACCGCGCTCAACAGCATCCGTCTGGCCGAGGCCGACCTGCGGGCCGCCGACGCCACCTGGGCCGACCAGGAGCGCACGGTGCTGGAGACCGTCCGCAACAGCTGGAACCGGCTGGAGAGCGCCCGCGCCCAGGTGCAGCTGCTGAACGATCAGGCGAGCCTCGCCGCCGGCTTCCTCGACGTGGCGCGGTCGGAGCGCGAGCTGGGCACCCGGTCGCTGATCGACATCCTCTCGGGCGAGACGACTCTCATCAACGCGCGCAGCGACGCCGCGGCGGCGGAGACGGAGCTGGTGCTGGCCGGCTACCGCCTGCTCGCCGCCATGGGCCGGCTGAACGCCACCGACATCCAGACCAAGCCGATGCCGAAGCTGACCGCGCCGGGCCGCGGCGCTTTCCGCGATACGGGCGGGCGCGATCCGGGCCGGCGCGGAACGGGAGATCAGCGATGAACGGCGGCGCCATCGGTCTGCTGGTGCTGCGGCTGCGCGCCAACCTGCGGCTGACCGCCCGCGTCTTCGCGGCGTCGCTGGCGGCGAATCTGCTCGGGCTGGCCTCGTCCTTCTACACGATGCTGGTGCTGAACCGCTACGTGACGCACGGCGTCGACTCCACGCTGGCGGCGCTGACCGTCGGCGTCGTGCTGTCCATCGCCTTCGAGCATCTGTTCCGCCACGTCCGGCTGGGCATCGCCGGGCGCATCGGACGCGCCGAGCACGAGCGTCTGACCACCGGGGCCTTCGGCATCCTGATGACCGCGCGCAGCGGCGCCGGATCGGCGGAGGGCGACGCGGCCCGGCGCGAGGCGCTGAGGGCGCCGGAGCAGATCGACTCCGCGCTCGGCTCCGCCAACCTCGCCACGCTGTTCGACCTGCCCTTCGCGCTCGGCTTCATCCTCGTGGTGGCGCTGATCTCCTGGCCGCTGGCGGCGATCTGCTTGGTCTTCACGCTGCTGGCCATCGCCGCCGGGCTGCTGGCCCAGGCCGACATGCGCGCGGTCGGGCGCGACCTCGCCCAGGCCGGCGCCGACGCCCAGGGGCTGGTTACCACGGCCATCGTCGGGCGCGACGCGGTCGCCCTGTTCGGCGGCGCCAAGCCGCTGCTCGGCGACTGGCAGCGCGCGGCCAAGGCGCTGCGCGTGGTCCGCGAGCGCATGTCGATGCGCCAGGGCCGCGCCCAGTCGGCGGCGCAGAGCCTCCAGGCGCTCCAGGGCGTGGCGGTCATCGCCACCGGCGCCGTTCTGGTGGTGCGCGGCGAGCTGGACGTCGGGTCGCTGATCGGCATCAACCTGCTGGTCGGCCGGGCGCTGGCCCCCTTCACCCGGCTGGCCCAGATCGGCGAGTCCCTGGCGATGGCCCGGCAGGCGCAGGCGCGGCTGGAGCAGTTCGCCCGCACCGCGGTCGAGCCGACCGGCGGCACCAGCCTGCCCCGCTACGCCGGCACGCTGGAACTGCGCGACCTGACCTTCACCCCGCCGGGCGGCGTCACGCCGCTGCTGCGCCGGCTGAACCTGTCGGTGCCTGCCGGCAACATCCTGGTGCTGAAGGGCCGCAACGGCTCCGGCAAATCGACGCTGATCCGCCTGATCGCCGGGCTGGCCGACCCGCAGGAGGGTGCCGTGCTGGCCGACGGCGTGGACATCCGCAAATTCGCCCCTTCCTGGTGGCGCCAGCAGATCGGGCTGCTGCCGCAGGAGCCGGTGTTCCTCAACCGCACGATCCGCGAGAACCTGCTGCTCGCCAACCCGCGCCTGTCGGAGACGGAGCTTCACGCCGTCCTGCACCGCGCCGGGGCCGACCGCACGGTGGCCGACTGCGCCCAGGGGCTCGACACGCCGCTGCGCAACTTCGGCCACGAGCTGCCGACCGGCCACCGCCGCCGGCTGGCGCTGGCCCGCGCCCTGGCGGTCGGCGGACGGCTGATCCTGCTCGACGAGCCGACCGACGGGCTGGACTCGGACGGCACCGCCACCGTCTACCGCACGCTGATCGAGCTGGCGCGCAGCGGCCACACGGTGATCATCGCCTCCCACGACCCGCGCATCCTCCAGGGCGCCTCGCTGGTGCTCGACCTCGACCAACCGAACGGCACCGTGGCTGCCCGTGAAGCGGCCGGGGTGGTGACGCCATGAAGCCGCTTCCCCTGCTGACCCGCAAGCCCGCCGCCGGCGCCGCGCCGGCCGTGCCGCCGGTCATCCCAACCGGCATTCCGGCCGCCCTCCCAGCCGCCCTGATGGGAACACAGGCCACGGACACGGAAAGCCGCTTCGGCGACGGCCTGTTCGCGGTCAGCATCGCCGCTTTCCTCGCGGCACTCGGCTGGGCGGCCATCGCCGAGCTGAACGTCTCCAGCAGCGCGCCCGGCGACGTGGTGCCGCTGTCCTACAACCAGTCGGTCCAGCATTTCGAAGGCGGCATCGTCCGCGACATCCTGGTGCAGGAGGGCGATTCGGTCACCGCCGGCCAAGCGCTGGTCGAGCTGGACCAGACCAAGATCCGCGCCGACCTGGAGGAGTTGAAGCTGCGCCTCGGCTCGCTGTCCGCCGACACCGCGCGGCTGGAGGCGGAGGTCGGGCGCCGCGAGGCCATAACCTTCCCCGACCGGCTGCTGCGCGAGCGGCCCGATCTGGTGGCGCAGACCCGCGACCTGTTCCGCGCCCGCCGCGACCGGCTGGCCTCCGACCTCGACATCCAGCGCCAGGACATCGCCCAGCGCGAGCAGCAGGTGGTCGCCGTGCGTGCGCGCATCGGCGGCTCACAGGTGGCGCAGGGGCTGATCCGCGAGCAGCTCTCCATCAGCGAGACCCTGCTGAAGCGCGAGATCACCAACCGCATGAAGCACCTGGAGCTGCTGCGCGACGACGCCCGCGTCAGCAGCGCCATTGCCGAGGACCGCGCCACGCTGGCCCAGGCCGAGGCGGCGCTGGCCGAGGCGCGCAGCAAGCTGGTGTGGATCGGCCGCAAGTACGAGGAGGAGAGCCGCAACGCCCTCGACGAGGCCCGCCGCAACCACGACGAACTGTCGCAGCGCCTGACCCGCTACCAGGACAGCCTGGATCGCAGCAGCCTGCGGGCGCCCATGGACGGCATCGTCAAGACGCTGGCCGTCTCGACCAAGGGCGCGGTGGTCAAGGCCGGCGAGACGGTGGTGGAGCTGGTGCCGCGCGACGGCAAGCTGGTGGTGGACGCCCGCCTGCCGGTGCAGGACATCGGCTATGTCCGCCCCGACCAGCCGGTGGTGGTGACGCTGGCCGGCGGGGACGCCTCGCGCTTCGGCCACATCGAGGGGCGGGTGCGGACGATCAGCCCCGACACGCTGCTCGACGCCAACAAGCAGTCCTACTACAAGGTCCGCGTCGAGCTGCCGGTGACCCGTTTCGACTACGGCGGCAAGACCTACGAGCTGTTCCCCGGCGTGCGCGTGACCTGCAGCATCCTGACCGGGCGGCGCACCATCCTCGACTATGTGTTCTCGCCGGTCCTCAACGGCCTCCAGCACGCGATGCAGGAGCAATGAGGATGACCGGACCGATTGCCGCTTTCCCTCTCCCCTCTGGGGAGAGGGTCAGGGTGAGGGGGTTGCGCGTGGAGGCACGTCCAGCACAAGCGCAACCCCCTCACCGGCCCTCCGGGCCACCCTCTCCCCAGAGGGGAGAGGGCTATTTCCACCCCGACACGGACCGCCCGAGGCCCACCCCATGCTGAGCTCGCTCCAGCCCCGCTCCCGGCCGCCGCTGCGCTGGTCGCACCTGACCAAGAAGGCGCGCTTCGCGCTGATCCTGGCGGCGGCGATGCTCGTCACCGTGCTGGTCTCCCTGGTCGTCCGCGCCGGCTTCCTCGGCGACAGCGCGCGCGAGCCGCTGACCGTCGCCGTCGTCGGGCCGCTCAGCGGGCCGGACGCGGCGCTGGGGCTGGCCCTGCGCAAGGGGGCGGCGCTGCGCGCCGACACCATCAACGCGGCGGGCGGCATCGCCGGCCGTCCCGTGGTGGTCAAGCCCTTCGACGACGAGGGCGACAAGGGCAAGTCGCTGGAGATCGCCCGGCGCGTCTCCAACGATCCCTCGGTCCTCGCGGTGATCGGCCACACGCCGGACGCCGCCGACAGCGCGACGGCGATCTACGCCCAGCGCCAGATCCCGCTGATCGCCCCGCGCCCGCTGGTCCGCCCGGCGGACGCCGCGCCCAGCCCCTGGCTGTTCAGCATCACGCTGGACCGCACGCACGAGACGCGCTTCCTCGCCAACTACGTGCGCAACGTGGTCGGCGAGCCGACCGTCGCCATCGTCCGCGAGGACAGCGAGCAGGCGGCATCGCAGGCCGGGCAGTTCGACGCGATCCTCCAGCGCTTCGGCACCAAACTGGTCGGCCAGTGGACCTTCGCGCCGGGCCGCGGCGGTGCGTCCGCCCTGCCGGCGCTGGCCCAGGCGGTGAAGGAGAAGATGCCGACCGGCGCCGTCGTCGTCATCGGGTCGGCGGTGGACAGCGCGCGGGTGGTGGTGGCGCTGCGCGACGCCGGGGTGCGCAACCTGATCGCCGGCAGCTCGGAGATGGCCTCGTCGGCCTTCCGCACCGAGATCGTCGCCCAGGCGCAGTCCAATCCCAAGGCGCTGACTCCGGAGGCCTACGGCCACGGGCTGCTGGTGTCCTCGCCCGTGCTGTTCGACACGGCCAACGAGCGGGCGCAGCGTTTCTACGGCCAGTATGTGAAGCGCTTCAACGCGGTGCCCGACTGGGCGGCGGCGCTGGGCGCCGACGGCGTGGACCTCATCGCCGGAGCCATCGCGAAGACGAACACGGCCACCGGCAAGCCGGACGGCGAGGCGCTGCGCCGCGCCATCGCCGACCACGACCGCGCCGAGACCGCCTTCCAGGGCACGGTCGGCACCTGGACCTTCGACGCGCGAGGCCAGGCGACCCTGCCGGTGATGATGGCCTCCTACAACGGCCTGAACCCAGTGGCGGCGCTGACCCAGCTCCAGCCGATACGCGAGGCCGGAGTCTCCAACTTCCTGGAAGAGGTCACCAAGGGCCGGGCGCTCTACGTCAACGACCGCTTCATGTACAAGACGGACGTCATCTACACCGGCGTCCAGCTCCACGAGATCCGCGACCTGAACCCGGACGCCAACGAAGCGACGCTGAGCCTGACGATCTGGTTCCGCTACCGCGGCGCCTTCAACCCGGCGGACGTCGTCTTCACCAACGCGGTCAAGCCGGTCGAGCTGGGCAAGCCCTACCGCGAGGAGCGCGGCGAGGTCACCACCTACGTCGCCTACCGGATCGAGGGGCGCTTCGCCCTGAACGTCTTCGACCAGCGCCCACCCTACGGCAGCCAGACCGTCGGCGTCAGCTTCCGCCACCGGACGCAGAACCGCAACACGGTGATGTTCGTCACCGACGTTCTCGGCATGTCGCTGGTCGACACCAACGACTTCGTGGAGAAGCTGAAGGCGATGGCCGCGGCGGAGACCGCGTCCGCCGCCGACCCCGGCCTCGCCGACCGCTTCCGCCGCGCGCTGGAGGGCGAGAGCGAAAGCTCCACCCTGCTCGACCAGCTCCGCGCCAAGCGGGTGCTGGCGCCGTCGCCCGGCTGGCGCCTGTCGCGCGCCTGGATCTCGCAGGACGTCGCCTCGGTCGGCAGCGAGGGCGATCCCAACTACGTCGGCTTCGGGCGGCCGCAGCCGGACTTCTCGCGCGTCGACTTCGGCGTGGTCGCGGCGCCGGACTCCCCGGCGGCGCGCGACTTCATCCACCGCGACTTCTTCGTCTACATCGCCATCTTCAGCGCCGTTCTGGCGGTCTTCGCCGCCGTCATGGACCGCCGCGACCGCGGCCAGTTCTGGAAGATCCAGACGCTGTTCATGCGCATCCTGTCCTGGCCGCTGCTGCTGATGTCCGTCGGCAACATCGTGCTGGACCAGGCGGTGGCGACGCTGCCGCCGAGCGGAATCGCCATGGTGGTGAACGGCGTCAACGTGCTGTGGTGGATCGTGCCGGCCATCCTGGTCGACCGCACGCTGGAGCGCTTCGTCTGGACCCCGCTGGAGATCCGCACCCAGCGCAAGATCCCCGGCATCGTCCGCCGCTTCTCCACGCTGATCGTCTTCGGCTTCGCCGGCTGCGGCATCATCGCCTTCGTGCTGAAGCAGCCGATCACCAGCCTGCTCGCCGCCTCCGGCCTCGTCGGCATGGTCATCGGCCTCGCCATCCAGGCCAACATCGCCAACGTCTTCTCCGGCATCGTCCTGAACATCGAGCGGCCGTTCCAGATCGGCGACAGCATCCAGATCACCGATCTGGTGCGCGGCGTCGTGGTGGACATGACGTGGCGCACGGTGCGCATCCGCAACGTCGCCGGCTTCATCGTCGCCATGCCCAACGCCAAGGTGTCGGAGGCGACCGTCATCAATTTCAGCGCGGTCGACCGGGTGTCGATGAAGCTGGAATATTACGCCGACGCCCGCCACGACCCCGGCCGGATGGGCGGCCTGCTGACCACCGCCCTGCAGAACGCCGACAAGGTGCTGCCCAGCGCCACCGGCGGCCCGGCCTTCGTCCGCTATGACGGCATCCGCGGCGTCAACGGACAATGGCTGTGCAAGTACAACCTGTTCTTCTGGGTCGAGGACTACGACGCCAGCTTCGTCGTGCCCGAGCTGGTCTGGCGGTCCGTCTACCGCACGCTGGCCGAGGCCGGCATCGAGCCGACCCCGCCCGACCTGATGGAGGCCGCCGGCCCCGCCGCGGTCGCCACCAACGCCCAGCGCCAGGCGATCCCGGTATGAGCAGGAACACCCACATGATGCGAACCCTGATCGCCGCGACGGCGCTGCTGCCGGTCCTGCTCGCCGGGACGGGCTGCGCGCCGCTCGGCGGCGACCGCCCCGGCGCGATCCTGGAGAAGCTGGCCGACGGCGACTACGACGTCGGCATCCGCTACCCCGCCAAGCGCGCCCGCTACGTGATGATCGTCGAGGAGGACGAGGACGGCTTCGTCGTGACCAACCGTCCGGCCGCGGGCCGCGAGGTGGACACCGTCCCGGCCCCGGCCTCAACCCCGGTGGTGGCGCAGCCGCAGCGCAACGACCGGGTGCTCGCCCCTTGCGCCGAGGCGACCGGCAACTGGTACCGCCACACCCCGGCGGGCTACGTCTGTGCCGGCCAGTCGGCGCCCGGCGGCGGTGGCTGACATGAAGCGCCTCGCGATTATCCTATCCCTGACGCTCGCCGGCTGCGCCGCCAGCGGACCCACACCTAATGCGGGGGGCGCCGACGCCCCCGTCCTGCGCATCGTCGCCGAGCCCGACGCCAACGGGCGCCGCCCGGTCGCGGTCGATGTGGTGCGGGTGGCCGACCCGGCGCTGGCCGGACGGCTGGCCGGGCTCGACGCCGCGGGCTGGTTCCGCGACCGCGAGGCGCTGAGCGCCGAGGCCGGCAGCCGCATCGCCATCGCCTCCTGGGAGATGGTGCCGGGCCAGAGCGTGCTCCTGCACAGCCTGCCCCCCTTCGCTACACCCCCGATCCAAACCCTCGTCTACGCGCGGTACGGCGCGCCCGGCGCCCACCGGCAGACGCTGGACGGCGCCGGCGCCCTGGACGTGCGGCTGGGACGGGACAGCTTCACCGTGGCTCCGCTGACGGAGGGAACGCCGTGACCGCCCAAATCGCTGCGGCGCAATCCGCCCCTACACCGAAGGCCGTCCTCGCCGGCGCCAAACCCGCCGGTACGCTGGCCCTGTTCCGCGCCTTCCAGGAGGATCTGCTGGCCGGCTGCGCCGACGCGCAGGCGCCGGCGGGAACGGTGGCCGACCGTCTGACCGCCACGCTCCATGGGATGAGCGGCGCCGCCGTCTCGCAAGGGCCGGGCGCGCATGGCACCGTGGTCAAGGCGGTCTTCGCCATGGCCATGCTGGCCGACCGCGCGCTGACCCAGACGCGGCCCGCCGACGCCGTGGTCTCCAGCCGCCTGTTCGGCGCGAACGCAACGCTGCAAACCCTGTTCGTCCAGGCCGACGACCTGATCCGCCAAGGCGCCAAGGCCGACCGCGGGCTGGCCGCCGTCTATCTCGCGGCGCTGGCGCTGGGCTTTCCCGACGACACCCAGGCGACCGCCCGCCGCCCCGCCCTGCACCGCATCGTCGTCGGCGAGCGCGCCGCGGCCAGCCATCCCAGCCCGCGCGCCTGCGAGCCGACGGACGGCGCCGTGCCCGGCTACCTCGCGCCGTCCGCGCGCCGCTGGTGGTGGGCGGTGGGCGGGACCGCCGTGCTGTTCCTGGTGGTCTCGCACCTGCTGTGGGCCGGCGCCGTCGGCGGCATCCAACGCGATCTGAACGGCGCCCGCGCCGCGGTCGAGGATATGGGGCTGTCATGGTCCTACTGATGCTCACGCTGGAGCTGGTGCTCTCCACCATCGGCTCCGCCATCGTCCATCTGCTGTCCTTCACCGTCACGCTGGCGCCCTACGCGCTGCTGGCGCTGCCGCTCTACATCTTCTATCGCCTCGGCCGGATGGTCTGGCCGAAGCTGCGCGGCTGGCGGCGCAAGCCCACCGCCAAGGGCACCGGCCAAAAGAAGGCGCCTGCGCGCCGGACCGCCCCGCCGGCGCCGCTGCGCGTCCGCGCCGAGGCCCCTCCCCCCACGAAGGCCGCAGCCGACACGCCGCCCAACGCCCGCGTCTACGGCGAGGGGCTGGACATCCTGACGCGGCAGATGCGCGGTCCCCTGCGCCGCGGCGACATCCCGTGGTTCCTCGCCTTCGGCGTCGGCGGACCCGCTCTGCTCGCCACCGACCCGACCCATGTCCGCTGGCCCGAGGACGGCAACGGCGAGAACGGCTGCTGGTGGTTCTGCGAAGGGGCGGCGATCCTGCACGCCGGCGCCGATTCCGCCGACGGCTCCCGGCTGGGCGCGTCCTGGCCGGCGCTGGTCGCGGCGATGCGCAAGCGGCCGATGCGCCGCCCGCTGGACGGCGTCCTGCTGATGGTCGGCGCCGACGAGTTGCGCGCCGCCGCCGAGCGCCCCGGCCCGCGCGACGCGCTGGCCAGGCGGGGCGCCGCCCTGCGGGAGCGCCTGCGGACCCTGCGCGACGAGCTCGGCGTGGTCGGCCCGGTGCATGTGGTCGTGGTCCGCGCCGAGGCGCTGGACGGCTTCACCGACCTCTGCGCCGCCATGCCGTCGGCCCTGCTGGACGGCGTGCTGGGCTGGACCAACCCCCAGGACTGGGCCAAGCCCTTCGAGCCGCGCCGCATCGACGAGGCCTTCGAGGCCATCGCCGCCGACATCGCCGTTCTGGAGGCCGACGCCTTCGCCGCCGGCACCGCCGGGGTGCGGCTGCCGCTGCTGCCGGCGTCCCTGGACACGCTGCGCCATCCGCTGGCGCTGTTCCTCGACGGTGTTCTGGGCGGCGACGACCAGGCGGAGCCCTTCCCGCTGCGCGGCATCGCCCTGACCGGCGCCTACGCCCCGGCCATCGGCGGGCGCCGCCCGGTCTTCGCCCGCAACCTGCTGCCGGGCCGCGCCTTCGCCGAGGCCGGCTATGGGCGGCCGTCCGACGCGGCCTACCAGCAGGCCCACAAGCGCCGCCGGATGGCCCAGGCCGCGCTCGCCGCCTCGGTCGCCGGCCTGTCGGTCGCCGCGTGGCAGGGCGTGTCCAGCGTGTCCGCCGGCAGCCCGCCGGTCGCCGCCGCCACCGCCGACCTGCGCCGGGCGCTGCTGGCGCGCGACGCCGTCACCGACGGCCCCCTGGCCGGTCGGGTGATCGCCGCCACGGCGGTGATGGAGCGCAGTTCCCTCGCCACGCCGCTGCTGCCGACCTCGCTGGTCAGCACCTTCGACGAGGACAAGAAGCGGCTCGCCTCCGTCACGCTGCGCCGCTCGGTGCTGCGGCCGATCCGCGACGCCCTGCTGCCCAGCGCCACCATGGCCGACCTGCCGCCGGTCGCCAACCCGCAGCGAGTTCGAGGATCTGCCCGCCTTCCGCCGGCTCGCCGAGCAGCTCGACCGCATCGGCGGGCGGCGCGACGCGCTGGAGCGCTACGACCGCTTCCGCCGCAACAGCGGCTTCGACGAGCTGAACGCGCTGGCCGAAAGCGTCTACGGCGCCGTCCCCCGGTCGCCGATGACGGCGACGGACGGCTACATCACGCGCATCGCCGCGGGCGCCGACCTGCCCAACCTGGACGCCCGGACCATCGCCGCGGCGGTGCGCGCGGAATCGGTGCAGCTCGCCGCTCCGCTGGCCGAGGAGCTGTATGGCCGCAACCCGCTCCGCCAGCGCGCCGAGGCCCTGGCCGAACGGCTGCGCGGCCTGCCGGAGACGCCGACCGCCGAGGATGTCGACGACGTCCGCCGCCTGACCGCCGCCGTCGCCGAAGCCGTTTCCTGGCCCATCGCCGGCGCCCTGCAGGAGCCCGCCCGCGGCCTGCCCGACGCGATCCGGGTGGCGCTCCAGAAGGCCGCCATCGCCGATCTGCCAGGCCGCGACACCACCGACCGCATCACCGAGGCCCTGTCCACCGCCGCGACCGGCGCCCGCGCCGCCGTCCTGGCGCTGGACGCGCCGCAGACCGGAACCCTGTTCGCGGTGGGTGACGGCGGCGCGTTGGTTCTCAACCCGGCGGTGACCGCGCTGCCGGACGCCCTGGCCGCCGACCTGCCCGCGCCGGTTCCCGACGCTCCGCCCGCCGAAGCCGTCAAGCCGGCCGAAGCCAAGGCCGCGGCATCCAAGCCCGCTGCGCCCAAGCCCGCAGAGCCGAAGCCCATTTCGCCCGAAGCGGAGCCGGCCAAGCCGGTCGCGGTGGCCCCGCCTCCGCGGCCGGCCCCATCGCCGGAACCCGCGGCGCCACCGCCCGCCGCGCCACCATCCGCTAATGTGGAGGCGCCGGCCGTCGTCGCGCATCTGCCGATCCCGCCCAGACTGCCGCCGGAAACCTCCGTTCCGGACAGCGACGTCGCCCTGTCGAAGCTGTCCACCGCCTTCGCGCAGACCCTCGCCGGGCGCTTCCCCTTCGTCGGCCCGGAACAGGCGCGCGGGGCGGCCGACGCCGACCCGCAGGACGTCCGCCGCTTCTACCGGCAGCTCGATGAGCACCGGGCGGCGGTGATGCGGGCCGCGACCCCCGACGTCGCCGCCTTCCTGGAACGGATGGAGGCCGCCCGCCCCCTGCTGGAGGCCATCGCCCGCCCGGCCCCCGTCAGCGTCCGCCTCACCTACGGAGCCAACCGCGCGCAGGAGGTCGGGGCGGAGCACATCATCGACTGGTCGGTGCGCTCCGGCGCCAGCGCGGTGGGGGCGGCGGCCAACGGCGGGACGCTCGCCTGGACGCCGGGCCAGCCGGTGCTGCTGAGCGCCCGCTGGGCCGCCGGGTCGCCCTACCGTCCGAAGGGCGCTGCGGCCGGCGGAACCGCCGCCGCGACCGGCGACACCATCACCCTGGCCGAGCGCGGACCGTGGGCGCTGCTGCGCCTGCTGAAGAGCCACGCCGCGTCCTCGTCGCGGGACGGCCTGCTGCTGCGCGTCGCCCTGCCCACGCAGACCATCGAGGGACAGCCGGCGCGCGACACCGTCCTGGTCCTGGGAGCGGCGGTCAGTATGGGCGGGCGCAACGAACTTCCGGCGCGCTCCCTCGATCTGCCGGCCCGCTTCCCGCAGAGGTAGTGAAGTTCATTATACAAAGAAAAGCTCATGATGAACTTTGTCACAATTCGCAGAAAGATGACGCAGCTTCCGACAAAAACTCCGACGGTGGTCATAGGCATTTAATGCGTTGTTAAGTACTGAAAATGTATCAAGTCGTTGGGACATATTGGATCGTTGGGCTGCCGTTCTCTGTCCAGCGAAAGTCCTGAGGACCCCCGCCTAATTTACCAGAAGCAATAAGGGCATTCTTTTACCAATCGCTTTTACAGCGGTTGATTGGCGATGTTTTGTTTCTTTCGGGATGCTGAGCTTGCGACGCATAACGTCCTAAGGCGTGTATCGAAAACCAAAGTTTCCACCTGAAATCAACCTCACCTGACCCTCGAAAGGTTTCGGATCATGGTAGACCGCAAGAAGCGCGCCCAGGAACTGATCAAGTATCACAGCTACGCCTCGGGCGCCTTCGGACTCATCCCCGTTCCCGGCGCGGACGTCGCCGCGGTCAGCGTGGCCCAGCTCAACCTGATCCATAAGCTCGCCAAGCTCTATGAGATCGAGTTCGCGCAGGAGCGCACCCGCGCGATCATCGGCGCGCTGATGGGCGGCGTCATGCCCGGCGCGCTCAGCTCCAGCGTGCTCGGCTCCGCCGTGAAGGCCGTTCCGTTCATCGGCACCGCCCTGGGCGTCGCCGTCATGCCGGCCCTGTCGCTGGCCGCCACCCAGGCGCTCGGCCGCGTGTTCGCGCAGCACTTCGAGACCGGCGGCACGCTGCTGGACTTCGACGTCGAGGCGATGCGCGAGCATTTCCGCAAGGAGTTCGAGGCCGCCCGGAACGAGGCCAAGGACGAGGCCGGCGAGGCCCCCGCCGCGGCCCCGCAGATGGAAGAGCAGCCGGTCCAGAAGGCCGGCTAAGGGCACGACGCCGGGGCGCCGGGCAAAGAAGGCCGAGCAAAGAAGGAAGCATCGCCGTGTTCGAGCTGATCTACATCGGTCTCTGCCTGCTGGTCGGGTTTCTGGGGATCGGCCGCCGCGGCGGCTTCCTGCTTTACGCCTTCCTGGCGGTGGTTCTGACCCCGCCCGGCGCCCTTCTCGTGATGATCCTGCTGACCACCCGCGCCAAGAAGCGGGCGAAGGCATGACGGCGGCGACGGCGTCCGTCCTCCGCCCGGTCCTGCGGCTCCTGCTGCCGGTCCTGCTGGCGCTGTTCGCCGCGATCCTTCCGGCGCGCGCCGAATACTGGACCATCGCGTCGGAAGACCATTTCCCGCCTTACAACTACTCCTTCAACGGCACCCGCACGGGGATCGACACCGAGATCGTCGTCGCCCTGCTGAAGGAACTGACCATCACCCCGGTCCACCGGCCGCTGTCCTGGACGGAGGTCGTCCGGTCGATGGACGAGAACACGGCCGACGTCGGGTTCCAGTTCATCGCCTCGCCCGCCCGTTTCGCGCAATACAACATGATCGGCCCGTTCCGCACCGGCACGACCGTCTTCATGGTGCGCAAGGACTCCCCCATCGCCTTCGAGCGGCTGGAGGACCTGACCCCCTACCGCATCGGCGTGGTCGACGGCTTCGCCTACGCGCCGGATTTCGACGCCGCGACCTATCTGGAAAAGGTCCCGTCGAGCAGCAACGTGGTCAATTTCCGCCGCCTGATCCTGGGCCGGGTGGACGTGATCGTCGGCGACCTGCACGTGCTGAACCACATGGCCAAGCAGGACGGGCGGCTGAAGGACGTGCGCGTCCTGCCCAAGCCGTTGGGCCTGATCCCCCGCTACATCGCCATGCCCAAGGCGCGCAAGGAGAAGGCGGAGCGGCTGCAGGCCGCCTTCGTCAAGCTGCGCGACAACGGAACGATCACCCGCATCCTCGACTCCTGGCTGGCGGAGTGAGGCGGAGCGATGAGCAAGAGCAAGACAAGCAAGCGCGTCGCCCCCAGCCGGCCCGTCTCGGCCCTGCTTCCCCTGATCGGGCTGGCCGACCGTGAGATCCTGACCCGGCTGGTGGTGACCGGCTGCGTCGCCGCCACCGCCAACCTCATCAGCCTGATGAGCCTCAGCGCCGAGCTGAACGGCTGGATGCGCGGCGAGGTGCTGGACACGCCCTTCCTGATCTTCTGCCTGGCGCTGCTGGTCTCCTACGCCTTCAGCAAGCGCTTCGTCGGGCTGGTGCTGACCACCGGCTTCAGCGCGCTGGCCGGGGTGCGGCGGCGCTTCCTGCAGACCGTCACGCTCGGCAACCACGCCGACATCCTCGACATGCAGGCGCGGCGCTCCTTCGACCTCGGCAACCACCATCTGGAGCGCATCGCGGCGCTGCTGCCCAACCTGTCGATCGCCGCCAACATGATGCTGGTGGCGGTCGTGGCCTACCTCTACCTGTGGACGCTGACCACGGTGGGCGCCACGCTGCTCCTGGTGGCCGGCGCGATGATCGGCGGCTGGTACGTGCGCGAGGCGCAGCGGACCCGCGCCCTGCTGGGTCAAGCCAAGGAGTCCGAGGTGCGGATGCTCCAGGGCTTCTCCGAGATCGTCGGCGGCAACGCCGAGATCAAGCTGGGCAAGGCGCGGCGCGACGAGCTGGCCCAGGCGGTCGAGGCCGACGTCGCCCAATGGGAGGACCTGAAGCGGCGCCACGGCCGCAATCTGGGCGAGCTGTTCTCCTGGATCGCCACCATCGTCATCGGCTTCTCCGCGGTCTTCGTCTTCATCTTCCCGCGCATGGGCGCGCTGTCGACGGCGGAGCTTCCGCTGGTGACCTCGGTCATCCTGTTCCTCGCCCGGCCGCTGTCGAAGTTCCTCAACGCCGTGCCCGACTACATCGCGGCGGAGGACGCGGCGAACCAGCTCACCACCCTGCTCGCCGCCATGCCGGCGGCGGAATACGCGCCGTCGAAGCTGGCCCGCGCGCCGCGCCGCTTCTCCGCCATCGAACTGCGCGGCGTGCGCTTCGCCTACCGCGCCGGGCTGCGGCCCGAGCCCTTCGTGATCGGTCCCATCGACATGACCATCCCGGCGGGCAGCGTCGTCGGCATCGTCGGCGCCAACGGGTCGGGCAAGTCCACCCTGCTGCGCGTCATCCCGCTGCTGTTCCGCCCGGACGAGGGGCAGGTGCTGCTCGACGGGCAGGCGGTGGAGGGCGACCGGCTGGAGAGCTACCGCGACCTGTTCTGCGCGGTGTTCCAGGACCACCATCTGTTCACCCGCCTGCCGCAGGGGCCGACCTTCGACGCGGAGCTGTTCCGCGAGATGCTGGCCTATCTGAAGATCGACCATCTGGTGCCGGAGACCGGCGACGGCCTGCTGAACCGCGACCTCTCCAAGGGCCAGCGCCGCCGCGTCGCTCTGGCCGTCGCGGTCGCGGAGGGGCGTCCGATCATCATCCTCGACGAATGGACGTCCGACCAGGACGCCGAGTTCCGCACCCGCTTCACCAACGAGATCATCGGCAAGCTGCGGGCGCTCGGCCGCACCGTGATCTTCGTGTCGCACGACGGCAACGCCTCGTCGGTCTGCGACGTCACCATTCACATGACAAACGGGCAGATGGACCTGCCGGCCGACAAGGCCGCGCCCCGCCCCGCCACGGCTTTGCTCCAGGAGACCGCGTGACATGGCTGACCAGGCCTTCACCTACGACGACGCCGACGCGACGCCGCAGCCGAAGTCGCGCCTGCGCGCGCTGCTCGGCAACTGGTACGAGGAGCACCGCCGGTCGCTGCTGTGCACGCTGCTGGTCGGTATTCTGATCTTCCTCTACTTCGCGCCGTCGATCGTCGTCTTCATCCCGGCCGGCCACGGCGGCGTGCTGTGGAAGCGTTTCCACCAGGGCACCCAGATGGCTCCGGCCCTGGCCGAGGGCGTGCACGTCATCTTCCCCTGGGACAAGATCGAGGTCTACGACCTGCGCCTGCAGGAGGACACCCGCTCCTACTCGGCCATCGCCAATGACGGCCTGAACGTCAGCATCGAGATCACGGTGCGCTACCGCCCCTACGCGGAGATGCTGGCCGCCCTGCACAAGAACGTCGGGCCGAACTATCTGGAAGTGCTGCTGGTGCCGGAGGTCGGGTCGGTCTCGCGCGAGATCGTGTCGCGCTTCAAGGCCGACGAACTTTACGCCCACCGCCGCCTGCGCGTTCAGACCGAGACTTTCGAGCAGGTCGCCGACCGCGTGATGTACGCCCAGATCATCGGGGCCGAGGACACGCCGAAGCCGGACGGGCGGACCAAGACCGGCTATCTGCTGATCCAGGACATCCTGATCCGCAACGTCTCGCTGCCCGAGGCGATCATGGTGTCGATCGAGCGCAAGATCCAGCAGGACCAGGCCGCCCAGGAATACCAGTTCCGCCTGCAGCGCGAGCTGTTCGAGAGCCAGCGCAAGCAGCTGGAAGGCCAGGGCATCCGCGCCTTCCAGGAGACGGTCCAGGCCAACCTGACCGAGAACTACCTGCGCTGGCGCGGCATCGAGGCGACGCTGGAGCTGGCCCATTCGCCCAACGCCAAGATCGTCGTCATCGGCAACGCCGCCAGCGGCGGGCTGCCGCTGATCCTCGACGCCGCTTCGGGCGGGGGCGCCACCCTCCCGATGCCCGGAACCCCCGCCCCCGGCGCGCCGCAGGCGGGGGCCGCGACGGTCACCATGCCGAGCGGCCTGCCGGTCCCGCCCGCCGCGCAGCTCCCCTCGCTGAGCGGCGAGGGCACCCCCGGACAGGTGCCGGTCGCCCAGATGCCCAGCCTGAACCAAGCGGGCGCCGAACCCGCGCCGGCCACGGCGGGCCACGCGCCGGCGGCGCCGGTCCCCGGCGTCAAGCCCCAGGCCGCAAGTGGCGCAGCGGGTGCTGCAAAGGACGGCAAGGCCGCGTCGGCCCCCATCCTGTCGACCATGTCGCCGTCCCGTCTGCTCGACCTCATTCAGCCCAAGTGAGCCGGCGATGGATCTCTGGCGCATCCTGAGACGCGACGCCCTGCGCAACATGCAGCCGCTGATGCTGCTGGCGGTGCTGGCGGCGGCCCTCAACCTCGCCCTGCTGACCTCGCTGAACAGCGCGCTGGTCATCATGGACGATCCGGAGGGGTTGCAGCGCCTGCTGTTCATCTTCCTGCTGTCCGCCTTCTCCTGGCGGTTCGCGCAGGGCTGGATGATGAGCGCGGCGTCCAAGCGGATGCAGGCGGCGCTGGCTGTCCTGCGCGTCGACCTGCTGCGCCGGGCGGTGGCCGCCGACCTGCCCGACGCCATGGCGGTCGGCTCCACCCGCCTCGCCCAGGTGGCCGGGCCGGAGTTGCAGCTTCTCGCCCAGGCGGTCCCGACCCTGGTCATCAGCTTCCAGTCGGTCGCGGCCATTGTCCTCTGCCTGCTCTACCTCGCCACACTGTCGAACGCCGCGGTGCTGATCGTGCTGGGCTTCCTGACGGTCGGCGGCGTCCTGATCGCGCGCTCCGTGCTGCGGCTGGAGCGGCTGTCGGAGACGATCCATGAGGCCGAGGGCGCGCTGTCGGAACGGTCGGACCACATCCTGCAGACGCTGCGCGAGTGCAAGCTGAACCGCCGCCGCGCCGCCAACGCGCTGTCCGACGCCACCGCCTGCGCCGAGGCTTTGCGGACGGAGCGCCACCGCTTCGGCGCCGAGTACAGCCACTACTTCACGCTGAGCGAACTGACCTATTACGCGGCGCTGGCCGGGATCATCTTCCTGCTGCCGGCGGTGACCAGCACCGACATCGCGACCGTCGTGCTGGCCGGCCACGCCGCCGCCTTCATCGCCTATCCGGTCATCACCATCGTCGCCTCCTACCCCTCCTACATCAGCGCCGAGACCGCCGCCCGCTCCTATCTGGCGGTGGAGGCGGAGCTGAAGGCGCCCCCCCGCCCCGCCACACCCCGTCCTGCGCAGCGCCGGGCCAAGGACGCGCCGCCGACCGGCTTCGCCGACTTCGCCACCCTCGCGCTCGACGGAGCGTCCTACCGCCACCCCGGGCGCGACGGCACCGGCTCCTTCACGGTCGGTCCCATCGACCTGTCGGTGCAGCGCGGCGACGTCGTCTTCGTCACCGGCCACAACGGCGCCGGCAAGAGCACGCTGATCCACCTGCTGCTCGGCCTCTACCCGGCGCAGCGCGGCAGCCTGACGGTGGACGGCGCGGTGGTGACGGCGGACACGCTGGGCTCCTACCGCGACCTGTTCTCCGTCGTCTTCTCCGACAACCACGTCACCCGCCAGCTCTACGGCGCGGTGTCGCTGGAGGACGGCTTCGCCGACGAGCTGCTCGACCTGCTGGAGATGTCCGACAAGGTGGCGGTCGAGGACCGCGCCTTCACGACGGTGGACCTGTCGCAGGGGCAGAAGAAGCGCCTCGCGCTGGCCGCCGCCCTGCTGGAGCGCAAGCCCGTGCTGGTGCTCGACGAATGGGCCGCCGACCAGTCCCCCTATTTCCGGCGGAAATTCTACCGCGAGATCATTCCCTGGATGAAGGCGCGCGGCATCACCGTGATCGCCGTGACCCACGACGACGCGTATTTCGACGCCGCCGACGTGCAGATCCAGGTGGAGCAGGGCGGTATCCGCCGGCTCGACACCCCTGCCCTTCCGGCCCCCGACCTGCTGCCCGCCTGATCCGACCAACGGATCGGGCCCGGTCGGTCGGAGCCACCAACCGAACCCTCCCCTCCCCCAGACGCGAGACCGAGGCACACCATGATCCTTCTCACCGGCGGCACCGGCTTTCTCGGTGGTTCCTTCTACCTCGACGCCGTCAAGAACGGGACCGCGGCGGACTGCCTGCTGCTGATCCGCGGCGCCGACGAGGCCGCCTGCCGCGCCCGTCTCGCCACCAACCTGATGCGCTGCGTCGACCGCGCCACGGCCCAGGCCTACGCCGATCTCTGCCAGATCATTCCGGGCGACCTGCAGTCGCTGGCCACCAGCACCGACCCGCGGCTGGACGCGGTGACCCACATCGTCCACGTCGCCGCCGACACCTCCTTCGACAGCCGCCATTCGGTCTGGCAGATCAACGTCGACGGCACGCTGGCGCTGGCCGCCCGCGCCCGCCGCATGAAGCACCTGCAACGCTTCCTGCACATCGGCACCGCCTTCTGCTGCGGCGAGACGCCGTGGCTGGAGATGGTCGAGGAGGCCCCGGCCCCCGGCCACGACACGCCGCACATCGTCGAATACACCCGCAGCAAGGCGGCGGCGGAGCGCGCCCTGGCCGCCGGCTTCCCCGACCTGCCGATCGTCGTCTGCCGCCCGTCCATCGTCGTTGGCCACACCGCGATGGGCGTGCGCCCCAGCGCCAGCATCTTCTGGTTCTTCCGGCTGGTCGACCGCACCGGCGTCCTGCCCTGCTCGCCGGACGGCTTCATCGACATCGTTCCGGTGGACTGGGCCTCGGCCCGGCTGCACGACCTGCTGCGCAAGCCCGACCTGAAGCACAACCTCTACCACATCTCCGCCGGCCTCGGCAGCCGGACGACCTGGAGCGACTTCCAGGCCGCCTTCGCCGCGCACGGCCATGAGGGCACCCGCCCCTACAGCTTCTTCGACCCGAAGGGTCCGGAAGGCTGGAAGCCCTTCGACCGCGCCTTCCGGCTGGCCTTCCCGCAGCGCGACATTCTGCACCGGACGATGATGGCGGGCGGGCGCAAGTACCACCGCTTCACCGCGCAGGACATCGCCTTCGACAACAGCCGCCTGCTCGCCGAGGGCTTCACCCCGCCGCCGCGCTTCGCCGACTACATCGGCGTCTGCCTGACCAACCCCGGCACGACCATCGCCGAGCAGTTCGTCGACGACGCCGCCAGCTTCGAGTTCGACGAGTCGCTGGCGCCGGCCACCGCCGCCGCCTGACGTTACTCCTGGAGAAGGACGCCATGCCGCTCCTCATCGCCACCCGCCTCGCCTCCAGCCCGATCCACGGGCTGGGGCTGTTCGCCGAGGAGGCGGTCGCCGCCGGCACGCCGGTGTGGGCGTTCGACGCCCGCATCGACCGCCTGCTGGCGCCCGACGACGCCGTGCTGGCCGAGTTTCCGCAGATCGCCCGGCTGGTCGACTTCCACGGCTGCGTGATCGAGGGGGTCGGCATCCTTCTGCCGGGGGACGACGCCCGGTTTCTCAACCACGCGGACGGTCCATCCATCGGGCGGGCCGATCCCGGCGACTGGCGGCGCTTCGTCGCCCGCCGCGCCATCGCCGCCGGGGAGGAGATCACCTGCAACTATGAGGACATCTGCGCCGACGTGCGCGAGGCCGGGGCGGCGCTCTATCTGACCGGGGCCGGGGCCGGGGCCGAGGAATGACCACGCCCGCGGCGCGCCCTCCCCTGCGGACCAGCTTCGTCGAGCCGGCGGCCCTGACGCCCGAGCGCCGGGCGGCGATGTTCGCCCTGCTCAGCGTCTGGTTCGAAGGCTACGGCGAGGACTATTTCAACGAGGAGCTGGAAGACCTCGACCACTGCGTGCTGCAGGAGGACGCCGGGACCGGGGAACTGGTCGGCTTCGCCACCGTCTACCGGCAGGCGGTGGAGATCGGCGGCACCGCCGTCGGCGCCTTCCACACCGCCCATTGCATCCTGGAGCGCCGCTTCTGGGGGTCGAACGAACTGGTGCGCTCGATGGTCGCCGAGATGGTCGCCCGCGCCCGCGCCGACCGTTCGGGACGGCTGTGGTACTGGAGCTACAGCGCGGTCGGCTACCGCTCCTACCGCTACATGCCGATGCTGTTCGTCCGCCACACGCCGCATCCGGACCAGCCTCCGGACGACCTCGACCGGGCCTTCCGCGACCACATCGGGCGGGAATGCTTCGCCCACTACTACGACGCCGACACCGGCACCGTGGACTGGCAGTGGCAGGGCTACGGCCTGACCGAGGAGGCCCGCGCCATCAGCGAGGCCAAGCTGGACAGCCCGGCCGTCGCCCAGTTCCGCCGCGTCAACCCGCGCTGGGCCGACAGCGTGGAGATCCTCTGCCTCGCCCGGCTGGAGGACGGCAACCTCACCGCCTTCGGCCGCCGCTGGTTTTGTACTAACCCTCTCCCCTCTGGGGAGAGGGTGGCCCGTAGGGCCGGTGAGGGGGTTGCGCTTTTGCCGAACGGTCTGACACGCGCAACTCCCTCACCCTAACCCTCTCCCCGGAGGGGAGAGGGGATTTCAAAACATCACCCCGCAAGCCTCGACCCTGGAATGACGACGCCCATGAACGCCTTCTCCCTTCGCGCCGCCGCTCTCGCCGGCACCGCCTTCGCCGCCCTGACGTCGGCCCCGGCCCTGGCCGAGCCGAGCTTCGACCTGATCCTCGGCGGCGACGCCTATTTCCAGGGCGCCTACATCCGCCAGCAGCAGGACGAGGGCCTGCGCCCGCGCGAGTTCGCCAACCGCTACCGTCTGGTCGTCACCCCGACGGCCACCGCCGACAACGGCCTGACCTACGGCGCGCGGCTGCGCATCGTGGCGGGCAACGGTGATCCCACCGTCTCGACCCGCAACATCGAGAACGACCGCGCCTTCCTGTTCGCCAACGGCGCCTTCGGCACGATCCAGGCCGGCGTCATCAACGGCCTGTCGGACGAATACGGGATGATCGGCCCGAACGTCGAGGGCGTGGCCGGCAGCCCGGACAGCAACGGCATCCTGTTCCTGAACGGCTCCTCGACCTTCGGCGCCCTGCCGCTGGCCGCCACCAGCCTGCGCACGCTGATCGCCTACGACACCGGGACCAAGTTCGTCTACATCACGCCGAGCTTCGGCGGCCTGTCGGCGGCGGTGTCCTACATGCCGCGCAGCGGCGACTCCAACAGCTCGGTCAACCGCCGCACCACCGACGCGCTGGGTGACCTGCTGTCCTTCCGCGACGTGGTCGAGGTCGGCGGCGCCTTCCAGACCGCGGTCGGCGATTTCAGCGTCGAGGGCAGCGCCTTCTACGCGACCGGCAAGGCGGTGCGCCAGACCGACGGCGTCGTCAGCCAGTCCTTCGAGGACCTGAACTCCGTCCATGTCGGGGCTAACGTCGGCTACGGCCCGGTGAAGGTCGGCGCCAGCTACGCCTACAGCGGCGACAGCGGCTACGCCGAGGGCCTCGCCCAGACGCGGGCGCAGCAGAACTGGATCTTCGGCGCGCAGTACAGCGCCGGGCCGCTGCTGTTCGCCGCCAACTACCTGCGGGCGCTGGGCAACGACAGCGCGACCATGTCCACGCCGAGCAAGGCGGACATCTGGCAGGGCGGCGTCACCTGGACCGTCGCCCCCGGCTTCACCGCCGGGCTGGAGTACGACTACGTGCAGTCCGCCCTGCAGGCGGCCCGCCCCGACGGCGGCGACCTGAAGGACCGCGCGCACATCGTGATGCTCGACACCCGTCTGGCCTTCTGATCGGGCCGACCGCTGCGGCCCGTGGAAAGCTCCAGGGGCCGCAGCGTTTTCGCGCCATCGACCCGCGCTGAATTCGTTTGTTGGCACCACGGAGCGCGGTCTACCCTGGCCACCCGAACCAACGTCAAAAGGGTGCGCCGGTGTTCGCGTTCCATCTCGCCTTTCCCATCCGGGACATCGAGGAAACCCGCCGTTTCTACGTCGATGTCCTGGGCTGCCGCGAAGGGCGCTCCACCGAGCGGTGGATCGATTTCGACTTCTTCGGCAACCAGATCTCCGCCCACCGCTCGTCCGAGCCGCGCTCGACCGAGACCAGCATGGTCGACGGCAAGGCGGTGCCGCTGCACCATTTCGGAGCGGTGCTGCCGCGCCCGGTGTGGGACGCGCTGAGGGCGCGGCTGGAGGCCGCCGGAGCGACCTTCCTGCTGGAGCCGCAGATCCGCTACCCCGGCAAGCCGTCGGAACAGGGGACTTTCTTCATCCTCGACCCCTCGGGCAACGGGCTGGAGTTCAAGAGCTTCACCGACGACTCCGGCATGTTCGCCCAGGTCGAGGCGACCTGAATAAGAAAGGTCGAGGCGACCTGACGCGCCGAGGGACGGTCTACACCGGCGGAGCGGCGTCCGGGGCCGGCGGCGCGGCGCTCTCGACCGGCGGGACCGGCGGCGCCGCCGGCACGTCGTCGCTGCCCTCGCTGCGGTCGCGGTAGAGGGCGGCACGGGCGAGCAGCATCAGCGTGATCGGCGTGGTCACCACCATGAAGATCGCGATCAGAATTTCGTGCAGCACAAGCCGCGACTGCAGCACGGTGAAGCAGAGCATCGAGGCCAGCAGCACGGAGCCGATGCCCATGGTGGTGCCCAGCGTCGGAGCGTGGACGCGCTCGTAGAAGCTGCGCAGACGCACGAACCCGATCGACCCGATCAGCGCCAGCGAGGCGCCGAGCAGGAGGAGAAGCGCCACCGGGATCGCCGCCCAGACCGGCAGGTCGGCCAGATGCGTCATTCGATCACCTCTCCGCGCATGAGGAACTTCGCCAGCGCCGCCGTCGCGACGAAGCCGAGCAGCGCGATGATCAGCGCCGCCTCGAAATAGAGCGTGCTGCCGGTGCGGATGCCGAAGGTCAGCAGCAGCATCGTGGCGTTGACGTAGAGCGTGTCGAGCCCGAGCACCCGGTCCTGCGCCCGCGGCCCGCGCAGCACGCGGTACGTCGCGCAGGCCATCGCGGCGACCAGCAGGATCTGCGCCAGGAAGATCGACCAGAGCAGCAGCGTGGCGGTCATTCGAAGATCTCCATCAGGCGCTTCTCGTACCGTCCCTTGATGGTGTCGATCCAGGTCTTCTCGTCGACCAGATCGAGGATGTGGAGAAGGATGCTGTTGTTCGCGGAGTTGTATTCCACCCAGATCGTCCCCGGCGTCCCTGTGATGATGCAGGCCAGAGTCGCCAGACCGTAGGGCGCCCGCATGTCGAGCGGGATGCGCAGGAAGCCGGACACCCGCTCCGTCTTGCGCGGGTTCAGAATGATCTTGGCAACCGCGAGGTTGGAGCGCGCGACGTCGGCCATCACCAGCCCGGCCAGCGCGAACGCGGCACGCGGCCGCTTCAGCCGTCCGCCCGGCGGGTCGAGGGCCCGGAAGCCCCAGAGCGCGATGGTCGCCAGGATGGTCCCCATCAGGATCGAGCCGAGCGCCACGCTCTCGGTCAGCAGCAGCCACATCGCCACGAGCGCGGCGGTCAGCAGCGGGTACGGCCACCAGCGCTTCATGGCGCGACTCCCTTGCCGGTTCCCGGCGCCGCGGTGGTCATCACCCCCTGGACGTAGCGCTCCGGTCCGTGCAGGGAGCGGGCAGTGTCCTCCATGTAGCGCATCACCGGCCCGGCCTGGACGGTCAGCGCCACGCAGAGCGCCAGCAGCAGCATTACCGGCCCGAGTTCCACGAGGCGCACGCGCGGCAGGTCGCCAGCGGGCGACGCCCAGAAGACGTCGATGCCGGTGCGGCTCATCGCGACCACCGTCGCCAGACCGGACAGGATCAGCGCCGCCATCAGCGCCCAGGTGGTGATGGGAAGCCCCTCCGCCCCCTGCGCCAGCATCGGCGCCAGGATGGCGAACTTGGCGAGGAAGCCGGACAGCGGCGGCAAGCCGGCGAGCAGCAGCGCGCAGGCCATGAAGGCGATGCCGAGGATCGCCATGATCGCCGGGATCGACACGCCGATGGCGTCGTCGTCGTCGGATTCCTCGTCCTCGCCCTCGCCGAAGGCCTCGCGGGTCACCGCCAGCACGTCGGCGCCGACCATGCGGCCGCGCTCCACCAGCTCGATCAGCAGGAACAGCCCGGCGATCGCCAGGACGGAACTGGTCATGTAGAACAGGGCGCCGCCGGTGACCGCCGCCTGTCCGGCGCCGATGGCGGCCAGCAGCGTGCCGGAGGAGACCAGCACGCTGGCCCCGGCCAGCCGCGCCAGATTTTGCGTCGCCAGCACCGCGATGGAGCCGAAGGCGATGGTCAGCACCCCGCCGATCAGCAGCCAGTGCCCGCCGAACCCCGCCGAGGTCCCGGCGCTGTCGCCGAAGACCAGCAGCCAGATCCGGATGATGGCGTAGATGCCGACCTTGCTGAGGATCGAGATGATCGCCGCCGACGGCGCGCCGACCGTGGTGTAGGTGTTCGGCAGCCAGAAGCCGAGCGGCCACATGCCGGCCTTGATCAGGAAGGCGACGCCGAGGATCGCCGCCCCGGCCTCCAGCAGCCCGCGGTCCTCCGGCGCCACCGCGGCGATGCGGACGGCCAGCTCCGCCATGTTCAGCGTGCCGGACACGCCGTAGATCATGCTCACCCCGATCAGGAAGAGCAGGGACGCCGCCAGATTGATGGCGATGTAATGCAGCCCGGCGCGGACACGGGCGAGGCCGGAGCCGTGCAACGCCAGCCCGTAGGAGGCGGCCAGCATGATCTCGAAGAAGACGAAGAGGTTGAACAGGTCGCCGGTCAGGAACGCGCCGTTCAGCCCCATCAGCTGGAACTGGAACAGCGAATGGAAATGGGCGCCCGCCCGCTGCCAGCGCGCCAGCGCGAAGACAAGGGCGGACAGGCCAAGGATGCCGGTCAGCACCAGCATCATCGCCGACAGCCGGTCGAGCACCAGGACGATGCCAAACAGCGACGGCCAGTCGCCCAGCCGGTAGACGCGCACCGTGGCGTCCGCCCCGGTGGCGGTGTGGTCCGTCAGATAGAGCAGCAGCACAGCCAGCGCCAGCAGCACCGAGGCCGACACCACCCCGAGCGTGGCCTTCAGAGCCCGCCGCCGCTCGTCGATCAGCATCAGCAGCGCGCCGACCAGCAACGGGATGATGATCGGCGCGATCACCAGATGATTCATCCAAGCGCTCATTGGCCACCCGTTCACCGGGACTTCTCCTTACCGTCCACATGGTCGGTTCCCGTCAGGCCTCGCGCGGCGAGGAGCAGGACGAGGAACAGCGCCGTCGTCGCGAAGCTGATGACGATGGCCGTGAGGACCAGGGCCTGGGGCACCGGGTCGGCGTGGCTGGCGAGGCTGCCGGCCATGCCGCGCTCCAGCACCGGCGCCGCCCCCGTCCGCAGGCCGCCGGTCGAGAAAATGAAGAGGTTGACGGCGTAGGAGAGCAGCGACAGGCCGATGATGACCTGGAAGGTGCGGGGACGCAGCAGCAGCCAGACGCCGGAGCCCGTCAGCACCCCGATCCCGAGGGCGAGGATAAGTTCCATCAGTCGTCTCCGGTTGCGGCGGTCGGGGCGCCAGTCGGGGCAGCGGTCGCGACCGGAGCGGGCGCCGCGGGGGCGCTCGCCGCCGGAGCGCGGGGTGCGGCGGCGCGATGGCCGCGGACCGACTGGCGGGCCAGCGCGATCAGGGTCAGCATGGTCGCGCCGATGACCAGGGCGAACACGCCGATGTCGAACAGCAGAGCGCTCGCCGTCGGAATCTCGCCGATGAGCGGCAGGTGCGCGTAGGCGAAATAGGTGGTCAGGAAGGGCCGGCCGAACAGCAGGGCGCCCAGGCCCGTGCCGGCGGCCAGCAGAAGCCCGAGGCCCATCCAGCGCAGCGGCAGCACGCGCAGCCGTGCCTCCACCCACTGCGTGCCGCCCAGCATATATTGCAGGATCATGGCGATCGAGCCCATCAGCCCCGCGGCGAAGCCGCCGCCGGGCAGGTCGTGGCCGCGCAGCAGCAGGAACAGCGCGACCATGCCGACCACCGGGAACAGCAGACGCGCGATCACCGACGGAATCAGCAGCCAGTCGGCCACCGTGTCGCCCTCCCGCCGCTCCGGCCGGGCGATGTCGTAGGCGCTCTGGTCGCGCTGCTGCTCCGGCACGTCCACGCTGTCGGGGGCCGGGCGGAAGCGGCGCAGCAGCGCGTAGGCGGTCAGCGCCACCACCCCCAGCACGGCGATCTCGCCCAGCGTGTCGAAGCCGCGGAAGTCGACCAGGATCACGTTGACGACGTTGGTGCCGCCGCCCTCGGTGTAGGCGCGCTCCAGGAAATGCTGCGCCAGGATCTCCGGCGGGAAGCGGGTCATCACGCCGAAGGCCAGCCCGGCCATGCCGAGGCCGGCGGTGATGGCGATGGCGAGGTCGCGCAGGCGGCGCCCCGTCCGCATCACCTCCGACGTGCCAGTGCCGGGCAGCCGCTTGGGCAGCCAGCGCAGGCCGAGCAGCAGCAGGATCGTGGTGACGATCTCGACCAGCAGCTGGGTCAGCGCGAGGTCGGGGGCGGAGAACCAGACGAAGGTGACGCAGGTGACCAGACCGGTGCCGCCGAGCAGGATCAGCGCGGCGAGGCGGTGGAACTTGGCCTGCCACGCCGCCCCCAGCGCGCAGGCAGCACCGATCGCCCAGATCAGGGCGAGCACCGGATCGATGCCCTGCGGCACCAGATTGCCCGGACCGAGGCCGCGCCGGTAAACCGCCCAGCCCGCGGCCAGGATGGCGACGCAGACGACCAGCCGGAGCTGCGGCTGCAGCCGCCGGGTGCCGAGCAGCCCCTCCAGCGTCCGGGCGAGGCGCCAGGACAGGAAGACCATGCTGCGCTCGAACATGCGGCGGCCTTCCAGCCGGCTGATGAAGGGCGGGCCCTCGATGTTGCGGCGGAACAGCGGCTGCAGCAGGAAGTAGAGCGTCACGCCGGCCGCCAGGGCGAGCAGGCTCATCACCAGCGGCGTGTTGAAGCCGTGCCAAACCGCCAGGCTGTATTCCGGCGTCGCGGCGCCGAGCGCGGCGTGGGCCGCCATGTTCAGGTACGGCCCCACGGTGGCCGCGGGCAGCAGCCCGATGATGATGCAGGCCAGCGCCAGGATTTCGACCGGAAGGCGCATCCAGGCCGGTGGCTCGTGCGGCAGGTGCGGCAGGTCGACCGGGTCGGGGCCGAAGAAGGCGCCGTGGATGAAGCGCAGCGAATAGGCCACGGCGAAGGCGCTCGCCACCATCGCGGCGAAGGGCAGGATGTCGAGCAGGAAGGTCACGGACCCCTGGGCCGTCAGCGTCTCAGCGAAGAACATCTCTTTCGAGATGAAGCCGTTCATCAACGGCACGCCGGCCATGGCCGCCGCCGCCACCATCGCCAGCCGCGTCGTGAAGGGCATGAAGCGGTTCAGGCCGGACAGGCGCCGGAGGTCGCGGGTGCCCGTTTCATGGTCGATGATGCCGGCGGCCATGAACAGCGACGCCTTGAAGGCGGCGTGGTTGATGATGTGGAAGATCGCCGCGACCATGGCGAGTTCGCTGTTGAGGCCGAGCAGCAGCGTGATCAGCCCGAGATGGCTGATGGTCGAATAGGCCAGAAGTCCTTTCAAGTCGTTCTGGAAGATCGCCACATAGGCGCCGATCAGCAGGGTGGCCAGACCGGCGCTGCCGACGATCCAGAACCACGCGTCCGTCCCCGCCAGCACCGGCCACAGCCGGGCCATCAGGAAGACGCCGGCCTTCACCAGCGTCGCCGAATGCAGGTAGGCCGAAACGGGGGTGGGCGCCGCCATGGCGTGCGGCAGCCAGAAATGGAACGGGAACTGCGCGCTCTTGGTCAGCGCGCCCATCAGGATGAGGACCAGCGCCGGCAGGTAGAGCGCGTGCTCGCGGATCTTGTCGCCCGAGGCCAGGACCACGTCGAGGTTGTAGCTGCCAACGATGTGGCCGAGCAGCAGCACCCCCGCGAACAGGCACAGCCCGCCTGTCGCGGTGATGGTCAGCGCCATGCGCGCGCCGTCGCGCGCCGCCGCCGTGTGGTGCCAATAACCGATCAGCAGGAAGGAGAAGAGGCTGGTCAGTTCCCAGAAGAAGGCGATCTGGATCAGGTTGCCGGAGAGCACCACCCCCGTCATCGACCCCATGAAGGCCAGCAGGAACGCGAAGAAGCGGGGGACCGGGTCGTCCGCCGACATGTAATAGCGCGCGTAGAGCACAACGAGCGCGCCGACGCCGAACACCAGACCGGCGAACAGCCACGCGAAGCCGTCCATCCGCAACACGAGATCAAGGCCGAGCGACGGCATCCAGGCCATCGAATGGCGGATCACCCCGCCCGCCGCCACCGTCGGGTAGGCGGCCCACACCAGACCCAGCCCGATGATCGCGATCGCACCGGCCAGCCACGCCGCGGTGTTGCGCGCGTGCGTCGGCAGCATTCCGGCGACGATCGCGCCGACGAACGGAAGGCCGGTGGCGGCCAGGAGCAACAGGGCGTCGGACATGGTCTGTGACAATGGGGTCTCGGGCAATCGGAGGGGCCAAAATGCTGAGAACTGTCGGCTTTACGAATATAGGAAGGATGGGGTTCCCTCGCCGCGCCGGCCAGAAATCGCTCGGTCAGAAATCGTCGTCGTCAAGCTCCCGTTCGGCGTTGGGGGGAAGCGCCTGCCGGACGAGCTGCACCACCGTGTCGGGCGTCTCCGCCTGACGCAGCTTGCGCAGGGATTGCGGATCGCGCAGGGCCTTGCAGATCTCGCCCATGACGGGGAGCAGGCCCTTGCGGGTCGCGGTCGGCCAGAGGACGAGGAAGAACAGGTCCACCGGCTCGTCGTCGCGGGCCTCGAAATCGATGGGTTTGCGGAGCCGGGCGAACAGCACCAGCGGGTTTTCGGCCCCGCGCAGCTCCGTGTGGGGAAGCGCCACGCCCTTGCCCAGCGCCGTGGAGCCGATGTGCTCCCGCGCCTGCAGGGCCTTGAGGATCTCCTCCTTGGGGGCTCCGATGCGGCTGGACGCCTCGGCGGCAAGAAGGTCGAGCAGGGTTTCCTTGTTGGCCGGCCCTGCATCGAGAATGACGTTGTGTGCGGACAAGAGGTCCGAGATGTTCATTCCTGTCTCCATGGGTGGCAAACCTTCCGTCTCCTGTCCCGACCGTCCGCGGTCCGTGCCGGGATGGCCGTGAACCAACAGACTTCCAATCAAATTCGGCACGCCTTGTCCACAATGGCAACACGCACAGCGCCAATCGCCGCCGGGACCGGTGGCCGCCCCACCCCACGGACACGCAACCCCAGCAGGGCCTGCGCCACGCAACGAAACTCGTTCCTCTCCCGCCCCCGCCGCAGGTTCCACACCCATTTTGGGAATGGAATCGCGCCCCGCAAGTGGCGGGGTGGCCATCCATCTACGTCTTGGCCGCGGCTGTAATCCCACAATCCGTGCTGCGGGGGCGAAAAAAGCGGGCGGGCGGGACGGAACGCGGCGCCTGGAGGGCTGATCCGGGAAAGACACGGAAGCCTGAAAATTATCAAGGGCTTGCGCCCATGCGAGACGCCCCGCCCTTTCCCGCGCCATGGGGAAAGGGCGGGGTGGTGCCGTCCCGTCCTTACGCGAGCATCCGCACCGGCTCGCCGGCGTGCCAAGCGAGGATGTCGTCCAGCGCGTCGCGGTAGAAGACCTCGTAGTTCTCGCGGGTGACATAGCCCAGATGCGGCGTCAGCACCGTGTTCGGCGCCTCCAGCCAGGGACTGTCCGCCGCAAGCGGCTCCACGGGGAAGACGTCCAAGCCGGCGCCCGCGATGCGGTGCTCGTGCAGGGCCGCCAGCAGGGCGTCCCCGTCCACCAGACCGGCACGCGACGTGTTCACGAAGAAGGCCGAGGGCTTCATCGCGTCGATGTCGTCCACCCCGACCACGCCGCGCGTCCGCTCGCTCAGCACCAGATGGACGCTGACGATGTCGGAGGTGGCGAACAGGTCGCGCTTGTCCAGCCGGGAAACGCCGGCCGCCGCGGCCCGCTCGTCGGTCAGGTTGGGACTCCAGGCCGCGACCTCCATCCCGAAGGCCTGTCCGACCCGCGCCACCTGGGTGCCCAGCTTGCCCAGCCCGACGAGGCCGAGGCGCTTGCCGGCCAGCCCCTGCGTCAGGCCGGCCTGCCAACGCCCGGCGCGCAGGCCGCGCTCCTCCTGCGGGATGCGCTTGACCAGCGCCAGGATCAGGCCCCAGGTCAGCTCCGCCGTCGGGGTGCCGACCATGCCGGTGCCGCAGACGGTGATGCCGCGGGCCTTGCAGGCCTCCAGGTCGATGGCGTTGTTGCGCCCGCCCGTGGTGACGAGAAGCCGCAGGTTCGGCAGCGCGTCGATCAGCGACGCGGGGAACGGCGTGCGCTCCCGCATGATGACCAGGACGCTGTAGGGGGAGAGCGTGCCCGCCAGTTCCGCCGCCGGGATCGGCCGTTCGAAGACCGTCAGCGCGCTGCCGTTGGGCAGGCGATGCCACTCCGCCAGATCGCGCGCGACGTTCTGGTAGTCGTCGAGGATGGCGATCTTCATCACGGCTTCGCGAAATAGGGCGCCAGATTGGCCCGGATGCGCTCCACCGCCGGCGTGACCTCCGTCGGAACCTGGAAGGTCTGGCCGGTGATCGTCTCGAAGGCCTCGATGTAGATGCGGGCGGCCTCCAGCACGACCTCCGCCGGGATTTCCGGGATGGCGTCCTTGTAGGGGTCGCAGCGCTGGGTCACCCAGCTGCGCACGAAGTCCTTGTCGAAGCTCTCCGGACGCTGCCCGGCCTCGTACCGCTCGGGATAGCTGGCGGCGAACCAGTAGCGGCTGCTGTCCGGCGTGTGGATCTCGTCGGCCAGAATGATGTTGCCGGCCTCGTCGAAGCCGAACTCGTACTTGGTGTCGACCAGGATCAGTCCGCGCGCGGCCGCGATCTCGCGGCCGCGGGCAAACAGGGTCAGCGCCTTCGCCGTCACCTCGTCCCACTGGGCCTGGGTCAGCAGCCCGCGCTCCACGATCTGGGCGGCGGTCAGCTCCTCGTCATGGCCGGCGTCGAAGGCCTTGGTGGTCGGGGTGATGATCGTTTCCGGCAGCTTCTGGTTCTCGCGCAGCCCGTCGGGGAAGACGTGGCCGTACATCTCGCGCCGGCCCTTCTTGTACATCGTCCACAGCGAGGTGCCGGTGGTGCCGGCCAGATAGTCGCGGACCACGATCTCCACCGGCATGATGGTCAGCCGCTTGGCGACCACGACGTTGGGGTCCGGGTATTCCAGGACATGGTTCGGGCAGAGGTCCTTGGTCGCCTCGAACCAGTAGCGGGCGATCTGGGTCAGCACCTGCCCCTTGAAGGGGATGGCGGTCAGGATGATGTCGAAGGCCGACAGCCGGTCGGTGGCGATGATGACGCGCCGCCCGTCGGGAAGGTCGTAATTCTCGCGCACCTTGCCCCGGTAGTGGTTGGGCAGCTCGGGAATAGCGGCGTCCTTGACGACGTTGGACAGATGCGGAGCAAGCTGAGCGGTATCGACCATGATTCCAGATCCGGCAAAAGGGAGGCGCATGATAGCGCAATCGCCGCGCGGGGCCAGCGCGGTTATAGTCCCGAATCCGGGGAATGGGGACATCCGATGTGGGGAACGGGAGAAATTCAACTCTGTTATGCCGACCTGCGCGGGCTGGCGCACCGGCTGGAGGCGTTCCGCGCCCTGCTCTCTCCCGACGAGGCGGCGCGGGCCGCCCGTTTCGCGACGGAGGAGCTGCGCGCGCGTTGCGTTCTGCGGCGCGGGCTGCTGCGCCATCGGCTCGGCCAAGTGCTGGAGCGCGACCCGGCCACCCTGTCCTTCGCCTACGGTTCGATGGGCAAGCCCTTCCTGCCCGGCGGCCCGGCCTTCAACCTCGCCGACTGCAAGGATCACGTTCTGATCGCCATCGCCCCTGGCGCAACGGTGGAGCTGGGCGTGGACGTCGAACGGCTGCGGTCCGTGCCGGACGCCGAGGGAATCGCCGAGCGATTCTTCGCGCCGGAGGAGCGGGCCGCCTTCGCCGCCCTGCCCGAGGCGCTGCGGGACGAAGCGTTCCTCAACGGCTGGACCCGTAAGGAGGCCTTCATCAAGGCGACCGGCCAGGGGCTGTCCACGCCGCTCGACCGCTTCGCGGTGGAGTTGGTGCCGGGCCGCCCCGCCCGGCTGCTCGGCCTGGACGGCGCGCTGGAGGCCGGGACCGCTGCGGACTGGTCGCTGTTCGACCTGCGCCCGGCGCCGGGGCTGGTCGGCGCGCTGGCGGTGCGCGGCGACGGCTGGCGCCCCGTGTTCCGCCCGCTGGACGACGCGTTCAGCGCTTGACGATTTCCCAGGCGATGCGCGCCGGCTCCTCGCCCAGCTCCGCCGAGCCGATGACGATCTCGCCGCGCGGCGGCAGCGGCAGCGGTTCACCGGCCTTCAGCCGCCGCGGCTCGGCCACCCCCGGAACGGCGATCTGGGTGCCGTTGCGGCTGAGATCCTCCACCACGAAGACGCCGTCCTGCCGCAACACCGCCGCGTGCCGACGCGAGGCCGAAGCGATGTCGAGGACGAACTGGCACTGGGACGACCGCCCAATGACGAGCTGGGTCCCGTCCTCCGGGATCGCCCGGGTCTGGCCGCGCCAGAACAGCACCAGCCGCTCCGCCGCCGCCTTCGCGACGTCGATCAGGACCGTCTCCTCGGTCGCCCGCGTCACGACGTCTCCAACGGGAGCGGCCAGCAAGGGGATGCTGAGCGACCGTTCGGCGTCCGGAATCGCCGCGATCTTGGCGATCAGCCCCTCGGCCAGCGCGCGCGGGATGCCGGCGGCGCGCAGGCGGCGGCCCAGGCCGCCGCGCACGTCGTCGGTGCTGACGCCGGGGGCGACCAGCTCGCGGGCCGATGTGATGCTTTCGAACTCGGTGGCGACCTGCCGGATCAGGACGCTGAGCTTGTTGCGCCCGAAGGGACTGGTGGCGAGGTCGAGCAGATAGCCGATGCGCTGGGCCGGCGCCGGCAGGCGGGTGGCCAGACGCTGCACCGCCGTGTCGAAGGACGCGTCCTGCCCGCCGTGGCTCCACACCGTCTTGGCGCGCCGGGTCAATGCCTCGGCCATGCCGGCGCCACCCAGGAAGCCGTCGAAGTTGGTCAGCCGGTCGACGATCATGCCGAAGGCCTTGCCCTCGGCCGCGGTGCCGGTGCGGGTCAGCGGGGTCAGGCCGGCCAGACCGCCCTGGACGCGGCGCAGCAGCGCCTTGCGCGTCTCGTCGAAGCCGCCACCGCCCAGCGCGTTGGACAGGGCCAGCAGCTCGTCGGTGTGGGGAAGCCGGTCGTCGAGGTCGCCGTGCATCGCCGCGATCAGGCTTTGCAGCGCCGCGCCGAGGTCGGGCGCGTAGCCGATCAGCGCGCGCACCGGCTCCCGCCCGTCCACCGTCTCCGCCAGCATCTGGTCGAGCAGGCGGCGGTTCGCCTCCTCCTCCCCGTCCTCGCGGTGGAAGCGCAGCAGCGCCTTGACCTTGCCGGGCCAGTCGCGGCAGGGCTCCAGCACCGCGGCGAAGGCGTGGGTGACCAGCCGGTCGCGCTCCTCCGGCGGGCGCTCTCCCGCCGCCGCCGCCAGCAGGCCGCCCACCCCGCCGCGGGCCAGCGCCGCGTCGAAGGGCGCCAGCGTGTCCGACGCCTGCGCCATCTCCTTCAGCTTGGTGAACATCCGCATGAGCTGGTCATGGCGGTCGAACGGCTTCACGCCCAGCAGCGGCGCCTGAAGGGCGGCGAGCCGGCTGACCGCCGGATTGAACAGCAGGGCCTCCCGCTCGAAATAACGCAGCGGGTAGTAGCGGTGGAGCTGCTCGGCCGGGATCACCGCCTGATCGTCCCAATAACCGCGCAGCAGGCGCAGCAGCAGCATCCGGCTCTCGTAGGAAAAGAGCTGGAGCGCGTCGGTGCAGAGAGTGGCGGGCCCGACGTCGGTCTCGTCGATGGTGGAGATGGTGGTCGGCTTGCCGCCGCCGGAGCTGGACTTCTGGAAGATGACCTCTTCCTTGCCGGCCTGATTCACTTTGGAAATCCGGACAACCGGAAATTTCGCAAGACGAAGCAGATAGGCGGCGCGTTCCCGCGCCGCGGCCTCGTCGGCAAAGACGCCGTCGATGTTGGGTTTGCCGCCCTGCTCGACGACCACTTCGAACGTGACGCTTCGTCGCCGTGACATCATGGGTCTTGCAACTCATTCCCAAAGGCGTGGCGTCTTTTCCTGACCGTCATCGTACGGGAAGCGGATTGTCTGCGCAGCAAGATTCCGGGCCCGGCCCATGCCTGAATCGGGCCCGGCCCACGATTGACGCGGATGCGGACCGCAGCCTTGCGTTAGACTGTCCGCCATGCGGATTCCGACCTTCTCCATCCTCCTCCTGCTGGCCTGCGTCTCCGCGGTGTCGGCCTGCGCCTCCCCCACTGCCGCCACCGGTCCGGACGACCGCCAAGCGATCGCCCGCAACGGCTTTTCCGCCGACGACGTCGGCTACGTGCTGTTCGATCCGGACAGCGGCGCCGTCCTGGCGGAGCGGCAGCCGGCCAAGCCCTTCGCCCCGGCCTCGGTCGCCAAGCTGCCGGCGATGGCCGCCGCCCTGGCGGTGCTGGGGCCGGACCACCGGTTCGAGACGACGCTGCATGTCACCGGGCGGCTGGGCAACGGCGTGCTCGACGGCGACCTGATCCTGAAGGGCGGCGGCGACCCGTCCCTGTCCAGCGAAGGGCTGGCGGAGCTGTTGCGCGACCTCGGCGCGCTGGGGGTGACGCGGGTGACCGGGCGCTTCCTCTACGACACCTCCGCCCTGCCCGAGATGGCGGAGATCGACGCCGGCCAGCCCTGGACCGCCGGCTACAACACCGGCGTCGGGGCGCTGTCGCTGAACTTCAACCGCTTCCGCTTCGACTGGGCGCGCCCCGCCGCCGCCGGCCAGCCGGTGCGGGTCAGCGCCTGGTCGGTGTCCGACGCCGGGCGCGTGCCGCTGGACAGCGTGACGGTGCAGGTGGGCGCCGGAGTGGGCGCCGCCTTCACCCCGCTCACCGCCACGGATGGGGCAACGGCCAATGGGGAGCCTGGGGGCGAGCGCTGGCGATTCGCCCCTCAGCCGGGCATGGCGGCCAGCCTGTGGCTTCCGGTCACCCGGCCCGGTCTGGCGACGGCGCATGTCTTCCGCCGGCTGGCCGCGGAGGCGGGGATCGCCCTGCCCGCCCCCGCTCCCGGCACCGTGCCGCCGACCGCCACGCTGGCCGCCCTGCACCGCAGCGAGCCGCTGGAGACCCTCGCCCGGCAGGTCCTGCGCTACTCCAACAACCTGTCGGCGGAGCTGATCGGGCTGGCCGCCGCCCGGCGGCTGGACCCGGCGGTGCGGACGCTGCCGGAGTCGGCGGCGGTGCTGACCGCGCCGGCCATGCTGGCGGCCCCGCGCACCGACTGGACGGGGCTGCGGCTGCTCAACCATTCGGGGCTCAGCGCCGCGTCGCGGATCACCCCGGCCCAGACCATGGCGCTGATCCAGGGCGCCGGCCCGGCGGTGCTCGCCCTTCTGCCCGGCGAAGACGAGGGCAAGGTCCTGCCCCCCGGCGTGCGCGCCAAGTCGGGCACGCTGGCCTACGCCAAGGCGCTGGCCGGCACGCTGACCACGGCGCGCGGCCGGACGCTCGGCTTCGCCTTTTTCGTCACCGACGAGGCGCAGCGCGCCGCCATGGACCGGACGATGGACCGCCGCATCGCCGAGATCCCCCCGGAGGCCCGCGCCTGGCTGGCCCGCTCCCGCAAGCTCCAGGCCGACCTGCTGGAGTTGTGGATCGCCGGTTTGTGAGAGTCTTCCCCCTCTCCCGCCCCGGGAGAGGGTGCCCGCGAAAGCGGGCGGGTGAGGGTCGTGCGAGGATTGAAGCATGATCCTTGGTGGCACCCTCACCCTTCCCACGCCTGCGGCGTGGGTCCCTTCCCTCTCCCGGGGCGGGAGAGGGGGCAATGGCGCCCGCAACCGTGACGCTTGGCGAAGGGCGACGGTCGGTTGTACACTGCGACCGAATGTCCCACCGAGGTCCTGGATGCCGATCAGCCCGCGCGCACGCCGACACCAGCAGGGTTCCGACACGCCGGACATCGCGGCCAACCGCTACCACGACCGGCAATTGGGCGCGGAGGTGGTCAACATCGTGGTCGGCGGCTGCGTGGTCAGCGACGATCCGAACGTCGTCATCACCACGACGCTGGGTTCCTGCATCGCCGCCTGCCTGTTCGATCCCGTGGCGGCGATTGGCGGGATGAACCATTTCCTGCTGCCCGACCACAACGGCGACCGGCTGTCCATCTCCTCGCGCTACGGCAGTGCCGCCATGGAGCAGCTCATCAACCGGCTGCTGGCGGCGACGGGGCGGCGCGACCGGCTGCGCGCCAAGATCTTCGGCGGGGCCAGCGTGAACGGCGCGCCGCGCAGCGCCGGCATCGGCCAGCGCAACGTCGAGTTCGTCATGGAGTATCTGGCGGCCGAAGGCATCCCGACGATGAGTTGGGACGTCGGCGGCACCGCGGCCCGCGCGGTGCGCTTCTACCCCACCTCTGGCCGCACCCAGCGCCGCCTGATCGGGGAGGAGACGGTGCGCGACATCGCGCGGTCCGAGACCTCCTTCATGGACCGGCTGCGCAAGACCGGGATCGATGGCGACGTGGAACTGTTCTGATCCCCATGCTCCATGGATTGTCCCGCCTGCTGCCCGCCATCGCGGACCAGAATCTCGACGAGGCCGCCGTCTACCAGCGGGAGTCGCTGTACGAGCGTCCGCGCTACGAGGGCGCCCGCGGCCTGATCCCCGCCGCCGGCCCCCTGCTCTGCCCGCTCTGCGGGCGGGAGGCGGCGCGCTTCCTGCCCTTCGGCCTGGGCGGGCGGCGCAACGCCCGCTGCCCGGACTGCGGGTCGCTGGAGCGCCACCGCTTCCTGTGGAGCTTCCTGGCGGAGCGGACCGACGTGCTGCGCCGGTCGCTGCGCATCCTGCACACCGCCCCCGAGCCCTGCCTGGAGCCGCTGCTGCGGGCACGGCACGGCCGGCGCTACGTCACGCTGGACCGCTTCAACCCGGCCGCCGACGTGCAGGCCGACCTGACCGACCTGCCCTTCCCAAATTGTCGATTCGACCTCGTGCTGTCCAGCCACGTGCTGGAGCATGTCCCCGACGACCGCGCCGCGCTGCGCGAGATTGCCCGCGTCCTGACGCCCTCCGGCCGCGCCGTCCTGCTGTTCCCCTACGACCCCAAGGGGCCGACGCAGGAGGACCCGGCGATGGACACCCCGGCCAAGCGGCTGGCCGCCTTCGGCCATCCCTATCACTACCGGATTTATGGTACGGATACCCCCCAGCGCATGGCCGAGGCCGGGCTGGACGCCACGCTCGTCTCCTCCACGGCGATGCTGAGCGCGCACCGGCGGCGGCGGCGGCGCATCAACCGCAACCACCTGTTCCTGGCGCGCCCGCGCGCCGTGGCGGGCCGGGCGTCCGGGGAGGGGTCATGAGCAGCCGCAGCATCCGCATCGCCACCTTCAACCTGGAAAGCCTGGACGACACCGGCGACCTGTCCTTCGAGGAGCGCGCCGCCGTGCTGCGCCCGCAGCTGGAGCGGCTGGACGCCGACATCCTGTGCCTTCAGGAGGTCAACGGCCAGCGCGACGCGAAGGGGGAACCGCGCACCCTGCGCGCTCTGAACCGGCTGCTGGAGGGCGGCCCCTACGCCGATTTCCACCGGACCTCCGGCGGCGAGGGGACCAAGCTGGCCGACCGCCACAACCTCGTGCTGGTCAGCCGCTGGCCGATCCTGGCGGCGCGGCAGTACCGGCACGATCTGGTGCCCTCCCCGCAGGTCCGCATGGTCACCGCCGACCCGGCCCAGCCCGGCGGCGACGCCGTGGCCTGGGACCGCCCGGTGCTGCATGGCGAGATCGGGCTGCCCGGCGGGCGGCGGCTGCACGTCTTCAACCTGCATCTGCGCGCGCCGATCGCCGCGCCGGTGCCGGGGCAGAAGAAGAACGCCTCCACCTGGAAGAGCGTCGGCGGCTGGGCTGAGGGTTTCTATCTGGCCTCGATCAAGCGGGCCGGGCAGGCGCTGGAGGCCCGGCTGGCGGTGGAGCGGGTGTTCGACGCCGACCCGCAGGCGCTGATCCTGGTCGCCGGCGACCTCAACGCCGAGATCGAGCAGACCCCCGTCCGCATCATCCGCGCCGACCTGGACGAGACCGGCAACGGCCATCTCGCCGGGCGGTCGCTGGTGCCGCTGGAGCGCTCCGTGCCCGAGGAGCGGCGCTTCACCGTGCTGCACGGCGGCGACGCGGTGATGCTCGACCATCTGCTGGTGTCGCGCGCCTTGCTGGGCTGGTTCCGCGCCGCCGAAATCCACAACGAGGCGCTGGGCGACGAGTTGGTCGCCCACGCCACGGTCAGCCATTCCCCGGAAAGCTATCACGCGCCGCTGGTCGCCCGCTTCGAGCTGCCGGATCAGACGGTGACGGAGACGATGGCGCCCGGCGAGCCGGCGCCGTAGGCCCCCGCGGCACGGGGAGCGGGAGCGGCGGGGACGGCAGCGGGGATGGTGCCCGCCGTTGCGCTTGCCGCGGCGGGCGGCGTTTCGCCGGACGGCGTGCCGTTCGGCACGGCGGCGCCGAATCCCGGTCCGGCGTTCCGCCCCGCACCGCCCGACGGCGCGGGACCCTTGCCGGCGCCACGGTCTTCCGCCGCGTCGGTCGCGCCGCCCAGGCGGCTGGCAGTGCGGCGGTATTCCTCCACCACCTGCTGCGCCGGAATCTGGTTCTGGGTCTCGCCCGACGAGCGGTCGCGGAAATAGATGACGGCCAGCCGGGCGTCCTGGTCGTAGCGCAGGACCGGGCTGATGTAGCCGCCCGCCACCACCACCGGATCGGACGGGGACCCAGCCGTGGGTTGGGTCGCGGCGTTGGGCGGGGTTTGGGAGGTCGGTGCCGTGGCGTCGGCCACGGACTGCGGCGTCGGAACCGCCGATGCCGGAGTCGGCCGGTTCGCCTGGATGCCGGAAACGTTTCGGATGTCCATGGCTGGCCGCCTTTCCCCTGCGGACCCGGAGCCGGACGAGCCGGGCGGGCCCCGATGGACGACGCGCGATCAGACCGTGATGTTGAGGTTCTGTCCGCGGGTCGGGGTGGTGTTGCCGCCCGACGACAGGGCCTGCTGGCTCTGCTGCGCCTGCTGGTCCTGGGCCTGGACCTGCTGACGGCGATCCTCTTCGGCCTTCTGTGCCTGCTGGTTCGCGTCGGTTCCCCGGGTTTGCTGCAGGGCCGCCGGCCCGCTGCTTAACGGTGTCGTGAAGGGCTGCTGTTGGAAGCCCCCTATGCCGCTGACGCCCATGACACGCACTCCTCGCTGTCCGCACTCCCAAGATGGTAGAGTAGGCAAAAATTGCCGCGCGTTCAAGTGGGACTCACGGCCTATTCCTCGCAAGACACGCGCAAGTCGCCGCAGCGCTCGCTTTGCGCGTGGACTCGCCGTGAGCCGCGTCTTTTATTTGCGCAAATGCGGAAGCGAACAGGTCAGGCCGGTTCCGGTTCCAGGAAAGCGCCCTCGCGAATCGCGAAGTCGAAGCGCCCGCCGTCGAGCGCCGTCACGTCGTAGGTCAGCGACCGGTCGATGCTGTTGTCGGCATTGAAGGTCAGCACCCGCGGCCGCAGCGTCGCCAGTTCCGTCGGCTGGCAGTACCAGGAGGCGGCGATGATCACCTCGTCCCCCGGCTGGCAGCTCCGCGCCGCCGAGCCGTTCAGCACGCAGCAGCGCGAACCGCGCTCGCCGTAGATCACGTAGGTGCTGATCCGCGCGCCGGAGTTCTTGTTCCAGATCTCCACGAATTCCAGCGGATAGATCCCGACCGCTTCGCAATGTTCCGGATCGAGCGTGATCGATCCCTGGTAGTTCAGGTTGGCGTCGGTGACACGCAGGCAATGCAGCTTCGCTCGAACAACCTTGATCATGGAGCCCTCCGGTCGTGTGGCCGCGGGCCGGACGGTGGCGGCCGGGGGATGTTTGTAACCGCAACTGCGAAAACAGCAAGCGTTCCGGCAGCCATGGTATGACCGGCGTCATACCGCTACCTTGGGCTGAGGCTTTTGCCTTTGGTGGTATTTCCATCCCAGGTGCGATGCGGCATGTTCTGCGCCGGTTTCAAGCCCCCCGGCGCCGCCCAATAATTAAGGGTCCTGGGTCCGGCCGCGTGTTTCGGACCCGACAACTGACGTAGGAAGGTGTGCGCCCGCGATGGCTGCGACGGCATCCGCGACACGGTATGTGATCTTTTCCGTCTCCGGCAGGGCCCTGGCCTTGCCGGCGGACTCCGTGCGCCGGTTCCTGCCGCTGCCCCGGCTCGACCGCCCGCCCGCGGCGCCCGCCGTGGTCGCCGGCCTGTTCCGCTACCAGGGCCGCGCCGTCCCGGTCCTGCGCCTCGACCTGCTGTTCGGCTTCGAGGCCGCGCCGCCGGAGCTGTACGCGCCGCTGTTCCTGATCGACTGGGACGGCCGCCCGCTGGCGCTGCTGGCCGACCGGGTGTTCAACATCCTGCCCGTCTCCGACACGGAGCGGACGGCGGCCGACCCCGGCCTGTCCTTCAACGGCTGCGCCGTGGCGACCATCCCCCACGGCGGCCCCCATGATGGCGGGACAGCCACGGTGATCGATCCGGCCCGTCTGCTGACCGAGGCGGAGGGCCGGCTGCTCGCCGCCTTCCAGGCCATGGCCGACGAGCGTCTGGCCCGGCTCGGCGCCCCCGATTCCGAGACCGGCAATTCCGAGATTGGCGGGGAGGCCCGATGAACCGCATCGACGCCATCCTGCGCGATCCCGTCTTCCCCCGGATCAAGGCCGCCGTCATCGGGGCGACCGGGCTCGCCTACTACGCCGACAAGGACGCCGCCCTGGCGGAGCGCATCAACCGCCGCCTGTCGGACAAGCCGACCCTCGGCCTCGGCGCCTATCTGGCGCAGCTCGCCGGGGAGGGGCCGACCGGGCCGGAGTATCAGGCGCTCATCAACGAACTGACGGTCGGCGAAACCTTCTTCTTCCGCTACGCCGAGCAGTTCGAGGCGCTGTGCGCCGTCGCCATTCCCGAATGCCTGCGCCGCAACCGGGAGAGCCGCCTGCTGCGCATCTGGAGCGCCGGCTGCTCGATCGGGCCGGAGGCCTACACGCTGGAAATCCTGCTGAAGCGGCATTTCGCCGACCAGCTCCGCGACTGGCAGGTCAGCATCGTCGGCACCGACCTGAACGCCAGCTTCATCGACACGGCGCGGCGCGGCGTCTACGGAAACTGGGCGGTGCGCGGGCTCGACCCGGCGGTCCTGGCGGAATGCTTCGACCGGCAGGGCGACCTGTGGGCGGTCAAGCCGCGCTTCCGCGAATGGACGAGCTTCTCCGTCTTCAACCTCGTGGAGGGGCCGCTGCCCAACTACCCGCGGGGTCTGGGCGCTCTGGACGTCGTGCTGTGTCGCAACGTCATGATCTATTTCGACGAGCCGACGCGCACCCGGCTGCTGGAGAACCTGCACGAGGTGCTGGTGCCCAACGGCTGGCTGGTGGTCGGCCATGCCGAGACGGGGCAGCAGGTGAACAGCCTGTTCACCCCCGTGCCGGTGCCGGGCGCCACCATCTACCGCAAGCCGCGCCCCGGCTGCGCCCCTGCGACGGCCCTTCCAGCGGTTCCTGCGGCGGCGCTGCCCGCCTTCACGCCCGCCACGCTCGCCGAACCGAAACCCGCGGACACGAAGCCTGCGGAAACAAAGTCTGCCGAGACGAAGCCCGCGAAGAAGCGGAGCACGGCGACGGACCCCGCGGCGCGGTTGCGCGCCACCGCGGCGAAGCCGACTCCCTCCCCCCTTCCCACCCCGCAGCCGACGCCCTCTCCTGCCGGCAACCCTCCCGTGGCCGACGGCGACCGGGCGGCGGCGCTGGACGCCTGCATCGCGCTGGCCGAGCGCAACCGCCTTGACCCGGTGGTCCACTACCGGCTGGGGCTGCTGGAGGAGGAGTTGGGCGTCGGCGACCCGATCGCCGCCTTCAAGCGGGCGCTGTATCTGGATTCCGATTTCGCGCTGGCCGACTACCATCTGGCGCTGGCCTACTGGCGGCGCGGCAAGCTGGCCCCGGCGCAGCGCCATTTCCGCAACGCCCGCGCCACCGTCGCCGCCCACGACGCGACGGAGCTGGTGGCCGAGGGCGGCGGCCTGACCGTGGCCGAGCTGCGCAGCATGATCGACCTCTGGTTCTCGGGTGAGGAGCCGTGATGGACGACCGGACCGGAGCCGGAGAGGCGGCCGATGTGAAAGACGGCATCGACTGGGACGCCGTCCGCGCGCGCTTGGCCCGCCAGAGCCGGGATACGGAGCAGGCCGCGGCGCCGGGCGGCGCCTGGGCCGACGCTCTGCTGCGCCGCCGCGCCGAGGATCTGGCGCGCGTCCCCTCCGCCGACGAGGCCGACGCCGCGGCGGAGGCCGAAGCCCCGGTCTCCCTGCTGGTCGGGCGGGGAGCGGACGGATCGTATGGGCTGGACCTGCGCCATCTGTCCCGCATCGTGCCGCTGCCGCGGGTCGCGCGCGTGCCCCACGCGCCGCCGGAGCTTCTGGGGCTGATCGCCATCGACGGGCGCGTGATGCGCCTGTTCGACGTGGACCGGCTGTGCGGGCGCAACGCCGTTCCCGCGGGCGGCGGCTTCGCCGTCGTGCTGCGCGGCGGCGAGCGGCCGGTGGCGTTGCGCCTGCGCACCGTGGACACGGTGACGGAGCTGGAAAGCAGCCTGAAGGCCCCGCCCGAGGCCGGGCCCTTCGTGACCGCCATCACCCGGAGCCGCGTCGCCGTGCTGGACGTGCCGGCGATCCTGGAGACGCTGAGGAGCATGAAAGAAGAATGAAACTGAAGGTCAAGCACAAGCTGATGCTCAGCTTCGGGGTCGTCTGCCTGCTGACCGGGCTGCTGGCGGCGTTCCAGATGATGCGCTTCGCGGACGGCATGAAGGTCATGATGGGCATCGCCACTTACGACATCCAGGTGTCGGAGGCGGTGCGCGAGATCGAGGTGACCGAGAGCAACCTGCGCAGCTTCCGCGAGGCGGCGACCCACGCCGCCGCGCTGGCCCAGGTCCAGGGCGCGGCGCCGCCGGACATCACACAGTTGCGCCAGCGCTACCGCGACGGCTCGATGATCATGTTCGACCAAGTCAACAAGCTGAAGCGCATCGCGTCCGATCGGGCCGAGGAAGGCACCACGGAGGACCGGCGCCGCATCTGGGGCGAGCTGGTCAGCCAGATCAACAGCTTCGACCAGTATTCGCACCGCATGCTCGACGAGGCCAACGCGCTGATGGAGCGGGTCGCCGCCGGGTCCGAGCCGGAGGCGCTGGCCCGACTGACGCGGGTGGAAGAGATGCGGGTGGCCATGGCGGGCCAGCTCGCCAGCCTGCACAGCGACATCAGCCGCCTGTCGGAGGCCGGGCGCCAGAACATCCGCGCCCTCTACGACGACGCGGTGCGCTCCTCGATCCTGGCGCTGGTCATCGTGGTGGCCCTGGCCGTCGCCATCGCCATCCTGATCGGCAGCTCGGTCACCAAGCGGCTCGGCACCGCCATCGGCTACGTCACCCAGGTGGGCAAGGGCGACCTGACCAAGACGGTGGTCGTGCCCGGCGACGACGAGCTGGCCGAACTGGGCACCCACCTCAACGAGATGACCGGCAACCTGCGCAGCATGGCCAGGACCACCCGCGCCACCGCCGAGAGCATGCACGCCGCGACCGCGCAGATCCGCGCCTCGACCCAGCAGCAGGCGGCCAGCGTCGCCCAGCAGCTCGCGGCCGTCGAGGAGACGACGGCGACGCTCAGCGAGATCACCGAATCCGGCGCGCAGATCAACCGCCGCGCCCAGGACGTGGCGCAGAACGCCCAGGTTGCCGCCTCCAACTCCGAGACCGGCCTGAAGGCGGTGGAGGACACCAACCAGGCGATGGACGCCATCCGCGAGCAGGCGGAAGCCGTCGCCGAGAACATCGTCATCCTGTCGGAGCGCACCCAGGCGATCGGCGAGATCATCCTGACCGTCAACGACATCGCCGAGCGCTGCCACCTGCTGGCGCTGAACGCCGCCATCGAGGCCGCCGCCGCCGGCGAGCACGGCCGGACCTTCGCCGTGGTGGCGAGCGAGATCAAGAGCCTCGCCGACCAGTCGAAGGAGGCCACCGCCCAGGTCCGTTCCAACCTCAGCGAGATCCAGCACGGCATCAACGCCTCGGTCATGCTGACGGAGGAGGCGGTGAAGCGCGTCGGCGCCGGCAAGCGCCAGACCGACGCCACCCAGTCGACGATCCGCGACCTTGCCGAGAGCGTGCAGGAGAGCGTGCTCGCCTTCCAGCAGATCGTCGCCGGGACCAACCAGCAGCAGATCGGCCTGGAGCAGGTGATCCAGGCGCTTCAGAACATCCGCGAGGCGAGCAGCCAGACCGCCGCCGGCACCCGCCAGCTCGAAGGAGCCGCCACCAACCTCAACGATCTCGGCCAGGGTCTGGTCGAGGCCGTGCGGAACTACCGCGTGTGATCATGGCCACGGCACGCGGCGGCGGGGGCACGGACAAGGACGGGAGAAAGGTGCGGGCGGCATGAACGACATTCGCACGCGCCTGCTCGCCGCCTTCGACCTGGAGCACAAGGAGCACCTCGCGGCCATCCGCGAGGCCCTGCGCGCGGTCGAGAAGGACCCGGCCCACCACCCCGATCTGGTGGAGATCCACCGCCGCGCCCACAGCCTGAAGGGCGCCGCCCGCGCCGTCGACCTGCCGGAGGTCGAGCGGCTGTCCCACTGGCTGGAGGCCGCCTTCATCGCCATCCAGCGCGGCGCCGTGCCCTTCGACGCGACGGCCCGCGACGTGGTGCGCCGCGCGCTGGACGCCATCGAGGACGTGGTGGCTTGGGCGACGCGCGGCGGCGGTGAGGTGGACATCGCCGAGGTGCTGGCCGAGCTGACCCGCATGGGCGGCGAAGGCGGCGGGCCGGAACCGGTCCAGCGCCGCCCCGCCGCCGCGGAGGCGGGCGTCGCTTTTCCGGCCGCCAAGCCGCGCCCGGCCCGCTCCGTCGATGCCGGTGAAAGCGCGGCCCTGGTCCGCATCCGCAGCGCCGGGCTGGAGCGGCTGTTCACCGCCGCCGCCGGCCTCCTGCCGGAGATCGAGAACCAGTCCGCCCTGGTCGCCGAGCTGCGCGAGCTGCGCGGCGAATGGCGCGCCCTGGAACGGAGCTGGCACGCCATGCGGCCCCGCCTGCTCCGCGGTTCCCAGGATGTTTCGGGGTCCGGAACCACCTCCTTCGCGGGCGACGAGACGGCCTTGCGCCTGTCCTCCTTCGAGCGGCGCTTCCGCGCGCTCGGCGCCTCGCTGGACGCGGCGCACCGCGCCCATGACCGGCATCTCTGGTCGCTGCGCCGTTGGGGCAGCGGCTTCCAGGACGAGGTGCGGCAGCTCCGCATGCTGCCGGCGGAGTCGCAGTTCAGCAACCTCGGCCGGATGATCCGGGACATCAGCCGCGCCCAGGGCAAGGAGGTCGAGGCGGACATCCGCGGGCTGGAAACCCAGGCCGACCGGGTGGTCCTGCAACGGCTGAAGGACCCCATTCTGCACATCGCGCGCAACGCCGTCAGCCACGGCGTCGAAACCCCGCAGGAGCGGGTGGTCGCGGGCAAGCGCGCCGCGGCGACCGTCCGCTTCGAAGCCTCGGTGGTCGGCCGCCGCCTCGTGCTGCGGGTCGAGGACGACGGGCGCGGCCCGAACCGCGAGGCCATCGCCCGCCACGCCGTCGAGCGCGGCCTGCTGGGCGCCGACGAGGCGGAGACGGCGCCGGAGGAACGGCTGCTCGACCTGATCTTCGAGCCGGGATTCTCCACCGCCCCCACCGCGAACGAATACGCCGGGCGCGGCATGGGCCTCGCCATTGTGCGGCGGGAGGTCACCCGGCTCCAGGGCTCGGTGACGCTGGCCGCGCGCGAGGGCGGCGGGACCGTCGTCACGGTGGAGGTGCCGCTCAGCCTGCTCAGCCAGCGGCTGGTCTTCGTGGCGGTCCAGGACGACATCCTGGCGATTCCCAGCAACGACGTGGCGCGTGTGCTGCGCGTCCCGGCGGACACGCTGTTCACCGACCTCGCCGCCCCGACCATCCGGCTGGACGAGGAGGACGTTCCGGTGACGCCGCTGTCCGCCTTGCTCGGCTACGACGGCGCCATGCCGCAGGGCAACGGGGCGCCGCTGGCGCTGGTCGTCCTGCGCGCCGCCGGGCGGCGGGTCGCGCTGGTCGTCGACGCGCTGTTGGCCACCCGCGACTCGGTGGTCACCCCGGCGGAGGAGGTGGGAATCGACGCCGCCCGCTTCCTCGGCACCGTGCTGATGGACGACGGATCGCCGGCCCTGGTGCTGAATCCCGCCGCCCTGTCGCCGCGCCCCGGCATGTCTCTGCCGCCGCTGGTCCGTCCGCTGGACGAGTTGGCGCGGCGGCGGCCGCACATTTTGGTTGTGGACGACTCCATCACCACGCGAACCCTGGAAAAGAGTATCCTGGAGGCCCATGGTTACCGGGTCACGCTGTGCGTGGATGGACGCGAGGCGGTCGAAACGCTCGGCGAGCTGGAGGATGTGAACCTGATCATCAGCGACGTGGAGATGCCGAGGATGGACGGGTTCGCCCTGCTCCAGGCCGTCAAGGGCAACCCCATGACCTCCGATCTGCCGGTGATCCTGGTCACCTCGCGCGCCAGCGACGAGGACCGCGAGCGCGGGCTGGACCTCGGCGCCGACGCCTACATCGTCAAGACCCGTTTCGACCAGAACGAGCTTCTGGCCGGCATCCGGCGGCTGCTGTGAGCGGCGCCCGCAAGATCCGCGTGCTGGTGGTGGAGGACTCGCCGGTCGTCCAGCAGCTCCTCGCCCACGTCATCGGCGAGGACCCGCGGCTGGAGCTGGCCGGCATCGCCGCGTCCGGCGAGCAGGCGCTGCGCATGGTCGACTCGCTGCGGCCGGACGTGGTGTCGCTGGACATCCGCCTGCCGGGCATCGACGGCTTCGCCGTGACGCAGCGGCTGATGCGCGACCATCCCGTGCCCATCGTCGTCGTCGCCTCCGACGTGCGCGACCTGGACATCCCCATGCGGGCGCTCCAGGCCGGGGCGCTGGCGGTGGTGGAGAAGCCGGGCAGCATGGCCCGCGCCGATTATCAGACCGTCGCCCGGCATCTCTGCACCCAGCTCACCATCATGAGCCAGGTGAAGGTGATCCGGCAGCGCGGGCGTCCGCGCAACGGCGATGAGGAGTTCCCCGGCAACGGTGGCCGCGGCAAGGGTGCCGCCGCCGCCCCGCCGCCGCCCTTGCCACCGTCCGTGGTGAAACGGCAGTTCCGCGCGCTGGGGATCACCGCCTCGACGGGCGGGCCGGCGGCGCTGGTGAAGCTGCTGCGTGGGCTGCCGACCAGCTTCCCCCTGCCCGTCTTCGTGGTGCAGCACATCGGCGCGCCCTTCGTGGCCGGCTTCGCCTCCTGGCTGGGGTCGGTCACGCCGCTGCCGGTGGCGCTGGCCTCCGACGGGCCGCACCGGCCCGGCCATGTCTACGTCGCCCCCGGCGAGCTTCATCTGACCGCCGAACCCGGCGGGATGCGGCTGGTCCACGGCGATCCGGTCTGCGGCCAGAGGCCGTCCGGGGACGTGCTGTTCTCCTCCCTGGCCTCGGCCTTCGGCGCCGCCGCCATCGGCGTGCTGCTGACCGGTATGGGGGAGGACGGGGCGCGCGGCCTGACCGACATGCGCCGGGCGGGCGCCTACACCATCGCGGAGCACGCCTCCACCGCGGTCATCCACAGCATGCCGGGGACCGCGGTCCGGCTGGGAGGCGTAACCGAGGAGCTGCCCATCGACAAGATGGCGGCCCGTTTGCTGGAACTGGTTTCGACGGGAGTGGAGCCCTCATGAGTGGACCCCGGGCGCTGATCGTCATCGCCTCGCAAACGCAGGGACTTCTCCTGAAGCTGATGCTGGAGGAGCAGGGCATCGAGGCGAGCTGCGTCGAAACGGTGGAGCCCGCGCTCGCCGAACTGGCGCGCCGTCCCTTCGACCTGCTGGTGGTCGAGGCCGACGGGGAGGCCGCGCGCACGCTCGCGGAGCTGCGGCGGCGCTGCCCGGCCCCGGCCATGCTGCTCGGTTCGGCGGAGCGGGCGGCGGAGACCGGCGCCGCCGCCGACGTGCAGTGGGCGGACCCCGCCGATTCCCAGGGCGTGGTGCAGCAGGCCATGGCGCTGCTCGACCGGCGCAACGCGCCGCCGACCGTGTCCGACATCCTGCGGCGGGCGCGCATCCTGGTGGTGGACGACAGCGCGACCTACCGGGAGTTCCTGCGCGCCGAGCTTGAGGAGGACGGCTGCCACGTCGTCGCCGCGCGCAACGCCGACGAGGCGGTGGCGGCGCTGGAGGACGGCGGGCTGGACTGCGTGATCCTCGACCTCGTGATGCCCGGCACCAGCGGCACCCAGCTCTGCGAGCGGTTCGACCGCTTCCGGCGGCGCCGCGGCCTGTTCTTCCAGATCGTCATCCTGACCAGCCAGGAGGGCGACGACCGCCTGACCGCCAGCCTGACCGCCGGCGCGGACGACTTCGTCGGCAAGTCGCAGCCGATGGACATCCTGAAGATCCGCCTGATGGCCCTGCTCCGCCGCAAATACATGGTGGAGGACCACCTTGCCCGCCTTTCCCCACCAATGCCTTCCGCATAGGCGTCTATAGGGCTTTCAGGCGCTTTCATCCCCAGAGCACCAAAGGTTAAGGTGCTTCACCTTCAGCTCCAGCGGTTAGAGAGACCGACGTGACGCCTCGGCACAGCAACAGGACCAGCATCGACGCCGCGCCCGCGGAGACGGAGTGCGTCGCGAACGCGCTGCGCGTCTGCCGCGCCGCCGCTCTGCCGGCCTTCGTGCTGAGCGGACCACCGCACGCCGCCACGCTCTTCGCCAACGACGCGCTGTGCGCGCTGCTCGGCAAGGAGCCGATGGCGGGCGGGCAGCCGGCCCCGGCCTGGTTTGGACCGGTCTGGCCGGCGGTGCTGGGCGCCGTCGATCCGTTGTTCTCCGACGACACCGAGGAACCGGTCGGCATCGAGCTTCTGCCCGTGGGCGACGCTGACCCCGCCGCGTTCGAGGGCGTGCCGCTGACCGAGGACGGGCGGACGGTCGCCGTGCTGGCCCTGGCCAGGCAGGCGGCGCCCGACGACCGCGTCGTCGCCCGGATGGAACGGGCGATGCGCTCGGAGATCGAGCGGACGACCGCCGCGCGTTCCCGCTTCCTGGCCTCGGCCAGCCACGACCTGCGCCAGCCCTTCCAGGCGATGCGCCTGTTCCTCGACGCGCTGTGCAGCCAGATCAGCGACGAGAAGGCGCTGAGCACGGCGGAGATGCTGGGCAACGCCATGACGGCGGGCGAGCGGCTGCTGAACGCTCTGCTCGACATCTCCACGCTGGACGCCGGCACGGTGACCCCGGACCCGCAGCCGGTCGCCCTGGACGAGCTTCTGGGCCAGCTCGTCCAGGAGTTCCGGCCGCAGAGCGAGGAGAAGGGCCTGCGCCTGCGCGCCCGCCTGTGCCCCGGCACGGTGGAAACCGACCCGGTTCTGTTCGGGCGGGTGATGCGCAACCTGCTGACCAACGCCATCCGATACACCCGGCATGGCGGGCTGCTGCTCGCCATGCGGCGGCGCGGCAACCACTGGCGCATCGATGTCTGGGACACCGGCTTCGGCATCCCCGAAGAGCAGTTGACCGCGATCTTCGACGAGTTCCACCAGCTCCAGAACCCCAACCGCGATCCCAACCGCGGGCTGGGCCTCGGCCTCGCCATCGTGCGCCGGCTGGCGGAGCTTCTCGGCCTGCAGGTCGAGGTGCGGTCGCGCATTGGACGCGGCACGGTCTTCTCCGTGTCGCTGGAGGCGGCGACCCCGCCGGCCGAACCGCCCTGCGGCCACCCCGCTCCCCCGCCCTCCGCCGCCAGCGCTCCGCCGCTGACCGGGATGACCGTTCTGGCCGTGGACGACGAGGCCATGGTGCTGACCGGCCTGCAGATGATCCTGGAAAGCTGGGGCTGCACCGTCGCCGCCGCGAGCGACATGCGGGAGGTCTTCGCGGTGCTGGACGGCTTGCCCGACGCGCCGTCGGTCATCCTGACCGACCTGCGGCTGCCCGGAAAGGTGTCCGGCTTCGACGTGATCGACCGGGTGCGCCGCCTCTACGGCCGCGAGATCCCCGCCGTGGTGCTGAGCGGCGAGACGGCCCAGAGCGCCCTGCTGGAAGGCCAGCGCCGCGGCTGCTCGTTCCTGCACAAACCCCTCCACCCCGGCGACCTGCGGCAGGTCCTGGAACGGCTGCGCGGGGGCGGGGACAAGGGTGGGGAAAAGGGCGAGGGGGCGTAAAGCCGACCGCCCCCCGCGACGTCCGTCGCGGAGCCGCTCACACCCAGCGGTCGCCGTGGCTGTAGACGACCAGCCGGTCGCCGCGGGCGAAGCCGGCCAGCGACACGCCGCAGCTTTCCGCCATGCGCACCGCCAGGCCGGTGGGGGCGGAGATGGCGACCAGCCCGCTGATGCCCAGCCGGGCGGCCTTCTGCACCAGCTCGTAGCTGGCGCGGCTGGAGGTCAGGACGAAGCCGCCCCGCCGGTCCACGCCCGTGCGCACCAGCCAGCCGATCAGCTTGTCCAGCGCGTTGTGGCGGCCGACATCCTCGCGCACCGCCAGGATCTCCCCCGCCGCGTCCACCCAGGCGACGCCGTGGGCCGCCCCGGTGGCGCGGTGCAGGGTCTGCCGCTCGGCGAAGCGGGGCAGCGCGCGCTCCACCGCACCGACCGACAGCCGCCCGCCCGAAGGGACGGGCCGGCCGGACCGGGCGATGGCCTGGAGGCTTTCCACCCCGCAGACGCCGCAACCCGACCGCCCGGCGATGCTCCGCCGCTTGCCCTTGAGCGCCAGGAAGCGCTCCATCGGGATCTCCATGCGGACCTCGATCCCGTCGCAGCCCTCCACCACCCGCAGGCTTTCCAGCTCCTCCGCGTCGGCGATGATCCCCTCCGTCAGGGAGAAGCCGAGACCGAACTCCTCCAGGTCGTCGGGGGTCGCCAGCATCACCGCATGGACGATGCCGTTGTAGGCGATTGCGACGGGCACCTCCTCCACCACCGCGTCGTCGCAGAGCTGTGCGGCGTCCGGACCCAGCCGCAGGACGGTCATGCGGTGGGTGGTGGACGGCGCGGCGACGTCGGTGGCGAAGCTCATGGCGGTATCCTTCTTAGGAATTCCCCTCTCCCCTCCGGGGAGAGGGCTATAAAGCGCTCTCAAACGATCAATGCCCGGTTTCCTTGCCGGTCACCTGACGGAACCAGCGCGGATGGTGCTTGCGCGCCCAGGCGTGGGTGACCACACCCTCGACCATGGCGCGGATCGTGCCCTGCACCCACAGCGCGGCGTAGACATGGACGATGATGCTGGCGATCAGCACCAGCGCGCTGGCGGCGTGGACCAGAAGCGCCACGCGGATGATCGGGATCGGGAAATAGCCCGCGAAATAGGGCCGCCACGCGATCACCCCCGACACCAGCAGCAGGATCATGCACAGCACCATGACCCAGAACATGCCCTTCTGGCCGCCGTTGTAGCGGCCGATGTCGCCGACCTCGTTGCCCTTCATCACCTCCTTCACCGACATCATCCACTTCACATCCTCCTTGTTGATGAGGTTGTGGTGGGCGTAGCGGAAGAACTGGCGGGCGAAGGCCAGGAACATCACCACCCCGACGAAGGGATGGACGATGCGGGCGAGCTGCGGCGTGCCGAACACGCCGGTCAGCCAGAAAAAGGCCGGGTAGAAGAAGGCCAGCCCGGAGATGGCCAGCAGCACGAAGCAGACCGCCACGATCCAGTGGTTGATGCGCTCCGCGGCGCAGTAGCGTTGGATCAGCTTTTCCGACGTCTTCACAGCGCGTTCTCCCGTTCCTTATGCTTGGTGCCCTGGGCGGGCGGGGCCGGCGGCGTGCCGTGGTCCGCCTCGTCCTCGTCTTCGGCGCGATTCGGGCCGACCGTGATGTAATGGAAGAAGCCGAACAGGCCGGCGGCGGCGACGCCCAGCGTCGCCAGCGGCTTCAGCATGCCCTTCCACACCCCGACGACGGCGCTGATCGACGGGTTGTCCGGCAGGCCGGAGTAGAGCGTCGGCTTGTCGGCGTGGTGCAGCACGTACATGACGTGGGTGCCGCCCACCCCGGCGGGGTCGTAGAGGCCCGCCTGGTCGTAGCCGCGCGACTGGAGGTCGGTGATGCGGGTCTGGGCAACCTCGATCATGTCCTCCTTGCTGCCGAACTGGATGGCCCCGGTCGGGCAGGTCTTGACGCAGGCCGGCTCCTGCCCCACCGCGACGCGGTCGGAGCACAGGTTGCACTTGTAGGCCTTGCTGTCGGCCGGGCTGAGGCGCGGCACGTTGAACGGGCAGCCGGAGATGCAATAGCCGCAGCCGATGCAGTTCTCCTGGTGGAAGTCCACGATGCCGTTCTTGAACTGCACGATGGCGCCCGGCGACGGGCAAGCCTTCAGGCAGCCGGGGTCGGCGCAGTGCATGCAGCCGTCCTTGCGGATCAGCCACTCCAGCTTGCCCTTCTCCTCCACCTCGTTGAAGCGCATGACCGTCCAGGCCTGCGAGGACAGGTCGGTCGGGTTGTCGTAGACGCCGACGCAGGTGCCGACCTCGGCACGCAGCTCGTTCCATTCCGAGCAGGCGACCTGGCAGGCCTTGCAGCCGATGCAGACCGTGGTGTCGATCAGCTTCGCCACCTCCTGCGGGTTGCGCGCCTGCGGGGTCGGCGTCGGGGTGGCGGACCGGCGCAGGATATCGAGGGATTGCAGTGCCATGACTTACGCCACTCCGATCTTCTCGACGTTCACGAGGAACGCCTTGTATTCCGGGGTCTGGGTGTTGCAGTCGCCGACGGCGGGCGGCAGCGTGTTGGACAGGAAGCCCTTCTTGGCCACCGTCTCCCAGCCCCAGTGCAGGGGGATGCCGATCTGGTGGACGGTGCGGCCCGCCACCTTCAGCGCCTTGATGCGCTTGGTCACCACCGCCTTGGCCTTGATGTGGCCGCGCTTGGAGGAGACCTGGACCCAGTCGCCGGCCTGGATGCCCTTCTCCGCCGCCAGCGTCTCGCCGATCTCCACGAACTGCTCCGGCTGGGCGATGGCGTTCAGCCGCACGCTCTTGGTCCAGAACTGGAAATGCTCGGTCAGGCGGTAGGTGGTGCCGACGTAGGGGAACTGGTCATGGGTGCCCAGCCGCTCGCGGTCGGCCTTGAAGATGCGGACCGCCGGGCTGCTGACCACCTTCGGGTGCAGCGGGTTGGTGCCGAGCGGGCTTTCCATCGGCTCGTAATGCTCGGGGAAGGGGCCGTCCACCAGCTTGTCGGTGCAGAACAGGCGCCCGACGCCCTCCGGGTTCATGATGAAGGGGTTCATCCCGTCGGCCGGCGGCGAGTCCACCTTGAAGTCCGGCACGTCGGCACCAGCCCAGGCGGTACCGTTCCACGCGATCAGGGTGCGCTTGGGGTCCCAGGGCTTGCCCGACGGGTCGCAGGAGGCGCGGTTGTAGATGATGCGGCGGTTGGCCGGCCACGCCCAGGCCCAGCCCGGCGTGTTGCCGAGGCCGGCGTCGGTGTTGTCGCGCCGGGCCATCTGGTTGCCCGCCTGCGTCCAGGAGCCGGCGAAGATCCAGCAGGCGCTCATCGTCGTGCCGTCGTCGCGCAGCAGGGCGAAGTTGGGAAGCTGCTCCCCCTTGCGGGCGAGGAACTTCGCCGGGTCCTTGGGGTCGGGGATGTCGGCCAGCGCGCGGCCGTTCATCTCCTTCGCCAGCTCCTCCGGCGTCGGCTCCAGCGGGTTCTTGTAAGGCCAGGAGAGGTTGAGAATCGGCTCCGGCGCGGTGCCGCCCTCCTTGGCGTAGAGGGTGCGGACGGCCATGAACAGCTCGGCCAGGATCTCCTGGTCGGTCTTCGCCTCGCCCGGCGGGTTGGCGCCCTTCCAGTGCCACTGCAGCCAGCGCGAGGAGTTGACGATGGCGCCGTCCTCCTCGGCGAAGCAGGTCGAGGGCAGGCGGAACACCTCGGTCTTGATCGACGCGGTGTTGACCTCGTTGACCTCGCCGTGGTTCTGCCAGAAGGAGGCGGTTTCCGTGGCGATCGGGTCGATCACCACCATGTATTTCAGCTTGGCGAAGTCCGCCGCCGTCTTGCGCGCGTCGGGGAAGGAGGTCAGCGGGTTGAAGCCCTGGACGATGAAGCCGTTGACCTTGCCGTTGTGCATCAGGTCCATGACCTGCAGCACGTCGTACATCTTGTCCCACTTGGGCAGCCAGTCGTAGCCCCAGTTGTTCTCCGCCGTCGCCTTGTCGCCCCAGAACCACTTCAGCAGGCTGACGAAGAATTTCGGCGTGTTGGCCCAGAAGTTGAGCTGGCCCGGCGCCTGCGCCTTCGGCGCGGTCTTGGCGATGTAGTCGGCGAAGGTCGGGTGCGCCTTCTCCGACGGCAGGGTCAGATAGCCCGGCAGGTTGGTGGACAGCAGGCCGAGGTCGGACAGGCCCTGGATGTTGGAGTGGCCGCGCAGGGCGTTCACGCCGCCGCCCGGCATACCGATGTTGCCCAGCAGGAGCTGGATCATCGCCATGGTGCGGATGTTCTGAGCGCCCACCGTGTGCTGCGTCCAGCCCAGCGCGTAGAGGATCGTGCCGACCCGGTCGCGCACCGCCGTGGAGCCGAGATGCTGGCAGACGCGCAGGAAGCCGTCCTTCGGCGTGCCGGTCAGGTCCTCGACCAGCTCCGGCGTGTAGCGCGCGTAGTGGGCCTTCATCAGGTTCCACACGCAGCGCGGATGCTGGAGCGTCGGGTCGGTCTTCGCCGTGTTCCCGTCCGCCTCGACCTCGTAGTTCCAGGACGAGCGGTCGTACTGGCCCTTGGCCGCGTCGTAGCCGCTGAACAGCCCGTCCTCGAACCCGAAGCCTTCCTTCACGATGTAGGCGGCGTTGGTGTAGGCGCGGACATAGTCCCACTGGATCTTGTCGTTGGCGACCAGCCAGTTGATGACGCCGCCCAGGAACACGATGTCGGAGCCGGCGCGGATCGGCAGATACTCGTCGGCCACCGCGGCGGAGCGGTTGTAGCGCGGGTCGACGACGACGATGCGCGCGCCGCGCTTCTTCGCCTCGACCGCCCACTTGAAGCCGACCGGGTGCGCCTCCGCCGGGTTGCCGCCCATGATCAGGATGAAGTCGGCGTTGGAGATGTCCACCCAGCTGTTGGTCATCGCCCCGCGCCCGAAGGTCGAGGCCAGCGCCGACACGGTCGGGCCGTGGCAGACGCGGGCCTGCGCGTCGGTGCCGACGATGCCCAGCGAGCGCATGACCTTCTGCGTCAGGATGCCCGTCTCGTTGGACGAGGCCGACGCGGTCAGCATGGCGGTGGACAGCCAGCGGTTCACCGTCACGCCGTCGGCGGTCTTGGTGACGAAGTTGGCGTCGCGGTCGTCCTTGATGTGGCGGGCAATGCGCTCGATCGCCTCATGCCAGGAGATGCGCTTCCAGCTGTTCGACCCGGCCTCGCGGACCTCCGGGTGTTTCAGGCGGTTCGGGCTGTGGATGAAGTCCAGCAGGCCGGCGCCCTTGGGGCAGAGCGAGCCGCGGCTGACCGGATGGTCGGGGTCGCCCTCGATGTGGATGATCTCGGCCTTGGCGTTCTTGGCGCCGTCGCCCAGGCTGTACATCAGCAGGCCGCAGCCGACCGAGCAGTAGGGGCAGGTGTTGCGGATCTCCTTGGCGCGGGCGAGGCGGAACTGGCGCACCTCGGCCAGCGCCTCGGACGGCAGGAAGCCCAGAACCCCCATGCTGGAGGCGGCGAGACCGCCCGCCGTGACCTTCAAGAACTGCCGCCGTGATACCTGCATGGGTGTGATGGGCATGAAACCTCCCTGATGTCGGCCCTGGTGTCAGGATGTGCCGGCCCGGCGCTTGAGCGCCTGGAGCCGGTGGCGCCGCGCCGTCCGGGGTGACCCGGCCGGAGTGGCGCATCCCCCAAAGGGCAGATTCCGTGCCAGCCGGTGCCTATGGCGGAATGCGGGGACTTTGCTGGGGCGGACGGACGGAACGGCCATGCCCGCACCGCGCCGAGGGACATTTTGTCCGGCCGGCGATGGACAAAATGTCCCTAACGTTTGTGTGGAGGACAATCTGTCGAGGGTGGGGGCAGCTAAAATCCCTCTCCCCTCCGGGGAGAGGGTCAGGGTGAGGGGGTTGCGCTTCTGCCGGACGTGCCGCCATGCGCAACCCCCTCACCGACCCTTCGGGCCACCCTCTCCCCAGAGGGGAGAGGGCTATTGGTCCCTCCTGGCACCGTTCTTGCGCTGTGCTATCCCTTCCGACTGTTCGTGATCCGTGACCGGGAAAGCCACCATGACCGCCTCCTCCTCCGACGCCCCGATTTCCGAAGCGGCGATGTCCGAAGCGACGATGTCCGAGGCGACTGCCGCCGCCATGGCCGCCGCCGGTCTGGTGCCGGGCCAGTCGCCGGCCCCGCGGCGCCTGCCCGACGCGGCGATCTTCACCCGGCGGGCGGCGCGCCTGCGCGCGCTGGCGGAGGGGCACGCCATGGGCGACTGGCTGCGCTTCGTCGCCACACTGGCCGATGCCCAGGCGGCGGTGGTCGCCACCCCCGCCACCCTGCCGCCGGAGGAGCAGTGGGCCGCCGACCTGCGCGCCCTGGCCGCCAAGCTCGACGCCCTGCCCGGCGGCGCGCACGACGCCCTGACCGCGCTGGCCGCGTCCGACGCCGACACCCTGGAGGCGCTGGCCGGGCGCTGGGCCGGCGACGCGCTGGAGGACGGCGACCTCGCCGCAGCACCCTTCCTGGCCGCGGCCTTCCAGACCGCCTGGACGCGCCACGCCGAGGCGCTCGACCCGGCGTCGGTCACCGCCCACGCCACCGCCGCCGCCTGCCCGGTCTGCGGCGGCGCGCCGGTCGCCGGCGTGCTGCAGGTCGGCATGGAAAGCGGCGGCCTGCGCTATCTCCATTGCGGGCTCTGCCACACCGCCTGGCACCATGTGCGCTCGTCCTGCGTGGCCTGCGGCGACGGCAAGGACGTGTCCCAGCGCTTCGTCGAGGGGGCGGACGGCACGGAGGCCAACAACGCGGTGCGCGCGGAGACCTGCGACGCCTGCCACAGCTATCTGAAGCTGCTGTTCCTGGAGAAGGCGCCGGGCCTCGACCCGGTGGCCGACGACCTCGCCACCCTGGCGCTCGACCTGCTGCTGGGCGAGGAGGAATACCGCCGCATCGGCGTCAACCCGTTCCTGGCGGTTGCCGGGTAAAGAGACGCCGGATAAAGGGGAATCAGCCCCCCGCGGTGATCCGCTGGGCGGCGAAGAAGGGCGCGGTCGGCTGGTCGGAATAGACGGCCTGCCGCCGCAGCCACAGGGTGAAGCGGGTGCCGCGCCCCGGAACGCTCTCCACCGTGATCCGCCCGCCGTAGCGCTGGACGATGGCGTAGCTGATCGACAGGCCGAGCCCCGTCCCGGTCTGCTTCTTGGTGGTGAAGAAGGGGTCGAAGATGCGGGCCAGATCGCCCGCCGCGATGCCGTGGCCGGTGTCCTCGACCCCCACCAGCACCCCCTCGAACGGCTCGGCCCCCGGCAGACGCTCGTCCGGGCCGATGTCGCGGCTGTCCAGCGTCAGGCTCCCGCCCTCCGGCATCGCCTGCATGGCGTTGACGATCAGGTTGATCAGGACCTGCTGAAGCTCGCCGCGGTTCATCTCCACCGGGCCGCCGGCCTGGGCCTTCAGAGTCACCACGACCCGCGCCCGGTTCAGGTTGTGGCGGGTCAGCACCAGACAGTCGGACAGCACGCCGTTCACGTCGGTCGGCTCGGCGTAGCCGGCGAAGTCGCCGGGCCGGGCGAATTGCAGCAGCTTGGTCACGATGGCGTGGATGCGCCGGGTCTGCTCGTCGATCAGCCGGACCTCCTGGCGCACCGGCTCGATCCCATCGCCCAGCACCTCGCGCAGCAGGTCAAGGTTGCCCTGGATCACCGCGACCGGGTTGTTGATCTCGTGCGCCACCCCGGCGGTCAGCTCGCCGATGGCGGTCAGCTTCTCGTTCATCACCAGCTGCTGCTGGGCGCGGCGCAGGGTGGCGTTGGCCTCCTCCAGCGCGGCCGTGCGCAGCGCCACCTTGCGGTCCAGCTCCTCGGCAGAGCGCTGAAGCTCCCACCGCCGTGCCGCCACCGAATCCAGCAGATGGTCGAAGGCGCGGGCCAGCCGTCCCAGCTCGTCCCGGCTGGCGGTCGGGCCGATGCGCGCGGAATCCTCGCCCCTCTCAATGCGGACGATGACGCCGGCCATGCGCTCCAGCGGGCGGAAGATGGCCCGCGCGCCGCGCAGGCCGACCAGCGTCCCCAGCCCCGACACCAGCAGGAACAGCAGGAACAGCCCGGCCAGCGCCTTGTACAGGGTGTCGCGCAGCGGCGATTCCAGGAACCCGACATAGAGCATGCCGATCCGCCGCCCGGCGGTGTCGGCCAGCGGCTGGTAGCCCGACACATAGGTGTCGTTGACCACGAAGGCCGAACCCAGCCACGGCTCGCCGCGGTCCAGCACCTTCTCCGCCACCGCCTGCGACGCGCGGGTACCCAGCGCCCGCTGCCCTTCGAACAGCCGGACGTTGGTGGCGATGCGGGTGTCGCCGAGGAACAACGTGGCGGTGCCCTGGCTGCCCAGCGGCAGCGAGGCGTCCTGATAGACGATGGTGTTCAGCCGGTCGACGATGCCCTGGTTGCCGTTCAGCAGTACCCCGCCCTCCAGCACCCCGAGCAGACGGCCGTCCGGCCCGTCGAAGGGAATGGCGACCTGGATCACCAGCCCGCGATCCTCGGCGCCCTGACTTTCGACATTGCGCGGATCGGGCCGGGCGGCACGGGTCGGCACCAACGGCGTGTGGGCGGCCCGGCGCAGCGCCGGGTTCAGCGCCTCCAGCTCCGCCGGGGCGAAGACCTCCAGCCCGTGCTGCGCGTAGCCGTGCAGCGCCTCGCGCACCACCGACCAGCCGCTGCGGTCCGCCGGGACGGCGAAGGACCCGCCCGCCCGCACCATGCCCCCGGCGTCGAGCAGCAGCAGATAGTCCAGCCCGTGCTCCTCCGCCTCCTCGTCGAGCAGCCGGCGCAGATCGGCGGGCGTCCCGCGCTCAAGCACCAGGGCCAGACGGTGGGAGGTCGCCACCCCCTCCAGCCCGTTGCGCAGCGACATCTGCACCCGGTCGAAGAACTGCCGCGCCGTCCCCAGGTCGGAGCTGACCTTGTTGACCAGAAGCTGGTCGTAGCCCTGCGTCCCCCAGGCCCAGACGATCATCAGCAGAACCGGCGCGCCGACCAGCAGCGGCGCCAGCACCAGAGCCAGCAGCTTGAGCCGCACCGACTCCGCGTAGGCCGCCGCCAGCCGCTTCAGCATATGCGGCCGGGGCGCGTTGGGGGGCGGCGCCGGAGATGGGGGCGTCACACCCCCCATTCCACGCATTTCCGGTCCAGCGTCTTGCGCGACACGCCCAGCAGGTCGGCGGCGCGCGCCTTGCTGCCGTCGCAGCGCGCCAGCACGGTCAGGATGTGGCGCTTCTCCACCTCGGCCAGCGGCAGCACGTCGCTGTCGCCGTCCATGCGGACGTGGCGGACCGGACAGGGCGCGCAGGGCGGGTTGCCGGCCACCGCGGCGGCGCACAGGCTGGGGTCCGCGGCCAGGCCCGCCTCGACCGCCGCGGCGTTGGCGGTGTCGAGATCGTCGAGCGGAAATTCGCCGAGCAGCAGCGACCGCTCCACGAAGTTGCGCAGCTCGCGCACGTTGCCGGGCCAGGAATGGCACATCAGCGCCCGCGTCACCTCCGGCGTCAGGGTCAGCGGCGGCACGGCCAGCCGCGCCGGCAGGAAGCGCATGAACAGCGCGGCCAGCTCCGGCACGTCCACCGCGCGCTGGCGCAGCGGCGGGATGGTCAGGGTCATCACCTCCAGCCGGTAGAACAGGTCCGGACGGAAGCGCCCCGCCGCGGCCTCTGCCTTCAAGTCGCGGTTGGTGGCGGTGACCACGCGGACGTCCACCGGCACCTCCTGCTCGCTGCCGACCGGGCGGATGCGCCGCTCCTCCAGAACGCGCAGCAGCTTGGATTGCAGGGTCAGCGACAGCTCGCCGATCTCGTCCAGGAACAGCGTGCCGCCGTGGGCGTAGTAGAACAGCCCCTTGCGCGCGTCCTTGGCCCCGGTGAAGGCGCCGCGGGCGTGGCCGAACAGCTCCGCCTCGATCAGGTCGGCGGAGATCGCCGCACAATTCACCGCCACGAAGGGCCGGTCGGCGCGCGGCGACAGGTCGTGCAGCGCGCGGGCGACCAGCTCCTTGCCCACGCCGGACTCGCCCTGGATCAGCACGGTGGACGGGGTCGGCGCCACCCGCTGCACCAGCGAGCGCAGCCGCATCATGGCATCCGACCGCCCGACGATCTCGTCGCGCCCGTTGTCCTTCTTCGACAACTGCCGGCGCAGCACGTAGTTCTCGCGGGTCAGCCGGGTGCGCTCGACGCAGCGGTCGATGGAATTCAGGATCTGCTCGACCCGGAAGGGCTTCAGCACGAAATCCGCGGCGCCGGAGCGCAGGGCGTCGATGGCCGTGTCCATGTCGGCGAAGGCAGTGACCAGGATCACCTCGCCGGCAAAGCCGCCGGCCATCAGCTCTTTCAGCCAGTCCAGCCCGGAGCGGCCCGGCAGGGCGACGTCGAGGATGATCACCTCGGCGTGGATGCGCTCCAGCTTCTGGGCGCCCTCCTCGGCGCTGCCCGCCACCTCGACCCGCCAGCCACGCCGCTCCAGCGCGCGCGACAGGAAGCTGCAGATGCCCTCCTCGTCGTCCACCACGAGGATGGAGGGCTTCGCCTGATCCTCCATTCGGCCCCCTTCCGGCACGCTGCGGTCGGACGGGGTGGAGACTGGCGCGGTCATGGTCATCACTGTGCACTCGGCGGCGGAAAGCCCTGCATTCTAGGAGACCGCAACCAAGCCGGGCCAGTGATTTCCGAAATCCGGAATAGTCCCAGCGTCCCGCTTGGACAACCGCGCCGCACCGTGCGACGCTCTCCCGCTCATCGCACAGACCGGGAGCCGACCGTGACGGACACCAGCGGATCATTCGTCCATGCCGGACCGCGCCTCGCCGGCGCCGGCGTCAGCGACGCCGAATGGCGAGCCCGTATCGATCTCGCCGCCGCCTACCGTCTGGTCGCCGAACGCGGCTGGGATGACCTGATCTACACCCACATCTCGCTGGCCGTGCCGGGCGAGCCGGGGCGCTTCCTCATCAACCCCTTCGGCCTGACCTTCGACGAGGTGACCGCGTCCAACCTCGTCAAGATCGACATCCACGGCGCCATCATCGGCGACAGCCCCCACCCGGTGAACGCCACCGGCTTCGTCATCCATGGCGCCGTCCATGCAGCGCGCGAGGACGCGCGCTGCGTCATGCACCTTCACAACGAGGCGGCGGTGGCGGTGTCGATGCTGAAGGACGGGCTCCTCCCGCTGTCCCAGCACGCCCTGCGCTTTTACCGCGACCTCGCCTACCATCGGTACGAGGGGCTGGCCCTGACCGACAGCGAGAAGGTCCGCCTCGTCGCCAATCTCGGCACCCGCCGGGCGATGCTTCTCCACAACCACGGCAGTCTGGTGACCGGGCGCACGGTTGCGGAGGCGTTCTGCCTGATGGACATGCTGGACAAGGCGTGCCGGATGCAGCTCGCCGCGCAGGCGGCCGGCGCGGAACTGGTGTCGCCGCCTCCGGAGCTGTGCGACAAGACCTACCGGCAGCTCACCGCCGACCCTGAGCCGGAAGGCGAA